>JBCCUC010000006.1:0-167066 GCA_039197515.1 Pseudomonadota bacterium | reverse complement strand
CGGCAGCATACTCCTGCAAAATCCCGACAATCTGTTCCTCTGTGAAACGTGACTTCCGCATTCTTCGTTCTCCTCGTTGCTTTGAACGTTACGAGAACAAACTCTCCTTTTGAATGGTCCAAAGTTTGGGGGGCAGGTCAGTCTCACCGTCATCAAGGTCGATTGATCCCTGTGTCATCTGCTTTATGCGGAAGTACTTCAACGCAACTTCGTCATCGAGAGTGAAGGACGATCCATCGCCCGGAGGCGGCAGCTTGGAAATCAGGTTGCGGCAGAAGGTATAGAACTGCTCAAGCTCGCTATCCTGATAAGGGATGATCTGCGACAAGAAGGCGTAAAGGTTGCGAAACGCGGTGATCTGCCCTCTGAGCTCTGCGTTTTCTTCCTCTTCTCGATACTGAAATGCGTCCACCGAACGATCCAGAATAGCGTTCATTGTCCGATGGTCGGATGCGGTGTGGTCGTTCTTCTTGCCATACCAGACGATTGACACTGCGCTGACATCCTCAGATGTGAAAATCGCCCATTCCAACAGTCGGTGCTGTAGCTCGTTCAGGCGCTGCGGGTCTACGTTTTCGCCGGTTGGCGTATCCTCGTAGTACGGCTTGAACGCCCTGAATACATCCTCTTCCTCGTTTGCGAAGTCGAGAACAAAGGTCCTCGACTTGCCCGGGGCCATGCGGTTCAACCGCGATAGTGTTTGGACGGCCTGAACCCCTGCCAGTCGCTTTACCACTTACATCGTTTGCAGCAGGGGTTGATCGAACCCGGTCTGATACTTGTCGGCAACCAACAGAACACGATACTCATCGCTGTCAAAGGTCTCGGGCAACTCTGCTTCAGGCAGCCCATTGTTCATACCAACTTCGGTATATGCGCTTTCGGGGATAGCGGGGTCTTCGACAGTGCCCGAGAAGGCCACTAGAGACTTGATCCCCTTGTAACCGCGCTCCTCTAGATATCGATCAAAGGCGAGTTTGTAGCGCACGGCCTCAAGGCGAGAGCCGGTCACAAGCATCGCTTTGGCTCGCCCGCCTATCTCATGCATCACGTTAGCGCGGAAGTGTTCGACGATTATCGTGACAACCTGTTCAATATTGTGCGGGTGCAGCGTGAGAAACCGGGTGAGGGCCTTCGCCGCTGCCCGCTTTGGCACCTGCGGGTCGTTCTCGATCTGCTTCACCAGTCCGAACAACCGTTTGAATGTCGTATAGTGCTTGAGAACATCCATGATGAAGCTCTCTTCGATAGCCTGCTTCATTGTGTACTTGTGGAATGGCGACTGACCATCCGGCCCCGGCTCATCGAACATCGCCTTGGTCTTGAATTTGGGCGTTGCTGTGAAAGCGAAGAAGCTCAGGTTGGGCTGTTTGCCACGACGTAAGGTGTCCCGCAGGATCGCTTTTTTCGCATCGTCAGTCAGGTTTTCATCTTCGAAATCTGAAAGCTGGGCAGCAATTGCCGCTTCGGTCCCGTCCTTGTTCAGCATCCCCCGCGGGGCTGATGCCGTTTCGCCGGTTTGCGACGAATGCGCCTCGTCCACGATCACAGCGTATCGCTTGCCCGCCGTGGTCAACGTCAGCTCTTCGCCCTTGTCCTCCAAAGTGCGCAGGGCTTGAGCGATGAACGGGAACTTCTGGATCGTGGAAATGATGATCGGAACGCCGTTTGAGATCGGACGGGCAAGTTGCTGTGTGTTCTCGTCGATCTTCTCGACAACGCCAGTCTTATGCTCGAATTGATAAATCGTGTTCTGCAACTGCTAATCCAGAACGAGGCGATCCGTCACCACGATCACCGAATGGAAAATCTTCGCATCCAACGCGTCATGCAGGCCCGCGAGCCGGTGCGCCAGCCATGCGATGCTGTTCGACTTGCCCGAACCCGCCGAGTGCTGCATGAGGTAGTTGCGTCCTGCTCCCTGCTCTTTGGCATGGGCGACCAGCTTCCGCACTGCATCAAGCTGGTGATACCTTGGGAAGATCATCGTTTCCTCACGGACGGTCTTCGGGCCCCGGTCGGTGGCGACCTTCCTTTCCTTCACCTCCAAGTGCATGAAGCGTTGCAGGATGTCCAAGAAGCTATTCCGCGCCAAGACTTCATCCCAGAGGTAGGCGGTCTTCCAGTTGCCCCCTGCTGGAGGGTTGCCCGCGCCCCTGTTCTGGCCCTTGTTAAACGGCAGAAAGAAGGTCTCGTCCCCCTTGAGGCGGGTGGTCATCCACACCTCGTCAGGTTCACGACAAAATGGACAAGAGCGCGTTCCTTGAACTTGAACATCAGATCGCGTTCGTCGCGGTCGCGCTCGTGCTGCTCCTTGGCGTCCACGGCCCTCTGGCCGGTCATAGGGTTCTTCAATTCGGCAGTGGCGACCGGTAGACCGTTCACGGCAAGTGTCACGTCGAGGATGCACCGCTTGGCCTTGCCGCCGGGGGCCTTCTTGACCGAGGTTAAGGCGACCTGCCGCGTGATCGTCAGCCGGTTCTTGGCATAGAGCGGGGTCGTCTCAGGGTTCATCCCCGTGTTCGGCTGGAAGTATGCCAGCCTCGGCGTCTTGCCATAGCAGCGGAACCCGTGACGCAAGACATGCAGCGTGCCCTTGGTCGTCAGTTCCTTGGCGAGATCGGACAGCACCTGATCCTCGGTCTGCCCCTTTAACAGGGCTTCGAGCTGTTCCCATTTCTGGGGCTGCGTGTCCTTGAGGAACCCCAGCACATCGGCAGGGAAAAGGCACAAGTCCTCATCGAAGTCGGCAGGCGACCGGCGGGCGTATCCCCCCTGCGAGGTCAGCCCATGCTCAATTGCCTTCTCAAAATCGGTCTCAGTGCGCCCTGCCATGATGTCCCGCACCGCAACCGGCGATCAGAGCATCATCAATCTCGATGCCTGCTGCTTTGATGCGCCGAGCGAGCTATACGGCCACTTCTTTGACGTGATCGTTGAACTCAAGGCGAAGTACCCCGTCAACATCGCTCGGGGTCTCAAGTGCACCCTTCTGGAGGATCACCATTTGATTGCGCCCCAAAGATGCCAGAACCATACCCAACTCTAAAATCACGTTCTGACGTGCACGGGGCTGCGTTGCGTCATCGCCTTGTGCCTTGGGATACCCATAGTCGTCAGGCGTTATGAGAACGATACCGAAGGCGGCTTCCTGACAAATCTGCTGTTCCAGCGCCTCGATGATAGTGTTTGAACCACCGTCATTATTCTGGAGAATACAAGGATCAAGACCCAGCCGACGCAGGATCAATTCAAGCTGTTCCAACGCTTGAGTGTTGTGACCATGAATAACGAAAATCTTGGTCTTTGCGTCAACTGGTGCGCCGGCAACCGCTGGGATAGCAGCTGCGTCACCCGCAAGCACTGCTTGCAAAGGAGCCTGCGCCTCGGGCTTGCCCTGATACTGCACTGTCTCTTTCTTAGGCCAGTAACTCAAAACCCCGCGTTCACGAGACCGGAAAACATGCTTGGTTCCGCCTGCTTCCTCGGTCCATTCACCCACAATACCGCTTGCGGAAACTCGTTCTTCCAAAGCTTCAATGCCATCATGAAAAACGTCAGCCATCTAATCCCTCCATCAATACTCAAGCGCCAAGCGCCCTAACTCTTTAGCTTCGTATGCTCACCTAACCCGCGAGGGGTGAAGCCCTTTTCGCGCATCCACGCGACGGCGCTATGCCAGCGGTCGGGACTGATGGCCTTCTTGCTCTCGGCCCAGTCGTTCAGGATCAGGTCCACGATCTCATCATCGCTCGGCGTCTTGCCCTCCAGCAGTAGATCGTTCCGCGCGGCGAAGGCGGTCGAGACGATCTCGGCCTGCTGAGTGTCAGCGGCTTTGAGAAGCGCGAGAAGGTCATCTATCGCGACTTTTCGGTTAGCAAAGTAGCGGACGAAGTAGTCTCGATAGCCGTCTACATTCTCGCCGCGCCGATAAAGCGTGCCTTTTCCTCCATCGCGTTTGGAGGTGACGATCCATCCGGGTTTAGTGATTTGCGAATGAACCGAGCGCATCATCTGGGTGTCGAACGGGCCAGCGGCATCGCGGTGGTAGTTACCCGCGACCTCCTGAATTTCCGGATGCTCTTCGCACAGATGCAAGAGCTTCTGGAACTTGACGCGGCCGAAGGTGGGATGGTCGCAAAGCGTGTCGGCAATATAGGTGGCCAGCACCGAGCGTTTGAAGGCGGCGGGGGCCTCCTTCTTGGCTGGCGTGGGCGCGTCCTCGGCAAGCAGCGCCTTGATCTTACCCGTCACGGCGGCGGTGACGAGGGCAGCGCGGTATTCGGTCAGCTTCTCGATGGATTTTTCACAACGAACGGCAACGTTTTCAATCTTGCTCAAAGCAATAGAGAGAAACTCCCCAATCTTCTCCTGCTCAGAGATCGGCGGGACCGCGAAGAGATACTCTTTCACGCTTGCTTGAGCGATGTTGTTTGCTAGCCCCTCAGCACCGCTGACAGACAAAACAATCTGATCGCGCAGTGCCTTCGCGGCCATGCCATAGGCGAAGAATGCGCGATCCATGACGGAAGCATCAGGGGTGACCCGATAATTCTTGTCAGAGAAGATCAAGCGCGCAGGCGGTTCGTGCGCCATCGCAACCGAGCCGATGTAGTGGAGTGACCCGCCTGCACGATACATCAATATGTCGCCGTCCTTTGCCTCTAGCTCTTCCAACGGCTCAGTATCTTCGGGCAGAACCTTGTACTGATTAGGGTCGAAGGTGCCACCGTTCACACACCCGCTCTTGAGTACAGCCCACTCCTCGGGGAGGCGTGCCCTATCGTCCGCCCTGGGGCTCCAACCTTGTTCAACGCGGGAAACGAAACGGCGGAGCGGCTTCACCTCCCAATGCGCTGGCACCTTGCCGAGCCAGTCAATGCCGCTGTCTTTCAGTGGGCGTCGGGGTTAAGGCCACGCGTGACGGCGCGAGTGATGAGGGCTTGGCGTTTCTCCGCCAGACCCTCCAGCAGCGCCCGTTTCTTTACAATCAGCGCATCAATCCGCGCCGTCTTTGTGAACGGCGGAGCAATGCTCGGCCACGGTAGCGGCGGCGTTGTGTTGTCGCGGGCGGCGTAAAAGTCGACCACTTTTGCCCTTTCATTTGATGGGAGGGCTTGGGGATATTCACCGTGGAATTGTATTTGAAGGTTCGTCACGCTCACTTTGAGGAAGGTTTGAGCGGGCGCCAGATTGCTCGGGATTTTGGCATCAGCCGAGACAGCGTTGCGAAGATGTTGGCGTATTCGGAACCGCCTGGGTATCGGCGAACTGCGCCGATCACACGCCCCAAGCTTGATCCTTATGTTGATCAGATTGATAGCTGGTTGGCCGAAGATAAAACGCGCCCGAGCAAGCAACGCCATACAGCCAAGAAGATATTTGAACGGCTGCGCGATGAATGCCGATTTGATGGCGGATACACGATTGTCAAAGACTATGTGCGTGCGCAAAAGCGCGGTACACGGGAGATGTTCGTCCCTCTGAGCCATCCGCCGGGGCACGGACAGGCTGACTTTGGCGAAGCGTTGGCTGTCATTGGCGGGGTTGAGCAGAAGGCGTACTTCTTTGCCATTGATCTGCCGTATAGCGATGCGTGTTACATCCGTGCTTTTCCCGCCGCGAACACCGAAGCCTGGCCCCCTCTCGGCAGATTTGGCTTTGCCAAATCGCCTGCCGGGCAATAGCTAGACATGTGCCTGCCTTTTCCTTCTTCGGGGCAGTGCCGCGTTCTATTTTGTAAGACAATGACCGCTGCCTTGTGGCCAAGATCATGCCGGATGGCACCCGCAATCGAACGCTACGGTTCAGCGCGATGCTTTTGCACTATGTAATTGGAGACCGTTATGGCCGCCCCGGAAAGGACAAAGATAAGGGCAAGGTCGAAGGTCTTGTCGGGTACGGACGGCGCAACTTCATGGTGCCGATCCCGCGCTTTGCTGACTGGGATGCGTTCAACGACTATCTTGAAGAGCAATGCCGCAAACGGCAGGCTGACATTCTGCGCGGCCATAAGATCAGCATTGGCGAGCGGCTGGAAGCGGATCTAGCTGCGATGCGCCCCCTGCCAGCCGCGCCGTTTGAAGCCTGTGAGCTGCAAAGTGGTCAGGTGACATCGACATCTATGGTGCGCTATCGCGGCAATGACTACTCAGTGCCGGTTGCCTACGGCCACCGCGAGGTCTGGATCAAAGGCTTCGTTGACCGCGTCGTCATCGGGTGCGCCGCCGAGGTCATCGCGGACCATCCCCGCAGCTATGACACCGGCGACATGATCTTCGATCCGGTGCACTACCTGCCTCTCATTGAGCGTAAGATCATGTCCTTTGATCAAGCCGCGCCATTGCAAGGCTGGGACTTGCCTGACACATTCCAAACCCTTGAGCGATTATTGGAAGCCCGGCAGGGCAAGGCCGGAAAGCGGGAATATGTTCAGGTGCTGCGGCTGCTGGAGCGTTTTGACCTAGAGGTCTTGCACCTGGCAATCAAAGAGGCACTGCGGATGCGGGCGGCGAGCTTCGATGCGATCAAGCACCTTGCCCTGTGTCGGGTCGAACGGTGACCGCCCCGACTGGACCTGGATGTTTACCCGTTCCTGCCCAGAACCAATATCGCCACGACATCCGCGTCATCCTACATGAGCCTGCTGACAGCTGGGGAGGTATGACTGACGCACCTGAACTGTTGTTGGCACACCATCTCAAAACCCTACGACTGCCCACGTTCCTACGTGAGCATGATAAGCAGGCCCGCTTTTGCGCCGCCGAAGGTGTGGATCATGTGCGTTACCTAGCCATGCTGACGGAATTGGAGCTGATCGACCGCGAACGACGCATGGTTGAGCGCCGGATCAAGTCTGCAAAGTTCCCAACCGTCAAAAGCCTTGAAAGCTTCGACTTCAAGGCGATCCCCGGCCTGAACAAGATGATTTTGTTGGAACTGGCGCGCTGCGAATGGATTGAGCGCAAGGAGAACGTAATCGCTCTTGGCCCGTCAGGAATCGGCAAAACCCATGTAGCACTCGGGCTGGGTCTGGCCGCCTGTCAAAAAAGCATCCCGGTCAACTTCGTCACTGCGGCCTCTCTTATACATGAGTTGATGGAAGCCAGAGATGAGAAACGCCTGCTGCGATTGCAACGGCAATTGGCGAAGGTCAAACTGCTGATTATTGACGAGTTGGGGTTCGTGCCGCTGAGCAAAACCGGGGCGGAACTGCTGTTCGAGCTGATATCGCGGCGATATGAGCGCGGCTCAACTCTGATCACAAGCAATCTGCCATTCCAAGAATGGACGGAAACGTTCGGGACAGAACGCCTCACGGGCGCACTGCTCGATCGGCTCACACATCACGTGAACATCCGGGAATTGAACGGCGAAAGTTATCGCCTTCACCAGAGCCGCGCTCGCATCACAAGATCCCGAAAATGATCTTCACAAAATTGGCCTGACGGCCAATGCGCCTTGGACCGTGCTTGCTATTTGAGAGCCGCAAGCTCCAAGGCGCGCGCGCAAAGATGGCCTACTTTTGCTCCGCCCCAATGGCAGACTTTTAAGCCGCCGTTGACACCCAAACCCGATCAACGGATTTCAAATCGGTCTGATGCAACTGCGCGATTTCACCCAATCACATACCCGAGAACAAGCCAATTAAGGGTATCCAGAACTTGGCATCTTTGAAGAGATGATTGCCTTTGGTGCCTGCCCGCGCTTCACTGGCTCGACCCGTATAGACGGTAGTGGAGAAGATGATTTGCAGGTCCTCACGAGAATAGGGGCCACCCGTCTGCGCCTTTTGCTTTTTACCGGCGACGGCAACTTTCTGCCCCGGAACCGTGTCCAGAAAGCCTTCCTCGGCAGCTCAGTTCAGCATGGCGCGGAAAAACCTGAGCCTCTTCTCCTGTGTGGCATAGGCCAGATAAGGACCGTTCTCGTTCTCAGCGGCGAGTTTTAAGAAGGTTTTCCCAGCCGCCGCCTTGGCTTTGAGAGCGTTCGGGGGCATTCGCTTGAGCAGATGCCTGATACCGCGAGTATCCGCATCGCTGATCGCCTGGATCGGACGCTTCGACGGGATCACCTCATACACGATCCGTATCGTGACATCGAAATCTGCGATTGTCTTGGCGGCATCCCCAACTGCCTGTTTGTGCTCGCGGAACCGCGTTGCAATTAACTGCAACGTCTCGCTGCCAGATTGGTCCCCGTCCCCCTTAATCGACGGATAGCCAGTTGCGGCCATGCCGGCAAATCTGGGATCGCCTTGGCCGAGGTCGGAAAAATCGCCGGTCAAATCACCGATCAACCGCCGATACTGTTCGATCTTCGCCAGCGCGATGCCGCGACAGGCGTGTCTGATCGCCCCTAGATTGGCCTTGCCTCCGCTGGGAAGGAGGGGAGCCAGAAGCTCGTAAGCGTCGCTCTGGATGCCGTTGCTGAAGCTACCTGACTTAAGCTGTGTTTGGAAATCCTCAATCAAGGCAGGCATGGCCTCGGCTTCTTTGTCTGTGTCCAGCGAGATGTCGTCCATCAAGACTTCTGTGAATTCCAGAGGCAGGTTCAAGGCCTTCTGAAAGTAAGCCTTAATCTCGGCTTCGATCTCCTCGAATGCCGGGCTTTTCTGCATACACAGCCCCTGAAAAAACATGTCCAACGAATTGCTGAGGTAGCGGCATCTTAGCGTCGCCTCCTTTCGGTTAACAGTTCGTAAAGACGTGGAAACCTCAGCCCGGCCCACCTTTCTCACGAGGTGGCGAGGCACAGCCATGCGAAAATAATATGTCGTGCCTGGCAGCACGAGATGCGGAGTAATGCCCATCCTTGGCGCTCCCACTGTAGCAGTGTTCTGTAGCAGGAGCCGGATTTGCCAGTTTCGCTCTTGGAAAACTGAAATTTGACCAGTGGGTTACAGGTCAAGTGGCGGAGACGAAGGGATTCGAACCCTCGAGACGGTTTCCCGCCTACTCCCTTAGCAGGGGAGCGCCTTCGACCACTCGGCCACGTCTCCACTAACCGTCTTACAGGTGTCGCGGATGGCGAAACAAGGGCTAAATCGGAGTACATGCAATTTTGGCATTGCACTTTGGGGTCCCACCTCAAAGGCACCCATGCCAACGTACAGAAGGCCATAGCGCTTCTGGCCCGGCGCTCTGAGCAATAGGCCATAGATACCGCGCTGCGTACCGCTTCAACTCACGTGTTAAAGAGGAAATGAAGGACGTCACCGTCCTTGACCGTATAGCCTTTGCCTTCCGCGCGCATTCTGCCGGCTTCTTTTGCGGCAGCCTCGCCGCCAAGAGCGACGAAATCGTCATATGATATGGTCTCCGCACGGATAAAGCCCTTTTCGAAATCGCCATGGATCACACCTGCGGCTTTTGGCGCAGATGTGCCTGCCTCAATGGTCCAAGCGCGGGCTTCTTTCGGGCCAACAGTGAAGTAGGTTTGCAGATGCAAAAGATCGTATCCAGCGCGGATCAGCCGGTCGAGGCCCGGTTCATTGAGACCCATCTCAGCGAGGAAAAGAGCCGCTTCATCGGGGTCCAATTGGCTGATTTCTTCCTCGATTTGGGCGGAAATGATGACATGCGCATTCTGTTGGGCCGCGGCCATCTGGGCAACTGCTTCGGCATGCGCATTGCCACTGGCGGCTTCGGCTTCGCCAACATTGCACACGTAGAGCACAGGCTTTGTGCTCAAAAGCTGCAGCATGCGCCAGGCCTTGCGGTCTTCTTCGGCGATCTCGACGCCGCGCGCGGGGTTGCCGTCCTCAAGAGCGCTCAGAGCCAATCTCATCAGCCGTTCTTGTTGCACCGCCTCCTTGTCGCCGCCACGGACCTTTCGGGTAATGTTCTGCAGCCGCTTCTCAATGCTCTCGATATCTGCGAGCATCAATTCGGTTTCGATGGTCTGCGCATCGGAAACAGGATCAACGCGGCCATCCACATGGGTGACATCATCATCCTCAAAACAGCGCAGAACATGCGCGATGGCATCGACTTCGCGGATGTTTGCGAGAAATTGGTTGCCAAGACCTTCTCCCTTGGACGCGCCTTTGACCAGTCCCGCGATGTCAACGAAGGTCATGCGGGTGGGGATAATCTCTTTGGATTTGGCGATCGCCGCCAATTTGTCCAGCCGGGCATCTGGTACCGCGACCTCGCCGATGTTGGGCTCGATGGTGCAGAAAGGAAAGTTCGCGGCCTGCGCGGCGGCCGTGCGCGTGAGCGCATTGAACAAAGTTGATTTGCCAACGTTGGGCAAACCGACAATCCCCATTCTAAAGCCCATCTGTTGATCTCCTCACCATGAAACGTCGCGCGTGCCTAGGCTGCTCATTGGCGCGACGCAAGCCTTTGAGGGCGGTCTAGGGTCAGGACCGATTAATCCTGTGCCACTGGTTTGACAGATTTTGCCCGTGAAAAGGAGCATGTGCGCAGAAATAGTGGTTGTATTTTAAGAAGATGTGATGCACTTCACGGGGAAAATCCGTCACATCCGAAGGACGGAAAAACCGCTTCATTTCAGCGGCGTGAGCCATTTGCAATGAACCCGTTCGTTGCTGTATGTCTCAAACCACTGAACTTTCGCGGTTTTATCGCCAGTGGTGCAGGATTAATGGGTCCTGACCCTAGAGGCCGGGCGGCGCGATTTCGGATCTCTCCCCGCAGATTTCGAGAGTTTCGGCTCCCAAGAGATGTTGGGGTGCATTGATCTCTCGGGCTGATTTCGGCATGCAGCAGAAGATGTCAGGAGAGGCGTGCATGACCCGTATTGATAGGAAGTTCACTGAGTTGAAGGCAGCAGGGCGCAAGGCTTTTGTCTCATACATCATGGCGGGAGACCCCGACTATGACACCGCGCTTGAGGTCATGCGGGGGCTCCCCCAGGCGGGCGTGGATGTGATCGAACTGGGATTGCCTTTCACAGACCCCATGGCCGACGGGCCGACGATCCAGTTGGCTGGTCAACGGGCCTTGGAAGGCGGCATGACGCTGACACGCACGCTTGAGATGGTCAGGGCGTTCAGGAAGGGCGATGACGACACCCCCATCGTGCTTATGGGATACTACAATCCGATCTACGCCATGGGTGTGACGGCGTTTCTCACCGCTGCAAAAGATGCCGGGATCGACGGTCTGATCGTGGTCGACCTGCCGCCAGAAGAGGACGATGAGCTTTGCCTGCCGGCCCAGGCTGCGGGCATCAACTTCATCCGGCTGGCCACGCCGACCACAGACGACAAAAGGCTGCCGCAGGTGTCACGCAACACTTCAGGCTTTGTCTACTATGTATCAATCACCGGCATCACCGGCGCGGCAGAAGCGCAGGCGGAAGAAGTCGCGCCGGAAGTGACCCGCATCCAATCCCACAGCGGTTTGCCGGTGGTCGTGGGCTTTGGCGTGAACACGCCGGAGAAATCACGCGCGATTGCTCAGGTTGCAGATGGTGTGGTGGTCGGCTCTGCTATTGTGTCTCGCATCGGTCGGGGGGACAGCGTGTCTGACGTTTTGGCCTTTGTGAGAACGCTCGCCGACGGGGCGCACGCAGCTTAGCCTTCATCTCGCGCGGCATCCATCACCTCGCGCAGCCGCACTAGGGTGGGGAGCATGCCGGTCAGGGCCTTCGCGTCGATGTGTTCCAGAAGATGGGCAAACCCTTTGCCGAGCCCCGCAATCACGTCCGTACGCAATGCGCGCCCCTTGTCGGTCAGCCAAACCGTTTTCGAACGCCCGTCTATCGGGTTCTCGCGAAACTCCACATAGCCTTTGGCCGCAAGCCCCTTCAAAGTGTGCGTCATTGAGGTTTTTGGCACCTGGAAGGCGCGCGCCATATTGATCGGGATCGCGCCGTCGCCCCGATTGATCAAATGATTGAGCACCGCAAAATGCGGTGCAATCAACCCGTCGGGTAAGCGCGCCTCAAGTTGTGTTCGGCTCAATTGCTCAATGATACCGATCTCTTTGAACACCTCAAACAACATGCGGGGATCGGTTGCGCTCACGAGATTAGTTTTGCCTCCAATGGCCAACGCGGCGTGCGTGGTGTTTGTGGACCATAGCCCAATCGGCCGAGCATTTGAACCGTATGCCCTTTGGGCGCGAGGAGCTTGTGAGCCTGCGCATAGAGCCCATCCATTTCCGGGTACTCCTGTAGCGCTTGGCTGATCGGATGCAGCGCCAGGCCCATTCGGGTGGTCGTTAAGTTGAGCCGCAACCAGCGGCGGCCCGCGTCGATGTGATCAAGAGATGTATTGCCCGGCGTCGTGAGCACAGCATAAGCGGGCGTATTGTACATGATCTCACGGTAGGTTCTGATCCCTTCCTGAAAGCTGAAGTCCTCAGGATCCAAGAGCTTTGCTCGGGTCAACAGCCCCGCCACCATCAAGCTTTCGAGGAACGCCCCGCCGATGTCGATCCCATCGGGAGTGGCGTTGATCTCGGCCTTGCCCATGCGCATCAAATCCACGCTCTCTTTCATTGTCCGCGGTGTCATCGTTTCGATCATCCACGCGTCAAAGCTCAGATCGCGCAATTGAGCGACTTTCGCCGGGTCGGTGTAAATGTCGGCGCTCATTTCAAGCTCGTTGGCCAGCGCCGCTGGGATGGGCTGATCGGCGAAAGGCTCTTTGCAGGACCTGCGCTGCATGATGTAGGGGGCGAGCGGATCAGGCTCGCCCCCTTGGGAAAAGCGGGCATGCGCAATCGGTCCGCCAGTTCCTTCTGGGAAGAGGTCAAACGCGACATCGTAGCCTGCGGCGCTCGCGGCGATGCGCATCTGTTCCAGGAAACAGCCCATGCCGACCATGATTTGCCGCCCGTCGGGGTCAGTATGGGGCAGCCAGCGCTCCCCGTCATGCATCAGCGTCAAGGCATCGTCGCCGTCGAGCTTGACCTGCCAGGGCTGCAAGTTGTGTGGGTTCGGGGCGAGCAGCGCAAAGCTCAAGGCATTCAGCCGCGGATCGTCATAGCCTCCTGCAAGGCCCCAAGGGGCCAGAGCGTCATGCGGGGTGCGCGTACTGACAAATCCGCCCGCAGCGGCGGAGGCCGCAAGAACAGTGCCGCCGCCGATGAGAGTAAGCGCTTTACGTCGGGATAGGGTCATGTCGAATCTCCATTAGTGCGATGTTGTACTATCTGATATAGTGCGACATCGTACCAATCAAGAAGAAACTTCGATTTGACCCAGATTGCAGGGGTTGCTACGAAAATTGATCAACCGGGAGCCCGCCGATGCCTGTGATCACCAACATTGACGACCTCAAGCGCCTCTACGAACGGCGTGTGCCGCGCATGTTCTTTGATTATTGCGAGTCCGGCAGCTGGACGGAGCAGACGTTCCGCGAAAACAGCTCTGACTTCGACAAAATCCGCCTGCGCCAGCGCGTGGCGGTCGATATGACGGGGCGCACGACGGCCGGTGAAATGATCGGGCAGGAAGTGGCCATGCCGGTGGCGCTGGCACCTGTCGGGCTGACCGGCATGCAGCACGCGGATGGGGAGATTAAGGCCGCCCGCGCAGCCCGGGATTTTGGCGTGCCCTTTACGCTCTCAACCATGTCGATCAACTCCATCGAAGATGTCGCCAAGGCCACGAAGGCGCCGTTTTGGTTCCAACTCTACACCATGCGCGACACAGACTACGTGAGCCGCCTGATCCAACGGGCGAAGGACGCCGGATGCTCTGCGCTGGTAATCACGCTTGATCTGCAGATCTTGGGGCAACGGCACAAGGATCTCAAAAACGGCCTGTCCGCTCCGCCCAAGCTGACGCCCAAGACCCTCGCCAACCTTGCAACGAAATGGCGCTGGGGCATGCAAATGCTGCAAGCCAAGCGCCGGGAATTTGGCAATATCGTGGGGCATGTGGAAGGGATCTCGGACGCGTCAAGCCTTGGGGCCTGGACCGCGGAGCAGTTTGACCCCGCGCTGGATTGGAACAAGGTCGCCAAGCTTAAAGAGGAATGGGGCGGCAAGGTGATCCTGAAGGGGATCTTGGATGCCGAGGACGCAAAAATGGCGGCGAAGGTTGGGGCGGATGCCATCGTTGTCTCCAACCACGGGGGGCGGCAGCTTGACGGCGCGCTCAGCTCAATTGCGACGCTGCCGTCTATACTGGATGCGGTCGGCAACGACGTGGAGGTTCACCTCGACAGCGGCATCCGGTCTGGTCAGGACGTGCTGAAAGCGCTGGCGCTCGGGGCAAAGGGCACCTACATCGGGCGCGCCTTTGTCTATGGACTGGGGGCGATGGGGCAAAAGGGCGTCACCACAGCGCTTGAGGTGATCCGCAAGGAGCTTGACACCACGATGGCGCTGTGCGGAGAGACGCAGGTGCACGCGCTCGGTCGGCATAACTTGTTGGTGCCGGAGGGGTTTGGCGGGCGCTGGCAGGCCTGAGCCATGCTGATTTTTCTGCGCCACGCCCTGGCCTATCTGGCGGTGCCCAAGACCGGGACAACGGCGATTGAAACGGCCCTGCGCCCGCAAGCGGAGATCATCTTCACCCGGCGCCGCAAACACATCACCGCGGCGCGCTACCGCAACAAGGTTGCGCCCTTTCTTGAGGACACCTTCGGTGTGCGACCGGTCTCCGTTGCGGTCATGCGAGAGCCGGTGGATCAGTTGCGCAGTTGGTTTCGCTACCGCGCGCAGGATCGCCTTCTGGGCACAATGCAAAGCACCGCCGGGATCGATTTTGATACTTTTGTGACCGAAGCGATCTCGGACGCGCCACCTCCGCGGGCGCAGATCGGGCGCCAGTTTCGCTTTCTCACCGATGGGCGCGGGGCGCTCTGCGTCAACCACCTTTGCGCATACGAGGCGCAGGAAAAGCTTATCGCCTTTCTGTCCGAGCGCTTGGAAATGGAAATCGACGTGCCGCCGCGCAACGTCTCACCAATGGTCGAGGCGGAGTTGAGCCCGCAAACACTGAGCTCACTAAAAGCGGCGCGGCCGGAGGATTTTGAGCTGCATGCAAGGCTCTTGGCGCAGGGCGGGCAGATGGCCCTTTAACCGCCCTTGGCGGCGCGTCATTTCCACTTTTCACGCCTCACAAACCGGTCTATAGGCACGGCTTCACGCGGGAATACAGCCTTGGAGGATTCCCGCCTCATCTAAATGGAGACTAAAATGGCCGGAGAGATTCCAGATCTTGAAGCCGTGGAACGGACGGGGACAGGCAAGGGCGCCGCTCGTCAGGCGCGCCGCGATGGCATGGTTCCGGGGATTGTGTTTGGCGGGGATAAAGACCCCCTGCCGATCAACGTCCCGTTCAACAAGCTTTTGACGATGCTGCGCAAAGGCAGGTTTAAGTCGACACTTTTTAACATGAAGGTCGACGGGCATGAGGACGTGCGGGTGATCTGCCGCGACGTGCAGCGCCATGTCGTAAAGGATTTGCCGACCCACGTTGATTTCATGCGCCTGCGCCGGACCACAAAGGTGGCTCTGTTCATCAATGTGGACGTGACCGGCGAAGAAAGCTCACCCGGTCTCAAGCGCGGGGGTGTGCTGACGCTTGTGCGCCCCGAGGTGGAGCTGTTGGTGACGGCGGGTGACATCCCTGAAAGCTTGGCGATTGACGTCTCTAAGCTTGAGATCGGGGATAACCTCACGATCTCTGATGTGACGCTCCCCCAAGGTGCCAAGGCCACCATCGATCGCGACTTTGTCATTGCACAGGTATCCGCGCCATCAGGACTTGCGTCGCAGTCTGATGACGAACCTGAAGAGACAGAAGAGGTGGAGGAGACCGCGGAGTAATCTGCGGCACCTTTCCCAGCTGATTAAGGGTCGCCTCACCGGCGGCCCTTTTGCGTTTTACCGCCCAACGGAACCGGCGTGCAGGGGGCAGCCATTTTGCTCTTGCAGCAAAGGTGATAGACACTGCCGCGTAGGGCAGGGAAGGAGCGCAAAGATGAAGTTGATTGTGGGCCTTGGCAACCCGGGCGCAAAATACGCCAACAACCGCCATAACATCGGCTTTATGGCGCTCGACCGTATTGCAGCAGATCACGGATTTGCGGGGTGGAAGTCAAAACACCAGGGCAGCCTTGTCGAAGGGAGGTTGGGTGACGCGCGGGTCGCTCTGCTGAAGCCTGAGACCTTTATGAACAACTCGGGGCAATCGTTACAAGCCGCGGTTCGGTTCTTCAAACTTGAGGCAGACGACGTGATTGTCCTGCATGACGAGATCGACCTCGCGCCCGGCAAGGTCAAGTGCAAGACCGGTGGCGGTCATGCGGGACACAACGGCCTGCGCTCCATCCATGCTCACTTGGGGCCAGCGTATCACCGGGTGCGGCTGGGCGTGGGGCATCCCGGCCACAAGGACGCTGTGCCTGGCTATGTCCTGCGTGATTTTCCCAAAGCGGACGCGGACTGGCTTGACGATGTGCTGCGCGGGGTGAGCGACGGTGCGCCTTTGCTTGCGGCGTGGGACACGGCGCAGTTTCTCAACGCGGTTGCGCAACGCGTTAACCCGCCGCGCTCTGGGACCGGTCGTAAGGGGCCAGATTCGGACGCCAAGGCGGCAAAGCCGACCCCGGACGCCAAAGCGCCCGCAACTGAGCCAAAATCGGCGATGCAGCGGTTGCTTGAGCGGTTTCGGTGACGCTGCCTCAGGCTTTTCGCGCACAGGCCGCGACCTGCAGGCGCATGGGCTCGCCCTTCATGGGGCAACTGCTCGGGATCCTCGCGGCGCAGTGGCCTGCGGCGGGTGCGCTGAGCGATAGGCTCGCCGCCTTTGAGGGCGACATTGGCCCTGCGGGTCACTCACTGCCGCTCCGGGTCGCAGGTGGCTTGCACGCGCTCGTGTTGACGGGCGCGGCTCCCGATCTCGCCGCGCTTTATCCGCCGCAAAGCGTTTCAGACGCGGATCTTCTCGCCGGTGTATTGCTTGCGCTGAAAGAGCACGAGCGCTTTTTGCTCGACTGGGTAGACAGCCCGCCTCAAACCAACGAGGTGCGCCGCTCCGCATGCCTGATAGCTGGCGCGCGCGTCGCGGTGAGCCACTTTGACCTGCCCATCATCCTTTCGGAACTCGGTGCCAGTGGCGGCCTCAACCTCATGTGGGATCACTATGCGCTCGAAGTGCAGGGCGCACGGTTTGGTCCTACTGTGCCCACCGTGGTCTTTTCGCCTGATTGGGAAGGTGCCCCGCCGCCCGCGGTCACGCCGGTCATCGCCGAGCGGTCGGGCGTAGATCTCAATCCGCTTGATCCGTCGCGTGGGGATCACCTCCTGCGGCTCACCGCATATCTTTGGCCGGATCAGCCGGAGCGGATGCGCATGACCCGCGCGGCGGCCTCAATTGTGCCCGCGCCCCCGGTGCAGGGCGATGCTGTCGAGTGGCTGAGCATGCGACTTGCACGCGCGCCGCAAGGGCATTTGCATCTTATTCAACATACTGTCGCCTGGCAGTATTTCTCACCCGCCGCGCAAGCGCGGGGACAAGCCTTGATCGAAGCTGCGGGGGCCAAGGCCACTGCGCACCGTCCGCTGGCATGGCTTTCGATGGAGACGGACGGCGATATCGAAGGCAACCGGGGTGCTGCGCTCACGCTGCGCCTGTGGCCAGGTGATCTGACACTGGATCTGGGTCGCGCGGATTTTCACGGGCGTTGGGTCGCGTGGCGGGGGCCAACTGAGACACACTGATAGCATTTGCCGTTCGGGAATCATGATACAGGGCCGATCCGCAGTTGAACTCATCGTCTTTTGTGGAAAGGCTCTAATGCAGTGAGCCCAGAGCGACGGGATCGTCCGTTTGTCAAAAAGGAGGACGAAATGCGCAGTTTTGGCAAATGGTTAGGCCGCAGTCTTCTTGTCGTGCTGCTTGGCGCGGTGGTGGTTGCCGTCTGGAAGAGGGAGGAGATCAATCGCGTGCTCGCTGTCAACAGCCTTTTCGATGCGGATCGCATTGTTTCCAATTTCAGCACAATGAACAGCGCGTTCCTGACGGTGCCTTTAGCGACCGGCACGCAAGAGCCGAGTGCCTTGCCGACTGGCACACCCTTCCCACTGCCTGCGCGCGTGCAAGATTGGCTGGTAGAACGGCAAGTGACCTCCCTTTTGATCATGAAAGACGGTGCGGTTGTTTATGAGGACTACTTCCTTGATACTGCTGCCGAAGATCACCGGATCAGTTGGTCGGTGGCCAAAAGCTATCTCTCCGCGCTCGTCGGTGTGCTGCTTTCGGAAGGGGCCATTGGGTCCCTGGATGATCCGGTGACCCAATATGCGCCGGCGCTTGCTGGCGGTGCCTACGATGCCACCACGGTGCGAGACGTTTTGACCATGTCAAGCGGTGTGCTCTTTGACGAGGACTATTTAGATCCTGGGTCCGACATCAACCGCATGGGTCGTGTGCTGGCCCTGGGCGGAAAGATGGATCAATTCGCCGCCGACCTCACCGAGACGTTCGCCGTGGCCGGTGCGCAGTGGCAATATGTGTCTATCGATACCCATGTCATCGGCATGGTCGTGCGCGGTGCGACAGGGCGCAGTGTCCCGGCGCTGCTCAGCGAAAAGATCGTTGCGCCGCTCCAGTTGGAAGGTGCGCCCTACTACCTCACCGACGGGGTGGGCACCGCTTTTGTCTTGGGCGGACTCAACGTCATGACGCGTGACTACGCGCGGTTTGCGCAGATGTTTGTGCAGCGCGGCATGTGGCAGGGCGAGCAGATAGTGCCGGAAGCCTGGGTTGTCGCCTCAACCTCTCCGGCGGCACCGCCAGCCGGACCCAACGCGCACCCGGCCGCCGACTTTTACGACTACGGCTATCAATGGTGGATCCCAAAAGACGGGGGGCCGCGCGAATATTTGGCACGTGGCATTTACGGTCAGTATCTCTACATAAATGAGGCGGAAGGTGTGGTGATCGTCTCAACAGCTGCAGACCGGCAGTTTCGGGTGCCCGGCGTGGATGCGGGGAACGTGGCCATATTCCGCGCCATTGTCGACGCGTTGTGAGGGGTTATGGAGCCTGAAGAAAGCATCAATGTCCTGGGCGGCCCGCTCGTCATATGCGGCACGGACCCGGTCACAGGATTTTTCCGCGATGGGTTTTGCAACACCTGCTCCGCTGATAGAGGCAGCCACACGGTCTGTGCGGTGATGACCGCTGAGTTCCTGGCTTTCTCCAAATACGTTGGCAATGATCTGAGCACGCCGAGACCGGAGTTCAACTTCGCCGGGTTGAAGCCCGGTGATCCTTGGTGCCTCTGCGCCAGCCGCTTTTTACAAGCCGCCGAAGAGGGGTGCGCGCCCAAGGTCCATTTGCAAGCCACGCACCAACGCGCGCTCGATATCGTGCCGATGGACGTTTTGGAGAACCACGCCGTAACGGCCTAGCCGATCGGCCAGGCGACTTGCATCGATATCATGATCTGGATGTAGACCAAGGAGGTATTGCGGGGGAGCCGCCTGGCGCTCTCACAACAGGAGACCTAGGCGAATTCGCCCATCTCAAAACCAAGTGCGCGCGCGACGGTAAAGATGTCTTTGTCCCCGCGACCGCACATGTTCATGCAGATGATGTGGTCTTTTGGCAATTCCGGAGCGATCTTCATCACATGGGCCAGCGCGTGGCTGGGTTCTAACGCTGGGATGATGCCCTCTTGTTCGCAGCACAGTTTGAACGCCGCAAGCGCTTCGGTGTCGGTGATCGAGACATACTTGGCCCGGCCAATCTCATGCAGCCAGGCATGCTCGGGCCCGATCCCCGGATAATCGAGGCCGGCAGAGATGCTAAAGCCCTCAAGGATCTGACCGTCTTCATCCTGCAACAGATAGGTGCGGTTGCCATGCAGCACGCCCGGACGACCCCCCGTGAGAGAGGCGCAATGCTCCATCTTCTCGTTCACGCCTTTACCACCCGCTTCGACGCCGATGATGTTCACATCCGCATCGTCAAGGAATGGATAGAAGAGCCCCATGGCATTGGACCCGCCGCCGATGGCCGCGATGAGCGTGTCGGGCAGGCGACCCTCGGCCTCTTGCATCTGGGTCCGGACCTCTTTGCCGATGATGCTCTGAAAATCGCGGACCATGGCGGGGTAGGGGTGCGGACCTGCAACCGTGCCGATGCAATAAAAAGTATCGCGCACGTTGGTGACCCAGTCGCGCAGTGCGTCGTTCATCGCGTCCTTGAGCGTGCCGCGCCCTGATGTGACGGGCACAATCTCTGCCCCCAGCAGCCGCATGCGAAAGACGTTGGGGGCCTGCCGCTCAACATCATGCGCGCCCATATAAACCACGCATTTCAGCCCAAACTTGGCGCAGACGGTTGCCGTAGCGACGCCGTGCTGGCCCGCGCCTGTTTCCGCGATGATCCGCTTTTTGCCCATCCGCCGCGCAAGAATGATCTGGCCCAACACGTTGTTGATCTTATGCGCGCCGGTGTGGTTGAGTTCATCGCGCTTCATATAGACCTTGGCCCCACCCAATTGCGCGGTCAGCCGTTCGGCAAGATAAAGCGGGCTGGGCCTGCCAACATAATGGGTCCAAAGATCGTTCATCTCCGCCCAGAACGTCGGATCGGTCTTTGCCTTTTCGTACTGCTGCTCAAGATCCAAGATCAGCGGCATCAACGTCTCTGAGACAAACCGCCCGCCAAAATCACCAAACCGGCCTTTTTCGTCTGGACCGGTCATAAAGCTGTTCAACAGATCATCAGGCATAGGTCTCCCCTCGCATCAGCATCCTCGGGGTTTAGCGCAACAGATCTGAAGGCGGAAGGTGAACTTTTCCAGGCACCGCGCCAGGGCCTAAGCAAACAAGCGGTTTGGACCAAAGGTTAGTCAAAAAGTCGCAGCAGCTCTCGTTTGAGCGCGTCTTCCGCGCGGTCTTTTACAGCGTCTTCCAGCGATTGACCTTCCTCGCGTGTCACGCCGATCTCATCTTGAAGTTTGCGTTCGATTTCTTGTTTCACCCGTTCTTCGGCGCGTTCTCTCTCTTCGCGAAAGTTGAGATCAATTGCCGCCTTCAGATCTGGCTGGATCCGCGGGCGCGCCCAGGGACCGACGATGCGTACCGGCACGGCAAGGCCGCTTTCCTTGTTTAACCGCAGAGCTTTGGGCGTCACCGTATAGTCGAGTGTTTGCGCGCCTAGGTCGATCTGCCCTGCGCCCGTGGTCTCAAAATTCGGCAAAAGCATGCTCAAATCATCGTTTTGCACCACGCCACCTGCCATCGTGAATTGCGCGACGAGCTGGTCAAACACGGTTGTCCCGCCGTCGGTGTCGAAAGAGCCCAGAAGGTCGTCAAGGTCGATCCCCTCAATTGCGCCACGACCCACCGCGATGCCGCCATCACCTGACAAAGAGCGCATAATCGCGTCAACGGAACCGCCAACACCCAAGAATTTCACCTGCGCATCGCCTTTGCCAGAAAACCGCTCAAGCCCCGCCAGGTCGGTGAGCAGGGGTTTCATCTGGACCCCGACGGCGCGCAGGCCGCCGCCCACGGACAGGCCGTTGCGGTTGTTGATGACAAACTCACCTTGGAACTGGCCTTCGTAGGCCGCGACATCGTTTAGTTCGAAAACGAGCCGGGACCGCGTGTTGGTCAGCCGCGCTTTCGTGGGACCCAGCGTTAAGCTGCCAAGATCGACGCTTTGCGCATTCAATGCGATCTGACCGTCAAAGGCGGCAAGGCCCGAGGCATCAATTGGATCCGTGGGCCAAGTCTTCACCGCGCGATCTTCCTCTGCCTCCGCATTTTCGCTGCTGGTCAGGGCAGAAAGGTCGAGGTTGCCCACATCCAGCGTTGCGGTCACCTGCGGTTTTTCCTGAAAATCGATGTCTGCCGCCGCGCGCAGCGTGTTCCCCCCTAGGTCAGCAGTGACATTGCGCAACGCAAGCTGTTGCGCGGCCGTAAATGTCACCTCCGCCGTGAGATCGAGGCTGCGGCCCAAGCCTTGGGGCAGGTCAACGCTGTTTGCCCCAAACCGTGAGAACAGGTCGGCGGTTGCAGGGGCCGCGACCGCGAGATTCCCGCCGAGTTCTCCGCCCAAGCTTGCCTGTCCCTTGAAGCGCACCCTGCTCGCCCCCAATGCGGTTTCAAGGTCCACATCTTGGACCGTACCTTCCAGAAACCGAGCAAACTGGCCAACGCGGGCTGCGATTTCAATGGGTCTTTCAGAGAGTTCGAAGCGACCATTGATCTGGGCAGGTCCCGCTTGGTCTGGCCAATCGAGCGCCAGATGGATGCCGTCAAAGCGCTGCAGCGCTGCCCCTTCGGCCGCGTAAATGACGGTCGCATCGGTGATATCGACCCGCGCGATGCTAAAGGGCGTGCGGTTTGCCCCTGCCGATGGCCCCCCCTCTGGTGCGGGCGTTCCCAGATCCGGAGATAGACGCCAGTTGACCAGACCGTCAGCGCGCTCTTCAAGGTGGATGACCGGGGCCTCAGCGCGGATCTCAGTCACCTCGATCTCGCGCCGCAAAAGGGCGGCGGCATCCACGCTGAGCGCCGCTGCCCCGCTGCGAAAGAGCGCCTCACCTGTGGCCCAGTCCGGGTTGCCGATGCGCAAGCCGTCAGCCCGCACGCCAAGCTGGGGCCAAAGCGTAATCCCCAGATCGCCCGTGATCTCAACGCTGCGCCCGGTGGCGCGGCTCAACTGGTCAGCGGCGATCTGCGCAATGCGGTCTTTGGGCAACATCACGACACCGACGACCACGATGACCCCGATCAAAAGCACCAGCCCAATGAAACGTATGACCCACCGCATAATCCACCCCACGTCTTGCCTAGACTTTTACCAGCCCGCGTCTTGGACTATAGCCGCTGCATGAGCACAAACCCACCCAATCTGCGCCCCGATTTGGCGCCCGCTCCCGTTTTGCCCGGCGTGCGTCGGGCGGGTCAGCCGAGCATCGGCATGATCTCGCTGGGGTGTCCCAAGGCTCTGGTGGACAGTGAACGCATCCTGACGCGCCTCAGGGCGGAGGGGTACGGCGTCTCGCCAGACTATGCGGGGGCGGATGCGGTGATTGTGAACACCTGCGGTTTTCTCGATTCGGCCAAAGCAGAAAGCTTGGAGGCGATTGGCGAGGCGCTGAATGCCAATGGCCGGGTGATCGTCACGGGCTGTCTTGGCGCGGAGCCCGAGTACATCCGCAAGAACCATCCCAGTATTCTCGCCGTGACCGGGCCGCACCAATACGAAAAGGTGCTGGATGCCGTGCATGAGGTTGTGCCGCCAGCGCCGGATCCCTTTGTGGATCTTCTGCCGGCGCGCCAAGTGTCCCTCACCCCCAGGCATTACAGTTATCTCAAGATTTCAGAGGGGTGTAACCATAAGTGTAAGTTTTGCATTATCCCGGACATGCGCGGCAGGCTGCAATCGCGTCCCGCCCATGCAGTTATGCGGGAGGCGGAGCGGCTGGTATCGAACGGTGTCAAAGAGCTCTTGGTCATCAGCCAGGATACTTCAGCCTACGGCGTGGACATCAAACACAAAGAAGACAGGGGGCACCGCGCGCATATCACTGATCTGGCGCGGGATCTGGGATCACTGGGCGCGTGGGTGCGGCTGCACTACGTCTACCCCTATCCGCATGTGCGCCAGGTCATTCCGCTGATGGCGGAGGGCCTCGTGCTGCCCTATCTCGACATTCCGTTTCAGCACGCGCATCCGGATGTCCTCAGGCGCATGGCGCGGCCAGCAGCAGCGGCGCGCACGCTCGATGAGATTGCGGCTTGGCGCGCACTCTGCCCTGATCTCGTGTTGCGCTCCACGTTCATCGTTGGATACCCAGGCGAAACCGAGGCGGAGTTTCAGACCTTGCTTGATTGGCTCGACGTGGCCAACTTGGATCGCGTTGGCTGCTTTCAATATGAGAACGTAGCCGGAGCGCAATCTGCGGCGTTGCCCAATCACGTCTCTCCGGAGGTCAAACAGGACCGCTGGGAGCGTTTCATGGCAAAAGCGCAGGGAATCTCGCAGGCGCGGTTGCAGCAGAAAGTGGGCCAGACCATTCCAGTGATTGTAGACGAGATCGATGCACAAGCGGCGACCTGCCGGACAATGGGCGATGCACCTGAGATCGATGGGAACCTCTTCATCGACGCGGCT
Source organism: Pseudomonadota bacterium (assembly GCA_039197515.1). GTDB lineage: Bacteria > Pseudomonadota > Alphaproteobacteria > Rhodobacterales > Rhodobacteraceae > Sulfitobacter. The sequence continues at coordinate 142,991 of JBCCUC010000006.1, read as the reverse complement.
TTCGAGCATCTTCGTGTTGGCGACATTGTCACGGTGGAAGTCGATGAGGCGGGCGATTATGACCTCTGGGGACGTTTGGTTTAATCACAGGGCGGTGCCGCTGGGACCTTTCCCATTGACTCAGCTTTGGGTCGCCTTCTAGGCGGGACGCAAATCAAACTTGAAAATCACAGAGCAATACGAATTTGCCGCTGTTCACCTGGCGCACATAAGACAACATTAACCTGGAGGCTCTAAAGCAACTCAAAGGTGTTTAGAGGGTCGCTCATGGAAGCAATTTACGACAGCGTGTTTTCGTCGGTTGATGCATTTGTCTACAGATGCCGCAATGATGCACAAAGTACGATGGAGTTCATGGCGGGGCAGGTGGCGCTCTTGCTGGGGTACAGTCCAGACGAAATCATCCAGAACAAGCGTGTCGCCTACGGTGATCTGATTTTCGCCGAGGACAAAGTGCTCCTGACCGCGGCTGTGGACAAGGCAATTGAGGCGGGTGAAAGCTGGGATGTCACATACCGCCTAACCCCGCTGCAGGGCGAGAAGGTCTGGGTGCGTGAACGGGGAAATGCGGTCTATGAGAATGGCGAATTGGCCTACCTGCAAGGGTTGGTGGTCAGCGCCAATGCTGAATACGAAATGCGCGAAAAGCTTGAGTCGTCCCTGCAAAAGACCGGTAAGGTCAGCGCAGACATCGCGAGCCTGACCACCGAGATTACGGGGTCGGTGCGTGAGCTCTCCATGCTTTCAATCAATGCGGGCATTGAAGCCGCGCGCAGTGGCGATGCGGGCAAGGGGTTTGCAGTGGTGGCCTCAGAGATGCGCGCTTTGGCCAACCGCAACGCAACATTGGCAGAGAAAATCACGTCACGCGTGGCAGACCTTCACCACGAAAGTACGGAGTGATCGTCGGTAGGTGTTTTCAGATCGCAGCAGCGGCGTAGAACCGGATCTGACCGGGGTGTAATGGCCCACGCGTTCGCAAGCACGCTGCCGGCTGGTCTAGAGCTTTTCGGCTTCAACCTGAGCAATCATGGATCGCCAGTGTCTGGAGAACGCCGCAGGCGCGGCAGTGCATTGGCGTTTCAAGTTCGAGCCGAAACGCTTTAGAGGACTGCGGTCATAGCGGTGTGGATCGCGTGCCACAGGCTTTCAGCAGAGGATCTTGGTCCCAGCAGGCGGGCAAAGTGATCTGGATCACCGCAGATCAAAAAGCATCCCATGTGATGGATCTGCGTGCGCGTGGCATCGCCGGACTGAAGCTGGGTCAGATCGATGTTGCACAAAAGCTCGAGCACGGATTGCACGCCGTCCCCCGCGAGGTCAAAGCAGGCCCAAGCGTCAGACTGCTCGGTCACGGATCCCGAGGTGCTGACGGCCGCTTTCACTGTGTCAGCGAGATCTTCATGCTCTGAAAAAGCCGCGCCGATCATCCATTGGTCTGGGCCCATCCAAACAGCGCTCATAGGTTGGGAGAGCAGCGCCTTGCCCGGACCGGGCAGCGGCGCCCCGAGAAGTTGTTCTAGCCCGGAGGTGCATTTGCTCTCCACTCCGCGGCGGGCTGCAACAGAGGCAAGCGCGAGGTCAGGCACTTCGCTTAACACCAAGCCTGCGCGCTCTACGATGCAGGGTTCGGTTGAACCGAGGGCGGTCAGTGGCGCTAGATCATGCACGCAAGCGGTCTCCGGCCGGGTCGATGAAGTGGGGGGATACCACCTCAATCTGAACGGTTGATTTTGTCACAGGCGAAACGAGCCGCATGCGCTCGCCATGGCGCGCGGCCCCGTCTTTCAGGAATGCAAGGCCGATCATGCAGCCCAGCGAAGGCGAATAGGCAGCCGACGTGACATAGCCTTGATCATGCTCCGCGTCGACCGGGCCCGCGAGGGCCATCAGATGACCCCCGGCGGTGACTTTCTCCCCCGCGTTGACCGGCTTTATCCCAACCTGAACCAGCGCCTCCGGTGCCGTCAGGCCCTCCCGCTCGGAGAGCTTTGCGCCAATGCTGTCCTTGTTTTTTGACACCAGACGCGCCATGCCGAGGTTGAGCGCCGTGGTTGTTCCGTTGAGCTCGTTTCCGGCCGCATGGCCCTTTTCAATCCGCATGACCCCAAGCGCCTCTGTGCCGTAAGCCACCACGCCAAGCGGTTCACCAATCTGCATCAGCCGCCGCATCAGGGCATCGCCATAACGGGCGGGCACCGCAATCTCATAGGCCAACTCGCCGCTGAACGAGATGCGAAAGAGCCGCGCGCGCAGTCCCCCACAAATGGTGATCGCGCCGCACGCCATGAAAGGGAACGCTGCGTTGCTCAAATCATGCGCGGGGTCCACGATCTTTGTCAGCAGATCGCGCGAACGGGGCCCGGCCACTGCGTATTGCCCCCAAGCATCGGTGGTCGAGATGAGTTGCACGTCCAAATCTGGAAACAAGCATTGGCGCAGGAACTCCATGTGCTGATAGACCTTCCCCGCGTTCGCCGTCGTCGTGGTAACGACAAAGTGGTCTTCAGCCAGGCGCGCCGCGGTCCCGTCGTCCATCGCGATGCCGTCTTCGCGCAGCATCAGGCCGTAGCGCACCTTGCCCACCGGCAATCTGGCAAAACCGTTGCAATAGACGTGGTTGAGAAACGCCGCCGCATCCGTCCCTTGCACATCGATCTTGCCCAGCGTGGTGCAATCGCAGACGCCAACTGTGCTGCGCACCTGCTGTACTTCTCGGTCAACGCTTTGCCGCCAATGGGTCTCACCGCGCTGCGAAAACCACTGGGCGCGCAGCCAAAGACCCGCTTCGACAAAAGTGGCCCCCTGTTCTTTGGCCCAGTGATGCGAGGGGGTGAGGCGCTTGGGCCGAAACCTGGATCCACGCGACCTTCCGGCAAAGGCCGCAATCGCAACCGGTGTGTAAGGCGGGCGGTAGATTGTGGTGCCCATTTCGGCAATGCTCTTGCCTTCAAGCTCTGCCATGATCGCAAGTCCTGCGAGATTGGAGGTCTTCCCCTGATCTGTTGCCATCCCCAGCGTGGTGTAGCGCTTGAGGTGCTCGACACTGCGAAACCCCTCCTGATGGCTCAACTTCACGTCTTTCACGGTGACATCGTTCTGCGGGTCGAGCCACGCGCGCGCGCACCCTTCTACGTACCAGAAGGCGGTTTGGCTGACGGGCGCATCTTCAGCTTTTGGCACATCGGCCGGGAAGGTGCTGAGTGCGTCGGCGGCCGCTCTTGCCCCTGACATCAATGCGCCATGGGTGGAGAAGATCCCCCGCGCCGCACCGGCAACGCGCATGCCGGGCGGCAAATCCGGCCCGGGAACAAAAGCGGCGCGCGTTTCGTCCCAAACGGGGCGGCCCCGCTGATGGCAGGTCATGTGCACGTTGGGGTTCCATCCGCCCGTCACGCCCAAAGCACCGCATTCGATCGTGCGCGTTGTGCCATCGGCCATGCGCACTTCGATAAACCGAAGCCCTAGACGTCCCATTGTATTGACAACCCGACCGCCCCGGATCACTTCAAAATCCGAATTGAGTGGCGCGTCAGCACGGGTGTCGATGACGCCAGCGATGGCAACCCCTTTGGCAGAAAGATCCCGCGCTGTGCGGTGCCCTTCATCCGTGCAGGTAAAAACGGCGACCCGCGGCGCAGCCGTCACCGCAAAGCGGTTGGCGTAGCTGCGCATCGCTCCAGCAAGCATCACACCCGGCCGGTCATTGTTGTCAAAGATGATGGGCCGCTCAAGGGCACCGGCGCAGAGCAATGTCTGTTTAGCGGTGATGCGCCACATGATCTGTCGCGGCTTGCCAGGTGGAAGGGCGGGCAAGTGGTCGCCCAACCGTTCAACAGCGGCGTAGATGCCGTGGTCAAACGCACCAATGACGGTGGTGCGGGGCATCAGGCGCACATTGGGCAGGCTTTCAAGCTCCGCCACGACAGCGTGCACCCACTCGGATGCCGGCGCGTCGTTCAAAGGGTCGGTTTCGGCGGTAAGCCGCCCGCCCCAGACGAAATCTTCATCCGCCAAGATCACATGCTTTCCCGCGCGTCCTGCGGTGAGGGCCGCCATGAGCCCTGCAGGCCCACCCCCGATGATCAAGAGATCTGCGTGGCGGAACCCGCGATCGTACTCATCCGGGTCGCTCAGCCCCGACAGACGGCCGAGCCCTGCGGCGTGCCGGATGAGGGGCTCGTAGACGCGCTCCCAGAAGGCGGCGGGCCACATGAAGGTCTTGTAGTAAAATCCGGCTGTCAGGAAATTCCCCAAAGCGTCATTCACCGCCATCAGATCGAACGTCAGGCTCGGCCAACGGTTTTGAGAGCGGGCCGAAAGCCGATCGAAAAGCTCAATAGTCGTCGCGCGGGTGTTTGCCTCGCGCCGTCGTCCTGTGCGCAATTCGACCAGGGCGTTGGGCTCTTCAGAGCCTGCCGTCATCACGCCGCGCGGTCGATGGTACTTGAACGACCGGCCCATCAGGCGCACACCGTTGGCCAAGAGCGCAGACGCCAGCGTATCGCCCGGATGGCCCGCAAAGCGCTTCCCATCAAAGCGAAAGCGCAGCGTTTGGCTGCGGTCGATATGCCCACCTGAAAGGCGATTTTTCTGGCTCATCGCGACCGCCCTTTGGTTCGCGCGACATCTCGCGCCAATGCGACATCGGTGATCTCATGGGTGAGCGTGTTGCGGGTCACGACCAGCCAAGACCGATCACCGCCCTCGTGGAACCAAAGCTCCCGGTGCAGTCCTGCGGGGTTGTCGCGCAGGTAGGCATACTCATGCCAATCCTTCGCGCTGGCGGTCTCTGGATCGGGACGATCAATGAGTGCGGCATCGCCGAGATAGACGAACTCAGCAGCATCGCGCGGGCCAAGGAGCGGGTGATTGATGATCATCAGTGCAAATTGGGCTGATTGCCCACTCCTTTTTCGTCGATCATTGCGCCCTTGGCGAAACGATCAAATCGGTACGCAGTAGCGGTGGGATGCGGCGTGCCCCGCGCCAAAAGATGGGCAAAGACATAGCCGGAGGCTGGCGTTGCTTTGAACCCGCCGTAGCACCAGCCGCCGTTGAGATAGAGCCCATCAATATGGGTGCGGTCGATGATCGGTGAGCCATCCATCGACATGTCCATGATCCCGCCCCACATGCGCAAGAGCCGCGCCCGCCCGATCATGGGCAGGATCGCCATGCCCCCCTCACAGACGTCTTCGATGACCGGTAGATTGCCGCGCTGCGCGTAGGAATTGTAGCCGTCGATGTCACCGCCAAAGACCAGCCCGCCTTTGTCCGATTGACTGACATAAAAGTGGCCGGCACCGAAGGTGATGACGCCTGGGATCAGCGGCTTGAGCCCTTCGGACACAAAGGCCTGCAGCACGTGGCTTTCAATTGGCAAGCGCATGCCCGCCGTCGCCATCACCCGGCTTGAAGAGCCCGCCACCGCGCAGCCGACTTTGCGCGCGCCGATGGAGCCCTTTGTCGTGTCCACGCCCAGACAGGTGCCCTTCTCAATGCGAAACCCGGTCACTTCGCAGTTTTGAATGATATCGACACCGCGACTGTCGGCTGCGCGGGCGTAGCCCCAGGCGACTGCGTCATGGCGCACGGTGCCGCCGCGCCGCTGAGCCAGGCCGCCTTTGATCGGAAACCGCGCATCTTTGAAGTTGAGGTAGGGGTACTCAGCGCGCACCTGCGCGGCGCTGAGCAATTCAGCGTCCGCGCCGTTCAGGATCATCGCATTGCCGCGCCGGACAAAGGCGTCGCGCTGCGCATCTGAGTGAATGAGATTGATGATGCCGCGCTGGCTGACCATCGCATTGTAGTTCAGGTCTTGTTCCAAGCCTTCCCAAAGCTTGAGCGAGAATTCATAAAAAGGTTCATTGCCGTCCAAAAGGTAGTTTGAGCGGATGATCGTTGTGTTCCGCCCCACATTGCCGCCCCCGATCCGGCCTTTTTCGAGAACGGCGACGTTGCGTACGCCAAAGACCTTGGAGAGGTAGTGCGCCGTGGCCAGCCCGTGCCCACCACCGCCGATGATGACGACGTCATAGTGGTCTTTAGGTGCCGGATCACGCCAGGCGGGGGTCCAGCCGCGATGCCCTATAAGAGCTTGTTTGATCACGTTGATCGCTGAATAGCGCATGGAATCAGTCTCCTTGCGCGAATGGTGAGCCGAACCCACCGAATTGTCTTTAACGAATTCGACATCAAAGCGGGCGAAGGCGAATAGGCCGCGGCGTGAACCCCTCTTTTGCGGTGCTGCGGCATCTGAATGTCCTTGTACGAGCAGAATGCGCGAAATGCCCAAAGCCCGTCTCACTTTTCCCGCAATCCGCGCGTAGCTGCCCCACAGCACATGTGCGAGCGGGTGTTTCTGTAAACCTCACTTAAACGCTTTTGCCCTTCTATACCGGTTAAGTAACGAGTGTTGTGGTATGTGCCCGGTCCGGTGTCATGCCGGGCCGGGCATCCTGGGCCTCAGCGCGCTTTGTGATTGTCAGCCGCATCAATCGCCGCCACGGTGCGGGCCATGAAATCAACGCCCACCAAGACGCCTCCGCTGATCGACAATCTGCAGTACGCAAACTTCAGCCCCCGCATTTTTGCTCAGATGCGTGCGGGCGGTGTGGATGCCGTGCATGTGACCATAGCTTATCACGAGAGCTTTCGTGAAATGGTGCTCAATCTGGAGCGCTGGAACAGATGGTTTGAAGACCACCCCGACCTGATCTTCAAAGGCACGCGCGCCGCGGATGTTGGGCTGGCGCAGGAAACGGGGCGCACCGCCATCTTCTTTGGCTTTCAGAACCCTAGCCCGATTGAAGATGACATCGGCCTGGTTGAGATCTGCCACCAACTGGGTGTGCGGTTTATGCAATTGACCTACAACAACCAGTCGCTGCTGGCGACAGGCTGTTACGAGGCTGAGGATATGGGGCTCACGCGCATGGGCCGCGCCGTTGTCAGCGAGATGAACCGCGTCGGTATGGTCATCGACATGAGCCACTCAGCCGAGCGTTCGACCCTGGAGGCAATTGAGCATTCAACGCGGCCGATTGCGATCACGCATGCCAACCCGCATTGGTGGCATGCGGCCCTGCGCAATAAGTCCGATCGCGTGTTGCGCGCGCTCACAGCGGCAGGCGGGATGTTGGGTTTCTCCCTCTATCCGCATCATCTCGCAGGCGGCAGTGCCTGCACCCGAGAGAGCTTTTGCGCTATGATAGCAGAAGCAGCGCGGCGCTACGGGGCTGAACATCTAGGCTTGGGCAGCGATCTGTGCCAAGATCAGCCCGACAGCGTTGTGGAGTGGATGCGCGTGGGCCGTTGGAGCAAAGAAGTTGACTACGGTGAAGGCTCTGCCAGCAACGCGGGCTTTCCTCCGATGCCCAGTTGGTTTCAAGACAACCGCGACTTTGGTCAGATCCGGGAAGGTCTGCTTCAGGCCGGGCTGGGCAGCGACGAGGTTGATGGCATCATGGGGGGCAACTGGGCACGCTTTTATGCGGAGAGTTTTGGTCCGGCATGAAAGACTACGTCGCCCCTTTGCAAACCGCCCTGCGCCCTCCTGAGGAAGTCATGCGATTGGCGCGCATGGGGTCAATGTTTCCGACCCGCCTCTCCTTTCTGCGCAGCCTTATGCGGCGGCTTGCCGTCGAACGTGTTCGGGTTCAGCGCCCGGTCTGGGAGATGTGCCCCGACGGCTTTGGCCACGCGGTCTACACGCTAGCCCTGGGCGGGCATCACTACGCGCTCGTGGCGGTCTCCAACGACCTGCCTGCGGATCAGCGCACCGACCGGGTCATCGCAACTGCCTGGGACACCGCCTATGTCCTCTATGATGGGGTGCCTGATGCGGCTGAGGTGGCGCGGATCTGCGCGCAAGCCCCGCTGCAAGAGGCGGGACGGTTTAGCGAACGCGATCTGATTCTAAGCCGCGCCAATAAATCAGTGCGGCTCTTTGCGCATGTGGTGGCCGCGCTGAGGGCAGGCCAGCAGCCCGACGAGGCGGTGATCCGCGATGTGGGCTACCTCATGCGCACCACTGCGGTTTATGGCAATGGCAAATTCGGGATTGCGGACCGCCATGTGGTAGAGACGAGGCCGGGCCTTGAAGGGCCTTTCGCCGCTGAGATGTTGACGGTCTGGCTGATCCGTCACTTCACGCATGATCTTGTCGAACATGTGGGGCGCGGGCGTCTTGACGCGCCGCTCAAGCGGTATTTGGGTGTCGGAAACTCGACGGGGCTTGGCATGGCACCGTTTTTGGTGACCCATCCGGTCCTGTTGAACAATTGGATGCATGCGCGCGAGACGGCGCTGGCGCGGGTGCGCGCGCTCGAAGATGTCTCTGCTGACCGCCGCAGCCTGCTCCGAGCCCTGATGGCCCGCGCGGCGGTGCACTTGGCGGAGTGGCAAGTTCCTGATCCAGCGCATCAGCAGCGCATTGAAAAGCTGCGCCGCGATTGGGATACCCTGACGCCGACATTGGACTTTGGCGGCTGTTTTCCGATTGATACGGTGATCGGGGCCACCGCAGGGTGCAGTCTGGACGTGCAGGAGTTGATGGCCGCCCTGGTCATTGAGCCCTTCGGCGACCTCGTAGACGACCTGGCGGATGAGATGGGCGATGCGCATGGGGCGATGGCCTTGCCGATCCGCACAACCGGTGCCCTACGTCACGAGATTGAAACGCGGTTCGCCTGGGCGCTTGCGCCGGATTACGAGGCGGTCGAGAACTGCGCGCAATTCTGGTATGTCTCTGAAGCCAAACAGGAACCCCGCCTGGGCCTGCGGTTTGAGGAGCCTGGCGCGGCCCGTGAAACCCCGCTCGATATCGGGCGGCGGGCGCAAGCGCTCTACAGGGCACTGCCGGAAAGCGACATGCGTGTCTCGGACTTCGTCGAAGCGCAGCCAGGGCATGCACTGGCCATTTCGCGCGTGGCGCTTGCCGCGCGCTATCCCTACGCTGAGATCCGCGATAACCTGATTGGGTCGTCCTGCCTGCCCATTGATATGCTGCGCTGCAAACTTTCGTTCTTTGGTGCCGCAAAGTTTGACCCCAAGTCATCGCGCTGGACCCGGATCACGCTGTGTCAGGGAGCACCTCTCGCAGATCAACTTGCAACCGAGGCCGATGACTGGTGGCTGCCGGTTTTCGCTGCGTGACTGCCTCGGCCAATGAGGTTTCGATGATGGCGGCCAAGGCCGCGCGGGGGGCGGGGGCACCGCCGGAGCAGGCCGCGGAGTTTGGCAAGGCGGCCCTGATGCATCTGATCGCGGGGCGGCCTGCGGAGGATATTGAAACTGCCCTGGCCGCTTTGCCAACAGGTCCGATCCTGGATTTGCCTGTCGCAATTCGGCGAACGCTCGAAACAGCGCAGGAGGCAACAGCAACGCTTCTGCTGCCCAAAGAGCCGCCGGCGCCGCTCTTTCTCAGCTATCTTGAGGCACAGCCCTTTGCCGTTGAACGGGCTGGGGAGGATCAGATCGTTTTGCATTTGAAGGTGCCTGCCGCCCCGATGTCGATCTTGCGCGTGCACCCGCCAAATTGGCTTTGGGCGCAGATGTCTGATCTGGCGCGGCAGATCCTCGTGCCGGACACCGCCGCCTCCCGTGCCGCAGGGGCCGGAGCCGGGCAGATCGACAACGACTAAAGCATGCAGAGTTCGCAGTGCCGCCCAGTTGGTCTTGGAGCCTGGCGCTAAGTTCGCCGCGGTTTGGCGCGCAAGGTTGGATCCGCGCGCGTGGGGTCTTCCGGCCACGGGTGCTTGGGATACCGACCGCGCATGTCTTTGCGCACATCAGCGTAGGACGACGCCCAAAAACCTGGGATGTCTTGGGTCACTTGCAGGGGTCGCTGGGCAGGCGAGAGAAGCGTGACGATCAGCGGGCGGCCCGCCACTTGCGGATGCACGGTGGTGCCAAACATCTCTTGCAGCCGTACTGAAATTTGCGGGGAGTCAGCGCTATAGTCGATCTCAACCTTGCGCCCAAGCGGGGTTTTGAAGGCTGCCGGTGCCGCTTGGTCCAAAGCTTTGGTTTGATCCCAGGTCAGACGGGCGCGCAGAGCAGGTAAAACATCGAAATGCTTCCAATCCGCGCTGCTGCGCACCCCGGTGAGGTGCGGCAGGAGCCAGTCCTCGAGCGTCTCCATCAAATGCGTATCATCGTAGCAAGGAAAGTCAGAGCCCATCAGCCGGGCGCGGGCGATAAAGCGGCGCGATGCGGGGCTTGGGCTGAGCCCGAGGTGGCGCACGCCGTCGAGCATCGCCGTCGCGACCGCGTCCGCCGGGGCCTCTGGCCAATGGCGGTCCTGCAGGATGAGCGCGCCAAAGCGTTCTTGCTGGCGGGTCAAGACTTGACCTTCTCGGCGCGACCAGATGCAAACGTCCTGCCAATTGATCTGCGCGGCAAAAAGCGTCCGCAATTCTGCTTCGCTCAGCGCTGCGGCCTGGCGGATGCGGGCCTCGCGCGGATCACCGTCAAGGTCCGTCGCCACGAGGAGCCGCGTGCCAGCCAGCCGATCCTCCTGCGCCAGGACGGCTCCCTTGCCGCCCGAAAGGATGTAGCGCGGGGCCTCCCCTTTGCGCCGCAGGCCGATCCGGTCCGGATATGCCAGTGCCGCGTTGGCGGCCAGGCTACTTGGGCCGTCGCCCCGGGCTGCGTTTGAAAGGCGTTTGGCCTCCTCGCGGATGCGCGCAAGGCTCGGCGCATGCGCTTCGGGTGGCTGTTGCTTGCCGGTGAGCGCGTCCATCCGAAGCGCCAAGTCAGCGCCAGCACCGCGCAGTGGATCGCGTTCGGCCAAAAGCGCAGCCAGCATCGGGGCAGGCGCGCCACCGCGGCTCACCATATGGGCAAGCCGCGGATGCAGCGGCATTTTCAAAAGCGCGTAGCCATGCGGCGTGATCTGTCCGCGCGCGTCCAGAGCGTCCAGCATCTGCAGGACTGCTCGCGCTTCGGCGAGGTGACCCGCATTGGGCGGTGTCACAAAGGCCAGATCCGCCGCATCCGCGCCCCATACGGCCAGTTCAAGCGCAAAGCCAGTCAGATCGCCCACTTCGATCTCCGCGGGCGGAAAAGCTGCGAGCGCGCCGTCCTCTCCGCGGGTCCAGAGCTTATAGGCCACTCCCGGTTGGGTTCGCCCCGCGCGCCCGGCGCGTTGTTCGGCCTCAGCACGGGTCACGCGTTCTGTCACCAGCCGCGACATGCCCGAGTGCGGATCAAAACGCGCGCGCCGTGCGTGACCAGCATCAACGACGATCTGCACCCCTTCGATGGTGAGTGAGGTTTCCGCGATGGCGGTCGCGAGCACGATTTTGCGCCCCGTTGTAACGGGTTCGATGGCCCGTCTTTGGGCCTTGAAATCAAGCGCTCCGTAGAGCGGGGCGAGGGTGCAATCTGCTGGCAACTCAGGGGTCAGCCGCGCTGCGACCCGTCGAATTTCGCCCTCTCCGGGCAAGAACACGAGGGCGGAACCGGGGGCCTCTGCGAGGGCTTTGAGCACCAGATCAGCGGCGGCCTTTTCAAACCGGTCTTTCGGGGCAGGCCGGTCGAGCCAGTGTGAAGTTACTGGGAAACTGCGCCCCTCAGACGTCACGACGGGGGCCTGCACCATCTTTGCCACCGGCGCTGCGTCGAGGGTGGCCGACATCACGATCAGCAAAAGATCATCGCGCAATGCGTCGGCCACCTCTAGGCAGAGGGCGAGGCCAAGATCCGCGGTGAGCGCGCGTTCGTGGAATTCATCGAAGATGACGGCACCCACACCCGGCAAATCAGGGTTTTGCTGTAGCATGCGGGTGAGAATGCCTTCGGTTACGACTTCAATCGACGTTTTGGGCCCAACGACCTGCGCGCCGCGGATCCGGTAGCCGACGCGCTGCCCGAGCTTTTCGCCAAGGCTCGCCGCCATGCGTTCCGCCGCCGCGCGCGCTGCCAGACGGCGCGGCTCCAGCATCAGGATCCGTCCGTCCGTTAGACTGGCTTCTAGCACCACCAGCGGGACGCGCGTGGTCTTGCCCGCCCCGGGCGGTGCCTGTAACACGACCCGCCGCGTAGTGCGGAGGGCGGCAATCACATCGGGCAGGACCGCGTCAATCGGCAAGCTATCAGACATGCTGGCCTTATGCGCGAAGGAGCCGGTCAGGCCAAGCTGGTTGCATGCGTCACCCGGGGATGGACAATCGGCAGAGCCGCGCGCACAAGAGCGGGATGGATTGGGATCAGATTGCACGGGGAGTTGTTGCGGGTGAACGGCGTGCCTTGGCGCGCGCTATCACGTTGATCGAATCCGGCCGCCCGGATCACCGCGAAACTGCCGAAGGTCTGCTCGCCGCGCTGCCGGGCGATCAGCAAGCGATCCGCGTGGGCCTGTCCGGCACGCCGGGCGTGGGCAAGTCTACCTTCATTGAGAGCTTTGGCATGATGCTCATCGAGGCGGGCCTGCGCGTCGCGGTGCTTGCCGTCGATCCGTCGTCGGCGCGTTCTGGTGGCTCTATCCTGGGCGACAAAACCCGGATGGATCTGCTCAGCCGGCAAGAACGCGCTTTCATACGGCCGTCGCCCAGCCAGACCCATTTGGGCGGTGTTGCGCGCCGCACGCGGGAGGCTGTGCGGCTCTGTGAGGCGGCTGGCTACGATCTAGTGCTGATTGAAACGGTTGGTGTTGGCCAATCAGAGACGGTCGTTTCTGAGATGTCCGACCTTTTTGTTTTGCTCTTGGCACCTGCGGGCGGGGATGAGCTACAAGGTGTGAAGCGTGGGATCATGGAGATGGCGGATCTCATTGTGGTCAATAAGGCGGACGGTGATCTTTTGGCCGCCGCTCAGCGCACGCGCGGCGATTACGCGGGCGCGTTGCGTCTCTTGCGCAAGCGGCCGCAAGACCCCGAAGGCTTTCCCTGCGCGATGACCGTCTCTGCGCTCGAGACCTCCGGGTTAGAAGAGGTTTGGACCCGCCTGCAGAATCTGGTTTCCTGGCGCAAAGAGCATGGCTTTTGGGACCGGGCGCGCGCTGCGCAGGCGCGCCATTGGTTTGCCGAGGACGTCCGCCAGCGCCTGCTGGCAAAACTCTATGCGCCGTCTGCCAGGGCATCGCTCAATCAGTTCGCGGATGCCGTGGCTGCGGGAGAGTTAGACCCCGCTGTCGCCGCGCGGTCTTTCCTGGAAGAGCTTTAGGCGTCCTGTTCTTGGGGCTGACCCAGACTTGGGCGGGTCTCAGCGCTCAACCCGCTTTTGGATGGGCGCGCTGGTAGACTTCCAGCAACCGGGCGGTATCCACAGCAGTGTAGGCTTGGGTGGTTGAGAGTGACGCATGCCCCAGCAGTTCCTGGATGGCGCGCAGATCACCGCCAGCATCCAAAAGATGCGTGGCAAAGCTGTGGCGCATCGCATGCGGCGTGGCGCTTGCGGGCAGGCCCAGTTGCATGCGCGCTGCCGCCATGACGGAGGCGATGGTGCGCGCATTCAAGGGGCCACCGCGGATGCCACGGAAGAGAGCTTTGTCAACCGCTTGCGGGTGCGGGCAAAGCTCAAGGTAGTCTGCCACGGCCATTTGCGCTGCGGGGAGCACGGGAACGAGGCGCTCTTTGTCTCCTTTGCCGAAAATGCGCAGATTGTCCGCCAGCGGCGCATCGCGGCCTTTCAGCGAGAGCGCCTCTGAAATGCGCAACCCGCAGCCCCAGAGAAGTGTGATCACCGCCACATCCCGCGCGGCGACCCAGGGCCTGTCGGATTGGACCTCAACGCAGTCAATCAGCGCCTTGGCTGCATCGACTGCGAGGGGGCGGGGCAGTCTTTTGGTGTACTTGGGCGCGCGGGTGGAGAGGACGGCGGTGGGCTCAAACCCCTCACGGGCGGCCAGCCACCGATAGAAGGATTTGACCGCTGAAAGCTTGCGTGCCATCGAACGCGGGCCGACGTCTGGCCCGCGGGTCTGCGACATCCAGGCGCGCATGTCGGAAATGGTGATTTCAGCGAGAGCGCCGAGCCCCTGAGAGGCGGCTTTATGCGCGGTCATGAAAGCCAAAAAGTCGGCAACGTCGCCGCGGTAGGCGATGACCGTGTTCTCGGAATTCCCCTGCAAAGCCCGCGCGTGGTCAAGCCAGGTTGCGAGCGCATCGAGCGCGGCTGGGCTGATGCGGCCTTCAACGGCGGCGGTTTCCGCGCGGCTCATGCCAGCCAGCGGCGCATGGTCCTCTCAAACACGCCGGCAAAAAAGGTCAGCAAATCAGTGCCTTGCTGCGGTGAGAACATGTGCGGGTCCTCAGCCCCGAGCACCAGCATGCCTGGCAGGCAACCGGGACCAAAATCGAGCATCAGGCAGGCTTCGGAACGGATCCAATCGGCCTTCTCACCGTAAACCTCAGGCGCGCCGTGCTGCAGCCCGCGCAGTATGACTTGGCGGCGCGGCGCACCATTGCCTGCATGCACGTATGCCGCGATGGAACCGGGTGCGGTGATGCCCAAGATGTGCGCCACGTTTTGCAGCGCTGGATCCGTACTAGATCCGCTCGATTCTAAGACAAGTTTGATGGCATCGACGCGCAAAATATCGGCCACATCGCCGCCTAATGTTGCCAAGAATGCGTCGAAGTCCACCGCGTCGAGCATGCGCAGAATCGCGCGATTGACCTGGTTTGACCCTGCCAAGTTTTCGTAGGCGGCGGCAATCACGCTGCGGTGCGTGTCTTCCAAACGGTCAAGCCTGCGTTCTAGCTTCTCCATCGCGATGCCGCGCAAATCGACGATGTTTGCACCCATGGTGCGTTCATTTGCGCCCACCAGGGCATTCATAAGGTCTTTGTCATCTAGAATGACGTCGGGTTGGTTTAGGATTGCCTGACGCAAGGGGTCGACAATCTGAGGATTGCTGCTCATCTGCTTCTCTGCGCTTTTCTTTGAGGTTAGCGCGGGATCACAAAGTCTGTCGCGTCAAATGTCCGCTTGCGCCGTAATTCTACGGATGCGTTGCCAAAATGCAGATGCTGTGAAATATCTCAAGCGAGACACTATGCGCGTGAAGCCGCGAACATCTTGCACGTGCCTGGGCCTTAGGCTGCGCGTCCCTGCAGCTTTTTTTCCTGAACCACCGTTCGCGCGTTGAGTTCAATTACAAAAGTGGAGCCTTTGCCGGGCGTAGAGGTGACCTGTATCTCACCACCGTGGTTGCGTGCGATGCGCTGGCAAGTGGCCAGTCCAAGACCGCTGCCTGGGTAGGTGGTTTGCAGGTGCAGCCGCTTGAACGCGCCAAAGATCTTTTCTTGATCCTTCGGTGAAATTCCAATCCCATTGTCTGAGACGCGCAGTATCGCAGGTTCGTCTGAGCCGCTGTTCACGCAAGAGATTGAGACCCTCGGAGCGTTGCCAGGCAACTGGAACTTGAGGGCGTTAGAAATCAGGTTTTGAAGGAGAACCCTTATCTGGACCTCGTGTCCGTCTATTGGGTCAAGCTGCCCCAGGTGCACCTCCGCACCGCTGGAGGCGATGCCAGAGCGCAGATCGGCAAGCACCTCTTGCACGCAGCCTGCCATGTCAACGCTCTCAACAGCCGACGACCCATAACCCGCCCAGGCATGCTCAAGCGTTGCTTCGATCAGGGCGTCCATCCGCTGCGCCGCCTCTTGCGCGTGCTGAAGGAGATCTTGCACGTCGCCTTCATTCGCTTCTTCAATCGCCGTTCCAAGTTCGCTCAACAGAAAGTGGATCGTGTTGACCGGCGATTTCAGATCGTGCGACAGGGCGTAGGCGAACGTCATTTGTTCGTGCCGCAGGTCCTCACTGCGCCCAAGCGCCGCCTCAAGGGTGCGCAGCCGATCCGCAAGCGCCTCGGGTGAGCCCTGACGCTTCCAAACTGCGGATGCGAGGTGTTGCGGCTCCAACAATTTGCCCTTGAAAGGCGGTGTGATCTTCTGGACCGTGGCGGATGCCCGCCGCATGGGTCTTTTCGCCAGAAACAGCTGGCCACCGCAGATAAGCCCCGCTGCGCCCAATGCGAGCAAAGGCAGCCAGGGTGCGAGCGCGACACACAGGCAGATGGCAACCATCGCGGTGTTGTTGAAGCGCGCCAAGCGCGCCAAGTGCAGGCTTAGGTCACCTGAGATTTGATGGTTGTTCATGCTGCCACCACGCTTTGGGTCAGCGCAAGCGGTACATGTTCTGCCTAAATGAACGCTTAATCAACGAGATAAAGCGTGTTGCACGTGCACCTAAAGGATCTTTTGCCCGGTTTTCGCCCAATCTGCCATGAATTGATCAAGGCCTTTGTCGGTCAGCGGATGCGCAGCAAGCTTTCGGATCACATCGGGCGGGGCGGTCATAACGTCCGCCCCGATGAGCGCGCATTCGTGCACATGCCCCACTGATCGGATAGACGCCGCCAAAATCTGCGTCTGGAAGTCAAAGTTGTCATAAATGGTGCGAATGTCCTGGATCAGATCCACCCCATCAATGTGCATATCGTCAAGCCGCCCGATGAAGGGGGAAATGAACGTGGCCCCGGCCTTGGCCGCCAAAAGGGCTTGATTGGCGGAAAAACACAGCGTGACATTGACCATCTTGCCCTCGCCCGACAGGACCTTGCAGGCTTTCAGACCGTCCCAGGTGAGCGGCAGCTTCACAGTGATGTTCTCGGCAATCTCAGCCAGTTTGCGGCCCTCGGCGATCATCGCGTCCGCCTCAAGCGCCACGACCTCGGCGCTGACCGGCCCGCTGACAAGCGCGCAAATCTCTTTGGTCACTTCCATGATGTCCCGGCCAGATTTGAGGATCAGCGACGGGTTGGTTGTGACCCCATCCACCATCCCCAGGTCGTGTAATTCTGCAATGGCATCGATCTCAGCGGTATCGACAAAAAATTTCATGTCCCTAACTCCCTTTGACAAGCCCGAACTGTTATCGCTAACACAGCCGCCGTCGCCTTGGCTTTAGCGCATGATCTGCGATGCTGAAAGCCTCAAATCTGCCGACCTGATCAGGGCTCAGAGTGCCGCAACCAGATTTTTTCGATGAAGGCGCGCTTGTCGCGGTGCTGAGCACGCAGCCTCTGGGCCGCACGCTCGACTATAAGGCACCTGAGGGTGGCTGTCATTTGGGCGCGTTTGTGGAAGTGCCTTTGGGTCCGCGCAAGGTGCTCGGCGTGATTTGGGGCGCGGGCATTGGTGATTATGATCTGAACAAGATACGCTCAGTTACTCGGGTGTTGGACGTGGCTCCGATGCGCGCGGAAATGCGCGCGTTTCTGGACCGTGCCGCCGCCTACACGCTCACGCCCTTGCCCGCGATGCTGCGCCTGGCGACCCGGGCACCCGGTCTGGGCGATCCGCCGTCGATGCGCAAGATTTATCGGCGCGGAACGGGTGAGCCTGACCGCGCAACAGATGCGCGTCGGCGTGTGCTGAGCGTTCTGAACGACTACGGTGATCTCGCGTTTACGCTGAAAGAACTGGCTGAGATGGCGGGGGTGACCCCCTCTGTTGTGAAGGGGTTGGTCGCCCAGGGTGCCGTGCGCGAAGAGGATAGCCCGCGAGATCTGCCCTTTGCCTCGCTCGACCCCGAGCGCCCCAGCAAGCACTTGACCGCTGATCAGACCACCGCTGCGCAGGCGCTTGCACAGGCTGTTGCGGGCGGAAAGTACGGCACGACTTTGCTGCGCGGCGTGACGGGTTCGGGGAAAACAGAAGTCTACCTGGAAGCAGTCGCCGCCGCATTTCGGGCGGGACGGCAAGCGCTTGTGCTTTTGCCCGAGATTTCGTTGACCGAGCAGTTTTTGCACCGGGTCGAGGCGCGTTTTGGGGCCAAGCCCGCGGAATGGCATTCAGGGGCCACAATGACGGAACGGCGCCGGATCTGGCGCATGGTGGGGCTGGGGGACTGTCAGCTTGTCATTGGCGCGCGCTCCGCGCTCTTTTTGCCCTTCCAAAACCTCGGACTGATTGTCGTCGATGAGGAGCATGACACCTCATACAAGCAAGAAGACGGGGTGCTTTACAATGCGCGCGACATGGCCGTGCTGCGCGCTGCAATCTGCGGAGCACAGGTGGTGTTGGCCTCGGCCACACCGTCGCTCGAGACCTGGGCCAATGCGGAGGCGGGCAAGTACAATCGGTTGGAGCTTACTGCGCGTTTCGGCCCCGCCGTGATGCCTCAGATGCAGGCGGTTGACATGCGGGCAGAGCGTTTGCCGTCCAATCGGTGGATCTCATCGGCGTTGAAATCTGCGGTAGATGCGCGCTTGGCACAATCGGAGCAGGCAATGCTCTTTATCAACCGCCGTGGCTACGCCCCGGTCACGCTTTGCCGAGCTTGCGGGCATCAGATCGGCTGTGATCACTGCGATGCCCGCATGGTTGAGCACCGGTTTCTGAAAAGGCTGATGTGCCATCAATGCGGTGAGACTCGGCCGATACCCACGGCCTGCCCCGCTTGCGGCGTGGAAGATCGGCTGGCCCCGGTGGGACCGGGCGTTGAACGCTTGGGCGAGGAAGCGGCGGAGATTTGGCCTGAGGCAAGGATTGCGACGTTGAGTTCGGATATGGCCGGATCGGCGCGCGCGTTGAAATCTGAGATTGCCGGTATCGCGGAAGGGGCTGCAGACATCGTGATTGGGACACAGTTGGTGGCCAAAGGGCATAACTTTCCCAAGCTCACGCTCGTTG
Organism: Pseudomonadota bacterium; assembly: GCA_039197515.1. Taxonomy (GTDB): domain Bacteria; phylum Pseudomonadota; class Alphaproteobacteria; order Rhodobacterales; family Rhodobacteraceae; genus Sulfitobacter. The sequence goes on along the minus strand of JBCCUC010000006.1, from coordinate 124,344 downwards.
GCGTCATCGATGCCGATCTGGGGTTGCAGGGCTCCGATCTGCGCGCGGCCGAACGGAGTTTTCAGCAGATCCGTCAAGTCGCGGGGCGGGCCGGGCGGGCTGAGATCCCAGGCACGGCGTTGCTGCAGACCTATCAGCCAGAACACCCGGTGATCCGCGCCATTCTCGCGGGCGATGAGGAGGCATTCTGGCGGGCGGAAGCGGCGGAGCGGCAAAACGCTGGCGTTCCCCCCTTTGGCAGAATGGCGGGGATCATCCTGAGCGGCGCGGATGTGGCGCAGGTTTTTGACGCGGGCAATCTCCTCGCGCGCCAAGATGCGGCGCTGCGCCAGATTGGTGCGCAGGTCTTCGGTCCTGCCCCGGCACCCATCGCGCGTGTGCGCGGGCGTCACCGGGTCCGGCTTTTGGTAAAAGCTGACAAGGGTGTGCCATTGCAGGACGCCCTCGCGCGGTGGATCGGACAGCTGCGTTTGAAAGGTGACCTCCGATTGGCCGTCGATATTGATCCACAGAGCTTTCTCTAGACTGCGTTACCGGAGCCAGGCCTCCGGTTGGTGTGCCTCTCTTTCGGGCGGGCAAGTTGGTGCGGGGGGGGTGGCTTCGGACCCACCAAAACCAAGTGGTTTCGGCTCCGTCCTTGCTGGACGACCGCCTGACAGAGGCACCCACACTTGGCAAGGGAAATAGCGGTATCCCAGCAAGCTGGGAGCCTCCGCGATTTGCCTTGCCAAGCGCGTGCGCCCCTGTCGGTCTGGGCGTCAGCAAGGACGGCTCCGAAACCAAATTGGCCTGAGGTGCCTGTGCTTTTCCGGCTCGTCTTTTCGCCGGTGGCGGCGTAAAGCGGAAGGATGGCACAAACAGTTTCTTTGACGGCGGCCAAGGGGCTGCCGATGTGGCGGCGACCCGTTGCTCTGCTGTTTCTGATGGCGGTGGCCATGCCGCTTGCCTTCAATACCTGGTCCGCCCTTTTGAACAACTTTGTGGTCGAGGCGGCTGCTTTCGATGGCTCTGACATCGGTTTGCTGCACACGGTGCGTGAGATCCCCGGGTTTTTGGCCGTTGGGGTGATCGCTGTGCTCCTTTTTATGCGGGAGCAGGTCTTGGGCCTCGTGTCTCTCGTGCTCTTGGGGGCGGCAACGGCGGTGACGGCCTATTTTCCCTCTATGGGGGGTATCTTGGCCATCACGATGCTCAGCTCAATTGGGTTTCACTATTATGAGACGGTGGCGCAATCGCTGCAGTTGCAATGGCTGAAGATTGAAGAGGCCCCCCGCATGTTGGGGTGGTTGATGTCTGCAGCGTCAGGGGCAACGCTGCTGGCCTATCTGGCGATCATCGCGCTGTGGGAGGCCTTGGGGCTGAGCTACAGCACTGTCTATATCGCCGGCGGCGGTGTCACGGTGGCCATCGCCATTTTTGCAATGCTGGCCTATCCGCAGTTTGAGGCCCCCACACCGCAGCGCAAGCAGATGGTGCTGCGCCGGCGCTATTGGCTCTATTACGCGCTGCAGTTTATGGCCGGTGCGCGCCGCCAGATCTTCATGGTCTTCGCCGGATTTATGATGGTGGAGCGGTTTGGCTGGGAAGTGCATGAAATCACGACCCTTTATCTCATAAACCTCGTGGCGAACATGATTTGCGCGCCCTTTCTGGGTCGGGCGGTTGGCTACTTCGGCGAACGGCGCACGCTGGGTTTTGAGTACATCGGTTTGACCCTGGTCTTTTTGGCCTACGGCGGTGTCTACTACCTGGGGTGGGGCGTGCTGGTGGCCGCAACGCTTTATGTGCTCGACCACCTCTTTTTCGGCCTCGCGCTTGCGATGAAGACCTATTTTCAGAAAATTGCGGATCCTGCTGATATCGCGCCAACAGCCGCTGTGGCTTTCACCATCAACCACATTGCGGCGGTGTTTTTGCCTTTCCTTTTGGGGTTGCTCTGGCTCGTCTCGCCCGCTGCCGTGTTCTTTTTGGCCGCAGGTATGGCGACGGTCTCGTTCTTTCTTGCCATGTTGATCCCCCGTCATCCTATGCCAGGGCACGAGACCATCTTTTCCACACCGGTGCCGCAGGCGGCGGAGTAGGTGGAAGCGGGGCGCTTTCTGACCGGCAGCACAATGGGCCATGTCGTTCGGATGACGGCCACCGGGGCGATGGGCATCACCTTTGTCTTTTTGGTTGATGCCGCCAATCTGTTTTGGGTCAGTCAATTGGGTGAGCCGCAACTGGTCGCCGCCATTGGTTTTGCCTATGCGGTGCAGTTTTTCTCGGTTTCGGTCGCTGTGGGCCTGATGATCGCGGTCACTGCGGTCGTGTCGCGCAGTATCGGCGCGGGTGATCGCGCGCGGGCGCGCCGACAGGCGGGGGCTGGGGCGGTCATTGCCGCAACGGTCTTATCGCTCGTGTCCGGCGTTATCGTGGGCTACCGGCAGGAGTTGATCGCGTTCACCGGCGCGACGGGTGAGACGGCAAGGCTGGCCGCACGCTATCTCGCGATCACGATACCCTCTCTTATCCCGATGTCTGCCGCGCTTGCGCTCACCGGCACCCTGCGCGCCGATGGCTACGGCGCAGAGGCCATGTATGTCACCCTCAGCGGTGGCGTCTTGCTGATGTTCATCGATCCAGTGCTCATCTACGGGCTCGGGTGGGGGTTGGACGGCGCGGCCATTGGCCTCTTTCTCTTTCGCTTTATGCTGCTTGCGGCGGCCCTTTACTTTGCGGTGGTGAGATTGGGCCTCGTGGCTCGGCCTACTCTGCGCACGCTACGTAACATCGCCGGGCCGTTCCTGGCGGTGGCGGGACCTGCGATCGCCACGCAGATGTCGACGCCCTTTGGCAACTACGTTTTGACCATCGTCATGGCCCGCTTTGGTGATGAGGCCATGGCAGCCTGGGCCGTGGTCGGACGGCTCACGGTTGTGGTGTTCGGCGGCATCTTTGCGCTCTCGGGGGCGATTGGCGGGATCTTTGGCCAGAATTTCGGAGCCGGGCAGGTGGACCGTGTGCGCCAGACCTACCGCGACGCGTTGCTTTTCTGCGGGCTCTACACGGGCGTGGCCTGGGCGGTGATGCTGATGGCAACCCCCTATGTCATCTCAGCCTTCGCTTTGACCGGCGCGGGCACGCAGGTGCTTGAGGCTTTCACTTTCGTCGGCGTAGGCGGCTTCGTCTTCATCGGTGCGCTCTTTGTGTCAAACGCAGCATTTAACAACCTCAACCGTCCGCTCTGGTCGACGTTGGTGAACTGGATGAAAGATGGGCTCTTGAGCTTTCCCGCTGGGGCCTTCCTTGCAACAGTGTTTGGCGCGACGGGCGTCATCTATGGCCAAGCCTTGGCTGGCGCGATTATGGGCAGCATCGCTGCAACATGGGGCTGGTTTTATGTAAACGGCTTACGCGCCCCTCAGGATGTGCAAGCCGAAGGTGCGGAGCCTGTGTCAGACGCTGAAAGATATCGGAGCAAGTGATGACCACATACACCGCATTCACGACCCTTCCTGGGCGTGATGCCGCGTATCGCCTTGGCGACGCGATGGAGCGCCTAGATCCCGCGCCAACCGGCGTCGGGGTTTTTGAATTGGAAGACGGGTCCGGCTTGTGGGAAGTCGGTGGCTATTTCGAGGCCCGTCCCGAAGAGACGATGCTCACCCTGCTGACCGTCGCTTTGGGGGCCAAACCCTTTGTCGTCTCTGCACTGCCGGAAAAGGACTGGGTGGCCCATGTGCAGCGGGAATTGTCGCCGGTCGAGGCGGGGCGCTTCTTTGTCTATGGCAGCCATGACGCTGACAAAGTGCCTTCGGGCGCGGCGCCGCTGCTGATCGAGGCAGCGATGGCTTTTGGCACAGGGCATCACGGCACCACACTTGGGTGTTTGCGCGCGCTTGATCGGCTGATCGAGGCGGGGGTGGCGCCGGGCCGGGTGGTCGACATCGGCTGCGGCACGGCCGTTTTGGCCATGGCGGCGGCCCGTGCCTGGTCAATCGACGTGCTGGCCAGCGATATTGATGCGGTCGCCGTGGAGGTCGCGCGGGCAAATGTGATTGCCAATGGCTTGTCAGACCGGGTCGTCTGCCTCGAAGCGACGGGCTTTGATCACCCAACGTTGAAAGAGGCATCCCCTTTCGATCTCATCTTTGCGAACATCCTGAAAGGGCCGCTGATCGCCTTGGCACCGGCGCTTGCCGACGCGCTGCGCCTTGGGGGATACGCGATTCTGTCGGGCATACTCAACGCACAGGCAGAGGACGTATTGCAGGTTTATTCTGATGTTGGCATCAATCTGGTCGAGCAAGAAATCATTGTTGATTGGACCACTTTGACACTTCGAAAAACGACCGACAATGAGCGGGATTTAGGGTTAATTTGAGGCAGCTGCCCAGTTTTTGCCACAATTCAAAGCTAGATAAATTTTCAGAAAGTGGGGGCCCTTGTTTGAGAGCGAATAAGAGGCGGTATGGTTGAAACAAAAGAGAATTTTGCGAAGCGATTGGGCAAGCTTGGCAGAAAACATGAGCGCATGACGCACGGCTATTCAACGAAGGTCGGGAAGGACGGCTTGCTCATTGTGACACCCCGTCGGCGCAGGTTTGTGCCCGCCGGTGCGGGCTTGAAGCTCCTTGTTCTGGCGGCTGTGGGCTTTTTTGGCTTCAAGTGCTTGGCGCTCGCCGCGGCAGGTCCTGTGACCTACGCGGAGCGGGTCGCAAAGCTGGAGAACGGATCAATCATTGAACAGATTGGCGCGAAAGCGTTGGCAGTCGATCCGGTGACGGCAGCAGTTGCTGACCGGATTGGACCTATCCTTCGCTAGACCGCCGGAAATGCGGCCTGGGCGGGGGCGTTATTTACGACACTTCATTTTAGATTGAAAAAGCCGCGCTTCGTCATGCGAAGCGCGGCTCTTTTTCGTTCAGGGCTTTCTCGAATGCGCTCAGCGCTTGGCGGTGGCTTCGACCATGTTGTCGATGTCGCCGCGCACCAGGCCAATATCTTCCAACTCGCGGTCGGAAAGAGCGGAGAGCGCATTGCGGGTCATCCGTGCCTCATTCCACGCTCTGAACGCGCTCATGAAACGCGCGAAAACGGACAGAGAGCGAGAAGAGGCGCTTGCGGCGCCGTAGGTGGTGCGGGATGTGTCAAAAGTTGCCATGTCAGCGGTCCTCTAGTTAAAAGTTTGCTGGTTTCTCCAGCGTTCTGCGGCTCATTTAGGCGGAATGAAAACATCCTACAATGGGTGCGATTGCATGTTTGATCTGCAATTTTTGCATAGGTCAATGTGCCGTTAACATGCAGATAAAATTGATAAAATCTCATCCACACCATGTCGGTTTTGGCCGCGCAGATGTCGAATTTTGCTGCTCAGCAGCACCTTGCGTGAGGCGCACCTGCCGCAGGCTTCCACTTGGGTTAGTGCTTGGCGGATGTTCGCCTTTCGTGCTAGTCGCAGAAAAAAGCTACAAATTGAGATAGTTTGAGGAGGCAGAGGCAAATGCGGGTGATTGGCATTGACCCGGGGCTGCGAAATCTTGGGTGGGGCGTGATCGACGTCGTACAGAGCCGCGTGCGCCATGTCGCGAATGGGATATGCCGGTCAGAGGGCGCAGACCTTAGCCTGCGGTTGCTGTCTTTGCATGGGCAATTGACAGAGGTTTTTGACCGCTACCGCCCTACAGCTGCCGCGGTGGAGCAGACATTTGTCAACAAAGACGGGGCAGGCACGTTAAAGCTGGGGCAAGCGCGCGGTATCGCCTTGCTGGTGCCGGCGCAAGCTGGTGTGCTGGTGGGGGAATATGCGCCGAACACGGTGAAAAAGACAGTTGTCGGCGTCGGGCACGCCGCGAAAGAGCAGGTGGCACACATGGTTTTGGTCCAGATGCCGGGCGTCCAGCTTGCGGGGCCAGACGCGGCGGACGCTTTGGCGGTTGCGTTGTGTCACGCACATGCGCGTCCCTCCCAAGCCCTCGCCGCAGCATTGGCGCGGGCGGGCAGATGATTGGAAAGATCTCGGGACGGCTGGAAATGCGGGCGGCAGACCATGTTATGATCGACGTGCAAGGTGTTGGTTATCTTGTCTATTGCTCCGAGCGCACCCTTGCAGCCTTGCCCGCCGTGGGCACCGCCGTCGCACTTTACACTGAATTGTTGGTGCGGGAGGACCTCTTGCAGCTTTTTGGATTTTTGAGCATTGCCGAGAAGGAGTGGCACCGGTTGCTGACCTCGGTTCAGGGGGTCGGCGCAAAGGCGGCCCTCGCCATCCTCGGTGCGCTTGGTGCGGATGGAGTGAGCCGCGCGATTGCTCTGGGGGATTGGAACGCTGTCCGGACGGCGAAGGGTGTGGGGCCAAAAATTGCGCAACGCGTGGTGCTTGATCTGAAAGACAAAGCCCCATCAGTTATGGCGCTTGGGGAGGCCGGTGTAGGGCCCGCGGTTGCGCACCCTGCGCAAACGGCGGCCGGGCCGATGGCTGAAGTGCCGCCCAGTTCGCCAACGGCGCAGGCCGAGGCATTGTCGGCGCTTACAAATCTCGGCTACGCGCCGGGAGATGCGGCTGCTGCGGTGGCGCAGGCGCTGAGTGAAACCCCCGATGCGGAGACGTCCCATCTGATCCGCGCGGCGTTGAAACTTCTTGCACCCAGCAGCTAGGGTGTGCTCATCAAGCTCCTTGCGGGCTTTCTTCGCGATGTGGAGCGGATGTGACCGATATTGACCCAACGCTGCGGCCTGAGCCTTTGCCGGAAGACCTCGACCGGGCTTTGCGTCCGCAGCTCCTAGCCGAGTTTGTGGGCCAAAAAGATGCGCGTGCAAATCTGGCTGTGTTCATCCAGTCGGCGCGGCAGCGGGGCGAGGCGATGGATCACACCTTGTTTCATGGCCCTCCGGGCCTCGGGAAGACCACGCTGGCGCAGATCATGGCGCGCGAGCTTGGGGTTGGGTTTCGCATGACCTCGGGGCCGGTGCTCGCGCGCGCGGGCGATCTTGCGGCGATCTTAACCAACTTGGAAGCGCGTGATGTGCTTTTCATAGATGAAATCCACCGGCTGAACCCCGCGGTCGAAGAGGTGCTTTACCCTGCGTTAGAGGATTTTGAGCTTGACCTTGTGATCGGCGAGGGCCCGGCGGCGCGCACCGTTCGGATTGAGTTGCAGCCCTTCACCCTTGTGGGGGCCACGACGCGCATGGGGCTTTTGACGACGCCGCTGCGCGACCGCTTTGGTATTCCAACGCGGTTGGAATTCTACACAGAAGACGAACTTTTCATCATTGTGGAGCGCAATGCCCGTAAGTTGGGTGCGCCTGCTGATGAGGCGGGCGCGCGGGAGATCGCAAAACGCGCCCGCGGCACACCTCGGATCGCGGGTCGGCTGTTGCGCCGGGTCGTGGACTTCGCGATTGTTGAAGGGGACGGCCGGGTCACCCGCGATTTGGCGGATATGGCCTTGACGCGGCTCGGGGTCGATCACTTGGGGCTCGACGGGGCCGACCGGCGCTATCTGCGGTTGATGGCGGAGCATTACGAGGGCGGACCGGTGGGGGTAGAGACGCTCTCAGCGGCGCTGTCGGAGGCGCGGGACGCACTTGAGGAGGTCGTCGAACCCTTTTTGCTGCAGCAAGGTCTGATCCAGCGCACACCGCGTGGACGTCTGTTGGCACCGCGTGCCTGGTCGCATTTGGGCATTGCGCCGCCGCGGGTACAAAGCGATCTTTTTGATGATTAGGGCGCTTGCAGTGCTTGGTCCAGACCTGCGAAAGGGCGTTTGAGCATGGCACCTGAGGAAGTTGAACATCTGTTCACACGTTCTGAGGGGGGATATGCTTTTGCCCGCTGGGGGCGGCCCATTTGCCCGGTGGTCTTTGGCACCGACGACGCGACGCTCAGCGTTGTCAAAGCGGCCATTTCAGCCGTTTGCAACGTTTCTGGTCATGAGATGGGGGAGATGGACGCCGAGCTTGGCTCAAACTTCATGCTCTTCTTCTTCCAAGACTGGGCGGAGCTGCTTGCGGTCCCGGGCATGGATCGATTGGTGCCGGATCTGGCACCGCTGGTGCGACGGTTGCAGAATGCTGATGCAAACCAATACCGTTTTTTCCGGTTTGAGGCATCGGGTGCGATAAAGGCCTGTTTTGTCTTTCTGCGCATGGATCAACACTTGCGGGACGTTCCCGCTCAGACACTGGCGCTGAGCCAGATCGTGCAATCCATGGTGCTTTGGTCTGATCTGGCGTTTCAGGACCGTTCCGCGCTCATGATGGCCAATGACACGACGATCTTGCGGCCAGACATCGCGGCTTTGCTGCGCGCGGCTTATGACCCGTCGATGCCGGATGCCGCTCAAGACCCGAGCCATGCCCTGCGCCTGGCGGCGCGGATCGGGGTGTTGCAATGAGCCACCGGTTTCCGATCCGGATTTTTTACGAAGACACCGACCTCGCGGGCATCGTCTATTATGCCAACTACCTCAAATACATCGAGCGGGCGCGGTCAGACATCGTCGAGCAGTTGGGCGTTGACCAGCGCGCAATGCGGGAGCGCGATCAGGTTTTTGTCATCACGCGGGTTGAGGCCGACTACCTCGGAGCCGCGCGGTTCGCCGACCGGTTGGAGGTTGTTACAGTGCATTACGCCAAAGGGGGCGCACGCTGGATGTTTGACCAAGAAGTGCGGCGGGCGGGTGAGCTGATCTTTCGTGCGCGTGTGACGGCTGTGTGCATGACAACATCTGGTAAGCCTATTCGTTTGCCAGCAGAACTTCGCTCACAGTTAAATGATGCAGGCTCAAAGACCTAATTCACTGGTCTTTTCGCGCATGCTTCCCTATTCTTAAACGTAAGGAGCCTCGCGGGAAGCGGGCCAAGGGCAGACAGCCATCGGCACAGATGGCGTATCAAAGAGCGGTGCTATGGGAACATTAGCTTTGACGTTGGGCGCTGACGTCGATTTCAGCATGTGGGGCCTCTTTTTGCGCGCAACGCTAACGGTGAAGATCGTTATGGTCTTGCTGGTGCTTGCGTCCTTCTGGTCCTGGTCAATCATCATTCAAAAACTTCTGCAGTATCGGCGCGCTAGGACTCAGGCGGATGCTTTCGATCGTGCGTTTTGGTCGGGCGAGCCTTTGGAAGGGCTTTATGAAGATCTGGGGCCTGACCCGAACGGACCTGCGGAAAAAGTGTTTGCAGCAGGCATGACCGAGTGGCGGCGGTCGCACCGCGAGGACGGCGAGTTGATTGCGGGCGCGACAGCCCGCATTGACCGCAGCATGGACGTGGCGATCTCCAAAGAGAGTGATCGGCTGCAAAGCGGTTTGACGGTTCTGGCCAGCGTAGGTTCTGCGGCCCCGTTTATCGGGCTTTTTGGCACGGTCATCGGAATCATGAACGCGTTTATAGAGATCGCCGAGCAGCAGAACACCAACCTCGCCGTTGTGGCACCGGGCATTGCTGAGGCGCTTTTGGCCACCGGCCTTGGGCTGTTGGCTGCCATCCCGGCAGTGATCTTTTACAACAAGCTTTCGGCCGATAGCGACCGCATCATTGGCAATCACGAAGCCTTTGCCGATGAGTTCGCAACGCTTCTCAGCCGTCAGCTGGACGCCTAAGCCATGGGCGCGGGTGTCATCAAGGCGGGTGCTGATGGGTCGAAACGCGGTCGACGGCGCAGGCGTGCCCAGCCAATGTCCGAAATTAACGTGACGCCTTTTGTCGACGTGATGTTGGTGCTGTTGATCATCTTTATGGTTGCCGCACCGCTGCTCACCGTGGGTGTACCGGTCGAATTGCCCAAGACAGCTGCGAGCGCGCTGCCGATGGAGGACGAAGAGCCTCTGACCGTTACGGTCACGCAAAACGGTGAGGTCCAGATCCAGACCACACCGGTCGATCGCGCCGCGCTCATCGGGCGGTTGCGCGCCATCGCTGCAGAACGCGCCAGCGACCGGGTCTTTTTGCGGGCGGATGGCGCGGTACCCTACAGTTCAGTGATGGAAGTGATGGGTGCGCTCAATGCGGGGGGATTTGCAAACATCGGCCTGGTCACGGATATCGGCGGGCCGACCTTGGATGGCACCCTGTCGGGGAATTGAGCGGTGCATGCGGGGCATATCCTATCAGGTGCCGGGCACCTGGGATTGATCGGCTGGCTGATGTGGGGCGGCGTTTTTGCGGCAGAGCCTGAGCCCGTTGCGATCACAGAGGTGTCCCTCATCTCTCTGGCAGATCTAGACGCGCTGCGTGCGGCGGTGGTGCCGCCGGTGCCTGCAGCCCCAGACCCCGTCGAGACACCTGCCGCCTTGCCGTCGCCACCGCCTGAAATCGCTGACACACTACCGGATGCAGCAGAGCCCATCGGTGATCTCGCGGTGCTGGCCCCTGAGGTGTCAGCGGATCCCGCCCCACCGCCGATAGACCGCGTTGCCCCGCAACCAGCAGCGCTGCCCGATCCTGAGGCTACCCCCGACCCCGATGAGCAGGAAGCGGTCGCGCCGGAGCCTTCCACGGCACCTGCTCAGAGCGACCCGCAAGAGGCGACCGCGCCAGAAGCGGCCGTGCCTGAGATAGTGACCGAGGCCAGCCGCGCGCCCGCGCGGTCTTCTCGCCCGCCGGGACAAAGGCCAGCCGCGCCGGAACCACAAGTGGCGGACGTGCCAACGCCGGTGGCTGAGGCACCTCAGGCCGCAGACCCGGTCTCGGATGATGATGTTTTGGCTGCGCTGCGTGATGCGCAGGAAAGCCCTGCCGCGCCGAGCGGGCCACCTCTTTCATCTGGTGAGCGCGACGCCTTGCGTGTCGCGGTTGCGCAATGTTGGAATGTCGGTTCGCTTTCGTCTGAGGCCATGCAAACGACGGTGGTTATCGGCGTGCGCATGACCCAAAGCGGCACGCCCGTGATGGAGAGCATCCGCATGCTGAGCGCGGCGGGCGGGTCTGACGGCGCGGCACGGCGGGTTTTTGACAGCGCCCGGCGCGCCATTATTCGGTGCGGCAGCGGCGGCTTTGATCTGCCCCAAGAAAAGTTCAGCCAATGGCAAAACATCGAAATGACCTTTGATCCGCGGAAGATGGCGTTGCGATGAAACGACCGGCTGTCACATTCTCGGCGCGGTTTGCCACAAAAAGCCACTCGCCTTTTGCGCCATGGCGGCGCAGGGGCTGGTTCTTGATTTGACCGAAAGGAGCGACCTTTCATGAGACATTTTCATCTGCTTTTCTGCCTTGCGCTGGCGGTTCTGATTGGCGGTGCGCTGCGCGCGCAAGAACCGCTGCGCATCATCATCGACGAGGCCATTATTGAGCCTTTGCCCTTTGCGGTGCCAACGTTCCAAGCCGAGACCCCGGATGCGACGCAAGTCGCGGCTGAAATCACCCGAGTTGTAGCCTCCGATCTTAAAGGAACAGGACTTTTCCGCGAAATTGCTCAAACATCTTTCATCTCAACGGTGGCTGACTTTGCAGCGCCCATTCAGTTTGCCGATTGGAAAGCGATCAATGCGCAAGCGCTCATCACCGGTGCCGTGGCACAGCAAGGGGAGCGGATCACCGTAAAGTTCCGGCTATACGATGTGTTCTCGGGTGCCGAGCTTGGCACAGGTCTGCAATTTTCGGGCACGGTGGCTGGATTGCGGCGTATGGCGCACAAGGTTGCAGATGAGGTCTATGCCCGCATCACCGGGGAAGGACCATACTTCGACAGTCGGGTGGTTTTTGTTTCAGAGAGCGGCCCGAAAGGCGCGCGCAAGAAACGGTTGGCGATCATGGATTATGATGGGGCCAATGTGCAATATCTCACATCATCTGATGCCATTGTCCTCGCCCCCCGCTTTTCTCCCGCGGGAGACCGGGTGCTCTACACAAGCTACGAAAGCGGCTTTCCGCGCATTTACGTGCTCAACATTGGCTCGGTTGAGCGGCGCGTTCTCGAAAGCGCTGAGGGCACAATGAGTTTTGCGCCGCGGTTTTCGCCGTCGGGCGAAAGGGTTGCCTATTCGCTGGCGCGGGGCGGCAACACCGACATCTTCACGTTGGATCTGAACAGCGGTCAGTCAACGCGGCTGACCAATACGCCGGCTATTGAAACAGCGCCGAGTTATTCTCCCGACGGCAGCCAAATCGTCTTTGAAAGCGACAGGTCGGGCTCGCAACAACTGTATGTGATGGCGGCTTCAGGGGGCGAAGCACGTCGCATCTCTTTTGGAGAGGGGCGGTACGGCACACCGGTATGGTCGCCGCGCGGTGATCTCGTCGCGTTTACAAAACAGCACAAGGGTCGGTTCCACATCGGTGTCATGCGCCTTGATGGATCACGCGAGCGCCTCTTGACCGCGTCCTTTTTGGATGAAGGTCCCACTTGGGCACCAAATGGCCGCGTCATCATGTTTTCCCGTGAGACCCAGGGCGCTGCGGGCTCTTCAACGATCTACTCGGTTGATATCTCGGGGCGGAATTTGCGGCCGGTGCCAACACCGGCAGGCGGGTCGGATCCGTCCTGGTCACCGCTGCAAAAGTGAGGACGCCATCGGTAATTCCATCGGGATTGCTTATATGGTAATAAATGCACAATAATTCATAAGGGCAAAACGAAATGAAACGCGTTTGGAGAACAGGTCTCTTGATTGCTGCGATCGGGCTCGCGGCATGTACCAATCCGGCTCGCTTTGGGGCAGGCGGGGGGGATGGGCCGGTAGGGGCACCCGGTGCCGTCGTACCGGGCAGCGCAAATGATCCCACCTCAACTGTCTACTTCCAGCAATCGGTTGGAGACAGAGTGTTGTTTGAAGTGGATCAGGCTGTGCTCACCGACATCGGGCGCAGCACGCTTGATGGGCAAGCGGTTTGGTTGACAACCAACGCAGACTACACCGCTATGATCGAAGGGCACGCCGATGAACAGGGCACGCGCGAGTACAATCTGGCGCTTGGCGCTCGGCGCGCCAACGCCGCCCAGGAGTACCTGATCTCGAAAGGCGTTGCGGCAACACGGTTGAGAGTAGTAAGCTATGGCAAAGAGCGACCAATTGAGGTTTGCTCAGATGAAGCTTGCTACGCCAAGAACCGTCGTGCCGTTACGGTTCTTGCTGGCGGGCTGGCGAGTTGAGGGCGGAACGAAGATGATCTGGCGCTTCGTAACTTGGTCTGCCCTCGCTGTTGTTCTAGCGCCATCTCTCGTTTTTGCGCAACAAGATCAGACACTTGCGGACATTAGGCAAGAGCTAAACTTCCTCTACGTCGAGGTCCAGAAGCTCAAGCGCGAGCTTTCGACGACCGGCGCGGGCGACATTAACACCTCTGGCAGTTCGGTCCTGGAGCGCATGGGTGCTATGGAAAGTGAACTGCAGCGGTTGACCGCAAAGACCGAGCAATTAGAGAATCGCATCGATCGCGTGGTGGCGGACGGGACAACACGGATCGCAGATCTGGAGTTTCGCCTGGTAGAACTTGAGGGGGGAGATGTGACCGCGCTCGGCGAAACGACGACCCTCGGCGGTGGCGATCTTCCTAGTGTGAGCGCGCCCAGCGGCACCGCCCAGGACGGCGCGGATCAAGCATCGCTCGCTGTCGGCGAAGCGGCGGACTTCCAGCGCGCGCAGGATGCTTTGGGTGCGGGAGAGTATCAGGCTGCGGTCAAGCTCTTCGGGACGTTCAAAGAGACCTATCCTGGCGGCCCGCTGGCGGCGGAAGCGGATCTTCTGCGTGGTCAGGCTCTCGACAAGATCGGAGACACCCGGGAGGCCGCGCGCGCCTTTTTGGCAAGTTTCAGCACCGCACCGACAGGGCAGTTTGCGCCTGCCGCCCTATACGAGTTGGGCCGCGCCCTGGGCCAGCTTGGCCAGACTCAAGAGGCCTGCGTGACTTTGGCCGAGGTTTCCCTAAGATTTCCCAATGCAACAGCCGTTTCAGACGCTCAGGTTCAGCGGCAAACACTCGGATGTGAAGGATGAATGCCTGAAAGACTGCCGAAATATGTCTCTGAGGCGTTTCTGCCGCATCCGCCAAAGGCGATGGGTGTTGCGGTGTCGGGCGGCAGTGACTCTATGGCACTTCTCCATCTTTTGCGGGATTTTTGCATGGCCCAGAAAGTGCAACTGCATGCTGTGACGGTGAACCACTCCTTGCGGGACGAAGCGGCAGGAGAGGCGGAAACCGTGGCGCAGCATTGCGCCCAATTGAAAGTGCCTCACGACACCCTGGTTTGGGAAGGCTGGAACGGGCATGGCAATCTTCAAGAAGCTGCGCGGGATGCGCGATATAAATCCATGGCGGAATGGGCCCACGACCACCAGATTGACACAATTGCGATGGGTCACACAGCGGATGATCAAGCCGAGACAATGCTCATGCGATTGGCCCGCCGATCCGGTGTGGACGGCTTGTCGGGCATGAACATGCGCAGCCTGCGGGAGGGCATCAACTGGGTGCGCCCCCTTTTGCGCAGCCGTCGCGCGATTTTGCGCAGCTACCTCACCGAGCGCGGGATCTCTTGGATTGATGATCCAAGCAACGAGGACGCGCGTTTTGACCGGGTGCGCATTCGCAAAGCGCTCGAGATACTTGAGCCGCTTGGAGTTGACGCCGACGTCTTGTCGGAGGTTGCAAATCACATGCTCGAAGCGCGTAAAGCGCTTGATTGGCAAACGTTTCTTGCGTCAAAGCACATCGCCACGATTGAAGCAGGTGCTGTTGTCTTGGACGAAACAATCCTGCGACTACAGCCCGACGAAATCCAGCGCCGATTGATGGTCAAAGCGATCAGCTGGGTTGGCAGCGCGGTGCAACCGCCTCGGATGCAGGCCGTGGCCAACTTGATGGAAGCGCTGCGGAACGGGCAGGCGGGCACGGTGTGCGGCTGCCACGTCCGGCGCATTGCGGCACGGATCTGGATTTTCCGCGAGTTAAATGCTGTACAAGACCTGACCGCTGCCACGCACATGTTCTGGGACCGCAAATGGGAGATGGTGCCCCTTGCACCGGCCGAACACGCCCCTGATTTGCGCGTACGCTCGCTGGGCATGGACGGGCTTGAGCAATGCCCCGATTGGCGCGACACCGGCCTGCCGCACGTGGTACTCCTCTCTACGCCCTCCATCTGGCGCGGCGATGAACTGATCGCTGCTCCGCATGCTGGCGTGCATCGCAATTGGCAGATGAACATCGCCGGTGGCGCGGATGCCTTTTTTGCCGCATTGTTGGCGCATTGAACGTGGAACAATCATCGCTATCTTAAGATCAACGCGGTAGGGATGTCTGCGATGTTCGCCGATGCCTGCGCGCCGCTGGCTTAATTGGGAGAATTTCCTTGGGAAATATGCGGAATTTGGCCTTCTGGGTCGTGCTCATGCTGCTCGTTCTGGCATTGTTCAACCTGTTCAGTGGTCCAGGCAACAACCTTCAGAGCAATGAGGTCACTTATTCAGAATTCGTGCGCTCGGTTGAAAGCGGTGAGGTGCGCAATGTCACGCTTGACGGTGAGCAGGTGCGTTTTCGCAAGACCGACGGCAGCGAGATTGTAACGATCAAACCCGAAGATGCTGAAATCACGACGCTTTTGATCGACAATAATGTGCCTGTGCAGGCACGCCCACAGCAACAATCGGGCTTTCAGACTTTCCTAATGTCGCTTTTGCCCATCGTTCTGTTGATCGGGGTCTGGATCTATTTCATGAACCGGATGCAGGGCGGCGGCAAAGGCGGTGCCATGGGCTTTGGCAAGTCCAAGGCGAAAATGCTGACCGAGAAGCATGGGCGCGTCACATTCGATGACGTCGCAGGCATCGATGAGGCGAAAGAAGAACTTGAAGAGATCGTTGAGTTTCTGCGCAATCCTCAGAAGTTCTCGCGGTTGGGTGGCAAGATCCCAAAAGGAGCCTTGCTTGAGGGACCTCCAGGTACGGGTAAGACGCTTCTGGCGCGCGCCATTGCAGGCGAGGCCGGGGTGCCCTTCTTCACGATTTCCGGCTCTGATTTTGTCGAGATGTTCGTGGGTGTCGGTGCCTCACGTGTGCGCGATATGTTCGAACAAGCGAAAAAGAACGCACCCTGCATCGTATTCATCGACGAAATCGACGCTGTCGGTCGGCACCGGGGTGCCGGTTACGGCGGCGGCAACGATGAGCGTGAGCAGACCTTGAACCAACTTCTGGTTGAGATGGATGGATTTGAGGCCAATGAAGGCGTCATCATCATCGCGGCAACGAACCGCAAAGACGTGCTCGACCCCGCTCTACTGCGGCCGGGCCGTTTCGACCGCCAGGTGACGGTGGGCAATCCTGACATCAAAGGACGCGAGAAGATTTTGGGCGTGCATGCGCGCAAAACGCCCCTTGGGCCAGACGTCGATCTGCGCATCATCGCGCGTGGGACGCCCGGGTTTTCCGGTGCTGATCTGGCCAACCTCGTGAATGAGGCGGCCCTCGGTGCGGCGCGGCTGGGACGGCGCTTTGTCACGATGCTCGACTTTGAGAACGCCAAAGACAAGATAATGATGGGCGCTGAACGCCGCTCCATGGTGATGACCGCTGCGCAAAAAGAGATGACGGCGTACCACGAAGCGGGTCATGCCCTCGTTGGCATGACACTGCCAAAATGCGATCCGGTTTATAAGGCGACGATCATTCCGCGCGGCGGCGCGCTTGGCATGGTGATGAGCCTGCCGGAAATGGACCGTCTGAACATGTTCAAGGATGAATGCCATCAGCGGTTGGCCATGACCATGGCGGGCAAGGCTGCAGAGATCCACAAATACGGGCCTGATGCCGTCTCCAATGGCCCAGCGGGCGACATCATGCAGGCTTCTGGCTTGGCGCGCGCGATGGTGCTGCAGTGGGGGATGTCTGACAAGGTCGGCAACATCGACTACTCGGAAGCTGCTCAAGGCTATCAGGGGGCGACGGGCGGTTTCTCCGTTTCGGCCAGCACGAAGGAACTGGTGGAAAAAGAAGTGCAGAAGTTCATCCAAGACGGCTATGATTGGGCGCTCAAAATCATCAAAGACAAAGAGACCGAGTTTGAGCGTCTCGCCCAGGGTTTGCTAGAATACGAAACCCTGACCGGCAATGAGATCAAACGCGTCATGGACGGCCTACCGCCAGTGCCTGAGAATGAGGACGACGATCAGGACAAAGGCGACAAACCAAGCCTGACCGCCATCCCCAAAGCCAAAGGCAAGGTAAAGAAGACTCCTCCGACCGGCGGGATGGAGCCGGAGCCGTCGGTTTGATCAACGGATGTGACGCTCCTTCACAACATTTCATGAGGCCCTGCTGTCGCGGGGCCTTTTCTTTTGCGCGTATGAGCCCCAGTCTGAGCCAAAAAGGACAACGCTTTGCCTGAACTCGTTCCAACCGACCACTACGCCCGTATCACCTGGATGGGCATGGTTCCTGAAAACCGTGCCGACATCCGCTCCCGGGCGGTAACGGAAGCTTTTGCCAGCTACGCGGGATTTGAAGGTGATTTTCATGCGGGACTCACGCGGCCTTCCTGCGTGCGCGTGAAAGCGCAGCACGCACAGGGCACCGAAATCCGCAACGTCCGGCAGTTTTCCATCCTCTCGGCTGAGGAGATGGCACTGATTGCGTCGGAGATTGAGCTTGATGTGCTTGCACCGGAACACCTCGGTGCCTCAATCGTGGTTGAAGGGATCCCTGATTTTTCCCACGTTCCGCCAAGCGCGCGTTTACAAGCCCAGAACGGCACGACGCTTGTGGTCGATATGCTTAACGCCCCTTGCAATTTACCTGCGCGCGAGATCGAAAGAGACCATGCTGGCCATGGCAAAGGGTTTCGCAGTGCCGCAACGGGCCGTCGCGGCGTTTGCGCCTGGGTCGAACGGGAAGGCCCCCTGGCGGTAGGCGACCGCTTGCGCTTACACATCCCAGGTCAGCGCGCTTGGGCCAGCCAATAGTCGCATTCGTTTCCAAAACGAAACCGTGGTGCCGTTGACGCCGCATCGGGCGGTTGACATGTCGGAATAGCGCTGCCCTATGCTCTTGCGGCGGCGCTAAGAGGGCTGCAGTCAAGACGCCAGCACGGCACGAGGAGGGGGACCCAAGATGGCCTACAAAACCGATATCGAAATCGCGCGCGAAGCGCAAAAGCGCCCGATCCAAGAAATCGGAGATAAGCTTGGGATCTCAAGCGAGGATCTTCTGCCCTACGGCCACGACAAAGCGAAAGTCAGCCAGTCCTTCATCAACGATGTGCAGGGCCGCGACAACGGCAAACTCATTCTGGTCACCGCGATCAACCCCACGCCCGCGGGCGAGGGGAAGACCACCACAACCGTGGGCCTCGGTGACGGATTGAACCGCATTGGCAAGAAGACGGCCATTTGTATCCGCGAGGCCTCGCTTGGCCCAAACTTCGGCATGAAGGGCGGTGCCGCGGGCGGTGGTTATGCTCAAGTTGTGCCAATGGAGGAGATGAACCTGCATTTCACAGGTGATTTTCACGCGATTACCTCAGCGCATTCACTTCTCTCAGCGATGATCGACAATCACATCTATTGGGGCAACGCGCTGGAGATTGACACCCGCCGCGTTGTGTGGCGGCGCGTTGTGGACATGAACGACCGCGCGCTGCGCCAGATTACGGCGTCTTTAGGCGGTGTGGCCAACGGATTTCCCCGTGAGGCGGGCTTTGACATCACGGTGGCTTCAGAAGTCATGGCGATCCTGTGCCTTGCCACGGACCTCGTCGACCTGCAAAAGCGCCTCGGCGACATGATCGTGGCCTATCGGCGCGACCGCTCACCGGTTTTTGCGCGCGATATCAAAGCAGACGGCGCGATGACCGTGCTTTTGAAAGACGCGATGCAGCCCAACCTCGTGCAGACACTAGAAAACAACCCCGCATTTGTGCATGGCGGCCCTTTTGCCAACATCGCGCATGGCTGTAACTCCGTCATTGCAACGACCACCGCGCTCAAGCTTGCGGACTACGTGGTGACGGAAGCCGGTTTTGGTGCCGATTTGGGCGCCGAAAAGTTCATGAACATCAAATGTCGCAAAGCGGGGCTCGCGCCCTCTGCGGTGGTGCTGGTGGCGACTGTGCGCGCCATGAAGATGAACGGCTGTGTCGCCAAAGCGGATCTTGGGACAGAGAATGTCGGAGCAGTAAAATCCGGATGCGCCAACCTTGGGCGGCACATTGAGAATGTAAAGAGCTTTGGCGTTCCGGTGGTCGTGGCCATCAACCACTTTGTGACCGACACCGAGGCCGAGATTGATGCGATCAAGGCCTATGTGGCGGAGCATGGCACTGAAGCGGTGTTGTCGCGCCATTGGGAGTTGGGCTCCGAAGGCTCCGCCGATCTGGCAACAAAGGTGGCTGAGATCGCCGATAGGGACACTGGTAATTTTGCTCCGATCTACCCTGATGAGATGCCGCTCTCCGAGAAGGTTCAGACCATTGTAAAAAAGATCTACCGCGCAGACGCTGCGCAGATGGATCAAAAGATCCTGGATCAGTTGAAGCTTTGGGAAGATCAAGGCTACGGTCACCTGCCGGTCTGCATGGCCAAGACGCAGTATTCCTTCTCCACAGATCCAACTCAGCGCGGCGCGCCCACGGGGCATTCAGTGCCAGTGCGAGAAGTGCGGTTGAGCGCGGGCGCGGGCTTTGTCGTTGTGGTCTGTGGGGAGATCATGACCATGCCGGGGCTGCCGCGCGTGCCCTCGGCAGAGAACATTTATCTCAATGAGGCAGGTGACGTCGAAGGGTTGTTCTAAGCCTGGACGCGGCATGAAAGCCCCCGCTGACAGAATCGGGCGGGGGCACCGGAAAGACAGATATGGAGGGGATGATGGCGGCGAGCATCATGGACGGGAAAGCCTTTGCCGCGCGGGTGCGCGGCCAAGTGGCGGAGCACGTAGCGCGGTTGAAGACGGATCACGGGATCACGCCGGGGCTCGCAGTTGTTTTGGTTGGCGAAGACCCTGCGAGCCAGGTTTATGTGCGTTCAAAGGGCAAGATGACCGTCGAAGTTGGCATGAAATCGGTCGAGCATAGGCTCGCTGCCGACACCTCCGAGGCGGATCTGCTCGCACTCATTCAAGAGCTGAACGAAGATACAGAGATCCACGGGATCCTTTGCCAACTGCCGCTGCCCAAGCATCTGAACGAAGATCTGATCATCAACGCCATTGCGCCGGGCAAGGATGTGGACGGGTTTCACATCTCGAACGTGGGGCTTTTGGGGACAGGGCAGAAGTCCATGGTGCCTTGCACGCCGCTTGGTTGTTTGATGATGCTGCGCGATCACCACGGCAGCCTGTCAGGGCTGGATGCGGTGGTCATCGGCCGCTCAAACATTGTGGGCAAGCCCATGGCGCAGCTTTTGCTGGGCGACAGCTGCACGGTCACCATCGCGCACAGCCGCACGAAGGATTTGGCTGAAACGGTCCGCGGCGCGGATATCGTCGTGGGCGCGGTCGGGCGGCCCGAGATGGTGCCCGGCGATTGGATCAAGCCGGGTGCAACTGTCATTGACGTGGGCATCAACCGGATTGACGCGCCGGAGAAAGGCGATGGCAAGACCCGGCTTGTGGGCGATGTCGATTATGACAGCTGCGCTGCGGTCGCCGGTGCGATCACGCCGGTGCCAGGTGGCGTCGGGCCCATGACGATCGCCTGCCTTTTGGCCAATACGGTGACGGCCTGCTGCCGCGCCAATGGCTTGGAAGAGCCGGAAGGGCTCAACGCTTAGGCGCGACAGGCACCATGGTGCCTTGCAGCAGGGCGATGAGTGTTTCTTTGCCCGGCTCGACGGCATGCACTTCCGCGGTGATCACGCAAAGCCGTTTGCCGTGCTTCACCACCCGGCCTGTTGCGATGAGCGCGTCGCCCTTAGCCGGGGCCAGCAGATTGATCTTAAGCTCAGCGGTCAGCACCTCCTGGTCGAGTGGCATCAAAGAAAGCGCTGCATAGCCGCCCGCCGAATCGCCGATGGAAAACGTGAGCCCGGCGTGGCCAAACCCGTGCTGTTGCTGGGCGGTGGGCAAGATCGGCGCGGCGATCCGCACCCGGCCCGGGCTGATTTCTTTCAGGGAGGCACCCAAGGTGGCCATCATGCTCTGTGCAGCAAAGCTCTCCTCGATGCGGGCAATGGCCTCGGCACTCAGCGCGTTCATCGCGGCATCGGCACCGCGACGGCGGTCTTGCCGGTGAGCACCGCGCGCGCTTCGCGGCGCATGAGGGCGTCTAGGACCTGCGTGTGGCTGGAAAGACCGCCTGTAAAGGTGCCATAGGCGGGAAGGATTACACGATCTGTGTCGTATAGAAACGCGGCCCGCGTCACCGTGCGCCCGCGTGCAACCACGCTGGCCTTGGGGTGGTAGTGCCCCGATACCTCGCCGCTGGTGCCTTTTTGCGCAATGTGTCGAAAGGTCAGCGGGGGCAGCAATAGCTCACCCAGATGGCTGCCGCCCAGATCAACAGGACCGGGATCGTGGTTGCCCTCTACCCAGATCCAGCGCCGTCCGGCTTGCAGTTGCGCGATCCAGAGCTTCTCTTCTTCGGGCAAGGCCTGCGCGGCACCAAGATCATCGAAGCTGTCACCAAGACATACGACTGTGCGCGCCCTGGTCAGAGCGAGATCCGCAGCCAACCGCGTGAGTGTATCGCGCGTTTCATAGGGCGGCAGCGGGCCGCCACCACGCCGGGCGATGCGCTCTGATTTGCCCAAGTGCAGATCGCTGACGCACAAAAGCGCCTCGGCGGGCCAGAAAAGCGCGCCTGTGGCCAGTGCTTTCAGTGGGGTGCCTGCGAGGGTGAAGTCATGCGCGTTCATCCTTTGTCCATCTTTGAAATCGGACGAATTTGCAAGAGGCTACCAGCCGACGCGCCACTTTGGGCGGTTGGATGAAGGCGGCGTTATCTGATTGAGTCCAGAGGCTTCCATCAACCGCGCGGCCTCTTCTTCAAGCAGGCGTTCTTCGGCTTCGCCTTTCACCGGGACGCGCCCCATCTCCAGCATCAACGGCGCGGCTAGGGGGCTGACGCGCGTGAGCGTGCGGTGATCGATGCGGTCTTCGACGCGGGTCAGCATCTCTTCGATGCGGCCAAAATCGACCAGACCGCGCAGCGCTTCCTCGCGGGTGATCTGCATCATCAGGTGGTCGGGCTCGTACTTGAGCAGCGTGTCATAAAGGATGTCGCTAGAAAAAGTCGCCTGACGGCCCGATTTGCGCGCCTGCGGCGTGTTACGTTCGATGAGCCCGGCGATGGTGGCGGAGGCGCGAAAGGTGCGCTTCATCACTGCATTGCCTGCAAGCCAGGTCTCGAGCCCGTTCTCCAGGGCAGGACGATCAAACAGGGCGGCAGCATCCGGTACAGGGTCGAGCCCCCAGATAAGCGTGGCATAGTCCGTCGCCAGAAAGCCCAATGGTTTGAGGCCCAACTCCTCCATACGCTTGGTGAGCAAGAGCCCCAGCGTCTGCATCCCGTTGCGCCCGGCAAAGCCGTAAACTGCGGTCTGGGCCCGGCCATCGTGAGGAAAGCTCTCTACCAGCAGGCGTCCGGGCTTGGGCAGCTCGCTCACTTCGCGCTGAAGGTGCAGCCACTCCGCGGTATGGGGGGGCAAATCAGGCCAGCTTGTCTGTTGAAACATCTCTTGGATGCGATCCGACAATTGCGTGGAGGTGGCGAACTTCGTCCCGAGAAAAGTCGCGATCCGAGGCTTTTTAGCGGCGTCCCGGCTCACTTCGACGGTCATCTCACGCAGGCCCTCGTACCGCACGATTTGACCGCCGATCAGGAATGTGTCGCCTGGGGTCAGGGTCGCGGCAAAGCCCTCTTCGATTTCGCCAAGGGGTTTGCCACCACGGTTGCGCCTCATGCGCACTTTGAGCGTATCGGTGTCTTGGATTGTGCCGATGTTCATGCGGATGTTGCGGCTGGCCCGTGGGTCACGCAGTTGCCACGTGCCATCCGCATTTTGGATCAGGCGCTGCCAGCGGTCGTAGGCGCGCAAGGCGTAGCCTCCCGTGGCGCAAAACTGCAGGCAGGCGTCGAACTCATCACGGGTGAGATCGCTGAAGGCTCCGGCGGAGGTAAACTCAGCGAAGAGCGCATCCGCCTCAAAGGCTCCCGCGCAAGCGGCGATGAGGATGTGTTGGCAGAGCACATCGCGCGGACCTCGCCCGCGCGGCTCTCCGTCCAGGGTGCCCGCCAGCACCGCGTCGAGCGCGGCCACACATTCAACCACTTCAAAACGGTTGGCCGGGACCAGCAGCGCTTTCGATGGGGCGTTGTAGCGGTGGTTGGCCCGGCCAATGCGCTGTACCAGCCGTTTGACGTTTTTGGGCGCACCGATCTGGATCACGAGGTCCACGTCTCCCCAATCGATCCCAAGATCAAGCGAGCCTGTGCAGACAATGGCCCTCAGATCGCCGCGCACCATGGCGGCCTCCACCTTCATGCGCTGTTCGCGGTCGAGCGAGCCGTGGTGGATGCCGATGGGCAGCGCCTCTTCGTTCTGCAGCCAGAGGTTGTGGAAAAACAGCTCGGCCTGCGCGCGGGTGTTGTGAAAGATGAGCGTGGTTTTGTGCTGGCGAACCTGCTCCAGCACCGCCGGAATGGCGTAGGCCGCGCCGCCGCCCGACCAGGGTGGTGCTTCTTGCGTGGTGAGCATCTGGATGTCAGGCGGTGGGCCGGGATCCGCCTGCAGGATTTCGCAGGGATCGGGATGGCAGGCCATCATATGGGCGATTGCGGTGGGGTCATCGACCGTTGCAGAGAGACCCACGCGTTTGAGATCTGGGCAAAGCTGTTGCAACCTGGCGAGGGCGAGCATCATTTGGTCGCCCCGCTTGCTTTCAGCCAAGGCGTGGATCTCGTCGATGATAACGCGCTTGAGCCCTTTGAACATGACATTCGCGTCCTCGTAACTGACGAGCAGAGCGAGGCTTTCGGGAGTGGTGAGGAAAATGTTTGGGGGATCGGCGCGCTGCCGCTTGCGTCGCGTGGCGGGCGTGTCGCCGGTGCGTTCGTCGATTGTGATGGGCAGAGACATCTCAGCGACCGGGGTCGTGAGGTTGCGCTTGATGTCCGCCGCGAGCGCTTTGAGGGGTGAGATGTAGAGCGTGTGCATGCCCCGATGGGTGCCCTCGGCGAGATCAATCAGGGTGGGGAGGAAACCCGAGAGAGTTTTCCCGCCCCCCGTTGGCGCGATGAGCAGCAGCGCAGGGGCATCAGCGCGGTCCATCATCTCTTGCTGGTGGGGGTGGATGGACCAGCCTTTGGAGCGAAACCAGGTGTAAAATGTGGAGGGGAGTGCGCGCATGCACCGCTAGATAGCATGGGGTTAGAGGGGGGCCAGCCCCCATCGCGCGCCGCGCGATCCCCCCGGAGTTTTAAGGGAAAGATGAAGCCAGGGGCAGTGCGGCGTCGTTTTGGTTGTTCGTCTATTTCACGATGTGTTCGTCTTTCACGAACATGTTGGCCCAGGCGCGGTCGATCAGGTCTGGCGACATCTGATAGGGGATGCCCTCGAATTCACAAATCGCAATCATCTGGTCGATGAGAAAGATCGGCTGGTAGTTCGAGTAGACGTTGTCGATGGTGGGGTATTTGACCTTGAGCAAGTGCACCAATGTGGCCTCATCCAGCGGCATGCCGCGCTTTTTGGCGACCATTGCAAAGATCTTGAGGAAGTTCTGCTGGTTTGGCCCGTCGATCTTGATCTTAAAGAAAATCCGGCGCAACGCCGCTTGGTCGAAGATTTCATTGGGGTGGAAGTTGGTTGAAAAGATCACCAGCGTATCAAACGGGACTTCGAACTTTTCTCCCGACTGCAGGGCGAGGATGTCCTTGCTTTCTTCCAGGGGCACGATCCAACGGTTTACGATTGACTGGGGCGGCTCTTTTTGGCGGCCCAGGTCGTCCACGATGAATATGCCCCCAGTTGACTTCAGTTGAAGCGGGGCTTGGTAGGTTTTAGCGGTTGGGTTGTAGACGAGATCCAGCATGCTGACGCTCAATTCGCCGCCCGTGATGACGGCGGGGCGCTGGCAGCAGACATAGCGCGTGTCAAAGCGTGTGATGCGGCGCAGGGAACTGGTCTGTTCGATGTTTTCTTCGGTTTTGGTATGCACGATCGGGTCGTAGACCGTGATCACCTGGCTTGAGTATTCAATGGCGTAGGGCACGTAGATTTTATCGCCAAGCGCATCGCGGATGCCATTTGAGATTGATGACTTGCCGTTGCCGGGGGGACCATACATCAGAACAGAGCGCCCCGCGGAGACGGAAGGGCCAAGGTGGTCGAGCAAGCTGTCGGGGAGCACCAAATGGCCCATCGCGTCGGTGAGCTGATCGCGGGTCACTTGGATGTTGCGGATCGACTGGCGCTTGACCTGCTCTGCGTAGACATCGAGCGGCACGGGCATCGGGCCAAAATACTCGGACTGTGCCAAGGCATCGAGCGCGCGGGCTTTGCCCGCGTCGGTCAGTTGGTAGCCCATCTCATTGCCGTTATTGGCGTTGAGCGTGCCGGTCGCCTCAATGAGCCGCTGGTCCCGCGCCATATCCACAAGTTCTTGGGTGACGGGAATGGGCAGGCAAACCGCCCCTGCCAGTTCGCTCACCATCTCGATGTTCATGCGGAAAATCGTCTTGAGGATGACGTCACGCATCATCACAAGCGGAAGCTTCATATCTTCCAGCCGTTTCGGGGCGGGCGGTGCCACCACGGTCGGGTTCTGCATGTTCATTGGACGGCTCCGAGACTCAGTCGTTTCTTGCCGTAGAACAGTAGAATGGGAATATGGCGTTAATCAGGCACCATAAAGCGCGCCGAGGATCAGATAGAGCGCCAGCGTGGGACCAAGTGCAAAGCCCATGGGGAACTTTTTTCTGTCCCAACTTTCCCAATTTGGCGCGATCTGGCGCAGCGGGGTGAGCCTGACAGTGCGGTGGGTGACAAATGCGGCCAAGAGCATTGATGCAAAGATCGCCATCAGAAGTCGCAGATCGCCCAAAGCGATGTAGGGTGCCGCCGCAGCGATGAATTTGGCATCGCCCGCCCCCATTGCGCCTGCTCCGTTGAGAATGATCCCCATGATGAGCACCACCAAGAGCGCCCCCATGCGCCAGAGGTAGTCTGAAAAGGGCATCAGGAAGAACCCGATCACCACAAAGATGAGTGCCAGGGCAAGAACCGATTTGTTCGTTATCTTCATGCGCGACAGATCGGTGTAAGCGACGTAAAGGCACAGTGGCAGCACAAAGGGGAGGAACCACTGCGCCTGCAAGGACGGTATGGCCAGCATTTAGCTGTTCTCGAGGGCGCGCAGGCTCCGAACGGCAGCTTCAAAGTGCTGCGGGTGCGTGTCGATGGCCTCGCGCAGCAATCCCTTGCTGGTTTCCACGTCACCTTGTTTGATCGCGGAGAGTGCCAGGGTGTGCAAAAGCTGGGCCCGCTCGGTCTGGCTCATCGGGACAACGGGCAAGGAATAGTCGCGCTGTGCGGCCCGGGCGAGCACGAGGTTGTTTTTGGCGGTGAAGAGAGACGTGTCCTGGCGGATGGCTTCGGAGAAGAGACGCTCTGCCCCGGGGAAATCACCGCGCGTCAGCTTTGAGTACCCCCAGTTGTTCATCACAGAGGCCGGTGTCGTCGTGAGCCCGGTCGCCGTCTCATAAAAACTGTCGGATTTCTCCCACTCTTTATTGCTGTCTGCGACCAGCGCTTCAAGGCGGTAGCGTTTGAAGGTCTCATAGGTGGGCGGAACGGTGTCGAGCACGATTTCAGCCTGGGCCCAATCACCCGCGCGGATCAGCGCATCGGCGTAATCCACGCTGTCCGCCGAAGTGGCCGCTTCCATTTCGGTCACCGACTTCCAGGCGGTTACTGCCTCAGTGGGACGTTTGGCGCGGGTGAGGGACGCCGCAAGGCCGCGATGAAGTTCAATTTTCTCAGGCTTTTCAGCAATCGTGCGGGTGAAGTAGACAACCGCCTCATTGGGGTCTGCAACAGTGAGCATAACATCTGAGATGTCGTTGCCCTCCAACGCATTTACGTCTTCAAAGGCCCGCTCAACGGTGGCGTTTCCGGTTTGCTCTGAACAGCCTGCAACGAAACAAACCGCGGCAAAGCCCGCGGCCAAAATGATAGGGTGGCGCATTGGTGCGTCCTTTTTCCTGCTCTGCCTCCTCGGCCAGGACCTATGGGCTCTGCTGGATCAGGTAGTCACCCGCCCCACGCCGCACCAATTTATATTCCTCGCCGTCAACTGCAAATGTATCAGATGTTTGCGATTTTGCGAGCGCTAAGCGCAAATTGTCACGAATTGCGTCACTTTCGCCATTGTCGAGCGCGTAGGCGCGGCGAAAAATCTGTTGCGCTTCCGCGGTTTTGCCGCGCTCCATGAGCACAACGCCGAGATTGTTCCAGACCTCTGGCTGCTCGCCGTCCTCAGCCACGGCTTGGCGCAAGAGTTTTTCAGCTTGGTTCAAGCGTCCAAGGCCTAGATTGGCACTGCCCAGCCCGGCGAGCACATCAATATCTAGGCCGGTCTTGAGCGCGGCGCGGTTGAAGGATTTGATCGCCAATTCATACTCACCAGCAGCGATCAGGCGATGACCAACATCAATGTTGTCGACACCTTGCGCGCGCCGGTCTACGCCGGGTGCGTAGACTTGATCGCCTGCCGCCGAAAAGCCCCCCGGTGCACAGGCTGAAAGTGCCCCTGCAAAAAGGATGATGGCGGCGCTTAAGCGGGGGAACCGCCTGCCTGTGTCTCTAGTTTCCCGCACCCATATTGCCCAACTGCGTGATCCCGTGCACCGACGGGCCAACCAGAATGATCAGCAGTGGCGGCACAGTCAACATCATTGTGGCAAGTGTCATCTTTGTTGGCAACTTGTTTGCGGCCTCTTCCGCTCGCATGACGCGTTTATCCCGCATTTCAGAGGCATAGACCCGCAGTGCTTCGGCGATGGAGGTACCAAAAGCAGCGGATTGCACCAGCACGGTAACAAAAGACTGCACGTCCTGCACACCGCAGCGCTCACCCATGTCATTCAAGACGGTGACTTTGTCCTTACCCGCCTTCATCTCATAGGCAACCACTTCAAACTCCTCGGCGAGGGCGCGGTAGGAGGCGCGCAGTTCACGGGCGACGCGGTTGATGCATTGATCAAGCGACTGGCCCGCCTCGACGCAGACCAGCATCATGTCGAGCGCGTCCGGAAAGCCGCGCGTGATCTGATCCTTGCGCTCATCCACGCGCTTGGTGACCCAGTACTTGGGCAGGTAGTATCCAATCCCGCCGGGCGCGAGCGTGTAGAGGATGGTCTGTTGTGTGCTCATCCCATCGTCGCCCGCAACAAAGTTGACGTAAACAATGCCACCCAGCAGCCCGATGATGGCCAAGGCCATCTGGGCAAAGTAGAACATGCGCACCGCATCGCGACCTTGATAGCCCGCCTGGCGCAGCGTGAGCTGCATGGCTGAGAGCTCAGCCACGTCCTCTGGTTCGAGGAACTTGGCAAACTTCTGAAGCTGTTGGTTTCCGCCCGCCTGGCGCAGCGCGGCTTTATCGTTGCCCTGCTTCCGGTTTGCCGACTTTTTCAGCTTCTCAAGCGGGTCCTCGGGTTGCTGGAGCATCAGCATCACGGTCACGATGACCATGACGACACCGCCGACACCCAGCACGATGATCAGACCCATTGGGCCGAGGATTTCGGTGATTTGATTGTTGATGGTCTCAAGCATGTCTCGCCCCCTTAGACCTTGATGTCCGTTAGAACCCGCATCACGTAGAGGTTCAGCGCCAGAAAGATGCCCACAAAGAAGCACGCAGGAATAAAATACGGGTGGTCGAGCACTTCATCGTAGTAATTTGGATCGCTCACGTTGATCACAATAAGGGCAACGATGGGGAATGCGGAAAGAAACTTGCCAGACCACTGCGCTTCCGCCGTGATCGCTTTGACTCGGCGGAAGAGCCGGAACCGCGCACGGATCACCTTTGCCAGTCCGGCGAGGATTTCAGCCAAGTTACCGCCTGATTGCTGTTGGATTGTGACCGCAACGGCGAGAAAGCGCAGGTCTTGCATGTCCAATCGCTCTGCCATGTCTGCGAGCGCCTCGCCCACGTCACGACCATAGGCGGATTCGTCAGCGATCACGCCAAACTCCGACGCAAGCGGATCCTGAATTTCCTTTGAAACAATTGAAATCGCATTCGAAAAGGGGTGACCCACTCGCAACGAGCGTACCATAAGCTCAACCGCGTCTGGCAATTGTTCTTCGATGAGTCCCATGCGCTTTTTGGCCTTCGAGGAGACCCAGAAATAGACCGCCCCGATGCCGATTGCGATTGATAAGAGCACGCGCACAGCCATGTCCGTCTCCGTCCCGACGGTGAGGCCAAGAAAGGCCACAAAGGCAAGACCCGCCATGATCATGATCAACTGTTTGGGTGTAAAGGCAATCGCGGCTTTCTGAGCTTTCTCAGACAGCAAGGAGTAGAGCGGGATGGTTTTGGCATCCATGTGCTGCTCCATCTCCTTGCGGAGCTTGTCGAGCACCTCCTCGCGCCGTTCGCCTTTCTCCAGCATTTCCAACCGGCGGTTCACACGCGAGTTAAGGCTGATGGATTTGCCAAAGGCGACGAGATAAATCCCCTCGACCAACACCAGCACGCCCGCAAAAATCAGGCCGTAAATGATGATTTCAACACTCATTACTCGGTTTCCTTACTGAGCCGCATGGACAGGTTCGTAGATTGAAGCGGGCAGGTCATAGCCCCACATGCGGAAGCGCTCCGCATAGTGGCTGCGTACGCCTGTGGCTGTGAAATGGCCGATGATCTTATTGTCTGGCGTTAAGCCCAGGCGCTGGTAGCGAAAGATCTCCTGCATGGAGATCACATCGCCCTCCATACCGGTGATTTCAGTGATTGACGTCATGCGGCGGGAGCCGTCTTGCAGGCGCGAAGCCTGCACGATGAGGTTCACCGCTGATGAGATCTGTGAGCGGACCGCTTTCAGCGGCATCTCGATCCCGGCCATCGCAATCATGTTTTCCAGACGGGAGACGCCGTCCCGGGCGGAGTTGGCGTGGATCGTGGTCATCGAACCGTCGTGGCCGGTGTTCATGGCCTGCAACATGTCGATCACTTCCTCGCCGCGCGTCTCCCCCACGATGATGCGGTCGGGCCGCATCCGCAGCGCGTTCTTCAGGCAGTCGCGCGGAGAAACCTCGCCCTTGCCTTCCACGTTCGGTGGACGGCTTTCCATGCGGCCCACGTGGGTCTGCTGTAGTTGAAGTTCCGCGGTGTCCTCAATGGTGAGGATCCGCTCGGCGTTATCAATGAAGCTCGAAAGGGCGTTGAGCGTGGTCGTTTTACCCGAACCGGTACCGCCAGAGACAATCACGTTCAATCGGGTGGCCACAGCGGCTTGCAGATATGCAGCCATCTCTTCGGTGAAAGCCCCAAAATTCACGAGATCATCGATGCCCAACTTGTCTTTTTTGAACTTACGAATGGAAACAAGCGATCCGTCCACAGCGATAGGGGGCACCATCGCATTAAAGCGTGAGCCGTCTTGCAAACGGGCGTCCACGTAGGGGTTCGATTCATCGACCCGGCGACCCACCGCGGAGACAATTTTATCAATTATGCGAAGAAGATGCCGCTCGTCCTTGAATGTGACGTCGGTCAGTTCCAACTTGCCGGCGCGTTCCACAAAGATCTGTTGTGGGCCGTTGACCAGAATGTCGTTGACCGTGTCGTCTTTCAGCAACGTCTCGAGCGGACCCAGCCCCGTCACCTCGTCAAAAAGCTCAGAGTTGAGCGTCATCCGGTCTTCCCGGTTGAGCACAATCGCTTTTTCTTCAAGGACTTCGGAGGTGATCGCGCTGATCTCTTGGCGCAGATCCTGCTCTGTCGCCTGTTCCAACGCGGCGAGGTTCAAGTTGTCCAAAAGCGCGCGGTGCAATTCCAACTTGATGTCGGACATCCGCTGCTTGCGCTTGAGTTCTTTATCGACCGGGACCGGCTTTGCGGGTGGGGCCTTGCGCACGGTTGCGGCGGGTTGGGGGTTCTTTTTCTCCTCAAAGGCTTCAACAGAATCTATGATTTCCGCTTGTGCCGTTGGAGATGGCTTGCCAGAGGTCTTTTTATACTTTGAGAACATATGCTTACATCACCCTCGGAGGTCAAGCTGCTTGTGGTTGATCGTTTTTCAGATCATGGATTGACGCTGCGAGTTTCATCAGTTCTTTGCGCAGGGGGCTCTTTGCGGCGGAAGCGGACAGCGGCATGCCATGATCATTTGCCTGCGTTATGGTCTTGCCACCGTCGGGCAATTGCACATCGATGGAGATGCTCAGAGATTCCGCCATGCGTTTGACGCGGCTCTTGGCGTTCAAGTCGGTGAATTTGGGAGCGCGGTTCAGCACATAGCGCAGCTTTTCCACTGGTAATTCTTCGGCTTGCAATGCGCGCTTAAAGCGCAGCGTGTTCTGAGCACAGCGCATATCAAGCTCAATCAGAGCGAAATAGACATGCGCATTGCTGAGCACTGCCTCGGACCATTGCACCAGGGTGGAGGGCATATCCACAATCACGTAATCAAACTGATTGCGCGCAATGTCGAGCACGCGGGTGACGTCCTCGGAGGTGACCAAATCAAGCGGCAGCATGTCGCTCGGCGAGGTCAGGACCTGCATGCGCTCTTCGTAGGTCAACAGCGCTTGGCCAAAAATCTCTTCATCCATGCTTTCGGTGTCAGAGAGCAGCTCATAGACCGCTTCACGCCGTGGCAAGTCCAGGAAAGTTGCGACTGCACCGTACTGCAGATCCAGATCCATGAGACATACGGACGGGGGGTTTTCTTTCTCCACATTGGCCAGCTCCCACGCCAGGTTTACTGCCATGGTGGTAGAGCCTGTGCCGCCAGCAAGGCCATGTGTGACGATGATCGCCCCATCCTTCTGCGCGCCCGCGCGCAGTTGCGGGGCGGCAACCGGTTCGGCCTGAGGGGCGGGGTTCCGCGTACGCACCCGGATGATGGCCTGCTCAAGCTCGCCTTCGGGGAGAGGGTAGGGCACAAACTCATCTGCACCTTTGCGCAGCAGCGAATGCAAAGCCGCCGGGGTGACGTCCTCGGCGATCAAAATGACCTTGATGTCCCGCTTTTTAGCCTGCGTGATGATGTCAGCCATCTGAACGAGGTTGTCCTCATCCGTTTCATTAATGGCCAAGGCGATGAATTCCATGTCGGCGGCTTCGGGCTGGCCGAAAAAGGCCAGGGCTTCGTCAAAACCAAGATCTCCCCAGCTTTCGCCGAGGGTCGCCTCCATGTCTTCGATCAACAGATCAAAATTCTGGACGTCTCGACTGACGGTGCAGGCCACGATGGGCGCTGGTTCTTTAGAGGGCATCACACTACTCACGGCCTAAATCCTTTTAGTCGTTAGGTTTGGGCAATGTGCCGTCTGCAGAAGGTTTGCAGAATGTCACCCCATTACCGTCACCCATGCCCGGCATCTTGCACGGACACACTTGTCCTTGTGACTTTCATGTCATCGAACTGGGGCAAGATTGGGGCCAAAAAATCTCCATTGTTGGAATTCGTGAAACGATCTACAAATAGTGAGTTGATTGGGCACGTCCGTTTTGAAGGCATTCACGCCCCGGACAACTCGAAACCGACGTACATTTGACCTTTGGCTGGCCCTCTAACGGAGATGCCTGCTGTGAGCTCGTGATGGGCAGATAACTGGGGGCAGGCAATAAAAAACCCCGCGCTCCGGAGGGGAGGGCGGGGGCTTGGGTCGGTCGGACGGTGCTGGTTACTCTGCGGTTGTCCCCGCAAATGACTCCGTCAGTTTCGTCGGAGAGACTGCGCTCTGCACATACTCGCGGTAGATGATCTGCGCGTAACGCCCATCCAGAACCGTGGGGTGCCGCTTCACAAAGCCGCTGACCTCGGTCACTGTGCGCCGGTTCTGGCGCTCGCGATCCTGGGTGGCGACGATCGGCTGTGTTTCCCCGAAGGAGACGACCGCCTCAAGACGGCTGCGGCTGATGCCGAGGCTGCCTAGATATCGCACCACTGCATTCGCCCGGCGCTGCCCCAGATTGCGGTTGTAGCCGCTGGACCCGACTGCATCGGTATGGCCGAAGACGCGGAACCGAACCTCTGGAAATTGGCCGATCCAGGCCGCCTGCTGGCGCAGCACGGCTTGTGCGTCGCCATCGAGTTGCGCTGAGTTGAAAGCGAAGTTGACGGTTGAAGGCACTTCTGCAGCAAAGCGGTTGGCCAGGCTGATGGTGAAATCGCGTTCGCCGGACTGTACCAGACGGTTGTTCAGCGTGGCGTTTCCGAAAAAGCCGGTGTCTGCAATGGCTCCCGCTTCTTCATGAAACTGCGTGTAGACCCGATCTCCCGCACAGCCCATGAGGACCAGGAGTGCTGCAGCGCTGGCGGTGATCTTCAGTTGAGTGGAGGTCACGTTTTTCATCAGATCAATCCAGTACATATCCGTAAGACCCGCTAAAGTCTTGTTTTGCAACTTCACCTGCAGCACCTTGCGTGGGCGTCGCGACCGCAGTTGAGGTCCGACCAAAAAGGAAAAGATCCCTTTCAGAAGGCGGCTTGATGCGATCGGTCGGCAATGCCAGCGCTTCACCGCGGGTCGGCTGCACAAGATGCGCCGTCACGATGATCACCAGCTCTGTCTGGTTACGCTGATAGTCGGCTGAGCGGAAAAGCGCCCCAAGCACGGGAACGTCGCCTATCCAAGGCAATTGCCGAGAGTTGTCGGTGAAGTCGTCGGTCAGCAGGCCCGCGATGGCAAAGCTCTCCCCATCGCGCATCTCAACCGTGGTTGAGGTTTCACGCCGGGTAAAGGCTGCCACTTCGATGCCGTTGCCAAGTGCGATGCTGTTTGTGGGGTCGATGGCAGATACGGCTGCCACCATCTCCAGATTGACAACGTCTTTATCGACCACCCGGGGGATGAACCCGAGTTCTACGCCGAAAGGCTTGAATTCAATCGCAATTGTGCCGCCTTCTTGCGCCACTGGGACGGGGTACTCGCCGCCAGCAAGAAACTTTGCCTCTTGCCCGGAGAGCGCGACCAAGTTGGGCTCCGCCAGGAACCGGACAGCGCCCTTTGTCTCCAACGCCTCAAGCAGGATGCCAACTTGCGTGGATCCCGCGTTAAAGCCAAACAGCACCGCGCCCGCGTTTGTGTTGCCGGCCGGCACTGTGCCGGCGAGGGAATTTGCGATGCCGCCAGAACCAACGGTCGTTCCGGTGCCGCCGTTGATGCCCGTATCGCCGCCAACGATGCCGTTGAGCGCCAACGAAGATCCAAGCGCCTTAGAGACATTGCGCTGCATCTCAGCGAAGCGTACTTTCATCATCACCTGCTGCACGCCACCGACGCTCATCAGATTGCTGACCCGCTCCGGCGCATAGCGCTCGGCAAGATCGAGCGCACGCTGCAGCCGCTGCGAGGAGGAGACAACGCCCGAGAGGACAATGCCGTCATTGGCTGTGCGCACCTCAATGCGCTCCCCCGGCAAGATTTGACGCAAACGCTCTTTGAACTCTGAGACATCCGCCGCGACGCGCACGTCGACGTTGGTAATGAGCTGCCCGCCTGCGTCGAGCAGGGTGAGCGTCGTCAATCCAGGAGCTTTGCCGAGCACGTAGATTGTACGATCGGAGAGAGAGGAGATGTCCGCGATGCCGGGGTTGGCGATGCTCAACTCGGCAAAGGGAATGTCACTTTCGACCACCACCGCCCGGTTCATGGGAACGTTGATGGCCGCGTTGGTTCCCTTTTGCACCACCCGAAGCGTTTCCGCGGTGGCCGGAGCCGGCGCAGAAACAGTCAAAGGGACAGCCACAAGGGACAGCCCGACGAGGGCCGCTTTCAGAAATCTATCAATTTTCATGTGACCTGCCTTTTTGATCACGCCTCGGGAAAGGGTCTTTGTGCCCTCGATTATGTGCACTGTGCGTTACTTTAATTTTTATTGCAATAATCAGGGTGTTCGCGGCAGCCGTTTATGTGGATAACGTGCAACACCGAAACGCAAGCAGCGCCGGTAAACCGACGCTGCTTGAGTGTTACGGTATAGAGAGGTCAGTTTGTGCAGGCGACCTCAAAGCGCTGGATCTCCGTGCCGCGGCGCTCGGTGCGGAAGCAGGTCTCTTTCTCCTCGACGACCTCGACCACCTCTTCTTCCTCTTCTTCGATGCCCAACAGGGCGCGCTGATCAATCTGGATCGCAGATGCGACGGTCTCATCACCCGCGCCAACAAGCGCCAGCGACAACCGACCGGTAGATTGCGCCTGCGCAAGACCGGCGACCTGCTGAGGGCTCACGGCGACAGTCACCGTGCGCGCGATCAGCGCTTCGTTCAGGCTGTCATTCGCTGTCTGATCAACCGCGATCAGTTGCACGCCCGCTTCGATCAGCTTCGTAAATTCGTTGTTGGCAGCGTTGCCCGTTCCCAGATTGACGCGGCCCGTCCAATAAACGTCAACGCGGTCGCCGGGCCGCAAGAAGCCTGAGACGCCGCTTGAGACGTCAACAGAGATGGTGAAGGCGCGCATGCCGCGTGCCAATCGAGAGGTCAGCCCTGTGTCCTGGCCAGGCTCCGTCAGCTTCACGGCCATGAGCGCCTCGTCCTTCTCGATTGTGCGCAGCACAACGCGAAGCTCTTCGGTGTTCTCAGGAAAGAGCACGTTGATATCCGTAAATGCGCCCTCTGGGATCGCGTTCTCGGGCCAATCGACGGAACGGATATCGTCTTTGGTCAGTTTCTGCCCGTACTTCAGCGGGTTTGCCGCCACAAAAACGGCTTGTGTGGGGACGACCTCAGCCAACGCCGCCTGCGCGCGTGCGTTGGCCATCTGATACTGCGCGATCCGATCCTTCGCCAGATAGACTGCGCCGCCTGCAAGCGCGATACCCACCAATAGTACAAGCCCAAATACCATTCGCATAGCGTTACCTCATAAATGTCGGTCACTGGGTTGGTCCCAGAAACACAGCGTTTCCCGATTGAATGGACTGGAATTGTGGCGATTGTTGGCCCTCAGCATGGAAAGCCTGGGACCTCACGCATTTCACTGGGAGAAACGCAAAAACCGGCCCGAAGGGCCGGCTCTCAATGTTTGATTAGAACTCACCTGGGTCGGCATCTGTCAGATATGTTTTGACAGTGTCGCCGGCGGTCCCGGTCGCCCCTTCAATGCCGATAATCGCAATACCGGCGAGGGCAACGACAGCGGCCGTTATAACGACCCAGTCGACTGTGACCGCACCGTCTTCGGATGCAGCAAATTTCTTAATACGCACCACACACGCCCCTCCTTCGGGGGTACACAGAAAATAAACTGAAAAGGGCCGCGTCTCCTCAAGCGAGACGCAGCCCCCTTAAATCTGACACCAAAAGAATGGAGATTAGTTGTTGAAGCTGCCTGGCGTGCGGTTCTCGATGAAGGAGCCAGTGCTTGAGGTCAAGGAAGACGAACCGTCTTCGATTGCGTTGTACGCGGCGACAGCCAGGCCAACAACGGCCGCTGTCAGCACGACCCAGTCAACAGTAACCGCACCGTCTTCGTCTTTGCGGAAGTTCTTGATAAAGTTCATCATGGTATGTCCCTCCAAGGATCATCAGTTAAAAATAACCGCGCCGTCTTTGGCTGGCCCTGTTTCTCTCAGTCAGGACCGTTGTGGCTTGGTATGGGGTTATATAGCCGGGTGAATGGGGCGTGAATTGGGCGTCAAATGTGACTTTTTGGCTTCAGCTTGATAAATTTACCTCAGAGTAAGTAAGGTGCTGAAATCTATGAATTAATGACTTCTAAAGATTTGGAAGGGCATAGCTAAGTATCTGAGCACACGTCAAATATGGCAAAATCGCCACGTTTGCGGCAAGGAATTACTGGTTAACGCGCGCGGACTGTGTGAAAAGCTTCTAAAAAACAAGCAGTGATTTGCAGGCCTCTTCTCATGCGTCTATGGACCGTGTACTTGATTGCGAGCGTTGCGATGTTTGCAACGTTGAGCTCGGTTCACGCGCAGCAACCCTTTCCAGAGTTTTCCGCCAAGCGGGTTAAGCCGCCCGCCGCTGGCACGAAAAAGCTGATCACCATCCAGATTGACCCGACCGTGGCGCAACGCCCTTCGCCCGCAGAACCAGAGGCACCGGCACCTCTGGAAGAGCCGCTGGGGCGATATGAGTGGTTTTGGAATGCCGTTTCACCCACGGCCGCGTCCTCGGGCCCGGGCAGGCTTGATAAGGCGCTCCTGGCCATGGCCGAGGTGCCGGGCCGCTTGCCTGCGCCGCGCCTGCAACATCTGCAAGACATCGCGAAGGTCAACGGTGTCGATATTTTGCGCTCCACGGTGGGAACGAATGTCTCGCCTGCCCTTGTGCTGGCTGTTATCTCAGTCGAATCGTCTGGGCGCGCCGACGCGCAGAGCTCCGCGGGAGCGCAGGGACTGATGCAGCTCATGCCCGCAACCGCCGCGCGCTTTGGGGTAGAAGACAGCTTTTCCCCCGCTGCCAATATAGCCGGAGGCGTTGCGTATCTCGACTGGCTGATGGAGGCCTTTGACCAAGATCCAATCCTCGTGTTGGCCGGGTACAACGCGGGCGAGGGGGCTGTGCGCAGGCACGACGGCGTGCCACCTTACGCGGAAACGCGCGATTATGTGCCAAAAGTGCTGGCCGCATTCAGCGTTGCAAAAGGGCTTTGCCGGACGCCGCCGCAATTGATCAGCGACGGCTGCGTTTTCGCGGCGATGAATTGACCGCGGGGCTTCGTCTAGGCGACGATGCTCGCTTCGGTTGCCGCACGAAGCTCCGCGTCACTCACGCCCTCCGCGCACTCCACAATGCGCAAACCACCATCAACTACATCAAG
Organism: Pseudomonadota bacterium; assembly: GCA_039197515.1. GTDB lineage: Bacteria > Pseudomonadota > Alphaproteobacteria > Rhodobacterales > Rhodobacteraceae > Sulfitobacter. Next base: position 86,456 of record JBCCUC010000006.1, on the reverse strand, counting down.
CACGCCCAAATTGGTGATGATCCGGTCGACCACGCCTTTGCCCGTGAGCGGAAGCGTGCACTCTTTTAGCAGTTTGCTGTCGCCATGTTTGTTGGTGTGATCCATCACTACAATCACCCGTCCGACACCCGCGACGAGATCCATCGCCCCGCCCATACCTTTGACGAGCTTGCCGGGGATCATCCAATTCGCAAGATCGCCATTTTCGGCCACCTCCATCGCGCCGAGGATGGCCGCGGCGATCTTTCCGCCGCGGATCATGCCAAACGACGTGGCCGAATCAAAATACGCGGTGCGGTCAAGCTCAGTGATGGTCTGTTTGCCGGCGTTGATGAGATCGGGATCTTCATCCCCCTCATAGGGAAACGGGCCCATGCCCAGCATCCCATTCTCGGACTGAAGCGTGATGTCTTTGTCGCCGACGTAATTTGCGACCAACGTAGGGATCCCGATCCCGAGGTTCACATACATTCCGTCTTCCAACTCCTGCGCGGCGCGCGCGGCCATCTGATTGCGGTCCCAAGCCATCTTTCAAGCCTCCTCGCGTTTGCGCGTCGTGCGCTGTTCGATCCGTTTTTCGTGCTCTCCTTGGATCATCCGGTGCACATAGATCCCCGGCAAGTGGATGTTATCGGGATCTAGGCTGCCGGTCGGTACGATCTCTTCCACCTCTACCACGCAGACCTTGCCGCACATGGCAGCGGGCGGGTTAAAGTTCCGCGCGGTTTTGCGGAACACAAGATTGCCCGTCTCATCAGCCTTCCAAGCTTTCACGATGGAGAGATCAGCAAAAATCCCGCGCTCCAGAATGTACTCTTCGCCGTCGAACTCTTTGACTTCTTTGCCCTCGGCAATCACCGTTCCAACGCCCGTCTTGGTGTAGAACCCAGGAATGCCGCAGCCAGCGGCACGCATCCTTTCTGCCAAGGTGCCCTGCGGGTTAAACTCAAGTTCCAACTCACCTGAAAGGTATTGGCGCATAAACTCCGCGTTCTCGCCCACGTAGGAACTGATCATCTTTTTAACCTGACGCGATTGAAGCAGGATTCCGATGCCAAAATCGTCAACCCCTGCGTTGTTGGAGGCAAAGGTCAGGTTTTTCGCGCCACTGTCGCGGATTGCTTGCAAAAGAAGCTCAGGAATGCCGCAAAGCCCGAAACCGCCCGCCGCGATCAACATGCCGTCCGAGAGCACGCCGTCGAGCGCCTCCGCCGCCGATCCATAGATTTTCTGCACCGTAAAGCTCCCTCGCGTTCTGCGTCATCGATTTTGGGTTTTACGCTGCAGGGCGGTGAAGTCAAACGGTTCGGCGCAGCACGTTTACGCCTCTTTGGCGACTGTTTTCTTAGCAGGCGCTTTCTTGGTAGACGATTTTTTGGCGGTTTTCTTTTTCGGAGCGGCCTTCTTTTTCGGCGCGACCTTCTTGCCTGATTTGGCAGCGCGTTCGTCGATCAGATGCACGGCCTGCGCCATGGTCAACTCTTCAGGATCGATCGTATCCGGAATCGTCGCGTTGATCTTTTCCCATTTTACGTAAGGGCCGTATTTGCCCTTCATCACATTGACCGGCCCGCCGACTTCGGGATGTTCGCCCAGCTCACGCAGCGGTGGGGCCGCTTGGCCACGCCCGCCGCGGCTGGCTTTCTTTTCCGCCAAAAGCTGCACGGCGCGGTTCATCCCAACGGTCCAAACCTCATCCAAACCTTCAAGATTCGCGTTGGTACCACCCCGGTCCGAGGTTGATTCTGCGTGCTTCAGGTACGGTCCGTAACGCCCGATGTTGGCCCAGACCATCACCCCATCCTCGGGGTGCGGCCCGATCGGGCGCGGTAGGCTCAACAACATGACCGCACGGTCAAGCTCCAGGTCTTCTGGCGGCCAATCCTTAGGAACCGATTGGCGCGGCGGCTTTGGCACCTCTTCGGTGGCCGCTCCGCGCTGCACGTAGGGACCGAAACGCCCTTTGAAAACGCGGATCTCCTCCCCCTGGTCACTGCCCAAGAGCTTGCCGTCGGGCGGGATGGCGGACGCCTCTGCCTCGGGATCGGGCGGTCCGAAGGGGCGTGTGTAGCGACATTCGGGATAGTTTGAGCAGCCAATGAACGCGCCCCCGGAACGCGCCGTGCGCATCGACAAGCGGCCCGCGCCGCAGTTCGGGCAGAGCCTTGGGTCGCCGCCGTCCTCGGTGGGCGGGAAGAGGTGAGGCTCTAAAACCTCATTGATCTTCTCCAACACTTCGGTGATGCGCAGGTCAGAGGTTTCCGCGATGGCAGCGGAGAAATCGCGCCAAAACTGGCCAAGCACGTCTTTGTAATCTGCATCCGCGGCGGAGACTTGATCCAGTTGGTCTTCTAGATCCGCCGTAAAACCGTAGCCAATGTATTTGCGAAAGTAGTTTTCCAAGAACGCGGTAACGAGGCGGCCTTTGTCTTCGGGGATCAGGCGCTGACCATCGCGCCTGACATAGCCACGGTCCTGGATGGTGGTCACAATGCTGGCGTAGGTGGAGGGCCGACCGATCCCAAGTTCTTCCATCCGCTTCACCAGAGTGGCCTCGGTGTATCGCGGCGGGGGTTGCGTAAAGTGCTGCTCTGGCGTGACGCGGCGCTTCTCGCTCGGTTCGCCCTCATTCATCTGTGGCAGTCGCTTGTCGTCTTCATCCACGACGTCGTCCCGGCCTTCTTCGTAGACCCGCAAAAACCCGTCAAAGAGAACGACCTGACCACTTGCGCGCAGGCCCACCTGGCCATCGGCACTGCCGATCTCAACGGTCGTGCGCTCCAATTTGGCCGAGGCCATCTGACAGGCCAAGGTACGCTTCCAAATCAGATCGTAGAGCTTTGCTTGATCGGCTTCCAACCGCAGAGCGGAGGCGTCCTTCGCCATGTCCGTCGGCCGGATGCACTCGTGCGCCTCTTGCGCGTTTTTGGCCTTATTCTTGTAGATCCGCGGCTCACCCGGCACGTAGTCCGGGCCGTATCGGGCTGAGATCGCATCGCGGGCCATGATTACCGCCTCAGGCGCCATATCAATGCCGTCGGTGCGCATATAGGTAATGTGCCCCGCCTCATAGAGCCGCTGCGCGGTCGACATCGTAGCGCGGGCACCCATGCCGAACTTGCGCGAGGCTTCTTGCTGCAAGGTTGAGGTCATGAAGGGGGCGGACGGATTGCGGGTGGCGGGCTTGGCTTCCACCGAGGTAACATGGAGATCGCGCGAGGTGATGGCCGCCACGGCAAGTTCGGCTTGTGTTTCATCACCAAGGTCGAACTTGTCGAGCTTCTTGCCCGCAAGCGTTGTCAAGCGCGCCTCGAACTCCTGATCTCGTTGCGTGGCAAGCAGCGCCTTGACCGACCAGTATTCTCGCGGCCGGAAGGCTTCGATCTCCATTTCCCGCTCAACGATGATGCGCAGCGTCACAGATTGCACGCGCCCTGCCGACTTCGCGCCGGGCAGTTTTCGCCAAAGAACGGGAGAGAGATTGAAGCCCACCAGATAGTCCAGGGCGCGCCGGGCGAGGTAGGCTTCGACCAGGGGCATGTCGACCTGGCGCGGATTTTCCATCGCCTCGGTCACGGCTTTCTTTGTGATCTGGTTGAAAACCACGCGGCTTACTGGCGTGTCTTTCTTAATTGATCGGCGTTTTGTGAGTGCTTCTTGCAGGTGCCAGCTGATGGCTTCGCCTTCGCGGTCGGGGTCAGTTGCGAGAACGAGTTCGTTGTCTTCAGCAAGCGCGTCTGCGATGGCCTTGACGTGTTTTTTGCTGTCGCTGGCCACTTCCCAGGTCATGCTGAAGTCATCGTCAGGATTGACCGAGCCGTCCTTTGGCGGCAGGTCGCGCACATGCCCGTAAGAGGCGAGCACGGTATACGTGTCACCCAAGTATTTGTTTATCGTCTTCGCCTTGGCAGGGGATTCGACAACGACAACGGGCATAGAAGAATGGACCTTGCTTTAAGTAGTGGGTGTAGACCCGCGCTGTGTCATGTGGGACCGGGTGCCAGCTTGTCAATGCATGCGCGTTGTCGATTTGACTGAGATAAGCTTGATTGGTGTGCGGGTCTGAACGCCCGTTGGATATCCCACATCTTGGGTCCAGGCCGCTGCTCTCGCGTTGGACGTGTACCGACGGAAGCTAACTAACCTTGCTCAGAAGACCGCCGGGCCGGCGCGCGATATGTCCATCAAGCTCAAGATCAACGAGTGCAGGCGCAACCTGATTTGCCGGTGCCTGGAGATCCCGGATCAATTGATCTTCTGCAATGGGGGAGGGGCCGAGCCGGGCCAGGATCTTACGGTGGAGCGCGGCAATCTCTTTCAGCGCAGATCCTGGGCGTTGCTGCGCTGGCATAAGGACGGGTTGGGCGGGCGGCGGTGGCTGACCAGCAGCTTGCGCCATGAGCGCTTCTATCACGTCATCTGCGTTCCGAACGAGGGTCGCGCCGTCCCGCAGTAGGATGTTGCATCCGGCGGCTCTCGCATCGAAGGGGTGGCCTGGCACCGCCAGCACGTCACGCCCTTGATCCAACGCATCGCGCGCGGTGATGAGGCTGCCAGACTTGGCAGCCGCCTCGACAACGATGGTGGCACGGCTTAACCCTGAAATGATGCGATTGCGCGCGGGAAAGTGCCGCGCTTTGGGCTGCATGCCCATGGGGTGTTCGGAAAGGCGCAAACCGCTGGTCGCGATTTTCTCCGCAAGTTCTGCGTTCTCAGCCGGGTACACGACATCAACGCCACCAGCCTGCACAGCGATCGTCCCTGTATCCAAAGAGGCCAGATGCGCGGCTGCATCGACACCCCGCGCCAGCCCTGAAACAACGGTGTAGCCTGCCTGCCCTAACTCTCGCGCCAAACTCTTTGCCATGCGCGTTCCCAGGGAGGAGGCGTTGCGCGCGCCGACCAGAGAGACCAAGGGGCGCGCGAGCAGGGCGGCGTCGCCGATGGCCCAAAGAAACGGCGGGGCGTCAGCAATCTCTGAAAGTGAAGCGGGATAGTTGGCCTCGCCCAAAGCGATCAGCCGCGCATTGAGGGATTTGGCGATCTTAAGTTCTGCCCAAATCACCCCTTCAGGACAAATCCTGTAGTTTGAAACGCCCGCGGCACGCGCCACCTCAGGCAGCGCGGCCAGCGCATTCTGCGCAGAACCGTGTTCAGTCAGCAGTCGTTTGTACGTCGTTATGCAGACCCGGTGCGAGCGCAACAGACGGAGACGGGCAAACTGTTCGTCTTCCGGGGTGGGTGGGAGTGGGGGGTGAGTGGAAGAAGGATCAAGCTCCTTGTCAGTCATCCCGTACTCCGTCCGTTACTGGAATCAGGTATAGATCCGGGTGGTTAACGAGAAGTGAACAAAATCGGGTCAATACGGCAGTGTTTTGTCCTAACACTTCTTTACGCCACCGCGCGCACCGTTTATCCGGAGCGCAGATACCGCTAAGTACATGCGATATATTGCTTTTGTAGCGTTACGCGGCAGAGCCACCCACCGTTAGACCGCCAATCATTAAAGTGGGTTGTCCAACACCCACAGGCACCCACTGCCCTTGCTTGCCGCAGTTTCCCATCCCGGGATCAAGCGTCGGATCATTGCCGATTGCCCGAATGTGTTTTAGCGCGGTAGCGCCGTCGCCAATGAGCGTTGCCCCTTTGACCGGTGCGCCTACTTTGCCCTTTTCGACGCGGTAGGCCTCGGTGCAGGAAAACACGAACTTGCCGTTGGTGATGTCCACTTGGCCGCCGCCAAAACCCACCGCATAGATCCCATCTTGGAGATCCGAGACGATGTCGCCGGGGGCGACTTCACCGCCCAGCATGTACGTGTTGGTCATGCGCGGCATGGGGATATGGGCAAAGGACTGGCGTCTGCCGTTCCCCGTGCTCTTGGTGCCCATCAGCCGCGCATTTTGACGGTCCTGCATGTATCCGACGAGCACGCCATCCTCGATCAGGACATTTTTGGCAGAGGGCGTGCCCTCATCGTCGACGGATATAGAGCCGCGTCTGTCTGGGATGGTCCCATCGTCAAGCACTGTGACGCCCTTTGCGGCAATGCGATCACCCATGAGGCCCGCAAAAGCAGAGCTGCCTTTGCGGTTAAAATCCCCTTCAAGCCCGTGACCGATGGCTTCATGCAGCAAAATGCCCGGCCAACCGGGGCCCAACACCACGTCCATCACGCCGGCGGGTGCTGGCACGGCTTCCAAATTCACGACAGCAATGCGCAGTGCCTCGCGAGTCTTGGCTTGCCAATCTGCGGGATCAAGAAGCCCGTCAAGGCCAACCCGGCCGCCTCCCCCGCAGGTGCCGCTTTCGCGCCGACCGTCTTTTTCGACGATGACGGAGACGTTCACGCGGGTCATCGGGCGCACGTCGCGCACGGATGTGCCCTCAGGACGCAGGATTTCGACCTCTTGCAGGCTCGCCGCGATGTTCGCAGACACCTGCACGACGCGGGGATCAAGCCCCCGTGCGAAGGCGTCGATCTCTTTCAACGTATCCACTTTTACAGGAAAAGTGGCACCTTCAATCGGATCTTGATCGGTGTAGATCTTTTTATTGGTGCCTTCGGGTGCATCCGCCCAAGTGCCGCCCCCCGCGCCAACCGCCAAGCGCGCTGTTTCACTGGCACGCTTGAGCGCCGCCTCGGTGAGTTCGGTGGCATGGGCGTATCCGGCGACCTCTCCGCGTACGGCACGCAAACCAAATCCTTCAGCGGCATCGTAGCTGGCCGTCTTGAGCCGACCATCATCATAGAAAAGGCCCTCAGACCGCCGACGCTCTAAAAAGAGCTCACCGTCGTCCGCGCCTGCCACTGCATGCCGTAGGATGGCAAGCGCTGCCTCACGGTCAAGGGTTGTCTCAAACGGGGCGAAAGGGGCTTGGCTCATGAAACTTCTCCATAAATTCAGGCACAAAAGCGTTTTCGCGTCTGTTTGACGCAATCAGATCTCTTTATCTCCTGGCCAGAATGTGGTTCTAACCTACTGGCAGAAATCTGTGCGGGGTCGCCAGCCGCTCGCAGATGACTGTCGTAGCCAACATAAGCCACAAGCCTGGGACAACCATGAAAAATCTCTGCTCTCTTACCGCGATCTTTGCAAGCCTATCGGCTTTGCCTGCTTTCGGCCAAGACCAACTGCGGATCGAGGGGTTGGACGTGATCGGTAAGCCCGTCGACAGGGAGACCGGGTTCCAGCCCGCCGTCACCAGACTGGCTCAAGATATCCACGACCTCGATTGGTTGATCCTCGTGATCATCACGGTCATCGTTGTTTTCGTGACGGGGCTCTTGGGCTGGTGCATCTACCGGTTTAACGAGCGGCGCAATCCTGAGCCGGCCTCTTTCACGCACCACACACCGGTTGAGGTGGCTTGGACGGTAGGCCCCATTTTGATCTTGGTGCTTATCGGTGCCTATTCCTTGCCAATTCTTTTTCGGCAGCAGGAGATACCGCCTGGAGACGTTGTGATCAAAGTCACCGGTTATCAATGGTGGTGGGGCTATGAGTATGTCGACGAAGGGTTCACCTTTGACAGCTACATGATCGGCGCACCCGCGACGTTGACGGCAGAGGATGAAGCCGCTGGTGCAATTGCAAACGCTCTTGGCCCGCGCATGATCGAAAAGCTGGAAGAGGCGGGATATAGCCGCGATGCGTGGCTTCTTGCCACCGACACGGCGGTCGTTGTGCCCGTCAATAAGACGATTGTCATGCAAGTTACGGCGGCCGACGTCATCCACTCTTGGACAATCCCTGCGTTTGGGGTGAAGCAAGACGGCGTACCTGGACGCCTGGCAGAGCTTTGGTTCAAGCCTGAGCGCGAAGGGATCTACTTCGGCCAGTGCTCGGAACTTTGCGGGCAGGCGCATGCCTACATGCCGATAACGGTGAAGGTCGTGTCGGAAGAGGTGTATGCCGATTGGCTCGAAGCTGCGCGCGCAGAATACGCTGGGATCTCGCCGAGCACTCAGGTCGCCTCCCACTAGACCCATGGCATGCGGATTTGGCTTGCGTCAGATGCGCATACTTTAGGCTCACCCAGGAAAACCGAAGGGACGCCCATGACGGAAATCACCAGCGCAAGGACACTTGAGCCAGAAGCCGAACTTGGCGACTACTTTGCCCTGCTCAAGCCACGGGTCATGCAATTGGTCGTCTTTACGGCGCTTGTCGGGATGCTGGCAGCGCCTCAAGGGGTGCATCCGGTTATCGGTTTCGCTTCTATCCTGTTTGTCGCCATCGGTGCTGGTGCGTCAGGCGCTTTGAACATGTGGTGGGATGCGGATATCGACGCCGTGATGAAGCGGACGGCGGGCCGTCCAATTCCCGCTGGCAAGGTGGGTGCGCAGGAAGCGCTGGCACTTGGTGTCGCGCTCTCTGGCCTCGCCGTCATGATGCTCGCTTTGAGCGCCAATCTGATGGCCGCGGGTCTGCTGCTCTTCACCATTTTCTTTTACGTCGTGATCTATTCGATGTGGCTCAAGCGCGCCACGCCCCAGAACATCGTAATCGGCGGTGCGGCGGGTGCCTTTCCGCCTGTGATCGGCTGGATTATCGCAACCGGGGGCATGTCGATTGAGCCCTGGCTTATGTTCGCGCTGATTTTCATCTGGACGCCGCCGCACTTTTGGGCATTGGCTTTGTTCATGCGGTCCGACTATGACGACGCCAATGTGCCCATGCTCACCGTCACCCACGGGCGGCCTGCCACCCGCGCGCACATTCTGATCTATACTGTTTTGCTTGCCGCTCTGGCAATCGGCACGGGGTTCACCGCGATTGGCGGCCCGACCTACCTGGTGTGCGCACTTCTGCTCAATGTTTTGTTTCTGCAGGGTGCGGTGCGCATTTGGCGGCGCGATGAGACTGCGGCCGAAAAGGACGATTATCTGGTTGAGAGGCGCTTTTTTAGGTTGTCGCTTTACTACCTTTTTCTGCACTTCGGCGCTATCTTGGTGGAAGCGACACTGCGACCATTTGGGCTCGGAGGTTGGTAATGGCACTGCGCGTAGAACACGAATTACATGGCAGACGCAAAGGGCGAAACGTGGGCATTGGCCTGATGCTCGCTGGTTTTGTGCTGCTGATCATGCTCCTGACCTTCGTGAAAGTATCCGAAACGGATTTCGCGCGCGCGCCAGGCACTGCAACCGCCCCGGCAACAGCGGGAGGGTCAAACTGATGGCACTTTCAGGTCCTGCAAAAACAGTTGTCCAGACAGTGTCCCTGGTCGTGTTCATGGGCGGTTTGGCCTGGGCGTCAGTGCCGTTTTACGACTGGTTTTGCCGCGTGACGGGTTTCGGCGGTGTGCCGGGCCAGGTTGACGTGGCTTCCGACGAGATCTTGGATCAGACCATCAAAGTGCGTTTTGATGGCACGCTGAACAATCATATGGCATGGGAGTTCAAGCCTGTCGTGCGGGAAATGGAAGTGCGCATTGGCGAAATGGCGCTGGCCTTCTATGAGGCGCACAACCCAACGAACCGACCCATCGCGGGGCAAGCCAGTTACAACGTCACGCCCTACACCGCGGGTGCTTTTTTCGACAAGATCGATTGCTTTTGCTTTCAAGAACAGGTGCTCGCACCGGGTGAAACGGTCCAGATGCCGGTGAGCTTTTTTGTCGACCCGGAGATCGTCACTGACAGGGACGGTCAATACGTGCACACCATAACACTTTCGTACACGTTCTATGAAATTGACCTGCCGGAGGGCTATGCGGCCCTTGATGAGGCAGCTAAAACAGACGTGAACTAACAAGAGGCCCGCGCCATGGCACATGCCAAGAACCATGATTTTCACATCCTCGCGCCGTCGACCTGGCCGTTCCTTGCGTCGATCGGCGGTTTTTTGATGCTTTTTGGCGCGGTCGCTTGGATGTCAACAAAGTCTGGCGGCATGACCGTGCTGGGCATCATCTTTGAGAACCCGCCTGTGCTGCAAGGCCCCTGGCTGTTCTTGATTGGGTTCACCGCGGTCCTCTATGTGATGTTCGGCTGGTGGCGCGAGACAGTGCTTGAAAACCAAGTGGGTGATCACACGCCGGTTGTGCGCATCGGTCTGCGCTATGGCGTGATCCTGTTCATCATGTCAGAGGTGATGTTTTTTGCGGCGTGGTTCTGGTCTTTTTTCAAGCACGCCATCTACCCGATGGATGAATACACCGGGTCTGAGTATATCCCGCCAGAAATCTATCAGGTGGATGCCTTTCACCTGCCGCTGATCAATACACTCATCTTGCTCTTGTCTGGCTGCGCGGTGACCTGGGCGCACCACGCATTGGTACATGAGAACAACCGCAAAGACCTGATCAACGGTCTTGCGCTTGCCATTGTCTTCGGTGTGGTGTTCACGGCCCTGCAAGCTTATGAGTATTCTTACCTTTTGTACAAAGGGTGGGAGTTCGGCGGGGATAAGTTCTTTTCAAACTTTTTCATGGCGACAGGTTTCCACGGTTTTCACGTGATCATCGGCACGATTTTCCTCGCTGTGTGTTTGTTCCGCGCGATGGCAGGCCATTTCACCCCCGAGCAGCACCTGGGATTCGAGGCCGCGGCCTGGTACTGGCACTTTGTCGATGTGGTCTGGCTTTTTCTGTTTTTCGCCGTCTACATCTGGGGCGTCCCCTCATAGGGCATAGGGGTTGCACTTTAGGCCCTAATCTTGGAAAAGATCGAGCGCGCTCGCCGCTCGGTCGCGCGCTATTTCTTTGTGGCTTGAAACATCATGAACCGCGCGCTTTTTCTGATCCTGGTTGGCCTTGGTGGAGCGGCGATCTTAGTCGCCCTCGGTGTTTGGCAGCTCCAGCGATTGGCGTGGAAAGAAGGCGTGCTCGCTGACATCAACGCCCGGATTGGTGCGGCACCGGTGGCAGTGCCTGCCTCCCCGGACACCGCAGCCGACAATTATCTGCCGGTGGCCATTGAGGGCGATTTTTCCGGCGATACACTCCGCGTGCTGGTCTCACAAAAGGATATCGGTGCGGGTTACCGGTTGATCACCGCCTTTGAAGGCGAGGGACGGCGGGTTTTGGTGGACCGCGGTTTTCTACCCACCGATCTGCCAGTCCCTGCGCATTCGAGCGCTGGCCTGTCAATCACCGGCAATCTGCAATGGCCGCAAGAGACCGACAGCTTCACACCCGCGCCGGATACGCAAGGCAATATCTGGTTCGCCCGCGATGTGGTGGCGATGGCGCGAGCGCTTTCGACAGAGCCGCTGCTGATCGTTGCCAACGAGATCACCCCGCCTGAGCCCAATGTGACACCGCTGCCTGTCGATACGTCTCGGATCCCCAACAACCACCTCCAGTACGCCATCACTTGGTTTTCGTTGGCGGCGATCTGGTTGGTCATGTCTTTGTTGTTCTTGTTGCGCCGCCGCGGCGGGCACCCTGCGGAAAGCAAACCCTGATGCGCTATATCTCAACGCGGGGCGATGCGCCCGTGCTCAGCTTTGAAGAGGCGATGCTGACGGGTCTCGCGCGTGATGGCGGGCTCTACGTACCAGAAGACATTCGCCAAATCACGGCAGAGCAGATGACCGCGATGCGTGGTCAAAGCTACGAGGAGGTCGCCTTTACCGTCATGCGACCCTTTATCGGCGACACTTTCACCGATGCCGAGTTTCGCGGGCTTATCGAAAAAGCCTATGCCAGCTTTGGCCATGCCGCCCGCGCGCCCCTGGTGCAGCTTGGCGCAAATCACTTTCTGTTGGAGCTCTTTCACGGGCCGACGCTCGCCTTCAAAGACTTTGCCATGCAGCTCATCGGGCAGATGTTCCAACTGGCCCTTGGCCGTAAGCAGGACCGGGTCACCATTGTAGGCGCGACCTCCGGCGATACGGGATCGGCGGCGATTGAAGCTTTCCGCGGTTTGGAGAACGTGGATGTCTTCATTCTTTACCCACATGGCCGCGTGAGCGATGTCCAGCGCCGCCAAATGACAACCCCGGTAGAAGCCAATGTGCGCGCGCTCGCCGTCGACGGCGACTTTGACGCCTGTCAGGCCCGGCTCAAAGACATGTTCAACGATTTCGCCTTTCGCGACAGGGTCAAGTTGGCGGGCGTGAACTCCATCAATTGGGGGCGCGTGCTGGCACAGGTGGTGTACTACTTCTCATCCGCCGTGAGCCTCGGTGCGCCCGAACGGGAGGTGAGCTTTACTGTGCCCACAGGCAATTTCGGCGACATCTTTGCCGGATACATCGCGAAGCGCATGGGGCTTCCGATCAAAGACCTGGTGGTTGCAACGAACCAAAACGATATCCTTGACCGCTGTCTGCGCGGACATGGGTATCACAAGGACAAAGTGCACGCCACGATCAGCCCGTCTATGGACATTCAAGTGAGCTCAAATTTCGAACGCGCTCTTTTTGACGCCTATGGGCGCGATGGGCGTGCGGTGGCTCAATTGATGGCTGAACTGGCAGAGGGCGGGTTTGATGTGAGCCAGGGAGCGCTGCAGGTCTTGCAAGAAACCTACAGCTCGGGCCGCGCGACGGAGGCGGAGACCAGCGCTGAGATCAAAAGCGCCCTTGCCCACACGGGCGAACTTTTGTGTCCGCATTCAGCCGTCGGCGTCAAAGTGGCCGAAGAGCGGCGCGATGAGGCCACCCCAATGATCACGCTTGCGACGGCCCACCCCGCCAAGTTTCCGGCTGCTGTTGAGGCGGCGACCGGCCACCGCCCAGCGTTGCCGCCGCGGATGGCGGATCTCTTTGAGCGGGACGAGCGTTTGACCCGCATCCCAAACGATTTAGAAGCCATGAAGGCGCATATTCTGGAGGCCACCGACTTATGAGCACGCAAGAGCACCGCCTCGACAATGGCTTTCGCATCGTCACCGAACATATGCCAGGGCTCGCGTCCGCCTCGATTGGCGTCTGGGTGGCGGCAGGGGGGCGGCATGAAACGCCCGAGACGAATGGGATCGCGCATTTTCTGGAACACATGGCCTTCAAGGGCACGTCAAAGCGCAGCGCATTGCAGATCGCGGAGGCCATTGAGGATGTCGGTGGCTATATCAATGCCTACACCAGCCGCGAGGTGACTGCCTACTACGTCCGGGTTTTGGAGAATGACGTGGCGCTGGGTCTGGATGTCATCGCCGACATTTTGCGCAATCCGGTGCTTGACCCGCGCGAGATCGAAGTCGAACGCAGCGTGATCTTACAAGAGATCGGTCAAGCGCTCGATACGCCCGACGATGTGATCTTTGACTGGCTGCAAGAGCGCGCCTATCCCGACCAACCACTTGGGCGCTCGATCTTGGGCCCGGCGGAGCGTGTCTCGGCCTTCCGCCAGTCCGATCTGCAAGGCTTTATTGGTCGGCACTACGGCCCTGACCAAATGATCTTGGCCGCGGCGGGCGCGGTGGATCACGACAAGATCGTGAAACTGGCAGGAGAACTCTTTGGCGATATGCCGGGTAAACCGGCCGTCGAAGTGCAAAGCGCCCGCTTTCGCGGTGGCGAGATGCGGCAGGTAAAGACGTTAGAGCAGGCCCATTTTGCGATGGGTTTTGAAAGCCCAGGCTACCGCGCTGATGACATCTATGTGGCTCAGATCTATGCCAGCGCCCTAGGCGGCGGCATGTCCTCACGGCTCTTTCAAGAAATTCGCGAAAACAGGGGGCTGTGCTACACGATCTTCGCGCAAGCCGGAGCCTATGCCGACACTGGCATGATGACCCTCTATGCCGGGACGTCCGCAGGGCAGCTTTCTGAACTCGCGATGTTGACAATTGACGAGATGAAACGCGCCGCCAGCGATTTGACGCCCGCAGAAGTCGCGCGTGCCCGCGCGCAGATGAAGGCCGGGCTTCTCATGGGGTTGGAAAGCCCGTCAAACCGCGCTGAGCGGCTCGCCCGGTTGATCCAAATCTGGGACCGCGTTCCCGCGCTGTCCGAGACGATTGAAATGATCGATGCGGTGACCACTGGAGACGTGCGCGATCTGGCTGAAAAGATGGCTGCAAATGCCCCCGCGGCCTTAGCGCTCTATGGACCTGTAGAAGGGGCGCCCGGCCTTGATGCGCTCGAGGCGCGCCGCGCCGCCTAATGCTGCCTTTCAAACGGAAACTGAGGATCGAGACAGAGCGGTTGACCCTCAGGCAACCGGTGCATTCGGATTTTCGCGATTGGTCGGCATTGCGACAAAAGAGCCGCGCCTTTCTCACCAAGTGGGAGCCTTCCTGGGCGGAAGATCACCTCACACGCAAAGCCTTTACCAACCGTGTCTACTGGGCCCAGCGGTCGATCTCCGGCGGCACGGCCCTGCCGCTCTTTTTGATCCGGCGCGATGATGACGCTCTATTGGGGGCGATCACGCTGGACAACATCCGCCGCGGTCCGGCGCAGTCCGGCACCATTGGCTATTGGACTGGAGAGGGCTTCACGCGCCAAGGCTATATGCGCGAGGCGATCAATGCAGTGGTGCACCAAGCGTTCACGCGCTTGGATCTGAGTCGGATAGAGGCCGCGTGTTTGCCGGAGAACATCGCGTCCCGCGGCCTTCTCGAAACCACTGGGTTCAAGTATGAGGGGGTCGCTCAGAGCTTTCTACAGATCGATGGGCGCTGGCGCACCCATGTGCTCTATGCCGCGCTGCGCAGTGACCGCAGGGGCAAAACCGACGCGTGCTAGCGCTGTGGTCGGCGGGCCTGAGGACAGTCGCCTACAACCTTAAGACGGGCATAGTGCCGCGGCCCTCACCAAATTGGGATGAGGGCGGGAGGTGCCTTATGCGGGCGGCTGATGCACGAAACCCAACCGGTTGAGCGCGTCGAGGGCGGCCTCTCTTTCTTCGGGTCCGCCATAAAGAACCTGACGGTTCAATTCGGCCATCGTAACAGAGAGTGTCTTGTCAGCGGTTTGGCGAAAGATAAACCCCGGGATGGCGTCGAGGTCGAGGTTCACAATCTGGCTGGCAACGGGTTCTTCGGTCATACTACAGTCGGGCATATCACTCTCCTGGGTTGAGGCAGTGTCTGGTATCCCGAGGGCGACTGGCCAAACCGGTCTCTCCCCACAACCCGAGAGAATGCGACCATCGATTGCTATGTCAATCACAGAGAAACCCACAATGTTCGCCCGCTTTGTGGACAAGTCAAAGGGCCGGCAATCAAGCACTTGTTTCCGTTCAAAGAACGGCCAGAAGTTATCCACATACTGCGCGCATGCAAATTTTTGTCTTTAGGCTTTCAGATCGCAAAAGATGAGATTTGAAGAGAGATTACCGCGTCCTGCCGTCTTGTTGAGCGTAAACCGATCCTTCCTCGGTTGATTCTTTGTCGCCGGTGATCTTTCGCCTGTCCGCGCTGAGATCCTGTGCTAGCTTCCTCCGAAAGGGGGCTGCATGCGCGTTCTTCTCGTTCTTACACTTCTGTTTTTGCCATCTTTTGGCGCGGCCCAAGACCGGACGCCGAGCCACTGCATTGCGCTTGCCGAAGCGACACCGGGGATCACCTATGTCACGCCTGCAAGCCTGCCGTTGGTGCCCCACGAAGAGGTGTTTTTGCACTACATCGCACATGCTTCTTTTCTCCTGCGCAGCCACGGTGGCCTGAATATGGTCACGGATTACACCGGGTTTACGGGCACGCTGCCCTTCATCCCGGATGTGGTTACGATGAACCACGCGCATTCAAGCCATTGGACCGCGAACCCCGATCCCGCCATTCCGAACATCCTGCCCGGTTGGGGGGCGTTCGGTGAAGGCATTGAGCATCGCGTGGATCTTGGCGAGGTCCTCGTACGCAACGTGTCAACCGACATCCGCTCTCCGTTCTCAGGGGTCGAGCCCAAGGGCAATTCGATCTTTATCTTCGAAATGGCCGGTCTGTGCGTCGGGCATTTGGGGCATCTGCATCATGCGCCGGACCCCGGCCAATATGCCGCCCTGGGGCGCGTCGACGTCGTCATGGCCCCGGTTGACGGGGGTTTTACCCTCGATTTGCCCACGATGATCGCGGTGCTCAAACGCTTGCGCTCTTCAATTGTGATCCCGATGCACTGGTTTACCGACTACGCGCTTGACCAGTTTTTGCTGGGCATGCGCGACGATTTTTCGATTGTTGAGGTTGGGGGTCCTTCCCTCACCGTGTCCCTTGACCGGTTGCCGTCAAAACCAACGATTATGGTGCTGCGGCCCTCCTATCTGAATGTGACGGAATAGCGTCTTGCATCCCCGTCGGTCGGGCCGCATGACGGACCTATGACCCTCAATGCTGCCGATAGAGCTTTTTGCAAACGCCTGGCGGATGAACTTCCGACCGACACCTTGCGCTCGCCGGAGGGGCGATACCTGGAAGAGCCGCGCGGGCGTTACGCGGGGCACGCCGGGGTGCTTGCGCTCCCGCGCCGGGTCGAGGAGGTCGCGACGATTGTGCGCCATGCAGGTGCGGCGCGGGTGGCCATCGTGCCCTACGGTGGCGGCACTGGGCTCGTGGGTGGGCAAACCGCGCAAGGGAATGCGACACCGATTATCCTCTCGCTGGAACGGATGAACGCGGTGCGCGATGTCTTTGCCGGTGAGAACGTTCTTATTGCAGAGGCAGGCGTGATTTTGGCCGATGTTCAAAAGGCCGCGGATGCGGCTGACCGGCTTTTTCCCTTGTCACTGGCAGCAGAAGGTTCCGCGCGCATCGGCGGCAACCTTGCGACCAACGCGGGCGGCACGGGTGTGCTGCGCTACGGCAATGCGCGCGATCTTTGTCTGGGGTTGGAGGCGGTGCTGCCGGACGGGCAAATCTGGCATGGGTTGACGCGATTGCGCAAAAACAACACCGGCTATGACCTGCGCCACCTTCTCATCGGCTCCGAGGGCACGCTGGGCGTGATCACCGCCGCGGCACTCAGGCTCTTTCCAAAGCCCACAGATACGGCCACCGCGCTATTGGTCGTTCCAGATGCGCGTGCGGCGCTCGACCTTCTGGCCTTGGCCGGGGGGCACCTGGGTGAGACCATCAGCGCTTTTGAACTGATGCACCGCCAGGGGTTTGACTTTCTCGCCGAGACCGTGCCGGACGTGCGCCTGCCCTTCGAACAGGCACCTGAGTGGTGCGTGCTGCTCGAAGTCGGCACGAGCCGGGGCGCTGACCCGAGAGCGGCTGTCGAAGCCCTCTTTGTGGCCGCGCAAGCCAAAGGCGTCGTGCAGGACGGGCTGATCGCTCAAACCGCGGCGCAGGCGGCGGCATTTTGGTCGGTGCGCGAACATCTGCCCGAAGCGAACCGCCGCGTGGGATCGGTATCGAGCCATGACATCTCCGTGCCGCTCGGGGCGATCCCTGAGTTCATCGCAAAAGGCAGCGAGGCCATCGCCACCCTCGGCGATTTTCGGATCAACTGCTTCGGTCATGTGGGCGATGGCAACCTGCACTACAACGTCTTTCCGCAGCCCGGCCGCAGCCGCGCGGATCATGAAAACCTGCGGCCAGCGATAAAGCGGGTAATCCACGACCTGGTGCACCGTCTGGGTGGCTCCATTAGTGCAGAGCACGGGGTCGGCCGTATGAAGGTCGACGACCTAGAGCACTACGGCGATCCCGCAAAGCTCTCGGCGATGCGTGCAATCAAGGCGGCGCTTGATCCACAAGGCATCATGAACCCTGGTGCAGTCCTGCGCTGAAGCGGGTGCTGCCGCGGTCATTGGCTTGTCCAGCGCAACAATGAAGCTGGCTTTTCGTAACTATCCCTGATCGACGCGACAACGATCAGAATGAAGAAGAATTGAGGGCTTTTGCCCTGAAATCACCATAATTTTTCAACAAAACCGAGACTTCATTTAACAGGCCCTGGAGGGACTTATGAAGAGTTTTTTGGCGGCTGCCGCCATCGTCGCGGGGTTTGCAACCTCTGCGCAGGCGGCGACCTTGGTTGCATTTGACGGTGTGAATGGCTCAAGCGTTGCAGCCAGCGAAGAGGCGGCAGGCGTGACCGGCTTCAACTTGGGGCGCAGCATCGGATTGATCCAGAACAGCGGGAACACCTTCAATTCGCGCGGTTGGGACGAGGGGACCGACAAGGCGTCGGCGTTGGCAAACAACAATGCCATCTTTTGGGGGCTGACGATTGACGCAAACGCGCCCTACGATTTGACAGCGCTCGAGATTGACTATGATCGGTCAGGCACTGGACCTACGAGCCTGGCGATTGATCTCTTCATCAACGGTCAAAACCAAGGCGAGATCTTTAGCGACCCAACGGTTTTGGACTCCGGTTCGCAAACCGCGCTCGTTGACCTCACCGCATTCAAAAACGTGACGGGCAGCGTGTTCTTTAGGCTGTTGGCCTGGGGCGCGACGTCTTCTTTGGGGACGTTCGACATCGAAAACGACCTTGGCAACAATCGCGGGATCATTGTCACGGGCGAGGTTTCTCCGATCCCATTGCCTGCGGGGCTGCCTTTGATGCTCTTGGGCCTGGGCGGCGTGGCCGCGCTGCGGATGCGCAAATCCCGCAGCCCGTCGTAAGGGTCTTCCAGCTTAATGGAAAAGGGCGCGGCAGCGCCCTTTTTTGTGTGCGGTCTTGTGTGCGGTGGCCTAAAGCCCTTCAAATGCGCAGAGGGCGTGCACTTCCATGCCCATCGCTTCGAGCCGCTTGCGCCCGCCGAGATCTGGCAAGTCGATGATAAAGGCGGTCGAAACAATTTCGCCGCCCAAGCGCTCGATGAGCTTGATCCCCGCCTCTGCCGTGCCGCCTGTGGCCAGAAGATCATCGACCACAAGTACCTTTTCGCCTGCCGCGATGGCGTCGTCATGGATTTCTACAATCGCCTCGCCGTACTCCAGCGTGTACTCCTGGCTGATCGTCGTCCCCGGGAGTTTGCCCTTCTTGCGGATGGGCACGAAGCCAACGCTCAATTGATGCGCAATGGCACCGCCCAAGATAAAGCCGCGTGCCTCCAGCCCCACCACTTTGTCGATCTCGAGCCCCGCGTAGGGGTGCAACATCTGGTCTATCGCCATGCGAAACCCGCGCGGATCTGCAAAAAGGGTTGTCACGTCGCGAAACATGATCCCCTCATGCGGGAAATCCACGATTGTTCGGATGTAATCGGCAACGTTCTTCATGGTGCAGCCCGGCGCAGGGCAGCGGTCAAGACGCCCATTGTGATCAGCGCTGCGCCGCCTGCGCGTGTGACCCACGTCAGAATGACCGGCCGCCGGATCGTCTCGCGCATGCGGTCTGCCAGCAGGGCATAGGCCAGCGCGTTCAACGCGGCGAGCGTCACGAAAGTTGCGGTGAGAATGATGAACTGGGGGAGCAGCGGCGCGGAGGTGTCGACAAACTGCGGCACAAAGGCGATGAAGAAAGCAATGGATTTGGGGTTGAGCGCGGTCACCGTCGTGGCATGGCCAAACACCTGCCGCGCTTGAATGTCCGATTGCCCAGGCGTGGTGAGCCCAGCATCGGGGGCAGAGCGGATAAGCCGGAAACCAAGCCACACGAGATAGACCGCGCCGATCCATTTCAGCACGGTGAAAAGCGTGGCCGAGGCCAGGACCAGCGCGCCCAAACCCGCCAATGAGGCGCTCATTGCGATGATATCTCCCAGAGCCACGCCCGCAGCGGATGCGACAGCCACCGAACGCCCTTTGCTGAGCGCGTAACTCAACACCAGCAGCACCGTTGGCCCGGGAATGAGTAACAATGCCGTGGAGGCCGCCACAAAGGCGAGCCAAAGATCAACGGCCATGCTAGGAGACCTCCGCTTAACCCTGTCGCGTTATGAAAGAGGCATTGCCCGAAAGATGTCAAACCCTGTTTCGAGCTTGTCTTTGGCCCAAAGGTGGTGGGCATGAAACGCCGCGCCGTTCTTGGCCTCGCGGCAAGCGCACTGGCAGCAGCAGGCGGTGCCAGCCTTGCTTGGCGGTTTTGGCCCGTGCCAACCTTTGAGTTTGAGCCTGTGCCCTCTCTGCCGGGGTTCCGGCGTCTGCCGCGTTGCGATGGGTTGTCGAGCGGGGCTTTTCTGACCGGACTTGATGGGCCCAGCGGCACTCCGGCTCAATTGAGCGAAGCCGAAGTCTGCGAGCGCACGTTTCATGGCGTGCCTACAGGCGGCGGCGACCTTGCGATCGCGATATTCTCGGATTTCTTTTGCCCGTATTGCAGGGTGTTGGACGTGGAAGTGCGCGCGCTAGCTGGACGTTATCCTCGTGCCCGGGTGATTCCCCATGAGGTGCCTCTTTTGTGCGTGCCGTCTGAATTCGCAGCACGCGGGGTGCGCGCAGCGGCGGCGCAGGGGGCCTATGAGGCTTTTCACGCGCGGCTGATCCGCACCACCTTTGTGCCCAACCCCGCGTATCTGCGAGATCTTGCGCGCAGCGAAGGGCTCGACGTCGCCCAATTCTCCCGTGATCTGAACAGCGGGAAAACGCAGCGACATCTCAGCGATGCCGCAGTCCTGTTCCGCAGCTTCGGATTTGTCGGCACGCCCGCTCTCGTGGTCGGGCGCACGCTTGTGAATGGCACCATCTCTCGCCGGGACCTGCGCGCGCTTATGGATCTTGAGCAGGCGCGCGCGCTCCCTTTGAGATGCGGCTAGGAGGAGAGCACGCGCCCTGCCACCGCATCAAGTTTGGCCAGCAGAGCTTGATCGCGCGCGTCCGGCTGCGTGATGATGGCGTATTCCAAGGCCCGGTCACAGCCATGGGGGCAGGGCGCGCGTTCCGCCCCGAGGAGTGCGGGAAGGGCGGCCACAAGGGCGCGTCCCTTTTCTGCATTTCCCATGAGTGTGGCAATGATTGCCGTGACATCAACCTCGCCATGATCCGGGTGCCAGCTGTCATAGTCGGTGATCATTGCGACAGAGGCGTAACAAAGCTCCGCCTCACGCGCCAATTTCGCCTCCGGCATGTTGGTCATGCCAATGACGTCGGCTCCCCAACTCTCTCGGTACATCTTCGATTCGGCCAATGTGGAAAACTGTGGTCCTTCCATCGCCAGATAGGTGCCGCCGCGATGCACCGTGATGCCCGCGCCTTTCGCTGCGATTTCGCAGGCATCGCTCAAGCGGGGGCAAGTGGGGTGCGCGACACTTACATGCGCGACGCAACCGCTGCCAAAGAACGACTTTTCGCGGGCAAAGGTGCGGTCGATGAACTGGTCTCCAATCACAAAATCGCCCGGTGCCATCTGGTCTCTGAAGGATCCGCAGGCTGAGACGCTGATCACGTCCGTGGCCCCAAGCCTTTTGAGCGCGTCAATATTGGCGCGGTAGGGCACAGTGGTCGGGCTATGCACGTGACCGCGGCCATGGCGCGGCAGGAAAAGCATGTCGACGCCGTCAAGGCGTCCGCTGAGGACCGCGTCTGACGGCGTGCCCCAAGGGCTTTCCACGGTCACCCATTTCGCGTCTTCCAGCCCGTCAATGTCGTAGATGCCCGAACCGCCGATCACGGCAATGGTTGTGCTGCTCATCTGATCCCCTGTGATTGTATCGCCGCCACTCTGCATTGACCTTTTCGTCATGAAAACCCCCTATCCGAGGGTCAAGGCCATAGGGCTTGCATGCCGATGAATACCGCGTTAGGGGCGCTTTCCGGTGTCCAAGACCTTGATTGCAGGGCTCGGTGCCACACCTCCGGCGTATCGCGCGAATTGAAAACACCAAAGAAAGCCAGCCCATGGCCCGCTCATTGCTTCATACTTTTACCGAAAATCTGGATGTGACCGACTTGCGCTGGATGCCGGGGGATGGCGTCACGGGCGAGCGTCTTCGCATTGAGCTGCTCTCTGGCCTCACGGTGGCGCTGGCGCTGGTGCCTGAAGCGGTGGCCTTTGCTTTTGTCGCCGGCGTGCACCCGCTTGTTGGTCTTTATGCCGCCTTCCTAGTGGGTCTAATCACGGCACTCATCGGTGGACGGCCGGGCATGATTTCGGGTGCCACGGGTGCGCTTGCCGTTGTGATGGTGGCGCTGGTGGCGCAACACGGGGCGGAGTACCTTTTTGCAACGGTCATTTTGATGGGGTTTTTGCAAGTCTTTGCGGGGCTGATGCAGTGGGGTAAATTCATCCGGTTGGTTCCGCACCCTGTGATGCTGGGCTTTGTCAACGGGCTGGCGATCGTGATCTTCTTGGCGCAGCTCAGTCAGTTCAAAGTGCCTGGCACGATGGTTGATACAGGCCACGGCATGGGGGGCGGGGAGTGGCTCTCCGGTACAGCGCTTTATCTCATGCTTGGTTTGGTGGCGGCGACAATGGCGATCATCTGGGTCATGCCGCGTCTCACCAAGGCCGTGCCCGCACCCTTGGCAGGGATCGGAATTGTCGCGCTTGTGGTGATTGTCACGGGTATGGAAGTCCCGCGCGTGGGCGATCTGGCATCCATCGAGGGTGGCTTTCCCCTGCCGCACAATCCTTTTGGCGAGGGCACCGGGCTTTACGGTACCGCGCTCGCCCCGTTCACGCTGGAGACGCTTTACATCATCCTGCCCTATGCGGTGATTTTGGCGGCCATCGGGCTGATCGAGTCGCTTCTGACGCTCAACCTCGTCGGCGATATGACCAATACCCGCGGCGGGGCCAGCCAAGAATGCGTGGCCCAGGGCGTCGCCAACACTGTAACTGGTTTTTTTGGCGGCATGGGCGGCTGCGCGATGATCGGCCAGTCCATGATCAACGTGAAATCGGGGGGCCGCACCCGCGTGGCGGGGATCGCTGCCGCGGTCTTTTTGCTTCTCTTTATCCTCGTTGGTGCCCCGCTTATTGAGCAGATCCCGCTCGCCGCGCTTGTTGGCGTGATGTTCATGGTGGTGATCGGCACATTCGCTTGGAATTCCCTGACGATCCTGCGCAAGGTCCCGCTGACCGACGCCTTTGTGATCCTGCTCGTGACCGTGGTCACCGTGTTGGAGGATTTGGCCGTCGCCGTCGTGGTCGGCGTGATCGTCTCCGCGCTCGCTTACGCGTGGAACAACGCGCGTCGCATCGGCGCCAAAATCTACACGACACCTGAGGGCGCCAAGGTTTATCAGATCCAAGGGCCGCTCTTTTTCGGCTCATCCGATGGATTTACCGAGTTGTTTGACATCGCGCGCGACCCCAGCCGGGTCGTGATCGATTTTGTCGACAGCCGTGTGGTCGACCAATCCGCCCTGCAGGCGATTGAGGCGATCGCAGGCAAGTACGATGGTGCGGGCAAACGCCTTGAGCTGCGGCATCTGAGCCGCGACTGTCACCAGCTTCTCAAGAAAGCGGGGCACCTCATGGTCGACAGCGACGACGACCCCGATTACGAGGTCGCCGTCAACTACCGCGTGCGCACCGGCATCTTAGGGGGGCACTAAAGGGCCCGGCGCAAAACCGCCCACCCTCTGTTTTCCAACAAAAATGCCGCGCCCATTCCGGGCTGCGACCTAAAGAGGGCACACACCCGTTCCAGACATTTGTTGCACGGCGTGAAGCCCGTGTGCGTGGAGTTAACCTGACCCTCCTGACGCAATCACCGCCCTTTAGTCCTGGTAGTACTTTTGCCCGCGATACCAACGCACTTTGCGTTCTTTCGGCGCATCGGCCTTGGGCGTCTCAGCGGCAACCTGCGCCACGACCGGCATCTGATCGAGGTCAATCACCCCGTCCTGCACCCCGGTCGTGGCGACCTTTATGACAACGAAACCGGCCGTATCTTTGTCTGCTGCGCTGGACGACTGCATCGCTTTAATGATGGACGAGACGATATCCACGCTGCGGTGAGTCGCACCTTCGATCAGGCACGCGGCGAGCTTTTCATTGGGCAAGGCGTGCATGCCTTCGGTTCCTGCGAGGAGGATATCACCTGATTTGAGCTGCACGGCGGCATCCGGGCAATCAAGATCGTTGAGCGTGTCGCCATTGACCGGTGCCCGTTTTTTTGAGACGCCGTTCTTGACTTGCGCGTCCACGCTCACTTCTTGCTCAACGCCCGCTGCGTCCTCTAGCGCGCCGTCCTTGTTGATTTTGCGCAGCATGCCGTCGCGCAGCAAGTAGAGAAACGCGTTGCCCCCTGAAATCCAGAACAGACGGTCGTTGCGCACCATCGGCACCAAGAGGGCCGTGCCCATGCCGCTGGACGCTCTGTGCTGTTTGATGTGGTTGCCGATTTTGCTGTTTGCGGACCGCACAGCTTGCTGAAGCACAAAGGTGGTGCTGTACTTGCCGTTCTCAAGGGCGTTCTCTTGCAGTTTGAGGTAAGAAAAGACCTCCGTCGTCGCGAATGAACTGGCCAGAGGCGCATCAATCTGACCGCCGACGCCCTCTGCGATTACGGCAAACCCGTGGTTGCGGCCCAAAATGAAGTTGGAAAGGACAGAGGCCTTATGCGCCTCACCTGGTCCTTCGCTCATCCCCGTGGCGACGTCGAATTGAAATTTTTCGTCTGTGTGTAGTTCGGAATCTAACATGTCTTCTGCCTTTGGTTGGAAGTTGTCTTTCACCAAGACTAAAATGATAACCTGACTGTGATACTCAGCGAGCGTACCGTTTTAATGTGTTGAGAGTTCGGCAGAGGTTTGGCGTTAATTTTAGACAAGCTTGAAAAACCAGAGCGGCCGCCCAAAACTCAGTCTTGCTTGACAGTAGGCTGCTTGCGAAAACCGGCCCTTGGATCGGTGCGGGCGCAGTTCAATCGTCGGGGCGCATCATTTCGAAAACCGCGCGCACGGCGGTGTAATCGCGGTACCCCATGCGGGAAAGCGGCACGTATTTTGTCACGTCAAATCGGCCATTTACCACACAATCGTCCTCTAAGTGCACGCCGGTGACCTCGCCAAAAACGACGTAGTTGGCCTCACCCTCGATCTTTATGATCTGTGTCATTCGACACTCAAGCGCTGCCGGTGCGTCGGCAACGCGGGCGCAAGAAATGGTGTTGCAAGCGGTTTTTGGCACGCCAGCGTGCGCAAACTCATCCACGTCGCGAGGCAGCATCGCGGCTGACCGGTTCATGGCATCTCGCGCCGCAAATGCCACAATGTTGACACAAAAAATGCCGGTCTCTCGGATGTTGGCAACCGAATCTTTGGTGTCCTGGGCGTCGGCTTTCATGCCGGTCGATGCGAACATCACCTGCGGTGGTGTGTAGGCGACGCCATTGAAAAATGAGTACGGGGCGAGGTTGTCCCGGCCCGTGCTATCTTGCGTGGAAATCCAGCCAATAGGACGCGGCGTGATGATGGCGTTGAACGGATTATGGGGCAGGCCGTGTCCCTCGGCGGGTTTGTAGAACATGATCTTTCCTTGTCAGGTTTGCACCTTTTGCCTCCGGCATGATAGGGCGGACGGCAGCGCAGACCAGAAGGCCCCTCGGTGTACATCCTCAATCCCGAAACTCCAGACGATTATTGGGAGGTCGAGATGCTCTATGACACGTGTTTTGCGCCGGGCCGCGAGGCGTTATCGTCCTACCGGCTGCGCGAAGGCGTGCCGCCTGTCCAAGGCCTTTGCTTGGTTGCACGGGATGAGGACGACATTTTGGGAGGTGCGATCCGCTACTGGCCAGTGCAAGTGGCAGGATCGAGCGCCCTGCTCCTAGGGCCCGTCGCGGTGCACCATACGCGTCAGGGAGAGGGATTGGGCAGGCTTTTGATTGAGGATAGCATCGCTCGGGCAACGTCGGCCGGGTGGGCGCGCGTGATGCTCGTGGGGGAAGCGCCCTATTACGCCCGCTTTGGCTTTTTTTTGCTCGACGGCGTGCGAATGCCGCCACCCACAAACCCCGCACGGGTGTTGGGTCGAAACCTCATGCCGGGGGCATGGACAGGTGTTCGCGGCGCGGTTCAGCCTTGGCCCAATTGACGAGATGGGCTGCCATCCCCACATCAGTTGTAAAGGAGTGACGGATGAGCATTGATCCCCCTCTGCCGACAGCTGTTGACGTCGATGCAGAAATAGAAGCACTGGCCAAGCGCTATGTGTCTGCGGGAGGCGTTGGCATCACACTGCTCAATACGGTGGGGGGGTCGGCTGAAAATCTGCTCGACCGTCTCCCGCGCCCCCTGCGGGCAGGGCTAGAAGATGCGACGGTTGCCGCGCTCACCCAAGCGACGCGGGCCGCACAGATGACCCGAGGTGTCGTTGCAGACCAAAAACCATGGCTCAATCAAGCGGTCAGCACCGCGATGGGCGCAGCAGGCGGTGCCGGCGGGCTGCCAACGGCGCTTGCTGAATTGCCGGTAACAACGACGATGCTCTTGCGCGTAATCCAAGGGGTTGCGGTGGAACACGGGTTTGACCCCGCGGAACCGAACGTGCAGTTCGACTGCGTACAGGTTTTTGCCGCGGCGGGACCGCTTTCATCTGATGATGGTGCGGATCTTGGCTTTCTGGCGGCGCGGCTGACGTTGTCGGGCAAGGCCATGCAGGGCTTGATCGCCAAAATCGCCCCGCGTTTGGCAACCGTTCTGGGCCAAAAACTCGCCGCCCAGACCGTTCCCGTTTTGGGTGCGATGGCGGGGGCGGCCGCAAACTATACTTACACTGCCTATTATCAGGATATGGCGCACGTCCATTTTGGCCTGCGTCGTCTGGCGATTGAGGCGGATGTCGCGCCTGAAGAGCTGCTCAACCGATTGCAAGAAAAGATGAAGCAGATCCGCCTGCGAGGCTAGCGCGCGAGATGCGTCAGCGCCCAATGCTTTGCGGCGCTACGGTTGTGACTTTGAGGATCGCGTAACACTGGTGTCCAGGGCGCAGCCCCAATTCACCGACAGCGCGGGCCGTGACCCGGGCCAAAAGCCGATCCGTCCCCGTCTGCAGCGCAATCGCCGCACCGGGACCTTCACCCGCATGCACGTCGAGAACCTCGACCGGCAAGATGTTGACCGATGAAAGCCCCTCCGGCCGGTGATTGGCAAGGATCACGTCCTGCGCGAGAATGCGAACACGGACCCATGCGCCAATGCTGGCGCGCACCCCAGGCAATTCCAACGCGCCCGCACTGATCTGAAGACGCGACAAACCGTCATCTGCATGACTGAGCACGCGCGCGGTCAACACGGCACCGGCCTCGCGTACCCCCAAGAGAGGGACAGCAGCAGGATCCGACATTACTTCATGTAGCGGACCCTGCAGCGCAACGCGCCCCGCTTTGATCACGACAAGGTGGTCCGCCAACCGCGCGATCTCTTCCAGAGCGTGACTGACATAGAGGATCGGTATCCCTAGCGGCCCGTCGCGCAGAGTCTCGAGATAGGGCAGGATTTCTTGCTTTCGCGCTGCGTCAAGGCTTGCCAAGGGCTCATCCATCAAAAGCATGCGCGGTTTGCTCAAAAGCGCGCGGCCCAAGGCGACCCGCTGTTTTTCCCCGCCTGAGAGGTTCCGTGGCATGCGGGCGAGGAGATCTGTCAAGCCGAGAAGCGCACAGACCTCGTCCAAATCGGGACCCTGCGCGCTTTGAGGTGCGAAATCCTGGCCAAAGGTGAGGTTCTTTTGCACCGACAGATGTGGAAAGAGGCGCGCGTCTTGAAAGACATAGCCAAGCCGCCGTTTCTCTGGGCGCAGATCCACGGATGTTGCGGCATCAAAAAACACCGTTTCCCCGAGTGTGATGCGGCCCGTTGTTGGCCGCAACAGGCCTGCAACGGCATTGATCAGGCTTGTCTTTCCTGCCCCCGAGCGGCCAAAAAGCGCGGTGATGCCGGGTCCCGCCTCAAATGACGCATCGAGCACGAAGGGATCAAACCGGTGGTGCACGGCAACCTTGAGCGTCATCGCTCTGCGATCCGTGCCGCCATGCGTCGTGCGAGGAGTTCTGACACAACAACAGCGCTGACAGCGATTGCGCAGGCCATGAGGACCATGCCAGCGGCGCGCGCTTCGCCGCCCGGGATCTGCAGCGCGGCCCAGATTGCGCTGGGCAGGGTCTGCGTTTGACCTGGGATGTTGGCGACAAACGTAATGGTCGCGCCAAACTCGCCGATCGCTTTTGCAAACCCCATGACCCCGCCTGCGAGGATGCCTGGGAGGCTCAGGGGTAGCGTCACACGCACAAAGACCGCGATGCGGCCCGCACCTAAGGTCGCCGCGGCGTC
The DNA here is from genome assembly GCA_039197515.1 of Pseudomonadota bacterium. Lineage (GTDB taxonomy): Bacteria > Pseudomonadota > Alphaproteobacteria > Rhodobacterales > Rhodobacteraceae > Sulfitobacter. The sequence continues at coordinate 58,447 of JBCCUC010000006.1, read as the reverse complement.
TTCGAGACCGGGGTCCACCGCTTCAAGCGCCAGACGCATGGCCCGCACCATGAGCGGAAAGCCCATGATGATCGCCGCCAAAACCGCGCCCGACCAATGAAAGGCCAACCCAAGGCCAGCCGCGTTCAAAAACCTGCCGAGCGCTGAATTTGCCCCAAAGGTCGCCAACAGTAGATAGCCGGTCACTACGGGCGGTAGCACCAGGGGCAAATGCACCAGCGCGCTCAGCAGCGTTTTGCCGCGGAACGTTTTGCGGGCCAAAACCCAGGCCGCGGCGAGCGCCAGCGGTATCGCAAGGACGGTCGCCCAGACCGCGACCAAGAGGGAAAGCTGCAATGCCTCCCAAGCCTGCGCATCCGTCATCACCGGTGCGCCTTGAGAAACCCGTGCAGCGCGAAGATGTCTTGGGCGTCATCTCCGGTCAGGTACGCGAGAAAATCTGCCCCAGCCGCATTCAGTGCGGCCCCAGGATAGCGAATGTCATCGTGAAGGGTGTCGGGTACCTGTGAAATGACGTCAACACGGCCCTCGGCGCGCGCATCGCTGGCGTAGACGATGCCCATGGGGACTTGGCCCCGGGCCACCAAGGCCAAAGCCGCGCGCACATTGTCGGTCTCAGCCAGTTGGTCGGCGATATCGTCCCACTGACCTGTATTCATCAGCCACTGGCGCGCATAAACGCCCGCAGGCACCGCATCCCGGTGCCCCATCGCCAGACGAGAAGTGCCTAACCGGGTCGGCAGATCTTCGACCGTGGCGAGAGGGTCGGACCCTCTTTGGCCAATCACCACCAGCCTGTTTGACGCCACATCCAAAGCGTCCTCCCCTGCCACAACCTCAAGGTCGATCAACCAGTCGAGCCACGCTTGGCTGGCCAAGATCACCACATCAGCTGGTGCCTGCGCTGCGATTTGCCGGGCCAGCGTGCCCGACCCTGCGTAAGACACGCGCACATCGTGATGATAGCCTTCGGCGATTTCTTCCAGAGCACCCTGCAGGCTCGCTGCGGCAAACACGGTCACGGTTTGACCCGCCGCCCAGACGGGGCTGAGAAGCGCTTGTAAAAAGACGCCGAGGCAGATGAAACGCATCATGCGCAGACTATCCTCCAAGCACAACTAAGCTTCAAGGCACTGCGTTAAGGGTTGAAGGCACAAGGCAAAAAGCCCATCTGCGTTGAGATTTGGACGGATAGACGATGCAGCCAAAACCACACCCAATCTCACTGCGCGGGGCCCGCAAAGGGGATGTTCGGACCCAGTTTGCCGCGCTTTGCTACCGCATGCGGCGTGGCAAGGTGCAGATCTTGCTGGTGACCTCGCGTCGCACGAAGCGGTGGATCTTGCCAAAAGGCTGGCCAATGGACGGCAAAACACCGGGCGCAAGCGCGGCATGTGAAGCTTGGGAGGAGGCCGGCGCCTTAGGCAGGGTCTCCGAGGTCAGCATCGGGGCCTATACCTACGCCAAAGACATGGGAAACGAGGATTTCGTTCCCTGTCTCGTGATGCTCTATCCGCTCAAGGTCAAATCGCTTAAGCGCAGCTACCCCGAACACGCCGAGCGGCGGCGGCAATGGGTCTCGCGTAAAAAGGCAGCGCGCATGGTTGGTGCAGCTGATTTGTCGCGGCTTATCCTTGATTTTGAACCGAGTTTTGCAAAACTCAAAACTTGACCTCACAGGGTTTCCGGCCCACCTCCTCCAAATGATCTGTTTATTCGAGACATCTTTGCGGTGATCCGTTACCGCCTCATATGCGGTGAAGGCCACGACAGTGAGAGCTGGTTTCACTCTGCGGATGCCTATGACGCGCTGGTGGCGGCGGGCCATCTTAACTGTCCGGTTTGCGGGACAACGGACGTCGGCAAGGCGCTCATGGCCCCACAGGTCAGGAGCCGCGAGGAGAGCTCCGAAAAAACTCAGCCAGTGACCAACGCACCGGATCCAGAGGTCATGCGCGCTCTGAAAGAATTGCGGACGAAGGTTGAGGCGAACTCTGATTACGTCGGCACAAACTTTGCAAAAGAAGCACGTGCGATGCATCTTGGGGACATGCCGGAGCGGTCGATTTACGGGGAGGCGCGTATGGATGAGGCAAAATCCCTTGTCGAAGACGGTGTGGCGTTGATGCCTTTGCCGTTTCGTCCAACCAAGAAACTGTCCTAATCGACAAGACCTGACAAAGAGGCGCGGATGCATGTTCTGATCACAGGGGCGAACCGAGGGATCGGAGCAGGACTTGCTGCGCATTACGAGGCCCGCGGCGAGACTGTCACCGCCACCGCGCGTTCGAGTGAGGCAGAGACATGGCTGGATGTCACGGTTCCCGATAGCCTTGCGGCCTTTGCTGCGCAGTTTGAGAGTGGGTCGATTGATTTGCTGATCTGCAATGCAGGCGTGTATCTCGACCGCACCGAGACACTCGACGCGGGCTTTCCCGTGCAAGCCTGGGCTGAGACGTTTGCCACCAATGTGACGGGTGTTTTCCTCACGGTGCAGGCGCTTTTGCCCGCACTTAGGCGGGCAGGTGGCGCGAAGATTGCCGTCATCTCATCGCAGATGGGATCCCATGCACGGGCGAAGGGGAACAGTTTTATCTACCGGGCTTCCAAGGCGGCTGTGTCAAACCTTGGGTGCAACCTGGCGATTGCGCTGCAGCGCGACGGGATTGCGGTGGGCACGTATCATCCGGGTTGGGTGCGCACGGATATGGGGGGTGCCGCGGCTGATGTCTCGGTGGAGGAGGCGGTTGTCGGGCTCGCGCGGCGGTTTGATGCGCTTGGCATGCAAACCACCGGATGCTTTGAAGCGTTTGACGGCACACCGATCCCCTACTGAGTGCGGGGTCTGCTTGCCCTCCGCAGAGCTTAGGCGTAAAGGGCGCTCACTCAGCAGTCTTGGGGACTTATGCCCGTACTTGTGATGAAATTCGGCGGCACGTCCGTGGCCAATTTGGACCGGATCCGCCGCGCGGCGAAGCGTGTCGGTGTGGAAGTGGCCAAAGGATATGACGTGATTGTCATTGTATCGGCCATGGCGGGGAAGACGAACGAACTTGTGGGCTGGGTGCGTGAGACCTCGCCTTTTTATGACGCGCGCGAATATGATGCGGTGGTCTCTTCGGGCGAGAATGTTACGGCAGGTCTGATGGCGCTGACGTTGCAGGAAATGGACGTTCCCGCCCGCTCTTGGCAGGGTTGGCAGGTGCCGGTGCGCACCACCTCGGCCCATTCCACTGCGCGGATCGAAGAGATCCCAACCGAAAACATCACGGCAAAGTTCGCAGAGGGCATGCGCGTGGCTGTGGTCGCGGGGTTCCAGGGGGTAAGCGCTGAAGGTCGGATCACGACGTTAGGTCGGGGCGGGTCGGACACGACCGCAGTGGCTTTTGCTGCAGCCTTTGAAGCCGAGCGATGCGACATCTACACCGACGTCGACGGGGTCTACACCACCGATCCGCGGGTTGAGGCCCAGGCGCGCAAGCTCGAAAAAATCTCTTTCGAAGAGATGTTGGAATTGGCCTCACTCGGGGCCAAAGTGTTGCAGACCCGTTCGGTCGAGCTTGCGATGCGCTACAAGGTCAAGCTGCGCGTGCTGTCAAGCTTTGAAGAACAATCGGACACGGCAGGAACGCTGGTTTGCGATGAGGATGAGATCATGGAAAGCAAAGTCGTGGCGGGTGTCGCCTTCAGCCGGGAAGAAGCCAAGATGACGCTGGTCTCGGTCGCGGACCGGCCAGGTATCGCGGCGGCGATTTTTACGACCCTGTCGGAAGCCGGCGTAAACGTGGACATGATTGTGCAGAACATCTCTGAAGAGGGGCGCACCGACATGACCTGGTCCTGCCCGGTCGACCAGGTGCCGCGCGCGGAGAAAGCGATGGCGGACGCCAAGGAGGCTGGCGTAATGAACTTTGCAGAACTGCTGGCCGATACGGATGTGGCCAAAGTCTCTGTGGTTGGGATTGGCATGCGCAGCCATACGGGGGTCGCGGCACGGATGTTTCAGGTGCTTTCGCAAGAACGCATCAACATCCAAGTGATCACCACGTCCGAGATCAAGATCTCAGTGCTCATCGACCGCAAGTACATGGAATTGGCGGTACAGGCTCTGCACGACGCCTTTGAGCTTGATAAGGCCGCCTGAGCGCGCCGACTTGAGGCGGCAGACTAACGTACACCCCGGTGCCGCGCCAAAAGGTAGACGGGCAGCCCTGCACCCGTGGTGAAGGCCACGAATAGCCCCCACCCGCGCGCGTTCATGCCCCGCTTCATCGCGTCTTGCACCGTATAAAGCGTGGCGATCACGCAAAAACCGAAGAGAAGTAAGATCATCGTGCCCTCTGACATGTGAGGTGGGCACGAGAACCCCCTGCGTCAATGGTCTGGGCTCCGACGCGTGGGAAAAGTTGCAATTTGCGCGGCTTGAAGAGGATCTGCCGTTTCGCTTCGCGTTTCGCTGTGATCTAAGCTGGGACCGGTTCAACCAGGGGGCGCACCAGAATGGCTGAGCGATTTGAAACGGAAAGCCGCAAGCTTTTGGGCCGCTTGCGCGATGTCATGGCCGCGGAGGCAGCCGGGCAAGCGCGGCTGAACCAAATTACACATTTGATTGCAAATTCAATGGGCTGCGAGGTGTGTTCAATCTACCTGTTCCGCGATGCAGAGACCCTTGAGCTTTGCGCGACGGAAGGTTTGAACGCCGAGGCTGTGCATGAGACCCGCATGAAGCTGGGAGAGGGGCTGGTCGGGCGCGTGGCCAAGCGGCGGCGCGTGGTCAACACGCCCAACGCTCCGCAAGCGCCGGGATTTCGCTACATGCCGGAGACCGGAGAAGAGATCTTTTCAAGCTTTCTTGGGGTGCCGATCCAGCGCATTGGTGAGACCTTGGGTGTCCTGGTCGTACAGTCCAAAGAGGCGCGTGAGTTCTCCGCTGATGAAGTTTACGGCGTTGAGGTCGTGGCCATGGTCATTGCCGAGATGACGGAGCTAGGGGCGTTTTCTGGCGAGGGTGCCGCGATGCGTGAGCGGCATTCGCAACCCGTGATGATCCGCGGCACGGTCGCGCAAGAGGGCGTGGCGCAGGGTCATGTTTGGCTGCATGAGCCGCGGGTGGTCGTGACCAACCCCATTGCGGATGATCCAGCGCGCGAAAGCGAACGTCTGACCGAGGCCGTTGACCGTCTTCGTTTGAGCGTGGACGAGATGCTCAGCATGTCGGGGCCCGACAAGGAGCAACGCGAAGTTATTGAAACCTATCAGATGTTTGCCAATTCCAAGGGCTGGATGCGGCGGATGCAAGATGACATCCAAAGCGGGCTGAGCGCCGAATCTGCGGTGGAGAAAGAGCAGTCTCACGCCCGGGCGCGCATGAGCCAATCCAACGATCCGATCTTGAGGGAACGGTTGAGCGATTTGGATGATCTTTCAAACCGGCTGCTGAGAATTCTGACGGGTCAAGGCGTTGATACCGGTGCTGAGATGCCCAAGGACCCCATTTTGGTGGCGCGCAACATTGGTCCGGCAGAACTGCTTGACTACGGCCGCGGGCTCAAAGGGATTGTCTTGGAGGATGGCTCCGTCGGAAGCCATGCGGCCATTGTCGCGCGGGCATTGGCCATCCCCCTCATCGTGCATGCAGGTCGCGCGACGAGTTCGGCGCTCAACGGCGACTACATCATGGTCGATGGAGAACAGGGCGTTGTGCATCTGCGCCCCGATGAGATGGTTGCGACCGCTTTCCGGGACAAGATCGCCATGCAGGCCGCCGCGCAAGAGCGATATGCCTCGCTCATCGACGAACCGGCTGAGACCCAAGACGGCTGCGTCATCTCACTTCACATGAATGCGGGCTTGATGGCGGATCTGCCCTCTCTGGGCAGTTCGGGCGCGGCGGGCGTGGGCCTTTTCCGGACGGAACTGCAATTCCTCGTCCGCAATCAGATGCCGAAACGCTCGGAACTGTCTGCGCTTTATTCTCGGGTGCTCGATGCGGCAGGGTCCAAGCCGGTGGTCTTTCGCACGCTCGATATCGGCTCGGATAAGGTGCTGCCCTATATGAAGCCCACCGATGAGCCGAACCCAGCCCTGGGATGGCGCGCGATCAGGGTCGGTCTCGACAAGCCTGGCGTGATGCGCATGCAGCTTCAAGCGCTTTTTCGCGCGGCGAACGGGCGGCCCCTGACCATCATGTTCCCCTTCATCGTGCAGCTCGAAGAGTTTCGCGCCGCGCGCCGCTCCGTCGATACGACCATCGCGCGCGAAAAAAAACTTGGCCATGTCCTGCCCGCCTCGTTGCGGGTCGGTGCAATGTTGGAGACCCCAAGCCTCGCGTTTGCCCCGCGCCAATTCTTTGAAGAGGTTGATTTTGTCTCTATCGGAGGGAATGACCTGAAACAGTTCTTTTTCGCAGCTGACCGTGAGAATGAGCGTGTGCGCCGGCGCTACGATACCCTCAACGTGAGCTTTCTGACGTTCATCGAAGGGATCGTGACGCGCTGTCAAGGCACGGGCACACCGCTCTCCTTTTGCGGAGAGGACGCGGGCCGGCCGGTTGAGGCGCTTTGCTTTGCCGCAATGGGGTTGCGCAGCCTTTCGATGCGCCCAGCCTCAATTGGACCTGTAAAAAGCCTGATCCGACGCTCCAACCTTGAAGAAGTGCGCGAAGTCATTTCAAAGGCACGCGCCCGCGGTGAAATGTCGGTCAGGGCGGACGTCCTCAGCTACGTTCGCGCACAGCACCAATCCTGACGTGCCTGCGCCCAGGTGTCGCGCGGCCTGATGTCGGCCAGTTTACGCCGAAAAAAGACTATCGTGATGGACTGCTTCATGCCAGACTGATGCCACATTGTTTTGTTTTGTTGCACTTAGAGGGAGAGGTCATGTCTTTCATCCATTCACCGCGCGCCCGCTGCGCCACACTTTTTTCGACTGCGCTTGCGGCGGCTGTTGCCTGGTCAGGGACGGCGGTTGCGCAGTTGAACCCGTTCGCCAACGGCTGGAAACTGCAGCCTGAGATGTCGAGTTTGAACTTCCAATCCGTCAAAAAGCAGACGGTGGTCGAATCCAGCAGCTTTGCCACGATTGAAGGCGCGATTAGCCCAACGGGCGAAACGGAGGTCGCGGTCTTGTTGGACTCCGTCGACACGAAGGTGGATCTGCGCAACGTGCGCATGCGGTTCTTGTTTTTTGAGACATTCAACTATCCCAAGGCAACGATCACCACACAGATCGACCCCGGGCTGCTTAGCGATCTGTCAGCAATCCGCCGCAAAACCATCCCAGTGTCTTACGCGCTCGACCTGCACGGGGTGACAAAGTCTTATGAGGCGGAAGTCGCCGTGACCCTTCTGACCAATGATCTGGTTTCTGTCTCGACGACGACGCCAATTTCAGTGAGTGTGGCGGATTTTGATCTCATGGAGGGGCTTGGCAAGCTGGAGAGCGCGGCGAATGTGACAATCATCCCGTCTGCCACTGTGTCTTTTGATTTCATGTTTGCGCGGAACGCCACAACGCTCGACAACGGTGCCCCGGCACCGCAGGAGACAGAGCTTGCGCCGACTTCCGTGGCGCTTGAAGTGGAGGGGGACTTTGACCGCGAGGCGTGTAAAGGCCGCTTTGAGATCCTCTCGCGCACCGGCAACATCTATTTCAACTCTGGCAGTGCGCGTCTTGATCCGAAGTCCGAGCCATTGCTGAACAGCTTGGCCAACATTGTGTCGCGCTGCCCCGGCATGGTCATCGAAGTTGGTGGTCACACAGATTCTGTCGGTTCCAATGCAACCAATCAGCGGTTGTCAGAGGCGCGGGCGGCATCCGTCACACAGTATCTGGCCTCTCAGAACCTGTCGCGTGACGTGCTGGTCAGTCGGGGATACGGCGAAAGCGAACCGATCGCTTCTAACGACAGCCAAGATGGGCGGCTTAAGAACCGCCGCATCGAGTTTAAGGTATTGAGCAACTAAATGGGCTTTGTATCAAAGCTTTATCGCCGCGCTGCGGCTGGGATCGCTGCCATTTCGGCGGCGATCTTTCTCTCCGGGGCGCAGGCCGCCCTGGCCGAGGCCCGCATTGCGTTGATTATTGGTAACGAGTCTTATGGTTCGGTGGCCCCACTTGATAACCCAGTGGCGGACGCGCAACTCATGGCAAGCACGTTGGAGGCGCAGGGCTTCGACGTGACCGTGTTGACCGACACCAGTCAAATCGCCCTCAACCGGGGGATTGCGCAATTCGGCCGCGATTTGCGAGATGCGGGGAGAGACGCCACTGGGCTCTTCTACTACGCCGGACATGCCGTTCAGTCTTTTGGCGAGAACTATCTTCTGCCGACCGACGCAAGCCTGACCGACGCGGCGGATCTTTCGCTGGTCGCGATCCCTGCGCAAGCGGTGCTGCGGCAAATGTTTTCGGCCCGCAACAAGACCAACATCGTGATTTTGGATGCCTGCCGCAACAACCCGTTTGATGCGATCCCTGACCTGAATGATAACGGTTTGGCAGAGATGAAATCGCCCACCGGTACGTTCCTGTCCTATTCAACCGCACCCGGTGCTGTCGCGCTTGACGGGCTGGAGGGCAACAGCCCTTTTACCAAGGCGCTTGCCAGGCAAATCCAGACACCGGGTTTGCCCATCGAACAGATTTTCAAGAATGTGCGCGTTGAAGTCATCGACAAGACCAACGGCCAGCAAACGCCGTGGGACGCATCCTCGCTCACCGAGGACTTTGTGTTCAGCCCAGAGGCTGTGCTGAGCCCCGAAGAGCAGGCGGAACTGCAGCTTTGGAATTCGGTCAAAAATAGCACGGATCCCGTGCCTGTTGTACTGTTCATTCGCAGCTATCCCGACAGCGCTTACATCGAAGACGCGCGCGGGCTGTTGGCTCGTATCTTGGACGGTGGTCTGAACAGTGGCGATGTGGCGGTAGCAGCCGCACCTCAACCAGCGCCTGCACCCGCCGCCCCCGCAGCTCAAGACCCCGTGCCTCAAGAAGAAGTGGTGATCGCTGAACCACAGCCTGCGCCAGAGCCGGTGGACACCACAGAAGACCAACAACGCCTCATCGGCATTGCTCAAGCGTCTGGCACTGCTGAAGACTACAGCGCCTATCTCGAAGCTTATCCAGATGGGATCTATGCCGAGTTTGCCGCTTTTGAGCTCAAAATACTCGCCGAGAAAGCCGCCCGTGTCGCGACCGCTGCGGCTGCGGCACCTGCACCGGCGCAAGAAGAAGAGGTCGTGGTCGCCTCCCGTGCCGCACCTGCGCCGATGGGAACAGAGCTGACCTACACCATGCCCTTTGCCAACATCGAGGAACCTCTTTTGGGCCTAAGCATCTCTGAGATCGTGACGCTATCCCCTCTGTTTCCACCGATCGAAGGCATTCCAGATGAGCTTTGGAAAGGGCAGAGCTGTTCGAATTGCCACCAGTGGACCAAGGAAGCGCTTTGCACGCAAGGCAACACCTATGTGACCGCCAGCAACGACACGGCAGTGCGCAAACCGCACCCGTTTGGCGGCGGCTTTAAGGTCAACCTGCGCTCCTGGGCCGACGGCGGGTGCAAATAGCCCGCAAGTATGCGCTGGTTTGCGCCGGGCTACTCTGGCCAATGATCTGTGGCGCGCAACAGTTGCCGCCCGCCGTGCAAGACAGCGACTATCTGCCAGTCAATCTGAAAGAGGCACGCCTCGGCCAATTGCTCTTTTACGATCCGATCTTGTCGGGGAACAAGACGGTCGCCTGCGCCACGTGTCATCACCCAAAATTCGGCACAGGCGACGGCGTGGCGCTTTCTTTTGGTGACGGCGGGATCGGCCTGGGCCCCGAACGCCGCGCCGATCCTGACAATATGCCCGAGGAGCGGATCCCGCGGAATGCGCCTGCGCTCTTCAACCTCGGCGCGCGGGAATTCACAGTGATGTTTCACGACGGTCGCCTTGAGGCGGATCCGAATTATCCCGGCGGCATACGCACCCCGATGGACGCGGACATGATGGCCGGGTTCACTTCCGTTCTTGCCGCGCAGACGATGTTCCCGGTGCTCAGCCGAGATGAAATGGCGGGATCTTACGACGAAAACCCCATCGCCGCCCGCGTGCGCCAGGGGCGGATCACCGGTAAGGACGGTGCCTGGGATCTGCTTGCGGGCCGTGTGGCCCAGATCCCGGCTTACGAAACGGCCTTCTCGTCGCTCTATCCCCATATCGATAGTGGGTCCGACATCACCTTTGTCGATATCTCAAACGCCATCGCCGCTTTTATGGCGCATGAATGGCGCTCTGATGCCGCGCCCTTTGACGCAATGCTGCGGGGCGAGACCGCATTTGAAGGCCAAGAGGCGCAAGGCTTGGCCCTCTTTTACGGCAAAGCGGGGTGCGCGGCGTGCCACAGCGGTCCGTTTCTCACCGATCACAAGTTTCACGCCATGGGCGTGCCGCAAATTGGGCCAGGCAAATCCGCGCTGTTTGAAGACCACCACCGCGACGAGGGCCGATTTCGCGTCACCGGGCGGCCAGAGGACCTTTACGCGTTCCGCACGCCCTCATTGCGCAACGTGGCGCTGACAGCGCCCTACGGCCATGCGGGTGCCCAAGCGGATTTGACGGACTTTGTCGCCTCTCACGCCGATCCCGTGCCGAGCTTGCTGGCGTTTCGTCCGGATGCTGATCTTTTGCCCGACTACGCTGCAGCAGATTTCGAGGTGATGTCGGATCCGGAGCAATGGGCCGCCATCGCCAGCGCCGTCACCTCCGCCCCAAAGGCGCTTTCCGAGACCGAGATTGCCGACATTGTCTCCTTTCTGCAGACCCTCACCGACCCTACGAGCATTGACGGTCGTTTAGGGGTGCCCGATACCGTGCCGAGCGGTCTGCCTGTGCCCTAGAGCGTCAGGCCTTCAACCTCAGACATCATACGACGCGCATGTCCCGAGAGCGCCGAAGGCGTGGCAGGGTATGCGCGTCTCAAGTTTAATGCCGGGCGCTATAAGGATGCCCAGGCCTACGGTTTCATCATGAGATGTGTCCGGCTCGCGGAGAGCGTTCTCGTGCTCTGCGAGCCATCTGGCCACCTGACTGTGACCTCCGCCTCCTGCGCCTGGGCCAAACCGAAATGACGCGGCAAAAGCTGTCCACCCGCGTGGCCGCCGCCGATGACCTGTTGTACGCTTTGCACGCGGTCGGCAGCGCGAAGGGTGATCCGCGCCCCAATCGCATCTCGGTTCCCGCCCGGCTGCCGCAGCGCAACGCGCAGCCAGTGGCCTGTCTCCGGGCTCACGTTGCGATAAAGCTCCATCGGTGCGCGACGGTTGACCACCACCAAGTCTAAACGACCGTCCAGATCAAAGTCCGCAAGCGCCGCCCCGCGCCCGCGATGCAGTGACGCGACCCCTGCGGCGGCGGCGGTCTCGACAAAGCTTCCATCCGGTTGTTGAAGCAAAAGGTTGTTCGGATCCCGCGTCGCCATGCCGGGCATCTGATCCACGTTCCCTTTCGCGATGAAGAGATCGGCAAGGCCGTCGTTGTTCACATCGGCAAACTCAGCGTGCCAGCCGGTAGATGGCCGCCCATCGCCGCCAGTATGCGGACGCTGAGCATAGGTTCCGATCTCGTAAGGCGCAGCGCGGTAAGTGCCATCGCCCTGGGCAATTTGCAGCAGTTGATCGCCCATTGAGGTCAGCATGACTTCGTCGCGCCCGTCACCGGTCAGGTCCCGGCTCGCAATTCCCATCCCCCAGAGCGCCACTTCGGCCCAGCCATCGTTCTCGTTAAGAAAACGGGCCTCGCCGATGTCCCACATCTGCTCAAAACCCGCTTTGACATAGTAGTGGCGGTCGTTCGAAAGCCTCAGCGCGGGCCGACCGCGGGCGTCTTCCGCCGCGAGGATAGACAGCGGGCAAAACCCTGGGGCGAGGGGTTGAGCGGTATAGCCGTCACCGCCTGGGTGCAGGATCACGTTGTGATCACAAGCCTCAAACGGTCCCTGAGGGTCGGCGCGATCAACGTAATTGCCCACAGCGAGGGTCGGAGCAGGGGCCGTCCCCTGCCACCAAGCAGTGAAGGCCGTGCTCCATTGATCTTGATCGGGGAGGCCCCAAACCTTGGTGGCGTCGCTGAAACGGCAATCGCCCAGACCTTTCAGAAAGACGTTGGTTCCGACGCGCAACACAAAGAGATCCGTGATCCCATCCGCATCCTTGTCGATCGGGTAAGCGCCGGTCACGGCCGTGAGAGGCTCTAGCGCGCCTTTCGCAAAGCGAAAATCACCTTCGTTCACGATGAGCGCAGCGGGGGCGACGCCTCCGCCAGCGAAGAGATCTGGCAAGCCATCTGCGTTGCAATCAAAAACCGCAACGCCGCCCCCAACAAAATGCTCCCATCCGCCGGCATAGATGTGCTGGGGCAACCGATGAGAAAGGTCTTCGAAAAGCACTTCCGCCCAGACCGGGTGCACGCAAAACAGTAATGCCCACAAGGCCCTCATGCGGCCGGGGCCTCAGCGCCGCCGATCAAATGCCCAGTGACAGCGGAAAGGGCCAGTGCCGTGGCCCCGCGCGCCCAGACCATGTCATCCCACGCATTGATGGTCACCTTAGGGGTGCGCCGCCCCTCGTTCAGTGTGAGGCTGCGCATCTCGTCCAGCACGTCGGGCGTGAAAAAGTGATCGTATTGCATCCGCTCGCCCGAAAGAATGATCAGTGCGGGATCAAAAAGCTGAACGACGTTGGAAAGACCAATCGACAAAAACCGGCGGGCGCGCCTAAAGATCGCTTCCGCGGCGGCATGGCCCGCCTGCGCATCTGCAAAAAGCTGCGCCAGGATCTCTTTGGTGGATGCGCGCGGGTCAAATCGGTGGCCCAGAATGGTCGCCGCCTCCCGCGTGAGTGCGTAATCCGCCAGATAGGCTTCCAAACAGCCGCGCTGCCCGCATTGGCAAAGCGCACCGTCAAACTGCACCTTGGTATGGCCCAACTCCAGCCCCATGCCGTGGGCCCCGCGGTAAAGCTGATTGTTCAGCACCAACCCCATGCCAACGCCACTTTCTACGGTCACCACGGCAAAATCCGACATGCGTCGGCCTTCGCCGAACCATAGCTCAGCCAGCGTGAGCATATTGGCGTCATTGTCGAGCGAAAGCGGCCGGTTAAACCTCTCCGTGAAGCGCGTGCGGATGTCTGCGTCTCTGTCATCTAGCAATGATGACCATATCACCGTGCCTGTGCTGTGATCGATGATCCCCGGCAAACCAATCCCCACTGCATTCACATCTTGCATGTGCCGCCCCGCCTTTCGCAAAAGGCTCGCCATCACAGCTTGGGTTTCGTCCATCAGTTGGGCAACAGGACGCCGTGCGGTCGAGGAGGGGCGCCGGGTCTGCGCCACAACGCTGCCTGCAAAGTCGGAAAGCACCGCCGTGTGGTGTTCAAAGGCCAGTTTGATCCCAATCACGTAGCCTGCGTCTGGCACAACTTCGAGCGAGACCTTCGGCCGCCCGCGTCCTTCCACCCGCGCCAGCCGCTCAAACTCGCGCAGATATCCGGCAGCGATAAGATCAGCCGTCAAGGTGGTGGTAGAGGCAGCGCTGATGCCAATGGCATGCGTGATGTCTGCGCGCGCCGCTTGACCCTGGGCGCGCACAAATTCAAATACTTGCTGGCGCAGCGGTCGCGGCGCCGCCTGCACGCTGTGCAAGAGCGGCCCGCATCCGGTGGTCTCACCTCGACCTTGGTGCACATGATTTAGTTTTTCAGGCAAACTAAATTCCCCAAAATATTATAGATCGCACAAAAAACCGGCGGACTTTTATCCTCGAAAGAAAGCCTACGGCGGAAAATTTGTCATTGTCTACATTTTTTATTTTGACAGCTAAAATAAATTTGGCCTTAAATGCAGGAGGGTCAAACGACTCAAACCGCTCGTCTGACAAGAGCGGCCGTTTTGGGAGGATACAATGAAGAACCTATTTTTGGCGGCAACGCTTACCGCAACTGCTTTGGGCACGACCGTCTCGGCTGATGGGCACGGCATGACCGTTGGCGTCAGTTGGTCAAACTTTCAAGAAGAGCGGTGGAAGACCGATGAGGCCGCTATCAAATCGGCACTGGACGCGGCGGGCGCCGCATATATCTCAGCTGATGCGCAGTCGTCATCTGCCAAGCAGCTTTCAGACGTCGAAAGCCTGATCGCCCAGGGCGTTGATGCGCTGATTATCCTAGCGCAAGACAGCGCGGCGATCGGCCCAGCGGTCGAGGCGGCGGTGGCAGAGGGGATCCCGGTTGTGGGGTATGACCGTCTGATTGAAGACAGCCGGGCCTTTTACCTTACCTTTGACAATGTCGAAGTAGGCCGGATGCAGGCCCGTGCGGTGCTCGCCGCGCAGCCCGAGGGCAACTACGTGATGATCAAAGGGTCCCCGACCGATCCCAACGCCGATTTTTTGCGGGGTGGCCAGCAAGAAGTGCTGCAAGACGCCATTGATGCGGGTAAGGTCAAGATTGTTGATGAGGCCTACACAGACGGCTGGTTGCCCGCCAATGCGCAGCGCAACATGGAGCAGATCCTGACTGCCAACGCCAACGATGTCGACGCGGTCGTTGCCTCAAACGACGGCACCGCGGGCGGCGTTGTAGCGGCGCTGACCGCGCAGGGCATGGAGGGCATTCCGGTCTCTGGCCAAGACGGCGATCACGCCGCGCTCAATCGCGTGGCCCTCGGCACGCAGACTGTATCGGTCTGGAAGGACGCGCGCGAGCTTGGCAAAGCGGCGGGTGAAATCGCGGTTGAGATGGCCAAAAACGGCGGTGACATGACCGCGGTGGGCGATGCCATCGCGTGGGAGAGCCCTGCGGGCACCAAGATGACGGCGCGCTTTCTGGCACCTGTTCCGATCACAGCGGACAATCTAAGCACGGTCACGGATGCGGGCTGGATCACGGTTGAGGCGCTGTGCCAAGGGGTTTCAAACGGTCCTGCGCCCTGTAGCTGACGCACATCCGTCCAGCCTGTCGATTGCAGCAGGCTGGGCCCCTCTTTGCCCAATGACTGTCTGGCTTGATGGATCGATCTGCGATGCCACACGAGAGGCACTATGTCTGATGAGACCTTGAACCCCCCGCAGGTCCCGCCGAAACGGAGCCTCATTCAGACGCTTGAGTTGGACACCAGGCTCCTCGGAATGATCGGCGCGTTCATTCTGGTGGCGCTGGCCTTCAACATCATGACGGACGGGCGGTTTCTGACCCCGCGCAACATCTTCAACCTCACGATCCAAACGGTAAGCGTTGCCATTATGGCGACCGGCATGGTCTTTGTGATTGTCACGCGCCACATCGATCTTTCTGTGGGCGCGGTTTTGGCGGCTTGCTCTGCGCTTATGGCCATGATGCAGGTGCGAATCCTGCCCGGGTCTGTCGGGCTCGAGATCGGGCACTGGGCCATTCCGTGGATCGCGATTGCGGCAGGTCTGCTGCTGGGTGCGCTGATCGGGGCGCTGAACGGATGGCTTGTCGGCTATCAGGGGATCCCCGCGTTTATCGTCACATTGGGAGGTTTTCTCATCTGGCGCAACGTCGGCTGGTATCAAACGGGCGGGCAGACTATTGGCCCCTTGGACAAGACCTTTTTGATGTTTGGCGGCATCAACGGGACCTTAGGCGGCACATTGAGTTGGGTGATCGGCGGGGCCGCGATCCTGCTCACAATTCTTGCGATTTTCAATGCGCGGCGGGTGAAGGTGGCGCATGGCTTTGCGGTCAAACCGTTGTGGGCTGAGGTCACCCTGGCGGTCATCGCCAGTGGGGCCATCGCCGGCTTCATCGGCATACTGACCAGCTACCGCGTGCCTGAGCGGGTGGTCGCAAGGGATCCCGCCCGCTTCGGCTGCGAAGTGGCCGAGGGCTGCGCCCCGGTCTATGGGTTGCCGATATCCGTGCTCTTGCTCATCGCTGTGGCTGCCGTGATGACGGTGATTGCGCGCAAGACCCGGTTTGGGCGCTACATCTTTGCCACCGGCGGCAACCCCGACGCGGCAGCGCTCTCGGGGATCAACACGCGCATGCTCACTGTGAAGATCTTTGCCCTGATGGGAGTGCTTTGCGCTCTGGCGGCGGTGGTGGCCTCTTCCCGCCTTGCCAATCACTCAAACGATCTCGGGACCCTTGATGAGCTTCGTGTGATTGCCGCGGCGGTCATCGGCGGGACGGCGCTCTCTGGCGGGATCGGCACAATCTATGGCGCGATCCTGGGCGCGCTGATCATGCAATCGCTGCAATCGGGCATGGCGATGGTAGGGGTCGATGCGCCCCTGCAGAACATCGTTGTGGGTGGGGTCTTGGTGATTGCAGTCTTCATCGACATTCAATACCGCAAGCGGTTGGGAGGGCGCTAGATGACGCCGTTGGTCGAGATGAAAGATGTCTCCATCGCCTTTGGCGGGGTGCAAGCGGTGGATGGGGCCAGCATCACGCTCTTTCCGGGCGAAGTCGTGGGCCTGTTGGGACACAACGGAGCGGGCAAATCCACGCTGATCAAGATACTCTCTGGGGCCTACCGCATGGAAAGCGGCGAGATCCGCATCAACGGTGCGCCGGTCCAGATCCACAGCCCACGCGATGCGCGCGCCCACAATATTGAGACGATCTATCAGACCCTCGCGTTGGCCGATAACCTTGATGCGGCCTCTAATCTCTTTTTGGGGCGCGAGCTTACGACTGCTTTGGGCTTTGTTGATGACGACCGCATGGAGGCGGAGACGCGCAAGATCATGGCGCGGCTCAACCCCAACTTCAAAAAGCTCAAAGAACCCGTCTCGGCCCTTTCAGGGGGGCAGCGGCAATCGGTGGCGATTGCCCGGGCCGTTTACTTCAACGCCAAGATCCTGATTATGGATGAGCCGACCGCAGCGCTCGGCGTGCACGAGACGGCGATGGTGGCGGAGCTGATCCAAGAGTTGAAAAAGCAGGGGTTGGGGATCTTTCTCATCAGCCATGACACGCGTGAGATGATGGAGCTTTGCGACCGGGTTGCCGTGATGAAAAACGGCCAGATGGTGGGCACGGAGCGGGTCGAAGACGTGACGGAGGACGACATTCTGTCGATGATCATCATGGGCAAGAACCCCAAGGCGGCCGCGTGAGTTTCATCGGTCTGGACCTCGGGACGTCGTCGCTGAAGGCGATCCTCATCGACGGGGCGCAAAACCTGGTGGCTGAGCACACGGTGGCCTTGAATGTGACCCGACCCCAGGATGGCTGGTCAGAGCAAGATCCCGAAAGCTGGTGCCAAGCGGCGCGCGAAGCGCTTTCAGCCCTTGCGGGCCATGCAGCCGCGCATGATCTGCAAGGCATTGGCCTTTCGGGTCATATGCATGGGGCCACGCTGATCGGTGCGGATGATGCGCCGCTTAGACCCTGCATGCTGTGGAACGACACGCGCAGCCACGCGGAAGCAGCGGTGATGGACGCAGGACCCGCCTTTCGCGATGTGACCGGGAACATTGTCTTTCCAGGCTTCACCGCGCCCAAGGTCGAATGGGTGCGCAAAAACGAGCCGCAGATCTTTGAGAAGACCCGCAAGATCCTGCTGCCTAAGGACTACCTGCGCCTGTTTCTCACTGGCGAGCACGTCTCTGAGATGTCCGATGCCGCGGGCACGGCGTGGCTCGACACCGGCGGTCGGGCGTGGTCGGGTGATCTCTTGTCGAAATGCCATCTGAGTGAGGCGCATATGCCCGCGCTTGTCGAAGGCTCAGCCGTCTCGGGCCGCCTGCGCGCCGATCTGGCGCGCGAGGTGGGCCTGCCGTCCTGCATCGTGGCAGGCGGTGCGGGGGACAATGCGGCAGCGGCCATCGGGGCGGGCGTCGTGACGGAAGGCAGTGCGTTTCTGTCGCTTGGTACCTCTGGCGTGCTCTTTGCTGCCAATGCGCACTACCGTCCGGATCCCGAGACGGCGGTGCATACTTTTTGCCACGCGGTGCCGGGCACCTGGCATCAGATGGGCGTGATCTTGGCGGCGACCGATGCGCTTGAGTGGCTGGCCCGTCTCACAGGGCAACCCGCTGCCGCGCTGACGCTAGATCTTGGCCCCGTCGAGGCACCCGGCAAGACGCTTTTCCTGCCCTATCTGGGTGGAGAGCGTACGCCGCACAACGACGCGGCCATACGGGGGCAATTTCTCCACCTGGACCATGCGACCGACGCGAAAGCGGCGGCCCGCGCTGTCTTGCAGGGAGTCAGCTTTGCCTTTGCCGATTGTCAGTCGGCGCTGGCGGCCACGGGTACGTCCATTGCGCGCGCGCTGGCTTTGGGGGGCGGGGCAAACTCAGAACATTGGGTTTCCATGCTCGCCAGCACCTTGGGCATCCCGCTTGACGTTCCAAAAGCGGGCGACTTCGGGGCCGCGCTTGGGGCGGCGCGCTTGGGCATGATGGCCGCGACCGGCGCGGGGGCGGAGATCGCGACCCAGCCCCCAATTGCGCAAACGATTGCGCCTAACCAAAGCCTGACAGCACCTCTGCAAGACGCTTATGCGCGCTACGGCCAGGCCTACACCCTCCTGAAAGAGTTTTGACAGATGACCGATTTTTTCAAAGGCGTGCCCAAGATTACCTTCGCGGGCCCTCAGAGCGACAGTGATTTCACCTTCCGGCATTACGACGCAGAGGCGGTGATCCTGGGCAAGAGCATGAAGGATCATTTGCGCTTTGCCTGCGCCTATTGGCATTCATTTGCCTGGCCGGGCGGGGATCCCTTTGGCGGGCCGACCTTTGAGCGGCCCTGGTTTGGCGGGACGATGGCCGACGCCAAGCTCAAGGCCGATGTGGCCTTTGAGATGTTTGACATCCTCGACGTGCCGTACTTTTGCTTTCACGATGCCGACGTGCGGCCCGAAGGCGCGAGTTTTGGCGAAAACGCAGCAGGGCTGGAAGAGATCACGGATTACTTTGCCGAAAAGATGCAAGCCACTGGCGTGAAACTGCTTTGGGGCACCGCCAATCTCTTTTCTCACCGGCGGTTCATGGCCGGGGCGGCGACAAACCCGGATCCGGAGGTTTTTGCCTGGTCGGCCGCCACGATCAAATCTTGCATGGACGCGACCATGAAGTTGGGGGGTGAGAACTATGTCCTCTGGGGCGGGCGCGAGGGGTATGAGACGCTGCTCAACACCGATATGGGCCGTGAGCGGGCCCAGGCCGGGCGCATGTTGCAGATGGTGGTCGATTACAAGCACAAGACCGGGTTCAAAGGCACGATCCTCATCGAGCCCAAGCCGCAGGAGCCGACAAAGCACCAGTATGACTACGATGTCGCCACGGTTTACGGCTTTCTGAAGGACTTCGGTCTGGAAGGCGAGGTCAAGGTTAACATCGAACAGGGGCACGCCATTCTGGCAGGACACAGCTTTGAGCATGAGTTGACGCTGGCCCGCGCGCTCGGGATCTTTGGATCGATCGACATGAACCGCAATGATTACCAGTCGGGATGGGACACCGATCAATTTCCCAGCAACGTGCCTGAGATGGCGCTGGCCTATTACGAGGTGCTGCGGGCGGGCGGGTTTACCACGGGCGGCACCAACTTCGATGCCAAGCTCAGGCGTCAATCGCTCGATCCCGAAGACCTGATCCTCGCCCATGTGGGCGGCATGGATGCCTGTGCCGCGGGTCTGAGGGCGGCGGCGGCGATGTTGGAGGACGGCAAGCTTGAGGCGGCGCGGGCGGAACGCTACGCGGGATGGGAGACGGCAGCGGGCCAGGCGCTCATGTCATCGGATTTGCAGAGCATCGCCGCGCAGGTGGTGGATCAAGCGATCAATCCGCAACCACGGTCTGGCCGACAAGAGCGGTTGGAGAACCTGGTCAACCGCTATCTTTAGGGCGCGTGCAAACCCTGCACCAACGCACTGAGTTGCCTTAAGCGATCCGGTCTGAGCGTGGGCTTTCATCCATCTGCGCGGTCAGATGGTGGCACAGACGCTCCGCCAAATGCGCGCGGGTCTCTTTGTGCGCCGCGTTATCCCAAAGGTTCTCTGTCTCGTTCGGGTCGTTTTCCAGATCGTAAAGCTCGCCCCAGGGTTCATCGCGGTAGAGCACGTATTTCCACTCCGGCGTGAGCAGCGCCCGCACGCGGGCCGGGGAGGCAAAGCCAAGCCGCCGCCCACCGTCGTTGTATTCGATGAGCGCTTCTTTACGGGGACCTGCGCCGCCTGTCGTCGCAGGCAGAAAGCTCTGCCCTTGATGGCCGTGAAACATCTCAAGCCCTGCGCATTCGAGGATGGTTGCCCCCAGATCCACCGTTGAGCAGAGCGCGTCGCTCGTCCCGGCAGACCGCTGCGCCGGGTCTGACCAGAGAAACGGCACCCGCGTGATGCTGCGAAAAGGCAGCGCGCCTTTCAGCAGCATGTTGAAATCGCCCAGGTAATCGCCGTGATCTGAAGTATAGCAGATCACTGTGTTCTCGGCTTGGCCGCTTGCCTGCAGGGCCGCTAAGATCTCACCCACCGCATCGTCGATGAAGGTGATCATGCCGGCGGTGAGCGCCATGGCTTCTTGCAACGGGCGGTCCCCCAACATCATCGCCGTTTGCGGCGTCATCTGCCCGCCACCGCTTTGCATGTTCTCATGCAGCCACCGCATCGGTGGGGTGGGGTTTTTATGCGCGGCGTAGGGCAGTGTGATCTCAAAATCCTCCGGCGCATACATGTCCCAATACCTGCCCGGCGGATTGAACGGATGGTGCGGATCCGGAAAGCTTACAAAGGCAAAGAAGGGCGTATCGCTGCCCGCACGTTGAGCCAGATAGTCAACGGCCCGGTCACGCACATAGGCGGTGGGATAGAAGTCCTCAGGCACCGGCGTGCGGTAGGCTTGCGGACAGGTGTAGCCGTGCGGCAGCTCATTGTCGGGATCGTGCAACGCTTGCGGGTCGGGCGCATTGGCCCGGAACCACTGCGCATAATGCCCGCCGCACTGGTCGCCATGGGCGGTGACCATATCCACGTGGGTATAGCCGTAATAGGGCGTTTTGATCGCGTAGCGGTCGTGTCCACGGTACCGCTCGGGCCCTTCTTCGTAAGGCGGGCGGGCCGTGCGCTGCCAAGCTTCGCCCGTTGGCCCGTCGTCCCTTGCCATGGGAGGCAGATCGGTGAAGGGTTGCAAGTGGCTCTTGCCAATGGCCGCAGTGTCGTAGCCCGCCTCGGCAAGGACATCCACGAACGTGCGCGCGGTCTCCGGCAAGACACAGCCATTGTAGCGCAGCCCGTGCAACGAAGGGTATCGCCCAGTCAAGAGCGACGCGCGGTTGGGCATACAAACCGGCGAGGCGGTGTGAAAGTTGTCAAACCGGGTGCCTTGGGCCGCGATGCGGTCAATGTTCGGCGTCTTGAGCACCGAATGCCCATAGCACCCAAGCCAGTCCGCACGTTGTTGATCGGTGATGAGAAAAAGGAAGTTGGGGCGGTCGGTCATACGGCCTCCGACAGGTGTGCGGCATAGCTGTGCAGGTGATGGGCCAGCGCCTCGGGCGCTTCGAGCATTGCGTCATGCCAAGTGGGAAAGGTCGCCGTTGTCCAGCCAGGCCGCGATTTGACCCGCGCATACTCTGCCCAAAAGGCGGAGGGCCGATTGCGTTCCGTGATGATGTAGTGGCGGTGCCCGACCTCATTTTCCAGCCCGGTGAGGGTCACCCCGTGGGTCAGCGTGCCTTTCGGCTGCGGGGTGCAGAGCGGCTTCAGCCGCGCCATAATGGCAGGATCGTCTGTCCAGGTCTGCATGGCGGCATCGGGCTCCAGCCCCACGGCACCAGCGTCCATCTGGCGCTGAAAACCCGCCATGCGGTCTGGGTTCGCCTCCGCAAAAATGGATTTGCCGCTCACCTCGGGCACGAAAGCGTCGAGATAGACAAGCGCGCGCATTAGCGCGGGGCGCTGGCTTGCCACGCCAGTGATGACAAGACCACCGTAGGAATGGCCAACCAAGATCACATCAGACAGCTCGCGCCATGTCAGGACCTGCAGGATGTCCGTGACATGGGTATCAGGTGTGATCTCAGCGCTCATCTGATGGCAGCGCTCGCCCAGCCCGGTCAATGTTGGCGCGTGCACATCATGGCCGAGATTGCGCAAAATGCGGGCAGATTCCGTCCAACACCAGCCGCCATGCCAGGCCCCATGAACCAAGACAAAGCATGCCATCTACGCAGGCTCAACCCGCTGCCGCGCCAGATGGTGCCAGCTCAGCAGACCAATGGCAGCAGCCAGTGCGGCCATCTGCACCACCTCGGGCCGCATCAGAACCCCAACGGCAACCGCCAAGCGCAAAAGGATTGATACCGCATTTAAGGGATGCGCATCGTATCCGGCCAAGGCGCTGGCAACCAGATACAGCGCCAGTGCGAGGCGCGCCAGCAACCACACCAGCGCCATCACGGAGACCCCGTTTTCATACCCCGGCAGCGGTGCGCGGATCGGGCTGGTGGGATCAATGAGCGCTTGATCAATCAGCAAAAGCTCTGGGTAGAAGGCAAAAACGAAGGGGATCGTGAACATCACAATCCCGGACCGAACCGCGCTGAACCCGGTGGCCATGGGCTCGGCCTTGGTGATGGTCGCCGCGGCAAAGGCGGCGAGGGCCACAGGCGGCGTGATGGCGGAAGCGATGGCAAAGTAAAAGATGAACATATGCGCCGTGAAGGTCGCAATCCCCAGACCAATGAGCAGCGGTCCCATCAAGAGCGCCACGTTGATATATGCCGGTACTGCAGGCATCCCCATGCCGAGGAGTACGGCCAAAAGCATGGTGATCGCCAGGGCGATGAACTGAAACAGAGACGATCCACCTGAGCCAAGGCCCAGGGATTGCAAGAACCGCAACACATCAATGGCCACAAAAGTTGAGAGCCCGGTGAAATTCAGACAGACGTCAATCACCGTGACGGCGAGCAGCATCAGGTAGAGCGTTGAGATCGTCACACCCGCCTCCGCCAGCGCATCGAAAAGCCGCCGAGGCTGGGCGCGAAAGTCGCGATCAAGAAACATCAAAGCGATGACCAGTGCCGCCGCCCACCAGCCGGTGGCCCCCGCATCTCCCGCGGCGTTCTGATAGGTTTGCAGGAGCCAGGGCAGGTCGCTAGCGACGCATCGTTCGCCCTGCATCCCGGCCTCAGCGCCCAAGGCCCAGCCCAGGGGGCCACAGCCCACCATATCTTTCGGGGTGAGCAGCAGCACGAGGATCAGGAGGATGGGCAAGAAAATCTGGCAAAGCTGCAGGATGTCGCGGCGCGAGACATGCATGTCTTCTGTGAGCGTGCCGAAGGCTTCGATCCCCTGTTTGCGCGACTGGAAACTCGCGCTGAAGAAAAGGCAGGCAAAATAGGCGACCGCCGGCAGGATCGCCGCAATGATCACATCGCGGTAGGGCACGGCGGTCATCGCGGCCAGGATGAAGGCGGCCACCCCCATCACTGGCGGCATGATTGAGCCGCCTGAAGAGGCGGCCGCTTCCATCCCGCCTGCAAAGACCTTTGAGAACCCGCGTCTGACCATCATCGGGATCGTTAGCACACCTGTTGAGAGCACATTGACCACCGGTCCGCCCGTAATCGTGCCAAACATCGCTGAGCTCACAATGGCCGCGTGCGCAGGTCCGCCACGCAAGTGGCGGGTCCAGCGAAAGGCGAGCTTGATGAGGGTCTGACCGCCAGCAGACTTGCCAAAGAGCGCACCCAGGATGATGTAGGGAAACACCACGTTCATGATCACGGTCATGAAGCGCCCCAGGATACCCGAGGCGTTGTTGACCAGCGCGTCATTCACGTTTGGCACGCCGTCCAGAAAGCTGCGCGGCTCGCCCCCCAGCTTTGTCATCAGATACTTGTTGATGTCATCGGGCCCGTGAAAGTACCACACCAGCACCGTGCCAATCGTGTAAAGCGCCACGCAGATCGACACGATCACCAGGGGCAGGCCCCATACTTTGATGTTGTAGCCCAAAAACACCAGGATAGAGGCGCCCACGATGGCCACCAGCCAAACGCCGGTGGTTTGCACGCATTTGGGGTCATCGACCGTATCGGGTGGCGGCAGGCCCATGGTCTCGGCAAAGGCGATCTCAGCTTCTAGGGTCTGCGCCATGATGCGCGCGCGCTCACCCGTCAGCGTATCGATCAGACAAACTGAGTCGATCTCAACAAGATAGGTGAGCGATATGGCCGCCGCCGCAATGACCAAGGCGGCGTCCATGAAAAAGCCAAACGGCGCGCGCGCCGTCCCTGCCCAGGCCCGCGCCATGGAGTGCTTTAGCGCCACAATCAGCATCATCAGGAAAAACGCGATGGGGTAGAACCACTCGGTGGCAAAGGCGCGCACGCGCAGACCTTCGACCCCTGTCAGCCCCTGCAAAAAGGCCTCCCACCCAGGAATGACGGGCGTGCTGTTGACAAGACCCATTGCCACAAACGCCAGGGCGAGCGCGTAAAGCACCTTGCTCGGGAACACCGCCGACTTGGTCTCGGGATTTTGCGTGTTTGACATGCCGCCCCCGCGCTCACGCAGGCCCAGGTCCCCGGCGGGACCTGGACAGGCCTTACAGGCTCAGTTGGCCACGGCGCAATCGTCGAGGGTGTAGCCCGCCTCGCGCCAGGCGCGCGCGGCACCGGGGTGATACTTGATCGGGTTGGCCCCGCACATGCCCAACATTGGGTTGTCGAAATCCACCGTGTCGCCAAATGGTGCCTTGGCCTTCAAGGCATCAAGGCTGCCGATGTACGCGGTCACCAGATCGTAGACCAGCGCCTCATCCATGTCCTTGTGCACCACATTGCCCCCGATGGTCGCAAAGGCGCGGAATGTCTCGTCCTCTGAGATAAAGGTCCAGTCCTCGCCCATCTTTTCCTGCAAGTCTGCAACCGAGATGGTGAAGGGCGCGCTGCCGGGTGCGACCATGTACTTTTGCATCGGCTCGCTGTCATAGACGGCCTTGGGCATCGACCAGCCTGTCATTTTGCCAGCCGACGTGGCCGTGGTCAGCCGGCTGCCTGGGAAAAGCTCAGGGAGCACCGCAGCATCAGGCTCACCCCCGGTGATCGTGGCCACCGACTGGCCCCAGTTCACCTGCATGCCCTCGTAGCCTTCACCGTCTTTCAAACCGGTGACCAGTTGGATCATCGTGCGCGCGTTGGTGAGCGCTCCGCCACGCGGCGGCCCGTTGTAGATCTTGCGGCCCTCAATATCGTCCCAGCCCCCAACGCCCTTGGCGTCATAGGCAAAGAGCAGAAAGATCCCAAGCGTGAAGGGATTGATGGCCCGCAAATTGCTTGCCAGTTCCGCCCCCGTTTCCTTGCCCAAAGCACCGTAAGGGCCTACCCCCCGGCTCATCAAAAAGGGCAGGATGTGCGGCACAGCGGCTATGTCGGTCTTGCCTTCTGCCACGTTCTGGACGGAGTTTGTGAGCGTCTGGCCATCGGTCAATTGGATGTTGGCAATGCCTGCGGTGCCCGCAATCTCGGTCATATGCGCAGGCGACAGGTAGGTCGCGCCCCCGGGGCTTGCCGTCTCTGCGGTCAAGTTGACCTGCGCCCAGGCGGCGCTCGTCATCAAAAGCGTGGCGGCCGCGGCCACCATCTGTTTCATCGGCTTCATTATGTCCTCCCTGATCGTGACGCCACGATGTGTGCACTGCGCAGCTTAAGGCGTCGCGCCCTGCCGCGTCTGCGTAACGCGCAGAGTATCCGCATTGATCCGGCACAAGCGCAAGAGGCAATCGCGCCCGGTTGATGCTCAAAGGTGTGGTTGCGGCCCGCTTGTCAGCGCGCGTCTGCGCCACTATCCCTCGGTGCGCCAGGATGAGGGCGCTGGTGATGGCCAAGGCAAAACAGACAGACGCGGTAGAAGCGCTCCTGCTCGGTTGGATTGATAAAGGACAGCTCCTGCCCGGGGCAGCTATTGACGAGGCCGGCCACATGGCAGCTTGCTCGGTGTCACGCACGCCTGTGCGAGAGGCGCTGATCCGGCTAGAGGCGCTTGGTCTTTTGGTGCGTCATCCGCGCAAAGGGGTGCACCTTTTTCGCCCCGATGTGTCCGCGTTTCTGGCGATTTTGGAAGTGCACAGCTTCCTTGAAGCGCAGGCAACCGGTTTGGCGGCGCAGCGCCTCTCACCCATGCAACGGCGCGCATTAGAAGAGAGCGTAGCCGCCTGCCAGATGCTGGCCAAATCGCATGCCATGGACAGGCATGCCGATTACGACGCGCTCAACATGCGGTTTCACGAGATCATCGCGGAGGCGGCGCAGAATGCATGCCTCTTGGAGACCAGCAAACTGAATGCGCGCAAGGTGATGACACAGTATCGTCTGCGCTACCGCATGCCCGGCGCAATCGAAGCCTCAGCCACAGAACACGCAGGCATCGCGGCACATATTCTGGGGGGCCGGTCGCAAGAGGCGCAAGAGGCGATGCTGAAGCACTTCAATTATGACCAAGAGACAGTGATGCAAATGATCGCCTCAATCGGCTAACCCGCCTTCAAAAAACCGTGCAACGCTTTCAGCGAAGACGACCGTACTTGGAGGTCGGATGAGCGACGCGCGCGCGCGGGCGGCGACTTTGGGGCCGACATACTCTGCGAGTTCCTCTACCAGATCCGCCATGAACGTTGGGGTGATTTCGGGATGGTTCTGCGTCGTGAGAATGTGATGGCCAAGTGTAAAACCGCCGATGCGACCGCCATTTTTTCAAACAAGGCTCTGACAGCCTTGGGCAGCACGCGCACTTCTTCGATATGGGCCGCATGTTGTTCAAGCCGGGCGGGCAGGCCAAGCGCCGCTCGCGGATCTAGGGCGATCATCTCTTTAAGCCCGAAAGACCAACCGCCGGGACTTCGCGTCACGCGCCCGCCAAGTGCAAGTGCAATCGCTTGATGGCCAAAACAGGCCCCAAAAAGCGGAAAGGTCTTTTGGTGCGCCGCGACAATCAGTTCAAGAAGGCGCGGGATCCAAGGGAGCGGGTCGTGTACTGACGCCGGGCTACCCGTGATGATCGCCCCGTCGAAGGCCTGTAGATCGGGCGGAAACGCGTCTTGCCAAACCTCAAAGCCTGTGAGCGCTCACTGCGGTCGGACGGACCTGATCATGCGGGCGAACTTCTCAGCATATTTGGGCCGCACCTGCGCAAAAGCAGAACTATCGGTATTGGTCACCAGAACGGCAAGATGCATTCGCGTGTTCCTGTCACTTTTCAATTATATATTCAAAGAATCTGTAATTATATTTCCAGAGGAGCACGCCGATGACCCTTTGGACACCCAGCGATGACGGCCATGCCGATCTTGCCAGTTATGACACGTTTGTTGCAGGCCCACCCTTCAACACATTCAAAAGGCTGCGCGACGAAGATCCGCTGCATTGGACAGATTGGTCTGGCGGGCGCGGTTTTTGGTCCGCCACACGCTACGAGGATATCATTTCTCTCAATGCCAAAACGGCCATCTTTTCTTCCGCCCACGGCATCCGGATGGAAGACCAAAGTCCAGAAGAGGTCGCCGCGCGCCGGACTTTCCAAGAAATTGACCCCCCCGATCACATGAAAACAAGGATCAAGCTCGCTCGCGCGTTCTCGAAGGGTGTGATTGAGCAGTTTCATGTCGATATCCGCGAACTTTTCAGTGACATTTTGGATGAGACCCTGGAAGAACAAACCTTCGACGCCACCCGCCGCATCGCCCGTGAACTGCCCATGCGGATGATGGGCCGCATCATCGGCACACCAGACGAAGCTTTGGCCTGGCTCGTGGAGAAAGGCGATCAATTGATCGCCAACACCGATCCTGAGTTCACCGACCACGTGCTCGACAAAATGACAATCGATGAGTTTCGTCTGATGCCGTTCAATTCGCCCGCCGGGGCGGAGCTTTACGCCTACGCCAAAGATCTGATGGATCACAAAGCCCGCACAGGAGACAAGAAAGGCGTGCTGCATCTCACTCTAGAGCCGGGCAAGGACGGCTCGGTGATCTCCGAAACCCAGTTCCGCAACTTTTTTGTTTGTTGTTGGCGGCAAGCAAAGACACCGCCTGCTATTCCATCTCAGCAGGGATCCAAGCGCTTTGCCATCAGCCCGAAT
Organism: Pseudomonadota bacterium; assembly: GCA_039197515.1. GTDB lineage: Bacteria > Pseudomonadota > Alphaproteobacteria > Rhodobacterales > Rhodobacteraceae > Sulfitobacter. The sequence goes on along the minus strand of JBCCUC010000006.1, from coordinate 30,338 downwards.
TGCTCGCGCAATTGCGCAATGATCCTGAGATCTGGGCAACGGCCCCTGATGAGATCATCCGCTGGGCCACGCCCACGTTCTATTTCCGGCGCACGGCGCTGGCTGATTATGAAATGCACGGTAAGACCATCCGCAAAGGCGACAAGGTGCTCTACTGGTTTGTCTCCGGCAATCGCGACGAGCGGGTGTTTGGCGATCCCTACCGCCTTGACCTCGCGCTGACGCCCAACAAACATCTGGCTTTTGGCCATGGTGGCCCGCATCTGTGTCTTGGCATGTGGCTTGCGCGGCTCGAGGTGCGGGTGCTGTTTCAGGAATTGGCCAAGCGCATCACCCGCATTGAAGCGACTGCACCCGGCGCGTTCTTGCGCTCAAACTTCATCGGTGAGATCAAATCACCAGAGGTGGCCGTCACGCTGGCCTAAAGGGCCACGCCATGACCAAGGGGAGAGAGACTATGGCAAACCGCTTGCGCGCGATGTTTTGTGATCATCTGAGCATCATGCGGGGCAAATATCTGCCCGCCAGTAAGATCGGCGACAGTGAGACGCGGTTTTGCCAGTCCACCTTTGGGGTGCACTACGACCGGGATCTGTTGCCTTCTCCGGGATCCATGATGATGGACGGGTTGCCGGATATGGAACTACGCTGAACCGAGGGGCAGATCCGCGACGGCTGGGAAAAGAACACCAAAGTGGTGCTCGGTGACCTCTACGACGCGGCTGGCGCACCTTTGCCGCTGTGCCCAAGCGGCGCGTTGAAGCGGGCGGTCGCGGCCTGGGAGGCTGAGGGCTTGCCCCCCAAACTGGGGATCTAACTTGAGGCTTTCGCGCTGGAACACGACGCCGAGGGCGTTCTCGTGCCCTACGGCAGCAAAGGCGCGGTGGTCTATGGCACGGGTCCTTTCACCGATCCGCTGGGTTTTAACGATCAAATCTGGGCGCAGGCGGACAGGCTTGGATTTCGCATCGATGTCATTACCGGCGAGTACGACGTGCCGCAGTTTGAATACACGCTCACCTTTGATGACGCGGTGAAAGCGGTCGATGACATCGCGCTTTTTCGGCAAATGGCGCGTGAGATCGCCTATCAAGCGGGCGTGATCCTGACCTTCATGCCCAAACCGCTGCCGGAAACCAGTGGCTCCGGGCTGCACATCAATTCTTCCTTCGCCGATGCGGATGGCAAAAATGCTCTCACCAGCGCAGCGGGCGCGGGACCGGATTACCTGAACGCGCTTGGCGCAGCCTGCGTCGCCGGGCCAATTCACCACCACAAGGGGCTTGCGGGCCTGATCGCGCCCTCTGGCACCTCTTACAAACGTCTGCAACCTGCCTCGCTCTCCGGCTACTGGCAGAACTGGGGCGGTGACCACCGCAATGTGACCACCCGTGTCTCGGCTGAAGCGGGGGCAAAGGCGCGGCTCGAACACCGCACGGCGGACGCCTGTGCCAACACCCACACCGCCACGGCTGCTGTGCTTGAGGCGGCCTTCTTGGGCGTCAAGAATGGCTACAGCTTGCCGCCGCGTGAGAAAGGTGACGGGATTGAGGTGACAGATGCCAAGGAAGGTACGGCCGCGGATCTTGCCGGGGCCGTCGCTGACTTGGAGGCTGACACCGCGCTTTGTGAAGCAGTCGGCGCGGATCTATGCGCCAATCATAACTTCATGAAGCAGCAGGAAGCCGAAAAAACGAACACCCTTGACGACGCCGGACTTCGCGCGTTTTACGCCTACTTTGTCTGACTGAGCGATGAGGGGTGCCTGATCCTAAAGGCTGAAAAGCCGGTTGCGGCGCAGCAATTCGACCAAGAGTGCACCCGATTGCACCCTGTGACTGTGATGCGCCTGTCGGGCCTCCTCGAAGTTCCCCGCGCGGATCGCATCGCGGACACGACGGTGGTCGTCATTGGATTTCTCGGGCAAAGGGCGGACCCAGAGGGTCGCCATGCGCGCGCGGTGCACCTGATCTGAGAGCATGTGCACAATGCCCTCCGCCCGCTTGTTGCCGCCTAGGCGCATGAGTTCAGAGTGAAACCGACTGTCGGCTGCAGCCCAGCCTTCGCGGTCCTCCTGCGCGAGTGCGGCATCCATCGCCGCGATGCTCTCGGACAGTTCAGCCAAGTCTGACCTACCATACCCGATCTGAGCGGCCCGCCCCGCGGCGAGGCTCTCCAATGTAGTGAGGATCGCATAGATCTCTTCCATATCTTCAGGCGAGATTGGCAGGATCCGCACGCCTTTACGGGGGCGCACTTCAAGTAAACCCTGTCCTTCCAGCACCAGTGTCGCCTCGCGCACTGGCGTGCGCGACATGCCCAGCCGGGCCGCGAGCTCCGTTTCTAGGTGATCCGTGCCGGCGGCCAAAGTGCCGCTCACGATCATCTGACGCAGTTCTTCGGCGGCGCGCTGCGTACTGGTGGTTTTGCTCGTCTGTTCGGTCACTGTCATTGCTTTAAGCCACCCGTTAAGCCTCTCCCTCCCTAGCAGTCAGTCCTGACATCGTAAATGCGGCCGTGAACAGGGTTTAATGTCGTTGACGACTCATACTTTAATGCATACATTAAATGACGCAAAGAAAGCTGCGCACGGCAGCTACAAAGGGAGGATATAATGAAATCTGTGATCACGAGCCTTGGGCTTAGCTTAGTTGCAGCCTTGCCGCTGGCCGCACAAGACTACCCGTTTCGCGATATCACCACCGCCGTTGTCTGGGGGGCCGGGGGCGGCACTGACACCATCAACCGAATGATCATGGCTGAAATGGAAAAGCACCTGCCGGTGTCCATCAGCGTGATCAACCAGACCGGCGGTGTGGCAGGCTCCAACGGCATGACCTACGTCCTGAACCAACCGTCGGACGGCTATACTCTGGCAGGGATCTCTGAATCGAATGTCACTGCCGCGGTCATGGGCGGCTGGGATCAGAAGTTCGACGTGTGGTATCCTTTCATTGTCGGTGGCTCGCCTGATCTCATCTCAGTGCCCGCAGGCAGCCCCTACGCAACGCTCCAAGATCTCGTGGCTGCGGCAAAAGCAGCACCTGACAGCATTCCTGCCGCAGCTTCCGGGTCGGGCTCAATCCACCATCTCAACCTGCTCGCCATCGAGAATGGCACCGGCGCGGACTTCAAATTTGTCCCCTACGGCGGTTCGGCCCCAGGGCAGGAGGCTGCGCTTGCCGGCGAAGTGGATCTGGTCGTCACATCCCTCGCCGAGCAGGCTCCGCTGATCGAAGGCGGCAAGCTCAAGCCCTTGGCCATGCTGGTGCCCGAAGCGGCCGAAATCGCTGGCATGACCGTGCCCTCGGCCTTTGATCTCTACGATGGCTTGGACAAGTATCTGCCGCTGAAACAAGCCATCGGCTTTGCCATGTTAAACAGCGCCCCCGATGCGGCGAAATCTGCGGTGAGCGCGGCCTTTGAACAAGCGATTGCGTCTAGTACCGTGGCAAAATGGGCGGCGGCAAACAATTATGATATCGGCGGGCAACACGGGCCAGAGGCTTCTGCGCTGTTCTCAAAGCTTGAAAGCACCTTTGCTTGGACTCTGCAGGAGCTTGGGGCGGCAGAGGTTGACCCGGCGAAACTCGGCATCGCCAAACCATAATCTCGCCAAGCCTTAATATCCAGGCGTGCGGCCTGCGAAGGGCCGCATCGCCCGCCAAAGGTGATCCCCGCTCATGGCAGATGACCCGGATAATGTGACCGCCAAGTCGCTAGATGTGCTAACCCTGCGCGCGCGGGATTTTTGGGCGGCGCTGGCATTGATGGCAGCTTCAGCCTTCTTTCTGGTAAAAACATACGCCATGCCGTTCTGGGCACCAAGGGGCGGTGGTGTAACCGGGGCTGGCCCTTGGGCTTCCGCCGCACTTGTGCCCTATGGACTTTTCAGCGCGCTCTTTATCTTGTCGGGGATCCTGATGGTCATCTCCATCCGCGGGGGCGGCGCGCGTCGGGCGCTACAGGCCACGGGCATCGGGTTTGACGGGGCGGAGCTTTGGCGGCTTTCGATGTTGAGTGTGATGCTGCTGGCCTACATCGTTGGGTTGGTCCCGCGCGTGGATTTCGCCATTGCCTCAGCGCTGCTCATCCAAGCGCTGATCTTTGGCTTTCACCGTCGAGGCCCGCAGCGCATGGGTATGGCCGCTTTGGCCGTTGCGCTTCCGGCGCTCTATGCCTTTGTCATGCACTTTCCACAATCTGCCTGGCAGGCTGCGCATGATGACGACTGGCTGACCCTTGGTGTGTTTGCCGCCCTGGCTTTGGCGGCGTTCCTCCCTCGCACACCGCGGGCAGAACGTGTGGGCGTGATCGTGGCCATGATGGTGCCGGTTTTCCTGGTCTCCGCCATGGCGTTCGGATTTCGTCAAAACGTGCCGAACCGGGGCGGGCTCTTATTCGAACAACTGCAATATCACTACTATGTTACCCTCAAACCCCTTTGGGCCGATTGATGGAATTCATTTGGACCCAGATCGCGGGGTTTGGTGGGGCGCTGGCAGCCCTTGCGCTCGACCCGGTCACGTACCCTTACCTCGTTGCAAGCGTCTTTCTGGGCATTGTCTTTGGGGCGCTGCCAGGGCTGACGGCAACGCTGGCTGTGACGATCCTAACGGGCTTTTTCGGCAATAAGTTCCCGTTGGATCACGCATTGATCGCGCTCATCGGGGCTTACGTCGGTGCGATCTACGGCGGCTCATATCCTTCAATCCTGCTCAATATCCCCGGCACGGCGGCGAGTGCGGCAACGGCCATGGACGGCCACCCGCTGGCCAAAGCCGGACGGGGAGGGCAGGCGCTCGGGCTCACCACCACCGCGTCTTTCATCGGGACACTCATTGGCACGCTGGCGCTGTTGATCTTTGTCTGGCTCCTTTTGATGGTGAGCCAGTCTATCGCGAGCCCCGAGAAAGCGCTGCTCGCGCTTTTTGGTGTGCTCTTGTCAGGCACCCTGATGTCAGAAGACCTGTCAATCAAAGGCTGGATTTCGGGGCTCATTGGTCTGGCCATTGCGATGGTGGGGCTGGATCCCATCTTGTCAGAGCCGCGCTATACCTTCGGCTGGCCCTATCTGCTGTCGGGCTTTCAGGTGGTGCCGGTGCTCATGGGGGCGTTCGCCATTCCACAGATCCTCGACGGTCTGCGCGCGGCAGGGTCGGTGCCACAAGCCCTACCCGTGGGGCGCATCGTGCCAGGCCTGCGCACGGTCGCGGGCAAAATGCCAGTGATCGCACGCTCGGGCGTCATTGGTACAGGGGTTGGCGCGCTGCCTGGTGTGGGAGAGGACGTGGCAGGCTGGGTCAGCTACGGCGTCGGCAAATCTACGAGCCCTGAGGGATCTCGATTTGGCAAAGGCGCGGTCGATGGGTTGATTTCGGCAGAGACGGCCAACAACGCTGCCATCGGCGGCGCGCTGATCCCGCTGTTGGTGCTTGGCATCCCCGGTTCTCCCCCCGCCGCGGCGCTCCTCGGCGCGCTCAAGATCAACAACGTGATACCCGGGCCGACAATTGATCCTGCCCTGATCTTGCATGTCGTTGCAATCTTGGTGCTGGCCTCCTGCACGATGTTGATCATAGGGCTTTTGACCGCGCGGATCTTCATATTGGTGCTGCGCATCCCAGCAACCGTGTTTCTGCCTTTGGTGATGATCCTCACGACGCTCGGCAGCTTCTCGGTCGGCGGCGGGATCAATGATCTCTACTTGATGCTGGGTGTAGGTGCGCTGGCGACGTTGATGGGTAAGATGGCCTATCCCGTCGCCCCCCTGGTGATAGGCGTCATCTTGGGCGGGCTCTTTGATGAGAGCCTGCGCCGTGCGCTTTTTATCTCCGATGGCGATCCGATGACGTTCCTCTCACGGCCGGGATCGGCCCTGCTCGTGGCGCTGAACATCGTGCTCATTGCGAGCCAAGTGCCCGGACTGCGAAAGATCTACCGTTGGTCGGCAAAAAGATCGTAGCTGCCGGGCCCCCGCTGGGCGGCGCAACTCGGAAAAAAGATATCTTTCGCTGGAAGAGGCTCCAGACGGCGCGGCGCAGAGAGATCGCGCGTCAGTTGGCATCCTCGCCCAAAGCAATGCGATAGAGAGCCTCCAGCGCGGTCACGGCTTGCGCGCCGTCCTTGAATTCTTGGTCCCAAACTTGGTCAATGACGGTTTGCATGGCCGCCTCAACGGCTGGGTTGGCTCCAGCGGTGACGCGCATGATTTCAGTGCGTTCCTGTGAAATCGCCTCAATGCCCCGTTGCGTGCAGATATCGACCGAGGTGATATCCACATCCTGAACCACCGGCAGGGCCCCTTTGTGGCCCGCAAAGGCCGCTTGGTTCACCGGATCCAGTGCGATTTGCGCAAATCGCTGCTGCGCGGCGCGGTCTTCTGCAAGATCAGAATGCGGCAGCACGAATGCATCCAAGGTCACCAGAAGCTGGTTCTGCGGATTGGGTGTGATGCTGCACAGAAAGTCTCGCTGCGGCACAAAGCCCGCCGCGACCAGTTCTCCTTTCGCCCAATCTCCCATGACCTGCACGGTGGCGCGGCCTTGCGCCACGGCGAGGCTTGCCGCATCCCAGGTGTCCACCACAAGGCCCGAGCGATGCACGAGATCGACGTACCTGATCAAATGCGAAAAGGCGCGTTCTAGGCCATCCCGCGCATCTGCTGAGACCCGACCATCCCGGATCTGTCGCAAGATCGGGGTACCCCCCTCGTTCAGGGCGAGCGCGTCGAGGACTAGCGTCAGTTCCCAGCGACCGGATCCAATCGCAATGGTCGTGACGCCGGCATCGGCAATGGTGTCCATTTGGTCAAACATCGCCCCCCAGGAGGTGGGGGCGGAAAAGCCAAAACGTGCCATGGTTTCAGCATTGTAGAACGACCAATTGTTGCCATGCAGTCCGATGGGAAGGGCTGCAATTTGCCCGTCAAAGGTCAAAGGTTCCAAGATGAACGGTGCCAGGCGCGCGATGCTTTCAGGATCTGCGACTTCTGCGAGCGGCACCGTGATCCCCGCTGTGACCAGATCGCCCAAATCGGGTGAGACAGCCCATTGCATCGCACTGGGCGGAAAGCCTTCGCGGATGCGCGCGAAGCCCTCTTCGCTCAGCGTGGCGGCGTTCGGTTGGGGATCCTCAATCCATCTCCCGCCATCGCGCTCAAAGTGCTCGGCAAACACCGAAAGCGCCGCGCTTTCGCTTCTGGAGACCCAAAAGTGCATGATTTCGATCGTGTTGGCTTGGGCGCTTGTCGCCAAGCAGGCCGCGAAGGCGGCGGATACTAGCCTATGCATGGGTCTATCCTCTAAGCGGTGAGTTTGCGGTGTGCGAGATATTGGGTGGCGTCATGGGGGGACAGCGCGGATGAGAAAAGAAACCCCTGTCCGATCTTGCAGCCAAGCGAGATCAAGAAGTCCCGCTGCTCCTGCGTTTCGATGCCCTCAGCCACGACATCAATGTCGAGTCCGCGGGCAATCGACATGAAGGCGTCCAAGATCACGATTGCCGATCCTCCCGAGGCGATATCGCGCACGAAGGAACGGTCGATCTTGAGCTCATGCAGCGGGAATTCGTTGAGATGGCGAAAGGAGGCATAGCCGCTGCCGAAGTCATCAATGGAAATGCGCACGCCCATGTCGATGATCCGGGTGATCGAGCGGCGCACAGCCTCCGTGTTGCGGCCGACAAAGACCTCCTCAGTGAGTTCAAGCGTCAGCAGGTTGCGCACATCCTTGTGCTCAGCCAGCAACCAAAGGATTTCCTCCGCTGCCTGTTCTGAGGCCAGAAGTTCGGGCGAGACATTCACCGCGACGGGGTAGGGGTTCAGCCCTGCCTTGCGCCAGGCTTGAAGCTGCAAGAGGCATTGGCGCATCATCGTGATGGTGAGCCCCAGCATCAGTTGGTACCGTTCAATCTCGTCCAAAAAGTCGCCGGGAGAGAGCAGGCCGCGCTCTTTGTTTTGCCAACGGGCGAGGGCTTCAAACCCACAAAGCTGCTGCGATGTCAGCACGAATTTGGGCTGGTACCAAGCGTGCAAGTTGCCATTGCGCATCGCTTGTTCAAGCGCTGCTTTGCGGTCGAGGTTGGGCACGCCCGCCGCAAGGCTCGGCGTATAGAGCGCAAATTGTGCCACATCCGTGCCTTTGAGCTCATACATTGCGGCGTCGGCAGCGGTTGCCACGGCATCAAAGTTGCCACCGGACTGAGGGGCGTAGGCGATGCCAATGCAGGCGCTCACAAAAAAGCTGCGATCCTGGAAAACAAACGGGTCCTCAAACGCGGCGCGCAACAATGCACCAAGATCTTTGCAATCCTCCAAACTCGCCGCCTGCGGATCAAGCACTGCGAACTCATCACCGCCAACGCGCGCGACTTCGACATGTGTGTCAACTGCGAGTGTCAGCCGCTGAGCGGTTTCAATGAGAACGGCATCTCCCGCAGCATGCCCGAAGGTGTCATTGATCGGTTTGAAGTTGTTCAAATCCACAATAGCGTAGGCGTAAGGTGCGCCTGCGCGCAGTCTTTCGACGCTCTGCTCCAGCCCCAGTCTGTTGAATAGGCCAGTCATTTGATCGCGGCGGGCCATTTCCTCCAGGTTCCGCCGCAGCGTGCGTTCGCGCGCGATGGCCGCCCCCAGATCGCGCAGCGCAGGCAGGATCAACAACAGGCCTAGGGCGACAAGAACGCCCGTCATGGCCATCACCAGCACGATCCGAAGCCGCTTTGTGCTTTGGGTGACCATGTCTGCTTGCCGTTGCATATCGGTGCCGATCTGGCGGATGCCTTGACCTAAAAGGCCCACTGGAGACATCGCGATATCTATCCGGTCCGCGTAGGATTTGGCGAAAAGCAATCGCTCAAAAGGCACAGTGCTCAGGGCCTGCAAATCCATCTGAAAGCGGCGCAGGTCGGACAGCGTTCGCTCATAAGATGCGCTCGGCCCGCTGATCATGCCCAGTATGGGATCAGCGCGGCCGCGCGCTGCAGCTTCAACCCTGCCGGTGAGAGAGGCAAAGTCTTGGGCATGCTGTTGCAGCCGGGTTTGCAATCTTTCGATCATGCGCGGATTGGGGCGGTCGCTTTGAACCTCCTCCATCAAAAGATGACTGGCGCGCGAGGTGTTTACGAAAGCCAACCGCTGCTCGACGGCCAGTTTGGCAAAGTCATGCGCAACCTGGACACTGCGGTCTCCAAGCAACGCCAAGGCAAGCAGGCTCATCGACAAGACAACCTGCGCCGCGAGGCTGTACAAAACGTACTGCCTGAGCCGCCCGGTGTTGGCGTCTTGGTCGTTTTCCATCGGGTCCATTGGCCTTGCGCAGGTGAATCGGAATTCAACCTGGAATAGCCTTTCAAAATGGTCATCCCCTTAACGCGGCCGCGATGGTTAACGCTGAAGTCTCGTTTGTTAAGGTTTAGAAATGACGGCTCACCTCGTCCGGGGGAGCCGTTTGTCCGGGCTGGTCTGTTGGCAGAACCTGGTCCAAACTGAAAGCAGCAGAAAGGGCGTTGGGAGGCGCAGTTTGAGGTGATAACGGCAGACTTTCTTTGTCCAAACTGTGCGCAAAGTGCATCCGGCGCCCGGGCTTTTGTGTAAATGCGCGCTCTTGGAAAGTACCAGAGCGCCCCGGCTTGCCTGCAGACCATTTGCACTCGCAATCCTCTTGGGCAGAGGACGGTTCATGGCTGATCCACCGGACATCCTATCGCTTAGATCGGTAGAATATCGCTGGCGTGGCACGCAGAGCTTTGGCCTGTCTGTGCCCCATTTTCGGGTGGGGCGCTCGGAAACAGTTCTGCTTTTGGGTCAAAGCGGGTCTGGAAAATCAACGCTCCTCTCACTCATCTGCGGCACACTCTCGGCGGCCTCGGGTCAGATCCGCGTGGCGGGTGCGGACATCGCTAAGATGCGAGACGCGCAACGTGATCTTTTTCGGGCGGAGCATATCGGCCTCATCTTTCAGCAGTTCAACTTATTGCCTTATGCCACTGTTATAGATAATGTTTTACTCCCGCTCACCTTTGCGCGAGAGCGGCGCGCTCGGGTCTCAGATCCTGTTGCTGAGGCCCGCGCACTCTGTTGCGCGCTCGGCTTGGCCGAACGTGAGCTGTCGGTCCCCGCCGCAAAACTTAGCGTCGGACAGCAGCAACGCGTCGCTGCCGCGCGTGCTCTGATCGGCATGCCGCCTCTGATCATTGCGGATGAGCCGACCTCAGCGCTTGACGCCGGCACGCAGGCGGCATTTCTGAACCTGCTTTTTGATCAGGTTCGCGCGCAAAAGAGTGCGCTTTTGATGGTGAGCCATGACCCTGGCCTGCGCAAGGACTTTGATCGGGTGGTTGAGATGCGCGACATCGCGACCGCAGGGATCGGCGTTTGATGTTGTTCCGGCTGACCCTCGCGTCCATGCGCGCGCGTGCCACCACGGTGGTGATCAGTGTGCTTTCCGTGGCCCTCTCGGTGACCCTGTTTCTTGGCGTGGAAAAGCTGCGGCATGGGGCGCGGGAGAGCTTTGCATCGACGATCTCGGGCACGGACCTCGTGGTGGGCGCGCGGTCGGGCGGCGTGCAACTTCTGCTCTATTCGGTCTTCCGCGTGGGCGAGGCGACGAACAACTTTAGTTGGCAGAGCTACCGTCAGATCGCTCAACGCCCAGAAGTCGACTGGATCGTCCCAATCTCACTCGGCGACAGTCACCGGCAGTTCCGTGTGATGGGCACAACAAATGGGTATTTCGAGCGCTACAAGTATCGTGGCGATCAATCGTTGTCTGTCGTGCAGGGTGCGCTGATGTCGGCTCTCTTTGATGCAGTGATTGGCGCAGACGTGGCCCGGGCGCTCGGCTACGAGATCGGTGATCAGATGATCCTGTCTCACGGAATCGCGTCCTTTGTGCCGCATGCGGACCGTCCCTTCCGTGTCTCAGGCATCCTGGAAAAGACCGGTACGCCGGTCGACCGCACTGTGATCGTGAGCCTTGGTGCCATTGAAGCCATTCATGTCGATTGGCGGCGCGGCCAGCGCCCGCCCAGCGATACGGGCGCTGCCGCCGGAAACGCGCAAGAAGTCAGGCCGCCAACTTATGTGACCGCAGCGCTCGTTGGCGTAAAAAGCCGGTTGCAGATTGTGGCATTGCAGCGGGCGGTCAATACCTACCGGGGTGAGCCGCTCTCCGCCGTTTTGCCCGGTGTGGCCCTGCAGGAACTTTGGCAGATCTTGGGGGGCGTTGAGACGGCGCTGGTCGCGGTATCTGGCTTGGTGGTGGTGACTGCGCTTTTGGGGCTGATGGCGACGCTATTTTCGACCTTGATCTCGCGGCAGCGCGAGATGGCGATTTTTCGCGCGATGGGGGCGGGGCCTCGGGTGATCTTGCGCCTCATGGTGTTTGAGGCGGTTGTGATTGCGGGCCTGGGTGGTCTGCTGGGCATTGCGGTGCTCTATGCCGGGCTCTACGTGACCCAACCTCAAATCGAAGCGGTCCTCGGTCTTGCTATGCCGATCTCTGCCCCGGCGCTGCGGGACGCGGGTGTCTTGGTGAGCATTGTTCTTGCAGCAATCGTGGTGAGCATTGCGCCAGCGCTGCGGGCCTACCGCATGTCGGTCTCGGATGGTATGATGGTGCGCAACTAGGGAGAAGCCGATGAGTGCATTATCGCGTCGACACATGCTCAAAGGCAGCGCTGCGGGTTTGGTTTGGCCGCAGATGGCTGCCGCCGCGACGCCGCGCGTTCTGGGGTGGGAGGACCTCATCCCGCCCGGTGTCCCGTATGCGCAGATCATCGGCGAGGGTTTTATCGACGCGCGGCGCGACATCTGGCTGCCGGAGTTCGATGAAAACGCCACCAAGCTCAATGCGGACCTTGTCGACGCCTACATTAAGCTGCCGGGCTTCATGTTACCGCTTGAACTCGCGGCCGAGGGGATCACCAGTTTCATCATGGTGCCCTACGCTGGGGCCTGCATCCACGTGCCGCCGCCGCCAGCCAACCAATTGGTCTTTGTCGAGACTGCGGTGCCCTGGCCCACGCAGAGCTACTGGGATCCCGTTTGGGTCACCGGGATCATCTCACACCAGTTTCAATCCACCACGCTAGCCGACATCGGATACGCCATGAGCGCCGAGCGGATTGAAGCCTACGAATGGGACTGAACCCGCCACGTTCGATGGCTTAAAGCCTCAAGCCTGAAACCTGAGATAAATCGCTCCGAATAATGCACCCGCGCAACAGGCACTGTTGCGCCGCGCCGTTCCGCCCCCACGGGGCGGCGCAATTGCGCCACCCCTCGGAACGGCGCTTCTAAATGTCTGTTGAATCTCAGGTTTAAGGCGAGTTGGGTTAGGTAACATCACAGTTTTGGCAATCTGATGAAGCAGTGGTCTCTGACAGCGTCTAAGGAAATCGAGCCCTGGGCATGCGGCATTTCAGTCCAAGCGCCTGCGCAGGATAAGAACCTGGCCCCAGGGCGGGGCCAGTCTCTGTTTCAACGGTGGATCCTTGACGGCACCCAGGATGCGCCATTTGCGCTGATCGCCGAGGACGCAGAAGCACCCAGCCGAACCGGTCCATAGGTTTTTCCGCCGCTCAGGGAGCGCGTGAAGGTCGTCTTGTCGATCGGTTTGCCCGCGCTCTGGCGATAGCTGATCCGGTAGCGCAGCTGACTGCTGTTGAGCGACAAAATCGTGAGGCACCAGATTGGCCGGTCACTCAGATTGCGCCCATTCAGCACCTGCCCGTTGTTGCTCTTGCAGTAGCTGCGTCCCACGTATGCGGCCAGCTGGCTCGAAATTGCAGCAGGTTTAGGCGCGGCAGGTTTCGGTTTGGGGGCCGCCGCCGTCGTGGTTTGGCTGTTGGGGCGCGGCGCGGTTGCTTTTGGTTTCGGTGCGGTCTGCTTGGCAGTGGCTTTCGGAGCAGCTTGCTGTTTGGTGTTCCGATAGGCAGCCAGGCGCAGGTCTGAGACGTCTTCTCCGATCCGCTGCATCAGGAATTGGTCAATGGGCACATCCCCTTCCATGTTCCGCGCTGCGCGATAACTGGCGACGGCGCGCAAGGTGCGTCGCCCCGCGATGCCGTCCTCAACCCCCGCGCTAAAGCCCAAGATGTTGAGCCGCGCCTGTAAATCCCGTGTTTGACTGCGCGTCAGTTGCAGCGGGATTGAGGGCACAACCGGCACCGGCGCTGCGGCAGGTGTGGCAGCGTTCGCAGGTGGGATCACTGGGGCTGGAGCGGGGACCGAGGCAGACCGCGCTGCCTCGGTTGGCACGTTCAGCGCCGCCAAGCGGCGCTTTGCCAACGGCCGGAAGCGGCCCTGGGGGAACTGTTGCAAATAGTCTTCGAAATCTGAAGCTTGATCGCTTTGCTGAATGCTCTGCCAGAAGGCAAGATCGATGTTGAGCAAGGTGTTGGCGGTGGCGTTTTCAGTTGCGACTGGCACACTGCTGACCTGTGGTGCCGCAGGCGTTGCGGGGTTCACGGGGCGGAAGAACACTGGCTCCGCGCTCAACGATCCGTAGAGAAACGGCTCTTGCTGGCCGCCGGTTTCTTTGACCACCGCATCGCGTACTTGGCGGAAAAACTGGCCGATCTCCAATCCGGGGCGCTTCAAAGCGGAAAGAAAAGCCAGCGCATAGGGGCTGTTCTGGCCCGTGCCATCCAGCGCAACCGTTCCTTCGCGCGCGGCGTATGCCACCAGAGAGTTGCCATCGGGCTCATAAATCGCCAAGCCGCGGCCCACAGAACGGGTGGTCATGGTGCGTGTCATCTGGGACAGGAACGGATTGTCGCGGCAGGCGTCCAGAACAACCAATTGCAGGCCATCTGCACCCGACGTTGCGGCCACCAATAGATCAAGCGGCACCGCCTCGTACTCAACGTCAAAGTCGGCCTTCAGCTCAGCATCGACCGGCACAACAAAGTTCTGCCGCCCGATCTCAACGCCATGGCCCGCGTAGTAAATGATCGCATGATCCGCGCCGAGGCTGCGCGCCCGAAAGGCGCGCAACGCGTCGAGCAGGGCCGCGCGCGAGGTATCCTCATGCAGTTCGACCTCATAGCCGAGGTTTCCAAAAGCCTCGGCCAGGTCGCGTGCGTCATTTTTAGGATTGGGCAGCACCGAGGCGTGGGTGTAATCGCTGTTCCCGATCACGAGCGCGATGCGACGCGCATCGGCAGGCTCAGCAAAGCACAGGGCGATGACGCCGAGCGCCGCCGCGAAAAAGGCAGTGCGTATCATTGGGTCGCTCCAGAAATAACTACGTTCAATAATATGATAGGAAAGATAGCGCATCGTTGCGCGCTTGACGATGCTTATGTTGACGTTGCGGCAAAATTGGGTAGTCCTACCCAGTTTCCGGCTGCCGCACACATTTTTTGGCAATCTTACGTCTTTGGATGCCAGACAAGCGATGCCATCAGGTCAGCTTGGTGCGCTGCAAGGTTGGGTTGACGCCGAAAGCCGTCCGATAGACCCGGCTGAAGTGACCGGGGCTTTCAAACCCGCAGGCAAAAGCGACCTCTGTCACGGACATCTCTGTCTGCACCAGCAGATTCCGCGCACGGTCAAGGCGCAATTCCATGTAGTACTTCTTGGGCGAGGTGTTGAGATATTTGCCAAAGAGGCGTTCTAACTGGCGCACCGAGATGCCAGTGGCCGTGGCAATCTCAGGGTGCGGCAGAGGGGTCTCAAGGTTCTCGCGCATCAGCCCGATGGCGCAGGCCAGATGTCTGTTTCGCATGCCTTGGCGCGATTGCAGCGACACGCGCTGTTCTGCCGTTGAGGCGCGGGCGGCAGTGTAAACCATCTGATCCGCCACTGCCTGAGCCAGATCTTCACCCTGGTCCTGCGCGATGAGGTGCAGCATCAAATCGGCCGTGGCGGTACCGCCGGAAGCGGTGTCAAACTTTTGCCCGGTCACAAAGACGCTGCGCACCAAGGCCACTTCGGGAAAGCTCTCCATGAAGCTGTCGTGATATTCCCAATGGATTGCGGCGCGCCGTCCGTCGAGGAACCCACCTTGCGCAAGCACCCAGGCACCTGAGCAAAGCGCGCCGATCCGGGTGTCGTGCAGTCGGTCCATCCGGCGCAGCGCCGCGATCAGCGCGGATGTCTCCTTGTGCTGCATATCAATGCCTGAGAGCACAAAGACGCGATCAGACAGGGGCAGCGCATCAAATCGGTGCTGCACATCGATCCGGCTGCCATCTGATGCGACCGCAGCAGCGCCATCCGCTGAGGCGTAGGACCAGCGGTAAAGCTCTTTTGCGCTGATGAGGTTGGCAATGCGCAGAGAGTCCACAGCACAGGCGAGCGCCATGTGCGTGAAGGCATCGACCAAGGCAAAAACGAAGTGCTGCGGGCTCATGGAAAGTGACGAAACCACAAGAGTTCTTTGTAGACAATGATAATTATTCTGCTAGTCACGGGTTAAAGAAGGCGCAGGGGGCAACCATGGCTGAGACGCGGGCGCGCAAGACGGCCTCAATAGAAGATCTGCGCCGCAGGGTGCTCACCCAAGCGCTTGCGCCTGGCGCTTATCTGGATGAGGTCCAGCTGGCCGAGCACTACGCCATGTCGCGTCCGCCTTTGCGCGAAGTGCTGCGTCAGCTCGCGGGGGAAGGCTATCTTGAGCTGCACGAGGGTCGCGGGGTGCAAGTCGCACCGATGACACACAAAACGCTGCGCAACTTTTTCACGTCGGCTCCAATGATTTATGCCGCGATATCACGGTTGGCGGCCGAGCATGCGAGCACCGCGCAGATCATGCAATTGAAAGACGCCCAGGTCCTCTTTCGCAAGGCGATACGCGATTGTGAGACTGCCGCCCGGGCGCTGGCCAATGAGCGCTTTCACGCGATCATCGGCGAGATGGCGGACAATGAATATCTCACGCCCAGCTTGCGGCGGTTGCTCATAGATCACACGCGCATCTCGATGACGTTTTACAATCCACGCAGCACCGTTCTAGCCGATCAGCGGATGCAAGCGGTGGCGCAGCACGACGGATTTATCGCACTGATCGAGGCGGGCGACGCTGATGGCGCAGCCGCCCTGGCTGTTGATCATTGGGAGCTGAGCCGCACAGAAATCGAACGTTTTGTGGCCCCTGTGGGGCTGCAAGAGACCTTGGGTCAGGACCTGAAATCGAGGGGGGCATCATGAGATTTCATGGGATTTGGACGCCGGTGATCACGCCGCATAACGCAGCGGGCGAGATCGATCGCGACGCCTTTGTGGCGATGATCGACTATCTCATTGCGCAAGGCGTGCACGGGATCATCAACGGCGGTTCGACCGGAGAATACTATGCGCAGTCCCTAGAGGAGCGTCAGGAGCTTGCGACGCTCGCGCGCGAGGCCACCCGCGACCGGGTCGCGCTGATGATCGGGACCGGCGCCATCCGTTTGTCTGACAGCGTCAGCATGGCGCAGCATGCCGCGAAAATCGGTGCGGAGGCGATCCTTGTCGGCACGCCGCCCTATGCCATGCCGACCGAGCGGGAAAACGCGCTCAATGCCCTTGCCATCGACCGTGCGGCCGATCTGCCGATCATGCTTTACAACTATCCCGGGCGCATGGGAGTTGAGATGGGGGAAGAGTTTCTTGATCGCGTCGGCCGCTCGCGGAACTTTCAAGCCATCAAGGAAAGCTCAGGCGACATCAACCGTGTGCACCTTTTAGCGCGGGATTACCCGCACATTCAGATGTGCTGCGGGATGGATGATCAGGCGCTCGAATTCTTTGCTTGGGGCGCACAAGGCTGGGTTTGTGGCGGGT
The DNA here is from genome assembly GCA_039197515.1 of Pseudomonadota bacterium. Classification (GTDB taxonomy): domain Bacteria; phylum Pseudomonadota; class Alphaproteobacteria; order Rhodobacterales; family Rhodobacteraceae; genus Sulfitobacter. The sequence continues at coordinate 13,567 of JBCCUC010000006.1, read as the reverse complement.
CTAACTTCGCCCCGGCAGAGCACATCGCGCTCTGGCGCGCCTGCGCTGTGGCAGGCGATTTCGAGAAAGGACGGCGCATCATGTCAGCGCTCATGCCATTGATGCGTGTGCTGGAGCAAGGCGGCAAGTTCATCCAGTGCATCAAGCACGGCGTCGAGATGAACGGGTTGCGTGCAGGTCCGCCGCGCCCGCCGCTGCGGCCGCTCAACAAGGATGACAAACGACAGTTGGAGCAGGTTGTGCGGGTGCTGCGTCGGACCGTGGCCGAGATTGAGGCCCAGGAAGCCGCAGCATGAGCGATCTTTTGACCCATGAGGAGTACAGGGCCATTGCGGCGGGCCTCGATCTGCCATCGGGGGCGTTCATTGACGGCAGCTTTCGGTCGGCCCTGTCTGGGGCGAGCTTCAAAACGCTGAACCCCGCGACCGGCAAAGTGCTGGGGCGCGTGGCCGCCTGCGGCGGTGCGGATGTCGATTTCGCGGTTTCAAAGGCGCGCGATGCGTTCGAGGACGGACGGTGGTCGCGCCTGTCCCCGGGTGCGCGCAAGGATGTGCTGATCAGGTTGGCCAAGCTGATGACCCGCAACGAGCGCGAATTGGCGGTGATGGAGAGCCTGGACAGCGGCAAGACCATCTATGATTGCGAAACCGTCGATGTGCCCGAGACCGTGCAGTGCCTGAAATGGCACGCTGAGGCAATCGACAAGATCTACGATCAGGTCTCGCCTGCGTCCGATGAGCATATCGCGATGATCCTGCGTGAACCCGTAGGTGTTGTCGGGCTGGTGCTGCCCTGGAATTTCCCATTGTTGATGCTCGCCTGGAAGATCGGCCCCGCGCTCGCAGCGGGGTGTTCGGTGATCGTGAAACCGGCCGAGGAGACCTCGCTCACCGCGCTGCGTGTGGCAGAACTAGCGATGGAGGCGGGTGTGCCGCCTGGCGTGCTGAACGTTCTGCCGGGTTCCGGCGCGGAGGCGGGAGAGCCTCTGGGGCGGCACATGGACGTCGATATGGTCTCGTTTACAGGCTCGACGGAGACAGGGCGACGGTTTCTGAGCTATGCGGCTGCTTCGAACCTCAAAGAGGTCACGCTGGAGATGGGCGGCAAAAACCCCGCTGTTGTGCTTGAGGACGCAGAGAACCTCGACCGTGTGGCCGCCCACATTGTGAACGGGGCGTTCTGGAACATGGGCGAGAATTGCTCAGCTGTCTCACGGCTGATCGTTCAGTCAGGGGTGAAGGAGACGCTGCTCACACGGATTGAGGCGCATCTGCGTGAATGGCCAATGGGCGATCCGCTTGATCCGGAAATGCGCGTTGGGGCCTTGGTCAGCGCGGCGCATTTCGACAAGGTCTGCGCGTACCTCAAAGATCAACGCCCGCGGATCGGGGGGCAGGCGTCCAAAGGCTTTGTCGCCCCCACAGTCTTGGAGGTCGCCCCTGAGGCGGATCAAGCGCGCGAGGAGATCTTTGGCCCGGTGCTCTCCGTTTTGACGGTTGAGAGCTTTGATCAGGCGATGGCGCTGGCCAACGACACCCGCTACGGCCTTGCGGCGTCAATTTTCACGGGGAACGTAAAGCGGGCGTTGCGCGGTGCGCGAATGTTGCGGGCTGGAACCGTGACGGTCAACGCCTACGGAGAGGGGGATATCAGCACGCCTTTTGGCGGCTGCAAGCACTCGGGCTTTGGCGGGCGCGACAATGGTCTGCAGGCGCATGATCAATACACCCAGCTCAAGACGATCTGGGTGGATCTATCCGACGATACCGAGGATGTCGTCGGCTGATGGGGCTGCGCGTGCGCCGGGTACCACGGCACCGAGGCCCCGCAGCTTGGGATGCGATTTTGCCACCGGGCCCGACCTATCCGGCCTTGCACGCGCAAAAGACGGCAGACGTGGTCGTCGTGGGCGCGGGCTTTGCCGGGCTCTCTGCGGTGCGCCGGGTCCAGCAGATCGATCCCACAGCGCGCATCGTTCTGCTGGAGGCGGGTCGCATCGGTGAGGGTGCAGCAGGGCGCAACTCCGGTTTCATGATCGATCTGCCGCATGAGCTTTCCTCTGCGGATTATGCAGGGGCAGGCGATGATCGCGCGCTTATCGCGCTCAACCGCTCTGCGATCGGTTTTGGGCGAGACGCGGTCGAGGACTTCGGTATCGACCCAAATTTCTTTGATCCTGCCGGGAAGGTGAACGGCGCGGCGAGCAGCGCCGCGCAGCGTCACAACCGCAGCTATGCCGCGCATCTGGCGCGGTTGGGTGAGCCCTTTGAAATGTTGGATCGTCAACAAATGCAGGAGTTGACGGGGTCGGCGCACTACCGCTCGGGCCTTTACACGGCCGGCACGGTGATGCTGCAGCCTGCGGGCTATGTGCGCGGGTTGGCCGCAGGGTTGCATAAGCGGGGCACGCAGGTCTTTGAAGAGACGCCGGTCACGCGCATGGCGCGGATGGGCACCGATTGGGAGGTGCGAACCCCGAGCGGCGGCGTGACGGCACCGCGGGTCATTTTGGCGGTCAACGGGCATTTGGAGAGCTTCGGGTTGGCGCAGAATCGGCTGATGCAGATCTTTCTGTTTGCCACGATGACACCTGAATTGAGCGCCACTGCAGTGGCAGCCCTTGGCGGTGCGCCGCGGTGGGGGATCACCCCGTCAGATCCGATGGGCACAACGGTGCGGCGGATCGATACGGGGCAAGGCGGTAATCGCATTGTCACGCGCACCTGTGCGGTGATGCGCTCGAACATGGCTGCGACAAGCGGCGATCTGCGCCGGGCAGCGCAAGTGATGCAAACGAAGTTCGACACCCGCTTTCCACAGCTTTCAGGCATGAAAATGGCATATGCCTGGGCGGGACATCTTTGCCTAAGCCGAAATGGTGTGGCCATCATGCAAGAGGTTGAAGAGGGGGTTTTCTCAGCCTGCGTGCAAAACGGTCTTGGCACCACGCGCGGCACATTAACTGGGATGGGCGCTGCGGAACGGGCGCTTGGGGTTGAAAGTGAGGTGACACGGCATTTCACCGTGCAAGCCGCGCCTCATCGGCTGCCTCCGGCACCTCTTCGGGATGTCGGCGCAAACGCGGTGTTGCGCTTTAGGGAATGGCGTGCGGCGGCTGAATAGAGGCTTGCGCCCTTGAAGCGTTTCGGTCTTGGTTTGAACTGTCAGTACACTGCCGCGCGTCGCGCTCCCGTGTCATTGGCAATATGTCCTCGGTCAGGTTAAACCCGAAAGACGTCAGTACTCCTGATTGAGCGCATCTGCTGCGGGGATCTCTCTTTCCCGGCGGGCGATGTAGTCGCGCAGCGCCTCGTCCCGGTCCTCGGTCAGCTTGGGTTCTTGATACTCCGACAAGAGATGGCGGGCGTGGGTCAACGCGCGGTCAGTGATTTCTTGCGCGCCGTCGGCCACCCATTGCTCGATGGAGTTGTTGTCAAAAAGCTCCGGCATCACAAAGGCGGTTTGAAAGTTCTCTTGGGTGTGAGGATGTCCCAGGTAGTGACCGCCTGGCCCGACATCCGGCACCGCGGCGAGTGCGGCATCGAAGTCACCCCATTGGGGCCCTTCGGCCATGCGGTAAGCCATGGCGCATTGCTCGGCATCCACGACGAACTTTGCGACCGAACAATGCATGCCCGCCTCGTTCCAGCCAGCGGAATGCCAGATGTAGTTTGCGCCGGCATGCAACACAGCTGAAAGTGTCGTGGCGCTCTCATAGCCTGCTTGCGCGTCGAAGGTTTTGGCCCCGCCCAGGGTGTTGGATGTGCGCCACGGCACGTCGTAGTACCGGGCCATTTGACCGATCATGAAGTTCATCAAGCTGATCTCGGGCGTGCCCGCCATGGGCGCGCCAGACTTCATGCTGACCGTCGACAGGTAGTGCCCGTAGATTGCCGGTGCGCCGCGGCGGATGACTTGGGTATAGGCCAGGGCGGAGAGCGCTTCGGCGTTGAGCTGCGCCACAGTCGCGGGCACCGAGGCTGGCGTATTCGCGCCGCCCAGCACGAATGGCGAGCAGAGCACTGGCTGGTTGCGGCGACAAAAGGCGCGCATGGCACCAAGCATGGTCTCGTCCCAGACGAGCGGGCTGTTGCCGTTGCAGTTGCCGGTGGTGACGGCATGCTCTTCCAGAAAGGCCTCTCCAAAGAGCAGCGCGCACATGTCGAGCACATCTTCGGCATTTTTGGGCGAGGTGGTCATGCCCATGAACATCTTATCCGAATACTTCATCGATGAATATGTGATGCGCAGGTGCCGCTGGCTGATCGGGTGGTCGTAGGGCTCCACGATGTGATGCGCCGAGGAATGCAGGGCGGGCAACATCTGGCTCAATTTGTGGAACATGGCGAGATCTTCTAGGGTCGGATTGCGGCGCCGGTCGTCCAGATCGCGCAGATAGGGGGCCCCGGTCATCGGCACAAAGACGGCTTGCCGACCGCCCAAGGCGACGTTGTTTGCCGGGTTGCGGGCGTGATAGGTGAAGTTTTCCGGGATGCTCGCGATCAACGCGCGCACGAGGCCTCGGTCGAGAAAGACCGTCTCACCGGAGACCTTTGCGCCCGCTTTGCGCCAGTCGGCGAGGGCAATCTCGTCCCGAAAGACCACGCCCACATTCTCAAGGATTTCCATGGACGCCGCGTCAATCTTCTCGATCTGGGCCCCGGCCATCACCTCGCAAAGCGGTAGCGCGTTGGTCAACCCGGGCAGCATGCGGATATCGCGGGTGCTGCGCAATGTGCGGCGGGCGGCCCGTCCGCCAGCACGGCTGCGAGGTTTGGCTTCGATTTGCGACATCTATCGGCCCCTTTCGTCTAGGGTCAGGACCCGTTAATCCTGCACCACTGGCGATAAAACCGCGAAAGTTCAGTGGTTTGAGACATGCAGCAACGAACGGGTTCGTTGCAAATGGCTCACGCCGCTGAAATGAAGCGGTTTTTCCGTCCTTCGGATGTGACGGATTTTCCCCGTGAAGTGCGTCACATCTACTTGAAATAGAAACACTATTTCTGCGCACATGCTCCTTTTCACGGGCAAAATCTGTCAAACCAGTGGTACAGGATTAATGGGTCCTGACCCTAGCAAAGCTAACACTTTGACAGGGCGGTGACGGTCCAAATTGCGAAATGCGCTTGCAGATTGCGACACGCCTCCGTCCTTTTTTGCAAAAGACGTTGCATTTCGCCTGACATCGGCGGGCGCTCATCCGTCCCGACGGACGTCTTCGCGGGGTGCTGCGCCTCGATTAATGTTGCACGTAAAGCGTGTGCTGGGGTCAGGACCAGTCTGGATCGCTCAGCACGCCGAGCAACGGCATGAGCAGCGCGTCTTCGCTGCCGCTCAAAATGTCGTTGTGTATCTCGTCGATGCGGGAGACGGCGGACTGAAGGCTCGCGTTTGATCCGGTGTAGAGGCTCATGACGAGCGCGGCATCTTGAACGTTGGACATGCCCAAATGTACCGCAAAGTAGGATCCGATGTCAGTTTTGTCCTCGAGATACGCGCGGTCCGCTGCCTGCTGATTTGCAAAGGCCGGGGACGCGCCTGCGGGCGCTTCTGCTTTCGCCCCCTCCAGCACGGACAAGATGAATTGTTCTCGGGTAAGCGACCCGCTGGCCAAGGCATCGCGCCAGAATGCAAAGCCGTCCGCATCTGAGGCGCGGCCAAGCACGTTGTCATAGACCGCGGTGACAACGTCGGCATCGCTCATGTTTTCGGGATAGAGGGAGCGCGTTTCAGCTTGGTCGTTAAAAAGAGCCGCGATTTGGGGCAGGTTTAAGCCGTTGGCATAGGCTGTTGCCCAGAAGTTGAGGCCAAGTGCATCCGGCGCACGGTTGAAGTAAGCGATATAGAGTTCGACAAAGCCCTCAAGCACTGTTTCAGAGAGCGACAACCCGCCGCTGACTTGGGCCAAGCCAATGCGGTCACCAGCGCCACCAGAAAACTCAATCTCTTCGATCTCGATCAGTTGATCGGTGCCGTCCATCCCGTCGCGCCTATCGGTGATGCGGATGTTGCCGAACTCAAGGCTCAGCGTGTAGGTCTCGCGCGGCCCGGACATGCGGGCGACGTCCACACCGTCCCCGCCGACCAGCGTGTCATCTGACATGCCACCGCTCAGCGTGTCATCACCCGCAAAGCCGTCGATGAAATTGATCGCCTCGTCGCCGCTCAGAACATCGTCTAGCTCCCCCCCGGTCACCACGATGGGGGCCGCTTGATCAGGTACTCCGTCACCCGTTGCGGCAAAAGTGGCCTCAATCACCTCGAGCATGTCGTTTGCCAGGGCCCGGCTTGGCGCGGCATAGGGCACGCCCCATTCGTCATAGGTTTGCAGCGGAAGGGTGCTGGCGTGAATGCCGGTGAGCGCCTGCAAGTGGAGGGCCGCGATAAACCACATGCCGACATCATTGAGATGAATGTCATCTGAGAAAAGATCGGTGATCTGCGACAGCCCGGAAACGTCGCCCTCCAGAATTGCGTCGTGCAGATTGGCCATCGCTTGGGCCGCTGGAATGAGCTTTACTGTCGGCGCTGACGCTGGCTTGCTGGCGTTCAGATGCGCCACGACGGAGTTCCATGCACTCAGATCGTTTGCGAGTTGAGCGCGCCAATTGGCAACGGAACTGTCGAGCCGCGGCCATGTCTCGTAAACAAAAAAGGATGTGCTCGGATTGGATGACAGCGCGAGGTCCAGATACCGCTCTGCGTAGCCGTGAGTGTTGTTCCAAGCGATGTGATCTTGAAGCGGTGAGGCTTCGGTAATGATGACCGTGTCGTACTGACCGTTAGGCAGGACCGCCCGCGCATTGACCCCTTCGGCGCGCGCACCGTTTTCCCAATTCCAGATGAGCGGCGCCCCATTGATAATCTGCGCCTCGGCCTGAGACGCGCGCCCCATGTCCGTCATGATGCTGTTGAACATATTGGGAAGCTCTTTCCCGATCAGACTGTGACCGATGAAGAGCGTGTTTGCGGGCATAGATTTCGTCCTCAGGTGGAGGCCCATGTGCTGCGTCACACGAGCCCTGCGAAAATCCGGATGCCCGGTTCACTCATTACTGTCTTGTGGCGACGCAGCACCCCAATGTCGATCACGCCCACCCAACGTGTTTCAACGACTCGGTCGCCGGGTTAGCGATTGTCGGTCGAAACTCCAAGTTTCCAGGCCGCACCAGCGGCGACATGGAACTTATGTCGGTGATGCCTTCGAAATGTTTCCAACTGCTTAATAATCTGAGGGGAACGCGGCGAGGTCAGATTTTTAGGAATCCGGCGAATGCGCGGGTCCGCCGCCACTGGTTGTGGGAGAGGGCCATACCAATCCGCGTTCAGATCTTTTCAGACCGTGGTTACCTAAAGCTTGGAACAAGGTGAAACAAATGGACCCGAATTGGGTCGTGCCCAGATATAAAAAGCGCGCCGAAGTCTTTCGGCGCGCTCGGTGTTACCTCAAATGTGCCAGACTAGCTAAGCTCAAAGCGGTCGACGTTCATGACCTTCACCCAAGCCGCGACAAAGTCAGAGACGAACTTGTCGCTCGCGTCCGCTGCGCCGTATACCTCGGCAATGGCGCGCAGTTGCGAGTTGGACCCAAAGATGAGATCGGCGCGCGTGGCTGTGCGCTTGATTTTGCCTGTTTGTCGGTCGGTGGCTTCAAAAACTTCCTGTTTGTCGTCAATGGCCCGCCAGGTGCAGGTCATATCGAGGATGTTGACAAAGAAGTCCTGCGTCAAAGCGCCAGGTGTTTCGGTGAAGACACCGTGCTGACGCCCGCCGTAATTTGCGCCAAGCACCCGCAGGCCACCCACGAGCACCGTCATTTCAGGTGCGGTCAGGGTCAAAAGATGTGCACGGTCGACCAGTAGCTTCTCTGTCGGGATCGTGTAGTCCACCGCGAGAAAGTTGCGAAAACCGTCGGCCTTGGGCTCAAGCGGCTCAAAGCTTTCCGCATCGGTCAACTCGTCGGTGGTGTCCATCCGCCCGGGCGTAAAGGGAACGGTCAGCTCTTTGCCCGCCGCCTTCGCAGCTTGTTCAATCCCAACTGATCCTGCCAGAACGATCAAATCTGCCACTGAGATCTTTTTGCCGTCTGTCGCTTTGGCGTTAAAGTAGGCCTGCACGCCCTCCAACGCGGCGAGCACCTTGCCAAGCTTTGCCGGCTCGTTGACCTCCCAGTCTTTCTGAGGGGCAAGGCGGATGCGCGCGCCATTGGCACCGCCCCGCTTATCTGAACCGCGGAACGTCGAGGCAGAGGCCCACGCCACAGACACCATTTCTGACACGGAAAGACCGGTCGCAGCGATCTGCTCTTTGAGATCGGCAACGTCCGCCTCATCAACGAGTGGGTGGTCAACTGGCGGGATCGGATCTTGCCAGATCAAGTCTTCCTGCGGCACCTCTTTGCCGAGGTAGCGCGGCTTTGGACCCATATCCCGGTGCGTAAGCTTGAACCAAGCCCGCGCGAAAGCGTCAGCGAACTTGTCAGGATTAGCGTGGAAGTCCTTAGAAATGCGCAGATATTCCGGATCTGTGCGCAGCGCCATATCCGCCGTGGTCATCATCGGCTGGAACTTTAGCTCGCCGGTGCCGGCATCGGGAACGCTGGCGGCCATGTTGTCCCCGACGGGCTTCCACTGCTTTGCGCCTGCGGGGCTGGTGGTCAGTTCCCATTCAGTGCTCAAGAGCGTGTCAAAGTAGGACATGTCCCAGGTTGTTGGGGTTGGCGTCCAAGCGCCTTCAATGCCCGACGTTGTCGTGTCTGTCCCGGTGCCGCTGCCGTGCCCGTTGATCCAGCCAAAGCCCATTGCTTCGATGGGCGCGCCTTCGGGTTCCGGCCCGACAAGCGTAGGATCGCCAGCGCCATGCGCTTTGCCAAATGTGTGCCCGCCCGCGGTCAACGCCACAGTCTCTTCATCGTTCATCGCCATGCGCGCGAAGGTCTCGCGGATGTCATGCGCAGAGGCTTGCGCGTCCGGGTTCCCATCCGGACCTTCTGGATTCACATAGATCAGGCCCATCTGCACGGCAGCGAGCGGATTTTCTAGATCACGCTCCCCGGTATAACGGCTCTTGGGTCCGTAGGCTTCTTCGAGCCAGCTTTCCTCGGATCCCCAATAAATGTCCTCTTCAGGCTCCCAGATATCGGCGCGGCCTCCTGCGAAGCCGAAGGTCTTAAAGCCCATCGTCTCCATCGCAACGTTGCCGGTCAGGATATAGAGATCGCCCCAGCTGAGCGCCCGGCCGTACTTTTGCTTGATCGGCCAGAGCAGCCGCCGCGCTTTATCCAAATTGCCATTGTCAGGCCATGAGTTGAGCGGCGCGAAACGTTGCGACCCTGAGCCCGAACCGCCGCGTCCGTCTCCGGTCCGGTAGGTCCCTGCGGCATGCCACGCCATGCGCACAAACATCGGGCCATAGTGGCCGTAATCGGCGGGCCACCAGTCCTGGCTGTCGGTCATCAAGGCGGCAAGATCAGATTTGACCGCGTCCAGGTCCAGTTTTTTGAATGCCTCAGCGTAGTCGAAATCCTCGCCCATCGGATCGCTCTCGGGCGTATTTTGATGCAAAATCTTCAGATTGAGTTGGTTTGGCCACCAATCCTTGTTGGTGCGTGCATCATGCGTAACGTGCTTGGTACTGCTGTGCATGACGGGGCATTTTGCGCCCTTCTCAAAATCATTGCCGTCCATTTTTGTCTCCCGGAAAGGTGGATATAAGTGGCATATAGTGCGCTCGCGGTAAATTTAAGTTGGAATTTCAAATCGAACCCATAATTTGAGATTATGATCAACGTGACGTTGAAGCAGATGCGCTACTTTGAGGCGTTGAGCCGCCATGGTCATTTTGGCCGGGCAGCGGCGGCGAGCGCGATCTCGCAACCCGCACTTTCCATTCAAATCAAAGAGCTTGAGACCGATTTGGGGGGCACGTTGTTTGAACGGGGGGGCCGGCAAGTTCGGTTGACCCCATTCGGGGAGGAGGTAGCGATCAGGATCCGTAAAATCCTTCTTGACGTCGAGCATTTGGATGAATTTGCCCGCACCGCGCGGGGTGCGCTCACAGGTCGGTTTCGTCTTGGTATCATTCCGACCATCGCGCCCTATTTGCTGCCCAAACTCGTCGTGAGACTTGCCGAAACCTACCCTGCCGTCGATCTTCACGTGCGCGAAACACTCACGCCGCGATTGATTGAAGAGTTGCTGCACGGCAAGCTCGACACGGCGATTATTGCGCTGCCCGTTGGTCTCGCTGCACTCGAAGAACTGCCGCTGTTTGAGGAGCACTTTGTGCTGGTGCGCCCGCAAACTGAGGCGGGCGTGCCGCCGCCACCGCCCTCCGAACTTCAGGATATGCGATTGTTATTGCTGGAAGAAGGCCACTGTTTTCGCGACCAAACATTGGCTTTTTGCAATGCGGCCGCGGCGACACCAAGTGAGGGGTTGGACGGCAGTTCATTATCCACCCTGGTGCAGATGGTCGGCGCAGGTTTGGGCGTCACAATGATCCCGGAGATGGCTGTGCCCATCGAAACGCGGGCAGCACCTGTGGCCTGCACGCATTTTCCAGATCCGCAGCCAGGCCGGACCATTGGTATGATCTGGCGCAAAAAGAGCCCGCTCTCGTCAACGGTCGAGCACATTGGCGAAGTTGCCCGACAAGCGTTTCAATCGCAGGGCTGATGCTGGCTTGAGAGATCGTTTCGTTCGCTGATGTTAATCCTGATGTAAGACCTATCGCACTAGACGGTTGTCGTGGGCGCAGCGGCGCAGGTTGTGTGAAGGAAATGCATTGATGTCGACTTCGGTAGAGCAAAACCAGAAAATCAGCACCATTCGCAGTCTATTTTTCAAGTGCACAGTGATGGTTGCACTCTGCGTGCTGACTGTCGTCGCCGTCACTGAGTTTCGAAATCAGGCCAATACGTTGGCCAAGATGGAAGAGGTGATCGCACAACGTGCGCTCGAAGTGACCAAGCTTCTGGGCATGCAGATGGGTGGATCGATCAAATTTGGCAATGCCCAAGCACTTGAGGAGATCGCGAGTTCGGTGATGCAGACCGCCGGCGAGGACGCGCAAGGTGCGGTTGTATTCTCCCAAGAGGTGGAGGCGCTATATGCGTCAAACACGGCCCAGATCTCGGAGCGTGAAGCGACGCTTCGTGCCTTGGCAGAAACTGCGCTTGCCAGCGGCGAGCCGCAGATTTCCGACAATGGAAAGACTGTCGCGGTGCCCGTCGCCTTTGGTGCAGCGGGTGAAATTGTGGGCGTTGTGGCAACCACTTGGACATCAGAGTTCAAGCGGGCGGCGGTGATGGAGAACCAGTTGACGACGTTGGCCATTGCGTTTGGCGTGTTCGTGGCGGCCTTGGTTGTAACAGCGCTTTTGCTGCGTGCGGGCATGTCGATCCCGCTGAAGGTGTTGGGCCGCGCGATGCAGTCGATCGCTGATGCCGATTATGACACGCATGTGCCAAACACCAAGGGTCGTGATGAAATCGGCCAGATGGCGCGGAGCTTAGAAAGGCTGCGCGAAAAACTCAACGAAGCCAAAGCGGCGCAGATTGAAACGGCCTTCAAAGGAGCCGCCTTTGAGGGGTCTTCTGCGGCGATGATGTTGGTAGATGACACATTTGAGGTCATTTTTGTGAATTCCGCCTGCGCGTCTTTGATTCAAGAACTTCCGGCGGACCTTCAAGAAATGTGGCCTGCGTACCAAGCAGAGACTTTGGTTGGCGTCGATCTAAGTGGTTTTTCGAAGCTCTCCGCGGCCCTTCATGAGGTCGCGCAAAGGGCATCAGAGGGCAACGCGTCTGAGCGCGCTGAACGGGTTGAAATGCGCGTTGGCAAGCGCGTGCTGCGGGTCATTGTGAACGCCGCGCTAAACGCTTCAGGGGAATTTATCGGGTGCGGGCTGGAATGGGCGGATCGAACCGTTGCACAGCACAATAGCGCGCTCATAGACGCCATCAATGAAGGCCAAATCAGCATCGAGTTTGACCGCAAAGGGCGGGGCATCGATGCGAATCAGAACTTTCTCAATATGATCGGCGGGACAATTTCTGACATCTCCAAGTGTTCCTTTCGCAAGATGTTTGGCGGCAACCTTGACGGAGACGCTGATGGTCAAAAGATCATGGCGGAGGTTTATGAAAAGCGCCTGACGAAAGGTCGCCTATCGGCCTTCAGCGTGCACGCAAATCGTAGTTTCGTCGTGGAAGGCAATTTTGCGGTCATCGCTGGCGAAGATGGTGAGGCCGATCGCGTTCTGCTCATCGGAACCGATGTAACCGAACAAGACAAGGCGATGAAAGACGCGGAGCAGGAGCGTCAGCGCGCGGTGGACGAGCAAAACGCTGTTATGGGATTGCTGGGTGCCTCATTGAAGAAGCTGGCCGACGGAGATTTGCAATCTGACATCTCCGACGAAGTGCCGCCGACCTACGGGAAGCTGAAGCAAGACTTCAATGCAACAGTTGTTTCTCTGCGCGACGCCATTTCTCTCGTGGCACAAAACTCCGACAACATCTGCAACGAGGCAACAGAGATCACATCGGCGGCAGATGACCTGTCACGGCGCACTGAAAAACAGGCCGCGACCTTAGAAGAAACGGCTGCGGCGCTTGATGAGCTCACCGTGTCTGTCCGTTCAGCTTCGCAAGGTGCCGATGAAGCGAGTAAAATGGCCGCCGATGCGCAGCGCAACGCACAGCAAGGCGGTGAGGTCGCCAAGAAAGCGGTTCGCGCGATGGATGGTATCAAAACATCGAGCCAAGAAATCTCCAAGATCACAAGCGTGATTGATGACATCGCATTCCAAACCAATCTCTTGGCGCTGAATGCCGGCGTTGAAGCGGCGCGCGCTGGCGAAGCGGGCCGCGGCTTTGCCGTCGTCGCGACCGAAGTTCGGGCGCTTGCACAGCGCTCTTCGGATGCCGCCAGCGAAATCAATGCGTTGATCAGTTCGAGCAGCGAGCAGGTCAGCGATGGTGTTGATCTGGTGGACCGCACGGGCGACGCGCTTGCCTCGATTGTGACCTCGGTCGCTGACATTTCCGAGCGGGTATCATCGATCGCGTCGTCTTCGCGCGAACAGGCCAGTGGTTTGGCGGAAATCAACACCGCAGTGAACGAATTGGACCATGTTACGCAGCAAAATGCTGCGATGTTTGAAGAAACGACTGCGGCAAGCCATGCGCTGAATGCGGAGGCTGGCGCGCTGACAACCGCCGTTTCGCGGTTCAAGATACCGGGAATAGAAAAACCCGCTGCCGCTTCTTCTGCTGCGAAACCCGCATCGCCCCCCGCTGCCCCACCCGCAACAGCAGCTCAGCCGGTCGCAACGCACGGCAACGCCGCGCTCGCCGTTGAGATTGATCCGGAAGGAGACGGGTGGGAGGAGTTCTAAGTGTCGCGCAAATAGCTTCGCAGCTAAAGCATCCGACTTTTAACCTGAGACATATCCGGCAGCCTTGAAGTAGTTCCAGCATTCCTGGGTCGTGTAAAGATCGCAGATTTCCGTGAGAGCTTGGAACATATCGGTGAATGTTCGAGCTCCGATCCTGCGAAGG
>JBCCUC010000005.1:0-167858 GCA_039197515.1 Pseudomonadota bacterium | reverse complement strand
GTCCTGCGCCAGTGCCTTTCCGCAGGAAAGGTCACGAAAGCAGCCGGATGCACCCCCTTGAAGAGAAGCACGAGGCGACCTACCGGTGGCCTGTGCCCCAAGAGCCCGGCGGCTTTGCGGGTGCAAAGCCTGCCGCGTGCACCCATCCTTCGCCAGTGCCCTTCCTGCAGAAAGCGCCCGAAGCAGCCCGGCGCAGGTCCGACCACCTGCGCAGATAGCCCCTTTAGACATGCCCGTTTTTGAACCGCGAGCGCATCCCGGAAGGACGCGTTAAGGCCACAGGATCACGGGCCAGCTTGGATCTCCGCCCGTGAGGATCCTCTGCGTGACCAAACATGTCGAACCTAGATGGGAAAACCTCTACATCAGCCCGAAGAGATCTGCTGTGCCGGTGATGCCGGCAGCGGCACCGAAGTCGTAGCTCTCCAGCTCGGCCGTGGTCAGGGTTTGCACGGTCTCAACCCCGATCAGCTGCACGCCCGCTGAGGCCAAAAAGGCGTCGACATCTGCAATCGCGGTCTCGGTGATGATGAGCAGCGTGTCGTTGCCCGCGCCGCCCACAAAGGTATCTGCATTGTCGGTCATATCGGATGCATCGTAGAGGGCGATATCATCCCCATCGCGGCCGGTCATGATGTCGTTGCCCGCGCCTCCCATGAGGATGTCGATGCCACTCCCGCCGAAGAGCGCATCATTCGATGCACCTCCGGCCAATACGTTGTCGCCCGTCCCGCCGAGCAAGAAGTCGACCCCACTGCCGCCTGAGAGCACGTCCGCCCCGGCTGCGCCGACCAGCACGTCACTGCCGGTGCCACCAAAGGCGATGTCGGACCCATCGCCCGCGAAAAGATCATCATCGCCGGTGCCGCCAAAAACCAGATCGTCTCCGGCAAAGGCGTTGATCCGGTCGTCACCAGCGTTCGCAAAAATCGTCTCCGCGCCGCTGCCCCCGTTGTGCACGCCCGCGCTGGCATCGCCGTCGATCTGCGTTGTGCCGATGGTCTTGGCCTGAAAGCCTCCGAAGACTTCATGAAGCTCAGCAGTGAAGTGCACCGGATCGATAAAGCCCACCTGGTCGATGGGGACGTCCGGTATGAGCAACGTGTTTACGGCGTCACTGTTGGGCAGCGCGTTCTCAAGCGTAAGGAACCCGAAGGTCTCCGCATCGGCTTGCACTTCATTGGCGAGGCTGAAGAAATCGACGACTTCCACGGCGGTCCCGGCCGCTTCTAGTGTTTGGGCTATCACGTCGATGCCTTGGTTCAGCGTGGCGGAGACTGCATCGATGACCTGCGCCGTGCCAGGGCCGAGCGCGTCGATCAGGGGGTTGCTGCTGGGAAAAAAGCTGCTGCCGGGCAGTTGGTTCAGGACGATGGTGCCCACACCTGCTGCCGCGAGGGCCTGCGCTTGGGTGCTGATGTCGAAGATGATCGCGTTGACGCCGGTGTTCACAACCGCTTGGTCGAGGGCCCCGGTGGCGGTCGCGGCGACGCCCACTTCAGAGAGGTCATTCAACCCGATGAAAACAGACGCAGCGGAGGTGCTCAGCACTGCAGCGACCTCGTCAGCGCTGCCGAGCGCCGTCACCGCGGTCTGGAAGGTCTGAACCTGCTCGGCGAGCGTGCTGGTGGCGGTGCCGCCAATCGCTGTGAGGTCGGTCGCCGTCGCACCGCCGATGGCAAAGTTGGATCCGACCGCATTGTCGTAAAAGGTGCTGGTGTCCCCCGGGATCCCCAAGACATCAATCGCGACATCGGCAAAGACATCGCCATTGGTGAATTTTTGGTCGTAAACGATTCCGCGCGCGTCGAAGTCGACGGGATCCCCGTTTAGGTCGACGCCGGTCAAACTGGTCGGCGGGATGGCCCCGCCTGTCAGCGCAAAGACCGCGCCGTTGTCGCTCAAACTATCGCCAAACACGAAGAACGCGCTGTAGGGCGCTGTCTCATTTTCCATCGGGTCCTCCCAAACCGCTACCACCAAAGCGCGCGCTGCTTGCGGGATAGAGGACCTGCACGCAGCGTTGGGCGGGAGTTTTGACCCTTGTTGAGGGTGATGCAAGCTTTAAGCGCCGAAATGCAGGTGCGTCAGCGTCTTTTGACCGGTCTCTACGCCAGGTTGAATGGGCGGGGTGCGAGACCCGCGCCACCGGGTCAATGCCTGCAATTTTCCGCCGATTTGGGGGCAAAGAAATTTGCACTGCCCCAAAATTGGGCTGCTGTCGGAGCGACGCCGAGAAACCCTGCGCTAAGAGATCATGCTGCGCCTGCAAAGAAGTGCTTCAAAGGTCCAGCTAAATCAATGGTTGAGGCGGATGCTGCATCTGCAAAGGCCGCCTTCGGTATGCCATGGTAGACCGTTAAGGCATTAAAATCATTTGATTTTCTTGATTGATCTTGCGACACAGCAGCCATGCAGGATCAGTCTGGGTACAGTGGAGAGCATGGATCAGATCAATTTGAACGCATGGATTGATCGCAGTGACACTGCGACGGGGCTGGTGGCGGAGCAGCAGGCGCGGCTCATCCATGCCGTGCTCGGCGCAGCGGATAGCAAGCCCCCGAGGTCAGGGGATCCAATGCCGCACCTTTGGCACTGGTACGCTTTCCCGCAAAACAACAGCATGGCGGAGTTGGGAGAAGATGGGCACCCGAAGCTGGGGTCTTTTCTGCCGCCTCTGCGGTTGAACCGGCGCATGTGGGCGGGGGGCAAGCTCACATTCATCGCGCCGCTTTACGTGGGGGAGGCGCTGTCGCGGCGGACAGTGATTACCGATATCAAGCAGACGGCGGGATCGGCTGGCGAGATGGTGATCATCCGCCTCGATCATGAGATCCACGGTGCGCAGGGTCTGGCCCTGGTGGAACGGCAAGACATTGTCTACCTGCAGATCCCGGAGCGCTATCACCCGCCGAAAAAGACCGCGTGTCCTGAGGCACCTGACCTGCACCGGTCGGTGAGGGTGAGCACGCCGCTCCTCTTTCGGTATTCCGCGATCACCTTTAACGCGCACCGGATCCATTACGATCTGCCTTACACGCAAGAGGTCGAGCACTATCCCGATTTGGTTGTGCATGGGCCCTTGCAAGCGCAACTGCTGATGGATCTCGCGACCGAAGTGCGCGGTGCTGCCCCCAAGACGTTTGCCTACCGGGGCGTTCACCCGCTTTTTGCGCAGGATGCTCTGAGCCTTTGTGCGGTGAAAAGCTCAAGCACTGTCTGGGCAATGACGGCAAACGCAAACGGGCAGCATCAGACGATGCAAGCCAATGTAGAGTGGGAGATCTAAGCCATGACAGAAGTGTTAACCGGCATGCGTGTTGTGGAAGGCTCCGCCTTTGTCGCGGTGCCCTTGGCGGGCATGACCCTGGCGCAGATGGGGGCTGATGTGATCCGGTTTGACCGGATCGGCGGTGGGCTCGATGCGGCCCGCTGGCCGATCGCGCCTTCCGGCAAAAGCCTTTTTTGGGCCGGCATGAACAAAGGCAAAAGATCCATCGCGGTGGACATGAAATCGCCCGAGGGCAAGGAGTTGATCACCCGGGTGATCACGGCACCGGGCCGCGATGCGGGCATGTTTTTGACCAATCTGCGGGTGCCCGGCTGGCTTGACCACAAGACGTTGGCCCGGCACCGCAAGGATCTGATCATGGTCACGCTCACCGGGGATCGGCACGGCAATCCGCAGGTGGACTACACCGTGAACCCGGCGCTTGGCATCCCGGACATCACCGGGCCTGAGGGCCATGGTGAGCCGGTCGCAAACGCGTTGCCCGCCTGGGATCTCATCGCAGGCAATATGGTCGTCTCTTCGCTTTTGGCGGCGGAGCGTCACCGTCTGCGCACGGGCGAAGGCCAGGATGTTGAACTGTCGTTGAAAGATGTTGCCGCCGCAACCTTGGGGCACCTGGGAATGATCGGCGATGCGGTGGTGAACGAGGCGGCGCGCGGGAAAGCGGGCAATGCGCTTTACGGTGCCTATGGACAGGACTTTGTCTGCGCGGACGGCAAGCGGATCATGGTGATTGGCCTCACGGCGCGCCAGTGGGCGGGTCTTGTGAAGGTGACGGGGACAAAGGACGCAATGCAGGCCTTGGAAAGCCAGTCTGGCCTCAATCTGAACGCAGAGGGCGTGCGTTGGCAGCTGCGCCACCACATCACCGCCTGTCTGGCCCCTTGGTTCAAAGCACGCAGCAGCGCCGAGGTTGCCGCCGCGTTTGACGGTGCAGGTGTAACCTGGTCGCAGTTTCGGTCGGTGCGCGAGGCCGTGCGAGAAGACCCCGATCTCAGCGCGCAGAACCCCATGTTTGAAACGCTGCATCAGCCTGGGCTAGGCACCTTTCCGGTGCCGTCATCGCCCACGACGTTCTCCGCCTACGCGCGCAAACCCGCGGCCAAGGCCCCCGCGCTTGGTGAGCACACGGAGGAGATCTTGGGAGATGTCGTCGGCATGGATGATGGAGAGATCGCGCGTCTGTTCGACAGCGGCATCGTGCAGAGCGCGGACTACGCAACCAAACGCCGTGTGGCCTAGCGGAGCATGCCCTGGGCGTCGCGCGTGTGTCTTATCTGAGATCTGCACTTGATCGGGGCGGCAATAGCGACTACGCAACACGCGGCATAGGGGTTTAGCTCAGTTGGTAGAGCATCGGTCTCCAAAACCGAGGGTCGTGGGTTCGAGTCCCTCAGCCCCTGCCATGCCTCAGGCAGCAGCGCTTTGACATCTTTGGCCTTGCGTCCCATAGCGCCCGACCTTGGACGTAATACGCGCATAGCTTGCCACGCCTTCGGCGCTCTCGGGACATGCACGTCGCATCATTTGTCAGGTTAAAGATTGGACACCTTCGTCGAGCGCGTTAAGAAACACCTCGGCATTGTGCAAATGCGCTTCGCGTGTCTCATCTTTCATTCTGCTGGCGGTGCGGCACATCATGGCCCAGCGTGGGTTGTTGCCGAGCTCTTCCTTGTGCTTGTGGATGAACCGCCAATAGAGGCCGTCCCAGGTGTCCGCCCAGTTTCCTATGCCCCAATGGCTCATTTTGCGCACGTAGTTTGACCCCGAAAAATACGGTTTTGTTGTGATCAGCCCGCCGTCGGCGTGTTGGCTCATCGCGTAGGTGTTGGGCACCATGACCCAATCGTAGCTGTCGACGAACATCTCCATGAACCAGCGGTAAACGTCATCGGGGTCGAACTCGCACAAAAACATAAACCCGCCCAGAACCATAAGTCGTTCGATGTGGTGGCAATAGCCGGTCTCCAAGATGCGCCGGATTGTGTCATCGATGGGGTCGATGCCGGTGGAGGCGTCATAAAAGCTCGATGGGATCTTGCGCCTGTGCTGCCAGTGATTTGTGGTGCGCATGCGTACGCCGAGATCCTCGTAGGTGGCGCGCATGAATTCCCGCCACCCGATGATCTGCCGCACAAAACCCTCGAGCGAGTTCAGCGGCACATCATGTTCGCTGGCATGCTTGAGCGTTGCGTCGAGGATCTGTTGGGGCGTCAGCAAACCGACATTGAGCATCGGTGTCAGAACGCTGTGCCAAAGCCAACTCTCGCCCTCAACGATGGCGTCTTCATAGGGGCCGAATAAGTCGAACCGGTCCCGCAAAAAGGCGTGCAACCATGCCTCCGCGTCGTCGTGGCGGGTTGGGTAGATTAGGCTCGAGAGCGCGCCGTAGTTGTCCGGAAAATCCGCCTCAACGCTGTCTCGCGCATCTTGGTCGATTTGGCTGCGGTTCACCGAAGGCAGATCTGGAAGGTCATTCAGCTTTGCTTTGGGCACCTTTTTGCGGTTGTCCTCGTCAAAGCTCCACTGCCCGCCAACAGGCTCATCACCTTGCATGAGGACATTCAGGCGCCGCCGCTGGGACTTGTAGTATTCGGCCATGAACCAGCGCTTGCGGCCGGAGGACCACGCATCGTTCATGCCGCGCGTGTTCAAAAAGCCAGGCGTGTTCACAACGTTGAGGGGAAGCTTTGCCTTGGCCGCGGCCGCGCGCAGCCGTTTCATCGCGGTGTGGTCGACCGGATCTGCGACCACGACTTCGTCGACGCCTTCCTGAGCAAGCCGCGCGATGACCTCGCCCATCATGCCTGCGTGCTGCCGGTACGGGGCAATCTCCACCTGCCACTCCTGTTCTCTCAAGCGCGCCGCATAGTGGCCCATGGTCGCGCGATGCAGCCATAGCTTTTGCTTGTGAAACCTGGCCGGATACTGCGGATCGCCAAAGAACAAAGGGTCCTCAACCAGCACGATGCGACCCGGGTTTTCGTTGAGACCGGGGTGTTCTGCGAAAAGCTGATGGGGAAAGATAATCAGGGATTTTGACACGCCTGCTCCGATTGCTTGTTGTTCCGGGAAAGCTATGTGCCTGCGAGATAAAGGCAACGCCCGCGTCCGATGAGACGTGCGCAAACGACTGGGGTCTCATGCCTGAGGGTCATACAATTCACCGCGCGGCGCGCGATCATGCGGCCATGATTGCGGGTCAGACGGTATCAGCGATCTCGCCTCAGGGGCGGTTTGCCAAAGGGGCCGCGATCCTTGACGGCGCGATTTGCGAGAGCACCGGCGCGGTGGGCAAGCATTTGCTTTATCATTTTTCCAACGGTATGACGCTTCACCTCCATCTAGGGCTTGGCGGCTACTTCCAGTGTCAACCGCAACCAGCGGATCCGCCGCGCGATGTGGTTCGGGTGCGGCTGGAAAGCGCGACCCACGCCATCGACATCATCGGTCCCAATACCTGCGAATTGCTGTCCACCTTGGAAATGGGAGCCTTCACCCTGCGTTACGGCCCGGACTTGCTTTCAGATCAACCGGATCCTGCCCGGGCGATCGCCGCCATCCGTAAAAGCCGTGCCCCGATTGCCCGGCTTCTGATGGACCAAAAGGTGATATCGGGCATCGGGAACATCTATCGCGCAGAGATCCTTTGGCTTCGAAAACTAAACCCTATGACCCGCGGCGTCGACATTCCCGAAGTTGAACTGCAAGGCTTATGGAACGAGATGCGCAGGCTGCTTCAACTCGGTGTTGAGAGCAACGCGATCATCACCAACGGAGATTTTGACAGGACTGGACAGGTCATCACCGAGCGCACCAATATCTTCGCCCGCGAAACATGCCCGGCGTGCGACGGCGCAATCGTGAAGTCGAAGCTGAGCGGACGCACGCTCTATCATTGTCCGACGTGCCAATCCTAGGATGCACCCTGGAACGGGCAGCGACGCTTTTTGGGGGCCAAGCGCGCTGAGGGGGGCGGGGCTGGACCCTAGGGTCAGGGCTGGCGCGCTTCGATGTTGGCCTTTTGAGAGGTCTACGGAAGATATGGACCTTAACCGAGGGACTGAAACCGGCCGATGCGTTTAGGTCCGAAGCTCTGCGTGTCGCCGTGACGAGCGAGCCGATGCCCAAGCTGGTCGTTCATGGCGCGCGTGTCGGGTAATTGACGCGAGCCAGATGGATCGCGGATCCTCTGCCAGCCGATTGGAGATTGAAATGGCGACGTCTCAATAATCAACAGCTTTTGACACTTGCGCCGAGGGCCCTCGGTCCCGGATTGGAAGAACTAGGTCGCCGTCGAACGGCAATTGGCTCCCTCGTGCACTTGGGACGGCGCCCAAGTTGACAGGTTCAGTGCTTTACGGCCTGGGGGACCGGTCCAGCGTCATGCGCGCTCAGCCAATTGAGACCTATAGCATGGACTTAACTTTGAAGCGCTTTCACCAAGTTCAGCCTATTCACCCGCAACAGCGGCGATTTCCTGCAATTCTGCGTTTTGCGGCATTTCAGCACTTGGCATCTGCACCACATTGCTACCGTCAGATTCTCCTGTCCCATTTGTAGAGAATTGCCGCACGCTTTCCGAAAGACTGTTTGCAAGCCCCGTCAAGTTTTGGGTCGCGGCGGTCGTCTCTTCGAACATCGCGGCATTCTCTTGGGTGGTTTTGTCCAACTGGGACATTGCCGAGTTCACTTCTGCGATGCTTTGCGATTGTTCTTGCGAAGCGGTTGCTATGGACGAGACGTTTTCGGAGATCTCGGCAAAGGACGAAATGATCTTTTTCAGAGAGTCGCTTGCTTTGCCAACGAGATCAACGCCTTGCTCGACATTTTCGGAGGCTGCGGAGATCAGTTTGCCGATCTCGCTTGCGGACTCGGCAGAGCGTTGTGCAAGGGTTCGGACCTCTGACGCCACGACCGCAAAACCGCGGCCTGCATCGCCAGCCCGCGCCGCTTCTACGCCAGCGTTGAGCGCCAACAGATTTGTCTGAAACGCAATGTCGTCGATCACTTTGACAATGGAAGAGATCTCAGCTGAGCTTTTCGATATTTTGTCCATCGACGTCACGGCATCTTGAACGACCTCTTCGGAGGTGGTCGCGTTTGAGCGGGCTTTCACGACGACTTCATTCGTGCTTTTGGCGTTTTGAGCCGAACTTGACACCGATGATGTGATCTCATCGATGGCCGCGGCGGTTTCCTCGAGCGTGGCCGCCTGTCTTTCGGTTCTTTTGCTCATTTCCGACGCTGCATCCGCAACACCGCTGACTTCTGCATGGATGGTCGTCGTGTTTCCAACAACTGATGCGATGGCGTCTTCCAAACGGCCCATTGCAACGTTGAAATCCTTTCGCAGTTGATCGTTTGCGCCAGCGAAAGCTTCATTGATGCGGAAGGTCAGATCGCCAGCCGACAGTCTTTCTAGGGCCTTGCTGAGGGCGTTGATCATCGCGGCCTGTTCCGCCTGCAAACGCTCACGGTCTTTCTCGGCAGCCTGTTTTTGCCTGACTTCATCAGTGACATCAGCCGCAATCAGCACCGTTCGTTTCAGCGAACCGTCTTGGTAGAAGACCGGGCTCAACCCACCAAGGGCGTGCGAAATGGAACCAGATTGGGCGTGGATTTCAATTTCTCCGAACATCGCCTCGTTTGGGTTTGCGGGTGCGTTGTTGACAACGATGGCGCTCGCAAAGTCGCAGGTTGGATCGGTCTGGCCCAGTTCAGCCATCCGTCGAAAGGACGCGTTGCTGTCGATCAGTTTGCCATCGACATCGAACTCGGCACGCGCCTGGTTCTCATCCAACGAACCGAGAATAGCTGAGTTGAGCCGGTCCTGAGAAACGTCTGCCCATTCCACAATGTAGCCTGTGCGCTTTCCCGCTTCGTCATCGATCCGGTAGATCTTCAACTCGAGCGTGACATGATCCATCTCGAGATTGGCCTTGTGGCCACTCTCCCCGAGCTTTGAGAGCATTTTGCGCTGCATATCGGGCTTTTTATGGAAGATATCGATCTTCTGACCGACAACATCGTCCGGGTCGAATGCCGAGATGCGCGCGCGTATCACGTCTTGATGACGCCGCAGCAATTCGCGCACTGCATTGGACGCATAAACAATCTTGAAATCCGCGTCCGCGATCATGATTGCGGCGGACCCAGCTTTGAGGGCGGAGCTCTTCATGATGGCGTCTTTTCGCATTTCTTCCGCGCCGCTAAGCTGGGATTGCAGCGTCGCCACTGAGCCTGCCAATTGGCCAATTTCACCGCGCTTGCCCATCTTGCCAAGCTCGTTTTCATAGCTTCCGTCGGCGATGCGGTGCAGAACTTTCGACAGCTGTACCACTGGGCGGCTGACCCGCCTTTGGACAACCAAAAAGGCAGCAATCAAGCAAATCAACGCGGCAACAACCGATGATCCACTGACCAAGGCCTTGTTAAACGTGCTATTCTCGCGGGTTTGCCAATAAACAATCAGTTCAGCAGCGGCGTTCTGAGACAGTTGCTCCATCGACCGGAGCGCGCCGTTTGAATACTCAAAGAAATCTGGAAACGAGATTTCATAGGGTGGCGCTTCGCCAGCAGGCGTTGCTTGCGATGTGTCTTCCAGGCGCTCAATCAAGGGTACATACTCCCCGAAATATAGCTCTTCCGCCGCGGCGATGCGGGTGAGCAATTGCGGGGACAGAACTTGCATGTCCTTGATGGTGGCTTCCAAGGCGTTCCAGGCCTCAAGCGCACGGGCGTTCTCCACGGATATGATATGCCAGTCGGCTTCACTGATCTTTTCTTGGTTGAGTGTCGCAATTGCAAAATAGGTGCGCGCGCGCCCGCCAAACTCGCGCACCTCCCAAGACCTCATTTGAACGCCGCGCAGCGCCTCTGCGCCTTGGGTCGATACGTCAACACGATTGCGCAAGAGCTCGTTGGCGTTTTTGAGATTGATCACCTCCCGCTTGAGCTCATTGGGAAGCTCGAAAGAGCGCGAGGGGTCTCTTTGGTCTCTGGGAAGCGCAAGCAGCGCGTCAATTTCGCCGCGAATGGCCGCCACGCGCGACAATGACGCGCGCACACCCGATACATATGCATCAGCCGTTGTGAGAAAGTCAGTGTCTGCGACTTTCAGAAGAGCGCGCTCAATACCGCGGTCTGCGATCTCGCGCTGTTCATCGACGATGCCGCGAAACTCCTGCGGGATCGGGTCTTTGAACGCGAGGGCGACCTGCACAACGCTGCGTTCAAGTGACATTGCGACCGTCGCGGTCATGGCTGTGCCATCCGCATCCGCGAGGCTCGCGGCGCGGCGCACTTCGCGAAGTTCTTGCACAGCCGTATTTGCCAGGTTCCCGCCAAAGATGCAGACGATGCATGCGATCAGAGAAAAAACAACGATCAGTAATGAAGATATACGCATAGGTCGCCCACTTATTGATGCCTGCGTGCTGGCTACCCGGGGAACCTTTAGAATCTGATAATTGCTTGGGGTCTTGTGCAAGATCACCCCGGTGTGGTTCCAACAGCTGCCCCGCCGCGGGGCGCGCAACGGGCTGCACGTGATTGCCAAAGAGATGCCAGTGATGTCATGGTTTGTGCGTTCCCGGTCGCCAAATGTTGGCGTGACACGGACGGCACTTATGATGGGGCTAGACACGATGACGCATGCAGACGGGCCGTGTGACGCGCGACTGCCAGCCTTGCTGAGCTTTCTGCAGGAGGCTGAGCGCCTCAAGGACACGCATCGCAGTGCGCTGACGCGTGAGGGGCGCGCGGAGAGCGCTGCAGAGCACAGTTGGCGTCTGTGTCTGATGGTGTGCCTCTTTGAAAAAGAGCTGCCAGACATCGATATGCTGAAGCTTCTAAAACTCTGTCTGGTACATGATCTGGGGGAGGCGATTTCAGGCGACATCCCCGCGCCCTTGCAGACCGCAGGTGTTGAGCGCCAGGTCCGCGAACGCCGTGACATGGTGCATCTGTGCGCGCCGCTGCCCGCTGATGTTCAAACAACTGTACTCGACCTTTGGGATGAATATGCAGCGGCTCAGACGCCAGAGGCGATCCTGGCCAAAGGGTTCGACAAGATCGAGACAATGCTGCAGCACTTGATTGGCCGAAACCCGCCGGATTTCGACTACGCGTTCAACCTGACCTACGGAAAGGCGGCCACAGATCAACACCCGCTTTTGCGCCAGCTTCGCACCCTTGTGGATGCTGAGACGGCGGACCGGGCCTCAGGGTAAGTGCTAGGGTCAGGACCCAGTAATCCTGTACCACTGGCGATAAAACCGCAAAGTTCAGTGGTTTGAGACATGCAGCCACGAACGGGTTCATTGCAAATGGCTCACGCCGCTGAACTGAAGCGGTTTTTCCGTCCTTCGGATTTGACAGATTTTCCCCGTGAAGTGCGTCACATCTACTTGAAATAGAACCACTATTTCTGCGCACATGCTCCTTTTCACGGGCAAAATCTGTCAAACCAGTGGTGCAGGATTAATCGGTCCTGACCCTAGGCGTGCCCGTCCGGTTCCCGCATGCCGGACTGTGGGACCCCTAGCCGCTGCAGCAAAGGCATTCTGGCGGGCGAAACTCAGCGGAGTTGGGCCGCTCTTTGCTATTCCTCCACGGGCAAAAAGCGAAATGCCCAGTCGTTGTAGCCGCCCTCGCCGCGGTACCAAACCACGTCACTGCCCGGTGCTTCACCATGGTTCCAGCGCGGCCTAACGCCGTTTTTGTCGCTCTCCAGCACCAGGCGGCGACGCTTTTGGCTCAGAACAATGCGCTTTGAAAGCCCGGAGCTGTCCCAACGCTGCTGCACCACCTTGTGCAGGTGCGCTTCGATCTTTGCATGATCAGCGCTGCCCGCCAGGTTCGTCATTTCCGTCGGATCGTTTTCGGTATCGAAAAGGAGTGGCGGGTCTGCCGTTGAGAACACGTACTTGAACCGACCTTTCTTGATCATAAAGATCGGCACGGGTGTCGCTTCTGCGAGGTACTCCGCATAAATGGGTCGGTTTGGGTCTTCCATGTCGAGAAAGGTCGATAGGTCTTCACCCTCGAGCGTCTCAACCGGGCTTGACCAGCCGCTCCCCTCGGCGATGCCCATGAAGGTTGGCAGCAAATCGACAAGCGACACAGGGGTCGCCACCCGACCCGCCGTAAAGGTGCAGCCTGCAATGATGAGAGGCACGCGCAGCGACGGCTCGTAGAAGTGCTTTTTGAACCACAAGCCGCGTTCCCCGAGCATTTCACCGTGGTCCGAGGTGAAGACGATGACCGTCTCATCGCGCTTGCCAATCCGATCAAGCGTCTCAAGAAGGCTGCCGATCATCTGATCGAGATAGCTGATCGACCCGTAGTATGCGCGGCGCGCGCGCCGGATATCCGCCTCACTGAATTGCACGTCGAGCATCCCGAAATCCGAAAGCAGCCGCCGCGCGTGGGCATCATGCGCGGCCTCAGGCAGGGCGGGGACCTGGGGCAGGGGGATGTCCTCGTCCGCATAGAGATCCCAAAAGGGCTTCTGGCACAGGTAGGGTTCATGCGGATGGGTGTAGGAGACCTGCAGGAAAAAGGGCCGCCGGTCGTCTGACCGTGCAACGTCATAGAGATGCTGGACCGCGTGATATGTCACGAGGTTGTCAAAGTCGATCTGCATCGACCTTTCGCAGACCCCTGCAACTGTGACCGAGCGCGGATCATTTGTGTCCCGCTTGCCCTCATCCCCCCAGTTTGGGACCCACGAGAAATCTGCGGGATAGAGATCTGGCGTGAGGCGCTCTTCAAAGCCGTGGTGCTGATCAGGTCCGATGAAGTGCATCTTGCCCGATAGCGCGGTTTGATACCCTGCGGCGCGCAGGTAATGCGCATAGGTCGGCGTGCTGGCCCCAAGCTCGGCCGCATTGTCGTACGCCCCTATTTCGGAACAGAGTTTCCCCGTCGCCATCGACGCCCGCGACGGCGCGCAGAGCGGAAAATTGCAGTAAGCCCGTTCAAAGATACGCCCCTGCGCGGCCAACTGGTCGAGGTTCGGAGCGCGGCAAATCTGATCGCCGTAGCAGCGCAAGAACTGCGCCGCCAATTGGTCTACCTGGATGAAGAGAATGTTGGGTTGCATTTCCCCACCTCTTAAAATTGTCGACAATCATACTATGCGTTGTTTACGCTGGGGCAAGAAGGAATCGGCGGTACCGGGGGCCCGCGCTGATGGAATGGAACTTTGTTGCAGTTCTGAATGACTTTGACCTGCTGATGCTGGGTCTCTTGAACACGCTGAAAGTCACGGGGCTGGCGCTCCTTTTTGGCGTCCCTTTGGGTTTGGTGCTCGCGCTTTCGCGGCTTTCGACCTTCCGGCCCCTGTCGGGCGTGGCAGGGTTCATCGTTGAGTTTTTCCGGACGACCCCGCCGCTGGTTCAGCTCTTTTGGTTCTTTTTTGCACTGCCGATCCTGATCGATGTGCGCATGACCCCGCTCATTGCGGCTGTCGTGACTTTTTCGATCCAATCCTCTGCCTTTTTCGCCGAGATTTTTCGCGGCGGTATTCAGTCGATCGATAAAGGACAATGGGAGGGGGCGAAGGCCATCGGCATGTCCTATTCCCAGAGCCTTCAGCGGGTGATCCTGCCACAAGCCGTGAAACGAATGATCCCGGCTTTCATGGAACGCTCTATCGAGCTTCTCAAGACAACCACGCTCGTCTCAACGGTGGCCTATACGGACTTGATGTTTCAGGCCAATGAATTGGCGCAAAAGACTTTTCGACCGCTGGAAGTCTACACCGTGGTTGCGGTCATCTACTTCCTGTTAATCTTTGTGGTTAGCCAGTTGTCGATTTGGGTAGAGCGCCATTTGGCCCGCTCCGGTGAGGGGACGGTGCACTGATGGGCCATACCTGGGACTTTGCGACGATCTTTCAGAACTGGCCGGTGCTTTGGGTCGGGCTCAAGGGGACAATTTACATCTTTGTCGTGACTGTGCTGCTTGGATTGGCGGGCGGGCTGGTTGTCGGCGTGGCGCGCTATGCGCGCGCGCCCTTCATCCGTTGGCCCGCACGCGCCTTTGTCGAGGTCTTTCGCAACACGCCGGTGCTGGTTCAGATCATCTGGTTCTTCTACGCTTTCCCGATCCTGACGGGGATAGAGACCAACCCGATCCTCGCTGCGGTGCTGGGGATATCCTTGAACACCATGGCTTTCTCCGCGGAAATCTATCGCGCGGGCATCCAATCTGTTGATCGGGGCCAGTGGGAGGCAGGCAAGGCGATTGGCATGACCTACAATCACACCCTGCGCCGGATCATCCTGCCCGTGGCCATCAAACGCGTGCTGCCCGCGCTGACCAATCGCGGCATTGAGGTGTTCAAGATGTCGACCTTGGCCTCTGTTGTGGGCTACGTTGAGACGCTCAATCAGGCCAAGCTGATCGCGGATCTGAACTTCAATCCGATTGAGAGCTATACCGCCGTCGCTGTTATCTTTTTCGTGGTGCTCTTTCCGGTGGTCCAAGGGACCTACGTGCTCGAGCGCATGCTGCGGCGGAGTGATTGATGTCTGAAATTGTCCGCATCGAAAACCTGCACAAGAGCTTTGGTGACCTTGAGGTGCTCAAGGGCATCGACCTCACCGTCAAAGCCGGTGAAACCGTGGTTTTGCTTGGCTCCAGCGGATCGGGAAAATCCACGCTGCTGCGCTGCGTGAACTTTATGGAGATGCCGACGGCCGGGAAAATCTACCTCAACGGGGATGTCATCGGGGCAGAGCGCGGGGGCAAGATGACCTACCGCGAGGTCGAGCTTTGCGCGTTGCGCGCCCGCATCGGGATGGTCTTTCAGCACTTTAATCTTTTCCCTCATATGACTGTTTTGGAAAACGTGATGGAGGGGCAGGTGATCGTCCTGGGGCGCGCCAAAGCAGAGGCCAAAGACAAGGCCATGTCTCAATTGCACCGGGTGGGTCTGGCTGAAAAGGCCGAAGAATACCCCGCGCGCCTCTCGGGCGGGCAAAAGCAACGCGTGGCCATCGCCCGCGCGCTGGCAATGGACCCTGAGGTGATGCTCTTTGATGAGGTCACATCGGCGTTGGACCCTGAACTGGTGGGCGAAGTCCTGAAGACCATGCGCCAGCTTGCCGAAGAGGGTATGACGATGCTCTGCGTCACGCACGAGCTTGGCTTTGCCTATCATGTCGCCAATCGGGTGCTCTTTTTGAACGAAGGCACCATCCTGGAGCAGGGAGAGCCGCAACGCATCCTGAAAGCACCGGAAACCACCAGAATGCGCGAGTTTCTCGACGGGCATTCGCTTTTCAAACTGCCGGACTGACGGCAGATCAAATCCAACAGGTAGAGGATAGGAAGATGAAATTGCTACAAAGAATGGCGTCCGCGCTCATTGCCGCGATCGCGGTGATCTCGCTCAGTGTTGGTGCCGCGCAGGCGCAGTCAACCTGGGAAAAGATCCAGGAAACGGGGACGTTGCGCATGGGGGTGACCCAGGCACCGCCGTGGTATTCAAAGAACCCGGCCACGGGTGAGTGGGAGAGCGGTCTGATCGTCTCCATCGGCAAAGCCATGGCGGGTGAGCTTGAGGTTGAGCTTGAGATGGTCGAGGTGACCTGGGCCACCGCGATTGCAGCGCTGCAGGCCGATAAGATCGACATGATGTTCCTTGACGCCACGCCGAAACGCGCGATGGTCGTGGATTATCCCAAGCAACCGCTGCTCTACATTTCGCTTGCCGTGCTGGCCAAAGACGACCTGACCGTGAGCACCTGGGAAGATCTCAATAAGCCAGAAGTGACCGTGGGCGTGCCGCAAGCCACGTCGATGGATGCGTTTTTGACCCGCACCATCCCAAACGCTGATATTCAGCGCTTCCCAGACAACGGCGCGGCGATTGCGGCGTTTCAATCGGGCCGGGTTGACGCGGTCTCGCTCTTCCATCCGCCTTTGTTGGCGGCCCGCCAAAAGCTTGGGCGGGGTCAACTGGTCATTCCAACGCCTGCCTTCTCCTCCCCGTCCTCCATCGCCGTGCGGCGCGAGACCGACAAAACCTTCCGCGACTGGGTCGATCACACGATCTTTTACTACTATGAAACCGGTCGGACGCAGCGGTGGTACGAAGAATTCCTCGCCGAATTCGGACTGGACCCCAAAGCGTCGCCTGTGATCCAGCGTGAGCTTTTGTTCAACGACTAGTTAGATAAATCCGGGCGGCGGCCGTGGTGCCGCCCCCTGAAAGAGGCAGATGAATGAACCAAAACCCGCAAGTCTCAACCCACGATGCTGCAGCGGATGATCGCAACGACAACATCCTGATCTATGTGGACGGCGCGATTGTGCACCGCGATGAGGCCAAGGTCTCGGTCTACGATTCTGGCTTCATGTTGGGTGACGGCGTGTGGGAGGGGCTGCGGCTCTATGACGGCCACATCCCGTTTCTTGACGCGCATCTTGATCGGCTCTTTGAGGCCGCGCTTTTCATCGATTTGGATATTGGCAAGACGCGCGAAGACCTCCAGCAGGCGATTGAGGCCACCCTCAATGCCAATGGCATGAAAACGGACGTCCACATCAGGCTGATGGTCACGCGCGGACGCAAACGCAAACCGTTCCAGCACCCGCATCTGAGCGTCTACGGCCCCACGATTGTGATCATTGCCGAACACTCGCAGCCCGATCATTCGATCATAAACCGGGGCATCTCACTTTTTACAGTGCCGCACCACCGTGGGCTGCCCCTGACGCAGGACGCAAAACTGAATTCTCATTCAAAGCTGAACTGCATCATCCCGCTTACCCAAGCGGTACGGGCTGGCGCGGATGAAGCGCTCATGCTCGACCCCTTTGGATTTGTGAACACCACAAATGCCTGCAACTTTTTCATCGTCCGTCGCGGCGAGGTTTGGACCTCCACCGGGGACTACTGCATGAACGGGATCACGCGGCAAAAGGTGATTGATCTGTGCCGCGCCAATGACATCCCAGTTTACGAGAAAAACTATTCTCTGGTAGAGACTTACAGTGCAGATGAGGCCTTTTTGACCGGCACGTTCGGCGCGCAAACGCCGGTTTTTGAGATTGACGGCCGTGCTATTGGCGGGCGTCGCGCGGGCCCTATCTTTCACCGCATTCGAGAGCTCTACAAGGCTGAGATCGACCGGGTGCGTATGTGAACAAGCCAAACATTGAACTGCAACCGATAGAGGACCGCACGCTGCGGGCGCAGGTCAAACGGCAACTATTGGATCAGATCCTGGCCGGGCATCTGCGGCCTGGCGCAAAGCTCATCGAAACCGCGCTCTCCGCGCAACTACGAGTCAGTCGCGCGCCCCTGCGCGAAGCTCTGCGTGAGTTGGTGGATCAGGGCATCCTCACAAGCGAACCCTACAAAGGCTTCCGTGTCCGTTCCGTATCAGAACGGGATCTGCGGGAGCTTTACTCCATGCGCACTGGTTTAGAGAAGTTCGCCTTTACGCTTGTCTGGCAAAACCGCTCTGCACAGAGCCTTGCCGATTTAGACCAGCGCTACGACAGGCTAATGGCGATCCGGTCAAACGGCGAGCAGGCGGAGGCCATTGAGCGCGAGATCGCCTTTCACGCTTGGGTTTACGAGACGACCGAGAACCGCTTGTTGATCGCGCATTGGAACCGCCTGGCGCAATTGGTGAGGATCTACATGTCGCTGCATCACAATTTGCATGGGTTCCACGGCGTCTTTGGGGAGATGACAACCGCCTACCGCAATTTGGCCGCTGGCGATGATTTAGATCAGATGCTGGCGCATGTGGACGCGCATATGATGCAGGGCTTTGAAACCGTTGTGGTCGCGCTCCCGCAGCCCGAGGGCGAGCAATAGCGGAACGAAAGACGCCGGGCTTTCACCCGGCGCTTTTTCTTAAGTCCTGTGCTTTACTCTTAAGCAGAGCGGCGACGGCCCATCAGCCCCAGACCACCCAAAACGCTCATGAGCAACAGCCCCGCCGCGGGAAGCGGAACGGGCGACACGGTGACGGCATCGATGTCATAACCATCCGTTGACCTTGTGTCAGAATAGACGGTTGTGGATTGGTCCTGGAAAATCAGGAAGTTCCAGACGCCGGAAAAGCTTACGCTGTTCACATCTGGAACAGAACCGCCTGCGCCGTTGTTCACCTGACCCACAAAAAGGACTGTAGAGCCGTCAAAATCGCCGTTGCTGTCCTCGCGCGCCACAAAAACATTGGCCGCTTCTTTGTGCAGACCAGGGTTTGTAACCTCAACAATTGAGGCCGGGCCACGGAAGGCCGGGTCAATGCGAATGATCAGCTCGGAAGTGCCTGACGCGTTCGACAATCCCAGCGAGTAGAAGCTGCCATCGGCTGCGCCAAAGTTAATCGCGTCGGCGTCCGTGCGACTTGCATTGTTCGAGCACTGCCCAGTGCCCGCACCGAAACCGGGGACGTTGGGCAAGTTCGGATCACAATCCGCAAAAACCGGTGTCACGGTTGCGGCCCCAGAGGCGGTTGCCAGCATAGTGAAGGCGGCTAACATTCCGCCGAACAGTACAGACTTTTTCATATATAGACTCCATTTCACTGCGAGCGGCATACGGTGCGGGCGTCTGCGGCACAATCAAGGATGCGGGAAGTGGTTACAATTCCCCCTTAAGTTGATTTTTCGCCCATCTCTGTCTTGCGCTGATACACAAAGCCGAAAGAGCTCGGTCATTGTTGCAACACGACCCGTTCCACATTCGGTTCGATCAATTTCGATTCTGTTTTGCCGCTTTCATTAACTTTCGAACATGTCGTGAATTGGGCCTTCGGATGGCATGGGCGCTATTGCGGCGCAGACGCCCACTTGAGCGCGCGCAGCAGAACTTGAAACGCAGTTCACGCAAAGGCTGAGCGACAACACCAATGCGTGAGCGTGTCTGGTGTACCCAAACGCCTTTCTTAACTCTTCTGTATGCTTGGGACGTTCAAGACCCAAGCCACCGCAGGAAATGAGGAAGTGACTGATGAAACTGGTATCTTTATTCGCCGCAGTCGGTATTGCTCTGGCCAGCCAGGCAGCGGCGCAGACGTTTCGCGCTGAAAACAGAGTGACCGTGACCCCGCAAAGCGGCGGTCTATTCTCTGTTCCCACGAATACGAGCTTCGGAGCGCGCGGCGCATGGTGCGCGGCTGCTGACTACGCCATCGACGTGCTGGGCGTTTCAGATGGCAACCGCCTGTATGTGCGCAACCCGCAAAGTTCGAACAGCGGCCCCGTGGTTTTCGGGATTTCTCCGGGATCAACGACACCTGCCGCGGTGTCCGGCATTTCATCGGCGCTGCGCCTTGCAGGGTCGAATTTGTCGATCAACCACGCATATCAGTACTGCCATGACACAAACCTGATCAACTCTCGGTAAGACCTTTCAGGTCGTGCACCTCAAATGCACGTTGGATGACTATGAGACGCACGGCCGGTGCCGTTGGGCGTTTGATGACAGGGCGTGCCGAGATCGGTCATGACCCTGGAAGAGGCCACGGCGATGGCAGGGTGAACGGGCGTGGTCATGGCGGCGCAAAGCGCTCACTGCCACGACCCTAGGGTCAGGACCCATTAATCCTGCACCACTGGCGATAAAACCGCAAAAGTTCAGTTGTTTGAGACATACAGCAACGAACGGGTTCATTGCAAATGGCTCACGCCGCTGAAATGAAGCGGTTTTCCGTCCTTCGGATGTGACGGATTTTCCCCCTGAAGTGCGTCACATCTACTTGAAATAGAACCACTGTTTCTGCGCACATGCTCCTTTTCACGGGCAAAATCTGTCAAACCATTGGTACAGGATTAATGGGTCCTGACCCTAGCCGCGGAGTAATCGCCGGGTCCAGACGCGCACGTCAGAAACGGTCTTGAGCAAGGCCAGCGCCGCGAGCAGGCAGAGCAACAGTTTGGAGAGCGGCTCCATCGTGCCTTCGATCAGCAGCGCATGCGCAATTGTACCACCCAGTACAAGCATCGCGCAGAGCGTGTGCAGCAAGCGCCAAAGACGGAGCCTCATGCGTCGTCGGAGGCCGGTCAGAAGCGCTGACGTAAAAAGCGCCCACATCGCGATCACGCCCCAAGCAGAAAAGGGCGTTGGGGAGGCAAAGATCAGCGCGTCCACCACATCGGGCGGGCTGGTCAGCCACAACCCGGCTACGTGCAGTACGACGCTGACGACCAAAGCGGCCCCCACCCAGCGGTGCAGCTGCCGGCTGCGTCTCGGCCCGATGTCTGGCAACAGCCCTGCCGCGAGAAGGGGTTGAAAGAGCAGCATGATCAGCGCCAGGATGCCCGCCACGCCCGCGCCGATATAGATCGGATCACGCCACTGGAGCAGCGGGGAGGTCAGCGCAAGACCCAATGGCACAGCACAGCACAGCGCCAGCGTGAGCCAGATCAAAACGCTCCGAAGGTCGGGCACGACTTTACGTGGGCTGCAGCACAAAATCCGCAGTGAGGCTCGTATCGCTTGATCGCTCCATCACGGGGCGCAGAAATACGGTCTCAAATTCATCTGAATCGTAGGCCAGATGCCCGTGCGCCTGGCCAAAGGCGGGCACGATCTGCGGCATTTCTAGGCGGAAGACGCCATTTGCGTCGGTCAGCGTTGCGCCATGGCTGTGCGCGTCGCGTTCATGGCCCTCAGTTGTGTGCGCCCAGATCTGAATGCGCTGTCCTGCGAGCGGCGCACCGTCGCCAGCGCGGCGAACTGTCCCGCTCATCCAGAACCCACCGCCGCCAATGCGCTCAACGATGGGCGCACCTGGGCGGTAGTTATTGGCCCCGCCGCGCATCGTGGGTGTCGGGGCGATGCCAGAGGCGCGCGCGGGCACGCGCAGGCCGGTGGCCCCTGTCAGCGCCAGCGCGCCCGCCGCGGTGAGCAAGTGGCGGCGTGTCGATGCAAGTTTTGTCATGGTTTCACTCCTCTGTCAGGCCGATTGAGCGGCTGTGTCCAGCGTGCCATCTGTTAGGTGGGGCGTTTCCGTCGTTGGGTAAACCACAGTCACAGTTTCGTGACCCCGGTACGGCCCCGCCACGTCAGACTGTCGCAGCCCCGCGCCCGGCCCGCCGCCCGAAGACCGCGCCTGAGGTGAGGCCGGAGCCACCGGGGTAGCCTGCAAAGAAAACGCCGCCCACCATTTCCCCGCACGCGAAGAGGCCGGGGATCGCATTGCCCGCATCGGTCAGAACGCCGCCCGTTTCATCCACCTTAACGCCGCCGTAGGTGAAGGTGATCCCGCCCGTCACGGGATAAGCGCGGAAGGGGCCCGCGTCGATTTTCTGTGCCCAATGCGACTTTGGCAACTCAAGCCCGCGGGTGCCTTTCCCATCCAACACCGTAGGGTCAAAGGCGACCGTGTCATCGACCGACGCATTGTAGGCGGCCAGCGTTGCCCGCGCCCCTGCCTTGTCAACGCCCTCTAGTTTATCGATCAACGCATCAAGCGTATCTGCTTCAACGAAGTGCGCGTCGTGAAAGTGGTATTCGGCATAGAGGAGATCGGTCACCTTGCTGTCAAAGATCTGCCACGCGAA
The DNA here is from genome assembly GCA_039197515.1 of Pseudomonadota bacterium. Taxonomy (GTDB): domain Bacteria; phylum Pseudomonadota; class Alphaproteobacteria; order Rhodobacterales; family Rhodobacteraceae; genus Sulfitobacter. The sequence goes on along the minus strand of JBCCUC010000005.1, from coordinate 146,023 downwards.
TTGGCCCGGTTGATCCAGGATCGCCGCGCCGTACTGGGCGTAGGTGTAATTGCGGAAGTTCACGCCCTCATCGACAAAGCGGTTGCCCTCAGCATTCAGCATGATGCCCAGGAAGTAACAGATTTTGCGGTAGTTCTTGCGCTCGCCCGGCGGCAGGTCGAGCCCGCCAAAATCGGCCATGTGGAGATCCATCGGCGTGGCATGACTGCCCGCGAAATGGCCATACTCTGCGGCCCCGGCATTCAGTGCCATGACCAGCCCATCGCCCGTATTGTGCGGCGTGCCGCGCACCTTAGCGGTCGACCAATTCTCACCCATGTACTTCACCCTGAGCGCCGCATTGGCCTCAAACCCGCCTGAGGCGAGGACAACGGCATCCGCGCGCAGGTCTTCGTTGCCGATCTTCACGCCGATCACGCGCTCGCCCTCCCTCAATAGGTCCGTGACCCCAGCGTCGTAGCGCACCTGACCGCCTAAACGTTCCACCGCAGCCAATTCCTGATCAAAGAGGCCAACGCCTTCGTTTTCAGCTGCCAGCGTCAAGCCGCCCCAAAAGACGTGTCGCCCGTCTTTCTCAAAGCTTTGGCGCGCGTAGATCGGCTCAAACTTCACGTCGTGCGAGGCCAGCCAGCGCAGCGTCTGTGTGGATTCGCCGATCAGCGTTTCTTGCTCGGCGGAAAGAGGACGCCCAGCGTTAAAGCCCAGAAGATCGCTGCCAAACTTGTCCGCCGTATAGCTGCCAAAGTCTGTGCTCGGCAGGCGCGGGTCTTCTGGGTCGCGCAGCAGCGGCATAAGGTCAGCGGCACCGTCATAGACAAAGCGCATCGCGCCAGCGGTGTACTTTGTATTGCCTCCCGCCAGTGGCGCGTCCGCCTTTTCCAAAAGTGTCACCTCGGCCCCTTCTTCCAGCGCGGCCAACGCCGCACAGAGGGCGGCATTCCCGGTGCCTACGACAATCACGGATTTTGGCATTGCTTTTCCTTTCGCATCTCATATTGTATCCAAACGGATACAATTTGGAGCCTGATTAGAATGAGCTCTCTTGATTTGCAAGACATGTCTCAAGGAGAGCTTGCCTACGGTCGTTTGCATGCCGCGATCCAAGCGGGGGAGTTCCAGCCGGGAGACCGACTGCGCGAAGTGGATGTGGCCGAGCGGCTGCAGCTTTCGCGCACACCTGTGCGAGAAGCTCTGCGCCGCTTGGAGAGCGACGGCATTGTCGAGCACCGCCCGCGCATTGGGGCCATTGTGCGCAAGCTCTCGCTGCCTGAGGTCGTAGAGCTTTACGAAATGCGTTTGGTCTTGGAGCGGACCGCTGCCGAGATGGCCGCGAAACACGCAAATGCTGCAGAAATCGACACGCTCGAAGCGCTCAGCGCGCAGATCGGGGCGTCAGAGGCCGAGCCGCAGCGGGCGGCGGCTCTCAATCAGCGCTTTCACCGCGCCATTTATCTCGCCGCGCGCAATAGGTTTCTGCTGGATGCCGCGCGTGCGCTCAACAACGCTCTGGTCCTGCTTGGCCCGACGACCCTCGCAGATGAAGAGCGGGTCAAGACAGTGGTCTCACAACATCAAGACATCATCGACGCCATCCGAAAGGGCGATGCCGCAGCGGCGGGGGAAGCGGCTGCGGCGCATTTGCAGACGTCGCTGAGGCATCGGCTCAAGGTGCTGCAGGCATGAAAGCGCACGTTGTAACTTACCTGATTGCCGGGGTGGGGGTCGCTGTTTTCAAATTCCTGAATTTGCCCTTGCCCTGGCTTTTGGGTCCCATGGCGGCGTGTTTGACGGCCGCCTTGGTAGGGGTCGAGATGCGCGGGATCGCCCTCGTCAACGAAGCGATGCGCACGATTCTGGGCGTTGCCGTGGGGGCTACGTTTACCACCTGTGTGCTGATCTCGATGACCGGCATGTGGCCCACCTTGCTCATGATCCCCGTCATGACAGCCTTCATCGGGCTGCTCGGCGTGCTTTATTTCCAACGGTTCTGGGGCTTTGACTTTGCGACAAGCTACTACGGGTCCATGCCTGGGGGCCTACAAGATATGTTGGTGTTTGGCGAAGAGGCGGGAGGCGACGTCCGGGCGCTCTCGCTGATCCACGCCACCCGCGTCTTGGTGATTGTGAGCGCGTTGCCAGCCCTCTTGGCCATTGTCTGGGACGCCGACCTCAGCAATCCGCCGGGTGTGCCCGCCGCAGACATCGCCTGGGAGCAACTGGCCCTCATGGTGCTTTGCGCAATCGTGGGCTGGCAGGGGGCCAAACGCATCGGTCTCTTTGGGGCGGCCATCCTCGGTCCGCTCCTTGTTGCGACGGCCCTGTCACTTGCGGGTGTTCTCGCGCAACGCCCTCCGGCGGAGGCGGTCTGGGCCGCGCAATTCTTCATTGGCATGGGGGTTGGCACGAAGTACGCGGGCGTGACCTGGTCCGAATTGCGCCGGGACGTGACGGCAGCATTGGGGTTCTGTGTCATTTTGCTGATCCTCACAGTGATCTTTGCAGAAGCCATCCATCTGGCGCGCCTCGCCCCGCCGATGGAGACCATACTGGCCTTTGCGCCGGGCGGTCAGGCAGAACTGACTGTGCTTGCCTTGATTGTGGGGGCCGACATTGCCTTTGTGGCCGCCCACCACGTGCTGCGTCTCTTTGTGGTGATCCTCTGCGCGCCCCTGTTCGCGCGCCTCTTCCCTGAGGTCACCCACGAGGGTTAAGTGCATCTATGCCGGTGGCTGCCACACTTCGGGATTGATCATGTGGATCGGCGCGCCCTTAGCATAGGCATTCACCTGATCGAAAATGTCCGAGAACTGCAGGTCAAACTCGTCTTCGGTGACGTAACCGATGTGCGGTGTGGGCGTGACGTTGGCATGTGTGAGCAAGATGTTCTGTGGATCGGTGAGGGGTTCCGCATCGAACACATCGACGGCCGCATGAATGCGCCCACGCGCGATTTCAGCTTCCAGCACACCGGGTGCGATAAGACCGGCCCGCGAAGTATTGACCAAGAGGGCGCGGGACCGCATCGCCGTCAGATCTTCGGCCGTGATCAGCCCGCGGGTCTCAGGCTTCAACCTTACGTGCAGGCTGACAATGTCCGAGGTGGCAAAGAAAGCAGGTCGGCTCTCGGCCACCACCTCTCCATCCGCGGCTGCGCGGGCGCGTCCTGCGTCCGAACTCCACCAGTGCACGTCCATCCCTAGGGCGCGGGCGTAGCCTGCCACAGCCCGGCCGATCCTGCCGTAGCCGTAGAGCCCGAGCCGGCGGCCCCTCAACGTGCGCCCCACGCCCATCTGCCAGTGACCCGCGCGCAGCGATGCCACTTGCTGCGGGATCTGGCGATAGCTCGCGAGGATCAACGCTAAAGTGTGCTCGGCTGCCGCATAAGACGGTGTGTCGCTGTGCATGTTTGAGCACAAGAGCACGCCATGGTCGCTGCACGCCTCGACATCAATGTGTGGATACACGCTGCGCTGAGAGATTAAGCGAAGAGCGGGCAACGCAGCGATGAGCGCGCGCGTGATGCGCGTGCGCTCACGAAACAGGACCAGCGCCTCAGCGTCTCGCAATCGGTCAGCCAATGCAGCCGTACTGGGCACATGGTCCGTCCAAACGGTGACGTCATGCCCAGCGAGCTTTTCATAGCAAGGAATGCCCCTCAGCGTGTCGAACCAATCGTCCAGGATGTGGACCTTCACGCGGGCGTCCTGGCCCAGACGGATTTGGGCACAAAGACCTCTCCCGCCGCCAATTTGCGCGCGGTACGCACCAGACCGGCAGACCGGATATCAAAGCCTGCGTCGGTCTGCGCATAATCCACGACGACGTCGATCGTGCCCGACGCATGCTCCAGCACGATGCGGGCGGGCACCTCATTGGGGAGGGCGGCCATACCTGCGGCAACGGTTCCCGGTGTGAGCACGCAGGACGCCAGACATTGCGCGCCGGTGACAGCCATCGTGGGATGCGTCTTCCACGGCATGAAGTATCGTGTGGCCATTGTGCCGGTCTCTCGCGCCGGTGCGAGCAAGCCGAATTTTGGCGTAACCGACTGGCTGACATCGCCCATCCCCATGCGCGCTCCCGCGGCGATGCGCACCGCCTCCATGCGCGCAAAAAAGGCGGCATTGTCGTCAAGTTCTGCGGCACTTTCATACCCGGTGAGGCCAAATTGATCGGCCCGGGCGATCACCATAGGCATCGCCACGTCCATGCAGGTCACTTCAACCCCTTCAACTTCATCACGGAGGTTTCCGGTCGGCAAAAACGCGCCGGTGACCCCGCCGACCGTCTCCATAAACTGCAGGGCGATGGGGGCCGCGGTACCTGGAACGCCGTCAATCTGTGCTGCGCCCTCGTAATTGACTGCGCCGTCCGGCGTCTCCACCTCGGCTTGCACCCGTGCTTGTGTGTTGACGGCGCGGATGTTGACCTGCGTTTGACCGGCCTCGGGCGCGACCAACCCCATCTCAATAGCCGCAGGTCCAACACCCGACAAGATATTCCCGCAGGTCGGTTTGAAATCGACCTGCCGGTCCTCCACGCTGACTTGAGCGAAAAAGTAATCGACGTCTGCCCAGTCATCCTCGGAAGGAGAGAGCATCGCGACCTTGGTGGTGACCGCCGCCCCCCCGCCAATACCGTCGATGTTGAGCGCGTGACCTGAGCCCACGGCCGCGATCAACACCTGGGCCAAGGTCTCCAGGTCTTCGGGGAGATCAGCGCGGTTAAAATAGGGGCCCCGTGACGTGCCACCCCGCATGAACAGAAACGGGATCGCAGTCTGGGTCATGTCAGGGGCCAAGGCAGGTCGACGTACTCCTGCAAGATGCCCGGCGGGAAGTCGCGGTTCAAAAGCCACGCCATGCCCATCATAAAGGCAAGTCCGGCAAGGGTGTAGAGGGCAGCGAAAGCCACCCCCACGCGTGCCCGCACGGCCATAAATGCAAAGAGAAAAGCAGCCAGAGCCAGGATAAAACCAACCAACGAAGTCAGCACAAGGAGGCCAGCGAACCACGCCAGGGTTGGCCAAAGCCCGTGCTTGGCGGTGGCGTCGTCTCCATCTGCCTCCCGGTCGGCGAAAAGGACATCCGTCTCAGGCTTGAGGCGCATTTGGATCAGCAAAATCGCGCACCCCACCAGACAGACGCCCGCCACAAACATCGGAAAGACGCGGTCCCGGCTGAAGCTCGGGATCGATGCCGCATCATAGAACGCGTAAGCAATGTAGCCCGTGACTGCGATCAGGAAGATCAGCGGCGCGCGCTTGGAGCCGGATTTCACATCGCCCTCTGCCATGATGTTCTTGGCCTGCCGCAAGCCGATGATCACGGAGAGCACCGTGATGATCAGCAAAACGATTACAATGGGCGTGAAGATATACTCAAGCCCCTCGTCAAAGCCGCGCCGGAACCGGCTCTGCGCGATTTGAAGCGCCTGGTTGGCGTAGTTCTCCGCCGGTGTTGAGAGCACAAAGCCGATCAGGAAGGCCGGCCGCGACCAGTCGAACCGTCGCATCAGAATGCCCAGGAGACCGATGGCAAAGAGCGCAACCAGGTCCATCAAGTTCTGGCCGGACTGGAATGCCGCGAAGCTGATGATCATAAAGAGGAAGGGTGCCAGGAGGGCAAATCTGATGGTGGTGAGCTTGGCGATCCCGCCTGAGGCTGCGATGCAGATCAGCGTGCCCACCACATTGGCCAAGGCCAGAAGCCAGACAATGGAATAGGTGATGTCGAGGTTGTTCTTGAGCATTGCGGGACCGACCTCGATCTGTCCCGATCCCAAAAGCGCAATTGCCCCGATAAAGATCGCCATCGAACCGGATCCGGGGATGCCGAACAGAAGGGTCGGCACAAGTCCGCCGCCCTCTTTGGCATTGTTGGAGCTTTCCGGGCCAATAACGCCGCGCACTTCCCCGTTGCCAAAGTTTGACTTGTCCTTGGTGGTTTGCACCGAATGCCCGTAAGCGATCCAGTCGACGACGGAGCCGCCCAGTCCGGGAATGACCCCCACGATCACCCCGATGATGGAGCAGCGCACAGAAAGCCAGATGTTGGCGAACCAGTCTTTGACCCCGTCCAGCCAACCGCCGCCAAGCTGAGACCGTTCCGCAATCGCCCGGTCTTGGCGCAGGAGCGAGATGATCTCGGGGATCGCAAATATCCCCAAGCCCACGATCACCAGCTTTAGCCCATCGGTGAGGTAGGGAAAGTCATAAGACGACATGCGCAGATCGCCTGAGGACGCGCCCTCTCCAATGGTGCCGATTAGCATGCCAAGACCCGCCGCCACGACCCCCTTGATCGCAACGCGCCCGGCGAGGATGCCCACCATAGAGAGCCCGAAAATGGTGATCATGAGAAGCTCCGGCGTGCGGAATTCCAACACGACAGGACGCGCGATGAGAATGAACACCGTGAGGAAGGACGCCCCGACGAGACCGCCAAAGAGCGATGAGGCAAAAGCCGCTGAAAGCGCGCGGGCGGCCATGCCTTTTTTTGCCATGGGGAACCCGTCCAACACGGTGGCTTGGCTGGCCGAAGAGCCGGGGATCCCCATGAGGACGGAGGCAAACGTATCTGAGGTTGGCACCACGGCGACCATGCCAACCATGAGCGCCAGGCCCAAAATCGGGTCCATCCCAAACATGAATGGCAAAAGAAGAGACAGGCCCGCAATGCCGCCGAGCCCGGGGAAGACACCGATGCACAGTCCCATGACCACCCCTAAAACGAGATAGCCCAAAACAATCGGTTGCAGGATTAGTCCCCAAGCCTGTCCAAGCGCTGGCAACGCCTCGGCAATAATCTCCACCCTGGTCCACCCCGTCTTTACTTGCTCAAACGCCCCGCCGATTGGGTGCGGGGCGCTCGGAAAGTTAACCTAGTTGAGGGTCACACCGTATCTGTCTTGCAACCAGTTGACGACGAAAGCCTTCGCCTCGGGAGACACATTTGTTCCGCTCTCGAGCGCTTTTTGTGCCGCAGGGCCTGTCATCTGGGGGTACTTGCCCAGACGCTTTGAAGAGATTTCAGCGAAATCCGCCCGCGCCTTCACAGCCTCAAAAGCTTGCGTGTAGGTGACGATGGCGTCGTTGCTGGCCCCGTTTGGCAAAAAGACCATTTTCTGAGCGGGGAAGCCAGCGATGAAAAACGCCTTCCAGGCATCCCACTGTTCACCGGAGGTTTCACAACCGTCGGTCGCTTCGCAGACTTCTTTGAAGGTTGGGATGTCGGGGAAAGTTGGGTCGCGCACAATGTTTCCATCATCGTCGAGGGCTCCCCAGGTCATCATCGGCACCGCTGTGCCCGCCTCAACCAGCGGTGTCACGCCGGAGAGGAAGGAGGATGACGTCTGATAATCGATGTTTGCCTCTCCCCGCTCAAACATCAAACGACCGTCACCGCGGCCTTTGATGCCCATCACGCTCTCCACGTTTAGGCCAAGCATCTCCCACGCAAGCGTTGGCACCAGATCAAGGCGGGTGGCCCCCTGATTGCCGTAGATGAAGTCTTCACCCTGCAGTGGTGCGGCGTTCAGCCCGTCCATTTTGGCGGCCAATTCAGGCGTCAGATAGGCCACGCCGCCCGTGCCAGAAGCGAGCACCACGTTCCAATCTGCATAGTTGTAGCGTACCCGGGGATCCCCAAGAAGGAACGGGAACTGCGTAGAGCCAGACGAGCCAAAAATCAGTGTGCCGTCTTCGTACTCTTGCTCTTGAAAGAAGTTTGCACCTTTGGTGGACCCGGCCCCCGGCATGAACTTTACAACGACCGTCGGCTCTCCGGGCAGCGCTTCTGACAGAAGCGGCGCGTAGAAATTGGCCCATTTTGCAGAGCCGCCTGTCTCGGAGAACGGAATGATCCATTCTACCGTCTTACCAGCCAGATCAATGCCGTGGCCGCCCGCCTGGGTCTCAAAGGCGAAACTGGCCGCCGCCGCGGCCACAAGGCCGATGGCCACGCGGCGCGTGGTTTTTGTATTGGACATAGATACCTCCCGTTTGTGCCCGCGCTTTTCGCGCGGTTTGTCAACAATCACGCCGGGGTGTCCAAGCCCCGAGCGCCTTCTGCCTGATCCAAAGGATTTCGACCCCTCAGCTGCGCTATGCTAGCCGAAACTCTGACAAGATAAATTCGAAAAAGCAAATCCCAAAATTCAAGGCGGGGCGCACAAACGGAGTGTTTGCGCGGATGTTTGCGGGACATCATGCGCGCAACGCCACCCTCAACCGCTGCAGAGCACATGGCCGAATGCGGATCGGTGCATTGTCCCGAAATCACCGAAATTGCCGGAAAAAAGATCATTTGTTTGCAGAGCCATAAGCCCATTCATCTGAAACGCGGGACCACCCCAGTTTCTGATTGCATAATCTGCGCCATAACTTAGGCTCCCAAGGTGACGTATCGCTGGGGCGCAAAGACCTCAGAGACCTGAAACGGGGAATTTTCTATGCCATCAGCGGACAGCGCTTTCGTCGCTTTCGAGCGCGTGCAGAAGAGCTATGACGGTGAGACGCTGGTGGTAAAGGACTTGAACTTGTCTATGCCCAAAGGCGAGTTTCTCACCATGTTGGGGCCGTCTGGTTCAGGAAAGACCACTTGCCTGATGATGCTCGCAGGTTTTGAGACGGCGACGCACGGCGATATTCTCCTCGATGGCACTTCGATCAACAACATCCCACCGCATAAGCGCGGCATCGGCATGGTGTTTCAAAACTACGCGCTTTTCCCGCATATGACGGTGGCGGAGAACCTGTCGTTTCCGCTGGAAGTGCGCAAAATGAGCAAGCCAGAGCGCGAAGAAAAGGTCAAACGCGCCCTCGATATGGTGCAGATGGGATCTTTTGCGGGCCGTCGTCCGGCACAGCTTTCAGGGGGGCAGCAGCAGCGCATTGCGCTGGCGCGCGCGCTTGTATTCGAGCCTGAGTTGGTGCTGATGGATGAGCCCTTGGGCGCGCTCGACAAGCAGTTGCGCGAAACGTTGCAATTTGAGATCACCAATTTGGCGCATGAATTGGGGATCACGACCGTCTATGTGACGCACGATCAGACCGAAGCACTGACCATGTCGGACCGCGTGGCCGTCTTTGACGATGGCCGGATCCAGCAGCTGGCGCGGCCCGATGAGCTCTACGAAAAGCCGGAAAACAGCTTCGTCGCGCAGTTCATTGGTGAGAACAACACGCTTGGCGGGGTGATCGAGGAGATCAAAGGAGACACCTGCACGGTAAAATTGGACAGTGGCGATATCATCGATGCGCTGCCGGTGAACGTCACCGCCGTGGGGGAGCGCACTCAGGTATCAATCCGGCCCGAACGAGTGGAGTATAACCGCGACCGCTTGAGCGAGGATGCGCATACGCTGAAAGCCGAAGTGCTGGAATTTATCTACATGGGCGACATCTTTCGCACCCGCTTGCGGGTGGCTGGGATCGATGACTTCATCATCAAAACGCGCAATGCGCCCGATCAACGCCGGCTCAAGCCTGGCGAGACGATCGAGATCGGGTGGTTGCCAGAGGATTGTCGGGCGCTTGATGCATAAGCGCCGGATTGAGAGTGGGGAGGCCGCCCGGGCCGCCGCGCTTCAAAGACCAAACCGGGTAACACATAACGGGAGAAACCAAATGAAACTGACTGCAAAACTGATGGCCACATCTGGCCTGACCTTGGCAGCAGCGATGGCGCATGCGGACGGCCATATGGCGTCTGAAATGACCATCGTGAGCTGGGGCGGCGCTTACTCTGCGTCGCAACAGGCGGCCTACCATGACCCCTATTCTGAGATGACGGGCGTGACCATCATCAACGATGAAAGCTCTGCTGAAGCGGTTGCCAAGCTGCGCGCGATGAATGAGGCGGGCAATGTGACATGGGATGTCGTCGATGTGGTCGCCTCTGATGCAATCCGTCTGTGCGACGAGGGACTGGCGCTTGAGATCGATCCAGACACGCAGCTCGCTGACGGCGATGACGGCTCCAAAGCGTCCGAAGACTTCGGCGATCTTCTGGTGTCCGACTGCTTTATTCCCCAGATCGTTTACTCCACGGTTGCCGGGTACCGCACCGATCTGGTCGGGGCAAACCCACCCACTGAGATTTGCGCGCTTTTTGACACGGAAACCTATCCTGGCAAGCGTTCGCTGGAAAAGCGCCCCATCAACAACATGGAGTGGGCTTTGATCTGTGACGGTGTGGCCAAGGATGATGTCTATGACGTGCTGGAGACCGAAGAGGGGCAGGCGCAAGCCTTTGCCAAGCTCGACACGATCAAAGACGATGTGATCTGGTGGTCTGCCGGTGCCGATACACCTCAGCTGCTGGCCGACGGTGAAGTTGTGATGGGTACGACCTACAACGGTCGTCTCTTCGCGCTGATCGAAGAGCAAAAGCAGCCGGTGGGCATGCTGTGGGACGCGCAAGTGTTCGACTTGGATGGGTGGATCATCCCAACAGGGTTGAGCCCGGAGCGGGAGGCACGCGCGCTGGACTACGTTAAGTTCGCAACCGATACCCAGCGTCTGGCCGATCAGGCGAAGTACATCTCATATGGTCCGGCGCGCAAATCTTCGGCACCGCTGGTGGGCAAGCACGCGACACTGGGCATCGACATGGCACCTCATATGCCAACCGATCCGAACAACGCCAAAAACACCTTCCTTTATAACTACGAATGGTGGGCGGATTACCGCGATGACCTGGATGCCAAGTTCCAGGCCTGGCTGAGCCAGTAAACACAAGTGCCGCAGCCCCGCTGAGGGCTGCGGCACAGCCCAAATGAGAGGACGGCGCGCATGCCCAAAGGATACATCATTGGTCACATTACAGTGACGGACCCTGAGGGGTATCCCGAGTACGTGCGGCGCGATACGCCCATCCTCCAAGCACATGGGGCGAAGTTCGTCGTCAGAGGCGGTCAACAAGAGGTGCTCGAAGGTGAGGCCGGTCAACGCACCGTGGTGATTGAATTTGAAAGCTATGCGGCAGCTTTGGCGGCCTACAATGATCCAGAGTATCAGGAAGTGGCCGAGATTCGGCGCAGATGTGCGCAGAGCATGATTATGGTCGTGGAGGGCACTTAAGCCATGGCGGATGTGTCAGCCAGCCCGATGATTGCCGCCGATGGTCGCCCGCTCAAAGTCTCCCTCAACCGGGCCTTGCGCCGGCAAAAGCTGCGCGCGCTGGCGCTTATTGCTCCGCTTTTGATTTTCATTCTGGTCTCCTTTGTTATGCCAATTGCGGACATGCTGTTCCGTTCGGTGGAAAACGAGATCGTTGGTCAAACCCTGCCGCGCACCGTCGCCGCGTTGGAGACATGGGATGCGGCATCCAGAGAGCCGCCCGAAGAAGAAGTCTTCGCCGCGCTCTACACAGACATGGCACTGGCGGCAGAGTATAAGACGCATACCCGGCTAGGCAGCCGCCTGAACTACGAGCAAACGGGCATCTCATCCCTTTTCCGAAAATCAGGGCGGCGGGTTGGGCGATTTGACACCGATGTCTACACAGATGCTTTCACAGATGCCGATGAGGCTTACGGCGATCCGCTGCAATGGTCCGAATGGATGGCGCAGGATAGCATCCGCGCCGCTCTGCCGCTGACCGCTTCAGCCTATGACGATTGGGCACGGATGATTGTCGAAGCCGAAGAAGATGACCCTCTTGCCGAGGTGCCATGGGATTTTGTTTTCACGGCGCTTTACCGCGATGCGCAGGCCGGGGGCACTTTACCTGTTGCGGTCGAGCTTGCGGCAATTGAACCCGTTTCGCTGCGTGCCGCGTTTGAGGATGTAGACGAAGATTGGCTCGACCCTGCGGTCTGGACGACGATCAAGACCTATGCGCCGCCCTACACCAGCGGATACTTCCTGAACTCTGTCGATCTGATGAAGGCCCCCGATGGGATAGAGGCCCGCCCAGAGAATGAGCGAATCTACATCACGCTTTTTATACGCACCATGATCATGTCCATGGCCATCACGGGCATGTGCGTGCTTTTGGGCTATCCCATCGCTTGGCTTCTCGCGAACCTGCGCGACAATACTGCCAACCTGCTGATGATCCTGGTGCTCTTACCGTTTTGGACATCACTTCTCGTGCGCACCTCCGCGTGGAAAGTGCTTTTGCAGCAACAAGGCGTGATCAACGACACGCTTGTCTGGCTGGGGATCGTGGCAAACGACGGGCGGCTTGAATTGATCAACAACCAAACCGGCACGATCATCGCCATGACGCATATCTTGCTGCCTTTCATGATCCTGCCGCTCTACTCAGTGATGAAGACGATCCCGCCGAACTATCTGCGCGCGGCGAAATCACTGGGGGCGACCAACTGGACCGCCTTTTGGCGGGTCTATTTTCCGCAATCAGTGCCGGGCATTGGCGCGGGCTGCATCCTCGTTTTCATCCTCGCCATCGGCTATTACATCACGCCGGAACTTGTGGGCGGTACAAAAGGTGTCTTCATCTCAAACCGGATTGCCTATCACATCTCCAGCTCTCTCAATTGGGGGCTGGCGGCGGCGCTTGGGACCATCCTGCTCGCGGTCGTGCTGGTCCTTTATTGGGTCTACGACAAGATCGTGGGCATTGATAACGTGAAGTTGGGAGGCTGATCATGCAAGGTTTGCCCCCTTATGCCACCACCGGTCAACGCATCTGGTACTACGCTTTCCGTGTGATCTGCGGCATCATTTTCTTTTTCTTGATCGCGCCGATCCTGGTCATCATCCCGCTGAGCTTTAACGCTCAGGATTTCTTCACCTTCACGCCTGAGATGCTGGCCTTTGACCCCGCAGGGTACTCGCTGAAACACTACGATGACTTTTTCACCAACGATGACTGGCAGCTGGCGCTGCGCAACTCCTTGCAGATCGCGCCAGTTGCCACGCTGCTTTCCGTCAGCCTGGGCACCCTTGCGGCCATTGGTTTGAGCCAAAGCCATGTGCCGTTTCGGCGCGCCATCATGGCAATCTTGATCTCGCCAATGATCGTGCCCCTGATCATCTCGGCGACGGGCATGTACTTTTTCTATTCCAACCCCTACATTCCCACCCCCTTTGGCAAAATCGAATTGCCCTTCACGCTGACCGGGACATACCTCGGCGTGGTCTTGGCCCATGCCGCTCTGGGCATTCCATTTGTCATCATCACAGTGACAGCGACCCTCGTTGGGTTCGACAACTCGTTGACACGGGCGGCGGCGAACATGGGGGCCGGGCCGGTCACAACATTCTTTCGTGTGCAAATGCCGTTGATCTTGCCTGGCGTGGTCTCCGGCGGGCTTTTTGCGTTTATCACTTCATTTGATGAGGTGGTGGTGGTTCTTTTTGTGGGTTCCGCGGGGCAAAAGACACTTCCTTGGCAAATGTTCACCGGCCTGCGGGAGCAGATCAGTCCAACGATCCTGGCGGTCGCGACAATTCTGATTACCCTCTCTATCGTCCTGCTCTTTGTCGTGGAGCTTTTGCGCCGCCGATCTGAACGTCTGCGCGGTATGACCCCGAGTTAAACCTGCCAAAGGCGCCCGGGCGTCTGAGCCCGGGCCTCGATGCCCGCGAGGCGCAACATGTGCCAAGCCAGAACTTGGTTGCTGCTCAAGACAGGCTTTCGCAGGATGGCCTCAATCTCTTCAATCACGTCTAGCGTTCTGAGGTTCGTGCAGGACAGAAATATGGCGTCGCAGATGGGATCCTGACCCATATCACGCGCGCCATCACGCAAGGCACCCGGGCAGATGCGCGCGACATTTTCTTCCAAAGGCTCTTCAAAGCTGGCAAAGCGGGGCGTTGAAATCCCGGCGCTGGCCAGAACCTCGCGCAGGCGGTCAGAGATCTTTGCTGAATAGGGGCTGATCAGCCCGATGGACGAGATCTTGAGTGCCGCGCAGGCAGCGATCAGCGCCGAGACAGGCTCAGTGATGTGCTGCGCCGCCGCTCCAGCATGGATCAAATGGCGGATCTTTTGCGGACCGAGTTGCGCGGCTGCTGATGTGCAGGCATAGGCGGTCACTGCGCAACGGGCACCACGGGGAAAAAGAGCGGCGGCACCTGTGATCTCATCCGCCATTTTGGCGATGCTCTGGGTCGTCAACGCTTGGCCAGACGGTACTCGGCTCACCAGCACCTCAACCTCCGGCGGGATTAAGCGGCGCAGGTCAGTCTCCAAGGTTTCGTCGGCTTGCAAGACGAGCACCCCAAATTGCGTGGGGCGCAAGGTTGAGAGCGCGTAGGGCAAGCTCATGCAATCACCGTGATATCTGGCCGCTGCGGAGTTGAGAGGTAAACGGGCCCATTGCGCGCGACTGCAATGTCTTCCTCATGCACCATTAGGCGTCCGCCTGCCAAGCTCAGGCTCGGCTCTAGCGTCAGGATCGTCCCTTCAAAAATCTCACAGTGCTCGCTCGCGATGATTGAGGGCCATTCGGTCAGTTGCATCCCAAGCCCATGGCCAAACCGACCAGGCAGGACGCTTCCATCTGGGTTGCGCAAACAGGCGGCCATCGCATGGTAAATGTCAGATATGCGGGCACCGGGTTGTGCCGCGTCGAACCCGACTTGGGTGGCTTCAATCAACCGTTTGTGCGCATCGGCCACTTCTGCAGGTGGCGCGCCAAGGCTGAAGTTTCGATTGAAATCGCAAAAGTAACCGTCCCACATCACCCCGGTGTCGAGCATCAACACATCGCCCGCGGCGAGCGGTGTTTCGGTCGCTGGTGAGATGACGTCCAAGTAACCCCCGACACCTGCACTTCCCGCGAGATAGGGGATTTGATCTGCACCTTCTTCCAACGCGGCCCGTTGAAAGGCGCGAAAAACCTCATCTAGCGGGCGACCTGGTCCCGCAATCTCAGCCATGCGGCTGAATGTGTGATCTGCCAGGACGCAGGCGCATTGGATCTTTGCGCGCTCAGCGGCCGATTTTACCATGCGAAGTCGCCGGGTAATGGCCGCGTCGGGCACGATCTGGCGCTGCTTAAGACTGTCGCGCAGGCGGTCAAAATCAGCCAGTGGCATGCGCAGGTGGCTCTCCATATGATGCGCTACGCCGATGCGGGCGCCTCGCGGGGTCACTTCGCGCAGCGCCTCTGCCAAAAGCCCGATGCCGTCGTCATCGTAATCCGGCGCATCCCAGGTGCGAATGTCCTTGACCCAGGTGTCCGCCATCAATCGTTCGCCAATCGCGGGGATGATGGCAATGGGTGTGCCCGCTTGAGGCATGACGACATACCAGGGCCTGGTCGGGCTGAGCCAAAACGATGTTAAGAAACCCGTGTAATAACGCACTTCAGGTTCGGTTGTGAGCAAGAGCGCGGAAAGGTCGGCCGCTGCCATGAGCGTTTGCGCGCGTGAAACCCGCGCACGAAACTCGTCGACCGAAAAGCCGCGGTCTGTCATCGTGCGTGCGCACCAACGGGATCTTCAGTCCCTCGGGCTCCGCTGGGGGCGCTGACCGCGGTCAGCTTGGGTAAAGGTATTGCCACAGCGCCGTCTTAGAACAGGTGCCAGCAAAGGCATAGCCCAGTCGGCAAAGCCGAGGCCCACGGGCCGTCCTGTAGGGTTGAAACCAATTGAGCGCGGTGCGCCTGCAAGGCTCTTGCGCTGTGCCGTTACGCTGGTTGTGCCCCCAGCAAGCGACAGAGCTTTTCCAGATGCGTCTGCGTCAGAGGTTTGCTGAGATAGTCCTGCACGATGTCATAGGTCTTTGCTTGATCTTCATCCGCAGGGTTCAGCGACGTTGTGAGCATGACGATGATGGGGCAGGGGCTCACTTCGGTATCTTGGCTCACCGCCTCCAAAAACTCAAAGCCGTCCATTTGCGGCATGTTGATGTCGAGCAGGATCAAATCTGGCTTGCTGCTCTCTGATCGACGCAGATAGGCCAGTGCCTCCGTCGCGTCCAGGAATTGGTGCAATTCTTTGACCAGGCCGGACTTGTCGATAATGCGCTTATAGACCATCTGATCAAACGTACTGTCGTCTATGATCATCAGGCGCGCGATCGGGGTTTCAGTGCCGATTGTCATGGGCAGGAAAGCTCAAAACCAAACGTGGACCCCGCGCTCAACTCTGACGCAAGCGAGATGGCACTGCCGTGATTGGCCGCGATGCGCCGGCAGATCGCAAGACCTAGTCCCGTCCCATCAAATTCCATACTCGCATTCAGCCTTTTAAAAACGTTGAAGATCTTTTCATGTTGGGCCGGATGAATTCCGATCCCATTATCCCGAATGGTTACCTGGCACTTCTTAATTTCAGGTTGTTTCTCGGCCTTGATCCAGACCTGCGGCCTTGTCCCATGGCGATGAAACTTGATCGCATTTTCGAGGAGGTTGAAGATAAGGATCCGGATCTGTAGGGCGTCCGCGCGCACTGTTGGCAGGTCTGAGACATGCACCACGGCATCTGACGCGGTGATGCGCCCGTTGAGTTCATTCACGACTTCGGAAAAAGCTGCGTTGAGATCGACATCCACAAGCTCCATACCCAGATCGATCACGCGGGTGTAGTTCACGACATTGGCAACCAGGAAATCCATCTGGTGCACCGTCATCAGAGCCATTTCGAGAAGCTCAACCGCGTCAGAACAGAGCTCTCGCTTGTGGCTGTCCAACAGTTCGGAAAGCAGCAAATTCAGCGTATTGGCAGGTGCTTTCATATCATGCGAGACGGAGTAGGAGAAGGCGCGCAACTCTTCATTGGTGGTACGCGCCCGCAAAATCTCATCCCGCGCGCGCTGCTCCGCCTCCTTTTGCGGGGTGATATCCGTGGCAATCCCGATGTGCCGCAGCAACTGCCCTTGATCATCACGCTCAAAAACAGCGTCCTTTGAGAGCAGCCAGACCCAATTCCCGTTCCTGTGCTTGACCCGGTACTCAAGCAGCGCAGTCTCGTCTTGCCGAAGCTGTGCCAAGCTTTGAACATGCGCGGTCACTTTGCCAAAGTCATCGGGATGTGAGATTAGACGCAGCATCTCTGCGCCCATCGCCTGGATCTCGTCGAGTGTATAGCCGAGCATCTCCCCCAGGGAGCGATTAGAGTATTCATTTGACTGGGTTTTTTGATTAAAGACGTAGATGATCCCAGGCACCAGATCAGCCACCCTTTTCAAGAAAGGCGCGGATTCCCAATCCTGGGCGGCGTCTTGAGGTACACTGGCTTTTTGCATCGGCGTCGCTATGACTTTGGCCCCCAGACTACCACTAGAGACCGAAACTTAAGATTGGTTAAACCGGGCTTCTGCCCCGCCAATGCATCTTAGTCGGCGCCGGTGCAGTGGCTTCCCATCGGGGCGGCACGCACAAGCCTCGCCCGCTTGCCTCGCCCACGCGTTCATAGTCTAACTGGGCCCAAACAAGGGGACCGTCATGGACATTTGGCAAGGCAGTAGCGCAATCGTGACCGGAGGAGCGTCTGGTCTTGGTGCCGCTACGGCACGGGCGCTGGCCGCCGCCGGGCTTCGGGTGGCGATTTTCGATCTCAACGCAGAGGACGGGGCAGAGATCGCATCCGAACTTGATGGGCACTATCAGTCCGTTAACGTGGCTGATCCTGAAAGTGTTGCGGCTGGCATGCAATCCGTGAGCGCGGCGCTCGGCACCCCGCGCGCACTTGTCAATTGCGCTGGCATTGGACCCGCGTCAAAGACCGTCTCTCGCGGTGCGCCCCATGACCCGGGGTTGTTCAGCAAGGTCATTGAGACCAACCTCATCGGATCTTTCTTTTGTGCTGCGCAAGCAGCCGCCATGATGCAGCAGTCAGAACCGTTCGCCCCCGATGGCGCGCGGGGGGTGATCATCAACACCGCCTCCGTTGCTGCATACGAAGGACAGATTGGACAGGTTGCCTATGCGGCGTCCAAAGGCGGCATCGTCGGTATGACCCTGCCCATGGCGCGCGATCTTGCCGACAAGGGCATCCGCGTGTGCACCATCGCGCCAGGGCTCTTTTTGACGCCGCTTTTGGAAGGGCTGCCGGAGGACGTACAGCACTCCCTAGGACAGCAGGTGCCCTTCCCCTCGCGGCTCGGCGCGCCTGCGGAGTTTGGCAAACTGGTGTGCCACATCCTGGACAACCCCATGCTGAACGGTGAGGTGATCCGGCTCGACGGGGCCATCCGCATGGCCCCCCGCTGAGACGCGACGCGGTCGTCCAAGCCGACATTGCCCATATGAACAGACTTTAGGTCGCGTTCTCGATCAGGTCCTTGGTCTCTTTCAAGCGTTCCTGGTCTTCTTTGGGCCGATCCAGCGTCGACCAAGCCTCATCCCGCGGCGGGTCCGGCGGGGTTTCACAGGTGCCCCTGTGAATATGCACCTTTGCAATGAAATGCGCCGAGATCGGTGCCGTCACAAAGAGAAAGGACATGATGAGGACCTCATGAAATGAGCCCTCCGCAAAGACATGTGCGTGGATCATGGAGGCCAAAAGCAGCATGCCAATCCCAATTGTGCCCACTTTTGTCGGGGCATGCATCCGGGTCATCGAATCGTTGAACTTCAATAATCCGATGACACCAACCAGCGAAAAACCTGCTCCAAGCAGCAGGCAGATGCCGACAAAGATCATGCCAATGACATCCCAGCTCATTCGATGATGTCTCCGCGTAAAAGAAACCGCGCATAGGCCACGGTGGAGACGAACCCCAGCATGGCAATGATGAGCGTCACCTCAAAATAGATCCGGGTGCCCTGTACGATACCGAGCATCACGATGAGACCAATGGCGTTGACCACCATCGTGTCGAGCGCAAGGATGCGGTCACCGGAGGACGGGCCGAGCACGAGACGGACCATCGACATCACTTGCGCAACGGCCATCGAGACAAAGGCGATAACGATCGCAATGTTCATGAATTGCTCGGCGCTCATCCAAAGATCTCCACTAATCTGCGTTCGTAGCGTTGTTTGATCTCATCGCGCACCGCGTCCGGATCATCGGTGTGCAACACATGCACCAAGAGGCTGTGTCCTTCGGCGGAGAGATCCGCAGAAACCGTGCCTGGCGTCAGGGTGATTGTCCCCGCCAAAATCGTGATCGCCTCTGGCTTGTTCAGTTCCAAAGGAACGACGATCCACGCGGGTTTCAGAGCGGCGTTGGCTTTTGTCAGCACGATCCAGGCCACTTCAACATTGGCAATCAAGATGTCCCACAGCACGATGATCGCATAGGTGAACATGCGGCCGAGGTGGATGCCAGTGGGCCGTTCGGGCCACCAAATGGCCGTCATCTTGGCAAAGATAATGCCGAGGATCAGGCCGAAGACCGCCATGCCTGCCGAAAAATTATTCTGCAAAAGCAGCCAAACGAAGGCCAACAGCAGCGTGAGCAACGGATGTGGAAAGAGCCAGCGCATCGCATTTGCCATCTCAGTTCTCCTCCACTTTGGGTGTGCTGAGCTTGCCAGGTGTCTCAAGCACGGTGCTGATGTAAGGTTGCGGTGCAAAAAGGGCTGCCGCTGTACGCTCCGCATACCCATACGCAGGCCCAGCAAAGACCGTGTGCGCGATCAAAAGGCTGAGCAACGCACCCACAGCCGCGTAGGACAGCGGGGAGGGCGGAGCCGCTGTCGCGGCCTGTGCATCGGGCTCAATGCTCTTCGCTTTCCAGAAGACCAGCGCACCGGCGCGTGCAAATCCGATGATGCTGATCAAACTTGAGATCAGGATGGTGACCCAGATCCATGTTGCGAGGGGTGAGCTAAAACCTGCATCGAGGATCAAGAGCTTTCCGACAAAACCGGAAAGCGGCGGTAAACCTGTCATTGCAATTGCGGCAACAAAGAACAATCCGGCAGTCAGAGCCGCCCCGGAGATCGGTGCCTGGGCATTCAAGTTCAGATCCGCGCGCCCCGATCGTACCAAGTCCGTGATGAGAAAGAGCGCCGCTGCCGCCAGGGTCGAATGGATGATGTAGTAAAGCGCTGCTGCAAGGCTCTCAGGCGTGAACATTGCGACGGCGATCATCACCATGCCCATCGACCCAATCACGGAAAAGGCAACGAGCCGGTCGAGCCGCCGCGCGCCCATCACGCCGATCATGCCAATGGCCAAAGAGATCAGCGCCGCGGGCAAGAGCCAGGTGCCATGCAGCCCTGCGGTGACCTCAAGTTCGGGGTGAAACACCATCGTGTAGACCCGGATGATGGCGTAAGCGCCAACCTTGGTCATGATCGCAAAAAGGGCGGCAACAGGTGCGGGTGCCTCAGCATAGCTTGAGGGCAGCCAAAAATGCAGCGGCAGCAGCGCCGCCTTGATCGCAAAGACCATCAGCAAAAGCACCGCTGTGATGCGGATGCCGACGGTGTCTCCACCGTCGATCAGGGCAACACGCTCTGCCACGTCAGCCATGTTCAGCGTGCCAGTTTGCGCATAAAGCGCGCCGAGCGCGAAGAGGAACAGTGTCGAGCCGATCAGATTGAAGAGCACGTACTGCACGCCTGCCCGCAGCCTCCGGTCACCCCCCGCGTGGATCATAAGGCCGTAGGATGCGATCAGCAGGACTTCGAAGAATACGAACAGATTGAAAAGGTCGCCGGTCAAAAAAGCACCGATGATCCCCATCAATTGGAACTGAAAAAGGGCGTGGAAGTGCCACCCCCGCTTGTCCCAGCCCGAGCCAATGGCATAGAGCAGCACGGGCAGCGCAAGGACCGACGTGAGCAAAACCATCAGCGTGCTGAGCCGGTCGCCGACGACCACAATCCCAAAGGGCGCGGCCCAATCCCCAAGCTGGTAGATCGTGACGGTGCCATCCGCGGCCTGCCAGGCAAGGCCCGCAGCGATCGCAATGAGGCCCAAGACACCCGCGATGGAGAACACCCGCTGGATCCCGATGTGGTACCGCGCGGCCAGCACGATGAATGGAGCCAAAACCGCAGGCAGGGCGATCGGCGCGATAATCCAATGGATCATTTTGCGTCCTCCAACCCAACCTCGGAGGGGTCTGAATCGTTCACCCGGTCATCGCTCGCGCCGAGATAGGCCCCCAGTGCGATCATCACAGCAACCGCCGTCATCCCAAAGGAGATCACAATCGCAGTGAGCACCAAAGCTTGCGGCAGCGGGTCGGCGTAGACAGTGGCATCCGTCAAGATGGGCGGCGCGCCGATAGTGAGACGCCCAGACGAAAAAAGAAACACGTTCACAGCATAGGTCAGCAAGGACATCCCCAAGATGACGGGAAAGGTCCGCAACCTGAGCACCAGGTACATCCCTGCGGCTGTTAAGATGCCAATGGCGGAGGCGACCAAAAATTCTAGGCCCATCTTAAGCAGTCTCCGCTTTCAGGTTGGGTGTTTCCGCTTCATCCCGCGAGGGGTCAATGTCCATCGGATGCTCGCTCGCCTGCGTTTCAGTACGACGCGCCAGACGCGAGAAGCTCTCCAACGACAAGAGTACCGCACCGACCACCGCGAGGAAGACGCCGAGATCAAAAAGGGCAGCCGTAGCAAGCTCAAACTCGTTGAAAGGCGGGATGCGCACGTAGGTGAAATCAGAGGTCAGGAACGGTTTATCGAACAGCCAAGATCCAATCCCCGTGAGCCCCGCGATCAGCACGCCGGCCCCGATGATGCCATGGTAGGGATAGTGCAGGCGCGCGCTTGTCCAGCTGAACCCGCTTGCCATGTACTGCATCACGATCCCGATCGAGACCACAAGACCTGAGATAAACCCCCCACCAGGTTCATTGTGCCCGCGCAGGAAGATATAGAAGCCGACGAGGAGAACGACGGGCATGACAACGCGGGTCAGCACCACCATCATCATGGGGTGCATGTCTCCGGCGCGGACCTGATCGGGTGTCCGGTTTAGCAGACGCGCCCGTACGGGCCCGCTCAGCAGTGTCTCTGTAAGCGCGTAAATCAGCAGTGCCGCAATGCCCAGCACGATGATTTCTCCAAATGTATCAAACCCTCGGAAATCGACGAGGATCACATTCACCACATTGGTGCCGCCACCGCCTTTATAGGAGTTGGCGAGGTGGAATTCGGAAATCGGTCCGCCCACCGCTTCGCGCAGCAAAAAGTAGTAGGCCATGACAAACGCCGCAGCGCCAGCGGCCAGGGAAAGGACAACATCCCGAATGCGCCGCAGCTCACTGCTCTCTACCGGGGTCGTGTTGGGCAGAAAGTTGAGCGCCAGAAGCAGCAATATGATCGTGACAACTTCAACTGTGATCTGCGTCATCGCGAGATCCGGTGCGCTGAAGAAAACAAATCCGACAGAGACCATGAGCCCGACAATGCCGATCAGGATCAAGGCAAGCAGGCGATTGCGGTGCAAAAACGCAAGCCCCAGGGTCGCCGCGACCAGCATCGCCCAGCCCGCCATCTCAACGGGTCGCGCGGCCTGCGCGACGCGGGTGGGTGCGCCCACTGTGCCAGTGACCCAAGCAAAGGCTCCGACCCCCACAATCGTGATGCCAGCAATGGCGGCGTAGCGGGAGAAGGCCCCGTTGTGCAGACCTTGGGTGATACCCTGGGCCAGCCGCACAATGGCTTCGATGAAGCGATCAAAAAGCGCTTTGGCAAAGGGCACCGGAGAGGCGTCCCAAAGCTGCAGAAGCTGCGGGAAGAGCGCGAGCGCGATGAGACCCCCAGCGACCGCGGCGATTGACATGTAAAGCGCGGGGACAAGACCGTGCCAGATCTTGAAATACGCTTTGGGCACCTCTGCGACATCGCCCAGAACCGAAGCGGTCACGAGTTTGACAAAGGGCTCGGCCAAAAACGGTGCGCAGCCAATGACCACGACAAGCACGACGAGGAGTGCAGGGGGGCCCCACATGCCGACACCGGGATCATGCGGCTTGGCCGGATAATCGCTTCGCACCGGTCCCAAGAACGTATGCGCAATGAAGCGAAAGCAGTAGGCCGCAGAGAAGAGCGAGCCGACGACCGCGAGCGTTGGCACCAGCCAGGGCGCATCGAAAAGCGCTGTGCGATAGGCTTCTTCCAACATTTGTTCTTTAGAGAGAAAGCCATTGAGAAAGGGGATGCCCGCCATAGAGAGTGCGGCCAGCGTGGCGATGACAAAGGTTACGGGCATGAGCGTTCGCAAGCCGCCCAAACGCCGTATGTCGCGGGTGTGCGCCTCGTGATCAACGATGCCTGCCGACATAAAGAGCGCCGCCTTGAAGGTGGCGTGGTTCAAGATATGGAACACTGCCGCCATCGCGCCAAACGCGGTGCCCGTGCCCAAAAGCATCGTGATCAGACCCAAGTGGCTGACGGTGGAGAAGGCCAGCAGCCCTTTCAGATCATGCTTGAACAAGGCAATCACCGCGCCGATGACCATCGTCACCAGACCCGCCGTCGTCACAATCACAAACCATGTGGGCGTGCCGGAGAGCACCGGCCAAAGGCGGGCCATCAGAAAGATGCCAGCTTTCACCATCGTGGCCGAATGCAAATAGGCCGACACTGGCGTCGGCGCGGCCATCGCATGGGGCAGCCAAAAGTGGAAAGGAAACTGCGCGGATTTTGTGAAGCAGCCCAGGAGGATCAGCAAAAGCGCGGTGGTGTAGTAGGGGCTTTCTTGAATTGCCTCCCGGTTCTGCAAGGTCACGCTAAGATCATAGCTGCCTGCGATGTTGCCCAGGATGAGCATGCCACCGATCAGCGCGAGGCCCCCCATACCTGTTACCGTGAGGGCCATGCGCGCGCCTTGCCGCCCTTCGGGCAGGTGCTTCCAATAGCCGATGAGCAGGAAGGACGACAGCGATGTAAGCTCCCAAAAGATGAGCATCATCAGGATGTTATCTGAGAGAACGATCCCCACCATCGCGCCTTGGAACAAAAGAAGATAGGTGAAGAACTCACCCATGTTATCTTCGCGCGACAGGTAAAAGCGGCCATATGTAATGATCAAAAGCCCGATGCCTAGGATCAACAGGGCAAAGAAAAAGCCCAGCCCGTCCAACATCAAGTTTACGTTGAGCCCCAGTCGCGGCAGCCAGTTGACGCCGGTCTGTACAACCTCGCCTGCAAGCACCGCGGGCAGGTTGGTCAGCAGGCCCACGAATGCGGTGAAGGTGACCATGAACGTCACACCCGCGCAGGCCGTCCGTCCCGCTGCGTTCATGAGGCCTGGCAGCATTGCGCCAAGGAAAGGCAGGGCGACGATGATAAAGAGGGACACAGGTTCTCCTGGCGCGCAAGCTGATGTTGCGAAGGTATCTGTGTCAATTGCTTGGGTTTCTCAAGTCAAACCGACCCAAAATCGGCATAATTCGGGCGTTCAGCTGCATCCAAGGCGCTTGCCACCGCCCGTAAACGTCACAAACACTGAGATTTCGCGAATGTCAGCCTGCGCGTGAAATTGCGCAGGTTTGCTTCAAATCCGCTGCACCTGCCGGTTTTGAAACATTTGGAGGTGGACGCCCCACATCGGGGGGAGACGCGGGGCGTCCTAGAAAATCACGGCTCTTTACGGCTGGGGCTTATGCCTCTTGGGCGTCGAGCAGTCCAATTGTGACGTCCAGCGTGATTTCCTGTCCTTTGCGCAGAAGCGTGATGCTCGCAGCGGTCTCAGGCTTCGTCGTGGCCACCGCGCGGGTCAGATCACGCAGATCTGCGACGTCCTTGTCTCCAAACCGCAAGATGATATCGCCTCGCTCAAGCCCGGCTGCCTCTGCGGGGCTGTCTGCACTCACGGCCTCAATCACCGCGCCTTTGGGCGCGTCATAGCCGAGCACGGCGGCCACTTCTTCGGTCATGGGCCGGATGTTGACGCCCAACCACCCGCGCGCCAATTGGCCGTCATCTGCTAGATCTGCGACCACTTCCTGCACGAGATCGGATGGCACAGCAAAGCCGATGCCGACGGATCCTCCGCCCGGCGAGATAATCGCGGTGTTGACCCCGATCACATCTCCCGCGTTGTTAAAAAGCGGCCCGCCAGAGTTCCCGCGGTTGATGGCCGCGTCGGTCTGGATGAAATCGTCAAAGGGGCCTGACCGGATGTCACGCGAGAGCGCTGAGACAATCCCAGTTGTGACGGTGCCGCCAAGACCAAAGGGGTTGCCCACAGCGATCACCTCATCACCGACCCGCAAGACCTCTGAGGCACCAAAATCGACGGTCGGCAGGTCAACTTCGGCATCAATCTTCAAAAGAGCGATGTCGGTCATGGGGTCGCTGCCGACGACTTCGGCCTGAAAGCGACGACCGTCCGCCAGTTTCACTGTCACGGTCTCAGCACCGGCGACGACATGGTGGTTGGTCACAATCTGGCCCGCAGGAGAGATGATGAAGCCTGAGCCCAGGCCCTGCCGCTCGCCCCGCGGGCTGGGCACGCCGTCTTCGAAGAACCGCCGCATTTGCGGGGGCATGTTGCGGGGGAGGGTCTCGCGCGCGCTGGCGGTGCGGCCCTGAACTTCAATGAAAACAACCGCGGGGGAGACTTCCTCAACGAGATCGGCATAGCCGCCCGCGGGCACGGCCAGCGCTGGCGATGCTGTCGCAACGGTGAGGGCGGAGGTGGAGAGAACTGCGGCAGACAGCACAGCGGTCAGCCTGGGAAAGCGGTGGGTTGGGCGCATCGAAAACCTCTTTGATTGATCATGATGCGCACAAGGTGGAAGCCACAGATGAAAATGATCTGCCAAAGCATATACAAATTTGTAACCTCCCCTGCCGATTGGCGGCGGCCTTTCCTATATGGTTGCCGAGGCAGGGACGGAGAGAGATGAAACTGCTTGTCATAGAAGACGACGCCACCACGGGCAGTTACATCGCGCAGGGTCTGCGCGAAGAGGGCCACGTGGTCGACCTCGTCGCGGATGGCAAAGACGGGCTCATCACGGCTGCTGGAGGCGGGCACGATGTCATCGTCTTGGATCGCCTGCTCCCCGAAGTCGACGGTCTTTCGGTGCTCAAAACCCTGCGCGGGCTGGGAAACGGCACACCGGTGCTGCTGCTGACCGCATTGGGCGACGTTGATGACCGGATTGAGGGCCTGCGCGCCGGCGCGGATGACTATCTGACCAAGCCGTTTTCCTTTGGTGAGCTTTCCGCGCGCATCGACGCCCTGGCGCGCCGCCCGCAGGCTTTGGATGTGCAAACGGTGCTGCGCGCGGCGGATTTGGAGATGGATCTTCTCAATCGCACGGTCAACCGTGCGGGCACGCCCGTCGATCTTTTGCCGCGCGAGTTCGCGCTGTTGGAGTTCTTAATCCGCCGCAAGGGGCGCGTGCAGACCCGCACGATGCTCCTTGAGGGCGTTTGGGACATTGGCTTTGATCCCGGCACGAACGTTGTTGAGACCCATATCAGTCGCTTGCGTGCCAAGGTCGATCGTCCCTTCGCAACGGATCTTATCGAAACGGTGCGCGGCGCAGGCTACCGGATCGCGGCGTGACCGCAGGGATCGGCACGCTTTGGCGCTCCATGCCGCTACGCCTCGCTCTGCTTCTCGTAGCACTTTTTGCCATCGCCTCGCTTTTGAGCCTCGCGGCGAGCTATGCGGTGACGCAGCGGTCTTTCGAACAGAGCATCCGCGCCGATCTGCGCCAAGACCTCGCTGGCTTTCGCGCCGCGCCGAATGCCCGGGCAGTTGCCCTATTGGTGGACGCCGAATCCCAAGACCTTGACCCCAACCGGCTCATCTTGAGTTATGTCTCGCCCTCGGGGCGGCTCTACGGCAATGGCGCGATTGCGCATGACAGTGCGGGGTTTCACATCGTCTCCTGGCCGCCTGCTCGGACCGACTACGCGGGCAGCTACCTGACGTTGACCGATACGCTTTACGGCGGGCGCATCACAATCGCGCGCAGCCGGGCGGAAATCGATGCGCTGCGTCAGGTCTTTGTGAACATCTTGCTGATCAGCCTTTTGCCAACCGTCCTGATTGCGTTGTCGGGCGGGCTGATCCTGGCGCGCCGCTCAAAGCGCCATGTCGATGTGGTCGGCGGCGCGCTTGACCGGATGACCAGCGGAGATCTCGGCGCGAGAGTGACGGTGGGACCGCGCTGGTCGGACGATCTGGTGCGCATAGGCGATAAGCTGAACGAGATGGCCCGCGCGCAAGAGGGGCAGATGCGGGCGCTCAAAGACGTCTCATCGGATATTGCGCATGATTTGAAGACGCCGCTGCAGCGGGTCGGCGTGCACTTGAGCGCGCTGGAAGACAAATTGGACGCGCAGATTGAGGCAAAGGCACTTTTGCAGGCGGCCCAGGGCGAGGTGGGCCGCATGGGAGAGGTCTTCCAGGCGCTCCTACAACTTGCCCAGGTGGAAGCAGGCTCACCTAAAGCGCGGTTTTCGCCTGTGGATCTTGCAGATGTGTGTCGGACGGTGGCCGAGATTTTTGGCCCAATGGCCGAAGATGCCGGGCAAGCCCTGACGCTGGCGCTTGAGCCTGACATCGGGCCCATCACCGGGGATCGCATGTTGCTGGCGCAGATGCTCTCAAACCTGATTGAGAACGCCTTGCGGCACACCCCTCAAGGCAGCGCGGTGAACCTCTCGCTGCATAAGCACGAGGGCAAAGTACATCTCTCAGTGGCGGATACGGGTCCTGGGATCCCGGAGGATGAGCGGGCGAAGGTCTTGCAGCGGCTTTACAGGCTCGACCGCAGCCGCAATACGCCCGGCCATGGGCTGGGCCTGAGTTTGGTTCAGGCAGTCGCCACCTTGCACGATGCAGAACTGACCCTCACAGACAACACCCCCGGCCTGCGGGTGGACATCCGGTTTTAACGCGCGCCCCCTTGCCATTTGGAGCAGGTTGCGCACAGGGTTCGCCGACCAGCCGCGGAGGGCCCCATGCGCGCCATGCAAGTGACAGAATACGACACCCCGCTTGAGATGAGGGAGGTCGAGACGCTCACGCCCGGTCCCGGAGAGGTGCTGATCAAGGTTGAGACCTGCGGGCTAAACTTCGGCGATACGCTGCTGATAAAGGGGACGTACCAAGAGAAACCGCCGCTGCCCTTCACCATCGGCATGGAGCTGGCGGGCGTCATTGAAGCGGTGGGCGCGGGCGTGCGCGATCTGAACAGGGGTCAGCGTGTCGCCTCCTACACCGGGTTTGGTGGCCTTGCCGATTACATCGCTTTGCCCGCTGAGATCTGTGTGCCGATCCCAGATCAGATGACTGCAGTCGATGCCGCGGCTTTCCTCGTGGCTTACGGCACCAGTCACGTCGCGCTCGATTACAAAGCGCACCTGAAACCCGCCGAGCGGCTGTTGGTGTTGGGCGCTTCCGGAGGCGTCGGCCTCACAGCCGTCGAATTGGGCAAGCTCATGGGGGCGGAGGTGATCGCCTGCGCGCGCGGCGGCGAAAAACTTGAGATCTGCAGCGCGGCCGGGGCGGATCATCTCATCGACTCCCAGACCGATGACATTCGCAGCATTGTCAAAGAACTGGGAGGCGCTGACGTCGTGTACGATCCTGTTGGTGGCGATCAGTTCAAGGCGGCCCTGCGCGCCTGCAATCCAGAAGCCCGTCTGTTACCCCTCGGTTTTGCCAGTGGCGAGGTCCCGCAGATCCCCGCCAACATTCTGCTCGTCAAGAACATCACCGTTATGGGCCTGTACTGGGGTGGTTATGCCAAGCTCAATCCCAAAGTTCTGACCGACAGTTTTGCGGTGTTGTTTGACTGGTACGCCGCAGGCAAGCTCTCACCTCATGTGAGCCATGTGCTACCTTTGGAGGAGGCCAACGCCGCTCTTGATCTTTTGCGCACACGCAAAGCCACGGGTAAGGTGGTGGTGAAGGTCACTTGACGCCTTAATCTGCCGCCCGCCAAACGCATAAAGGAGCCCGCTCATGCAGATGTCAGACACCCGCCACATTGGCGTCCCCCCAAATGAAGTCTACGCCGCGCTGATGGACCCTGCCGTTTTGTGCGCTTGCGTGCCTGGCGCGCAAGAAGTCACCGGATCCCCCGACGAGGGCTTCGCCGCAACGGTGGTGCAGAAGGTTGGGCCGGTGAAAGCCACATTCAAAGGCGAGGTGACGCTTTCCGATATGGTGCCCGACACGTCGCTCAAGCTTGAAGGGTCTGGCAAAGGCGGTGCTGCCGGATTTGCCAAAGGAGGCGCAGACGTCCAACTCGCAGCGGAGGGGAAGGGCACCGCGCTCAGCTACACGGTGGAGGCCAAGGTCGGCGGCAAGTTGGCGCAACTGGGCAGCCGGATCATTGACGGGTTTGCCAAAAAAATGGCGGATCAGTTTTTTGAGAACCTGCAGCAAACCTTGGAGGGCCCTACCGAAGAGCCACTCACCGAGAAAACCGCTCAAAAAGATGAGCCGGTCAAAAAAGGCTGGTTTGGGCGCGTGAAAACCTGAACGGGTCTGTTTACTTTTTAGCGTCCGGGCTAGGCTCCCCTTCACGCAAGGGAGAGCCATGGCAAACATCGTTGAAATCAAGGACCTAAAGAAGTCCTACAAGGGGGGATTTGAGGCGCTCAAAGGCGTGACCCTCGACATCCGCCAAGGGGAAATTCTAGCGTTGCTCGGACCCAATGGTGCTGGAAAAACAACCCTGATATCAACGGTTTGCGGCATAACTACCCCAACATCTGGGTCGGTTCGCGTGGGCGGTCACGACACGGTGACGGAATTCCGGGCAGCGCGCAAACTCATCGGTTTGGTGCCGCAAGAAATCAATCTTGAGCCCTTCCAGCGTGTCGGTAATTCGGTGCGCTTCTCGCAAGGTCTTTACGGTCAATCCAATGCCGATGGTGCCCTGGAAGAAACGCTCAAAGATCTCTCGCTGTGGGATAAAAAAGACAGTCAGATGCGCGAGCTTTCTGGAGGGATGAAGCGCCGCGTACTGATCGCAAAGGCACTGGCGCATGGCCCGCGGGTGCTGTTCCTGGATGAGCCGACGGCAGGCGTTGACGTCGAGTTACGCAAAGACATGTGGGAGGTCGTGGCCAAGCTCAAAGAAAACGGCGTGACGATCATCCTCACCACACATTACATCGAAGAGGCTGAGGCGATTGCAGACCGCATTGGCGTGATCGCAAAGGGTGAGTTGATGCTGGTGGAGGATAAAGCGCGGCTGATGGCGCGCATGGGCCAGAAAGAGCTTGAAGTGCAATTGACCCAAAAGCTGCCTGAGGTGCCCGAAAGTCTGCGCGCAGACAACTTGCGGCTCTCGCCCGATGGGACCGCCCTGATCTACACCTATGACACGCGCGGAAAGCGCACGGGCATCACGCAGCTTTTGAGCAATGTGGCCGGGGCGGGATTGACCCTGCGCGATGTCGTAACCCGGCAGTCCTCACTGGAAGAGATTTTTGTGACCTTGGTGAATGACCCCGCGTCTGAGGCCAAGACATGAACTGGTTTGCGGTCCGCGCGATCTTTTACAGTGAGATGGCACGGTTTTTCCGTACTCTTGCGCAGAGCTTTTTAGCGCCAGTCCTTTCGACCTCGCTCTATTTCGTGGTCTTTGGCGCCGCCATAGGGAGCCGCATCGAAGAAGTGGAGGGGGTCAGCTACGGCGCGTTTATCGTGCCTGGGCTCATCATGCTGACAGTGATCACGCAGTCGATCTCAAACGCCTCTTTCGGCATCTACTTTCCAAAATTCATCGGGACATTCGTTGAGCTTTTGGCCGCGCCCATGAGTTTCATCGAAATCGTCATCGGCTATGTGGGAGCGGCCGCGTTGAAAGCCTTTATCATCGGCATGATTATTCTCGGCACGGCACATTTCTTCGTCGATATCTCCATTGCCCACCCCTTTGCGATGATGGTTTTCATGGTGCTCACAACGATCAGTTTTGCGCTTTTCGGCTTCATCTTGGGGATCTGGGCTGGAAACTTTGAACAGTTGCAGATTGTTCCCTTGCTGATTGTGACCCCCTTGATCTTTCTAGGTGGTTCATTTTACTCGATCACGATGTTGCCCGCGGTCTGGCAGACGGTATCAATGTTCAACCCGGTCGTTTATCTCATCTCCGGGTTTCGCTGGGCATTCTTTGACAGCGCGGATGTCCCAGTTATTACGTCACTTTTTGCGATCGCCGCATTCACTGGGATTTGCCTTCTGGTGATATGGTGGATCTTTAAGACCGGCTGGCGCATCCGCGAATAAACGCTCTGGAACGGCTTGTTTGCGCCGATGGCCCGCTCTACATGACACGCCATGAAGATGTGGCTGCCATTTGTAAAACCCGACCCGCTTGTTGCCGTTGTCCGCTTGTCGGGCATCATTGCGTCCCAAGGGCGGCCTGCTCTCAATGATGTCGGCATGGCGCCGCTGCTCGAAAAAGCATTTGAGCGGGGAAAACCAGTGGCGGTGGCGCTGGTGATCAACTCACCCGGCGGAAGCCCGGTCCAATCTTCGCTCATCGGCGCCCGTATCCGCCGCTTGGCAGAGGAAAAAAAAGTACCGGTGTTCGCCTTTGTCGAGGATGTGGCAGCCTCGGGCGGCTATTGGCTGGCGGCGGCAGCTGACGAGATCTATGCGGATCCCTCCTCCGTTGTCGGTTCCATCGGTGTCATTTCGGCATCCTTCGGCCTGGACCGGTTTATTGAGAACTACGGGGTGGAGCGGCGCGTCTATACTGCGGGTAAGTCCAAGAGCATGCTCGATCCCTTCCGACCGGAAAAACCTGAAGACGTGGAGCGTCTGAAAGCGTTGCTTGAAGACATACACACCAACTTCAAAGACCACGTTCGTGCCCGGCGGGGGGATAAGCTACCTTCAGATCAAGATTTGTTCACCGGTCAGATTTGGGTCGGTGCGCGCGCGGTTGACGTGGGGCTGATCGATGGGATCGGGCACGTGCGGCCTATGATGAAGGAGCGATTTGGCAAGAAGGTGCGCTTTAAGGTCTACGGCCAACGGCGTGGGTTTCTGTCGCGGATCAGTGGGCGCATTTTTGCGGATGCGGTGCACAGCCTTGAGGAACGTGCGGCCTTCGCCCGCTTTGGTCTCTGACGCATGATCTCAAAGATTGTTATTCTTTTTCTCGTGTTTATGGGACTATTGGCTTGGCTGGGTAAGATGCACTGGATCGGCGGACCCCGGCTAAAGCAAGCAAAGTGCCCCTCCTGCGGGCGATACCGCATCGGCAAAGGCCCCTGCGCCTGTGGAGGCAGGCCTTAATGGTGATGCCATGGCTGCTCTCAGGCCTGGGACTGGTCATCTTGCTCTTTGCTGGAGATGCCTTGGTAAAAGGGGCGGTAAACCTGTCTCTTCGCTTGGGTGTCCCTGCGCTCATCGTCAGTCTCACCATTGTCGCCTTTGGCACGTCCGCACCAGAACTTCTGATCTCGATCAAAGCGATCCTCGACGGTGCCTCCGGCATGGCCTTGGGCAACGTCGTAGGGTCCAACACGGCGAATGTGCTGATGGTGCTCGGGATCCCCGCGCTCATCGCGGCGATGCACACGTCGGAATGCGATACGGGTAAGTCGTTCAACTTCATGATCGCGGCGTCTTTACTCTTCATCGGTTTGGCGTTTCGGGGCGTTTTTGATTGGATCGCAGGGCTCGTGCTGCTTGGGGCTTTGTCCTACGTGCTCGCGGATCAGTTCCGCGAGGCGCTCGCGCATCGAAAGGCCGATGCCGAGGAGGATGAGGAAGAGCCTGAAGGCGCAGACCCCGATATGCCAAAGTGGCAAATCGGGGTTTTTCTTATCCTGGGTCTCATCGGCTTGCCCGTCGGGGCAGGGCTTTTGGTCGAGAATGCATCGACAATTGCGAAAGCCTATGGCGTCAGTGATACGGTGATTGGCCTGACGATGGTTGCGATTGGCACCTCGCTGCCCGAATTGGCGACAACTGTGATGGCGACACTGCGGCGTCAGGCGGACGTGGCACTTGGCAATGTGCTCGGATCGAACATGTTCAACCTTCTTGCAATCATTGGCATTGCAAGCCTGGTAGGACCCATAGACGTCGACCCGGAGTTTCTGCGTTTTGACCTGTGGGTGATGCTGGGCGCGTCGCTTTTGCTGATCCCCTTTGTCTATCTGAGGCGAGATATCACACGTCCATGGGGTGTCGCGCTGAGCTTACTCTACGCGGTCTATATCGCGAGTGTTTTGATCTGAAGGGGGGCCAGCATGGCGCGAGCACTTGTCACTGGCGCGGGGCAGCGTTTGGGCCGCGCGATGGCAGTTTTTCTTGCTGGACGGGGGTACGACGTGGCCGTGCACTACGCCAGTTCAGACGCTGGCGCGGCACAGACCTGCACGCAAATTGAAAACCAAGGTCAGAAGGCCGTCCCTCTGCAAGCGGATTTGCTGCGTGACAGTGAGACAGAAGCGCTCTTTGAGGCGGCGCGAACGCGACTGGGCGGCGACGTGACCTGCCTGATCAACAACGCTTCAATCTTCGAATACGACACCGTCACAAGCGCCACGCGCGAAAGCTGGGATCGTCACTTAGGGAGCAACCTGCGCGCGCCCTTCGTGTTGAGCCAAGCCATGGCTGCTCAAGGACTTGAAGCGCAAGCCGATGCGGCAGGCGAGCCGCGCGCGGTGGGGCTGATCATCAATATGGTAGACCAACGGGTGCGCAAGCTCACGCCGGAGTTCATGACCTATACGCTGGCCAAAATGGGCCTCTGGGCCCTCACACAGACCAGCGCGCGGGCGTTGTCGCCTGCGATACGGGTAAATGCGATTGGACCGGGCCCTACCTTGCAAGGAGCGCGCCAATCGGCCGAGCACTTTGCCAAGCAGCGTCAGAACACGGTTTTGGGCCGTGGTGCCAACGCTGAGGATGTGACTGCCGCTTTGGGTTACTTTCTCGACGCGCCCGCTGTAACGGGTCAACTTCTGTGCGTTGACGGCGGACAGCATTTGGCCTGGCAAACCCCAGACGTTTTGGGCGTGGAATAGAGAGCGGGGCGCGAGTTCTGCACCGGGCGCAATCGTGTTACAACTATGGCATGCGTGTCGTTGAAACTCAGGCTGAATCGCGCCATCCAAGAAATTATGCACTTTAATCAGCGCCTTAGAAGGCCGCTCAAAAATGAGGCAAACAATGGAAGCCCTTTCGGAACAAGGAGAAATTGAGACGGCCCTAAACTTATACGCGGAGTTATCCACACATCCGGTGGAAAGCTGAACCCTTGTGGCCCCGGGGCTGCATATTGCAGCCAAATAGGGTGAAAGATACGAATCAATGACAGAGCCAGAGCAGCGTCAGCCCAAGGGTCATGAAGTGATCCAGGGCTACCTGAAAACCATCGATACCTCCCCCGGGGTCTACAGGATGCTCGATAGCGAGAGCCGCGTGCTCTACGTCGGCAAGGCGCGCAATTTACGCGCGCGCGTCAGCAGCTACGCACGCCCCACCGGGCACAGCCCGCGCATCGCGCGCATGATCTCGATGACTTCTGCGATGATGTTCTTGACCACAAAGACAGAGACCGAAGCGCTGCTGCTTGAGCAAAACCTGATCAAACAGCTCAAGCCGAAGTTCAACGTTTTGCTGCGCGACGACAAGAGCTTTCCCTACATCTTCATCAGTTCCGAACATGATTTCCCGCGCCTGGAGAAGCACCGCGGGGCGAAGACCCGTAAGGGGCGCTACTACGGCCCTTTTGCGAGCGCTGGTGCGGTGAACCGGACGCTGAACACGCTCCAGAAAGTCTTTTTGTTACGCACCTGCAGCGACCGCGAAGTGGAGGCGGGCAACCGGCCCTGCCTGAATTACCATATGAAGCGTTGTGCGGGGCCTTGCGGGAGTAAGATCACGCCGGAAGACTACGCGAAACTGGTGCACGAGGCGGATGCTTTTTTGCAGGGCAAGACCAGCAAGGTGCAAGCGCAACTGGCCGCGCAGATGGCATCGGCGGCGGAAGCAATGGAGTTTGAGCGCGCGGCCGCCTTGCGTGACCGGATCAAAGCGCTGACCCAAGTGCAGACGGCGCAGGGCATCAATCCGCGCGGTGTCTCAGAAGCCGACATCATTGCGCTGCACATGGACAGCGGACAGGCCTGCGTTCAGGTCTTCTTCATCCGGTCGAACCAGAACTGGGGCAACCGGGACTATTATCCCCGGGTTGGCGCGGACGTCGACGCCGCTGAGGCGCTCGAAGCTTTTATTGGTCAGTTCTATGACCAACGCGAACCGCCGCGACAGTTGCTGCTCAGCAATGAGATTGAAAACCCAGATTTGATGACAGATGCGCTCTCCAG
The DNA here is from genome assembly GCA_039197515.1 of Pseudomonadota bacterium. Taxonomy (GTDB): domain Bacteria; phylum Pseudomonadota; class Alphaproteobacteria; order Rhodobacterales; family Rhodobacteraceae; genus Sulfitobacter. The sequence continues at coordinate 110,906 of JBCCUC010000005.1, read as the reverse complement.
CAAGTTGGGGCGCAAGGTCGAACTCCTTGTCCCAAAACGCGGTGAGAAGGCGGAGCTGATCGACGGTGCGCTGCGCAACGCACGCGAAAGCCTGGCGCGCAAGATGGCGGAGACGGCGACACAAGCCAAACTCCTCAAAGGCTTGGCAGAGGCCTTTGATCTGCCTGGTCCGCCTCAGCGGATTGAGGTTTACGACAACTCGCACATTCAGGGTGCCCATGCGGTCGGGGCGATGATCGTCGCGGGGCCGGAAGGCATGATGAAAAATCACTACCGCAAGTTTAATATCAAAGGGGAGGAACTGACCCCCGGCGATGACTTTGGCATGATGAAAGAGGTGTTGGCCCGGCGCTTCAAAAGGCTGCTCAAAGAGGACCCGGAACGCAAGGAGGGGCACTGGCCGGATCTTCTGCTCATCGACGGTGGTGCGGGACAGGTCAGCGCGGTGCGTGAGATCATGCGCAGCCACGGCGTTGAGGACATTCCCATGGTGGGCGTTGCCAAGGGGCTCGACCGTGACGCCGGCAAGGAAGAATTTCACCGCACCGGTGCGCGGCCCATGGCGCTGCGCCACAATGATCCCGTGCTCTATTTCATTCAGCGTCTGAGGGATGAGGCGCACCGCTTTGCCATTGGCACACACCGCGCGAAACGTGCCAAAACCGTCGGCGCGACACCGCTCGACGACGTGCCAGGCGTGGGCGCGGCGCGCAAACGCGCGCTGCTCGCGCATTTTGGCTCAGCCAAGGCTGTGAGCCGCGCAAACTTGAGCGATTTGAAGGCGGTTGAGGGCGTCTCTGATGCGCTGGCCGAGACGATTTACGCCTTTTTTCATGAGCGCGGGTGAGCGGGCGGGTGCCGTCTTTACACTACGCTGGGGCCGGGTAGGGTGCGCGCATGACCTGGACACTGCCCAACATACTGACTGTGCTGCGATTGATCGCGGCCCCAGGTGTGGCGGTGATGTTTCTCTACTTCACAAGGCCTTATGCGGATTGGTTCGCGTTGATCTTGTTTGTCTTTGCGGCGATCACGGACTGGTTCGACGGCTACCTGGCCCGCGCCTGGAAGCAGGAAACAAAGCTCGGCACGATGCTTGATCCAATTGCGGACAAGGCCATGGTGGTGATCGCGCTTATGGTCATCATCGGCTTTTCAAGCTGGTCGCCTTGGTTGGTCTTGCCAGCCACTGTGATCCTTTTTCGCGAGGTTTTCGTGTCTGGGCTTAGAGAGTTCCTTGGCGACGTGGCCGGAACGCTGAGGGTCACGAAGCTCGCCAAATGGAAAACCACTTGCCAGATGATTGCGATTGCCGTGCTCTTCAGTCAGGGCGTTTTTGAGCATTATCTTGGCATGTCGGTCTTCGGCATGGATGATGAGATGATCGCGGCGATCTTAACGGGCGTTGAGGAAGATGTGCTTGGTTTGCAGTGGAAATTCACGGGCATGGAGTGGTCGGGCCGTTTGGGCCTCGTTTTGCTGTGGATTGCGGCGGGGCTGACGGCGATCACGGGCTATGATTACTTTCGCAAAGCGCTGCCGCATTTGAGAGAGGGACGCTGATGAAAGTGCTTTACTTCGCCTGGGTGCGCGAGCGGATCGGCCTGCCGGGTGAGGACGTCGAAACGCAGGCACAGACGGTTTCCGATCTGGTGGCGGAACTGGCCGCGCGGGAAGATCGCTATGCCCTCGCCTTTTCGGACCTAACGGCGGTGCGGGTAGCGGTCGATCAAAAGCTTGCTGACTTCGACGCACCGCTCGAAGGCGTGCGGGAGGTGGCGTTTTTTCCCCCCATGACCGGGGGCTAGCGATGCGCATACGTGTGCAAGAGGCCCCGTTTGACCTGGGCCAAGAGATGTCTGGCTTCGCCGATGGGCGCGCTGACATGGGGGCAATCGTCACATTCACCGGGGTGGTGCGTGATCTTGCGCAGGCCCGCCTGCAAGCGATGGAGATTGAGCACTACCCCGGCATGACGGAGGCGGCTCTGACACAGATCGCGGAGCAAGCCATGGCGCGCTTTCAGTTGGGCGATGCGCTGATCATCCACCGCTACGGACGGTTGAACCCGGGCGAAATGATCATGATGGTGGCCACCGCGGCCCCGCACCGCAAGGATGCCTTTGATGGGGCGCAATTTCTGATGGACTACCTGAAATCGCGCGCGCCTTTCTGGAAAAGAGAGATCACGGCGGATGGGACTGACTGGGTAACGGCTCAGGCTGAAGACGAGGCCGCGCTGGACCGTTGGTCGTCTTAGCGTTTGCTTGAAAAGACGGGGCTGTCTTCGGCCACCTGGACAGCCCCGGTAGCAACCCGAGCGCGCAGTTCCTCGGTCTCGTGCCGGGCGTCGCGTAGCCCGTCCATCGCCGCGCGCAATTCCGCCTCGGTCTGCGCCAATTGGTTCGTGAGTTCTGCCTCGCGCTGTTGCAGGTAGGTGATCGCCTGATCTCGGGTCTCTTCCGCTTCGTGCAACTCTTGGCTCATCCGGTCAAGCTGCGCGACATCGCCTGCGGCCACGCGGGTAAAGCGGTGCACAAGCCAATTGGCAAACCACCCCAAGCAAAACGCCACAAACAAAATGATGGCGGTCGCGAGGATGAATTCAATTCTGCTCATCACCTGTGCTTTCTTCGGGCCTCACACCCTGGGTATCGCCTGTTTTTGCAGCACTTTCCAGCGTTGTTTCGGCAGGCGTCGTCACGGTCTCCGGCCGGATCAGCCAGAACTCGATGCGACGGTTGGCCTCGCGCCCTTCTTCGGTTTTGTTGTCAGCGATGGGGTTTTCTTCGCCGTAGCCCACCGGACGGAAGGTGCTGGTGAGCACCCGGCGCGCGCGCAACTCATTAAGCACAGATTCCGCGCGGCTTTGGCTGAGGGCCTGGTTCATGACCTCCCGGCCCTGGCTGTCGGTGTAGCCCTGAATCTCCAAGGGCAGACCCTCACACTGCTTCAACACCTCAGCGATGGCATCCATTATACTCAGCGCAGAGGCGTCAATTGTGGCTGACCCGGGCTCAAAGCTGATCTTACCAGTCTCCAGGATATCGTTGATTTGGCCCACGCATTCCTCCGGTGTGGGCAGGCTGAGCACGGGGTCAAGTTTCTCTTGATAGACGACGTCGATGTCATACTCTGCCCCCTCTCCGAGCTTTCCAGCAAAGAGGGCGGCAATGTCGTTGCTGGCATCGGGGTTCCCTGTGTTGCCGCGCAGAGCGATCAGATCGGGCGTCACGGTCACGGCTCCATTATTCAGCGCAGAGAGCGCTTCAAGCCCTGCGAGCACGCGAGGCGACCAGTCAATGGGCAGGTCTTCTGCGACGCGCGCGGCCATGTAGACTTTGTCAGTGCCAAACCGTGCCTGGGCGTAACTTTGTGCAAGCGCTCTCGTAGCGGCGTCGCTGATCCTGCCGCGCAGCTGCACCTGGCCTTCGGGGGCAAGGGTTGCGGTAAATTCTGGTGGGCCTTCGCTCAGGTCCTCTGCCTTTGGCAGTTTGGCTCGCAGTGCAAAGACCTCAGGCAAACGGCCCTCAAGCTCGCCGACCACACGGTCGAAAAGGCTTTGATCCGTTCCAGCCAACGCGGTGAGCGTCACATCGGCATCCGCAAAACTGACCGCGCCGCCCTCAAGGGCGGCGATGGCCTCAATGCTCTGACGCACGGCGGTCGACCATGCTGGGCTCGGCACGCCCAGCCCAATGGTGCAGCGGGCCGTCCCAACGAGACCGGCCTCGGCGGCGGTGGCCAAGATAACCTCCCGCGCGGCCTCTGTATCCGCAGAGCAGGCATCGAACTGCGCGCCGGCGCTGCCCAACTCAAAGCGCAGTGTGAAAGGGGTGATCACCGGACGTGGAGCCGAGATGTTGAGCGTGACGTTCACACTGGGCGGCGCGCTGCGGCGCAGTTTGTTCTCCATGGCGAGCCTTGCTTCCGGGCTCTCCGCCATGGCCGTGACCGTGACCCGTCCAGCTTCGACGGAGGCTTTGGCCCGCGTTAATTGCGCCATGGCCGTGATGGCGAAGGCAAATGCGTCTTCCCATCCCGACGGCGGTGCGTAATCTGCTTGTTCGAGAAGGTCGGTGACTGGCGCGCCTTCCGCCATTTTCTGAAAGCGGCTTAACGCGCGTGCGCGGTCGGTGCTGGTGGGCACCAACCCAATGATGGACACACCACTGCCGTTGCGCAAAATCTCCGCCGAAAACCGCGGTGCCGCAAGTGAGGCCTGCGCCTCAACCTCCATCTCATCAATGATCCGCGCGGTGTCCACGATGGAGCCCGCCGCGCTCAGCGCTTGAAAGCGTAGGGCTTCTGTCGGGGCGAGGCCCGCGAGCGAAACGCGCAGCCCGTCCGCCTGCACCTCTGCCCAGGGCAGGCCCGCGTCATCAAGGGCGTCACGCACCCCGATTTCAGAACTCTCTTCAACCAGTTGCACGCTGTATGTCGCGGCCACCAGCGAGAGGATGGCGGCGGCCAGGAACGTGGTTGAGATCATCAAAAGCGAGGTCAGGCGCATGCGTCAGGCTTCTATCATCCAGTCTGGCCTGTGCATACGCGGTGACGCCTGCTGGTGCAATCATGCGAGCAAAGCGGCGGCGAAAAACAAAAGCGGGATGATCCCGGTATCGCGATTGGCGCGAAAGAGCTGAAGCATTTTCGCGGGATTCGTGATGTCGAAACCGCGGAGTTGCCACGCCATGTGCCAACCCATCGCCCAAGGCCCACCGAGGGCGAGGACAAGTGCCAAAACGGTCGCATTGGGCATGCCCGCAAAGATCACCGCAAGACCCATGAGGCCTACAGTTGCTACTAGGAAACGGCGCAGCCAGGTTGGTGTTCGCTCGCCAAAGAGCCGCGCGGTTGATTTGACGCCGATCAGAGCGTCGTCCTCCGTGTCTTGATGCGCATAGATGGTATCGTAAAAGAGCGTCCATGCGATGCCCGCCGCGTAGAGCAACAGCGCGGGGGAGCCAAGCGTACCGGTGTGGGCTGTCCAGGCCAGTAAGGCACCCCAGTTAAAGGCAAGGCCAAGAAAGACCTGGGGCCACCAGGTAAAGCGCTTGGCGAAGGGGTAGATGCAGACCAGCGCCAGCGAGAGCACACCAAGGCCGATTGCCTGCCAATTGAAGGTGAAAAGGATGCAGGCGGCCAGCAGGGACTGTAGGATCATCCATAAAACCGCGCCGCGCAAGGAGACCTGGCCTGATGGGATCGGGCGGGAGCGGGTACGGGCGACCTGAGCGTCAAATTCTCTGTCGGTGATGTCATTCCAGGTGCAGCCAGCACCGCGCATCAGAAATGCGCCGATCCCGCACCCGACGAAGATCCAGAGGTCTTCCCATCGCGGGGTTTGGTCATAGAGCATGGCCAGTGCCAGACCCCACCAACAGGGCAACAGCAACAGCCACGTGCCGATAGGCCGGTCGGCGCGTGAGAGCCTCAAATAGCCGCGAGACCAGGCGGGCGCATAGCGATCAACCCAATTGTCAGGCGGCGCGTCAGCCACCGTGCCATCTGGTGAAGAGGAAACGTCTTGCATATACCGTTCACATGAGTGCCAAGATTAGGCTTTTTGTAGAGCAGCCACTGGGGGAGGGGCAAACGGTTCCTTTGACCGGCGATCAAGCGCATTACCTTTTTGGGGTCATGCGGCAGGCCGTGGGGGCAAAGATCGCGCTCTTTAACGGACGCAATGGTGAGTGGCAGGCGCAAATCTTGGATGCACGCAAGCGCGGGGGCGAGGTGGTTTGTCAGCGCCAGTCAGCCTCGCAGCAGGTGCCGCCGGACCTTTGGCTGATCTTTGCGCCGATCAAGAAAGCCCGGACGGATTTCATCGTCGAAAAGGCAACGGAGCTTGGCGCAGCGCGGATCTTACCGGTCCTGACCGAATACACGAATGCAGGCCGTGTGGCGCGCGCACGGCTGCAAGCGCATGCGGTCGAGGCCGCTGAGCAGTGCGGCGGGACCTTTGTGCCCGAGGTGGCAGAGGCGGTCCGTTTTGACCAGTTGCTCGCCCAATGGGACAGCGAACGGCAGCTCATGTTCTGTGATGAAGCTTTAGCGGGGGGCTCGGCCAGCCTACCGGCTGTTCTCGCGCCGTGGGCGGTGCTGGTTGGACCCGAGGGTGGGTTTTCACCGCGAGAGCGTGCGCAGCTTGCCGCGCTCGAACAAGCGCATCCGGTCGCGCTCGGCCCGCGCATTCTGCGCGCGGATACGGCCGCCGTCGCCGCGCTCACACTGTGGCAAGACAGGTTGGGAGACTGGGCGTGACGTTTTCCGCCCCGAGGCGTTGGCTTTGCTGACCCGCTGGCGCGAGGTTCTGATAGGGCTCGCGCTGGCATGTGGCGGCATCTACGTGGCGCTCGGGTCTGGGCCGCTTTTGGCCATGCTGAGCTATGCGGTCAGTGCGGGCGGGATCATCCTGACCTGGCTTGGCGTGCAGCGTGGCCGATTCCGCGGTGCTGACGGCGGCGCGGGTGTTGTGCAAGTTGATGAGGGGCAGGTAACTTATTTTGGGCCGCTGAGCGGGGGCGCTGTGGCGCTGCGCGAGATGGAGAGCCTGATCCTCGACGGGACGATGCATCCCGCGCATTGGCAACTGATCCAACCAGGACAGGATCCGCTCACCATCCCGGTCGATGCCGCGGGCGCGGAGGCGCTCTTTGACGCCTTCACCAGCCTGCCAGGGCTGAAGACCGAGCGCATGCTGGGCAGCTTGCAGCAGACGCCGCCACAAGCGGTTGTGATTTGGCACCGTGGCCCGCTTCGGCCGGAGGGGGCTTTGCTGCATTGACACCCTGCACAATTGCCCTCATCCCTGTCGCCTCAAGGGTCACAGCCTCGGAGTTCTAGCCATGTCCATCCCCCAGTCCGGCGGCGGTCCCATTGAGCGGCGCGAACAACTGGCAGAGTACCTCGCTGCCGGGTGCAAGCCTAAAGATCAGTGGCGCATTGGGACTGAGCATGAGAAGTTCGGCTACTGCAAAGACACGCTGCTGCCATTGCCCTACGAGGGAGACAGCTCAATCCGCGTCATGTTGGAAGGCTTGCGCGATCGGCACAATTGGGCACCCGTCGAGGAGGGCGGCAAGTTGATCGGCCTCGAGAAAGACGGGGCCAACATCTCACTTGAGCCGGGCGGACAATTGGAGCTCTCCGGGGCACCGCTGGAGACGATCCACGAGACCTGCGACGAGGTCAACGCGCATCTGCGCGAGGTGAAAGATGTGGCAGATGAGATTGGTGCAGGATGGATCGGGCTTGGCGCAGCGCCCGTCTGGACCCATGCTCAGATGGATCTGATGCCCAAGGGTCGCTACAAACTGATGAACGATTACATGGGGCGCGTAGGCTCGATGGGCCGTGTGATGATGCGGCGCACCTGTACGGTTCAGGTCAACCTCGATTTTGGCTCTGAGGCAGACATGGTGCAGAAAATGCGTGTGGCGATCGCCCTGCAGCCCGTGGCGACCGCGCTTTTTGCAAACTCGCCGTTTTTTGAAGGCAAGCCCAATGGCTACAAATCCTTGCGCTCCACGGTCTGGCGCAATCTGGACGCCGCGCGCACGGGCACGCTGCCTTTCGTTTTCGAAGACGGTTTTGGGTTTGAGCGGTGGGTGGATTATGCGCTCGATGTGCCGATGTACTTCGTCTACCGCGATGGGACCTATGTGAACGCGCTTGGCATGTCCTTTCGTGACTTTATGGAGGGCAAGCTGCCTGCGTTGCCCGGGGAAACACCGACGCTCAGCGATTGGGCCGATCATCTGACCACCGCCTTTCCTGAGGCGCGCATGAAGAAGTTCATCGAAATGCGTGGGGCGGATGGGGGGCCTTGGCGCAGGCTATGCGCCCTGCCAGCCTTTTGGGTTGGTCTGATGTATGATCAAGCCGCGCTTGATGGTGCTTGGGACCTGGTGAAACACTGGACGCCTGCCCAGCACGATGCGCTGCGCGTGGCGGCATCTGTCGACGGGCTGCAAGCGCGGGTCAGAGGCATCAAGATGGATGAGATTGCGCGCGAGGTTGTTGCGCTCTCTGAGCAGGGGCTCAAAACGCGATCAAAGTCTGGTGTGGGCGGCATGGTCCCGGATGAGACGCACTTTTTGAACACGCTGCAAGAAAGCCTGGACGCGGGCCAGGTGCCTGCAGACGAGCTGCTGGAAAAGTACCACGGCGACTGGAACGGGGATCTCTCGCGGATTTACGCAGAATACAGTTATTAGGCGGTCAAGACATCAGGCGCGCGGCCTATTTCGCGATCGCTGCCGCGCGGCGGCGTAGGGTGAGTTGGCTAGAGCCGCTTGCGGTCACGTTTGATCCGCATGCGGTAGAGCTCCGCCAATTCCTGTTCTCGGGTCAGGCGTTTCTGATGGGCCTCCTCGGTGCTCTCATCGAAGAGGTGTGCATATGCCGACATCGGCGACCTGCTGCCGCGAATGGTGGTGATGATGCGTGTGTTAAGATTGCGCACATTCGCTGTGCCAAAGGCATTATCCTGCACGGCGGACGGCAGAACCATCATGAGCAGGTGCGCCACAGCCGTGAGAACAGGCACCATCACCAGCGCCAGACTGCCCAGCACAAAAGCCTCTGAGTAATCGGCATTGCCCGACACGATATCCGCAACGGTACTTTGCAGATTGACGCCGCCGCTGTCTTGGAAAGCTTCAACGAAAAGACGGCCAATGGCGTAGTCGGCTCCGCGGTCGAAGATCTTCGCGATCAAGGTCATTTCTTGCCAAAAGGCGTCCGGGTTGCTGCGCGCCAGTTCCAGCGGATAGGTGAGATTGCTCGCCGCACTAGGATTTTGGGAAAGGCCGGTGAGGCTGGAGTTCATCATCGCCCCGAACAGAGCGAGCAGAAGGACGAGCCCCGACATCAGGCTGATCAGCGGCAGGAGGATCCAAAACCCACTGCGCCCCTGATCATGATAGCGCCTTATTCCGAGCGTCATTCGGGACAGGAAGGTCAGCAAGAAAAAAGTGATCGATTCGAGGTAGAAAGGATTGAGCGGTGGCACGTAGCCAAGCGCGAGGATGCGCTGTACGTCGTAGACGTCGCCAACAAAAAGATAGACGAATATGCCCCATACGAGCGGCATCACGGTCCAGTATTCGAATGGCGTGGCCCGTCCCCAAAAATTGAACGTGCGGGTCACAAACCTCTCGTAGCTTGAAAGAAGCGCACCCATCTGAGCAGAAATCCGCAGACTGTTTCCTTGCTAGCCGCAATTGTTTCAGGCAACTGCGCCCAAATTGCGGCGTTAAGAGCTCATAACTTTGCAATCTGACAAAACGGTTAATGTTCTTTGAGCATTTGCAAGCGGATAGGCCCCTGGCACCCGGCGAAACAGTTGTGCTTTGGACGGGTGATCAGGCAACGGTCGCGGAATTTCCGTGCTTCGCGTGTGTGAATATGACCTCGCAGCAGTGCGGCTATTTTTGACCAATCCGGGGCTCTATCCCCTGGCGAATGCGCTTTATGTTGGCGCGGTGACGCCAAAAAACCAGGAGCGTCAGCAGCGCGGTGAGGAACAGGGCATAGCCGTACCCCATGCCCACGAGAAAAAAGCTAGAAGACGACGCTGCGGCCAAGCCGCCCATCGACGATGTACGTGTGAGCGCTGCTGCCACCAGCCAGGCGAGACAGCAGGCGATGCCCACGGGCCATGCGATAGCCAGCATGATGCCCAAAAAAGTGGCGACTGCTTTGCCCCCCGCAAATTTGAGCCAAACCGGGTAGCAGTGACCCACCATCGCTGCCAGAGCGGCGAGCTGCACCGCATCTTCCGATGCCAGCGCCCGCGCGGCAAGCACTGCGACCGCGCCTTTGGCTCCGTCTAGGATCACGGTCAGGGCCGCTGCAAGCTTATTGCCTGTGCGCAGCACGTTTGTGGCCCCGATGTTGCCAGAACCGATCTCGCGCAAGTTTCCAAGACCCATCAATCGGGTCAGCACCATACCATAGGGAACCGACCCCATCAGATAGCCAAAAAGGCCCCAAAGCAGCAAAATCAGCGGTGTCGATTCAAGCGGGGGCATCAGACCTCTCAAACACACAGTTTCCGGCGACGTAGGTGCCCAAGACCCTACCTTGCAAAGACATCCCGTCAAAAGGTGTGTTCTGCGATTTTGAATGCAAAGTGGTGCGGTCCAACACGAAAGCCGCATCCGGGTCGAAAAGGACCAGATCCGCAGGTGCACCAGGGCTTAATCGTCCGGCGTCCAGACCCAAACGCTGGGCTGGGTTGAGCGACAGGGCGCGCCAGAGGGTCGGCAGATCGATCAACCCATCCTGCACCAGGCGCATGGCGGCAGGCAGCAGCGTCTCCAGGCCCACTGCACCGGAGGCGGCTTCTTCGAATGGCAGGCGTTTTGATTCCTCGTCTTGAGGTGTGTGCATTGAGCAGACAACATCGATCAGCCCGCTTGCCACGGCCGCGATAACAGCGCGCCGGTCTGCATCGTCGCGCAAGGGCGGTTTGAGCTTGAAGAACGTCCGGTAGTCATCGATGTCCAGCGCGTTGAGCGTGAGGTGGTGGATGCCAACGCCCGCAGTGATGTCGAGCCCGTTGGCCTTGGCCCGCTCAAGTGCGGGCAATGCGCGGGCGGTGGTTATCTGATCGGCATGGTAGCGCGCACCCGTCATCTCCACCAGGCTGATATCGCGATCAATTGCGAGGCGCTCTGCCATCTGAGAGACCCCCGGCAGCCCCTTGAGGGAGGCAAACTTGCCGCTGGTGGCGCATGCGCCCTGGCTCAAGATTGGCTCTTGCGTGTGCCCGATGACCAGCGCGCCGAGGCTTTTCGCATAGGCCAGCGCGCGGGCAAAGACCTTGGTGTCCCGCACAACATGGTCGCAATCGGTGAAAGCAGCGGCACCAGCATCGATCAGAAAGCTGATTTCGGTCATTTCCTGCCCCGCCCGCTCCTTGGTGAGGGCGGCCATTGGCACCACGTTGACGGGTGCTGCCGCGTTGGCACGGCGCGTGACGAATTCGAGGGTTTCAGGATTGTCGATGGCGGGGAGCGTATCGGGACGGGTGATGATCGTGGTCACACCACCCGCGGCAGCAGCGAGACCCGCAGAACGATAGCTTTCCTTATGGCGCTCTCCGGGTTCGCAGACTTTCACCCCAAGATCGACGATTCCAGGGGCCAAGCAGTTTCCCGCGCAATCGATAACCCTTGCCGCCTTCGGCGTTGGCACGTGCTGCGCTGTGACAGCTGTTATCTTGCCACCTGCGACGGTCAGCGCACCGGCGCTGATCGTTCCGGCTGCTGGATCGATGAGCATGGCGTTGATAAAGTGCAGCGACATTTGGGGCCTTCAGAAAGCGGTAACTTGCCGCTCTTTTGGCCTAATCAAAGCGGCGAACCAAGCGCTTTATCCAGCAATCCAGAGCATCATGCCGACAATGCCAAAGGCCACCAAAAGCGCAATCATTGCGACGCGCCCTGACATTTTGGGATCTGGTTTCGGCTCTTGCATGGCAACCCTTTTGGATTGGGGGTTAAAGGAAGGCCCACAGCCCCAGGCCAGCGAAAGCTAGCGCAAGCGCCAGAAGGATCCAGCTCGCGGAGCTGCGAACCTGGGCTCTTTCAGGTGGGGCAAGCGGCGCGGCATGGCCGGAATAGGGTTTCGCCGTTTCTGCCGTAACGCGTTCTGCTGAACGGGCGGCATCCACCTGTCTATAGGTGCCGATAGGGGTCATCTCCGCCATAAGGGTGAGGGTGGCACCCTCTGGCGAGAAGGCAGAAGAATGCACGATGAGTACCCAGCCCTCCAGCGCGGCCAATCTGGCGCGGTCCTTGGCGATATCTTCAGGAGCGGCGTCCACGCCATCGCGCAAGTAGCCCGCCAGGCCGAGATCCCCAAGATCCGCGATTGCGAAAACTTCGACGCTGCTTTCGCTTCTCGGTGCAGCGCCAAGCGCTTTGGCCCGCAGGTGCGGATCGTTTTTCACCGCTTGCGCTTCGCGCGACGTCATCGACAAAGAGAAGACCCGTGTGACGCCAAACTCATGGGGCGGGATCTCTATCGTGGTCACGCGGTGATCTCTTTGCAGCCCGCGTGCCTCATTGCACCTGCTCCAATACGGGCATGTCGAGATTTCGGGCGAGCAAATCCATCGCTGCCATGCGCACCGCCACGCCCATTTCAACCTGGTCTTGGATCACACTGCGGTTGATGTCATCCGCCAAAGTGCCGTCGATCTCCACCCCCCGGTTCATCGGTCCGGGGTGCATGACAATCGCGTCCGGGGCGGCGTGGCTGAGCTTTTCGGCGTCCAGCCCGTAGCGATGGTAGTATTCGCGTTCGGATGGAATAAACCCGCCGTCCATACGCTCACGCTGTAACCTCAGCATCATCACCACGTCTGCGTTCTGCACCCCGGCTTGCATGTCTTCAAAGACCTCGACGCCAGTATCGCCAATCCCCGCGGGCATCAAGGTGGGCGGGCCAATCACGTGTATCTCATTCTTCATCTTACCCAGCAGCATGATGTTTGAACGCGCCACGCGGGAGTGTGCGATGTCGCCGCAGATGGCGATGCGCAACCGGTTCAAGCGGCCCTTTGCGCGCCGGATGGTCAGCGCGTCCAACAGCGCCTGGGTCGGGTGTTCATGCCGCCCGTCTCCGGCGTTAAGAACGGCGCAATTGACCTTTTGCGACAACAGATCGACGGCCCCCGACTGAGGGTGGCGCACAACCAAAAGATCGGGATGCATCGCGTTGAGCGTCATGGCCGTATCGATCAGCGTTTCGCCCTTTTTGATTGATGACGCCTGCATCGCCATGTTCATCACATCCGCGCCGAGCCTTTTGCCCGCGATTTCGAAACTGGCCTGCGTGCGGGTAGAGTTTTCAAAAAACATGTTCACTTGGGTGAGGCCTTCGAGGGCTTCGGCGTGTTTGTGCCTTCTGCGATTGAGATCGGCGTAGATATCCGCGAGGTCCAAGAGCGTGGTGATATCTTCCGCGGAGAGCTGTTCGATGCCAAGAAGGTGCCGGTGTGCAAAGGGCATGGGAAACCTCTGAAAGGAGCTTTGTGGCTATATAGTCTGGCGCTGCGAGCGGCGGCAAGCGGGCCGAGGTGAAGGATTTTGCTCAGGCGCGAAGCCATCTAGCATGGGAATATGGAATCAGAGAACTTTCATCACGATCTGGCGGTTTTGGCCTGGCAAGTTGAGTTGGGCGCGGATGAGGCGATCGCGGATGCGCCGATCGACCGGTACGCCATCCCGGATGTTTCGGAAAAGCTCAAGCCGACCGTGCCTGCGCCTCAGGTCACATCAGTTTCGGATCCTGTGCAGGTAGCAGCTGAGATCGCTGCGGCGGCCACATCGTTGGAAGATCTCGCAGCGGCCATGTCCGCCTATCCCCATTGCGAATTGCGAAAAGGCGCGCGGAAACTGGTGTTCTCAGACGGTATCCCCGGCGCACGCGTGATGCTGGTGGGCGAGGCCCCCGGCCGTGACGAAGACCTCGCGGGTAAACCCTTTGTGGGACGCGCAGGGCAGCTTTTGGACAAGATGCTCGACGCGATTGATCTGGGCCGGGCGCGCGCAGATGCGCCGGTCTACATCACCAATGTGCTGCCTTGGCGTCCACCTCAAAACCGCGATCCTAAGCCTGCTGAAATTGCGATGATGAAGCCCTTTTTGCTCCGCCACATCGAATTGGCGGCGCCCGAGGTGCTCTTGATCGTCGGCAATTGGTCCTGCCAAGCGCTGTTGGGCAAACGGGGCATCACGCGGCTTCGCGGAACTTGGACAGAGGCGGCCGGGCGTCCCGCCTTGCCCATTTTCCACCCGGCCTACCTTCTACGCGCGCCGGAGTTCAAACGCGAAGCCTGGGCAGACCTGCTCAGCTTGAAAAAGCGACTAATGGGTGATGGGGCACGCCGATGAGCCGGATTGATGAAACCGTAGCGTTTTTGGCCATCCGCATCGCCGTGCTCACGGTCTCCGATAGCCGGGACCTAGAGGATGATCGCTCTGGCGATGTGCTCGTCGCACGCATCTTAGCGGCCGGTCACACGGTCGCCGCGCGCGTGATCCTGCCCGATGAACGCGCGGAGATTGCCGCGCAGCTGCGCGTCTGGTGCGCAGATCCTGCGATCGACGTGGTGATCTCGACCGGTGGGACCGGCCTCACCGGGCGCGACGTGACGGTTGAGGCACATCGGGATGTTTATGAAAAGGAGATCGACGCATTTGGCACCGTCTTTACCATCGTGTCGATGCAAAAGATCGGAACCTCGGCTGTGCAAAGCCGTGCGACGGGCGGCGTCGCGAACGGCACCTATCTCTTCGCGCTGCCGGGCTCACCGGGGGCGTGCAAAGACGCCTGGGATGAGATCTTGGCCAAACAACTCGACTACCGGCACAGGCCCTGCAATTTCGTGGAAATCCTACCGCGGCTCGATGAGCACCAGCGGCGCAAATAGAGTTTAATCGGCAGCGACGGAAACAGGCTATGCCCTCGTTATAGACTTGTGGCTTGGTATTTTGCCGCCGCCGCTTACGTTAGGGCGAGGCACCGTAAAGGAACTCAACAGATGCGTTTTTTGCGTCAAAGCATGATGGGGCTGTTTCTCGCAGCAACCACGCTTGGATTGCTGGTCTTTGCGCTCTCGCTGATCCATCAGGCTGTACAAGAACGGATGGCGGACCAGCGCAGGGGTCCGCCCGCGCAGGAGCGCATTTTTGCCGTGAACGTGCTTACAGCCAACGCCGAAGACATCGTTCCCCAACTTGAGACTTTCGGAGAGGTCGCCAGCCGTCGTCTGTTGGAATTGCGTGCGGCCAATGGTGGCCGGGTCATTGCGCTGGCGGAGGATTTTGAAGACGGCGGGGAGGTCAATGCCGGCCAAGTGTTGTTGCGGCTTGATCCCGCGGATGCGCAGTCGGCGGTGGACCGTGCTGAAAGCGATTTGGCTGATGCCCGCGCCGAAGGGCGCGACGCGGCGCGCAGTCTCGCATTGGCGCGCGATGAATTGGCGGTGACTCAGGAGCGGTCAACATTGCGCGCCCGCGCGCTTGCGCGGCAGCGTGATTTGGCGTCGCGGGGCGTCGGCACGACCAGCAACACCGAAATGGCAGAACTTGCGGCTGCGGAGGCGCGGCAGACGGTGGTCTCGCGCAGGCAAGCCGAGGCGCAGGCCGAGGCCCGTGTTGATCAAGCCGCAACGCGGCTTGCGCGGGCTGAAATAGCGCTGGCAGAAGCCAAGCGGCGGCTCGATGACACGGTGCTCAAAGCGCCATTTGACGGCACACTCACCGCAACGAATGTTGTGGTCGGCAGGCTTGTCACGGCAAACGAACGTTTGGCGGAGGTGATCGATCCCGACGATTTGGAGGTTTCATTCCGACTTTCGACCGCGCAATTCGCCGGGCTCTTGGATGCGCAGGGCGATGTGATCCGCGCCGAAGTCACGGTGACGCTGGATGTGGCGGGGGTCGACATCAGCGCGCGGGGGCGCATCAGTCGTGCGAGCGGCGCTGCGGGTGAGGGTGCAACCGGACGCTTGGTCTTTGCCGCGTTAGAGGTGCCCGTTGGCTTCAAGCCTGGAGACTTTGTGACCGTCAGCGTGCGAGAGCCGATCTTGCGCCGCGTTGTTCGCCTGCCTGCGTCTGCGGTGAATGCTGCTGGAGAGGTGCTGGTGCTGAGTGCCTCAAACCGCCTACGCTCCGTTAGTGTGGAAGTGCTGCGCCGTCAGGGGGATGATGTTTTGGTGCGCGGTCCTATTGAAGGGCAACGCTTGGTCGAGGCCCGCTCGCCCCTGCTTGGCGCGGGCATTGCGGTCAAGCCGGTGGAGCGTGGTGCGCAGGTCAGCGCGGTTGCGCCGGAAATGCTGGAATTGACCGAAGAGCGTCGCGCCCGGCTGATCGCCTTTGTCGAGGCCAACACCGGCATGCCACAAGAGGCAAAAGCACGCGTGCTCGACCGCCTGGCGCGGCCACAGGTGCCTGCCACGATGGTTGCCCGGCTGGAAAGCCGGATGGGCGGGTAGAGCGCGATGCGGCCGATGCCAAAAGCTGCGGGCGGGCTGTTGTCTTACTTTGTGCGGCACCGTACCGCGGCAAACTTGCTGCTGTTTGTCTTGCTTTTGGGCGGTGTCTTTTCCGCGCCCAACATGCGGGCTCAGTTTTTCCCCGATGTGATCGTCGACAGTGTGACCGTCTCTGCGCATTGGTTTGGTGCCGGTGCGGAGGATATCGACGAAGGCATCATACAAGTGCTTGAACCTGCGCTTCTCGCCGTTGAAGGCGTGGAAAGCTCTGCCACCCGGTCGGTCGAAGCCTACGGACGCATCACGTTAGAGTTCGAACCGGGGTGGGACATGGGCCGGGCCGCCACGGATGTGCAGACCGCAGTAGACGCGATCACAACGCTGCCCGAAGACGCCGAAGAGCCCAATGTCCGCCGCGGCGCCTGGCGTGACCGGGTGACCGACGTGGTCATTACCGGGCCAGTTGAGCCTGATCAGCTGGGCCTCTTTGCGGATGAATTTGTGACCCGCCTGTTTAGTGCAGGGATCACCCGCACGACCATTCGAGGCGTTGCCGCGCCCGAAACGCTGGTGGAGGTGCCGTCCGCGCAGCTTATCGCCTATGATGTGACCATGGCTGATATTGCCGCGGCCATTGCGCAAGAGGTGGACGCAGATCCGGCAGGCGATGTGACGGGGGCCAATGCGCGGGTGCGCACCGGCACGGCCAAACGCACAGCGCAAGAGATTGCAGGCATTGTTCTGCGCTCAAACCCCGATGGCTCAAATCTCACGATCGGTGACGTGGCCACCGTCCGGCAGCAAGGGGTCGACCGCAACCTCAAGTTCTTCGTTGGTGGCAATCCTGCGATGAGCGTGCGCGTCGATCGCTCAAACCAAGGGGATGCGATCGGCATTCAGCGCGATGTCGAGCGGGTGGCGGCCGACCTGCAAGCCACTTTGCCTGCAGATGTGAAGGTGCAGCTTGTGCGCACCCGGGCAGAGGCCATCACGAACCGCCTCGATCTGCTGATCGACAATGGGCTGATGGGTCTGGCGCTTGTGGTGACGCTATTGTTTTTGTTTCTGAACGCCCGGACGGCGTTTTGGGTGGCCGCCGGCATCCCTGTCGCGATGGGTGCTGCAATCGCGCTGATGTACTTGGGCGGTATCACCATCAATATGATATCGCTGTTTGGCCTGATCATCACACTGGGCATCGTTGTTGATGACGCGATTGTGGTGGGCGAGCACGCAGACTATCGGCATCGCACCCTGGGGGAGAGCCCGATGCAAGCGGCCGAGAATGCGGCGCGGCGCATGTCCATGCCAGTTGTCGCCGCGACGTTAACCACCATCATTGCCTTTTTCGGCCTTCTGGTGGTCGATGGGCGATTTGGCGACCTGATCAAGGATATCCCTTTCACGGTGATCGCGGTGTTGGCGGCGTCTCTCGTTGAGTGCTTTTTGATCCTGCCCAACCACATGGCGCATGCAATGGCAGCGGGTGATAAGGCGCATTGGTATGATTGGCCGAGCCGTACGGTCAATCGCGGCTTTGTCTGGGTCCGCGAGCGGCTCTTCCGCCCTTTCATGGCGGGGGTGCTGACAGCGCGCTACGTGGTGCTGGCGGGCGTCATCGCTGTCCTGGCCACGCAGCTTGCTGTTTTTATCAAGGGCGATGTGCAATGGAGGTTTTTCAACGCGCCTGAGCGCGGGTCGGTCACGGGCAATTTCATGATGGTGGAAGGGGCAACACGCGAGGATACGCTTGCAATGATGCGTGAGATGCAGCGCGCAACTGAGGCTTTGGGTGCCGAATACGAACAACGTCATGGGACAAATCCAATAGACTTCGTGATGGCGCAAATTGGCGGCAATGCCGGGCGGGGCATGTCGGGCGCGGATTCCAAAGACAGCGATCTGTTGGGCGGCATTTCAATCGAGCTCATTGATGCCGATCTGCGGCCCTATTCCAGTTTCGCTTTTGTGGGTGAGTTGCAGGATGCGGTGGTGAACCATCCGCTGGTTGAAGCCGTCAGCTTTCGCAGTTGGCGCTCCGGGCCGGGCGGCGATGCGCTCGACGTCCAGTTTTTCGGCGCGACGGCGGCGACACTCAAAGCAGCGTCCGAAGATCTGCAAGACGCGCTGCGCCAGTTTCCCGAGGTGAGCGCGGTGCAAGATAACCTCGCCTACGATAAAGAAGAGCTGATCTTGGATTTGACCCCGCAGGGTCAGGTATTGGGCTTCACCATCGACAGTCTGGGGCGCGCCCTGCGCAACAAACTGGGCGGCGTTGAGGCCGCGACCTATCCCGATGGGCCACGCTCAGCCACGATCCGGGTTGAATTGCCCGCTGGAGAGCTGACCGCTGATTTTCTGGACCGCACGCAGATGCGCACGCCCCAAGGCCTCTATGTGCCCTTGGCGGATATCGTAAGTGTGGAGCGGCGCACGGGGTTCAGCACGGTGCGGCGGGAAAATGGGATCCGATTGATCTCCGTCACTGGCGAGATTTCAGAGGACGATCCGGCGCAGGCGACCGAGATCAGCCGCGCGCTAGAAGAAGATATCTTGCCGCGCATTGCCAGT
Source organism: Pseudomonadota bacterium (assembly GCA_039197515.1). Lineage (GTDB taxonomy): Bacteria > Pseudomonadota > Alphaproteobacteria > Rhodobacterales > Rhodobacteraceae > Sulfitobacter. Next base: position 92,317 of record JBCCUC010000005.1, on the reverse strand, counting down.
GAGCGGCAAGTGTCTTTCCGACTGGCTGGTTTGAGCGAGCAGGAGGAGAAGTTTCTGAACGACGCGCTCATCGGGATGATCCTGTGTCTTTCAGGGATCTACGCGGTGCTGGCTTGGGTGTTTGGAAGCTGGACCAGGCCCCTTGTTGTGATGTCCATCATCCCTTTTGGGATGATCGGGACGATCTACGGTCATGCGTCTTGGGGCGTCCCGCTCAGCATGTTCACGGTGATCGGATTTATGGGAATGACCGGGATCATCATCAACGATTCCATCGTGTTGGTGACCACGATTGACGAATACGCCGAAGACCGCGGGCTGCGGCAGGCAATTGTCGATGGGGCGGTGAACCGCTTGCGCCCGGTCATGCTGACAACGCTCACCACGGTCTTGGGCATGACGCCGCTGCTCTATGAAACCAGCCGGCAAGCGCAGTTTTTGAAACCGACCATCATCACGCTTGTCTACGGGCTGGGTTTTGGCATGCTGATTGTCCTCTTGGTCGTCCCCTCCCTCATAGCGGTGCAACAGGACCTGCGCCGGCAAATGGATGCCATGCGCCGCGGTCTGCGTGCAGGGCGCGGGGGCATCGGTCTTCAACTTGTCGTTCTTTGGGGGCTTGTCCTCGCTTGGGGTGGGATGACGCTGGGCTGGGTGATCGCGTCCGGTGATCTCCATCCGCTCTTTTCAAACATCAGCTTTGACGAACAAGGTTTTTCCCCGCTGACCCGCGCCTTCATGCTCTTTGCCGGCGGCACGGCGATACTGTCGCTGCTGGGGTATCTCGTTGGATTGGTGGTGGTTCTGGCCCGGCGGTCAAGTGTTGCCCCCACCTATGGCAGCGGGCCTTGAATCCGACACATGAAGCGGTTCGATTAAAGATGCTCGACGTTCCGAGGCGCAGGCTAAAGCAAAGCTCTCAGATCGCTTGGTTGCGGCCCCGATAGGACGGAGCGAACCTTCTCCGGTTTAGGTCAAGCGGGTGCTGCCACCGCCGCAAGAAGCACGGCTACCCTGGGTCGCAGCCGCGGATCTCTACAGCGTGGTTCTGGCCCAGCACGGTGATCGTTACATCATCCCGGTCGAGGGCGATGGGGCTACCATCGCTCAGCATCATCTCACCGACTGCGACCAACATGCCGTTGGCCCGCTCGGTTTGCGTCTCACTCATCCAGACGCCAGGCTGCCCCGGTTCTATGATCACGATCTCGTCTCGACCGATGGCGGGCATGTCGAGCGTTGCTGTGATCGCCAAGCCGTCCTCGGTCGGACGCAAAGCGCATGTGACATAGCTCACATCGGCGTCCTGCGCGGAATAGGGCCGAGCGGCAAGCGCTGCGGCGATGGCGGGCGTCGGTTTGGTGTTCTGGTCGTCAATGAACGCCTCAAGTGTCATGCGATGCGGAATGCAAATGTCTTTGCACACGCCCATATCCACGGTTGCTTGTAGTGATATGGGTTCGCCCTTGCGCGTCGGTGCCAGAGCGATGGGCAGCACCACATCCCCTTCGTAGCCAATGGTGCGCATACCTGCTGTCAAAAAGACCCCAGGGGCAGGCCATGTGATCCCCACGCCTTTGAGGTTTTCTGACCCGCGCCAGTCGAATGTCGGTGGGATGCCTGCATCGCCGGGACTGCGCCAATAGGTCTTCCAGCCGGGTGCCAACTTCATGCGCAGGCCGATCACGCGGGTGCCATCGGCCTGGACCCAACCCGGCAGGATCTCGCCAGAGACGGGCATCTCAAAGGCATCCTCAGCGGGCAGGTCTTTGGCGAGGAGGCAGCTGAGGGCGAGGGCGGAAAGAAGCGTGCGATGCATTTGGACTACATGCGCCCTCCACTGCGCGCTGCCAAGTCACATTTGGGTCAGCGCGCGCAACAGCCGATCTCGCGTTGCCGCGCCGCACCTCTTGCAAGCGGCGTCCGCGACGGGCACATTTGCAGCAGGCACAGCGTGAAGGATAGGCGATCTGATGGCCGAAGACAGTTTGGATCTGACCGGTAAGCTGCTGATCGCAATGCCAGGGATGAGCGATCCGCGCTTTACTCAGTCGGTTGTCTTCATGTCCTCGCACTCAGAGGAAGGGGCCATGGGGCTCATCGTGAACAAGCCTGCGAGCGGGGTGAGCTTGGACGATGTGCTTGATCAACTTTCGGTCGAAAATGCCGCGTCACATGAGCTGGGCGTGCACATGGGCGGCCCAGTCGAGACGGGGCGTGGGTTTGTCCTGCATTCCGATGAATACGAATCCAATATGGCCACGCTGAAGATCGATGGCGGTTTTGCGCTTACAGCGACGCTTGATATCCTTGAAGACATGGTACGCCAAAAAGGCCCACGCAAAGCGCTGCTGTTGCTGGGTTACTCCGGCTGGGGGCCGGGGCAGTTGGAAGAAGAGATTGCCCAGAACGGATGGCTCACCGCTGAGGCGACGCTCAATCTGGTGTTTGATATCGCCGATCGAGAAAAGTGGATTGCAGCGCTGAAATCACTCAACATTGATCCGCTGCTTCTCTCGGCCACGGCAGGGCGGGCCTAAAGTGCGGGGCGTTTCGCCTGCGGCGTCTCTGATCACCGATGCATCGGCGATGCGTAGCCGGTCAGGGTATGGCCGATCTAAGGTTAAGGCCGCACGCTCTAACGCGGGGCCGCCGCACGGCGCAGGCGGTCGTTGATCGCTACACCCAATCCGCTGCCGGGGATGGGGGCAACGGCGATTGGTTTTTGCATCGCGTCCAACACATGAAGATGGGCGAATAGCTGGGCCGCGGCTTGGTGCAAATTACCATCGGGCGATAGGTTGAGGTCGCCCGGCACTGCGCCAAAGCCCAGCATCACTTCGCCCGCAACAGGGCCCGCCGCGTTCAAACGCACGGTTGCACGCGGCGCGTAATGAGAGGCGAGTTGCCCGGGCGCTGTGATCTCGCCTCCGCTCGGCGGCTGTATCTGCAGGGTCAACACGCGTTTGATGTCCTCGTGTGCGAGGCCACCCGCGCGCAGAAGACAGGGATGCGCACCTGTAAGGCCGATAATGGTGCTTTCCAAGCCGATGGAGCAGGCACCGTCGTCCAGCACCGCCGCGATGCGCCCGCCCAGACCCGCCAGGACATGATCGGCTGTCGTAGGGCTGATGCGTCCTGAAGGATTGGCCGAGGGGGCCGCGATTGCACCACCCGCGGCGGTGATCAGGGCCCGGCCGCTTTGGCCCGCGGGGATACGCAGCGCGACACTCTGCAGGCCCGCCGTCACTAGGGAGGACAGCCCAGCATCTGCTTTCAGAGGCAGAACAAGGGTCAGAGGACCGGGCCAGAAAGCATTGCTAAGCCTCTCAGCGTGATCTGACCAATGAGCAATCCTTTGAGCATCCGATATTGCCGCAACGTGGACGATCAGTGGATTAAACTCGGGTCTCTCTTTGACGGCATAGACCTCTGCCACGGCCGCCCCGTTGCGGGCGTCTGCCCCAAGGCCGTAGACAGTCTCCGTCGCAAAAGCCACCAGCGCACCTGAACGCAGCAACGCGCCTGCTGTCGCGATGCCCTCGGCTGTCGCTGGCAACCGTTGCGTCTCAGTGACGTGGCGTCTGTGTTGCGGCGCGTCATCTGCCCGGTTCATGCTCATTTCAGGGCCATATCAGCAGGCGTTCAGGCTTGCAAAGCCATGCCGCAATGGGCTCTACCAAAGGGACGTCACGCGAAGGAGCCGCATCATGGCTGAGGCCGCGCCGTCAGGTCTGCGCTATCCCTGGGACACGCCCCCCGAGATCGCGCGCGAGGCCATTGAGGTGGCACCCGGGGTCCTTTGGTTGCGACTGCCGCTGCCAATGAAGCTCGACCACGTAAACGTCTATGCCCTGGATGAGGGTGATTGTTGGACGATCATCGATACCGGTTTTGGCTCAAACAAATCCAAGGAAATCTGGGCCGAGATCCTTGCCGGCCCGCTCAAGGGCAAACCTGTGGGCCGGGTGATTGTGACCCATCACCACCCCGACCACATCGGTCTCGCCGGGTGGTTCCAGGCGCAGCATGGGGCAGAGCTTTTGACGACGCGCACGGCCTGGCTCACCACGCGGATGCTCACACTGGATGAGCAAGATGTGGCCCCCCCTGAGACCTTACAGTTCTACCGGCATGCGGGCATGAGCCCCGAGATCTTAGCAAAACGCAGCACCGAGCGCCCTTTTAACTTCGCTGATATCGTAGCCCCGCTGCCGCTGGGATACACGCGGATCAAACAGGGCGACAGCTTGCAGATTGCCGGGCGCACCTGGGACGTGCACATCGGCAATGGCCATGCACCAGAGCACGCGACGTTTTGGAGCCGCGACGACAATTTGGTTTTGGCCGGGGACCAGATCCTGCCCTCGATCAGTCCCAACATTGGGGTCTACCCGACAGAGCCGATGGCCGATCCGATAGCGGAATGGTTGGAGGCATGCGAACGACTGAGCGCGCTGGCGCGGACCGACCATCTGGTGCTCGGTGGCCACAAGCTGCCCTTCACGGGCCTGCCCAAACGCATTGCGCAACTGATCGACAACCATCACGGTGCCTTGCACCGGCTCCTTGCGCATATTGAGCATCCCAAAGCCGCGGGGGAGTGCTTTGCCCCGCTTTTCAAACGCAAGATCGGCGATGGGGAATACGGCTTGGCGCTGGTGGAGGCCGTGGCACACCTCAGCCATCTCTATCAGACAGGGCTTGCCACGCGGCAATTGCGCGCCGAGGATGGGGCGTGGGTCTACCAAAGCAAAGGGGGAGCGGATGGCTGACGAGACGGGCAAAGCGCCACGCATGTACGAGGCGCATTCCGATCCCAATGAAGTGCGCACCACGCCGCGCGAACTTCCAAAGGCGGTCCAAGAAAAGCCGGTGCAGCACAAAAGCCCGGCGCAATGGGCCTATGAACGCACGGTGATCTATCTCAAGAACTTTGAAGAGCAGTTGGACAACGAACACGAAGTCGCAATGGGCTTTGTTGGTGGCGATGCAGGGGTCCTGCGGATCGAAGGGATGGGTTACTTCGATCCCGATATTGTGACCTTCTATGGAACGGACCCGGCCGGTGGACGCACGCAACTGGTGCAGCATGTCAGCCAACTCAACGTGATGTTCCGCGCCTTGCCCAAGGCGGTTCAGGGCAAAGCGCCCAACCGCATTGGGTTTAGGCTCGTCGAAGACCTGGCAAAAGGCGACACCGCGTGACGCGGGCCGCGCCTGCCGCTTGCAAAGAGATTGAGGCGCTTTGACCTGGTGACATTTCTCAGCAGATTGGCTAATGATTGCGCGGTTTGTACAAAGGAAAACGGCGATGGCTGAGCACGAACACGGCTCCATGGATACCAAGGACCAGGAAAAGACCTTTGGCACATTCATGTCTTGGGTCACCAACGGCACGATTGTCATTCTGGTGTTGTTCGTTCTCCTTGCGATCTTTGCCATTTAGAGCGTCTGGCAGGTCGCTCGATTAATCCTTTTGCCGATGCTTTGGATCGGATAAGCCTAGACGGCGACGGATTGCTGTAGAGCCGCATTCCGATCGGATTTCCCTGGCGCGAAGAGACCAAGTCATGAAGCACCTTATCGCCTGTCTCGTTTGCGGGGCGACCCTTGTGGGCTGCGCACAGCAGAGCGCGACCGACGTCGCGTTGGCAGAGGTGCAGGCTGTGGCCTTCAGATCGGCTGAACCGCCCTCGATTACTGTCTTCACGATGATCAACAACAGGACCGGGCGCGGCGGCCATAGCGCACTGATGGTGAACGCGTCACAGCGGGTGATTTTTGACCCGGCAGGTTCTTTTCGCAATGAACAGATGGTGGAGCGCGGGGACGTCATCTATGGGATCACGCCAGGCTGGCTGCAAGCCTACAAGTCAGCGCACGCCCGGCAGACCCATCACGTCGTATCTCAGAAAGTGGTCTTGAGCCCTGAGCAAGCTGAAAAGGCTCTGCGCCTTGTTCAATCCAACGGCGCGGTGGCCGGCGCTTTTTGCGCGCAGGCCACAACCGCAATTCTACAGCAGATCCAAGGGTTTGAAGGGATTGATCGGACGTTCTTCCCGGAGAATTTGATGGGCCAGATGGCGGCGCGACCAGATGTTGTCACATCACGGCTCTATGAGGACGATGCAGGTCGGCCCATTGACGCTGCGCGGGCGGCCGAGCTCGCCCAAGAGAGCTAGCCCAAAACGAAGAGGACACAGTAAAGCGTGGCCGCGCCCGCGCACATCGCCACAAACACCTGCTTTGTCAAAAGACCAACCGTGAGCGTGACCGCCGCCGCGGCGAGGCGCGCGGGATCAGGCTCGCCGCCGGTGGCACTGGGCCATATGACCTGAGGGGTCACCAGCGCAGGCAGGACAGCGACTGCGGTGTATCTCAAATGCCGCAGCAGCCACGCCGGGATCGGCCTGTCCCCCACCAAGCCGATGAAGACAAAACGCAGAAAAAAACTGCCAAGTCCGAGGCCGATGATGATGCTCCACAGCGCGGTCTGATCCATCATGGTTCCGATCTTTGTCGGCGGGTCGACCAGACTTCGATCTGCGCGCCTGCGATCATGCCCATGGCCCCCGCAATGATGACGCCGAGAGAGTAGGGCACGCCCGCCGTTGCGATGCTCACAATCACCGCGACAAAGGCCGCGCCGACGTGCGCAACGGTGCGAAACATCGGCGCAATCATCGCCAAAAACGTGATCGGGATCGCAAAATCGAGCGCCCAACTTTCGGGCACGCGCGCCCCTAGCACGGCCCCGACAATCGTAAACCCGTACCAGAATGGCACCACCGGCGAGACAGCGCCAAAGAAATACGCCATGCGCTGTGGGACCGTCATCTGAGGGGCTTTCTCAAACTGCGCCACGGACACAACGTAGGATTGATCAACAGTGAGATAGGCCGCCAAGGCGCGCTGCCAGAGCGGTGCCGCCCCGAGATAGGGGGTGAGCGAGGCAGAATACATCGTCATGCGCAGGTTCACCGCAAGCGCAGAGGCCAGCACAATCAATGTCGGTGCCTGTTCCTGCATCAGTTGCAGCGCAGTCAATTGCGCCGCACCGGCAATGACCACAACTGAAAACGCCAACGCCTCGAGCACGCTCAGGCCCGCCTCTACCGCCAGAAGGCCGAAGAGTGTTGCGAATGGCATCACCACAAGGATAAAGGGAGCGCCGTCCAGAAGGCCGCGCAAATAGGCGGATTTCGCTGTGGTGAAGGCCATTGGAACACCCTAAAGTACCCGGCAAGACGTATCGTCTGCATGCGAGGGATACAATTGGCCCAAGACCCAAATGTGCGCGATTATCTCATCGCTCCCGATCCGGCGGCACCCAAACTGACACGCAAGGTCCGCGGCCTTGACCACAGCGGCGATGAGACCACGATCTCAGTGGTCGAGGAGCGCCCGCTCACGATCTTTCTCAATGCGCAGGAAATCGTTACCGCGATGACGATTGGCGACTATCCCGGCTATCTCGCACTCGGATTTCTGCGCAATCAGCGGATGCTGCGTGATGATGACGAGATTACCGGGGTGGACTATGACGAAGAGCTTGAGACGGTGGTCGTGCGCACGGCGCGGGTGACCGATTATGAGGCCAAGATGCAGCGTAAGACCCGCACGAGCGGCTGCGCCGTCGGCACGGTCTTTGGCGATATGATGGAAGGCTTGCAGGACGTTGCCTTGGCTGACACGCGGCTCGCGACCTCAGCGCTCTATGCACTGTCTGCTAAGATCAACCGCACCCCCTCTCTCTATCTTGAGGCGGGGGCGATCCATGGCACGGTGCTATGCCAGGGGGCGCGTCCGGTGGTCTACATGGAAGACGTGGGACGCCACAACGCGGTCGACAAAATCGCTGGCTGGATGCTGTCAGAAAAGGTGCAGCCCGACGACATGATCCTTTATACAACGGGGCGGCTCACCTCAGAAATGGTGATTAAAACGGCCATGATGGGCATCCCGGTCCTTGCGTCACGTTCGGGGTTTACTGCATGGGGCGTGGAGCTTGCGCGCGAAGTAGGGCTCACGCTTATTGGGCGCCTGAAGGGCAAGCGCTTCGTCTGTTTGAGCGGAGAAGAGCGCCTGATCCGCGACGCCGATCTGGATCAGGTCCCCGACGAACCCGTGCGAGCCGGTCGCAAAGGAGCGGCATGAAAGCGGCTTTGCCTTTGGGTGTCATCCTCGCAGGGGGGCGCGCCACGCGCATGGGTGGGGGTGACAAAGCGCTCTTGACCTTGGGCGGGCAAAGCCTGCTCCAGCGGGTGATTGACCGGATTGCGCCTCAAGTGGCGGGCCTGGCGCTCAATGCCAACGGCGATCCTGCGCGCTTCTCCGCCTTTGGCCTGCCCGTGCTGCCCGACAGCGTTGCAGGCCACCCCGGGCCCCTTGCCGGTGTGTTGGCCGGGCTCGACTGGGCCGCTGAGAAAGACGCTGAGACAGTGATCACTGTCGCGGCTGACACGCCGTTTTTCCCAACAGATTTGGTCTCTTACCTGGTGCAGGAGGGCGCGGGGATGGCGCACCCACTGGTGCTTGCGGCCTCGCCAGACGCAAAAAGAGGCACGCTACGCCATCCGACCTTTGGTCTGTGGCCGACCGCTTTGCGTGAAGACTTGCGGGCCGCGCTGCGCGATGGGCTGCGTAAGGTTGTCGTCTGGACAGATCGGCACGGCAGTAGCGTAGCCCTATTTGACGATGAAAGTGCCTTTTTCAACGTCAACACCCCCGAGGACCTTGCGCGGGCAGAGGCGCTGCTATGAGAGTTTACGGCATCGTCGGGTGGAAGAACGCGGGCAAGACAAGCTTGATGGAACGCCTGGTGGCTGAGATCACCGGCCGAGGCGTCACGGTCTCAACCGTCAAACACGCGCATCATAGTTTCGATGTGGATCACCCGGGCAAAGACAGCCACCGGCACCGCGTGGCCGGAGCTGCTGAAGTGCTGCTCGCCTCGCGCAACCGGGTGGCCTTGATGCAAGAGTTGCGGGGCGCGCCCGAGCCGCCACTCTCTGAACTCATCGCCCGGCTCAGCCCTGTGGATCTGGTGCTGGTTGAAGGGTACAAACGCGCTGCTCATCCGAAAGTGGAAGTGCACCGGGCTGAGATAGGTCATCCGCTGATCGCGCCGAAGGATCCGCGCATCCGTGCTGTGGCCAGTGACACCGCCATTCAAACGAAACGGTTGCAGTTTGATCTCAACGACACGGCCGCCATCGCGAACTTCATCCTGGCGGAGGTGGGGTTGTGAGCGGGTTTGACACAATTGTGATTGTGGATTGGTCTGGCGGGAACGACCGGGGCGCGAAGCCAAAAAAGGACGCAATCTGGGCAGGTGTACATCGCGCCGGCCTGTCACAGGCACCGGTCTATCTGCGCAATCGGGATGTGGCAGAGCGCTGGCTTTCCGATTTTTTCGTGCAAGAGCGGGCGGCGGGCAGACGTGTCTTTGCTGGCTTCGATTTTCCCTTTGGGTATCCAGCAGGATTTGCGCAGGCGTTGACAGGTCAGGCCGACCCGCTCGCGCTTTGGGATTGGTTTGAGGCGCACCTTGAAGACACGCCCAAGGCCAACAACCGCTTTGCACTGGCTGGAGAGATTAACAAGCAGATCGGAGCAGGGCGTGGGCCGTTTTGGTTTGCCCCGCCCACCGCTGAGATTGAGGGGCTGCCCAAGACCAAGGCGGCTTACGCCAATCCTTTCCCCGAAAGGCGGCGCAGCGAGATGCTGGCGGCCGGTGCCTTCACCTGTTGGCAAATGGGTGGTGCGGGCGCGGTGGGTGGCCAAGTTTTTACGGGGCTGCCGGTTCTGAACAGGCTAAGACGAAGCCATGGTGCGGCGGTTTGGCCTTTTGAGCCGCTTGACCAGCCTATCGCCTTTGTCGAGGTTTGGCCTTCTCTGACCGTCGGGGCACCGCCGGGCGGGATGATCAAGGATGCGTGGCAAGTCGCCGAAGTCGCGCGCCAGATCGCAGCGCTCCCCCAGGAGACGCTTGATGCAATTTTGCGCGTCGCTGCACCTGAAGAAGGCTGGATTTTTGGCCTTGGGCATGAGGCGACGCTGCGCGCACCACCTTTGCGAAATGACTGCTTTGCTTTGCCGCCGGGCGTGCATTGGACCCCGGTCGAAGAAGCGCTTGAGCTTTTGAAGATCCGGCTCAGCCCTGTGGCCGAAATCGAGCATGTCTCACTTCAAGAGAGCCTGGGCCGTATCGCGGCCACGGATGTTTTTGCGCCGCGTGCAAATCCGCCGCTGGCAAACGCAGCGGTCGATGGCTTTGGCTTTGCGGGCGGGCGGGCCGAAGGGTTGCATGCGATAACCTGTGTGGCGCATCGCGCGGCGGCTGGGGATGCGCCAACATCGGTGCCCGAGGGGAAAGCGATCCGCATTCTCACGGGAGCGGCCTTGCCGCAGGGCGTGGATACAGTGGTCTTGCAAGAGGATGTTCAGGTCGTCGGCGACATGATCACGTTCACCGGTCCTGTAAAAGCAGGGTCCAACACGCGAAAAGCAGGTGAGGACGTCTCGTCGGGGGATGTCATTTTGGGCGCCGGACGGCGTATCACACCAGCGGATCAAGCGCTCCTTGCTGCGACGGGCTGCGCTGCGCTTGCCGCGCGCGCCTCGCTGAGGGTGGGCGTGCTGTCTACTGGGGATGAATTGGTCGAGGTGGGGCAAAGCGCAGCACCCGGGCAGATCTTCGACGCCAACCGTCCAATGCTCTTGAGCGTTTTGCGGCGATTTGGACATGAGGGCGTCGATTTGGGTCGTGCGCCGGATGATCGGGCGGCCTTGCAGCGCATGCTAGAAGCAGCCACATCCGATGTGGACGCGATCCTCACAAGCGGTGGCGCATCTGCCGGGCAAGAGGATCACGTCTCCGCGATGTTGCAAGACGCAGGTGCAATGGCGCTCTGGCGCGTCGCCATCAAACCGGGCCGTCCGCTTGCTCTGGGGCTGTGGCATGGCGTGCCGATCTTCGGCCTGCCAGGAAACCCCGTGGCAGCTTTGGTCTGCACCCTCATCTTTGCCCGTCCCGCGCTTGCGCTCTTGGCGGGCGAAGGCTGGTCCGTCCCACAAGGGTTCACCGTGCCTGCGGGGTTTTCCAAGACCAAGAAGGCCGGGCGGCGTGAGTATCTGCGCGCCCGCATCCGCAATGAGCGGGCAGAGGTTTTTGCCTCAGAAGGCTCAGGACGGATCAGCGGGTTGAGCTGGGCGGAGGGGCTGGTCGAACTGTCAGAGCCCGCGCAGGAAATCCGACTGGGCGATCCGGTGAGATACATCCCCTACAGCAGTTTCATGGCTTAAAGCGTTTCGGCTTGAACTTGAATCGCCAATGCACTGCCGCGCCTGCGGCGCACTCGTGACATTGGCGATCCATGATTGCTCAGGTCAAAGCCGAAAAGCTCTAGGACGGTCTTTGAGCGGCAAACCGCTGCAGCGTTTGAAACTGCGCGTGGTGCCCATGTCTCGTGGCACAAAGCATATCATCGGGGTGGCGGCCCAACACCGCGGGTTTTGGGGTCAGTCGAAGGTCCCGGCGCAGCGACCCAAAAGCATAAAGGCGCGTGCGGTGCGCGTGTCGGCGAGCGCGGAAATTTCGCTATCGCTCGCCTCAGGCGCAAAGACGGCAAATGTCTTGTCAAAAAGGCGCAAGAAGTGATGTGCCGCGTCTCGGAAGATCGGGTCTTGCTTCATCCGTGCGCTGCTGAGCGCCAGGGACGAGCGGTCGCGAATGCCCCCCAAAGGCGCAATCGCGCGCCCGCGGCTGCCTTCCGCGAAATGACGCCAGACCTCAGGCCGCGCCCGGTCAGGTCGGAGGTCATCCATGTAGATGCCGTCCTGACTGAGCAGCGTCAGCACGTCTTGCGCTGCCTGAACAAGCTGCGAGGTTGTCCGGTCGCGCAAGGCTCGACGCAATGCCGCAAAACCGTCTTCATCCTCTGCGGTCTCGGGAAAGTTCAGCGCCCGGATAAAGTCCTCATTGGCGAGCTTCGGCGCGATTTCTTCGGCTGGCGTCCCAAGGGCAAGGGCGGGCTGGTCCTCTGGCGCGTGGGGCGGCGGTTTTTGCGCGGGCCGACTGACCTCTTCGCGGCGAGATTGAAAAGTCGCCAATGCGGTCTCGGTCTTGCGCGTCACGGCTGCAATTTCGTCAAGTTTACGCGAAACCGATGGCTCGCTGCGGACATTGGCATTTTGCTGTTGCGCGAGATAGGTCTGCCGGATGGCATCAATCGCTGCTTGCAGCCGGTGGCTTTCCTCCCGCATGACCCGGCTCGCCTTGGCCGCCGTGGCCGCAACCCAAATCATGGCAACGGGCATGAACACGGCCAGCATGGTCATCAAAAAGCGCAGCTCATCGACATCCTGGGGCGCGTCTGGCTCGTTCGGCAGCACTAGGTAGAAAAAGATCGCGCCTAGCAGCCAAAGCCCACTGAGAAGGATCGCAATGACCTCGATCGAGGTGATGCGGTCCGGCTTGGTGTTGTCATAGAAGCCCAAAGGCGTGGGGCGCGCTGCGAGGGTCGCGCGGGGCAGATCTCCTTGTGTCTTTGGTGCTGGCGTGTCGGTCACTGGCCGGCTCCCGCTTATGCGTAGACGATCTTGAGGACCTCATAGGACTTCTCGCCGCCAGGCGTGCGCACCTCGACTGTATCCCCCTCGTCCTTCCCGATCAGCGCCCGCGCAATGGGGGACTTTACATTCAGCAGGCCGTTTTCGATCTTGGCCTCATATTCTCCGACGATCTGATAGGTCTTTTCCTCGTCAGTATCTTCATCGACCAGCGTCACGGTTGCGCCAAACTTAATCGGACCGGAAAGCGAGGCGGGATCGATGACCTCTGCCAGTGAAATGGCCCCTTCGAGTTCTTTAATCCGGCCTTCAATGAAGGACTGTTTTTCCTTGGCTGAATGGTACTCTGCATTCTCTGACAGATCCCCATGCTCGCGCGCTTCCGAAATCGCTTTGATGATTGCGGGACGCTCTTCGGACTTGAGCTGCTTTAACTCTGTTTCCAGCGCGGTGAAGCCCGCGCGGGTCATCGGGATCTTTTCCATGATGGGTATCCACGTATGAGGACGCACGCATGCGTGCGACCCATGGTCAAAACTATCGCACGTATCAGACCTAAAGTGGCGCAGAATTGCAAGTGGATTGCATCAATCCTGGGGCGGATCCGCGCAGCCTGTGCCTTCTCATAACGGCCTGAGCGTTCCGGTGCGCATGGCACCGGGTTGCGTTCCGGTTTGGGCTCTTGTCCAACGGGATCCGTTTGGCGAATGGCAGCGGCGATGGAAAAGCGCATGGATCGGCACTTCGCCCAGTAGAAAGATCAAGAGCAAGGTCGTTACCCCGGTAGGCACTAGGGTCCCACGCAGGGGCCTTCCATTCTGGGGCGCGCGTTGTCGGAAACACGCAGATCCCTCGGCCACGCCACCGCAGTGATCGGTCGGTAACACCGCCAGGGACTGCGCAACCGCGTGCTCATTCGGGTTTTTTCCACCAGATTTCCATTGCGTTTCGAAACAATGCGGTGGCCTGCTATACGCGTGCGGCGATTTTACGTATCGTCTTGATTGCGTCAACGTCCGACCTAGGCTAGCGGAATGAAAGTGGGTGTTTGCCGGGAGGAGCCACGCGGTATGGTACAGATCGAACGCGAAGCTATGGAGTATGACGTTGTTATCGTGGGCGCGGGCCCCGCTGGCCTATCGGCGGCCATTCGCCTCAAACAACTGGATCCTGATTGCGAAATTGTCGTTTTGGAAAAAGGCTCTGAGGTCGGCGCGCACATCTTATCAGGGGCGGTACTGGATCCATGCGGCCTGAACGCGCTGATGCCCGACTGGAAAGAGAAGGGTGCCCCCGTCACCGTTCCTGTGCGTGAGGACAAATTTTACATGCTGGGGGAAGCAGGTCAAATCCGCGTGCCCAACTTTCCCATGCCCCCGCTGATGAACAATCACGGCAACTACATCGTCTCGATGGGCAACGTCTGCCGCTGGCTGGCCGAACAAGCAGAGGAGATGGGCGTTGAGATTTTCCCAGGCATGGCATGCTCTGAGTTGGTTTACGGCGATAACGGGGAGGTCAAAGGTGTCGTGGCTGGTGTCTTCGGATTGGAAGCTGACGGATCTTATGGACCCGACACTGAACCGGGGATGGAGCTTCACGGCAAATACGTCTTTTTGTCGGAGGGTGTGAGGGGATCACTCTCCAAACAGGTGATCGATAAGTATGATCTCAGCCAAGGCAAAGAGCCGCAAAAGTACGGCATTGGGATGAAAGAGATTTGGGAGATCGATCCTGCTAAGCACAAAGAGGGCTCTGTCACCCACACGATGGGTTGGCCGCTCAGCGAAAGTGGCACGGGCGGCGGCTCTTTCATCTATCACTTGGACAACAATCAAGTTTACGTCGGTTTTGTCGTGCATTTGGGCTACAAGAACCCGCATGTCTTTCCCTACATGGAGTTTCAGCGCTTTAAGCATCACAAGCTCGTGGCTGATCTGTTGCAGGGTGGAAAGCGCGTCGCCTACGGGGCGCGCGCGATAACCGAAGGCGGCTATCAATCCATGCCCAAGATGGTGGCACCCGGTGTGGCGCTGCTGGGCTGTTCTGTCGGGATGGTCAATGTCCCTCGCATCAAAGGCAACCACAACGCGATGCTCTCTGGCATCGCGGCAGCCGATGCGGCCCATGCGGCGATCACGGCGGGCCGGTCGGGCGATGAGCTGGTTGACTACGAAACTGACGTACGCGACGGCCCCATTGGCGCGGATCTAAAAAAAGTGCGCAACGTCAAGCCGATGTGGTCAAAGTGGGGCCTCACGGCCTCGCTGGCTTTGGGCGGCGTCGATATGTGGTGCACCACGCTGTTGAACTATTCCCCGTTTGGCACCCTAAAACACGGAAAGTCAGATGCGGAGGCGACCGAACCGGCTTCCAAGCACAAGGTGATCGACTACCCTAAACCCGATGGCAAGTTGAGCTTTGACCGGCTGACCAACGTGTCGTTCTCTTTCACCAACCACGAAGAGAGCCAGCCCGCACATTTGACCCTGCGTGACAAAGACGTGCCAATTCAGGTGGATTGGGAAAAGTTTGGGGGCCCGTCGAGCCGGTATTGTCCTGCGGGGGTCTATGAGTTTGTGCAAGAAGAAGGCAAAGACACCCGCTTTCAGATCAACTTCCAAAACTGCGTGCATTGTAAAACATGTGATATCAAAGACCCCGCGCAGAATATCGTCTGGACGACCCCGCAAGGAGGGGATGGGCCGAACTATCCTAACATGTAGCATGCTCGCGTTCAGCAAATGCTGCCCATTTTCACGCCGCGCGGCCTCACACGTCCGTTAGCTTGTGGAGGCTGGCATTGCGATTGGTGGCAGACCTGCTAGCTTCGTTCGAAAAGCAAGAGGCAGCCTCATGTTGAGAAAACTACGCGTTGGCACACTCGCTCTGATTTTGGGAGCCATTGTGCCCCTGTCGTCGGTAGCAGATACAAGTGCGGGGGCCTATCTTGCGGGACGGCACGCCGCCGTCAACAGCGATTACCGGGAGGCCGCCCGGTACTATACCAACGCGCTCGCCCGCGATCCAAAGAACGTCGAACTTTTGGAAAGCACCGTTCTGGCGAACCTCGCCCTTGGTGAAGTGGAGAAAGCGCAGACCCTTGCCCAGATGCTTGAGGCGCAAAAGCAGTCGAGCCAGATAGCGCGGATTGTCATCACGTCCGAGCTTGCGGCCTCGGGAGAATTTGAAGCGCTTATGGCGCGGCCGCCAGATACCAGTGGGATCGGCCCCTGGGTGGATGGCTTGGTCAAGGCCTGGGCGCAGCTGGGAACCGGTGACACTGAAGGGGCGATGGCCGCCTTTGATCGGTTGGGCGCTGAGGCGGGAATGCGCGGGTTTGTGATGTATCACAAAGCCCTCGCCTTTGCGGCGATCGGTGAGTTTGCACAGGCAGAAGCGATTTTTGGCGACGCCGGGGCAGGGGCCGCGGGCCAGACCCGGCGCGGCGTCATGGCCCACGCACAGGTCTTGGCCAATCTCGACCGCCATGAAGAAGCGCTCACGGTTTTGCGGACCAGCTTTGGGGAGAACACCGACCCGGAGCTTGAAGCAATGATCGCCGCATTGGAGGCGGGCGGAGACGTCCCGCTGAGCGTCGCGCCGAACGTGACAGCGGGCATCGCAGAGGTGTTCTTTACCTTCGCTGTGGTGCTGCGATCAGAGGACGCGGGCGACTACTACGTCCTGCTCTATGCGCGCATCGCGCGTCACTTGCGCCCTGATCACGTCGACGCCTTACTGCTGACCGCGGGCCTTCTCGAAAACCTCGGACAGTACCGGCTGGCCATCGAGGAATACAAAGCCATCCCAGCAGATGACCCTGCGTTTCACGTGGCGGAGATGGGCCGGGCCGACGCGCTCAGGCGGTCCGGCAAAAGCGATCAGTCCGTCGAGGTGCTGGAACAACTGGCCCGCACCCATGGTGCCCTCGCTGTGGTTCATTCCAAACTGGGGGATGTATTGCGGTCTCAGGACGATTACGCGGGGGCCATTGCGGCCTATGACCGGGCACTTGAACGCACGCCCGAAGAGGCAGATGCGCGTTGGATCTTGTTCTACACGCGCGGCATTGCACATGAACGCTCAGACATGGACGCCGAGATGGAGCGTGACTTCCGCGCTGCCCTTGCCATCAATCCTGAACAGCCGCAGGTGCTGAATTACCTCGGCTATTCCATGGTTGAACAGCGCCGCAACCTCGAAGAAGCGCTCGACATGATTGAGAGGGCCGTCGCGGCAAGCCCAAACAGCGGCTACATTGTGGATAGCTTGGGCTGGGTGCTCTACCGTCTAGGGCGCTACGATGAAGCTGTAGGGCACATGGAGCGGGCGGTGGAGCTCTTGCCTGTTGATCCCGTGATCAATGATCATTTGGGCGACGTGTATTGGGCCGTGGGCCGCGCCCGCGAGGCGGAATTTCAATGGCGCCGGGCGTTGTCTTTCATCGACGAGGGAGGCAGCGACTCCGAAGCGGACCCAGATCGCATCAGACGCAAGTTGAACGTTGGTCTTGACAGTGTCCTGGAAGAAGAAGGTGCGCCGCCCCTTGTCGCCGCTGACGAAATCTGACGCACGGGCAGCGGCGAAGATCAACCTCACTTTACACGTTACGGGCCAGCGCGCGGATGGGTACCACCTACTCGACTCGCTGGTCGTCTTTGCTGAAGACGTTGCGGACCGGCTGTGGTTTGAAACGGCTGATCGCCTTTCCCTCAGCGTAACGGGCCCGATGTCCCACGGCGTGCCGCGCGACGCACGCAACCTTGTCTGGCGCGCGGCAGAAGCAGTGGGCTACAGGGGCCACATCACGCTTGAAAAGAACCTTCCCCACGGCGCGGGCATTGGTGGTGGATCCGCGGATGCAGCCGCTTTGCTGCGCGCGGTGACCGGCGCGGATGAGCAGTTTGCGCCAAGCCAAGCCATGCGCGCGCACGCACTTTCCCTCGGGGCAGACGTCCTGGCCTGTGTCGTGTCTGCGCCGCTCAGAATGCGGGGTATCGGTGAGATCATTGATCCGCTGCCGCCCTTGCCCGCCTTCGATCTTGTCCTGGTCAATCCGGGGGTGGAGGCGCGCACCTCTGCTGTCTTTGAAGCGCTGGAGTGCAAAGCCAACGGACCCATGCGACAGGACATTCCGCAGTTTAGTGACCATTCCGCAGCGGATGCGGATCTGCCTGCATTCTGCGACTGGCTGGGGAACCAGCGGAACGATCTTGAGGCACCTGCCTGCATCCTTTTTCCGCAAATCAACGAGGCATTGGACGCCCTTTCGGACGCTCTCATCGCGCGGATGAGTGGGTCGGGATCAACGTGTTTTGGGATCTATGGGGACGGTCGGAGTGCGGCAGAACGCATCCGAAGGGACCATCCGAATTGGTGGGTCGTCTCAAGCAAAGCCGCCTCTTAGCGGATCCGCCGGACAACGTAATCGGCGAGATTAACAAGCATGTCTTTGAGGTCATGCGCGGGCAGCGGTGCGAGCGCTTTCTTGGCCTTGTTCGCCCACTTCAGCGCCTCGGCTTCCGTCGCTTTGAGCGTTTGATGCTTGTCCAGCAGATCGAGCGCCCGTTCGAGATCGCCATCTTCCTGCCGCCCCTTTTCAATGGTGCGCTCCCAAAACGCGCGTTCGTCCGCATCCGCCAAAGCCACCGCTTTGATGACCGGGAGGGTCAGTTTCCGCTCTCGAAAATCGTCGCCGACATTTTTGCCAATCACGCCTGCCTCGCCGCGGTAGTCGAGCAGGTCATCCACCATCTGAAACGCGATGCCAAGCGCGTCACCGTAGTCAAACAGACGCCGCACGGTATCCTCATCTGCCCCTGCGATGACCCCGCCCACTTCTGTTGCAGCAGAGAAGAGTGCCGCGGTCTTGCCCCGAACCACCTGCAGGTAGATCCCTTCGTCCGTTGCCAGATTTCGCGCCGCGGTGAGTTGCAAAACCTCGCCCTCGGCAATGGTGGCCGCGGCGTTTGAGAGGATGCGCATCACCTGCATGGATCCTGGTTCCGTCATCAACTGGAAAGAGCGGGCAAAAAGGTAATCGCCCACCAAAACAGAAGACTGATTGTCCCACAACAGGTTGGCCGTCGGGCGCCCGCGCCGCTGTCGGCTTTCATCCACCACATCGTCGTGCAGAAGCGTCGCCGTGTGGATGAACTCAACGGTCGCGGCAAGATGCACGTGGTGCGCTCCGCCATAGCCACACATCCGCGCCGCAGCGATGGTCAGCATGGGACGCAAACGTTTGCCGCCAGCTTCAATGAGATGCGCCGTCACTTCAGGGATCCGTGGCGCATGCTCTGAGGCCATACGTTCGCGGATCAAGGTGGCGACCGCGGCCAAGTCATCGCTCAGATAGGCAGCGAGCCGGTCATGCGGCTTTAGCGCAACGTCAGTGTTCATCCGCACACCCATCCGCGCCGTGCCTTTGGTCTCGACAAACATTGCTCATTGGCGCACACCACTGAAATGAAGGAACTTTTACGCAGCACGGACATGACGGTTGTCGCCTTTGCCCAGGCCCTCCTCAGAGGTGAGGGTATAGACTGCTTCGAGATGGACGTAAACATGAGCGTCTTAGAAGGCGGCATCGGGATTTTCCCGCGACGTCTGATGGTGCGACCCGAAGATCACGCCGCCGCTGAGCGTGTGCTGCTCGACAATGACATCGAACTGGGGCTGTGACCCAATTTACCGCGGCGGAGATCACTCAAGATGCCTTTTTGGGGGGGCGGCTCACGCTGTCGCAGCCCAAACAGGGGTATCGCGCGGGTGTGGATGCAGTGCTCCTAAGCGCTTGTATCAATGCGATAAGTGGTGAGCGCGTCTTGGAGCTTGGCTGCGGCGCTGGTGCGGCGATCCTGTGTCTTGGCCAGCGCATTGAGGGCTTATCGCTCACCGGCGTGGAGCGCGACCCGGCTTACGCGGCCTTGGCCCGACGCAATGGGGTAGGGAGGCTGAAGGTCGTTGAGGCAGATATCACCGCGTTGCCTTTGGACCTGCGTCAGCGACAATTTGACCATGTCCTCGCAAACCCGCCCTACTTTGATCGCGGGGCCTCAATCTCTTCGCAAGATCTCCTGCGGGAGGCAGCGCATGCCGAAAACACGCCCTTGGCAGAGTGGGTCGGGACGGCGGCAAAACGCCTGGCCCCCAAGGGGCTGATGCATTTCATCCACCTGACCGAGCGTTTGCCGGAGATCCTTGCCGCGCTGCCGTCAGGGATGGGCTCGATCGAAGTACTTCCGCTGGCTGCACGGCAGGGCCGCAGGCCCGACCGAATGATCTTGCGGGCGCGCAAAAACGGACGTGCCGCCTTCAGGCTGCATGCCGCGCGGATTCTGCACAGCGGGTCGACGCACCAAAGCGACGCTGATGACTACACCCCGGAGATTGCCGCTGCCCTGCGCGCAGGCAGCCCGCTCTACTTCTAGGCGCTGTTTACCATAATTTTACCACTTTCCGGGCTATTCTGCAGGGCGGCGTGACAGATTTGGGTTTCTGTGATCCACTCAAAATGCAAACCCACTTCGAGGAGGATTTTATGGCTTTCGACGCACATCTAGAGGTTCTGAAAAAGAAGCATCAAGAGATGAGCGAGGCAGTGGAGGCAGCACAACGTGCCCCCGGAATTGATGGTCTAGAAGTTGCAACAATGAAAAAAGAAAAGCTCCGATTGAAAGAGGAAATCGTGAGGCTTTCGAGCTAGCCTTTCTCAGATGAGAAGCTGGCGCGCGCGGCGATGGCTGCCCCGCCGGTGACCATGAGTGCCGCCCAAAACAGGGTTACGCTTGGGTCGGCCACGCCAAAGAGGACGAGAATCAGTGTGGACAGCAAAGGTGCGGCGTAAGAGCTTGTGCCGAGCAGTTGAATATCGCCCTGCTTGACCCCAACGTCCCAGACGAAAAACGCGACCCCCACCGGCCCCAGGCCAAGGCCGATGACGCTGAGCCAGCCTATGGCATCCGCGGGCCATATGGTCTGTTCAAAGATCAGATGAAGCGGCAAAGACAACGCTGCAGAGGCGAGACAAAAGACAGCAACGGTTGCGGTTGGTGCATCGCCGAGCCGCCGGGACAGGACAGAGTATCCAGACCAGGTGAGTGCGCAGAGCAGCGCAAGCGTGTAGCCAGCGGCGGCGTCCGCGGAGAGATTTACGCCGCGCCCGCTGATGATCAGTGCCGCACCCGCAAAGCCGACAAGCGCCCCGACGATGTGACCTTTGCGCAATCGCTCGCCCGGCAACAGACCGGAGAAGAGAACGATCAAGAGCGGCCAGAGATAGGCAATGAGACCAGCCTCCGCCGCGGGTGCCAGTCGGAGCGCGGAGAAATAGAGCGCGTGATATCCGAAAAGGCCAAAGGTGCCAAAGACATAGATGCGGATGGGCACATTTCTTAGGAGACACAGACTGCCCGTCGCCTTGGCCCAGATCAGCCCGAGGGTACCGCCGATGACAAAGCAAACAGTGTTCAGCAGGAACGGTGGCATCGGTGCCGCACCGACCGTGAATAGGGCCAGAAGCGCCCAGAACAACACGGCAACAAACCCGATTGCTGTCGCGCGTGCGCGGCTCACGCGGCCCCTTCCCAGATGACTTCGGCAAAGCTCTCGGCAATCGGCGCGGTCTTCTGGATCTCACGCAGCATCCAAGCCTCAAAAGCGGCAATTTGCGGGCGTGTCTCGGCACCCTGCAGGCACAGGAAGCGAAAGCGGGCACCGGTCATGAGCACCGATCCGTAAGGCGCGACCAAGCGTCCTTCGGCAAGGTCTTTAATCACCAGCGCACGGCGCCCTAACGCCACACCGATCCCTGCCAGAGCGGCGTCGATGGCGTGATCGGCCTGTGAAAAGCGTGGGCCGTGTGGCATGACAGCGGCCTTCCCCATAGCCTGGAACCACGCTTCCCACCCCACGGGCCGGTCCAGAAAGCTGATCGATTCGTCTATGATGAGGACAGCATGCGCCAGATCTTTGATGCTCGGATACCGCGCCGCCATTTCAGGCAGCATGACCGGTGTCACCCATTCTTCCGCCAGCGGATTTGAGTAGAGACCCGGATCGGGGCCATAGCCGAAGCGAATAGCGACATCTACATCGTCTCGGGTCAAGTCCAGGCGTCGGAGCGACGCAGAAAAGCGCAGTTCGATATCGGGATGTTCCTGCGCGAAGGCGAAGAGCCGCGGGGCCAGCCATTTGGCCGTGAAAGCCGGACCCGCGGTGATCGTCAGCGAGCGCTTATCCTGCGTGCGCTGTGCGGCGCGCCAGCCTTTGGTCAGCGTTTCAAAGGCTTCTTGTGCGTCCGGGGCCAAAGCGCGCCCCGCTTCGGTAAGTTCAACGGCTCGGTTCAACCTGCGAAACAGAGGGGTGCCGAGGTGATCTTCAAGAGATTTGATCTGGAAGCTCAGAGCCGCGGGCGTGACGTGCAACTCCTCCGCTGCTTTCGCAAATGACATGTGCCGCGCGGCGGCATCGAAAGCGCGTAGGGCAGTCAAAGGAGGCAGAGGAACAGCCATACTCACTTAAGTTATTCTTGTGTGAAGCGTCGAAAAGTCTCGTTTGTCGGCTCGGTGCATTTTGACCATATTGAGATCAATAGCAAGCACCAGCGACGTAAAGGATAGACCAATGAGAACGCAGATCACACAAAAGACCTATCAAACCGCGTATCGCCGGGCGCATGAAGCGCGCGCTGAAGCCGTAATGCAAGCTTGGAACTGGTTGTTTTCAAACAGAAGGTAGTGTGACTTGCGAAGGAGAGCGGCACGGTCAGTGCCATAAGACCAACCGCGCCGCTCATCCGCCCGTATGGGCGTCTTCGCTAGACGAAGAACTGTGCTCCGTTGGCGGATATTGTTGAACCGTTGATAAAGCCCGCATCGTCCGACACAAGGAATTTTACGCAGCGGGCGATCTCTTCGGGCTCGCCCAAGCGTCCGGCTGGAATCTGGGCGATGATGCTCTCGCGGACCTTTTCTGGCACGGCCATCACCATGTCCGTGCCGATGTATCCGGGGCAGATAGCATTTGCCGTGATGTTTGCGCGGGCTCCCTCTTGGGCCAAAGATTTGACGATCCCGAGATCGCCCGCCTTTGTGGCGGCGTAGTTGACCTGCGCGAACTGGCCTTTTTGGCCATTGATTGACGAGATCACCACGATGCGGCCGAACTTCCGCTCACGCATTCCCGGCCAAAGCGGATGCACCGTGTTAAACACGCCCGTGAGGTTGGTATCGATCACCTGGTGCCACTGCTCTGGCGTCATTTTGTGAAAAGGCGCATCGCGCGTGATGCCGGCGTTTGCCACGGCGATGTCGATCGGACCCAGGTCTGTCGCCACCTGCTCCAGCCCGGTTTTTGAGCTTTCATAATCTGCGACATTCCATTTGTAGGTCTTAATCCCGGTCTCATCCGTAAAGGCGGCGGCGGCCTCATCGTTGCCCGCATAGGTCGCAGCGACGCTGTAGCCTGCGCTTTTCAGTTCTTTTGATATGGCGGCACCGATACCTCGGCTGCCTCCTGTGACGAGTGCGACACGGGACATTGGGTTCCTCCGATAGTCATTTTCGATTTGTTCAGATCGTGGCGCGCAATTTTCTTGGGCGTCGCCGCGTTTTAGGCGCGCTCAAGACACATAGCAACACCCATACCGCCCCCGATGCAAAGCGTTGCAAGGCCTTTTTTGGCGTCACGACGCTTCATTTCGTAAAGCAACGTATTGAGGATCCGCGCGCCAGAGGCCCCGATCGGGTGACCGATGGCAATGGCACCGCCGTTAACGTTTACGATCGCCGGGTCCCAGCCCATGTCCTTGTTCACGGCGCAGGCTTGCGCGGCAAATGCTTCATTTGCTTCGACGAGATCGAGATCCTCCGCCTTCCATCCCGCCTTTTCAAGGGCTTTGCGAGAGGCATAAATCGGTCCAACCCCCATGATCGCTGGATCAAGCCCGGCAGTTGCGTAAGAGGCGATGCGGGCCAGAGGCTCAATGCCACGCTTTTCCGCCTCATCGGCGCTCATCAAAAGCGCGCCTGCAGCGCCGTCATTAAGACCAGATGCGTTTGCGGCGGTGACTGAACCCTCTTTGGAGAAGGCAGGGCGCAGTTTTGCCATCGCTTCAATGGTTGCGCCGTGGCGGATGTATTCGTCGTCTTCTACAACCGTATCGCCTTTGCGGCCCGGTACACTATAGGCGACGATTTCATCTTTGAATTTACCGGCTTTTTGAGCTGCTTCGGCCTTGTTTTGCGAACTCACGGCAAAAGCGTCTTGGTCGTCGCGACTGATTTGCCATTTTTCGGCAACGTTTTCCGCGGTTTGACCCATGTGGTAATTGTTAAACGCGTCCCAGAGTCCGTCCTTGATCATGGTGTCGATGAGTTTCATATCGCCCATCTTTTGGCCTGCGCGGATGGCCTGTGCGTGGGGAGACAGCGTCATGCTCTCTTGACCCCCCGCGGCGACAATCTCTGCATCACCCAATCGAATGTGCTGCGCCCCGATTGCGACAGCCCGCAGACCTGAGCCGCAGACTTGATTGATACCCCAAGCTGCGCTTCCTTTCGGCAGACCAGCGTTGATATGTGCCTGACGCGCGGGGTTTTGGCCCTGACCGGCTGTCAGCACCTGACCGAGTATCGTCTCTGAGACATCTTCGGCGGCGACGCCCGCGCGCGCCAGCAGTTCTTTGAGCACAGCGGCCCCAAGATCATGTGCGGGCGTGGTGGCGAACGCGCCCCCAAAGCTGCCTACGGCAGTACGTGCGGCGGATGCGATGACGACGTTGGTCATGGATGATCTGTTCCTCTCTTCCTTGGCAGAGGTCACTTTCCGTCCCGGCTGTGCTGTTCCGGCATGGCTCCCCCACCTTCTGGAGCCGTCTTACAGGAAGCGGCAGTGCGCAGCAACTCAACGCCTTGAGCAGCAGTGCTGATCATCGGTTGGAATTGGAGGGCGACGAAGATGACCGGTGGTTCCTGTGGGCGCGCACCTTGTTAGCCCGTGTGCGACTGGCGTCCGGGCATCCAAGATGGCTGTGTCGTGGGCGCGCAGAAATAGTATCCTTGCAGGCAGTCCGCGCCCATCTCGGTCAAGACGGCGCAATCATCAGCATTCTCGATGCTTTCTGCGACGGTTAGCATCTCAAAATGCTCGGCAATGGAGAGCAGTGCCGCCGTAATCGCGCGGTTGTCCGCGTTATGTGCAATGCCGCGTATAAACTGCCCGTCGATCTTCAAGATATCGAAAAAGAAATCGCGGAAGTAGCGAATGGCGGTATAGCCCGCGCCAAAATCATCCAGGGCAAAGCAAACGCCGTGCGGCTGCAAATCATCCATGAAATCCACGACGAGTTCCGGCACCAGCATCGCCGAACTCTCCGTGATCTCAAGGATCAGACGCTCACCAATCGTTGCATCCTGTTTGATGTGACGCTGCAGCGTTTTGTTCCAGGCTGAATAGCCAATTGAACGGGCCGACATGTTGATCGAGAGGCGGAGGCCAGGGTTGGTACGCAGCGCATTCAGCCCCATCCGCAGGGCAATGACGTCAATCTCACGACCAAGCTCGGTTGCCTCAATGGAGGGCATAAAGTCTTTCGCCGGAATAATGCGACCTGTCTCATCCAAAATGCGGATAAGCCCCTCGTAAAAAGCCACTTTCCCGTGATCGGCACCCCGCATAATCGGCTGATACGCAAGCAGGGTTTGCTTGTGCGCGATGGCATCCTCCACCATGGAGATCACGCCAGCATCACGCTTGGCGACGGCGAAATCCAACGGGCTATGCCCGCCTGCGGGAACATCAGAAAGACGGCTTTTCAAACGGCTGACCACGGTGATCCATTTCTTTGAAGTCGACGCATATTGCAGCGCAGAGTCATAATGGCTTGTTAAAGAGGGGATTTTGAGTGAATTTTCGACGGCTGCACAGTTTGGCATAAGAGGGCACGATGGAACGTTGCGGTTGGGCCGGGCCAGAGCAGATTTATCTTGATTATCATGACACCGAGTGGGGCGTGCCGGAGTACGACAGCCGCGCACTTTGGGAAAAGTTGATCCTCGACGGCTTTCAGGCGGGGCTGAGTTGGATCACAATCCTTAAAAAGCGAGACAATTTTCGGCAGGCGTTTCAGGGTTTCGATCCCGATGTCATCGCAGGCTGGGGTGCTGCGGACGTTGAGCGGCTGTTACTGGATCCGGGTATCATCCGCCATCGCGGTAAAATTGAGGCCGCGGTTTCCAACGCGCGCGCTTGGCAAAAACTGGAGCGAGAGATGGGTTTTGATCGTTTCATCTGGCGCTATGTCAGCGACCGGCCACTGATCAACACCTGGGCTTGCCTTGCCGAGGTGCCCGCCAAAACGAATTTGTCTCAGCAGATCTCAAAGGATCTCAAGTCCGCAGGGTTCAAATTCTGCGGGCCGACCATTGTCTACGCCTGGATGCAGGCCTGTGGTTTGGTCAATGATCACCTGGTGACTTGCCCGCGACACCAGATATGCCAGGGGCACGGCGCATCTTGATGCATGGGCCCTGGGATCTATTGACTCTGCCCTGATCGCCAATGTATCCGCCCGCGCATTGGTGTTGGTGGCCCCCGCGAGGGGATGCCTGTCGGAGCAACCGCTCAAAGGACAACGCCTTTCATCAGCCGCCTGCGTGCGGCCAGAAACGGAAGGAGAACAGCCGTGACCAAACGCACTGCTGCCAAACATAAGATTGACCGCCGGATGGGAGAGAACATCTGGGGTCGCCCAAAATCCCCTGTAAATCGTCGTGAGTATGGGCCCGGCCAGCACGGTCAGCGCCGCAAAGGTAAGCTCAGCGATTTCGGGATTCAGCTGCGCGCCAAACAGAAGCTCAAAGGGTACTACGGCGATCTGACGGAAAAGCAATTCCGCCGGATATACGCTGAGGCGGAGCGGGTGAAGGGTGACACCGGTGAGAACCTGATCGGCCTGTTGGAGCGCCGCTTGGACGCGATCGTCTACCGCGCAAAGTTCGTGTCAACGATCTTCGCGGCCCGGCAGTTTGTGAACCACGGCCATTTGCGGGTGAACGGGAAAAAAGTTAACATCCCGTCCTACCGCGTGAAAGAGGGCGACATCATCGAGGTGCGCGACCGCTCCAAACAGATGACGGCGATCCTGGAGGCGGTGCAACTGCCTGAGCGCGATGTGCCTGACTACATTGATGCGGACCATTCAAAGATGACCGCGACCTTTGTGCGGACACCTTCCTTGGGTGATGTGCCCTATCCGGTGATTATGGAGCCCAACCTCGTCGTCGAATTCTACGCCAAGAACTAAGACCACAGGCCAAGTTCCTGGTACCCTAATGTGGGCTGCGGCGGGATATCGCCGCAGCCCTTTGCATTTGCCGCTGGCAGCCCCGGGGTGCTGAGGCTAAAACGGCGCAGATCACGACAGGGATGCAGAAATGAACAAAATCACGCCGCAGCCTGGCATCATGAAGATTGCGCTTTATCAAGGCGGCAAATCTGCGATCCCGGGCCGCGCGGACGTGCTCAAGCTCAGCTCAAACGAGAACCCGCTCGGCCCGGTGCCCGCCGCAGTTGAGGCAGCTGGGGCGGCGGCGCGCGAGATGCATCGCTACCCGTCGACCGATCACGCGGCGCTCCGCACAGCGATTGGAGAGATTTGGGGCCTTGATCCCGCCCGGATCCTCTGCGGCGTGGGCTCTGACGAGGTGTTGCAATTCGTCACCCAGGCCTTCGCGGGGCCCGGAGATGAGATCATCCACACCGCTCATGGATTCTCGCTTTACCCGGTACTGATCCACATGGCGGGCGCGACGGCGGTCTGCGTGCCGGAAAAAGAGCGCGTTGTTGATGTGGATGCGATCCTTGATGCGGTGACCGCCAAGACCCGCATCGTGCTGCTTACCAACCCCGGCAATCCGACGGGAACCCGGCTGGGCGAGGCTGATCTCGACCGGCTGGTTGAGGATCTGCCGAGCCATGTGATCCTCGTCATCGACGGGGCCTACACTGAATACGCCGAAGGCTATGACGGTGGCACCGCACACGCCGCAGGGTGCCCCAACGTCATCATGACCCGCACCTTCTCAAAGATCTACGGATTGGGCGGGTTGCGCATCGGTTGGGGCTACGGGCCGCAAGAGTTGATCGATGTGATGACGCGCATCCGCCAACCCTTCAACCTCTCGGTGGTGCAACTGGCCGCCGCGGAAGCCGCGGTGCGCGATACACAGTGGGTTGCCGATTGCGTGGCCCTCAATGCAGATCAGCGTGCGCGTCTCATCGGGGCCTTGGGTCAACTTGGCATCGCCTGCGATGCCTCTGAGACCAACTTCGTTTTGGCGCGCTTTGCCGATCAAGACGCCGCGCAATCAGCGGAAGACGCGCTGCGGCAAGATGGAATCTTGGTGCGCGCGGTCGCGGGTTACGGCTTTCCCGAAGGACTGCGGATCACGGTTGGGGACCCAGACCAGACAGGTCGGGTGATCGACAGCCTGCGCCGATGGCGGGACGCTGCATGCCCGTGATCTACAACCGCGTGGCCTTGATCGGCCTGGGGCTCATTGCATCCTCGATGTACTGGGCAATGAGGCGGGGCGGTCTCGCGGCCGAGGTCACCGGCTTTGCCCGCTCTGCTGAGACCCGCGACACCGCGCGCGAGATTGGCCTTTGCGACCGGGTTTGCGACAGCATAGCAGAAGCTGTCGAAGGCGCGGATCTCATCGTCTTATGCGTGCCGGTGGGCGTCATGGCTGCTGTTGCAGCCGAAATGGCACCGGCATTAAAGCCTGGCGCGACAGTGTCAGACGTAGGCTCGGTCAAGCGCGATGTCCTGGACGCGGTCGGGCCGCACCTTCCCAAGACGGTGCATTTCGTTCCGGCGCATCCCGTCGCTGGGACGGAGCACTCTGGCCCGCGCGCAGGGTTTGCGCAGCTCTTTGACAACCGTTGGACCCTCATCGTGCCCGCTGAGGGATCCGATCCCGCGGCGGTCGCGCAACTGCGTACGCTTTGGGAAGGCATGGGGGCGAATGTCGATGAGATGGACGCCGACCACCACGATCTCGTTTTGGCGGTCACGAGCCATGCGCCGCACCTGATCGCTTACACTATGGTGGGCGTTGCCGACGATCTGCGCCGCGTGACCGACAGCGAAGTGATCAAATACTCGGCCGCCGGTTTTCGCGACTTCACGCGGATCGCCGCCTCTGACCCAACGATGTGGCGCGATGTCTTTTTGACCAACAAGGAAGCAACGCTGGAGATCTTGGGACGCTTCACTGAAGAGCTTTTTGCGCTGCAGCGGGCCATCCGGCAGGGCGATGGAGACCATCTGCATGATTACTTTACCCGAACGCGCGCCATTCGTCGTGGGATCATTGAAGCGGGGCAGGACACGGCCATCCCAAACTTCGGTCGCGGGGATGGGGGCAGCGCATGAGATGGGCGGCGCTTTGCTGTGCTCTTCTGCTCCTGACCGGACCCGGGTTTGCCGCAGCACCAGAGGCATCGCTTCGGCCAGTTGAGCGGGGCGGCCCTCTGGGTGTGCGGGCCGTCGCCCTCGCGCCAAGCGGCGCAATCCGGCCGCCTGAAAGGAATGAGATCCAAAACAATGCTGTCAAGCGCGGCGGTCTTTTTGCATCGCTGCGTCCCGCCTTTCGCTCTGCTGCTGCCGTGCGCGAGGGGCGCAAGGCGGAGCGTCTGAAGCGCCGGGGTGCTGTCTGCGACGATGTGTCGATCCAGGGGGAGATCGTGGGCCGCGTCACCGGCCGTTTGCCAGGTTGCTTGATCGAAAATGCAGTGCGGGTGCGCGAAGTGGCGGGCATCAGGCTTAGCCAACGCGCCGTGATGGATTGCCCCACTGCCGCCGCCTTCAAAACCTGGCTTGAGACCGCGGCCAAACCCGCATTTGCGCGCAAAGGTGGGGGGCTCCAGTCCGTGCGTGTGGCCGCCCACTACGCTTGCCGGACGCGCAACAATCAAAAAGGTGCCCGACTTTCCGAACACGGCAAGGGTCGGGCGATTGATGTCTCGGGCTTTCGCCTTTCCAACGGCACAGAGGTGAGCGTTCTGCAGGGCTGGAACGCGCCAGCCTACAGCAAGGCGATGCGGCAGGTGCACCGGCAGGCTTGCGGGCCGTTTGGCACGGTTCTGGGGCCAAATGCGAACCGCTTCCACCGGGATCACTTTCATTTCGATACAGCGCGCTATCGCTCAGGCCCGTACTGCCGTTGATGCGCAACGCGCAACCGCACTGACGGGATCAAGGCGCTAGGCTGATCTTTGAACCCTGCTGGGCGGAGCGATAGACCGCATCTTCGATTTCGAGCACCTTCAAGTAGTCTTCGGCCCGGTTTTCGAGGGGCGAGCCATCTAAGAACCCGTTCACGGCATGGGTTTGGAGCGCATGCACGCAGTCCCCTCCAAACCCCTCACTGACATCCGGGCTCAGCAGGCAGGTCTCTGACCGTGTCCCCAACGAACGCTGCCAAAGCGATCCGTCACCCAGCAAGCTGATGGTGCCTTTGGTACCCTCGACAAGACCCTCACCCATGGTGCGCCGCTTGTTTTCTGCCGCATGGTCGAGCAAGCGATTGCCGTCAAAGAGCGCGCGCACCCCGCCGGGGTGGTCGAAGAGGACAAAACCTGCATCTTCGCCCGCAATGGCCGGATTGATCTGGCGCAGATCGGCATAGACGGCGTTCGGGTCGCCCAGCAAGAACCGCAGCGTGTCGATCCAGTGCACCCCCGTTTCGTGGATTAGAAACCTTGGCATTTTCTGAAAATAGGGCTGCCGGTCGAGGTAGGCGTGCGGACCTTGGCCATCCCCGGGTCGCAGCCGAAAGGTGACCTGAAGCACGTTGCCCAAGATCTCCTCCTGCAGCGCCCTTCGGATCCTACGGTACCAAGGCTGAAACCGGAAGTTTTCGTGCACAACGATGGTGGCACCGACGGACCGCGCGCGCTCTGAGATCCTTGCGGCCTCGTCGCGCGATTGGCAAAAAGGCTTCTGGCATATGATCTTTTTCACACTGGCTTCAAGCGCCGTCTCAATGGCCGCGGCATGTGCCCCGGGCGGCAGGATGATATCGAGGACGTCGGGCTCTGTTGCGACGAGCATTTGCGCCAGATCGCTGAAGGCGGGCAGCCCCGTGGCCTTGGCTTTTGTCAGCGCGCAGTCACAAGAGCCAACGAGCCGCACCCGGTCGATCCGGCGCCAACTTTGATAGTGAAACTGGCTAAAGTATCCTGCCCCGAGGCAGGCAACCTTAAGCTCTGCCATGAAGGGCCGCGCTGACGGCCTGCGCGGCTTCCGTGGTGCTGGCGGTGCCGCCAATGTCGCGGGTCAGCGCGTCGCCTTGCGAAATGACACGCTCCACCGCTTCGCGCAGGCGCTTTCCATCGGCGGCCATCTCCGCGTGATCATGCCTGAGCCCAAGCCAGTCGAGCATCATCGCGGCGGAAAGGATCATCGCGAATGGGTTTGCCACACCTTCGCCCGCGATGTCAGGGGCGGAGCCGTGACAGGGTTGGAAGACCGCATGATCAAGCCCGATGTCTGCAGAGGGGGCCAGCCCGAGACCGCCCATCAAGCCAGCGCCAAGATCGGAAAGAATGTCGCCGAACATGTTTTCTGTCACCAAGACGTCAAAATCACACGGCTTTTGCACCATCCAAAGCGCTGTTGCATCGACATACGCATGATCGGCTAGAAGGCCGGGGTGCCGTTGCGCCTCCGCATCAAAGATTTTGCGGAAAAACGCGAAGGCGCGGAAGACGTTGGCCTTGTCCACGCAGGTGACCCGGCCCGGACCGCGCCCCGCGTCTTTGCGCGTCTGAGCGAGTTCAAAAGCGAAGCGGAAGAGTTTTTCGGAGATGTTGCGGGTGATGCGCAAAGTCTCGCGCGCTTCGTCTTTTTCAACCGTGCCGTTGCCTTGCGAATAAAACAGCCCCTCCGTGCTTTCGCGGATCAAGACAAAGTCAATCTCGCGCCCCTCGGGCAGTGTAAGCGGCGTCGGCGCGCCTGCCCGCACTGTCACAGGCCGCACGCCTGCAAAGAGAGTGAGCGCCTTGCGCAGATCAATCTGCGGAGAAATCTCTGTCCCATCTGCATAACGGACATCCGGCAGCCCCATGGCTGAGAGCAAAATCGCATCCGCCTGCCGTGCCGCAGCGAGCGAGGCTTCGGGCAGGGCTTCTCCGGTTTCGGCAAAATGAGCAGCGCCGGCCTGGGCTTCTCTGACCCGCAGCCGGTAGCTCTTTGCGGCATTCGACATCTCCAAAAGAAGATCGACCGTTGGCACCGTAATCTCGGGTCCAATTCCGTCGCCCGGAAAGACGGCGATCGTAAAGTCTTTTTTCATAGTCCTCCCACCTTCGGCGGCTCAGTGTCTTTCGCACAGAGGGGCGATTTGACAATGCATACATTAATGAATACACAAGTCGCCGCAACCTCTATCTGTCATTGATCAGCGCTGATAAATTGGCAAGCTGTCAAGGCGGGTTGGCGATTGGCCGTCGCCGCAGGTCAAAGGAGGATACATGTTCGCGGTGACTGTCGTATTTGAGGTGCATCCTGGGGACATGGCGGCGTTTTTGCCGTTGGTGCGAGAGAATGCCAAAGCCTCCCGCACCAAAGAGCATGGCTGCCACCAGTTTGACGTATGTCGAAGCGGCGACACGATTTTTCTCTATGAGCTATACATCAACCGCGCCGCATTCGACGCCCATCTTGAGACGCCGCACTTTCACAGCTTCGATGCTGCCGCAGCGCCTATGATCGCAAACAAATCCGTCCAGATTTTTGAAAAGGTATATCGGTGAGCACGTGGGAAGTGCACGCGGTGAAGTATGCGGATCGCAACGCGCGCACGCGGCGCGACAGCTTTATCTTTGACGACAATCACGACGCGCCCCACGCGATGGACTACTTCATGTGGGTGTTGCAGCGCGATGCGGAGGTGATCCTGGTCGATACAGGCTATGATCATGCCGAAGCTGAGGCCCGGGGCCGCCCCATCCGGATGGATCCCCCCACGGCTCTCGAACCGCTTGGCCTGACGCCAGATAGGATCACCGATATTATCGTGACGCATCTGCACTACGATCACGCGGGCGGGCTGCAGCTTTTCCCGCAAGCGCGGCTGCATCTGCAAGCCTCGGAGATGACATATGCGACCGGACCCTGCATGTGCCACGACACGCTGCGCATGCCGTTCACGGCAGCGCATGTCTGCGAGGTGATCCAGCGGCTTTACCGCGGCAAGGTCGCGTTCTACAGCGGGGCGGCAGAGATCGCTGACGGGGTGAGCGTGCACTGCATTGGCGGGCACTCGCGCGGGCTGCAAGCCGTACGCGTTCGAACGCGAGCGGGCTGGCTGGTCCTGGCCTCGGACGCGGCGCATTTTTATGAAAATCTCATCCACCGCAAGCCTTTCCCGATCGTGGTCGATCTGCAAGAGATGTTGGACGGCTTTTCCGCGTTGGAGCATTTGGCCTCCGCGCCGCGCTTGATCGTGCCGGGGCATGATCCGCTTGTGCGCAAGGTCTTCCCGGTGGGCATAGCGCCGCACATCACACGGCTAGACGGCGGGCCTACGGGAGAAATTCTGGTGTGAGGTTCTGCTCTGAGCACAGCGCGGCCCGGGCGTGCCCCTGCACGTCTCGGCACGATAATGCGCCCAGCCCTTGACGGGCGCGCGTTTCAGTTGAAGCACCGCGCCGACCTGTGCCATTTGTGAGCGCATGTCACATGTTTTTCCAAGACACACCAAGGCATCCTTGCCCACCGTTTCCGGCGGCGAGGGCGTGTATCTCTACGACACAAACGGCAAACGCTATTTCGACGGCTCAGGCGGTGCCGCTGTTTCTTGTTTGGGGCACGGCGACCAAGACGTCACGGCGGCGATCAAGGATCAATTGGAGTCCATTGCGTTTGCACACACGGGGTTTTTCACATCCGAGCCAGCAGAGAGGCTCGCCGACAAACTGATCAGGCATGCGCCAGAAGGGATAGACCGGGTCTATCTGGTCTCTGGCGGGTCAGAGGCGATGGAAGCCGCCCTCAAGCTCGCCCGCCAGTATTTTGTTGAAATCGGCGAGCCGCAGCGGCGGCATGTGATTGCACGGCGGCAAAGCTATCACGGCAATACCCTGGGGGCATTAGCGACGGGCGGAAACGCCTGGCGGCGCGCGCCCTTTGCACCGCTCATGGTGGAGACCACGCATATCGCGCCGTGCTTTGCCTACCGCGGCAAGCGGGATGACGAGAGTGAGTTTGCCTACGGCCAGCGCGTCGCAAACGAGTTAGAGACTGAGATCCAGCGGCTTGGAGAAGATAGCGTTTTCGCCTTTGTCGCAGAACCTGTCGTCGGCGCAACGGCAGGGGCGGTGCCCCCTGTCGAGGGCTATTTCAAACGCGTGCGCGAGATCTGCGATCGCTACGGTGTTTTGTTGATCTTAGATGAAGTCATGTGCGGCATGGGCCGTACCGGCACCCTCTTTGCCAGCGAGCAAGACGCGGTACGTCCTGACATCGTGGCCATCGCCAAGGGCCTGGGTGCCGGGTATCAGCCGATTGGTGCGATGCTGTGCAGTGCCAAGATTTATGAGGCGATAGAGCAAGGCAGCGGCTTTTTCCAACACGGCCACACCTATCTTGGCCATCCAACGGCAAGTGCCGCGGGCCTGGCGGTGCTGAGCAAGCTCACGGACGGGGGGCTGGTGGCGCAAGTGGCTCAGAAAGGGGAGATGCTGCAAGCGGCGTTGGAGCGCGCCTTTGGCCAGCACCCGCACGTCGGCGACATCCGCGGTCGCGGCCTTTTCCGCGGCATAGAAATTGTCCAGGACCGCGAGACCAAAGACCCTTTCCCGCCCGAAAGGGCTGTGCATAAGGCGCTGAAAAAGCATAGCTTTGAGGCAGGGCTCATCTGTTATCCCATGGGGGGAACGATTGATGGGCAGCGCGGCGATCACATCCTGCTGGCACCCCCCTTTATCATGAGTGAGGCGCATGTAGATGAGGTGGTTGGCAAACTCGAACTGGCTATTTCGCAGGCGCTTTAGCACCGGCGTAGGCTGAGGTTTACGAAAACCTTCAAACCTACTCGACGCGCCCCGGCACGGCCGCTAATTTGGCGCGGGCCAGCGAGGGTTAGCACGCACAAATGCCAGAAAAATCACAGTCTTTCGGGCCGCGCCTTGCGGCTCTTGTGCGCCAGATCTACCCCGACTTGGATACTGATCACATGGCCAACCGGATCGTTCAAGCGTTCTGGCCAGGTGACCCACATCGGCGCAAACGCAGCCGTATGCGGGGCAACGGGCTATGGTCTGAGCGGGATGCACTTTTGATCACTTATGGCAACTCCGTCCAAGACGGTGTGCATAAGCCACTCGATTTGCTGCATGATTTTCTACTCCGCCGCTTGCACGGTGCGGTCAACAGCGTGCATATCCTGCCTTTTTTTCCCTATACCTCTGATGACGGCTTTGCGGTTTCTGACTTTCGCGCGGTCAATCCGCAACTCGGAGATTGGCCCGATATTCGGCGCATCTCACACGACTTCAACTTGATGTCTGATCTGGTGCTCAACCATGTCTCTAGCCAGAGCAATTGGTTTACGGACTATCTGCAGAACAAGCCGCCTTACGACCGCTTTTTCTTTGAAGCGACCCCCGAAGATGATCTGAGCCTTGTCGTGCGGCCACGCACCACCCCGCTTTTGCGGCAGGTGGAGACCAGCAGCGGCCCCCGGCACGTTTGGTGCACGTTCAGTCATGATCAAGTGGACATGGATTTTCGCAATCCAGACGTCTTGCTGGAGTTTTTGCGCATCATCCGGCTGCATGTGGACAATGGGGTGCAGATCATCCGCCTCGACGCTGTGGCCTTTTTGTGGAAAGTGATCGGAACCCCGTCAATCCACCTGCCGCAGACCCATGCGATCATTCAACTCATGCGGTTCTTGTGTGATTACGCGACTGAAAAGATCATTCTGCTCACCGAGACGAATGTGCCGAAGGCCGAGAACCTCAGCTACTTCGGTGGCGGACGCGAGGCGCATGCGATCTACAATTTCCCGCTGCCGCCCTTGATCCTGCATGCCATGATGTCCGGGAACGCCCAGCACCTGCGTGCATGGCAGCGCGCGATGCCCCCCGCGCCGATGGGCTGCGCCTATCTCAACTTCACCGCCAGCCACGATGGCATTGGTATGCGCCCGGCTGAGGGCCTGCTACCCGAAGACGAAAAGCAACAGATGATCGAGACGGTCAAAGCCGGCGGCGGGCTGGTCTCCATGCGCGCGCTCCCCGACGGGGGGGAGAGCGTCTATGAGCTCAACATCACGTTCTATGACGCGCTGGCGCAGACCTTCAAAGGTGCCGATGCGCTGCATCACGAGCGCTTTATCTGTTCGCAGACCATCGTGATGTCCCTAGAAGGGATCCCGGCTTTTTACATTCATGCCATGCTGGCTACGCCGAACGACCACGAAGCGGTTGAGTTCCGAGGCATGAACCGCGCGATTAATCGCCATCGCTGGCACTACCCCGCATTAAACGCGCTTTTGGACGATCCGGAGAGCCCGCAAGCCCGTGTCATGGCTGACCTGCGCCACCGGTTAGAGATCCGCGGCCGACAAAGCGCCTTTCATCCCAACGCCACGCAATTCACGATGTACTTTGAGGACACAAGGCTCTTCGGCCTCTGGCGGCAGAGCATTGATCGACATCAGTCTATCTTTGCCCTGCACAATGTGAGCGATGGCGATGTGACCGTGCCCATGGCCGCACTTAACCTGATTGAAGGAGAGCCCTGGATTGATCTGATCAGCGGGCTGGTGATCGATCCCGAAGGCGATGAGATCACTGTCAGCCCCTACCAATGCCTTTGGATCACCAATCGGGCGTGACCGTTCGCGCCCCACCATACTTCTTTAACCTACTGAAATTCGGCCTCGTCCGCGGCGGCAGCTTTGAAAAGTTCGTTGAGAAACGAGGGGTCCGCGGCGTGCACCCTGTTCCATGTCGGGATAAAGGGGGTATCGTTCGGGTTGTCTAAAAACGTCTTTCCCGCCCGCATGATGTTCTCAGCAAAAAGCTCAATTGCGACCTCTTCCTTGTGCCGGTCGATCTCTAGCCCGTTCATCCGGGCATCGTTGTAATAGGCCTCCATCAGATCAAGGGCGATCCGGTAGTAGGTCGCTTTCAGCGTGCGGAAAGTGTTCTGCGTGAAAACCGTGCCATCCGCAGCGAGTTTGCGGAAAATTGCTTTGCAGATGTCGGTGGACATGCGGCTCAACCCTGCGGTTGCGTCTTCCGCGCTGAGGTCTTGATGTTTGTGATCGTAGTTATCCGCGATCTCGACCTGGCAAACTGCCCCGGGGGCCAAGCCGCGCCACGCCTCTGAGAGCACCCCGATCTCCAAGCCCCAGTCAGATGGGATGCGCAGGTCGGGCAAAAAGCTGGTGCGCAGCGCAAACTCACCGGAGAGCGGATACCTAAAGCTGCGCAGATAATCCAAGTAGTCCCGGTCGCCGATGACCCTTTTCAAAGAGATGAGCAGGGGGCTCACCAAAAGTCGCGTCACTCGCCCGTTGATCTTATTGGCACCGATGCGCGCGTAGTACCCCTTGGCCAGTTGATAGGGAAAGGCCGGGTTGGCCACGGGGTACAACAGCCTTGCCAGCATTTCGTTGGTGTAGGTGATGATATCGCAGTCGTGCAGCGCCATCACGGCCGAGTCCTGGCAGGAGATCAGATAGCCCATCGCGGTCCAAACGTTCTTGCCCTTCCCAGGCTCGGCAGGGGCAAGGCCCATCTGTTCCAACTTTGCGCCCAGGGCCAGCATCCGCGGGCTGTCGTTCCAGATCACGATATGGTTCTGCCCGAGCCCTGCAAAAAACGTCTTTGCATGACGAAACTGCGCCTCGTCGGCGCGGTCGAGGCCAACAATAATGCGGTGCAGGTAACTGACCTTCGCCAATTCTGCGAGGATGCGGGGCATCGCATCCGTCTCAAGCTCTGAATAGAGGCAGGGCAGGATCAGGGATATCTTCCGGCTTTGTGCAAAGATCTCAATTTCATAGATCATCTCATCGATGCTTTGCGTGCGCAGGTTATGCAGTGTTGCGATATTGCCGTTCTGGTGAAAGTCGGCCATGCCAAAGCTCCTTAACGTAATCCAAATTCGGCGAGCAAAGAGAGCACCGCGGTGTTCCAGCCTTCTGGCCCGGCTTGTGTTGTCCGCCTGATCCGGCCTGCCGCCTCACCCGTGAGGGCGGGCAGGGGCACGCGGTGTGGGTTGTGGACGATGACGCCCACATCTGCCGTCTCAAGCATCTCGATGTCGTTAGGCGCATCCCCAAGCGCAATGCTGTGACGCGGTTGAAACTGCGCGATGACTTCGCGCATCCGATCCGCTTTGGTCTGGCCAAACGAAAGCGTCAGGAAACGCCCACCCTCGCGCGCCTTTATACCCTGTTCAGAAAGCGCGGCCAGAAAGGCCGATTTCTCTTCCTCCGGCCCAGACCAGATGCCCGGTTCGGAGAATGCACGATCCTTGGCGCGGCGCGCCTCCGTTTTGGGCAGTCCTGTCACCTCTACCACTTCAGCGCAGGTCATGTCGCCAAATCCCCGGAACTGCTGCCGGTGCTTTGAAAGCTGTTCTTCGAGCACAGCCCTGATTTCGCCGTAATCGCTTTTTTCAACCGCCGCGGCGCTCTGCGGCGGCAAGATGCCTGCCCCATTTTCACAAATCGCTGGCCAGGCGGAGAGCCCTAACGCCTCTCTCAGCGGCCCCATCTCGGCGGCTGTTTTACTGCTGGCCATCACAATACCCGCGCCAATCTCGTTCAGCGCATCAAGGGCGGGTTTGGCCGGGCTCCAGTCATAGTCCTCATGCGACAAAAGCGTGCCATCTAAGTCGGTAAAGACAAGAAGTGGAAGTGGCCGGGTCATTGCGCCCATGGTGCGGTGTTGCCCGGTCCTCCGCAACCGCGAATCGCCACACGCGACACAGAAACCGTGTGATGGCGATGAGGCGGGCCGGTTAACCATAAAGTGCACAAAACGCTCGG
Source organism: Pseudomonadota bacterium (assembly GCA_039197515.1). Taxonomy (GTDB): domain Bacteria; phylum Pseudomonadota; class Alphaproteobacteria; order Rhodobacterales; family Rhodobacteraceae; genus Sulfitobacter. The sequence continues at coordinate 53,657 of JBCCUC010000005.1, read as the reverse complement.
AAAACGGGCATCGTTCACGTCTCAGAAACACCTGAACGTCGACAAGTTTTAGACAAATTTAACTGGGATAAAATTGACAACGTTCCACGGCAGGACGGGGACCTCGACTGGCAGATTAGAGATGTGTGATGGGCATTGCAGAGCAGAAAACCACTGAAGATAGTGAGGCTTACCTGGATGAACTGGCCCCGGGCACGGTGTTGTTGCAGGGTCAGTACCGAATCGAGAAGTTTCTGAACGCAGGTGGGTTTGGGATAACCTATCTCGCCTCGGACAGTCTTGAGCGGAAGGTGGTCATCAAGGAGTGCTTCCCCTCATCCTTCTGCAACCGATCACGCGCGATCGTGCAGCCACGGTCACGTGCGCACACCGCTGAGCTGCGGTCCGTCGTGCAGCTTTTCGTGCAAGAAGCCCGCAGCTTGGCTAAGCTCAACCATCCCAACATCGTTGGTGTGCATCAGGTCTTTGAGGACAATCAAACGGCCTACATGGTGCTCGATTTTGTTGAGGGGCGCGATCTCCTCGACACCTTGGAGGATCCAGCGCACGGTTTAACCCCGGCTCAGATCAAAGGCGTGCTGCAAGACGTGCTGAGTGCTGTGGGCTTTATTCACGATCAAGACATCCTGCACCGCGATATCTCTCCAGACAACATCCTCCTCGACAGCGATCTGCGGCCAGTTCTGATCGATTTCGGGGCCGCGCGCGAAGAGGCAACGAAGAAAAGCCGCGTCCTTTCAGCGATGCGCGTTGTCAAAGACGGCTACTCTCCGCAGGAGTTCTACGTCCAGGGGAGCGAGCAGACGCCGTCGAGCGATCTCTACGCACTCGGCGCGACTTTCTACCACCTGATTGTGGGTGAGATCCCCGCCAACTCGCAAGCGCGTCTTGCCGCCATCGCGTCTGGCGATGCAGACCCTTATGTGCCGCTGGTCGGGCGGGTCAAAGGCTATGACACGAGGTTTCTGGCGGCGATAGACAAAGCACTTGGCGTTCTCCCCAAGGACCGCATGCAGTCAGCTGAGGAATGGCTCGACGCGATGGAAGGCAACCGCCGCAAGTCTCGCGTTTTGACCCAGCCCGTGCCTAAGTCCTCCGCAGCCGCTGCCGCGCAAGAACCTGAGCGGCGCTCTGCGCTCGTACCGTTGCTCGGCTCCGTTGCGGTTGTGGCCCTGCTGGCTGTTGGTGGTTTGGCTGTGACAGGCAACCTGCCGGGTATCGGCACCGAGGCGGCCGTCGATGTCGCTGTACCAGCAGTTCAGGAGCCAGCTGCCGAAGACGCTGCGGCCATAGCGCCGCAGAGGGATGAGGCCCCCGCGCCCGAGACCCAGATCACCGAAGAGGCTCTTCCGCAGACCAGAGGCATCACGATAGCAGACGCACCGGTGGAGACTGGCTCAGATCTGGTTGTGTCCGCGGCAGACGCCGTGGTCGACGCTCCGGCAGCTCAAGAAACGCCACCAGAAGTCTCTACCCGTCCGCCATCGCGGGACGAAGCCTTCCTCTCCCTCGGTGAACTCACTGAAGACGTCGGACCCACGACGCTTGCAGACGGGCCAGCACCTGCTGAGGTTGGATCTCTTCCAGTGGCAGAAAGCTTGCCTGCTCTGAACGAGCCGGTCGTGCGCACGCCTGCGCCGGCGCTCGATCTGCCAGCCGTCGACATCATTGCGATGGCCCCCGATCTCTTTGCCCCGCAGCCGGTCGTTGAAGAAGCGCCTGATGCCTTGGGGCTCACGGCAATCACCCCAGAACAGCCCGAGGTGGTGCTGCCCGGCGCTGTTTCGCAGCGTCCGGTCGCACGACCATTTGAGCGCGCGGCTGAGTCAGGGGCACGAGATACGCTTGCCAATGTCGCACAAGCCGCCGCCGACATCGCGGCACCGCCACCTGCACCGGTTCTTGAGCCCGTTGCGCTGCTGACCGCCACAATGCGCTTTGACCTGCCATTTAGTGGCGTCGCGAACACCAACGTCATCCGGCAAGCGGCTGATGTTGCACCGGTTTGGGTGCGTTCTGGTTCAACGGTTTTGGCGGTCAATGGCGTTCAGGTTAATGATATTGCCGACATCGACCGCATCTTGGCCGAGCAAGTGACGGCAGCAGAGATGGACCAGAAGCCAGTGAACTTCATGGTGAAACCGGCAGATGACACCATCGCATCGCTGCACCCTTGGATCTTGCCCATCACGCATGTCACCACCTTGGCCGATGGCACGGCCTTTGAGACGGTTCTGCGCGGGGACACCTGGACAACAACGGTCACCGCAACGTCAGACGGAGCGGGCGAGTTGCAGGTCGGCGACGTTGTCGTCGCATCCGTCGAGACATCTCAGACCATTACAGACCCCGCGTCTTTGCGCGACGTTTTAAGCGACGCGCTCTCGGGGGATGCCACACAGTTTAACTTTGCCGTCACTCGGGGAGGGTCCATGTGGGTCGTTCCGATGACCTACAACGAGGCTTCATAAGCCCGAACAATGCGCGCACGGAGAAAGGCAGAACAATGAAATTCATCCGAGAACTCATGTCCCGCAAGCCCAAGGAAGAGCCTGTTGCCGAGGCACCGATGACGTTTGATGAGGATGTCACCCCCTTTGAGGAGGTGATCAATAAATCCGAGCCAAAGCAGCGGCTTTCCGACTTTGACGCGGCAGCATCCGCCCCGTTGGAGCGGTCGGCCAAGCTGGAGGTGCGCAAAGAACAGGCACCGGCGCCCGCTCCCGCGCCCGAGCCACGGTCGTTGGCGCAAGATGTCGGCATTGAGGAATCCGCACAGATCCTCAAGAAGCTCTCCTCACGCCTTGATGAAAGCCCAGTTGCGCCCGCCCCTTCGAGCGGCGTGAACATTTGGGATATCGAAGACGAGAATGACACGGTTGAGGCGCAGCCCTCTGCCGCGCCTGCCGCGCGCCGCCGGCGTAACGCGACCCGCGTGCTTGGCTTTGATGCAAGTGCGGGCAGCGATGTGGTCAGTATGTTTGAAGAGACCGCCGAAGCGGCACCCGCCCCACGCGCAAAGTTTCCTGTCGGTTGGATGCTTGTGGCGGATGGCCCTGGACGGGGTGAATGTTTTACGCTGGAGGCAGGCATGTCGCAAATCGGACGCGGCGAAGATCAGGCCATCCAATTGGACTTCGGCGACAATTCGATCTCCCGCACAAATCACGCGGCCATTGTCTATGACACCGAAAGCCATTCTTTTTCACTCGGCCACGGTGGCAAAAAGAATGTCGTGCGCCTGAACGGTCAGCCGGTGATTTCAAACGAGACGTTGAAATCGGGCGACAAGATCAAAATCGGCGAGACCACACTGCACTTCGTTCCTTGCTGCACCGAAGACTTTAACTGGGCAGAAGACAAAGACTCCGGGGAGAACGACAATGTGGCGATCGCCTAAACCACGCTTTGATGTTGCATCCGCCATTTGCCAAGGCGGCCGGGACTATCAAGAAGACGCCATCGTCACAGACTTTCCGTTTGGGACCGATACGGGTGTCGTGGTGCTCGCGGACGGGATGGGCGGGCATGCTGCGGGCGATGTGGCCTCAAAGCTGATCGTGACCGAAGTCTACAGCGAGTTGAAATTTCAAAGCGCCTACTTCGTGCAGAAGGAAAAGAAGATCCCAGAATTCATGAGCAACGCCGCGGCAGGCGCGAACATTTCTGTGCGCGACTATGTGCAAGAGAACCCCGGTGCCCGCGGCATGGGGGCGACGCTGGTGTCGCTGGTGATGGTCGAGAACCGGATGTTTTGGATGTCTATCGGGGACAGCCCGCTTTATCTTTTGCGTTCTGGCAAGCTGCAACAGCTCAACGAAGACCATTCGATGGCGCCGCAGATCGATTTTATGGCCAAGCAAGGCCTGATTGAGGAAGAGGCCGCTAAGAACCACCCGGATCGCAACTGCCTCACTTCTGTGATCTTGGGAGAGAAGGTCGCGCGCACCGATTGCCCAACGACGCCCTTTGAGCTGCAAGTCGGGGACATCATTGTCGTCTCAAGTGACGGGTTGCAGTATCTGGAGGATGCCAAGATCCAAAAGATCTTGCAGCGGTATCGCCGCCGCAGCAGCGCTGAGATCGCGGGTTTTCTATTGGAGGCGATTGAAGCACTTGCTGATCCTGATCAGGACAACGTCTCGATTGCGGTCATTAAGCTCAATCACAACACCCCCATGGAGCGCGCCATCGCGCCCAAACCGATTGACGCGGTTGCCGAGCATAGCAAATCGGTGACCCGTGTGGTCACCCTCGAAGAGACCAAAGTGACTGATCCAAACCTCGCGCAATTCGCGACGGCAAGAGCATCTGACGCGGTTTCGGATCTTGAGCCTGCAAAGCGGGATAAAGTGTTGAAAGTGGTTGCTGGAGGGAACTGATGAGCGCAGAGGAAGCGGTTGCGCGCGACAGCAACGCTGATCTCGCGCTCGCACTTGAGTCCGGGCAATTGTCCGACGCCCTGGTCAAACAGGGCAAATCCATTTTGAAGCGCGCCTCTGAACCGGTGCGCCTGACCGTTTTTGGTGCACCAGGCACGGGCAAGTCCACTGTGATGAACTTGCTCTTGGGGGCGGATGCGATCCCCGAAGGCGTACGGCTGCCGACGCTGTCGCTGCGGTATGGCGACACGCCGTCGGCAAAGTGCGTCTTGCCTGATGGCGCTCAAGAAATCATGGAGACCGTCGACTTCTATGACATTGCAAAGCTGAAGCCCGTATTTGTTGAAGTCGCATTGCCGTTGGCCGCGCTCCGCAAGCTTTCGATGATGGAAGTTGTCGCCGGTGACGATCTTGAAGAGCAGTCCCGTGCTGTTAACTGGGCCACGCGGCGCACAGACATTGCACTTTGGTGCACGGTGACCTGCGATAAGCTGGATGAGCGGTTGTGGGCCTCTTTGCCGCCCAAGATCCAAGATCACGCGTTCTTGCTGCTCAGCAAAGCGGATGCGCTTGGGGCCGCCGGGCGGTTGGCAACTTTGAAGGAAAGCGCCGACATGATGGCAGCACCGCATTTCCGGGCTGTGGTCCCTTTGGCCACCAAAGTGGCTATCAGCGCGCGCAGACCCGATGGCAGCGTGGACAAGGCCTTGATGCGGTCGTCTGGTGGCGTTGCTTTGATCTCCGCGATCTTGAAAGAAGTCGACGTCTGCAAAAGGGCGGCGACCGAGGCTGTCGATGTCTTTTTACGCCAGATTGACTTTGACCCTGCAGCGGCGGGGGCGAAAAGGGCCGAAGAGCAGACAGCGCTCAAGCCAAAAACAGAAGTCAAAACGGTGATACTGGACGAAGCGCAGGCGCAAGCCGCCCGCGCGCTGGCAGAAAAAATGCTTGATAAGGTTGAGCAAATGCCTGCAAGGGGCGCTGCAGCCTCCGCAGGCTTTGGAACGCCTGAAAGCGCCGCGTCCGCCCCTCCAGGTACCGCGTCTGTGCCGATTGAGCCCGCTCAGAAATCCGTGCCACCGCAGCGTTCTGAGCTTAGTGGTGTGCCGGATGCTCAGCCCCTGGCGATGCACGGCTCAATTGGCAAGATGCTCAAGAAGGTTGAGCAGAACCGCGCTGCACTAAAGACTGATAAATCTTCACCGCTTACGGCAGTGCCTGTCGAGACGCCTGACGCAGACGACGCAAAAGACAACCCCGCGCAATGGCGCAACACAGGGCTGCGGCCGAGACTTCGCTCGGTTCCGTTGCCAGCCGATGCCGACCTTGAGGTGAAGGCCGCTGCGAAGAAGATCCTGTCCGAACCTGTGGCCTTGATCGGACAGCCGGTGGTCGAAGACGCGGCAACGTCTCCAGCGCAAGAGATCGTCGCCGAAGCCGTGCCAGAAGAAGAGACGGACCTGCCGATCAAAACGGACCCCGCACCAGCGGCAATCTCGCAAACGACGGCCTCTGAGACCGCAAAGACGAAGCTGGGCGAGACCGGAGAAGGTGCAGCGGAAACCGAGGCAACCGCCGCATCGCTTGAAACCCTCACCGAGGAGGCGCGCAAACTCTGTTTGCAGGTCGTTGAGCAACTCACCGCAGAGGGTGAAGCCCTTGGTCAAATGCTGGAATCAGGAGAACTTGACCCCGGCACTGTGATCGATGTGTCGGTTGATACGGTCACCTGGGCCGCAAGCTATCTCGCCGAGATGGAAATCGCTGACGACGAGGTCTTTGCGCGAACCAGCGCAAAAGCCACCGACGCCGCAGATCTTGTGCAGTTGATCCAACTTGAGACGGGCGATCGCGTGGCAGAAGACGCAATCAGCCTCATGATCCAGCTCAAGCAAGAGATCGAAGCGGAATTGGCGGCATAGAAGATCCCGCTGCCATCAAAATTCCAGCATCTCGACTTACTTCGGACACCTCGTCGGGATCATTGTTGCACAAGCGTAAACGATGCGCCTCTCGCGCAGCGCCGTGCGGAACCAAGGTCAAAAGGCCGGGATGACAATTTGAGGAAGACGGCATGAAAGTGGAAGACATCCGGTGGGACACCGGCGAACCCGACCAAGATACGGAAAAACAAGAGCCTGCGGCACCATCTGATGTGCGCCGCTTGCCCCATGCGATTGTCCGGGATTTTTCGTCACAAGGGTTTGGGGCTTTGGGCGACTTCAAAGAGGGGATGTCGGATCTCAAGGACGCGCTTGAGGACATTAAGAGTTTTGGCGGTCCTGAGGCACGCAAAAAGGCGGAACGCCTCATCAGATCGGTGGACGAATTCAAGCCATCAATCACTATGATCGGCCAAATCAAAGCGGGTAAAACATCGTTGGTGAACGCCATGGTGGGCATGCCGGACCTCTTGCCGGCGGATGTGAACCCCTGGACATCGGTGGTCACCTCGCTTCACCTCAATGCGCCGGTCATGCCCAATGGACCGACCGCGTCATTCCAGCTTTTCGATCAAGAGGAATGGGACCATCTCGTGGAGAAGGGCGGCCGACTGGGCGAACTTTCCAGCCGTGCGGGCGCGGACGATGAGGTTGAGAAAGTCCGCGATCAGATCCAACAGATGCGCGAAAAGACCAAGGCGCGCTTAGGCCGGAAGTTTGAGCTGCTGCTGGGCCAGACCCACAACTACAAGTATCTCGATGACGCGTTGATGCAGCGCTATGTCTGCATGGGCGACGATTTCGACGATCCGGACATGAACGACCCGCAGGGGCAGTTTGCCGACATCACCAAATCCGCCGATCTCAACATCAAATCCCCGGGCGTCCCAATCCCGCTCACAATTCGCGACACGCCAGGGGTGAACGACACCTTCATGATGCGTGAGCAGATTACCATCAATGCGCTGCGCACCAGTCGGATCTGTGTGGTCGTGCTGTCCGCCACGCAGGCACTCAATTCTGTTGATATGGGCCTTATCCGGCTCATCTCAAACGTGAAATCGCGCGAGGTCATCATCTTCGTTAACCGCATCGATGAATTGGCAAATCCCGCCCAGGCTGTCGGGGAAATCCGCGAGTCGATCCTGACCACGCTGGCGGATAACAACGGACCCGAAAACCTCACCGTACTCTTTGGCTCCGCCTATTGGGCCAACATGGCCCTCTTGGGAGAAACCGCGGATCTTGACCCCGAAAGCGCCCGCGCGCTTGTCGAATACGGCACCGCCTTTGGCGAGACCGATGCAGAAGCCGATCCTGCGGTGATCTGGAAACTCTCAGGTGTGCCCGCGCTCTTCGACGCGATTGGGGAGCGGGTGGCCGAAGGTGAAGGCGAAGAGATGATGCGCGCCACCCGGCGCCGCGCGCTCAATCACCTTCAGGGCCTGCAAGCATCAAGTGCAATTGTCTCTTTGCGGCTGGAAGAGAGTGAGTTGGAGATGGTGGATACCCCCACTCTGCTCGCAAGCCTAGATACAACGGATGCGCGGTTGCTCGGCGAAATGGATACCGCGCTCGGCCAGCTTTTCGAAAGTTATGAAGCGCGCATTGACCAGGCGCATAAGCGGTTCCTCGACCGTGCCTTGGAAAGCTTGCTCGAACATCTTGAGACCAAGGGCGAGAATGAGCTTTGGCAGTATTCGCCTGATGGCCTGCGCATGCTCTTGCGCTCCAGCTACCAGATGATGCGCAAGAAAGCCGAGCATGTGACAGACGCGGCTTATGCCTCCGCCGCGCGTGCGATGACGGAGACGTACATCAATATGTTGTCGATCAAGGTCGATAACTTCGCGGTCACCCCGCCCGAAGTGCCTGCCTTTCCGCCGCCGGTGACCCTGGGCCAGACGATCGCGCTCGATCTGCAAACAGCCTGGTGGAAAGGCTGGTGGCAGCGTCGGCGCGGCTACCGCACCTACGCGGATGAGTTCTACAAACTCATAGAGGCGGAGACCGCGCCGATGATCCACGACATGAAGGTGACACAGACCAGCGACATTCGCCGTATCGCGCTCGCTGAATTGCAAGACTTTCTGGCGGAGCAACGCGGGATTTTGGCCGATGTGACCCAGAAATCGCAGATCTCTTTGGGCGAATTGCAGGGCCTTTTCGGGATCACCGCGCAAGAGGAGCGCGACGCGCTTTTTGAAATCCTGTTTGAAGAGTTCGGCAGCGAGGAGCCGGAGGGTTTTGAAGACGTCAGCACCGTGACGCCGACGCGGCCATCCCGTCCCTCCCGGCCAACGCGCCCCGGCCCTTAAAGTTATCGACAAATTGGATGACAGGTTATGAGTGACACAGCACGTAAACCCCGCATCGCCCTGATGGGGGAATTCAGCGCCGGTAAAAGCACGCTTTCCAATCTTCTGTTGGGCGCACGCCCGCTGCCTGAAAAGGTGACGGCGACGCGCCTATCGCCGGTGTGGATGTCCCACGGCACGGACGCGCCCTACCGCGTAGATGTCGATGGCACGCAGGAGCCTGTCACCATTGCGGATCTGGTGTCGATCCCGGTGGAGGAGACCCGCGTGGTCCGTCTGTTCTTTGAGGCTGATATCTTGAAGGTCTGTGATCTCATCGATTTTCCAGGCATTTCGGATCCGAACATGTCGTCTGAGGTGTGGCAACGCATGCTCGAAGAGGTTGATGCCGTGCTTTGGTGCACCCATGCTACGCAAGCCTGGCGCCAATCAGAGGCGGCCGTTTGGGAAACCATCCCTGATGCCGTACGCGCCAAATCCGTGCTGCTGATCACCCGGTTTGACAAGCTCAAGACGGAGCGAGATCAGATGCGCGTGCAAAAGCGGTTGGCCAAGGAAACCGCTGGCCTGTTTGCTGCAACGTTTCCGATTTCACTCACGCAGGCTTTGGCGGCGGGGGATGACTATGAGGCCTTTGAAGAAAGCGGTGGCATCGATTTTCTGCAGCATTTCCTAGAAATGATCGACGATCTGTCGTCTCTGGTCGCCCAGATGCCGATGAGCATCTATGCATCGGCGCAGTCGACAAAAGAGGGTGAGGCGGGGGAGATGGGGCCCGCCCCGACGGGGGAGCTTGCACAAGCAGGACCAGTTGCCGCGCCGGAAGTCGATGACAAATCCTTCTCTGAAGAAGATGTCGACGTGCAGGTGCAAGAAGCCCCGCTGGAAGCGCCTGCGGCTGAGCATGATACGGCACGCGTGCTGCCGCGTCGTGTACAGGCGCATGGTGCCACTGAGCGCAGTGTGCGGCCCCGCCGGAAAAGCCGGACAATTGAGATGACAGAGGCAGAACTTGAGAGATCCGTACGGCCTCAGCGTACCGCCGTGAGCGAACTGCGAGAGATTTTTCACGAAGACGGCTCGTCCGCGGGCTGATCCATACACCTCTCACAAACCGAACCTTAGGCCGTTACATCTTCCTTTGCCGCGTTCTTTGGCTTAGTCAGAGGAAGTCGCAGAGGAAAACAGGTCGGGTATGGTTCAAAAGGCGTTAAACGCAGTCTGTGAGGCGTTTGAGGGCTGCGACACGCTGGCCTACGCGGATTTGTCAACAAAGCTGGTGCTTGCGACAAACGAGAGCACTGAACTGCCGCGTGACGCGCTGAACACCCTGTGTGAAGACGCAACCGTGCTGCTGTCCGAAGGTTTCACCTGTGTGATCGGCACGGAGGCAGGTTTTCGCATTTTCCTGCGCGATCCGGTTGAGACCACCGACGGCATGATCTGTTTGTGTGCCCGCAGCGCTGATATCGAAGCGCTTTTGCCAGCGGTCAAGGACTGTCTTGCAGGTCTCGCCCGTGGAGATGCCTCCGCATGACCGAAGACGCACCGCTTTCGCGCAAAATCGACAAATTGGTCGCGCAGAACACCTTTGCGGGCAACGCGCTAGAGCTTGGCGCAGCGGGCGACCTGCAAGCTGTGGATCTGATTTTGGACGCGATCGACGACACCATGATGTTTCGCGACGCGGTCTTTGCTGTTGGGGTGAGCGCCGTAACCCTGCGGGTCAGTGGTAAAAGGGTTCTCAAGCTCACGGCTGCTACAGAAGATCTCAAGGCACCTGACGCACTGTTGCAGGCCCCCCTGAGCGCAGATCAAGAAGAGGCTTTGGCGGCGTTGGCGCTGATCCTACAGCGTCTGTCGAAGGCGAAGGGGACCCTGACGCTCACGCGATTGGAGGTGGATCAAGGCGCGGCGCAATCAGGATCTGGCGTTGGCATTGCGTCGTTGCGCGCAGCAATTGACGCAAACCGGCTCTTTGAATTGCCCGAGATGCTTGAGGCCTTTGTCGAAGGGGCAAAGGAGCTCTCGGACGCAATCTCGATTCTTTGCGACGGGAAAGTAGAGCGGCAGTTTGGTGATCAACCTCAGATTGATGATCTGCAAGCGCTCCTTGCCGAAACCTGGCCGCATTTTCGCAACAGTGGCGAGGGAGTGTTGCCGAGCGCGAACCGATCCCACATTTTGGTCACAGATGCTATGGGGGATCAGGGCATCTACCTTTTCTCTGTGATTAGTGAAGATTATCAAATATTTGGATCTGTTTCGCCAGATGTCGTGGCGCGTATTCTGGGTATCTGGGCAAAGGCTCAGGGGTAAACACGCGAGGATTTGTGCCGCGGCTCTTGGCGCGCGGCCACTTCCTGGCGCACTTACGCCAAACTCAAGCCGCATTCAAATTATCTCAATTGCTGTGCACCGGATGCGCGTCGCTCGCCCATCGCGTGTGTGTTTCGCCCCTTGCGCGCTTTTACGAAAGCTAGGCTGGCGGAACTGGAACGGCAAAGGGATTGAATATGACTACCTCCCCCCTCATTAAACGGATGTCGCGCGTAGCACTATTGGTTGCTGCCGCGGCATTTCCAACAGCCGTGCTTGCGGCTGACGTCACGCTCAAATCATCAGACGGTACGGTGAACATCGTCGGCGAGTTCATTGACTTTAAGGACGACCACTACGTCGTGCGTACCGCCCTTGGCGATCTTCGGATCGCTGCGGCGCGCGTGCGCTGCGACGGCGCAGACTGTCCGGTGTTCGACACAACCGTGTCAGACGTGAAGCTGGCCGGATCAGACGCCATGGGTACAGGGCTCATGCCCTTGCTGATGTCGGGGTTTGCCTCTTTCTTAGATGCCGAAGCCTCAACAGTGGCCACGCCGCAAGAGGGCCAATTAATCACAACATTCACTGGCGACGGTGGTTTTGGCGATGAGATCGGCAGCTATCTGGTAACATCCACGTCTTCGGCAGATGCTTTTCAGACGCTGAAGCAGGGTGCGGCCGAGATCGGCATGTCCGCCCGCCGCATCTTGCCCCAAGAGGCACGCGACCTCAAAAAGGCGGGTGCCGGCAACATGGTGAGCCCGCAGCAAGAGCATATCGTCGCGATCGACAGCCTCGTGGTGATCACGCATCCCGAAAACGAAGTACAGTCAATGACCATGGCCCAACTGCGCCAGATCTACACCGGCGAAATCACCAATTGGTCAGCGCTTGGTGGGGAGGATCGCCCGATCAAAGTCATCGGGCGTGACGTCAACTCCGGCACAAGCAGCATCTTCAATGCCAGGGTCTTTGGCGACGAAAGCGCAGCTTTGACGGACGATCTGGTCGTTGCCAGCGGGAACAATGCCGTTGCGGCGATGGTCAATGAAGACCCAGGCGCGGTGGGGTACGTGGGATACGCCTTTCAAAGAGGGGCGAAGGCGGTCACCTTGATCAATGATTGTGGTATTCCGATGGTGCCGGACGCCTTCTCGGCCCGTACGGAAGAGTATGCGCTGCAGCGCCGCCTCTACCTCTACAACCGGGCCGATCTCGCTGCACCTAAGGCACAGTCTTTCATGTCTTATGCCGTGTCAAAGGACGCCGACGCGGTCATCGCCAAGGCTGGTTTTATCGATCTGGGTGTTGATCTGCGCAAACAATCGCTTGAGGGGGAGCGCGCCCGCATGCTGCTCAATCCGTCGGCAGACACCTTTGAGAGCGGTGTCATGCGGGAAATGTTGGGCCAGATGTTGGAGTACGACCGCCTGTCGACAACCTTCCGGTTCAAGACCGGATCTTTCAAAATGGACGAGCGCGGCCGCATCGATTTGGCACGTTTGGTCGCCTATCTCAAAGATCGCCGCGCGGGGACCAAAGTCCTTGTTGTGGGCTTCACCGACAGCGTCGGCGCCTTTGAAAGCAACCGCGACCTGTCCAAAGGCCGCGCGGGCGAAGTCATGAACACATTGAAAGAGGTTGGTGCCGGTCAGATCGATCATGTGAGCATGGATTACACCGGCTTTGGCGAGATTGCGCCTTCGGCCTGCAACATTGATGACAACGGCCGCGCCATTAATCGGCGGGTCGAGATTTGGATCGAACGGACAGGCCAAAGCTGAAGCGCTGTGCTCGGGCGGCACAGCCGTCCGAGCACACCCGCTTCTTGCGGTCATATCGTTCTATCACGAAAGGACAAAAAATGTTTGGAACAAAGTACTTTGCAATCCCATGCGTTGCTCTGATGATCACAGGTGGCGTTGCATGGGCTGATCCCAGCGGCGCACAGACTGCGACCACAGCACAGCTTCTCAAGGACGTTGGCGGCTCTGAACGGATCAATTACGCGGGTAAGCTGCGCATGTTGAGCCAACGCATTCCCGCGGCGGCATGCAACCTGCATGCAGGCGTTGGTGATGGTGCAAGCGCGCAGATCTTGGAAGCCGCATCGGAAGAGTTCAACAAAATCATCAACGCCTTAGAGCACGGCGATCCGAGCCTCAATATCAAGGGTCGCGAAGGCCGACGCAAAACCTTGGAGGCGATTGCGGACGTGCGCCAGGAGTGGGAGCCTGTTGTCGCCGCGGCGCGTTTGGTGCGCAATGAGGGGATGAGCGACGGGCTCAACCAACAGATGGCGGACCAAAATGGGCCCCTTCTTGAGGCGGCGAAACTGTTGGTGAGCCAGATCACGGGTGCCTATTCTGACCCGGCCGCGGTCTTGCAATCGGATGCCATCCGCATCGACATCGCCGGACGGCAACGCATGTTGAGCCAGCGGATTTCAAAGGACATCTGCTTTGTGCTGTCTGGCGTGAATGTTGATCAGTCGACAGCCAGTTTGAAGAAGACGGTAGCGTTGTTCGACGTGTCGCACAACGCATTGCAATTCGGCAAATTAGATGTGGGCCTCAAGGCACCGCGCGATCCCCAGATCATCGAGGGGATGCGCATTGTGGCCGATCACTGGGCGGGTTTGCAACCAAGTCTGACCCAGGTCTTGGAGACGGGCACCCTGTCCGAACCAGCGCGTCTGCAAGTTTTCAAAGGACTGAATGCGCTGTTGGTGGATATGAATAAGGTCGTTGGGATGTTTGCGCGCGTGTCAAAACAGAACATCTAGAGCGTCCCGCCGTTAACTTGAAACATCACGTATCGGCGATTCATGTTTATGGCGGGGCGATATAGGCGATGCGGATCGGTCTGCTTTTCCAACGTATCTGAGCGCGAAAGCGGGTCGGACACACGAGATCTAAACCCCTTTGCCAGCAAACATCTTCCAGGAACACGCAAAAACCGGGCTTCCGCGGGCTTCAGCCTGCGGGGCCGCCCTGGGCGCGGTGCGCTTGTCATCGCCCTTCAAAGCGTAACTTCGATGAGATATGGGCCTGTCACCGAAAGCGCCGCGTTCAAAGCCTCAGCCAAAGCCTCAGCAGTCGCCACCTTTTCCGCCTCAACACCCATGCCGCGCGCCATTGCGACCCAATCCAACGCTGGACGGTCCAGGGACATCATATCCGTGGCGCGGGGCCCGGGATTGCCAGCACCCACATTGCTAAGTTCCCCGCGCAGGATCTGATAGCTTTGGTTCGCAAAGATCAGCGTCGTGACGTCAAGCTTCTCCCGCGCCATCGTCCACAGCGCCTGCACAGTATACATAGCGGATCCATCACCGCTGAGACACATCACTTTCCTGTTCGGACAGGCGACAGCAGCCCCGACGGCCGCAGGCATGCCCATGCCGATTGAGCCGCCGCAATTGTTGAGCCAAGTATGCGGTGCAGCGCCTCGGGTGAGCGGGAAGAAAGCCCGTCCCGTGGTCACGGATTCGTCCACGATGATGGCGTCAGAAGGGATCGCGCGCGCAAGCACCTTTGCCAAAGCCTCGGCCGTTATGGGCCCAGTGGGGGCTGCGGGAAGCTGGCTTTCGGCGAGTTGGGCAGGCGGGGTCTGAGTTGCGCCAAGTCCCTGGCAGAGGGCGTCGAGAGCACCGTTTAGATCACTGCCAGCAGCGGCAAGCGGGATGATCTCCGCGTCATCGCGGGTCAGCCGGGCGGGTTTGCCAGGATAGGCGAAAAAGCCAATTGGAGCGCGCGATCCCACCAAAACGATGCGTTTGAAAGGCCGAAGAACGTCGAGCGCTTGATCAATCGGGTAGGGGACACGCGCCACGCTGACCCGCCCGGCCCCCCGCTCCATCCGTGCATTGGCCCATTCGGCCAGAAGAACGCAGCCGGTTCTGGCGGCAATCCGACCTGCGGTTTGCAAGTTTTCGCTCGTCAAGGCGCGCCCACCCAGCAGCAAAAGGCTCTCCGGTCCGTCCAGCGCGCTTTGGGCGATTTGCAGCACCGCCTCATCAAATGCCAGCGGTGCATCGTTTGGCGAAGGCGGCTGAGCTTTGCCGCCTGCTGTCCAGGCCGTCTCGCTGGGCAGGATCAGCGATGCGATCTGCCCCGGGGCCTTCATCGCCGCGCGCACCGCATCTGCCGCGTCTTGCCCCACGGTCTCGGCTTTCGGCGACGTGCGCACCCAATGCGAGACGGGCCGCGCGATCCCTTCGATATCAGAGGTCAGCGGCGCGTCCAGGGCAATGTGGCTCGGCGCATGCTCCCCGATGATGTTCACAATGCCGGATCCTGCCTTTTTGGCGTTGTGCAAATTTGAAAGGCCATTGGCCAAGCCCGGCCCTAGATGCAGCAAGGTCGAAGCTGGTTTTCCCGCCATCCGCCAGTAGCCGTCTGCCGCCCCGGTCGCGACCGCTTCTTGCAAGGCCAGCACCGAGCGCATGCCGGGGATGCGGTCCAGCGCGGCGACAAAGTGCATCTCGGACGTCCCGGGATTTGTAAAACAGACCTCAATTCCCGCATTGACAAGCGTGTGAACCAAGCTTTCCGCGCCGTTCATCTCTTCGGTATCTTTCATCGGCGGCTCACTCCGTTTTGCGCCGGTAGACACGGCGACTCACCCTATCCACAATCTGCCTTGTAAGGCGGTCAAACGAAAGGGCAGGCGACGCGCGCGTTTTCACGTTGGCGGGTGCTCAGCAGCAATTGCATGACCCAGAGCCATGGCATAAACAACCGCCTCTTCTACACCGTCGAGGCCCAAAAGCGTGTTTAATCGGGTATCGTGAAAGCCGCCGAGAAAGAGGGTGGAGAGCCCAGCCGTCTCAGCGCTCAGGGACAACATTTGACCGACGTGCCCCGCCTCCATCAGCACGTAGCGGTAGCCTCGCGGTCCGTACTTGGCCTGCGTCCGCTCAAACACGGCCGCGATGCAAATGAGCACGGGGGCGGATGAGACACTGGACCAAGACAAGAAGGCGGCGGCCGCATCGTCCTGCCAAGCATCGGTGGAGAGGGTGAGCAAACCATCGCCAACGGGGTCGTAAGCGTAGATCCCTGAACTGAGACCTGTCACGTTTTGCACCAGCGCGTAGATCTCTAAGGAGTAGAGCCCGCCAGCGGATGGGACGGGCCGCCGCAAGATGGTTTGCCCGCCGCCAATGGGGTCGGGGCCGAGCGCCCGGTAGCCGCTGCGCAAGACCCGCGCCAGATCGCTCAGGTGCAGCGCGCGTGGGTCAAAGGCACGCGTAGAGCGTCGCGCGTTGGCCCAAGTGTCCAGAGCGCTCTCAGCAGTAGGCGGCAGAGCGATCAGCGGTGCCCCTGGACGGGGTTTGGCACGATGCAGATACTGCGGAGCACCTCCCGGCACTTCATTGACCCAAGGCTCTGAGTTCAAATGGTAAAGCTGGGAGAGCCCTTTTGTGTCGCGAATATCCTGGCTCATCGGTCAGGCCAGGGGATGCGGGCACGGATTGACATCGCTCAGCGTCATTGGGACCTGCCGCAGGCCCCAAGCGACCGGTGCCTCTTTGAGCCGGGTGCCACCCAGGCGCATTTGCTGCGCGCCGAAGCTGATGGGCTGCAGTTGGGTCGCGATGACGCGGACGACGCTGAGGCCGAGGGGGGCGATATCCTCAGGCGTCAGATCAACGTAGGCCACGCGCAACCCGGCAGCGGTCGTGCGGTGGAGCATGGCTTCGAGATCTTGCTCTTGCGCGCCGTCGCTGGATCGATCTTCAAGATCCGAAAGCGCGCAGCAGGCTCCGTTGGCCGCCAAGAAGCCGAAGGCGTCAGCCTGGGTAGGCAGGGTATAATAGAGCGCATGGTCTTCCATCGTGGTCACGTCCTCAGCCTGATGCAGATGCGCGGTTGCGCCAGAAACGGCCAGCCGCGACACCATCCCTGGGCGCAACTGGCAAAGCTCAAATACAGCTTTGTCATACGCGCGCGCGGGATCAAGATCGCAACCGAGCCCAATCATTCGAGGAACGCCGCCGGGGTTGGGGTCTTCTGCCAGCATCAGCACCACATGGCACGCCTGATCCGTTGGCAGCACCCACCCCGTCAGCGTGATGCCGAAACGGGCGTAGTGGCGGATGATCTGCGCGGCCATTGAGCCTGTTTCAGGCGTGCGGATCCGGGTGGCAGGCAGGCGGGCAAGCCATGTGATCATGAAGGCATCCCGTTCGATCAATTCCTGCAGCCCGCCGATCAGAGCATGCGTGAGATCGCGGCCTGTCGCGAGACCGTTTGACGAGGGGGCGGTGAACTGATCGTGCGTACGGGGGGGGTGGACCATGTAGGCGAGCATCGCGGGCACTTCGACCGCATCACCCGACGCAAGGTCAGTGCCTTTGATCCACGACGTCTCATCCGAAGTGGACCAAGCGCGATAAGCAAGGCCAGCCTCATATTGCTCTGGCGCGTAGAGAACGCAATCACTGGGCAAGATGGCACCCGTTGCCGCAGGTCCGACACGTATCCGGCGCATGTCCCAAGCCACGGCGGCATAGCGCTCCAACGCCTCGCCCATCGCGGCCAATTGCGCGGCTTCCTCGGTGTTGCCTTTGCCACCTGTAGTGCGCATCGCTAGGCTGCAGGGCGGAAAACCGTAGTGCGCCATCGTTGCTGTCCAAAGATGCGGGGGGCAGGGCTCTTGCGGCCCTCTGGGCTGCGGCGCGAGATGCGTGATGATGCCGCTGCGCAGGCTGACCAACTGGTCGATCAGCCGTGCGGCGTCAGCAGTGTCGCTCATGCAGCCCCGGCCGGGCCGCAAACCGGGCAATCAGGGCGCCTGAGCACCACATGTTTTTCCACTGTTAGTCCAGGCAGGCGCAGCGTCTGAAACCGGCCATCAAGGGCAGGGCGCGCCACTCCGGCCAGCCACGTGATCGCCTCTGCCGCCAGCATCCCGCCCGCGATATCGGCCGCAGCAAAAAGCGCTTCGCGCCGGTCCGACAGGTCCTGCGCCTGCTGCACCAAAAACGCCTCTACCGCATTGCGGGTGTCGACGTTTGGGGCCGCCGCAATCTCCCTCATGCGCCAGCAGCAATAACAGGGCGCACCGCTTTGATGGAAAAAGCCCGGCCCGATGACAATTTCTGTCCCCTCAACAGAGGCAGTCATCCAAGGCATTTGCCGCGCGCGGCAAGCCGCGTTCAGCATCATCGACACAGCAAGTTCGCCTGCGTCCAACGTTGAGAGCACGAGAGTGGCCTCTGCGATCATCGACGAGAGGTCTTCTGCGCTTTTTGGCCGATCTGTTATCGCTGTAATGGTGCATTCATCCTCGGGTGACGCCAGAGCCTTTGCCAAAGACGCCGCCCGCGAATGACCGAGGCTATCTGGTGGGTAAACCGCCGAGAATGACAGGTCAGCAGGGCGCACCACGGCCGCGTCGACAAGTGTCAGCCGGCCGAGGCCGCTCTTTACAAGCGCGCGGGCAACCACCGCGCCACAGCCACCCGCCCCCAAGAGCACCACATGCGCTTGGGCCAAACGGCTTTGGGCGAGGCGGCCTTCCGGCGCATTCTCGGCAAGCCACCCCAAATGCGGCGCAATCGGATCGTTGGCCAGCGCGGGTCTGTCGCCGTCACCTTCAACGACGATGCCCTGCGCTGCCAAGGTGTTCAGCGCGCTTTCCACTTCGGTTACATCGAATAGATGAGCCACCTGCTCGCTAATCTCCGCCAGCGTGTTCTGGCCGGTCAGCCGCGGCAGCACTTCCTCTGCAAACGCACCAAAAGAGGCACCGCGAAGCGACATTGTCCGCCGCCAAGACATAATGCGCAGCCTGTCTTCGCCGCTTGCCGCATCCTGCTCTGTCCAATAAACGAAGCACGCAGGGAGGAGGGGCCGTTTAAGAGGCATCCACCATCGCGCCATTTGAAATGACAAGCAGTGCATGCCTCGTATTCGGCACGTCTACCTCTCAGACCAGGTAAGGCGCGCCGCCAGCCAACGCCTTCAATCGTCCTTCTTTTCGTCCACCTCTGCGCAAGCCGTCGGGGCGCAGGCCGTCATCGGGGCGCAGGCGGTTAAATTCGCGCAGGCCGTTGGCGCACAGGCGGTGACTTGCGCACATGCCGTGGGAGCACAGGCCGTCGCTTGGGCACAGGCTGTCGGCGCGCAAGCGGTCATCTGAGCACAGGCCGTTGGGGCGCAGGCGGTCGCTTGAGCGCATGCGGTCGGCGCGCATGCCGTCAATTGGGCACATGCCGTGGGCGCGCAGGCGGTCGCTGGCGCACAGGCTGTGACCTGCGCACAAGCCGTTGGCGCACAGGCAGTGACCTGAGCACAAGCCGTTGGCGCGCAGGCTGTGACCGCGACGCCCGCTTTCACCATGGCCGCCGCCACCTTATTGTAGGTTACAATCTCCTCTGGAGTGATGTGGAGCGCGCTCAGCTTGTCCTCAAGCTCTTCGATGCGCATCTCAAGGCTCTTTTTCTCATCAGCCACGAATGTGTTCCCCCGTAATCGCGTTAACCAATCCGCCAAAGGCTGGCATAGTTTCACCGTGCAATCAAATAAATTGCACCCGGCTCGCGCGGCGGGCGGCAGTTTCTACCCAGGCGTGCAGTTTGGGGCCGGATGCGTTTGGCCCTATGACGAGGACGCAGTTATGCTACTTTTCGAGACAGAGCGTGGCGTGTGGGGTCGCCCGCAAAAGGAACAATGGCCGCATGCCGACAATTGATAGGTGGTTAACAGATCTAGGACTGGCAAAGTACGTGCCGGTCTTTGAAGAGGCTGAAATCGACGTCGAGATCCTGCCTGAGCTGACAGAAGAGGACCTAAAGGAGCTCAATCTGCCGTTGGGGCCACGTCGCAAGATCTTGGCCGCCTTGAAGGCGCGTGAGGCAACGGCTGAAGCGCGCCATCCGGCAGAGGCCTCCACCCTTGTCCCAGGCGCACAGGCTGAGCGACGTCATCTGACAATCATGTTTGTGGATCTTGTCGGCTCCACCCAATTGGCGCTGCGATTGGATGCCGAAGAACTGCGCGAGGTCATCACGAAGTATCAAGATACTGTCGCTCGGGTGGTCCGCGGGTTCAACGGCTATGTTGCGACGCTCATGGGGGACGGGGTGCTGTGCTATTTTGGCTGGCCGCACGCGCGCGAAGGTGACGCCGAGCAGGCGGTACGGGCTGGGCTTGCCGCGCTTGCCGCCATGCAGAACATCCCGACGCCCGATGGCACCCCGCTCGCGGCGCGCGCGGGCGTGGCCACGGGTGTGGTCGTGGTGGGCGATCTGGTTGGCAAGGGCACGCGTCAGGAGGCGCTCGTCGTCGGGGAGACGCCCAACCTCGCCGCGCGCCTGCAAGCCGTGGCACAGCCCAATCAATTGGTAATCCCAGGAGAGACCCGCGCGTTGCTGGGCAGCAGATTTGAGATGCAATCCCTGGGGCTGCAGGATCTGAAAGGCGTTGATACCCCGGTCGAGGCTTTCGTGGTTGCGCGAGAGTTGGAAGTTGAAAGCCGCTTCGACGCAAAACAGTTGGGGGCGATCGCGCCCATCGTTGGACGTGAGCCAGAGCTCGCCCAGATCACCAAACAGTGGCTTGCAGCGCTCGATGGGCGAGGTGGGATGGTTCTGCTTGAGGGCGAAGCGGGCATCGGCAAATCCCGCCTGGTGCGTGCGGCCATCGACACGGCCGCCCCTGACGATCACATCCGGCTGACCTTCCAGTGCTCAGCATATCACTGTGAGAGCGCGTTCTATCCGTTCATTCAACAGATGAGCCTTGCCGCCGGCCTTACGGCAAAAGACAGCGATGAGGTTCGGCTGAACAAGCTTGAGGCCATTCTGACAGTGAGCCCCAAAGCGCAGTCCCTCATCGCGTCGCTCTTCGGTCTGGATGGGTCCGGGCGCTTCGGCACCCACGACATTTCGCCTGGTCAGCAGCGCGAAGAACTCATGCAGGCGATGGCTCAATATTTGGTGTCAAAGGCGGCTGAAAAGCCGGTGCTGATGGTAATTGAAGATCTTTACTGGATCGACCCAACATCTTTGGAGCTGTTGGAGGCTGTCCTGAGACAGGTATCGGACAAGTCCATCCTAATGCTCGCGACCTCGCGCATGCCGCTCGACCAACGCTTTGACCGCAACGCCGCTTTCCGCAGCCTGCCCCTCAACCGCTTGGGGGAAGAGACGATCTTTGCCATTGTCGATCGGATCGCTGGCGGCAAAGCCTTACCGCCTCCAATCCTTAAGATCATCGCGCAGCGGACCGATGGTGTCCCCCTTTTTGTCGAAGAACTGACCCGCACCCTGATGGAGTCTGGCGCGCTGAAAGAAACGGAGACCGAGTTTGTCTTGGACGGCACACTGGGTGACGTGGCCATCCCCAATACCCTGCAAGACAGTCTGACTGCACGGCTGGACAGTCTCGGCCCGGTGAAAGAAGTCGCGCAGATTGCAGCGTGTGTTGGACGGGAGTTCGATCACCGCCTCTTGCCGCAGATATGTGAGATACCCGAAACAAAGCTTGAGGCCGCGCTGCAACGTTTGGTCGTTGTCGATCTGCTTCATCGGCGGGGTACGCCGCCCAAGGCACGCTATTTTTTCAAACATGCCCTGGTGCGGGATGCGGCCTACGACACGCTGCTGAAAGATCGCCGTCGCCCCGTGCACCAGCGCATCTTGCGCGTCTTGGAGACAGAGCCTGGCATTATGCCCGAACTTTTGGCGGCGCACGCCGAAGCTGCGGGTCTGATCGAGCGCGCGATTGATCTGTGGTCTGCGGCCTGTCGCGCGGCCCTTGACCGTCCCGCCTACCAAGAGGGTGAAGCGCATGTCCGCCGCGCCTTGGCGCTGAACAAGCCGCGACTGAGCCGGGGGGACAGAGGCGCGAAAGAATGCGATCTTGCCCTACACGTGCAACTTTCGCTGGCGCTCATCCCCGCCAAAGGGGTTTGGTCGGACGAGGTGATTGCCGTCCTTGAACGGGCGCTCACTCTTGCCGACGAAGTTGGAGATACCCCCGTCAAAGGGGACATCCTCTATAATCTGCTGCTCGGAACCTACTTCCGCGGCAGCCTGGAAGTGAGCGTTGCCCGGGCGGACGAGCTCAAGGAGATCGCCAAAACCACCGGCGATCTGGCGCAGCTTTTGGTTGCAAACCGATTGGCGGCGATTGCTCGGCTTAACATTGGCCGCTTCGCCGAAGCGCAACCGCATCTGGATGAAGCCGAAGCGCTCTGCGATGCTGTGGCCGACCAGGACCTCGCCGCCCGGTTCGGTCATGATCCGGTGGCCATCGTCAAGGTCTATCAGGCGCTCAATGCCTCTTTCAGGGGCCAATCGACGCGTGCGGCGGCCTACCTTAGCGCGGGCACCGAGCGGGCAGAGAAGATCGGTCACGTCAACACGACCTGTATCCTGCGAGCCCTTGCCGTTGTGAGCGCGCAAATCGCCCAAGACAGGGTTGCCGAAAGAGAGCACCTCGCCGTGCTCTCCGAAGTATCGGCTGAGCATAACGTGGCAGCCTCCCGCATGGGGGCTGAGGCGATGTCAGGACTCTTACAGCTTGCCGAGGGTCAGATCAGTGGTCTCGATCTCTATCTCACGGCAGAGCAGAAAATCATGAATGCCAATATTCGTCTGCTGGTGCCCGGTCACCGCACGTTGGCTGCGCGCAGGCTTTGGGACATGGGGCAGGGTGCCGAGGCGCTACAGATGGCCGATGAGGCTGAGGCGCTGATGGACGAGACGGGCGAACGCAGTTGGTGGCCGGAACTGATGCGCTTGCGTGCGGCGATTGCGTTACCAGACGGCAAAACATCGGCGGCAGAAACCGCGCTCTGCGCGGCGATTGGTCGCGCGAGAAGAGATGGCGCAACGCCTTGGCACCTGCGCGCGGCAATTGACCTCGCCCACCTCTATAAAACGACAGGGCGGGACCAAGAGGCATATAGCGTGCTAGCGGAGGCTCATCAGGCTTTAGAACCAGGGGCCTCTCCCACTGAGGCGGCGAACCTGCAAGCGATGATGGCCCGCCTTGAAAAAGCGAAGGTGAGTTGATGGTGCAAGCGGATGGGGAGTGCTGTGCTCAGAAGGCTTCGGGTTCAAACCGCAGGGTCGCACGGTGCAACCTGGCGATTGCTCTGTGAGTTGCAGGAAACCCGCGTCGATGCCGTCTGCCCGCGAGATCTATCAAAAGTTGCTTGATGACATTGGAGACGCGTTTCAGCGTGAGGACTTTGACGTCTATGTCACATACTTCGTTTTTCCGCAGCGGGTGCAAACCTTTGACCGTTCCGTCACGCTCAACGGCCCCGAAGATCTGCAAAAAGTTTTTGAGCGCATGCTTGCCCGATTGAACCACCTCAACATCGTTGATTTTGCCCGCGTTTGCCTCATGGCGCAGCAGATAGATGACACCACGATCTACGGCTATCACGAGACCAAGCTGATCAACCGGGACCTCTTCATCACCGAAGCCTACACCGCTCTGTCGGTTTTGCGATTGATGCCCGGCGGATGGAGGGTTTCTGACAATCAATACGCAGAGATCGACCCCCTGACCCCAAGTGCGATGGTGGAGATCCTCGGCAAGCACTGACGGGGGGCCGATCAACGCGGTTCGCCGCCCAAGCAAAAGCACGATGACTTCAGTCTCAACCGGCTGAGGCGGTGCGCCGTTAAATTGAATTATCTGAAAATTATATAAATAAAAACAGAGCCTTATATTCCCTTTGTAAAACTTCAAATCCGAGAGTGCGCCCACTCATCAGAAAGGTGCGCACATGGATCACGAAGCGGTATCACATTCCTCCCATCCACATACGGCCATGCCGTCGGATCATCAGGGCGCAGCGCCGGAGGGGATGGCCGAGGCTGCGGATGCCGCGATGCACGAGGGGCATATGCATAGCGGTGCTCTCGCCGCGCCGGGTCGGGACGCATCAACCGCCGAGATCACACAGTTTCTTGAGGCCCTGAGCTCGGCCCCTGAAATGCACATGCATGAGATGGGCAGCCCGATGATAGCGGAGCATATGGCTGTTATGGACTTGGTTGCGCGCGGCGATGCAACCCATGTTGCCATCGCAGACGGCGATTGGTCTGACCCATCGATTTGGTCTGGCGGCCAAGTGCCTGGCACCGGTGCCCACGTGCTGATCCCCGAGGGCGTTCGGGTCGAGTACGGTACACAAAGCGACGTCCGGCTTGAGGCGGTGCGCGTGGACGGCGTGTTTGACGTCTCTACAACCCAATCGAGCCAAATCATCTTTGACACCTTTGTGGTCGGACACACAGGCCATCTGATGGCGGGGACGGTGGCCCGCCCGGTTGAGCCTGGCGTGACCATTGATTTCATCGTGGCACAGAACGGCGCAATCGACACGGTTTGGGACCCAACTTTGGTCTCGCGCGGCGTGATCTCAATGGGCAGCGTGGATATTCACGGGGCCGCAAAAGACGCCCATGAAAAGGTCAGTATCGACCCGATGGCAGGTGACACGGCGCTGCGTTTTGATGGCACCCCCGAAGGCTGGGCTGTGGGGGATACCCTTGTGATCGCGGGCACCCGATACGACGGTTACAAATGGGATAATGACATCCGCGCCGTGCGCGCGTTTCCCAATGAAGATGAAGTGCGCACCATCACTGCCATTGACGCCGATGGCACTGTATGGCTTGACCGGCCGTTGCAGCATGATCACGACACGCCCCGCAGCGATCTTAAAACCTCTGTCGCCAACATGACACGCAACGTCACCTTTGAGACCGAAAATGCAGACGAGGTGGCTGTTTGGGAGCGTGGGCATGTGATGTTTATGCACTCAGATGAGGTCGACGTGCGGTTCGCTGCCTTCGAAGGCCTTGGGCGCACCGATAAATCTGGGGACAGCCGCGAAACCTCAGATTTTGGCCAGATCAGCTTTGAGAGCAACGTGCAAGGACGCTATCCTCTGCATTTGCACCGTACCGGGACGGAGGACCTGGAAAACCCGGCGATCTTGGAAGGCAACGCGGTCTTTGGCTCACCTGGTTGGGGGATCGTGCATCACGATGCCAACGCTGTGCTCCGCGGCAACGCGACCTTCGACACTTTCGGCGCGGGCTATGTTGCCGAAACGGGCAATGAAACTGGCGCTTGGGTAGACAACATCGCAATCTATGCCCGCGGACAAAGCTGGGATGCGCCCAAAAACCAGACCAACTTGGCGACCTTTGATATAGCCCGTTCCGGAGACGGGTTCTGGTTTCAGGGCCGTATGGTCGAGGCCGAGGACAATATCGCCGCAAGCGTGAACAGCGGCTTTGTCTATTTTCACCGCAACGGCGACGATCGCATGATCCCCTTTTCCGCTGCGCTTTTCGAGTACCCAGACGCGCTCTACAACGATCCCAACATCACCGCCCATGCAACGCCCATCCTCAGCTTCGAGGGAAACGAGACCTTCGCGGCAAAAGAAGGTCTGCACGTCGTGAAGGAAAACCCCAACCAGGGTCACGACGTCTGGAGCGTGATGCAAGACTTCACCGCCTGGAATGTCGTGAACGGCGCACATCTTGAGTACACGTCCCACTATCTTTTGCGGAACTTCGATCTGCTTGGCAAAGAGGATTCTGGCTTTAGCCCCGCGCTTGAAGGGCTCAGCATCGGTAACAACACGTCTGAATTGATTATCGCGGACAGCGACATCACCGGCTTCAATGCGGGCATAGACTTCTGGAAGTCCTTGAACGCCGATGTGCAGGGCGGGCCCGAAAGGCATGACTACGTCGCCTTGAATGTGACAATTGCAGATGGTGTCGATGCCTTTTGGAACTTCGATCCGAACCTCGACCTCATCATCAGCAGCGTTGATTTGCCGGGCCTGGCCCCAAATCTCACCCTGAACCCGATCATCATGGGCGAAGGCCAATGGGGTGCGACAGAAATCAGCGGCACAAAAACGGACACTTTGGGATCGGTTCCCTTTCCAGGTGGAACAGATGCCTTTCAGATCGGCTATGAGGCGACGATAGGCCATTTGCAGCAAAACGGGTTCTGGCGCACGTCGCAGGGGGAAGCCTACTTTCTGCTCGACATCTATTTTACCGACCGCGTCACGGGCGAAATCTTCTTTGAAACGCATCCGGTTTGGATACCGGAGGATACGGCCAGCAGTTTCGGTGCGTCCTGGAGCGCTTATCAAAATGTGCCCGAGAACGGGGTTCAAGACATCACAGGGCAAGGGGATGAGGCCCGAGCGGGAGATGTTGAACTTGGGCGGGCGACGCAGGCGTCGGAGAGCGGTGACTTTTCTTCTGCTGAACCTGTGCCCGATGGGCTGACCGGCACTGCGTCGGATGACGTCTTGGTCGGAACGGCGGCACCTGACCGGCTAGAGGGTCGTGGGGGCGATGACGTATTAGACGGCGCGGCGGGCCCCGACACTGCCGTTTTCAACGGTGCGCCGTCGCAGTTTACGCTAACGCTTGGCGTCGATGCGACAACGCTCACCGACCGAACTGGGGGTGACGGCACGGACAGGCTCGAGAATGTTGAGTTCTTGAGCTTCGACACAACGATCGGGGGGCAAGCTTTTGATCTCATGCCATTTGAACGTGCTGCCGCTCTCACTGCGCAGGATCTGACGCAACTGGTCGAGCTCTACATCGCTTCTTTCAATCGAGCCCCGGATGCTTTTGGCCTCGCGTTTTGGGCATCAGCGCGGGCCGATGGGATGCAAATGACGGAGCTGGCCAGGTTGTTCTTAGATCAGCCTGAGACCCGCGCCCTCTACAGCACAGACCTGACCGCAACCGACTTTGCCAGCGCTGTCTATCTCAACGTGCTGGGGCGGGTGGCGGATGCAGATGGACTCGCATTTTGGGCGTCGGCACTCGATTCCGGTGGCGTGACGCGGGATCAGTTCATTTTGGCCGTCCTCCAGGGTGCGCGGGCGGACCCGCCGCCGCTGGCGTCGCAGAGCTTTATTGAGCAGCAACAAGCGGACCGGGCATATCTTTCTCAGAAGACAGATGTTGGCGCTTACTTCGCGGTCACATTTGGCATGTCCGATGTAGCGGCAGCGCGCGATGTGATGGAGCTTTTCGATGGCTCGCCGGCGGGAACGCAGCAAGCGGTCAATGCGGTCTTTGCTCTGTCTCAAGAGGCAAACGCGGCGACAACTGGTGAGTTTCTAATGCCCATTGTGGGCGTCCTGCCGAGCCCGTTCGAGCACAGTATTGGCGCGTGACACCGAGGATGGTTCGCACGCGCCTTTCATCCTCAAGACAGCGATGAGATCCAAACCGCGTGGTTTTGCGCGGTCTGTATGATCGGGGAAGAGGAAAATGGACCGATAGAGTGAAGGACCACCAGCACAAGGTGCTGATGGTTGCTTGATCCGGCTACTGCCGCAAAATCGAAATGCAGCGCTCCGTCATGAACGAAACGCGTTCGGGTGAGCCGAACCAACGTGCCGTCAACTGGTCCGTCGCATCAGAAGGTCTAGGGGACCGGCCTTCGGATTGGCGCAAACCCGTGAAGTAGCAAGAAGAGCTTGGAGCAGAGCAACAAAAGCGTGGTTTACCACGCAGTTGTCGGGAGTGGAGCACAGTCCGAACGCGTGTAGTGCTGTCGTGGCAGATAGGGCCTTGGAGGGTCAGAGAGGTCAATTGTGCTGGAGCGTTCGCGCGCGGCGACATAGCGCGATAGAAGTGTCGCATAGAATTCAATCCCACTCTTGTTCTCTTTCAGCCGATCCACAAAGGCTTCGATCCGGTGGCCCGACTGTTTGAAGGCCTCAGTCGGCTCTGTTGCGGCAAGGTTCAGGGCGGGCAAAATCACATCACTCAATGTGCGCGCCGAAAGGTCGCACCGCGCATCATCCAACAGGTTTGGTGCCCTGTTTGGCGCAAAGATTGATTTCAATGTTCCCATCACACTGCGAAATGTCACCAGGACGCGCTGAACACCCTTCGTGACCTTGTGGCCCGTGACTTCCAGTCCGCTCAACAAAACAGAATTGGTCTCAAACACAGTTTCGCGCGCCGTCAGGACAAAGTTCTCATGCCCGCTGGGCAGATAGGACTGAAGAAAGTGCCACAACTCCTCCGTAAGATCGTCTTTGGCGCGCGTGGGAGAGTTGAACTTTACTTCATGGGTGTGGCTGTAGCCTCGCTGAGATATCCGATCCAAAAACCAGGCTCCGGCATCCCCGTCTACCACCGTTCGTTTCAACCAAATCACGATGTTCGGCGCTTGACCGACATATCCTCTTGCATGAACAGCCTGAACCATGGTTGCCCACTCCTTATTGAACTAGCGACGTTTTCCAAAAAATTGGATACACCCACTCTCCTAACAATCTGTAAAAGATAAAATTTTCGCACGGTTTACAGTTTGTTAACCTTTGTTAAGGCAATCAAAAGAAACACAGGTGGAGCGGCATTAAGAACACCTTAACATCTAGACGATGTGGGGTGACCCCTACTATGATACCGTAGGTTGAATTTGCCTCGCTTTGGTTTGAACTCTGAATGAAGGATTTGGTACTGTGGAAATGCCTCTTCAAGACAGCGCGTCAGAAGCCGCTACTCTCGGCGATGGCTCACCGAAGAGACAGCTTGGTCAAGTTGACTTGTCCTTCTACATCGTGGGGGTAGGCGCGTCGGCTGGCGGGCTGGACGCGATCAAGCAGCTCATTGCCCAAGCAGACGAGAACTTCCAACACTCCTTTGTTATCATTCAACATATCTCGCCCGACCACAAATCTCTCATGACGGAGATTTTGACCCGAGAGACCGCACTTCGGGTCAGGGAAGTGGTGGACGATATGCCGGTGCAGCCCGGGCACATCTACCTTATACCGCCAAAGTCTAATGTCGTTATTCAAGGCACGTTGGATGACACGCAGCCTCAGACAGAAGATATGCCGACAGGGATCGGGAAAGGGCTGCGCTTTTCGTTGGTTCCCCCGTCGCCAAGACCTCAGCTTAACCTTCCGATCGACGTCTTCTTTCACTCTTTGGCGGAATCGGTCGGAGATCGGGCGATTGGGATCGTTTTGTCTGGCACCGGTACCGATGGCAGCCGCGGCTTGCGCGCAATTAAGGACCGGGACGGCTTTGTGCTGGTGCAAGATCCAGAAACCGCGGATTTTGATGGCATGCCGAGCGCGGCGATTGCCACGCGCCTTATCGACCTTGTCGCGGCTCCAGATGCGATGGTGCCCGAACTGCGCCGCTACATCGAACTGCGTGAGGCCGGGATCTTCGACATCGATGCCCTTTTCAGAGAAGATGAAAAAAGCCTTGAATTGCTGCTGGAGCGTGTGAGCCAAGCCGCTGACATTGATTTCATCCAATACAAGCGCCCCACGCTCAAACGGCGCATTGCGCGCCGCATTGCGCTTACCCAGTGCAATGATTTGAGCGGCTACATCGGCTATGTCCAAGAAAATCCCAATGAATTGGCCATTCTGCACCGGGAGTTCCTGGTTGGGGTCACCAATTTTTTCCGGGACCTGCCTGCCTGGGGGGCGCTGTCTGAGAATGTCTTCCAAAAGCTCTTCAAGGACGGTGATCCGAGCGAGCCCGTCAAAGTTTGGTCTGTCGGCTGCTCAACCGGCGAAGAAGCCTATACAATCGCTTTTGCGATGGAGCGGTTTCGGCTGGAGAACAACATCAGTCGGGATTTTCGGATTTTCGCAAGTGACGTGAACGAAGACGCGATCAGATCCGCTAAAGACGGCATCTATCCTGACTCGGTCCTCGAAGAGATCCCCGGGGCGTACCGCGCCCAAGAATACCTGAAGTTTCACGGTGGCACGTTCCACATCAGTTCCAGCCTGCGCAACCGCGTTATCTTCAACAGCCACAATGTTTTGCAGGATCCGCCTTACATCAATACGGACCTGATCATCTGTCGGAACTTGCTGATCTACTTCAGCCCGGACATGCAAAAGAAGGTGCTCTCGCTCTTCTCCTTTTCGCTGCGCAACGAAGGCTATCTCTTCCTCGGCGCTGCCGAAAACGTGATGCACCAGTTTTCAAAGTTTGAGGCCGCAATCTCGTCTTCGCGCATCTACCGCAACATGCGGCCCCAACAACGCGGATCAATGCATGGCAGCTTTGATCCGCGCCGCTCCCCCAACTTTCCTTTGCCCCGCATGCGGCGGCTTGCCACGCGCGAAACGCAACGCGCAACCAGTGTGCTCGCCCCGATTTTCGAGGCGACGCTTGGCAACATCGACGGCGCGCTCGTCATCATCGACGAAGGTGGCAGCATTCTCGAAACCCTTGGGAACTACCGTAAGTTCATTGATCTGCCGCATCGTGCGTTTTCCGCCAATATCTTTGATCTGGTGCATGACAGGCTGAAAAGTGCGATCTCCATTCTGCTGCGCCGGGCCGAAGCGGAAGGTACAGCTGAATCGCTCGCGACCAAATGCTCTTTCGGGGATCACATAGAGCAAGTGGATGTCTTCTGTCGCCGTGTGGAGTGGGAGACGCAGCCGGTCGCCTATTCGCTGCTGTTGCGGAAAACCGATCAGATCGACACCACGCCCATCGAAGAAAAGATGGAGGATAACCGCCGAGGTGATCAGACGTTGATCACCAGATTGGAGAGCGAAATTGAGTCGCTGCGCGAAATGCTCAGCGTCACGACCGAAGATTTGGGGATTTCCAACGAGGAGTTGCAGACTGCAAACGAGGAGTTGACCGTCTCCAACGAAGAGTTGCAGGCCAACAATGAAGAAATGCAGAGCATTAACGAAGAGCTGCATACGGTCAATGCCGAGAACGGCGAGAAAATCACCCAGCTTGAGGCGGCAAGCGCGGACATTGAAAACCTGCTCAACACCGCAGATCTCGCCGTCGTCTTTCTTGATGACAATCTGTGCATCCGGCGTTTCAACCCCGCCTTCACAAAATACGTCGATCTGAAAGCCACCGATATTGGCCGACGGCTGTCGAGCTTTTCGTCGTTTCTCACGCAAGAATCCTATGCGACCCTTCTCACCGATACCGAAAACGCCCTGCTTGGTGAAAAAGAGGTGCAACGCGAGCTGCCACTGCGCGATGGGTCTTGGACGCTAACCCGGGTCAGGCCGTTTTTTGTCAACGGCTCCGGCGAAGTGCGCGGGTCTGCCATCACGATCCTAGACATTACCAAGTCGCGGCTGCTGCAAGAAGAGGTCAGTCTTCAGCGCGACCGGCTGGAAGGTTTGCTGGAAAGCGAAACCGCGGGCTATTGGGACCGGGACTTTCGGTCAGGCGTTGAGTATGTCAGCCCGCGTTTCAATCAGATGTTGGGCTATAGCTCCGAAGATGTGGAGGCGACCTCCGAACGCCTCATGCAGCTTGTGCATCCAGATGATCGGGCGCTTTTGCATGCCAACCTGACGGACCACATCGCTTCAAAAGGGCGCGTGCCCTACCAGCAGGAGGTGCGCTACCGCCACAAAAGAGGCAACTACCTTTGGTTCCTGCGCCGGGGCCGGATCAATGAATGGACCGAAGCCGGTGAACCGAAGCGCATGATCGGGGTGCACGTCGACATCTCGGAGTTGAAGGAACGGGAGCTCCGGGTCTCAGCCGATGCCAAACAGATCGCGGGCTTTGCCTATTCTACAGTTCACAGCCTGCTGCAGCCCACCAACACCATCGCGCAGGGTCTGCGCCTCATCACAGAACATGCCAGCATGGATGAGGACGATCTTGAGACGATAGACGCCATGCAAGAAATGGCAGCGCGCATGCAGCTTCAGATCAGGGGCGTGCAGGAATACTCTGAACTTTTCTCGCCCACGGAGGCCTATCACAAGATCTCCCTTGACCGGATTGTGGCCGCCTGTCAGGTGGATCAAATGCTGCGCATTCAGGAATTGGGCGCAGAGATTGAGGTGAGTGAATTGCCCCCCATCGAAGGCAATGAGCAGTTGATCACAAGGGTTTTCCAGATCCTGATCGGCAACGCCCTCAAATTTCGCGACCCGCAGCGTCCGTGCAAAATCTCAATTGCAGGCCGCGCCGAGGCCGATGGCGTCGTCGCTTTGACCGTCTCCGACAATGGCATCGGGATCTTGCCCGACGTGCGGCCAAAGGTCTTTGATCTTTTCTACAAGTACCACGGTGACCGAGAGCTGCCCGGCATCGGCGCAGGCCTCACCGTTTGCAAACGCATCGTTGAGTTGCACGGCGGCAGCATTAAGGTGGGAGAGGCTGAGGATGAAGGTGGTGCCGCTTTCGAGATACGTCTTCCCGCAACACAAGATGCTTAAACTTCAAAGCGAACCCCTCGTAAAACGGCCCGCGCAATTGACCCAAGGTACTCGCTCGAAACACGCGCCGCGCAGGCGTGCCCTAGAGACCGTTCATACCATTTAGCCGGTCACGCCGCCACGGCATTGGCACTCCGTGGCACGTTCCCGATCCGAGGAGTGACCCTGATGATACCGAACCTGATGCTCGTCGACGACGAGCGCATCGATCAAAGGCTCTACCGCCGCGTTATTGAACGAACCGGTCTCGTTGATAAACTGCACCAGTTCATGGATGCCGAAAGCGCGCTCGACTTTCTGGATCGTGGGGAACGGCCCGAAATTGACGCCATTTTGCTCGACATCAACATGCCGCGGATGAGTGGGTTTGATTTTCTTGACGTGGCGCTTGAACGCTATGGCGGTCAGTTTACCAAAGTCGCCGTGATCATGCTGACGACATCGGCGTCAAAAGACGATGTTGTGCGGGCGCTGAGTTTTGGGGTGGTCAAAGAATACATCAATAAACCCTTGGTGCGCCAACATCTCGAAGCAATAGACGCCCTCGTCAATGGTGTGCCGGACCCGGTTTAATGGGCAAGGACACCGTCCTCAGCACCTGCGAACCAGGCCCCCGCAAGACACCTCGGAAATCGCCGGCGCTCTGCCAACTGCTGGTGTTTGGTCCTGACCCTAGAGTTTGACCCAAGCGGCATTGCGCGCAGACGACCTGACACACGCATCGATGAAGGCAACGCCGCGCACCCCGTCGACAATCGTCGGGTAAAGCGTTTCACTGGACGGGGCAGCCCCGGACCGATGCGCCAGGATGGCATCCGCCGCTTCTGAATAGATGTTCGCAAACCCCTCAAGGTAGCCCTCTGGATGGCCTGGCGGGATGCGGCTCACCCTGTTTGCTGCGTCGCCCGCGCCTGCACCCATGCGCGTGATCAGTCGCTTTGGCGCGGCAAAGGGCGTGTGCCAAAGGGAGTTGGGCTCTTCTTGCGCCCATTCCAAGCCGCCGGTCTCTCCATAGACCCGAATTCTGAGCGCGTTCTCATTGCCAGGCGCGACCTGGCTGCACCAGAGCATGCCCTTAGCCCCACCCTCAAAGCGCAGCATCACGTGCCCATTGTCATCCACCCGCCGCCCAGCAACGAAAGCATCCAGATCCGCGGCCAAGCTCTCCACCTCAAGGCCGGTGATAAAGCGCGCAAGGTTGTGCGCATGCGTGCCGATGTCGCCGGTCGAGCCTCCCGCTCCTGAGCGCGCAGGATCCGTGCGCCATTCCGCCTGTTTGAAATCTTGCTCAACCGTCAGCCAATCCTGCGGGTACTCAACCTGCACAACGCGGATCTTCCCAATCTCGCCGCCCGCGACCATCGCGCGGGCCTGACGGACCATCGGATACCCCGTGTAGTTATGGGTCAAAATGAAAAGCGCATCCGCCTCAGCCGCCACCTTCGCCAGCTTCTTTGCATCCGCCAAGGTCGATGTCAGGGGCTTGTCACAGATCACATGGATCCCCCGTTTGAGAAACTCACGCGCGGCAGCGAAATGCACGTGGTTGGGCGTGACCACAGAAACTGCCTCTATCCCCTCCTTCAGCCGCGCCTCCCGGATCGCCATCTGCTTGAAATCGTCATAGATCCGCGGCAAGCCCAAGGCCGCGCCCGAGGCCTGCGCCTTCTCCGGCGTTGCACTCAATGCCCCGGCAACCAAGGTGTAGCGATCATCGATCCGGCTGGCGATGCGGTGCACTCCGCCGATAAAGGCATCATTGCCGCCGCCCACCATGCCCAGTCTAATCCGTTCCATCTCATCCTCCCGGACGCCGGCCCTTCACGCGCGACGCCCCTCTTCATCTTTCCCAAAAAACTCCCCCCGGAGGGCCGATCCGCCCCGGGCGCGGCATCCCTATTCGATGCCCAGCATCCTCCGGTTCGCCGCCTCATCGGTGCCGCCGTCGGCAAAGTCGTCAAAGGCTTTCTCCGTCACGCGGATAATGTGATCGGAGACAAACCGGGCGCCTTCTCTGGCCCCATCTTCGGGATGCTTCAGACAGCACTCCCATTCCACGACCGCCCAGCCGTCAAAATCATTGGCCGCCATCTTCGCAAAAATAGCCGAGAAATCGACCTGCCCGTCGCCCAGAGATCGGAAGCGTCCCGCGCGGTCGACCCAAGGCTGATAGCCCGAGTAAACCCCCTGCCGCCCCGTCGGATTGAACTCCGCATCTTTGACATGAAACATTTTGATGCGGTCTTTGTAGATGTCGATGTGATCGAGATAATCTAGGCACTGCAGCACGAAATGCGACGGATCATAAAGCATGTTGCAGCGCGCATGCCCGCCCAACCGTTCCAAGAACATCTCAAAAGTAACCCCATCATGCAGATCTTCGCCGGGGTGGATTTCGTAACAGATGTTGACCCCATGCGCATCTGCATGATCCAAAATCGGCCGCCAGCGGCGGGCCAATTCATCAAAGGCGGTGTCGATCAGGCCCGCCGGGCGCTGCGGCCAGGGATAGACATAGGGCCAGGCCAACGCGCCGGAAAAGGTCACGTGATCGCCGATCCCCAGATGGGCCGAGGCCGAGATCGCCTTCATCACCTGATCCACCGCCCAGTCCTGGCGGGCCGCGGGATTGCCGTGCACGGATGCGTCTGCAAACCCGTCAAAAGCGCTGTCATAGGCCGGATGCACCGCCACCAATTGTCCCTGCAGATGCGTGGAAAGCTCCGTGACGTCTATCCCATTGGCCGCCGCTTGACCTTTGAACTCATCGCAGTAGGTTTTGCTCTCCGCCGCCTTGGCCAAATCGAAGAGCCTGTCATCCCAACTGGGCACCTGCACACCTTTGTAGCCGCAGTCCGCCGCCCATTTGGTGATGGCGTCCCAAGAGTTAAATGGGGCCGCGTCATCCGCAAACTGCGCCAGGAACAACGCGGGTCCTTTGATGGTTTTCATTGCCGATCCTCCCAAATCGTCGCCGTCTCCTGCGGCATGTTCTCTTTTAGGTAAATGTCGATGCGAATGCGCTCTTGCGCGAGGTTGAGCGGGACTTTGTCCACCTTGGCCCGCATGACGCGAATGGCAGAGCGGACCAGATGACCCGAATCCTGGCTGATCACCGCGTCGAATGCGCCCCCGGTGAGCGCTTTGCGCGACAAGGGCGTCAACTCATGGGCCACCACAGCGGGCCGCCGCAGCCCGGGGTGGGCCGCAAAGACATTGATAAGCCCCTCATTTCCCGCAGCCGAGGAGTAGATCCCGATGATATCCTGGTTCGCCGCCAAAGCACGCGGCACCAGCCGTGCGATCAGATCAGGATCGTCGCGCCC
Organism: Pseudomonadota bacterium; assembly: GCA_039197515.1. GTDB lineage: Bacteria > Pseudomonadota > Alphaproteobacteria > Rhodobacterales > Rhodobacteraceae > Sulfitobacter. The sequence goes on along the minus strand of JBCCUC010000005.1, from coordinate 18,129 downwards.
CTCAAGCGAGGCCAAGGCGGTGAGATGCGGAAAATCCCGGCCCAGGACCTCATCAAAGCCCAAGCGCCGCTCCAAATGATCGCGGGCCAGCATGGAGCCCGTCAGGACCAGGATGCTGCCCTTTTGCGCGCCCAGGAACCGGCCCAAAAGCTGCGCCGCCGTGCGCCCGGCAGCGATGTTGTCGATGCCCACGTAATGATCGCGTTCCGAGCTTGGCACGTCTGCCACGAGAGAGACGACCGAGATCCCATTGGCCTTCAGATGCGCGATGGAATCGCGGACCGAAGGCGTCTCCGGCCCGAAAATGGCGACCCCGTCGGTGCGCCCAGGCTCTATTCGGGCCAGCGCATCGGCCAGCGCCACGGGGTCAAAGGCCGCCACCCGGATGACCGTCAACTCAGTTCGGTCATGGCGCACGCGCTGGCGCAGCTGCTCGATCTGCGCCTCAAGCGAGACCAAGAATTCGTTGTGGTTTGACGGCAGGATAAAGACAAAGCGGTAGACCCGCCCGCGGGCCAGATTGGCCGCGGCGGTGTCACGCACGTAGCCCAGATCGGCGATGGCTTTGTTCACCCGCGCCACCGTCTTTTCGCGCACGCCGGGACGGCCGTTCAGCACCCGGTCCACCGTGGCGAGGCTGACCTCTGCCACGCGGGCGATGTCGTTGATTGTGGGCGTATGATTGAGGTTTTGAGGCATGGTGGGGGTTTAGGGACCAGAAATCATGTGCTCTCCGCCAGGCCCTCAAACAAGCGGGCCACGGCCTCCGCCCCCGGATCGTTGTGCCCGATGAGGTTTTCTTCGGGCACGTAAGACGCACGCCCGGCTTTCGCCCGCCCGATCTTGGCGGTGGCATCAGCGCCTGTGCGGGCGGCTGCGGCCGCGGCGGGCAGCCCGTTGGTGAGTGCTTTGAGCGCGGGTTCCAGGGCGTCGATCATCGTGCGGTCGCCAGCCACGGCCCCCCCGACTTGGCTGATCCGCTCCAACCCCGCCTGCAGCGCTTTGGGCACAGGGGTGCCGCTGGCGCAGGCATCCCCCGCCGCACCAAAGAAGATCGCCAGGATCACGCCGGAAGAGCCACCCATGGTCTGGCTCAATTCGTCTCCGATGGCCCGGAAAAGCTGGGTCGGATCGGCCAGCGGCATCGCATCAAGCGCGCCTGTGAGCGCCCGCGCCGCGGTGGAGAGCGTGCTGCCCGTATCGCCATCACCGGATTTGGCGTCCAGGCTGTTGAGATCACTTTCCGCCGCGATCAGCAGGTCGCAGCACTGCGCGATGATTGCGCGATTTTGAGGATGCGCCGAAGGGATCGGTTTGATCGGGCTCAACCCATCGGGCAGGGGGGCCACGGGCACCGGCACAATTGCATGCATGCCAGGCCAAGCCTCGGGCCCCACCTGCGCACTCAAGAGCGCATCGAATCTGTTGGTCAAAGGCAGGACGGAGACCGAAAACCCGTGCATGTCGAGCGATGTCATGAGCGGGGCAGGGCCGATGATCGCGGCTAGGTTTTCAACCTTGCGCGATGTCGCGAGCGCTTGGGCCAGCACGCTCATCTCAAGCGGCGTGGTGCTGCCCAGGTTGTTCAGCAGCGCCACATGCGGCCCGGCTCCGATCTTTGGCGCGAGCCTTTCCAGCACCATGTCCATCGCCGCTTTGGCCCCGGTGAAGGCGACCTGCTCGACGCCCGCCTCACCGTGGATGCCAAGCCCCAGTTCCGCCTTGCCCGGCGCGATGCGATCTTCCTTGGCTGATCCTGGTACGGTGCAGGTGTCGAGCGATTGACCGATGGAGGCCATCCCGGCAATCGCTTCGGTCGCGGCGGCGTTGATGGTGTCGAGGTCCGCCCCCTCTTCAGCCAGAGCGCCGCAGATCTTGTGCACAAAGAGCGTGCCTGCGACCCCGCGGGGCTGCGGCAGGTCGGGCAGCGCAATGTCGTCATCAACAACGACCATGGAGACCTTGAGCCCGAAGGCGCGCGCGCGTTCCGCCGCGAGGCCAAAGTTGAGCCGGTCACCGGTGTAGTTTTTGACAATCAGCAAGCAGCCGGGATCGCCGGTGACCGCCAGGATCCCCGCCAAGACGGCGTCGACGGAAGGCGAGGCGAAGACTTCGCCGCAGACCGCCGCCGTGAGCATGCCGCGGCCTACGAAACCAGCATGCGCAGGCTCATGCCCCGAGCCACCGCCGGAGATGAGCGCGACCTTGGATTTGTCCCAATCGCTGCGGCAGACCACCTTGATGTGGGGGTAGCCGTCGAGCCGCGTGAGCGTCCCGCCCGCGCCCGCCAAGAGCCCGTCGATGGCGTCGGTGACGAGCGTTTCCTTATCGTTGATGAATTGGCTCATGGCTCTTCTCCTTAGCGCAGGCGGTTGCCGTCCGCGTCAAACCGCAGGGGGTTTTTCGGCGCGATCTTGATCTCTGCCCCGGGGGCGTAGGTTTTATCCGGGTCGGCGATGGTGGTTACGGGGTGCCCTTCGAGCATCAGATGCAGGCGGGTTTGATCGCCCAGATGCTCGATCCGCTGCACTTTGGCCGTGACGCCCTCGCCTTGGCTAATGTGTTCAGGACGCAGGCCAAATTGCGTTGTCCCCGCGGGGACAGTCCCAAAAAGGGAGGCCGGCAGCAGGTTGATGCGCGGCTGACCCAAGCGGCTGGCGACATAGATCGAGTTGGGGTTTTCATAGATCTCTCGCGGGGTGCCGAATTGCACCAGCCGTCCGTGATCAAGCACGCCCACATGGGTCGCCATGGTCATCGCCTCGATCTGGTCGTGGGTGACGTAGAGCAGGGTGGAGCCGAGGTTGGCCTGAATGCGCTTAAGCTCAACTCTGAGATCCGTACGCAGCTTGGCATCAAGCGAGCTGAGCGGTTCGTCCATCAGATAAATGGCCGGATCGCGCACCAGGGCGCGGCCGATGGAGACCCGCTGCATCTCGCCGCCGGAGAGGGCGGTCGCCTTGTTATCCAGTTTATGTGTAATCTGAAGAACCTCTGCCAACTCATTGATTTTGCGTGTAATTTCATCTTTCGGCGTGTTGAGGATTGGCGATTTCAGCGGGAAGGACAGATTGTCGCGCACGGTGAGATGGGGGTAGAGCGAGTACTGCTGAAAGACCATCGCCACATCGCGTTGCGCCGGGGTCTCAGCGGCGACGTTGCGCCCGTCGATCCAGACCTCGCCCGTATCGGCCTTTTCCAGCCCTGAGATGAGCCTGAGCGTGGTTGTCTTGCCTGCGCCGGTGGGGCCCAAGAGCACCACAAAGGCGCCGTCGGGGATGGTCATCGAGATGTCATCGACCGCGACGTCTTTGCCAAAGGATTTTGACAGGTGTTTCAAAATCACCTCAGCCATGGGCCAGCACCTCATGGTTGAGTTCTGAGAGCAGCGCTTGGCCGCTATCCTGTTCAAAAAGTGTGATTTTTGGTGCGGTGAAGTTGAGCCCGACGCGCTCGCCCACGGTGGCGACTTGGGCACTGTCGATGCGGGCCTTGACCTCACCATTGGGCGTGCTGAGCGTGACGATCTGGGTGGTGCCGAGATACTCGGTCGCCGTCACTTCCGCGCGGTAGGGGGCGGCATCGCTGAGCGCGATATGTTCGGGCCGTACGCCAAAGACCAGGCGGCCCGTGGCGTCTTGGTGTTGTTGCGGGATGGCAATGCTCTGCCCGTCCAGCGCGATGGCGGTTTCCCCTTTTGAAACAGTGCCTTGGAAGGGCAGAAAGTTCATCGAAGGCGAGCCGATGAAGTCGGCCACGAACATGGTGGCCGGGGTGTCGTAGATCTGTTGCGGGGTGCCGAATTGTTCCACCACGGCGTTGTTCATCACCACGATTTTGTCGCCCATTTGCATCGCCTCAAGCTGGTCGTGGGTGACATAGACGGTGGTGGCCCCCATGCGGTCGTGCAGGGCGCGCAACTCTTCGGCCATATGCTCGCGAAACTCAGCGTCCAGGGCACCCAGCGGCTCGTCCATCATGAAGGCCTTGGGGTCGCGCACGATGGCGCGGCCCAGGGCCACGCGCTGGCGGTCGCCGCCCGACAGGCCGCCCACGGGACGGCTGAGGATGTCGGTGATCCCGAGGATGCCCGCGACCTCTTCCACCTTGGCTTTCACCTGTGCGCGCGGCATGCCCTGCGAGATCAGCGGGTAGCTGAGATTCTTGCGCACATTCATATGAGGATAGAGCGCGAACATCTGGAAAACAAAAGCAATATCGCGCTCAGAAGGGGGACGCTGGCCGATCTCTTCGCCGTCGAGATAGATCTCTCCCGAGGTGGGCAGTTCGAGCCCGGCGATCATCCTCAGTGTCGTGGTCTTGCCGCAGCCGGAGGGGCCGAGCAGCATGAAAAACTCACCATCCTCGATGGTAAAAGAGCTTTCCTTGACAGCCACGAAATCGCCAAAGGCCTTGCGGATGTTTTTGATCTGGATCTGCGCCATGGCTACTCCGGGAAGTGGCTGACGATGATGAACATCACCGTGCCGATGAGCGTTGTGATGAAGGAATAGGTGAAGGCCCAGAGCACGAAGGGCTGCATCAGCATGAAGACGCCCAGAGCGATGAGGACGGTGGCGACAGCCTCCCAAGGGCCGCGGCGCAGGCGCAAAAGACCGGAGATGAAATTGCTCATAACAGGGCCTCTTTGAGGGGGGTGCCGGGCGTGCACCGGGCGTGCACCCCCCGTACACCGGGTTGACAGACAGTTTGCGTGCCCTGGGCTCCGGCTCTGCGCCGGCGAAACGGTCCACCGGACAGTTTCCTGGGAGACAGCTTACCCCCGCGTAGACCGCCGCAGTGCGGCATTGCGAAAGGATGGGGCAGGTTCATTTGCGCACCGCGCCGAAGGTGATCCCGCGCAAGAGGTGCTTGCGCAGAAGGATCGTGAAGATCATCACGGGCAGGAGGAAGAGCGTCGCCCCGGCGGCCACCGCGGGCCAGTCGAGCCCGCCCACGCCGATGATCGTGGGGATAAAGGGCGGGGCTGTTTGCGCCGTGCCGGAGGTGAGCAGCACCGCAAAGGCGTATTCATTCCAGGAAAAGATCAGGCAGAAGATCGCGGTGGAAGCGATGCCGGTGGCCGCTTGCGGCAGCACGACTTTGTAGAAGGCCTGAAAGCGCGTGTAGCCGTCGATGAGCGCGGCCTCTTCGTATTCGCGCGGGATCTCATCGATGAAGCCTTTCAGCAGCCAGACGGCCAGCGAGATGTTCACCGCCGTGTAAAGCAGGATCATGCCCAGATGCGTGTCTGACAGCCCCAATTGCCGGTACATCAGAAAGATCGGGATGGCGACGGCGATGGGGGGCATCATGCGGGTGGAGAGGATGAAGAAGAGGAGATCATCGGCCAGCGGGATCTTGAAGCGCGAGAAGGCGTAGGCCGCCAGCGTGCCCAAAAAGATCGACAGGAAGGTAGAGCCAAAGCCGATGATCACCGAGTTGAGGAAGCGTTCACCGAATTTGGAGGGGCCCACAATCACCATGTCGTATTGGCGCACGATCTCATCGGCCCAGGTCTCTGGCGGGTTGGCGGCGAGAAACTCGTCGGTTTGGCGCGTGCGTTGGGTAAAGAGGTTCACGTAGCCCTCAAGCGTGGGGTCAAAGACCACCTTGGGCGGGTAGCTGATCGCGTCGGCGGGTGATTTGAACCCGGTGAGCATGATCCAGGCCAGCGGGATCATGGTGATCAGCGCATAGAGGATGACCAGCGTGCCTGCCGCCCATTTGGTGCGGCTGCTGGGGTCGGTGACGGAAAAGCTGCTCATGCCCGCGATCCTTGTGCTGGGGGGCGGGCAGGGAGGGGGGCTGTCTGCCCCCCGCGCGCGGGGCGCGCCCCCCCGAGAGTTTTAGGGGAAAGATGAAGTGGGGCGCGGGGCATGCGTTAGCGTTCCTTCACCTTGTTGAGGGCTTTGACGTAGATGCTGGCCAGGCCAAAGACGGTGACAAAGAGGATGATGGCATAGGCCGAGGCATAGCCGGTGCGCCATTTCTCAAAAGCCTCGCGTTTGAGGTTGATGGAGGTAAGCTCGGTGACCGAGCCCGGGCCGCCGCCGGTGAGCTGCACCACGAGGTCGAACATTTTGAAGTTCTCGATGCCGCGAAAGAGCACGGCCAGCATCAAGAAGGGCAGGACCATGGGCACGGTGATTGTCCAGAATTGTCGCCAATTTGAGGCGCGGTCGATCTCGGCGGCCTCGTAGATGTAATCGGGGATGGAGCGCAGGCCCGCCAGGCAAATGAGCATCACGAAGGGTGTCCACATCCAGGTGTCGACGATGACGATGGACCACGGCGCGAGGTCGACCGAGCCGATCATGTCGAAGCTGGAGGGGTCTGCGCCGGTGAAAAAGCTGATGATGTAGTTAAAGAGCCCGATCTGCGGCTGGTAGAGGAAGGACCAGAAATTGCCCACCACCGCCGGGGAAAGCATCATCGGCAGCACGATGATGGTGGTCCAAAGGTCGTTGCCCTTGAACTTTTTGTTGATCAGATAGGCCAGCATAAAGCCGATCAGCACCTGCAGCAGGATGGTCCAGAACAGAAAGTGCGCGGTGGCCTGCATGTTGAGCCAGATGTCCTCGTCGGTGAGGATGCGCTCGTAGTTGCGCAGGCCGATGTTCTCCACCTCGCGGTTGAGGCGGTTGGCGCGGTAGTTGGTGAAGCTGAGTTGGATCGTCCAGATCAGAGGAAAGATGTTGATCGCCAGGAGCAGGAAGATGGTGGGCGCGACAAAGATCCAGGCGATGGCGCGGTCGCTCAGGCCCTTGATCTTGCGCGCGACCCGGGGTGGGGTGGCGCGGGCGGCGCGTGACAGGGGGGTGTCTGTCATGAGGACACAGCTTTCCTAAGGGCTCCCCGGAGGTTGACCGGCCGAACCGCGACGGTTGCAGAGTGGATTGGGCGGGGGGCTGCCCCGCCCAGGAGATGTTAGAGCTTGCCTTCGTCCTCGAAGACCTCGGTCCAGTCTTCGATGAGCTTATCCAGCGCTTCTTGTGCGGTGCCTTGATCGGCCACCACATAATCGTGGATGCGCTTTTGCATGGCGAGGAGGAGCTCGGCGTAGGCAGGCTCTTGCCAGAAATCCTGCACACCGCCCATGGCGTCGAGGAAGTCACCTGCGAAAGGCGCGCTTTCGACAAAGCCGGGATCGTTCAGCACGGCGTTATGGGCCGAGTAGCCGCCAAGCTCCCACCATTTTGCTTGCACATCGGGTTGAGCGAACCATTTGATGTATTCCAGGGCGGCGTCTTGCTTGTCGGAATAGGCGACAACCGAGATGCCCTGGCCGCCCAGCGTGGAGCCTTCTTGGTTTTGCGGCGGGTTGACGAAAAAGTCGATCTTCTCGCCGCCGGTGTTGGGATCGGCGTAAAGGCCGGGGAAGAAGGCGAACCAATTCATCGCCATGGCGACCTGGCCCGACTTGAAGGCGTCGAGGCTTTCACCCATGTAGGAGTTGGTGTAGCCTGGCGGGGTCGCGGTTTTGTAGAACTCTTTATAGAATTCAAGCGCTTCGACCGCTTGCGGGGAGTTGACGGCCCCTTCCATGTCGTAAGATCCGGGCGTGTTCTCGTATTTGAAGCCCCAGGGGTAGAGCGCAGAGGTCACGCCCATGGTGATGCCTTCTGAGCCACGCTCGGTGAAGATGGCGGCCCCGTAGACCGTCTTGCCGTCGATCTCGCGGCCCTGGAAGAATTGGGCGATTTCCAGCATTTCCGTCTGGGTTTTGGGCTCGCCCAATTCGCGGCCCGTGGCCTCTTTGAAGGCGGCGCGGATGTCGTCGCGGGCGAACCAGTCTTTGCGGTAGAACCAGCCGTTGGCGTCACCCATGGCGGGCAGCGCGTAGTAGTTGGGAGTGCCTTTGGGCCAGGTGGAATACGCGTAGACGGTGGCGGGCGCGAAGTCATCCATGGAGATGCCTTCACCGTCGAAGAAGTCATTGAGCTTCACGTAGTGGCCGTTTTCCGCGCCGCCGCCGATCCACTGGCTGTCGCCGATGAGGAGGTCGCAGAGCTTGCCGCCGGAGTTGAGCTCATTGAGCATGCGGTCGGCGAAGTTGGGCCAGGGAATGAACTCAAAGCTCATGCTGTGGCCCGATTGCGCTTCGAATTCCTTGCTCAGCTCAACAAGAGCATTGGCTGGATCCCAGGCGGCCCAGCAGAGTGTGAGATCTTCGGCCTGCGCGGTCTGCGCCAGTGAGGCCGAGGCAAGAGCAACGGCGCTGGCCGAGGCCAGTTTCCAACGGTTCATGAGTGTCTCCTCCCAGAGTTTATGCGGCGTTTTTGACCTGCCGCCGAATCGTCGTTTTGACTTACCTCACGCTAGTGGAGCGGGGCGGCAGGCGTCTAGCAAAAAATGAGGTACGCACCTCAAAAATTGGCCTGAATAGAAAATTACGTAGTTAAAACATTATTTTGCGGGGTATCCCGCGCTGCGGGAAAGCGCTTTCAGGACCCGAGCAGACGGGCGATGCGCGACACGTGTTCGTTGGTGAGCGGTTTGTTGATGAACTCTTTGACCACCTCGTAGCTCTGTGCGCGGGCGTAATCATCTGGATTGAGCGAGGTGGTGAGCATGGCCACCACGATACGGGCGAACTCAGGGCCCAATTGCGCTGTCGCGGCGGCCAGAAAATCAAAACCATTCATGCGCGGGATGTTGATGTCGAGAAAGATCACGTCGACATCGATCTGGGGATTGTCCTTTAGAAACGCCAAGGCGTCATCCGCGTAGATGAAGGTCTTTAGCTCATCGACCAACCCGGATTTTTTCAAAACGCGCTGATACTGTCGGCGGTCTATTTCTTCGTCATCGATCAAGACGGCGAACCTGATCTTTTGCGCCATGCCAACACCCCCCGCAGTGTTTTTCGTTCACGCAGAGATATGGTGTCCGAGTTTGAAATCCACTGAATGTGAAAAGGGCTGCGGTGCAGACGGCGCTTTGAAAAGGATCATCAGCGCGGCGTCAGTCTCCGCCGCCGCCCCCGCCGTCGCCGCCCCCATCGCCGCCGCCGCCTTCGCTATCCCACAGGCCGCCCCGCTCGGAGGGGTCTTCGCGGGAGCGTTTCTCGCAGCCGTCCAGGCCGATCCAGGTATAGGTGCCGTCTGCCTCACGCTTGAGGCTCTCGCGCCGCTTTTTCTTGCGCCTGAGGTCCCACAGGACCAGGGTCACCGCGCCCGCGGCCAGCAAGAGGATCAGAAAAACCTGGGTCTCAGTGCTCATGTGGGCTGCCTAGCACCTCGGGGTGAAAATTTCATGTGCTGGCCGTGGCAAAAGGGGGGCGAGGCTTAGCTTTGCGATGTGGGGCGCACGCGGTGACAGGATGAAGTGCGACCTGTTTGATCGCCTGCGGAGAGAGGCATGGCAAGCGCGCGGCGCGTGGGCCTTGCGTCCACCCGCCTGCGTGGAAGGACGTTGCTGCGGCGCGCGCTGACGCTTAGAGATCGCTCGATGACCTTGCCACCAGATCCCAACTCGGATGAAAGCAAAGCCGCCCGCGGGACGCTTTGCCTTGCGCGGGCGCGCCTCGTCCTCAGCGACTGTGTGATGCGCGGGCATGTGGTGGTGCAGGACGGCGTGATTGTGGAGATCAGCGAAGGCGACCAGGTGCCAAAGGGTGCCACCGATTGCGCCGGCGACTATGTCATGCCCGGACTGATCGAGTTGCACACGGACAATCTGGAGCGGCACATGGAGCCGCGGCCGGGTGTGGACTGGCCGCATTTGCCCGCTTTGGTGGCGCATGATGCGGAGCTTGCCTCAACGGGGATCACGACCGTGTTTGACGCGCTGCGGGTGGGGTCGCTGCCCCAATCCAAGGCGGGACATCAGCCCTACGCCCGGGCCTTGGCCAATGAGCTGCAGGAGGCGCGGGGCGCAGGGTTTTTCAAGATCAATCACTTTTTGCACCTGCGCGCGGAGATCTGCTCAGAAACGCTGTTGCCGGAAATGGCAGAGTTCGGTGCCGCAGACCGCGTCGGCGTTGTCAGTTTGATGGATCACACGCCCGGCCAGCGGCAGTTTCGGGATCTGACCGCGCTGCGCCTCTATTTGACCAAAGGCCGCGCGATGTCGGAGGAGGATTTTGCCGCGCATGTGGCGATGCGCCAAGAGGTGCAGCGCATCTTCGGGGAAAAGAATGCGGTCGGGGCAGTGGCCGAGGCAAATCGCTACGGCGCGGTCTTGGCCAGCCACGACGATACCAGCGTCGAAGAGGTCGTAACGTCTGCGCGCAATGGCGTGCGCTTTGCTGAGTTTCCGACGACACTGGCGGCGGCGCAGGCCTGTCGCGCAGCGGGTATCGCGGTGATGATGGGCGGCCCCAACATTGTGCGCGGGGGGTCGCATTCGGGCAATGTCTCGGCGCATGAGTTGGCGGAGGCGGGGCTCTTGGACATTATCTCATCCGATTATGTGCCTGCCGCGCTCTTGATGTCGGCGTTTCAATTGGCCGCGCAGTGGCAGGACCTGCCGCGCGCCATTGCCTGTGTGACGGCCAACCCTGCGGCAGCGGCGGGGCTCACCGACCGGGGGCGGCTGGCGCCCGGGCTCCGCGGGGACCTGGTGCGCGTGCGGGCCGCGGATCGGGTGGCGCTTGTCACCGGCGTCTGGAACGCGGGGCGGCGCGTCGGTTGATGATCTGGCTTGGCCGAGGCTAGGCTGTGCCATGACTTTCGATCAACTGCGGACGTTTTTATGGGTGGCCCGTTTGGGCGGCTTCCGCCGCGCGGCGGAGCGGTTGCATCTGTCGCAACCGGCGGTCTCCACCCGGATCGCTACGTTGGAGGAGACGCTGCAGGTCTCTTTGATTGAGCGCGGGCCGGGGCCGCTGGTGCTGACCAAACAGGGCAGTCTCTTGCTCACCTATGCCGAGCAGATGCTTTTTGTCGAAGAAGAGATCAAACACCGGGTCGCCAATCCGTCGGAGGCAGAGGGGCTTTTCCGGGTCGGTGCCTCAGAGACCATCGCGCAGTCCTGGCTGCCCGCGTTTATGAAGGTTTTCAGCGAGACCTATCCGCGGGTCAATTTGGATCTGACGGTGGATATCTCGGTGAACCTGCGCGCGGCGCTTTTGGAGCGGCGGCTGGATCTGGCGTTTCTGATGGGGCCGGTGTCCGAGTTTTCGGTGGAAAACATCCCGCTGCCGCCCTTTGCGCTCATCTGGTACCGGGCGGCGGCCTTGGCGGAGGTGGACCTGGCCCGGGTGCCGGTGATTTCCTACGCCAGCCAGACGCGCCCCTACCGTGAATTGATGTCAGAGCTTGCGCGGCGCCAAGGGCCTAAGGTGCGGGTCTTCACCTCCGCATCGCTTTCCGCAAGCCTGAGGATGATTGCGGCGGGCATTGCTGTGGGCCCTTATCCGCGCGCCCTGGCGCTGGATCTGTTGCACAAGGGAGAGGTCGTGGCCTTTGATCCGGGGATCCCCACCAAGCCGTTGGAGTTCACCGCCTCCTACCTCTCAGAGCCGCACAGCTTTCTGGCGCAAACCGGTGCGGCGATGGCGCGCGACGTGGCGGTCGGTTGGGACCTTGCAAACAGCGCCTCTGCGGCGGCCGGAGCGTCGACGGGCGGCTGATGTCGATAGATTTACGCGATCACATGTGATCAGGATTGATAATTTGTGCGGATGACCGGGCTGTGCCAGGCTTGAAAGAACAACGCAGGGGGACGGCGTGCAGCACGCAGATTTGGTGGGATCCGCAGCGCTTGATGTGCGCCGCGCCATTCGCGAGGGGGCCTATGCGGGGCAGACCTCGGGGCTGGCGGCGGGCAAGCTGCAGTGCAACTTGGCGATTTTGCCGGAGGTCTATGCGCTTGATTTTCTGCGCTTTTGTCAACGCAACCCCAAGCCCTGCCCGCTGGTGGGGGTGAGCGATACCGGTGATCCGATGCTGCCGACGCTCGGCGCGGACATCGACATCCGCACGGATGTGCCGCGCTACCGCATCTTTCGGGAGGGTGCTCTGGCCGAAGAGGTGACCGAGATCCGCGCGCATTGGACGGACGATATGGTCACCGTGGCCTTGGGCTGTTCCTTTACCTTTGAGAACGCGCTCGCCCGGCAGGGCATTGCGGTGCGGCATGTGGAGGAGGGGCGCAACGTGCCGATGTACCGCACCAATATCGCGCTGGCACCTGCCGGGCCCTTTGCGGGCGAGATGGTGGTCACGATGCGCCCCATCCCCGAGGCGCAGGTGGCCGAGGCCTACCGCATCAGCGCGCGTTTCCCCCAAGCCCATGGCGGGCCGATTGCGCAGGGCGATCCCGCGGCCATTGGCATCGCTGACCTGGCCCAGCCCGACTACGGCGAGGCGGTGAGCCTGCGGGCGGGCGAGGTCCCGGTCTACTGGGCCTGCGGGGTCACGCCGCAAAACGTCCTGCGCCAGGCCAATCTGCCGATTTGCATCACCCACGCGCCCGGTCACATGCTGATTGCGGATGTGGCGGAGGACGCTGAGACGACCATACTGCACCATTCCCGAAACGAAGGAGACCTGAGATGAAAGTAACCATGACAACGCTTGCGCTGAGCACGCTGCTGACCGCCCCCGCCTGGGCCGAAACTCTGTCGGTTGTCGGCAGCTGGTCGAGTTTGCCGCTGCACAAGCAGTATGAAGCGCCGTTTTGGTCGGAAAAGCTGCCCGCGGCCTCCAATGGCAAACTGTCGGTGGAGCTGACCACGCACAACCAGATGAGCCTGGGGCTGGGGGACATCTATCCGCTGTTGGGGCAGGGGGTCTATGACGTGGCGATGACGGTGGCCGATTACGCGGTGGCCGATGCGCCAGAGCTTGAGGGGCTCGACGTGCCGCTCATCGCGCTCTCAGCCGATGAGGCACGGGCCATGGTCGATGCCGCCCGCCCCATGGTGGCCGATATCTACCGCGACCGGTTTAACAGCCACGTCCTGGCCATTGCGCCCTATCCGCCGCAAGTGGTCTTTTGCAATCACGACGTCTCCGAATTGGACGATTTGAAGGGGTTGAAGGTGCGCGCCTCGGGCCGGATGACGGCCAAGCTCCTCGAGGCTTTGGGCGCTGAGGGGGTAAATGTCTCTTTCTCCGAAGTGCCGGGTGCCTTGCAGAACGGCGTGGTGGATTGCGCGGTGACGGGCGCGGGCTCAGGATATTCGGCGGGCTGGTGGGAGGTTTCCACCCATCTGATGGCAATTCCGCTTGGTGGCTGGGATTCGGTGGTCACAGCGATGAACCTCGATAAGTGGAACGGGCTTGATGCGGAGACCCAGGCGCTGATCACCGCGGAGGTGAAGGCCGGATTTGAAGATCCCGCCTGGGCGAGTGCGCAGGATGCGCTGGTCAATGACATCGCCTGCCTGACCGGCAATGGCGACTGCCCGGCGGGAGAGGCGCGCTCGATGACCTTGGTTGAGGTGAGTGACGCGGATTTCACCAAGGCGCGGGATATTCTCACCGGTGAGGTGCTGCCTGCTTGGGCCGAGCGCGCCGGGGGAGACTGGGCCGCGCGCTGGAACGACAGCGTGGGCAAGGTCGTCGGCGTGACGATCAACTAGGGCGGCTGATCTGTGGAGCTGAAGCTGATCCAAACGCTCCGGTCGGTGAACCGGGGCGTGGCGCTGGTGGTGGGGCTGGGGCTTTTGGGTTGCGCGGCATTCGTGCTCCTCGACATCACGCTGCGCCAGATCGGCAATTCGCTGGGGGGCACCGAAGAGATCGCGGGCTATGCCATGGCGCTCGCGACCTCTTGGGGCATGTCCTACACGCTGCTTGAATTGGGCCATGTGCGCATTGATCTGATGCGCAGCCGGTTTGGGCAGTTTTGGCGCGGGCTTTTCGATGTTTTCTCAATGATCGTGATGTCGGCGGTGGTGGTGACCATCGCGGTCAAGGCCTGGCCGGTGGTCGCGCGGTCGATCCAGAACGGATCACGGGCCAACACGCCCCTGGAGACGCCACTGGCCTGGGTGCAACTGCCGTGGTTTGCAGGCTGGGTCTGGTTCGCCGCGATGTCCTGTGTGGTGACGCTGGCCGCCTTGTCGTTGCTGATCAAAGGCCGTGTGGCGGAAACGGAGAGCTTTGCCGGTGCCTTTGCCGAAGAGGAGAGCCTGCAGTGATCACCTATGTCTCGGTCGGGCTTTTGGGGCTCTTGGCGCTGTCGATCCCGGTGGGGATCGTGCTGTTTCTGTTGGGGTTTGGGGTCGACACGTTCTTTTCCGCCTTTCCGTTGACGCGGGGGCTGGGCAACATGGTGTGGTCGGCCTCAAACTCTGCCACGCTGATCGCGATCCCCTTCTTTGTCCTTTTGGGCGAGATCCTGGTGCGCTCGGGCGTGGCGACGCGCACCTATGCGGCCCTTGACAGCTGGGTCAGTTGGCTGCCCGGCGGGCTGGTACACGCCAACGTGGCAACAGCGACGATGTTCTCGGCGACCTCAGGCTCGTCCGTGGCGACGGCGGCAACGGTGGCGACGGTCGCCATGCCGCAGGCCGAGAAGCTGGGCTATGACCCAAAGCTCTTTTCAGGGGCCATCGCGGCGGGCGGCACGCTGGGCATCATGATCCCGCCCTCGATCAACCTCATTGTTTACGGGTTTCTCACCCAATCCTCTATTCCGCAGCTTTTCCTGGCGGGGCTGATCCCCGGGATCGCGCTGGCGCTGGCCTTCATGGCAGTGACCGCGCTCATTTGCCTGATCCGGCCAGATCTTGGCGGCAACCGCCGGCTTTTTCCGGCGGCGCAGATGCTGCGGGCGCTGGTGGACCTGGTGCCGATCCTGCTGCTCTTTGCGCTCATCGTGGGCTCGATCTATCGCGGTTGGGCGACGCCCACGGAGGCCGCCGCCGTGGGGGTTGCGGGGGCCTGTCTCATCGCCGCCGCCTTCGGCGGGGTCACGTGGCAGATGATGGCGGAGAGCCTGATGGGCACGGTGAAAATCACCGCGATGATCATGCTGATCGTGATCGGTGCGTCGTTTCTCAATTTCACGCTGGCCTCGGCGGGGCTGGGGCGGGAGTTGACCGCGTTCATGACCGGGCTGGGGCTCACCCCGCTGAAGACGATCCTGGTGGTCGTGGTGCTCTACATCGTGCTGGGGTTTTTCATCGAGACGCTGTCGCTCATGGTGGTGACGATCCCCATCATCGTGCCACTGGTGCTGGCGCAGGGCTATGATGTGATCTGGTTCGGGATTCTCATGATCGTGCTCATCGAGATGGCGCTGATCACGCCGCCGGTGGGGCTGAACCTTTACGTGGTGCAAGGCGCGCGGCGCTCGGGCAGCCTGAGCGAGGTGATGCTGGGTGCCTTGCCCTACTGCCTGACGATGCTGGCGATGGCGTTTTTGCTGATTGCCTTCCCGGGCATCGCCTTGTGGCTGCCCAATGCGCTGCAATAGGGCGTGTCTCCTTTAGCCCGCTTGGCAGAACCGCTGGGCAGCCCCCGACCGCCCCCCTGGGTGGGGCTACCCTCGGTGGTTCGCAGAACCTTCAGACGAAACCGTTTCCGGCACCTTGAGCCCGCCTATCTCCGCTAAGTGTCCCAGCACCGCATCCACACCCTCGCCGTGCCGCAGGGCGCAAAAGACGAACGGTCGGTCCCCACGCATGCGGGTCGCGTCCCGCGCCATCACGTCGAGCGAGGCACCGACGTGGGGCGCAAGATCGGTCTTGTTGATCACAAGCACGTCGGATTTGGTGATCGCAGGGCCGCCCTTACGGGGGATCTCCTCGCCGGCCGCGACATCGATGACATAGAGCGTCACATCCGCCAATTCGGGGCTGAAAGTGGCTGAGAGGTTGTCGCCGCCGCTCTCGATCAGGACCACTTCGACGTCCGGGTGACGCGCTTGCATCTCTTTCACGGCCGCGAGGTTGATCGAGGCGTCTTCGCGGATCGCCGTGTGTGGGCAGCCGCCGGTTTCGACCCCGATCACCCGGTCTTGCGGCAGGATCTGCATGCGCATGAGCGCTTCGGCGTCCTCTTGGGTGTAGATGTCGTTGGTGATCACGCCGAGAGAAACAGCGGGGTGCAGCGCGCGGGCGAGCGCCGCGGTGAGCGTGGTTTTGCCCGCGCCGACGGGGCCGCCGATGCCCACGCGCAGGGGGCCGTTCATGCTCATGATTTGAAAATCCTTGGTTGCAGCGTTTCGTGCTGCATGGAGGCGATGTCGGCGCGCCAGGCGCAGGAGGCCAGGTTGTCCAGCGTCGACGTGGCCGTTTCAGTGGCGATGCGGGTGCAGAGCGGGGTGAGCGCGGCCAAGACGCGCTGGCCTTCGGTCTGGCCCAGCGGCAGCGCGCGGGTGGCGGCAGAGACGAGGTTGCTGGTGAAGGCCTGCAGGTACATCGCGGCGGTGAGATCCACGTCGAGCTCCGCTTGCCGCGCGGCTGCACCCAAGGCCACGGGATAGGTGAGCTCTTGCGGCGGGTGGTCCCAGATCGCTTGGGTCGTGGCCCCAAAGGCCGCGCCCTGCAGCACGGTTTCTTGCAGCCGTTCCGCGCTTGGTGCGAAGGCGCGGGCGGTGGCGTCTATTTCTGCCAGGCTGGCCGGGTCCGGCGCGTGATAGGCCGCGCGCAGTAGGATGCAATCGCTGCGGCCGCTGCCCTCGGCGATGACATCTGTGAGCCACCTTTGCAGTGTTTGCGCGTTGTGCACCGTGCCCTCGGCGATCACAGTCTCCAGCCCGTGGGAATAGGCAACGGCCCCCCCCGGGTAGGCGGGCTAGAGCCATGGCGTCAGGGTCAGGACCTCAGTGCTCATGCGCGCTATGTCCATGCGCGTGGGCATGGGTGCGCCCGTGGCCATAGGCCCCGCCCTCGGGCGTGAAGGGCGCGGTGATCTCGCGCACCGTGGCCCCGAGGTGTTCGAGCATATGCCCGATCACCGGGTCCGCCATGATGCGCAGGCTGTCCGCCCCGATCTGGCAAGGCGTATGCCTGTTGCCGATGTGCCAGGCGAGGCGGGGGAGGTCGGTGCCGGTGACCTCGTAGAGCGCCTCTTCTGCCGCCACGACCTCCACCAGCTGCCCGTCGTCTAGAATGAGTGCATCGCCGTGATCGAGCGAGGTGGTCTTGTCGAGATCCACCAAGAAGGGCTGGCCCGCCGTGGTCGAGAGCCGTTTGCGCCGCAGAAAACGCGCGTCGTAGTCAAGCGCCACGGTCTCTGCCGGGCCAGTCCAGTCACCCGCGCGGTGCAGGTTTTGGGCGAGGGGCAAGCGCGTCATGGCGGGCCTCAGTACATGAAGTAGCGCTGCGCCATGGGCAGCACTTCGGCGGGTTCGCAGGTCAGCAGCTCGCCGTCTGCGCGCACCTCGTAGGTCTCGGGGTTGACTTCAATCTGAGGCAGCGCGTCGTTGAGCACCATGTCGGATTTGCGCAAAGACCGGATGCCTTTGACCGCGACGGTGCCTTTGGCGAGGCCGAGTGTGCCGCCGAGATCATCCGCCTGAGCCGCCTCAGAGATGAAGCTCACCGAGGAGTCCGTGAGGGCCTTGCCCAAGGCACCGAACATGGGGCGGGTATAGACCGGCTGCGGTGTGGGGATGGAGGCGTTGGGATCGCCCATCTGGGCCACGGCGATGGAGCCGCCCATCAGCACCATCTCGGGCTTCACGCCAAAGAACGCCGGGTTCCAGAGGCAGAGGTCGGCGCGTTTCCCCACCGTGATGTCGCCGATCACATGACCCACGCCCTGGGCAATCGCGGGGTTGATCGTGTATTTTGCGATGTAGCGGCGCACGCGCAGATTGTCGTTGTCGCCGGTTTCTTCTGTGAGACGCCCGCGTTGCTTTTTCATCTTGTCGGCAGTTTGCCAAGTGCGGATCAGCACCTCGCCCACGCGGCCCATGGCCTGGCTGTCGGAGGCGATGATCGAAAAAGCGCCCATGTCGTGCAGGATGTCTTCGGCCGCGATGGTCTCGCGTCGGATGCGGCTCTCGGCAAAGGCCACATCCTCGGGGATCGACTTGTCGAGGTGGTGGCAGACCATGAGCATATCGAGATGCTCTTCCAGCGTGTTGACCGTGAAAGGCCGCGTGGGGTTGGTGGAGGAGGGCAGCACGTAGTCCTCGCCGCAGATCTTGATGATGTCCGGCGCGTGCCCGCCGCCCGCGCCCTCAGTATGGAAGGCGTGGATCGTGCGGCCTTTCATCGCC
>JBCCUC010000004.1:0-177176 GCA_039197515.1 Pseudomonadota bacterium | reverse complement strand
CAGGCTCAGGTCGTCATCAACCACTGGCTCAGGCAGTATAATCACACACGCCCTCATCAGGCGCTCAATATGCGTCCGCCCGTCCCAGAAACCTTATTAGAGAAACACCAGATCAGTGACCCGGACACAGGGGGCTAGACAGCCGAAGCAGCCACTCCCCTTTCGTTCACGACCCGTCGGTCACTTCCGCCAATTTGTCTTGCGACATCACAACGAAGAAACTGTCGTTGTCAGCCCCGGGCTCTTCTGTCCAAAGCTGAAGCGCGCTCATTTCGACCGTGAAAGATGTTTCATTGACCCCCAGAAACCCACCGATGTCGATGTTGACACCTTCGACGGAGCCATCTGCGCTGAGCGTGATGTCATCAATCTCGCCAATGTCCTTCCAGCCGTCGTCAAGGCTGAACCACTCAAAGTCGGACATTTCAGCATCAATGGTATAGATGCGCGCGCCGATCAAGTCAGAGGCAGCAACATTGTCGAAAAGACCGCCCATAAACGCCGTCATCGCGCTGTCTTCTAATGACTTATCAGCATTGTAGTCGGTGCTTTTCACGCTGCTTGTATCAGCCGCAGCGGCACCCGCGGTGATGATCGCAGCGGCAAGAATACTGGAACGGAATTTCATGGTTATCTCCTCTTTGTTTAGATGTTAGTTCAACATCGGAAGGCTGTAGAGGTTCCCCATAATTGTTTGACAAAGAAAAATGGCCAGCCACAATCCGGGCTGGCCAGTTTCGATGTTGCCATGCATGCTCAGAAGTGCGAGCGCGCCGTAAGATTTAAATGCTCGCTTTCTGCGATTTGGGTCCGGCGATCAGCCAAACAATAAATCCAATCAGGGGCAGCACTAAGATCAACAAGCTCCATATCACTTTGCCGCCTGTGCTCGCGGTTGAGCCGATTATCGAGATGATGGCCCAAACGTTCAGCGCAAGGAGAATAAGGCCTCCCAAACCTGCTACTTCAATTCCCATTTTATTTCTCCTTTCACCCTTTAGGCGGCATTGAGTTCACTTATGCTTTTCAGCACCTCATCGCCATCATCCTGTTCAATCAGATAAGCTGGCTCATCATCCGAGGAATTTCGGGTCACCTCGTTGCCTTTGATCGTGAGCGTCACCTTCTTTGTGTAGCAATTTTTGATCTTCCCTGTTCCGGTGCCATTGCCCCACTTCCACTCTACTTTTTGGCCCTTTTGCATCTTCAATCTCTCCTTTTGTTGCGCAGCGCGGTGATCAATTCATCTTTCGCCATTGAAGACCTGCCTTTGACATCAAGCGCAGCGGCCCGGTTGTAGAGATCTTTCTTTGTCCAACCTTCATAAGGTGGCGCGCTGCCACCCTTCGCTGAGGGATCCATATCGTCGTTTTCTTGAGCGTTCGCGATCCGCGCTGAAGCCTCTTTTGAGTATCCGTCCTCACGCAGTGCGTCGTAGGTTTCTTCATTTTTGATGCTTGCGCGATCAGATTTAGTCATTTTAGATCCCCTCCATCACGCAAACGATGTAGAACGAAATCGGTTCCCAAGGCCGCCCCCAATGTGCCATCCTCACTGGCCTACCGCGCGCACGGGCACGGGCTCGTTCACTGTGAGCGTCCGATATGGGAATGGGATTTCAATGCCCGCATCGTCGAGCGCAGATTTGATTGCAGCGACAACCTGGTCGCGGCTTGCCCGTATGTCGAAAGGCCGAGAGCCGGTCCACCACGCAACCTCAAAATCAATGGAACTTGCCCCAAACGATTTGGCGAAGACCTGAATATCGCGCACATCATCCCTGACCATGTCCACCTCACGTGTGGCTTTTGCAATAACCTCGCGCGCCGCGTCGACATTCTCCCCATAGGCGACCCCGACGATGATCGCCGTGCGTCGGTAGGCGCGGTCCGTTCGGACCGTAACTGGCTGCTGAAACAAGTAGGCATTGGGCACGACGACCAACTGCCCATCTGTGCGCCGCACGTGCGTGTCCCGAATGGTGATTTCCTCAACCTGCCCTTCGGCGTCGTCGGTCGCGATGTAATCATCGATTTTGAACGGCTCGCGGATCAGCAGCAGGATCCCTGCAAGGAAGTTTTCAAACGTGTCTTTGAAGGCAAATCCGATTGCAACCGACCCAAGCCCAAGTGTCGTCAGCGCCCGGCCCGGGGTGATGGTCGGGAATACAATGGTGAGTGCAATCAGGGTGCCTGCCAGCCATAGGGCGGTCGAAGACAGAATCTGCAAAACGCTGACGAGATTGCGCCGCATCCGCGTGCGTGCGCCCACTCTGCCGATGATCCACCGCCCAGCGACCACGATCATCCAAGTCACAAGAATGACGGCGAGCGCGATACCCAACTTAGGCAGCGCCTCTATCGCCGCTTCCGTCCATGAAGTGACTTGATCGATCAAAAGGGATGTTGCTTCAGCTGTGTTGAGATCAGACAGATTTTCCATGCGCAGGAAACAGCGGACCGCTTGTCTGGTCCCCCGCAGAGCGCGCAATGGAACCGATTGGCACACCAACGCTTCTTTCCGCGAATAGGAGCAGGCATGTCACGAGAAGAACTCATCTTTGAAAAAGAAGAGTTTGACGCCGTGGAAGAGGCAGCGCAGCTTTCACCAAAACTTGTTTTCGAAGCGATCCGGCGTGCAGGCGAGGAAGAGTTAGATCGACCAAACTTGGCGCTTTGGTTTTCGGGTGTGACCGCTGGCCTCCTCATTTCCTTTTCCGTCCTCGGTGAAGCCATCTTCCGCGTGCATCTGCCCGACAGCGACTGGCGCTATTTGGTTGAGAATGTCGGCTATGCCTTTGGCTTCCTGCTTGTTATCTTGGGGCGGATGCAGCTTTTCACCGAAAACACCATCACGACTGTTGTGCCTGTGCTGCTCGAGCCGACCCCGCAACGCTTTCGGGCGTTGGGGCAGCTTTGGGTGACTGTCCTTGCCGCAAATGTCGTCGGCGCGTTCCTGATCGCACTTTTCTACGTCTACACGCCGGTGTTGTCCGCTGACTTTATGGCCGCATTTGAAGAGCTTAGCCGCCACGCGACAGGCTTTGGCGCTTGGGAGGGCTTTATCAGGGCCGTCCCCGCAGGTGTTTTGATCGCAGCACTGGTTTGGATGATGCCCTCATCTGCAGGATCGCAAGTTGCGCTCATCATCCTCTTTACATGGCTCATTGCTCTGGGTGATTTTACACATGTCGTTGCCGGTTCCGTTGAGATGGCCTTTCTGATGGTGCGCGGTGAGCTTTCCGTCTTTGACGGCGTTCTCAATTTCTTTTTTCCCGTGCTTTTTGGCAATGTCGTCGGCGGTACGCTCATTTTCACGGCCCTTGCTTGGGCTCAGATCAAGGCCGACTTGGCTCAGGAGATGTCACGCTAAGTGACCGCGACAACACCTGTAGCGCCACTATCCTAGCGCTCTCCGCTGGACCCACCGCGATCAGCTTTCCGGGCACAAACTAAGCTCAACTGAGCCGCGCGTTATGATTTCATCGCGATTGGCCCAGGCGTCGTCGCACCTGCCACTGGGGTATCACTCAAGTAAGGGGCCGCGCGGTCTTGGCGGGCCAGCCAGCGCACGAAGTCCAATACGGTCCCTTCGAAATCGGCACCGGCAAGGGGTCCACTCAAAGCGTGACGCGACCTCAGCGCCGCCTGCATCAGTTCGAGCTTTTCGCGGTCTTCTCGGTTCACCTCCGTCCACAAGGCGATGCGCTGCGCGATGGTCTCTTCATCCAGGTCATCGCCGTAGACCGACATTGTCCACCGAACATCCACCCGCTCCGCCGTTTGAGGCAGCAGACACAACGAGACCAGCAGGCTCGGCGCGATACTGGCGACTTGGCAAGGGAAGGCTGCAAAGAGGAAGGATCTGTGCCGCTGGGCGGGCGTCAAACCTGGGGCACCGCGTCCTCTGGACGGTATGTGATCGGGATAGTTTGAGATGTAGCTTGTGTACCCAGGTCCAGACGGCCCCTTTTTGCAAAGCTCGGTTGGGGTGTAGCCATGAAGCGTCTTCGGATGCACAACCGAAAGGTGATAGCCTTCCATAAAGTTCTCAACCAAGCACTTCCAATTCGTCTGCCAAACCTCCGTTGCCGTATGGACAGTGCGGTAGGCTTCCGGCTCATAGGGCGCAAGATGCGTGGCAAGATCGCCTAGCTCCGCGTCGAGGTCTGGTGGGTCCTCGGCGAGCGATACATAGATAAAACCAAACCGCTCAACGCAGCTGAAGCTCGCCAACCGGCAAGAATTGCGGTCAAAGCCGTCATTCTTCATCCGTGTAGCGTACATCAAGCGCCCGTCAGTCCGGTAAGCCCAGGCGTGATAGGAACAGACAAAGCGTCTGGCACGCCCTTTGCCTTGCACCAGCGGCATGCCGCGGTGCTGGCAAACGTTGGAAAGCGCGCGGATCGTCTGCCCATCTCGCACCAGCACGATGGGTTCATCCAAAAGCGTGAGCGCGAGGTAGTCGCCCGTGTTGGGGATCTCATCTGCCCGTGCGAGGCAATGCCAGCCCTGGTGCAACACCGTCTGCCACTCATGCTGAAAATAGTCAGGTGACACGTAGTGTTGCCCCGAAAGACCCCGCGGCGCATTGTCGGGCAGTGCTGCGATCTCTGCCAGCTCAGCGCGCAACGCATCGGTCTGGCCGGCGAAAGCTGCGACCTGCCTAGGGTTCCCGCCGTCAGCCATTCTTGCGCACACGGCTATTGAGGTACTGTGCAAAGTCGTAATTCGGTCGCTCCAGATGGGACAAGTGCCCGGGGCTTGCGACTTGGGAACAAAGGCCGCGATAGACTTTTTCGGTACAACCGCGATCTTCCACATTCACATCATCGAGTAGCGCCTTGAGTTGCGCAAAATGCGCCTGTGCATCTGGGTCGTTCACGTAATCCGGTGACATGCCGCCGCCAAAACCGATGCGCACCTGGCCCACGCCTTCAGGATGCAGCGACAGATACCAAAAGTACCCAGGGGTGAGGGTGATCATAAGGCTCGGATAGATCGCCAGCAGATACGTCATGCGCCGCCGCTCCCCCCTGAGCGTTGTGTTGCGCGGATGCGCCATCGCGATTTTGAGCGAGTCGTCTTTCAGGATCGTATGATAGTTGAACGCAGCCTCACCCGGTGGGCAGACCATCTCCTCCAGCTTCGATAATCCGCCAATCGTGCCCGCGTGGCAGACAGGGAGGTGGTAGCTCTCCATGAAGTTCTCGGCGAGCACCTTCCAGTTTGTGTCCCAGACATGGGTCTCAAAGAAGGTCTCGACATAGTCGCCCATGCCATAGTCCCCCACCTGCGTTTCAACGCCTTTGAGTTGTTTGGCAACCGGTGGGGCATCCGGTTTGAGCGTGACAAACACCCATCCGAGCCATTCCTCACAGCGCACCTGAGGAAGCTTGTAGCTGCCTTTGCAAAAAGCGTCGTTGAGCCCCATCGCTGGCGCACCGCGCAGTGAACCGTCGAGGTTGTAGGTCCATGCGTGATAGGGACAGACAATCGCGGAGGTGCGCCCGCGGCCCTCAAGCAAGGTGGACATGCGGTGCAGACAAACATTCGACATCGCGCGTATGTCACCCTGTTTGTCCCGCAAAACGATGACGGGTTGGTCTGCGAGATCCACTGTGAGGTAATCCCCCGGACGCGCAAGCGCAGAGGCGCGGCCGACGCAGAACCAGTCTTCGCGAAAAATGTGCTTGAGTTCGGCGTCCAAGAACTCTTGCGACGTGTAGACGGACGGCGGCATAGCGCGTGCCTGCTCAAACGGGGTGGCGACATTTTCGCCCAACTCGTCGATGGCGTCTTTCATGGTCTCTTCCTCGCTGCCGTGCGTCGCCGTGGTTGCCCCTGCAGCTTATGCCGCTGGCGTAGGGAGTTATGCCATACTAGCATCGGACATGCCGGAAGACGTCGTGTTTACGGCAGCGATGATGTCGCGTTAGGCGGATGCGCCGAAGATTTGGGCAATTCCGACCTCTAAAAATCGCGCGGCAATCCGCTTTCTACCCGCTGCGCAGAGCAGGCAGTGCCGCGTCAAGTCTCAATCGCGCAAGCGGCACCACGTATCTTTGATCCCATGTGTGCTGAGGTTCACGAAGCGCAGCCAGTCGATCACAAAGGCAGATGATCAAAAGAGGGGGGCCTACCGGGATGGCAGAGAAGGCATCAGAAGGGAAAGATCCGGCTTTGGCGAAGGGCCTTCCACGAAGCAAAGCTCAAGCCTCTGTCGTCAGGTATCGATCTGCCAAGAGCACAGTCCCTTCGGTATAGCCAGCGCCGAGTTCGCGCGCAGTCGCAGTCTCAGAATGACTGGCGAGCCACGCCGTCAAAAGCATGCGCCGGAGCATCACAAAGCTTGGCAGCATCGCCTCATCCGCGGCCGAAAGGACACGAATACTGCGGTAGCCTTCCAGCCATGCGGCGCTGAGATCCGAAATGAACGGCTCATGCTCATGAAAGCTCACCGCCGCGGCAAAGTCATACATGAACCAACCAAATCCGCAGTCATCAAAGTCGATTACGCCGATTTGCTCATCCTCAGCGACGAGCAGGTTCGCCAACCTCAAATCAGCGTCGATCAGGCCAAGTCGATCAGCCGCCATCCCGTAGCCTGCCAGCTGCGTTTGCAGCCCTTGGCAGCACCGCTCAAGCAGCGCGGCACCCTCCGCTGTGAGGCCAAGCCCGGCGCGCCAATCGCCCCAGTGCGGCGTGCTTCCGATCGTTGTCTCAAACGTCCAGGACTTGCGCACGAACCCTTTCGGCTGCACCCAAGACAGCGCATGCCCATGAAGTCGCGCAGCGATTGCCCCCAGCTTGCGAATGTGCAGCACCAGATCATCGTCGGCGGACGGGGGGCTGCCGCGCATGTAGGCGAATGCTGCGAGATGGCGTGTCTCACCGTCCATCTCAAACTCAGCAACCGTGCCGCTTCGCGTCATCTCAAGCAGCGCAGGGCTGTGCACGATCTCAGCCGCGCGCAGCGCGTTGATCCAGGCATGCTCTGCCCTGATCTCTGCAATCGCATGATAGCCAGGACGGTGCACCCGTAGAACGATAGGGGTCTCGCGCTGAGGATCATCCGCGCGAAACGTGGCGTTCTCCGAGATCGCCAGAATCGTCACTTTAGTCGCTTGAGAAAGGCCCCAGAGAGGCGCAAGCGCCGTGACCTTTTCGCGTAGCTCTTCGATCAGGGCATCCGTGTAGAGCTCTGTTATTTGCCCCTGTCCGGACGCCCTAGTGTCTCTTCGCCGTCGCTTGCCCGCGCTTCGCGCGATCGGTCCGCTGCGCTCACATCGCGCGCCAATCGCCCGCCTGCTCAAAGGCCCCCGCAGCGCGGTAAATCGTGGATTCGTCATAACGGCGGCCGATGATCTGCAGCCCCACGGGCAGACCGTCGCTCATCCCGCAAGGAACTGACATCGCCGGGTGGCCGGTGATGTCAAAAGGCGCGGTGTTGGTTATCATCTCAAAGGCACGCTGGCACCACAGTTCAAGCGATGCATCCGCAGGCGGGATCGGCTGCGCCTTCATCGGTGTTGTCGGTGTCAGCAGCAGATCATAGGACGCCAGCACTTTGTTGTACTCTTCTTTGAGTTGCCGGGAGAGGTTCTGCGCCTTGGAGTAATAACGCCCGCGGGTGTGCTTGAGGTGGTACTGGCCCACCAGCATGGAGATTTTCAGCGTATCGCTCAACTCGTCGGCGCGGGAACGCCAGTTTGAGTGGTACTCAAGCAGCGACGTGGTATGCAACCCCTCCCATCCCGTGCCCATGCCGTTGCCCAGCATCATCTGTTGGGTCAGCCCCTCGAGCGCGATGGGGGTCCAGATCGCGGTGCCGTGCAGGTGCCAGGGGACGGAGATTTCATCGACGCTCGCGCCCAGACCGCGCAGGGTTTCGGCCGCGGCCCGGACCTTGTCATTGACGTCGGCCTCGGCCCCGTTCTGACCAAAGCCCTCCTTCATCACACCGATGCGCAGCCCCGACACGCCGCGCGTCACCGCTGCCGTATAGCGGTCGGTTTCCACGTCGTACTGGCGCGGGTCCAGCCCATCGGCCCCCGCGATAACCTCGAGCATGAGGGCGTTGTCCATCACCGTCTGGGTCATCGGGCCGGTGTGATCAATCGTGGTCTCAATCGGCATGATCCCCGAATAGGGCACCAGACCGTGCGTCGGCTTCATACCGTAGCAGCCGCAGAAGGCAGCGGGCATGCGGATCGAGCCGCCCTGATCCCCGCCGATGGCCATGTCGACCTCGCCCGCGCCGACCAAAGCCCCCGACCCCGAAGAGGACCCACCCGTGGTGTAGCCGTGCTTATGCGGATTGTGCACTGGCCCCGTGGCATTGGTGTGCGAGCCGCCGGAGAGGCAGAAATACTCGCAATGCGCCTTGCCCGTGATCGTCGCGCCAGCGTCCAAGAGGCGCGTTACAATCGTCGCGTCGAGATCGGGGGTATATCCTTTGAGGGTCGAGGCCCCATTCATCATCGGCACGCCCGCCACGCAGACATTGTCTTTGATCGCCACCGTCTTGCCGGTGAGCGGGCCGCGCGGTGCGCCGCGGATCTCGGTTTTCACGTACCAGGCGTTCATGGGGTTTTCTTCCGCTGTCGGACGATACCCGGACGTGCGCGGATAAAGAACGGGCGGCAGATAATCGGGCAGCGCGTCCACCACGTCGTAGGCGTCCAGCGTGCCCTGCATCACATCCAGAAACTCCTGCACGCGGGCGTCCGACATATGCATGCCAAGTTCGGCCACGACGTCTTTCATCTGCGCAAGTGTGGGGCGTTGGACGGTCATATAGGACATCCTTTCCGTAAGGGTGCTTGGCGCGGCGTGATGCGCGGCATTGGCCTCGCGCGCAGGCTGCGCGCCGGCCGATGGGGTTGGCGCGGCGGCAGGGCTTGTCTGGGTCGCTCGACTGATACCGCCAGATGCGCCAAGGCCTGTGAACTCTTCAATGAGCCCGGGATCCGCACTGTCTGACCCGGAAACCTCCCCGGCAATTGCCCCTTTCTGGAGCAATAGGACACGGTCCGAGAGCGCCGTGATGAAATCGAGGCTCTGCTCGACCAGCACGATTGAGATGCCTGTGCGCGCGTTGAGATCCTTCAGCAAGGCCACGATCTCATCAATGATAGACGGTTGGATCCCTTCCGTGGGCTCATCCAGCAAGATGAGATCAGGCTCTGAGATAAGGCAGCGAGCCAAAGCCAAGAGCTGCTGCTCACCGCCTGATAACGCGCCACCGTCTCGGTCCAGCAGACGTTCCAGCCGCGGAAAGTCGCGCAGCACCTGTCCCATCGCGTCTTGCTCATCCATCTGGTGGGCCGCGACGCCCATGCGCAGGTTGTCGCGCACGCTCAAGTTTGGGAAGATCCCGCGTCCCTGCGGGACATAGCCAATACCCAGCGTCGCGCGGCGCGAGGCCCTGGCCGAGACGAGGTCTTCGCCGTCAAAATCGACCACCCCGGCACTTGTGGGCACGATACCCATGATGGTTTTCAACAGCGTCGTTTTGCCCATGCCGTTATGACCCAAAACGCCGAGGATCTCCCCGTCCGCCACTTCCAGGTCGATGCCGTGCAGCACCGGCACTTTGCCATAACCGGCGCGCAGGCCTCGTATGTTCAAAAGAGCGCTCACGCCTGACTGCCCAAGTAGACTTCGCGCGCGCGTTTGTCGGCCGATATCGCCTCCATCGTGTCTTCCATCAGGATGCGGCCTTCGTGAAAGAGCGTGACTTGCTGCGCAATCATGCGAATGAACTGCATGTCGTGTTCCACGACGATGATCGCGGCATTCTCGTTGATCTCCCGGATGAGTTCTGCCGTGCGCGCGGTCTCTTCGTGCGTCATGCCTGCGGCAGGTTCATCCAGCAGCACGAGCCAGGGCTCCGCTGCGACAACCATCCCAAGCTCGGCCCACTGGCGCTGGCCATGGGCCAGACGTCCCACCATTTCGCGACGTATATCGCTGAGCTGCAGGCGCTCCACTGTGTCGGAGGTCAGGCTTGCCGCGCGGCGCGCACCCCGCGCCCGGCGGGCGGAGAGCCAGATGTTCTCCTCCACCGAGAGCCCGTCGAAGACATTGGGCACCTGCGTCTTGATTCCCACGCCGAGGCTTGCGATCTCATGCGGCTCGGCCCCTGTTGTGTCCGCGCCACGGATCGCGATCTTGCCCGCCGTTGGTTCAAGTTGGCCGGTGAGGCATTTGAAAAACGTCGATTTTCCTGCACCGTTCGGACCAATTAGACAGCGCAACTCGTTCTCATGCAGCGAAAAGTCCACCTGGTCGACGGCGCGCACCCCGCCGAAGTGCATCGACAAGCCGCGCGTCTCCACCACGATCTCGCGCCTTTTGCGCCGCTTGCTCATGGCCCTGCGCCCTCGCTCATGCGGCGGCGGGTCCGGCGCCGGCCGGCACGCCCGCGCGGTTTGCGCCGCGCCTCCCACCAATCGATCAGGGTCGGCGCAATGCCCTTCGGCACGATCAGCACAAAGAATATCAGGATAAGGCCCAGCACCAGGTTGTTGTTAAATACCGTTTGCCCGCCAAGGGCTGCGGTGAGATAAAACAGGCCGAAGGTCGCGATAATCGGCCCGATAAGCGTGCCGCGCCCCCCGACAATCACCCAGATGATCGTGAGCGCAGCGTTGTATAGGTTAAAGACATCCGGCGTTATCCGCCCCACCCCATTGCAAAAAAGCACCCCACCGATGGCGGCAATCGCGGCTGAGATTGTAAAGATCCCCAGCTTGTAGAGCCGAGAGTCGTAGCCCAATAGCTCCGCCCGCACCTCATTTTCCCGAATCCCGATGCAGACCCGCCCGAAATGCGTGCTGATCAGCCAGCCGCAAAATACATAACAGAGGATCAGCGCCGCCATCGCGACATAGAAGACCTGTTCGGGGAAGAGGATTGCCGAGGTGTTCCAAGGCAAGTTGAGCGGCGGCGACGTAATCCCGTTGAACCCGCCCAAAAGCGCGTTGCCAATCTTATACTCCGGTCCCGACGTGCGGCGGATGAGCGAGAAGAAGATCAGCGTCACCGTGAGCGTGATCACTCCCAGATAGACATCCGAGACCCGCCCGAAAAACATGAAGTAGCCCAAAAGCGCCGCAAAGGCGGAGGCCACGAGCACGGCAACCAGGATGGCCCAAGTCGACCCCCCCAGGTTGATCGCGGTGATCGTATAGGCATAGGCACCAAGCCCGAAGAACGCGACCTGGCCAAAACACAAGATCCCGCCAAATCCCCAAACGAGTGCAAGGCTCAGCGCCAGCACAGCCAAAGCGATGGCGGTTGTGAGGTTGATGATCGTGAAAAGCTGCAGCACGTAGGGGGCCGCGACCGTGAAGATCACCCCGATGAGCGCAAAGATCAAAACGGGTCGCAGGCCGCGAGAGGTGGTGGTTCCGTTCATAGAGACTTACGGAAAAAGCGCCCGGTGATGCCACGGGGCATCAGGCGCAAAAGAACGATCGCCGCCACCAGCAGGGCCACTTCACCGATGGTGGGTCCGGTGAGGAACGAAAAAATGCCATTGATGCCGCCAAGAAGCACCGAGCCGGTCGCTGTGCCCGCCAGAATGGCCGCGCCGCCTGAGATGACGGTGATGAAGGCTTTGGCGATGTACGTGGCACCTATCGTCGGCAAAACGCCAGTGATGGGCGCAAGCAGCCCGCCAGCAAGGCCTGTGACCGCCGCGCCGAGGCCGAAGGTCACCATGTAAATGCGCGAGGTGGAAACCCCGAGCGCTGAGGCCATCTCGGCATTTTGCATGGTCCCGCGCGCCACCAGGCCCAGCTTGGTCAGTTTCAGCACCGCAAAGACCGCGATGAAAAGAACGATGGCAACCCCAATGAGGAAGAGCTCATAGCCTGAGGCCGTGTACTCACCAATGCGGATGATCCCGAGCGGCGGCGAGATCGTCGTGGCCGTGGAGGCACCAAAGATCGACGTCACGAGCCCGATCAGCAAAAGCGACAGCCCCCAGGTCGCGAGCAATGTGTCGACCATGCGACCGTAAAGCCACCGGATCAGCAGACGCTCCACAATCACGCCCATGATCCCCACCACAAGCGGGGCCAGGATCAGCATGGCAATCCAGATGTTCACGCCCGCATTTGTCGCCACGACGACGGTATAGCCCCCGACCATGAGAAACTCCCCATGCGCGAGGTTGATCACCCGCATCATGCCAAAGATGATCGCCAACCCGAGGCTGATCAGCGCGAGGTTGGCGACGCCATAGACAAGCTGAAACAACACGGCGAGGGCAAGATCCAAGGGGCTCTCCTGGGTGGTGTCGCGCGTCCCCTGCCGCTGCGGGGTCCGCGCAGTGAAAGTTAGTCGATGCCCGCAGCCGCCAGACCGTTCTCAAAGAGAAAGGCCGACTGGTTGGGGTTCTCGTTCAAATCGCAGACCAACGCGGTATCGGCAGGCGGTTGCGCCTCAAAGCTCTCAACGATGTTCCAGGTCTGATCTTGCAACTCACCGATGTAGACATTCATCGAACAATGGTTGGTTTGCGGATCAATGCTCACTGTGCCGGAGGGCCCGTCATAGCTCAGCCCTGAACGCAGCGCTTCGATCACCGGCGCGCGGTCGACCGAGCCTGCCGCCTTCACCGCCTCGGCCCAGAGCATCGCGCCCTCGTATGAGCGGATGGCAAGCTCGTTCATCACGGGCGCATCGTCGCCGAGCTTGGCCTTCAGGCGCTCTAGAAATGCTGTGTTCACGGGGTTATCCGCCGCCTCGAAGTAGCCGTATGAGGCGAGGATTCCGTTGCCTTCCTCGGCCGAGATCAGCTTTTGCTCATTGCCGACACCGAAGGTGGTCGAGGCGATGGGGATCTCCTGCATCATCCCCGCCGCCGCATACTGGCGGTAGAAGGAAACATGCGCGCCGCCCACAAGCGCGGAAATCACAAAGTCCGGCTTGGCCGTCTGGATCTTATTGATCGTCGGTCCGAAATTCGTGACATCCAGCGGGAAGAACTCGACATCCAGGGTCTCGCCGCCGTTCTCGGCGACAAATTTCTGCATCCACTGCGCGGTGATCTGACCATAGTTGTAATCTGCGGCGACGATATAGACCTTCTTTCCCCATTTCTCCATGGCGTAGGGC
This sequence comes from Pseudomonadota bacterium, assembly GCA_039197515.1. Lineage (GTDB taxonomy): Bacteria > Pseudomonadota > Alphaproteobacteria > Rhodobacterales > Rhodobacteraceae > Sulfitobacter. Next base: position 164,046 of record JBCCUC010000004.1, on the reverse strand, counting down.
ACGACCTTGGCCACGGTCTGCGCCGGGGTCGAACCGGTACAGAAGTTGTTGTAGTCGCACACGCCGCCCTCGTACTGCACATTGTAGAAATAGAGCGTCTGAAACCGCGACAGGGTTGGGCGGATCGCCTCACGCGAGGCGGATGTGATGCCCGCATGCACAGTATGCGCCCGCTCGCCCGCCGCCGCTTGGGTGGCGTACTGCGTGTAAAACTGGATCGTGGACTGCGCGTCAAAGAGCGACAGTTCCACCTCGCGCCCCAAAAGACCACCCGCCGAATTGATATCTTCGATGGCCAGTTTGGTCGTTTCCGCCATCGGCGCGCCGTAAATGTCGAGGCCACCGGAGAGATCCAGGATGGAGGCAAACTTAATCGCATCGGTCTGCGCCCGCCCAATGGTCGCTGGGGCGGTCAGCGCCATAGCTGTGGTCCCCATCGCGAACTGTCTTCTTGAGATATTCATAAGTGTTCTCTCCTGTTGGATGTCTGAATGTCGCGCCTGAGGTCAATCTTTTGATTGCGGCGCTTGCCCATCACTGGTGTCTGTCTCTTTCACGTCGGTGTCCGTGTTCGGCGGCTCGTCAAGTGCCGCGGTGATGCCCCTCAGACCACCGCCAATGTTCATGCCAACCTCTTCACCGAGTTTTTGTACCGCTGGCAGCTGCAACGCCATGCCGAGCACCGAGTCTACAACTTGGTTGGCTGTCGATTTGTCGCCGCCGCTTCCCCCACCGGCCGCATTAAAGCCGGAGACCTGATTGATGCGGATGGTCTCAATCTTCTCGGCGGGCTTCACCATTTGCTCCACCACCTCGGGCAGCGCACGCAACCGCGCTTCTTGCAGCTTCAGCGAGATCAACTCTGGCGTCTGGGTGTTTTCAGACGCAATGATCGCCGCGCGACCCTCGGCTTCGGTGAGAAGTTTCTCGCGCTCCGCCTGCGCCCTGTCGCGCAGCGCTTGGGCGTCAGCCTCGGCCATGGAAACGATTGTGCCGGCTTCGGACTTGACCCGCACGTCATCGACCTCAGCCTGTTCAGCAGCGCGAATGAGGGAAAGTTGCTTTTCCCGTTCCGCCGCCGCCATTTCCCGCACCGTTTGCACCCTTTCTTCTGCTTCGGCCTCACTGGCGCGCGCCGCAATGGCTTCAGCCTCCGCCCTGGCCTCTTCTTCGCGCTGCTTGGCCAGGACAATGGTGTTTTCAGATTTCTTGATGGCCGCGTTCAGCTCAGAGTCGAGGCCCTTCAGGCGCAGCTCTTTATCGCGCGCGATCTCCGTCATGCGCACTTCGCGCTCGCGTGCAATCCGTGCAGCTTCCCGACGTTTCTCAGATTCCGATTGTTCCTCTGCTGTCGTCGCGGCAGACCGGGAACGGGCGATCTCAATCTCGCGCTGTTGCTCGATCATCGCCTCCTCTTCCTCGCGCGAGATGGTGAGCTTGCGTTTGGTGGCGTCAAGTTGGCTTTGCCGCACCGAGACATCCGCATCTGCCTCAATCACCGCACGTTCCTTCTTGTTCACGGCGATAATCTCGGCCAAGCGTCGCATGCCCAGCGAGTTGAAGGCGTTGTTTTCATCAAGCGCGTTGAACGGCGTCTGATCAATACGGGTGAGCGAGACGGATTCGAGCATCAGACCGTTCTGAGAGAGGTTTTGACCCAGCATTTCGTTGATTTCTTTGGCGTAGCGCGCACGGTTGTCTTGCAACTCGTCCATCGTATAGGCCGCCGCAACCGAGAGCATCGCGTCCACCAGCTTGCCCTCTAGGATCTCTTCGAGGTCACCGGCCCGAAACGATCTGCCCGCCAGCGCCTGAGCGGCGGTCGCGACACCGTCCACCGACCCTTCGACGCGCACGTAGAACTCGGCTTCGATGTCCACTCTGAGGCGGTCTTTGGTGATCACAGACTTTGGGCCGGTCCGTTCAATCTCCAGCTTGGAGGTGCCCATATTGACCTCCGAGACCTTGTGCAAGAAAGGCAGCGACAGACAGCCGCCGTCCAAGACGACCTTTTGTCCCCCAAGCCCGGTGCGCACGACGCTGATCTCCCGGGTCGCCTTTCGGTAGTACCTGTTCAAAAACAGGATCACCAGCACAACAACGACGATAATCAGAACGATCGTGACAAACCACGCCATAGCCGACCCCAGTCTTTTCTAGGCACGCATTGACGCAACTCTCACGTCCGAAGGGAGCTCAAAGCGCTCCCGTAACGGCCATCCCCGGTGTTAGGCTACTGACCAGACTGAATTTTTGTCAAGCGATACCTGGGGGATGGACGAACCTCTCTAAAAAGCCGGTGGATTTTTGAGCAGCGCTTGGGACGCGGTCTTTGCCAACTTCTAGAAGCAAGACCGCTTATGCGCGGGTCGCATGCAGGCGCAGACCGCCCACGAGGCCACGGGCAAAGTAGCCCGCCATTTTGTCGTAGAACGTCTCGATGACAGTGAAGCCGTCCGCGCCATGCACCGCCTCATAGCTCGCGCGCTGCGCTCTGAAAGCCTGTAGTCTCTCTGCCGTGAAGAATGTCCAATCCGCTGTCATATCACTTAGGCTCTGCACCTCCAATCCGGCCGCTATGAGCGTTTCCTGATAGGTGGTGAGATCGACCAAAGACTGCGGGAATAGGTGTCGCTTAAAATCGTCCAATTCGTCCGCAGGAGGCGCCGACAGAAAATAAAGGTCTTCTACGAACAATCCACCTTTAGGCTTCAACGCCAAAGCGATGCGCGACAAATAAGCCGCCCGGTCGGGAATATGAAAAAGCGCGAGCCAGCTCACCACGTGATGAAAGGAGGACTCTGGCAACGTCCATGCTAGAAAATCGGCGTTCACATGGGTGACGCGACCCGAAAGCCCCGCGCGCGCGGTGAGGTCCATGCCGACAGCATGATAGTCTTCCTGCAATTCCACCGCTGTCACATGTGCGCCGGAGGCATGCGCAAGATAGCGCGCACAGCCGCCCCAACCGGACCCAACCTCTAGAACACTTTCCCCCGCCTGCATGGCGCAGGCGCTGATGGCAACATCTAGCGCATCCGTGCCGTGGTAGTGCAGTTGATCAAACCGGTTCAGCACATCGACGGGGACCGCATCGCGCGCGCCATACCCGAGCGCTTCAAGCTCATGCAAAACCCGCTCCGCCCGGGGGTAGAGCTGCATTGTTTTGATGTCTTGTGCCGTCATGGCGACACGCTAGTCGAATTTGAAATCAATGAAAGCAGTTTATGCGCTGTTCTGAGGAGCGCGAAATCTCTGGACCTTGCCCGCTTCCAAGGCCGAAAATTGGCGGACCAATTCACGCCAAACGATGAAATGCCTGCGTCGCACGGGCGAATTTGCCCAGATTTGTCAACTTTTTAGGCAAAATCCTAATAATTGTTGCTATTACAAATTGGAAACAATCTGTTTCTTTCGGTTCTGAAGCGATTGAGGCAATTTGGTGTTAAGAGCGTGACATGAAAGAGCCATGCGCAGAAGAAAGTGGCCAAACTGGGGCGTTGATTGGGCAGAGTAAGAGGTCGTTGGATTAGTGTAAGCCTTGATTTGAGGTTGCTGACGGCCGGTTGTGAAGTGTGGTGCTGTTTTGGGGCATCTTGTGTTGTTGTTACTTTTTTGCCCGTGGGGATTTGATGAAAGACGAAACATTTGAGAGCGTACGCTACCGCTCGTTTCCGGCGACCGGAGCGGTAGAGTTGGCAGATCATTCAGCTGTCGACGTGCAAAAGGTGAGCAATAGCGCGCTCGCCCCAAGTCCTCGACAGGCCCGTGCGCCGTCGTTCTACGGGCGGTTTTTGAAACGAGCTCTCGACCTTACGCTCGTTGTTATTTCAGCTCCGTTTTCGATTTCGCTGATTGGGTTTTGCGCGCTAGCGCTCTGGTTTGAAGGGGGAAATCCGTTTTACCGTCAGGCCCGCCTCGGGAAGAACGGAAAGATGTTCTCTATCTTGAAGTTGCGCACGATGGTGCATGATGCCGACGCCGTGTTGGAGGCGTGCTTGGCGAATGACCCTGAGATGCGCCGAGAGTGGGACACCATTCAAAAGCTCACAAACGATCCCCGGATCACGCCACTTGGGCGGATCCTGCGGAAGGTGTCCATTGATGAACTGCCACAGCTCTGGAATGTGCTGAAAGGAGAGATGAGCCTGGTTGGTCCGCGCCCCATGATGCCCTTTCAGTTGAAGCTTTACGGGAACTCTTCGGCGTACTTCTCGCTGCGGCCTGGGATCACAGGAATGTGGCAGGTTTCTGCGCGGAACTCAGAACGGTTCAGCTATCGCAATGAGATTGACCGCGAATACGAAAAATCCGTGAGTTTTTTGACGGATTTGGTTATCCTAGTCAAAACCGTTGGTGTGGTATTGCGTCCGACGGGGCATTAAGTTCAGACGAGATGCTGCTGCGACCCGAGTGGAGGCTGCCCACCCACTCAGGGAAGAGATTGGATAGAACACATGCGCGACAACCGTCTAGAAGACGCTTTCCCAAGCCTCCTGTCCGAGACTGCGCGGGATGGAATGCGGCACAGCATCCGTCCTCGCACGAAGGGCCATGAGATCGAAGCGGTCCCCGTGACGCAGCCCGATGGCGAGCGCGTGTATCAAATCAAGCGGCGGCTGTCGGAAAAGCGCATCATTGAGGTCGCGGATGAGGCAAAGCCCGACGAAACGCGAAGCGCCGCGGAGAGCATCCCCGAAGCACCAGCCTTGCCTTCGGTCGTGGCCGAGCCCGGATTGCCCCGCTGGCATCAACTGCACAAGATTGCGGCGAGCGCACGGCTGGGCCGTGGGCCATCCCTCCCGGTGGTGGACGCAGAGCGCGAAAGCGTGACCGTGCGCGCCTTTGACTTACTGCGAACGCGGCTGCGGCAGGTCACAATGGAAAGGGGCTGGACACGGATCGCGGTCTGCGCGCCCACAACTGGATGCGGCACGACCTTTACGGCTGTGAACCTGGCGCTGAGCCTGTCGCGGATTGCCAGCTCCCGCACGCTTTTGATGGACCTCAACCTCCGCAATCCCGGCGTGGGTGAGGCCCTCGACATGCGTGCCAAAAGCAGCATGCAGGACTTTTTGCGCGCCCGGGTCTCCATTACGGCCCATATCGCTCGGGTCAGCGACACGCTGGCGTTGGGTCTGAACAATATGGCTGATTTCAACGCCGCCGACACGCTGCAAGCACCTGAAACTGGGCTCACGCTCGAAAGGATGCGCGCATCGCTTCAGCCGGAACTAACCATATATGACATGCCGGCCATGCTGGCCCATGACGATGTGGCGGCCTTTCTGCCGCACGTCGATGCCGTTCTGCTTGTGTCAGATGGGACGCAGACCATGGCCAAGCACTTGGCAGAGTGCGAACGGCTTCTCGAAGACCGCGTCCCGCTCCTCGGCGTCGTCCTGAACCGAGCGCGCAGCGACTCGATTGCCCGCTACGCCTGAGGCGTGACCGCGACAGGCTTTCCCTACCATCGGTGCAAGATCTGCCCTATTCTCGTCGCATTGTTCTGAAATAGGTAACGATGCACCGGTATAGGCCCTGCTGAACCGGGCAACCAGTTGGGATTGAGGCATGGGCCCGATACACACAATTGCTGACTTTGTGGACATGCTGCGCCGTCGCGTAGGCTTAATGTCTGCCATTGTGATTGCCGGTTGCTTTGGGTCTGTCTTCTGGGCACTCTCAACGCCCCACCTTTATGAATCCTCCGAAGTCATTCAAATCTCGCAGCCGACCATTTCGGACGAGTTGGCGCGTCCCACTGTTGAAGGCTCAGCGGCGCGGCGTGTTCAGTTGATCCAGCAGCAGCTCTTGGCCCGCGACAGCCTTGAGGCGATGATCGCGACATATGCCCTTTATGAAAATCTACCCGGCCTCCTCCTCTCACAAAAGGTTGATCTGCTGCGTCGGTCCGTGACGATCAACGGGGTTGCCGCGGTCAGAGAAGGCTTTGCCGACGACGGCGCGCTCTCGGTGCTGACAATCACCGTGCAAATGGACAGCGGCGAGAAAGCGCAAGACGTCGCGAGCGCCTTTGCGGATCAGACCCGTGAACTTGCCGCGGCACAGCGCCAAGAACAAACGCGCGAGACGTTGGCGTTCTTTCAATCAAAAGAGAACGCCGTCCTGGCCGAAATCAAAAAGCTCGACGGCGAGTTGGCGACGTTCCGACAAGACAACGACCTCTCTATTGAGGGCAGCTTAGAGTTCCGTCGGACAGAATTGGGCAGTCTGAATGACGCGCTGCTTGAGCTTGACCGCGAGATCATCTCTGCGGAACTGCAATTGGAGACCATGGACCGTTCAGCCAATGTGCGCGCCGTGACGGTCGAACGCGAGGAGCAAGAGATTCTGCGCGAATTGGCGAGCTTAGGCACCCAACGAGAGCTTTTGCAGGCCCGTCGCAGTGCGCTGAGCGATGCGATTGAGACGACGCCAGAAGTTGAACGCGCCCTGGCCGAGTTTGAGCGCCGCCGCGAACTGCTGACCAACCAATTGGACGTGATCACAACCCGCCGCGCCGAAGCGGAGGTGGGGTTTAGCCTTGAAAGCGCTTCACGCGGGGAGCGGTTCACCACGCTCGAAGAGGCCCGCGTGCCCGATTATCCGATCACCATGAGCCGCAAAAACCGCGTGGTGATGGGCGTTGGCATGGCTGGGATGGCCGCGCTGGGTCTGGCCTTCCTTCTGGAACTCCGCCGTCCAGTGATCCGCACCGCGGCGCAGATGAAGCGGGAGACCGGCCTCCTGCCCGTGGTCGCTATTCCCGAAACGACCGGGCCGAAGTACCGGAGCGGTCTTGCTAAACTCTGGCAAGAAGGCCGTGAACTTGGGCAAAGAAGCGCCAGCAGATGGGGCAGAAAGACGTAAGTGCGGCCGACTAGGAGGTCCCTGCCGCCATCGCATATATGGCATCCAGATGCAGCCAGAGCAAAAGCGCCGCGGTCAGCGCGACCGCACATGCGAAGATCAGATCGTGCGTTGCATCCCAGACGCCGTGCAGGCGCGCCAGCCAGATTGCGCCCAGATGGGACAGTGTCATCGCAAGCGCCATCCCGATCAGCGCACCAATGAGCCCTGCTGTCATCGCGCCTATGAGCAGAAGCCCGATCTGGAGGCTGGCCCGCAGTGCGGTACAAAAGAAAAACCGACGCGAGTCCGCCGCAGCCAGAGCGGCTTGATCATAGGTCAAGCCGACAACTTGGGGCATCAGACCCAGCGCAATCAGCACCAAGATGGCTCCTGCATCATGATACCGTGGATCGTAGAGAAAATCGACAAGCCAAGGGCCGACCAACGCCATGAGCGCTAGAAGGCTGATTAGCCCCAAGCTCATCAGGTAGCGCAGGCGCTTGATCCGAGCTTCCTCAGCCTCTTCACGGTAGACGGGGATCATAACCCTATTGCTCACCTGTTGGCCAAGCAGCATCGGAAAACTGGCCAGGAAGTACCCGATGTTGTAGATACCAAGAAGCTCCAGCGTCAGGAATTTACCCAGGATCGCTTTGTCGCCTTGGCTGGCAAAAAACCAGCAAATCGTAGACAAAAAGATCCATTTGCCAAAGGTCAAAAGCTCGCGCACGGCCGGATGTTCCCAGCGAAAGCGATTGCTTTCACCGGGCAGAAAAACGTGTGTCAGGGCCAGCTTCGCCAGCGGACCCACAACGCCCCCGACGACCAGCGCCGCCACAGATTCCCACAGCCAGGCGAGATAGATCATCACCGCAATGCCAATGACTTGGCTGGAGACGTCGAGGATCGTGAGCCTTCCCATCAACAGATGTCGGTGCGCGGTCTCAATGCGGGTTGGATTGAAGCCTGTCACCACAAGCGACAAGGCGGCAAAGGGTAGATACGTGGCAAGCTGCGGTTCTTCATAAAAGAGCGCGACAGGATAGGACAAGGCGCAGGCAACGAGCCAGAGCGCAAAGCCGCGGATCACCTGCACGGTCCACGCTGTGTTAAGGAAATCGGGATCATCGCCGCGCTGCGATTGCGCAATCGCAGGAGAGATCCCCACGTCGGAGAACAGCATCAGCCCCACAGTCACCACAGTGATCAAGGCCATCAGCCCAAAGGCTTCGGGGAAGAGGAGCCGCGTCAAGATGATGTTTGAGAGCAATCGGATGGCCTGGCTCGCCCCATAGCCCAGCACGATCCAAGAGGCCGATCGCCCGACGCGCGCCATCAGGCGGTTGCCGCTCAGCATCTCGAACACCCTTGCCATCTTCGCTTGTCTGCCTCATTCCTGCCGCGACCGCGTGCTAGTGTTCGCACGTTTGTTGGTGCATCGAAAGGGCAAGCCATGCGTCACCCCGTCCCAACGACTGCGACGCTGCATGAACCTTTTCAGAAAGGTGCTGCGCGGTCCGCTTTAAGGCAGGTTTCGCCGCAGATCTGCTGTCGCAATCCTTGGGCCTGCCGGTGAAGATCGCTTACGTTCTAAACACCTATCCGGCCCCGTCACAGAGCTTTATCCGGCGCGAGATACGGGCGCTTGAGGCCCTCGGACATGAGGTTGTGCGCCTTGCAATGCGTCCGGCTGAACAAGCGCTTGTCGATCCGCAAGACCTCGAAGAGGCGCGACAGACCGTGCACGTTCTGGCCCAACCCAAGGCCGCACTTCTCGCCGCTTTTGCGCGGGCGGTTTTGCGAGACTTCGCCGCTCTGCGCCAGGCATGGGCATTGGCCCTGAGGCTTGGCAAAACCTCAGAGGTGGGGCGGTTGCGGCACCTGATCTATCTGGTTGAGGCTGCTTTCGTGGCCGAACGGTGCCGGAGCGCAGGCGTGACCCATGCGCACGCGCATTTTGGCACCAATGCCACAGCGGTTGCCCTTTTGAGCGCGATGCTTAGCGGCCCGAGCTACAGTTTCACCGTGCACGGACCCGAGGAGTTTGATGCGCCGCGCGCACTGTCCCTGGGCACAAAAATCCAGCATGCGGCTTTCACGGTCGCGATCAGCCAATTCGGGCGCTCTCAACTTTACCGTTGGGCTGATGCGGCGGATTGGGAGCGGATTAAAGTGGTGCATTGCGGCATTGAGCCCGGCAAATTCGACGACCCTCAACCGATCCCGGAAGGCCCCTGCAGGCTTGTGGCGATCGGGCGGTTGGTTGAACAAAAGGGGCAACTTGCGCTGATCCAAGCATTGGCCCAGGCCCAAGGCGAGATCCATCTGACCCTCATTGGCGACGGCGACATGCGCGCAGCCATTGAAGGCGAAATCACCGCACGGCATCTCACCTCCCGCGTTACCCTCACCGGCTGGGTCGATGAGGGGCGCATCAAAGAGGAATTGGCCCGCGCCCATGCGCTGGTGATGCCGAGCTTTGGCGAAGGGCTGCCCATGGTCATCATGGAAGCCATGGCTGCCGCGCGCCCCGTGATTGCCACCTACATTGCCGGTGCTCCGGAATTGGTGCTGCACAAAGAGACGGGGTGGCTCATACCTGCTGGCGATATCCCTGCGCTTGCCGCAGCGATGGATGACTGCGCGCGCACCCCGCGCGCTGATCTGGCGGCTATGGGAGATCGCGGCCGTGAACGCGTGCTCGCGCGTCACGATATCGCGCAGGAGGCGGCGAAACTGGCCAAGTTCATGGCCGGCTGAACGCTGTCCTCATCGGCCGCGTGTCCAGCGGTTCTTGCTGCGCAAAATCGGCAGCTTGATTGCCAGCCGCACGGAGATGAAGACAAAAAAAGCGACCGGATCCGCCAGCGCACGCCGCCAGAGCGGTGCAGTTTTGTCATGGACATCGTCGTTTGCCATCAAGTTTGGATATCGGCTGGCAATTTCAGCCACGCCCACGTCTTGCCTGCGCCGCACCTGCACAAGACGGGAAAAGCCCTCAATCATCGGCCAATCGTATTGCGCTGGCACACCGTGCCGTTCGCCGGGCGTGAAATGGAGCCGCGCGAATGTGTCATCCGAAATGATATCCGGCCAAGCGCCCCAGCGCGCGCGTCCTGCGCGGTTCATCGCAAAGACACCGAAACCGGGCACCCCATGCACCATGAAGGGCGTTGTCAGCCAAAACCGAGTGTAGTGCCGTGTCAGCGCATCTTGGCCGGTGACGGTGACATTTGGCACACCGCTGGCGTATCGCGGTGCCTGGGTGTCAAGCGTCCGGCCAATCTGGCCAACCAAGGCAGCGGAGACATGCACGTCCGCATCCAGATAGAGCAAAACCTCTCCCGTCGCTGCCGCCTCACCCGCGTTCCAGGCATTGAGCTTGCCCCCCTGAGCAAGGTCCAACACCCGCCACTGCCAGCCGCGCGATGCCCCTTGCGATGCGTATCCGCGCGCGATCTCAGCTGTCGCGTCCGTGCAGCCGTTGGCGATGACCACCACTTCAACAGCCGTGGCACCTGCGTCAGAGCCCAAGAGCGCCTCTAGGCAGCCCGGCAGAAAGTCAGCCTCATCATGGGCCGGAATAAGAACGGAGACGCTCACTGAAACGCCATCAAAGCTTCCCACCGCGGGTTTTGGTCATCCAGATGCCGCAACGCACCCCAAGAGCCCCATTTGGTGGGCGCATAAACGTCAGAATAGGCATTGAACAACTGACCACCTACCGCCTGCCACCCCGCGAGGAGTTGGCGGTAAAGCGCACCCATTTCGGGCGTGTAATTGAAATGCTGCAAAAAGGAGGTGAGCTGCGGGTCGTCCACGCGCGGTCCGATGCCGACCACATGACTGCCGCCCTCGTACATGATCAGATCAAGCCCAGCTGCCGCGGCCACGCGCGCATGATAAGGCCAGACGCGCTCGACAAGGTCAGCGACCGTGTCCTGCCTGAGTTCACTGTCCGCACCACCCGCCAAGGCGCGGCCAGCGACAGCGCTGGCATGGTCGTATCTATGCCGCCGCACGAACGCTTGTGCCTTACTGGCGGTGAGGTTTTTTTCGCGCGCAAGGTGCTCCGCGACCGCCCGGCTCTCACGCAACCAACTGGCGACGAGCGCCGCGTAATCTTCAAGACCCAGCACACCCCCGAAATAGCCGCTGATGGCATAAGCGTCGAAGGCGGCAGCGGGCGGCGCAAGACCCTCTGCAACAACGAGCGGAGCGGTGAGCACTTCTTGCTCCAAGCCCAGCCAGGCGGTTTGCGATGACAAAACGTTGACCAAGCGCTCGGGTGTTTCAGCAAACACCTCCGACCAGATACGCGCCACTTCGGCCGCGCGCAGGCCGTAATACTGCATCCACTTGTCCGATTGGCCCCACCGCGCCCGAGCTTCCGCATCGGCCCAGCGGGCCTGCGCAAATTGCCAATTCCAAACCTCGTTTGAGAACTCAATGTAGGCGGTCAATTCTGGATCAAGCCGGTCCCGCACCATTTGCGCGAAGGCAAGAACAAACGTGTCATCCGCAAGATGAGGCACGTTGAACCACGGATCAGCCCGCAGTTCATTGGCCAGATCGATCATGACCTCAATCGGCACCCCGTCCGCATAGCTCGCCTGCCCAACCGTAGGGCGCATTCCCCAGCGGCTGACCTGCGAATTATTGGTCTCCATCCAATCCATGAACCGCAGGGCGCTGAACCGCGACAAGCGCGTCAGCCATGTCGGGTGGAACTGTGCGCCTGCGTCAAAGGCGGCAAGGTGGTCTTCCTGCACAACAGTGATGCCCCGCAGCGGATCGCTGCGATTGATGCGTTGGATGCGGATCTCAACACTGCCTGGCCCGGGGGTGTAATCAAACCGCACTTCACCCGTGCCATACCGCACCCGCTCTGCCCGGCCAGAAACCTCGACGACCCCGCTGCCCTCGTACCGCAGGACGTAGCGCCCCGCCAACGACAGCGCGTCGCGCGGCATATCTGTCAGGATCACCGTGCCAATGCTGCCCAAACCCCGCGGGATCTCTTGCGGCCAGCCATCCGCATCGAGCGCCTCAAGGGCGGCCAATTCGGCGTGATCCATGCCGCCCCATTGCCCCAACCGGTGCCCAAACCAGGGTCGCGCGGCTTTCATATGATCAAGAAAAGGCACCTGCGGGCTCCAATCAGCAACCGAGGCAAGGCCGATCGCCAGCGCCTTGGTCGCGGGTTTGGCGCTTGGCTGCGGGTCCAGATTTTCGACCTGCATTGGAGGCATGGGTCGGGGCTTGATGGCTGGGTGCTCTGCGAGGCTGTTCGAGATGCTTCTTGGCCGTCCCGTCAGATCCTCAAATTCGGTCACGGTTTGCCAGGCGATGCCCTGCAACGTCTCCGCCAAATCAGCGCTTGGCGCGGTGAAGCGGCCGCCATAGCGATCCTTGAATTGGGTCGGCAAGCCCACCGGTGACCGGCCCATCACACTGGCATATTGCACCATCGCGACGAAGTAGTGCCCAAGGTCGCTCAGGTGGATGTCGTCGTTGAAGAAGGCGTCAATCCCGGTGATCCCGGGCACGTCCCCCGCGGCAATCTCATCATAAAGATGCCCCATCGCCTGCCCTGCAGGGATCAGAGAAACCTGACCGTCTTTGGCCGTCAAAACAGCCGAAAGGTGGTCAACGATGCCCTGCCACACCGGTAGATCTTCTTGCAGCCTCACGCGCCAGGGCGTCTCCGCCCCCGCGTCATGGTCAACCGATGCGCCGGTGCCGCTTTTCAGACTGTGCCATGTTTCCTGAACATAGATGCGGACATCTGGGTTGCCCAAGAGCGCCTCGTCGGCAAACGCTTCCGCAAAACCATGGCTGTTGGACCAGGTGACATGGTTGTCGAGCGGGATGGCCTCGGTGAGGATCAGATGGGTCGCATTGCCCTGGGCAAGAACCTCACGCGCATTGATGCCCTGCGCAGTTGCGGCATGTTCCCAGTTGTACTTTAGCGGCGCGCCGTTGATGATCTGCGCCTGCACCTGCGCGTTATGACCGCCAGCCTCAAGCGCCTGCGCGAGCATCGTCGGGCCGGTCGCGCCGAAAAGGCTATGACCCACCATCACCACGGACAGCAGCGCGCCTAGACTGCTCACGCGGAAACACCTGTTTCGGGAAGCCGTGTGACGACCTCCCAAACCGTTTGCTGCATCAGCATGGCGGCCTCGGGCGATGGAGCCTGTGCGGGCGTGCCATCCGCGCGCAGCAATGCATGCGGCAGCCCAATGGGCGAACGGTGATAGATCACTGCGAAGTGGGTCAGCGCCACAAGGTAAGCGCCAAGATCGCCCATGTGAATGGTGTCTGGTGTCCCATCTGCCGCCGTCGCGAAGAGATCTGCGACCCCGCGCAGACCGGGGAGGCCGCCCTGCGCTTCCACTGCATCCATGAAACTGCCTAGCACCTGACCCGCCGGGATCACGTGGATCGGTGCGTCGGTTTTTGCGAGCGCGGGGTAGAGCACCTGCTCTTGCCACAGCAGCGTGTAGTCCACCCCAAGCCGCAAACGCCAGCCGGTTGGATCATCGGTGTGATGCCAGGTCTCATAAAGATAAATGCGCATGTCTGGGTTCGAGCCCCAAGCCCGCTCAGCCCAGCGGGCGAGATAAGTGGCCGTATCGTGGTATCGAATGGCATCGCGCAGTTCGACCATCTCGGTCACCACAAGCGCGTCATATTCGGCACTCGCCAAGGCCTGAACAGCGGGCCGGTGCGCCGCATGCGCGTTCTCGGCTTCAAACCCGTTGACAGGCACATCCGGCTCCCAATGGTCCCGCAAGGATGCGCCCCACCCCAGTTGAGAGTGGTAGCGATGCCCCTCGCCCGCGAGTTGCGACAGCATGGCAGGCATATCCCGCCCAACCAAAGAGTGCCCTAAGTGATAGACCGCGCGCGGTGCCTGCGGCGGCGTGAGAGGAATGTCATAGAGCGCTTCAGCGATCTCTGCCCCGCGCGGGCGTGCGAAATAGGCAAAGCCAGCACTCGCGGCCAGCAGAACCAGCAGTGACCGCCGCGACACAATAGCCATAGGTTAGCCTTCTTTCACCGCACAGTGAGCTGTGCTGACGACGTGATCTCCGATCCAAGCATAACGGCCATGGAGGGTATCGCCCATGCAAAATCCAGGCACAGCGCGCAAAAACTGCGCCTCAAACGCCTGAGACACCAGGTTAAGTGTGACTTGCAAGCAGTCAAAACCAATGAGAGTTTTTGAAACGGGATACTGCGCTTTGTAGGCCGCTTCTTTGGCTGAAAAGATAAGCTTGGCCAGCCGCGCGCTCTCGGGACCGCGGATCATCTCTTGCTCCTTGTCCGTACAGATCATCGGCATGATGTCTTCGGCGAGCGGGTGTGCGTCCTCGAGATCAATCCCGATACCGATGCGCGATGTGGTCGCAACCGCGGCACAGAGGCGATCTGTATGCGATATGCTGCCGTAGGTGCCCAGCGGCCACACGGGGGACCGGTCTGGACTGGCGGGGAGCGGTGCCGCCGCGCGTCCCAATTCGGCCAAGGCGGCCCGCGCCGCCGCCCGACCGGCGGCAAACTCCAACCTCCGCTTGCGCGTGGCTTTTGCGACATGCGCCGCTTCGATGGGATAGAGCGGCGGTTGCACTTTCTTGGGCGCTGCAATCCCCACCCCCACTTTCACGTCAAAGGCAGACAGGAGAAAGGTGCGCAAGCTCTCTGCTTCTGGCGTGCGGGGCTGAAGCGTCATTCGACTGCTCCGCGCCGACCTGCACGCATCGCGCGCCGCTTTGACATGACCGCACTGCGGTCCGCCCGACCTGCCGACGGCGAAGCGTTCGCAGGCTTTTCTGCCGAGAGATGTGCGGCAAGGCCGCTCAGCGTCGGGAAACGGAAGATATCCGTAATCGTGAGTTGCTCGGTCCCAAGCGCCTCTTTGATGTCGCGATGGGCTTTCACGGCCAGCAACGAATGCCCCCCAAGCGCAAAAAAGTTATCCTCCGGCCGGACATCCGGCACCCCCAAAAGCGCAGACCAAACAGCAGCGATCTTGGCTTGCGGCCCGGTGCCCAACGGCACCGCCGATGCTGACTTTTGTGCGCGGGGGGCAGGCAGTGCTTTGCGGTCGATCTTCTTATTCGGGGTGAGCGGCATGGCCGCCAGAGGCACAATCGCAGTGGGCACCATGATCGCTGGCAAATCCATCGAAAGACGCGTTTTCATCTCCGCCTCCGAGAGCAGCCCATCGCCGGTCACATAGGCGACAAGCTGAGAGCCAGCAGTGCTTTCTCTTTCGGTCACAATGGCTTGCGAAACGTTCTTGATTTGAGAAAGTCGCGCCTCAATCTCCCCCAACTCAATGCGGTGCCCGCGGATCTTGACCTGGCCATCCGCGCGCCCCGCAAAATGCAGACACCCCTCCGCGTCCCAACGGGCCAAGTCTCCGGTGCGGTAGAGGCGACCGGGCCCGAAAGGCGACGCGACAAACAGTTCTTGCGTCAACTCTGGCCGCTTCCAATAGCCGGGCGTCACACCCGCACCGCCGATCCAAAGCTCACCTTCGGCACCAACAGGCTGCAGGTTCATCGCGTCATCCAAAACGTAGCATTGGGTGTTCGCGATGGGCGTGCCGATGGGTGCCGCCGGGCCCGCAGCCTCAATCGTTTGAGAAGTCGACCAAATGGTCGTCTCGGTCGGCCCATACATGTTTTGCAGAACGCCGCGGAAATGAGATTGCAGCGCGCTCACAAGACTGCCGGGCAGCGCTTCGCCCCCGACGAAAAGATGTTCGAGCTGTCCCAAGGCCATCTGCGCGTCGGAATTGGCGACAAGCATCTGCGCCATGGACGGCGTGCACTGCATGTGGGTAACGCCGTGCCGCAGGATCTGCGCGGCAATGGAGAAATCATCCGCTGCCAAGGTTGGTTTCATGTTTACCCGCGCGAGCACCTCTGCAAGCGGCGTTAGACCCGCAAGAACCTCTTTCCCAGAGATCCCATAGTCGATGAGGCAGGCAATCTCATCAACACCGATCCGGCGAAGCTCTTCCGCCCGCGCGACCCCATCCGCGACGGTGCCAAAAAGCCCGCTGTCGTTGAAGTAGCGTTGAAAAGCAAACTCAAGGATGGCCTCCATTTCGTCAGGCGCAAGCGCCTCAAGATCGATATCAAGCGCACTCGTGCTGCCAGTGGGCTTCTTAAAGGCCGGAAACGCCCAAGCATATTGCTTGATTAGCCCCGCCGCCGAACGCAGATAGTCCTTCATCGGGGCCCGCGCGACAGCCTCCGCCGCCGCCCGCGTCTCTGCCAAGTACGTATGCAACATCACCGTGACGGTAAAGTCGCGCGGATCATGGCCCGACGCGCGCAACGCCGCGTGATAGATCTTGATCTTTTCCGCGACCTCACTGACCGATTGCCCCAGCAGATGGGTGAGCACGTTGGCCCCGATCTCACCCGCTTCGCGCCAGGTCTGGGGGTTGCCCGCCGTGGTGACCCAGATGGGCAATCTTTGGGAGACCGGTCGCGGCTGCGTGACCACCTCCAACGGCGTGCCGTCCTGCTTTGGGAAGGCCACCGGCTCCCCCCGCCACAGCTTGCGCAATTGTTCGATTGCAGCGTACATCGCCGGCTTGTTGGCAGGCGGGGTGTTCTCCGGACGCAGGACAAAATCATCCGGCTGCCAACCGCTTGCGATGGCCAAGCCCACCCGCCCGTTGGTGAGATTGTCGATCACGGCCCATTCTTCAGCGATCCGTGCAGGGTGGTGCAGTGGGGCCACGCAAGAGCCTGCGCGCACCGCGATGTTGCGCGTCACCGCGGCCACCGCCGCGCCTGTCACGGACGGGTTCGGATAGGGCCCGCCAAAGGCGTGAAAGTGCCGTTCAGGCGTCCAGACAGCGTTAAAACCATTGGCATCTGCAAACTTTGCGCCCTCTAAGAGGAGCTCGTACTTCTTTGCTCCAACGCCATCGTCGTTGCCCCAGTAAAAGAAGTTGAAGTCCAGTTGTCGGTCATGAGCGGCAATGCGGCCATTCGCGATCTGCGTGCGGCTTTCATCGCCTGCGAGCACGACTTTGAAGCCACGCGAAAGCGTCCAGAAGAGCTCTAACACCGAAATGTCAAAGCTGAGCGATGTTACGGCGAGCCAGACTGCCCCAGGCTGATGTGCGATCCGGTCGTCCATACCGGCAAAGAAGTTCGCGACGTTGTCATGCGAAACCATGACCCCTTTGGGCTTGCCGGTCGAACCCGAGGTATAGATCAGATAGGCTAAGTCGGTAGCGGTGGCCGTCGGCGCAGGGTTATCATCAGGAGTGGACCCTTGAGACTCTGCGTCTTCAATGAAAAAGATCTGGCCCGGTTGATCTCGCAGTTGGCCCTTTAACTCGGGCTGCGTCACGATGATGGGCGCGCCACTGTCTGCGATGTAATGCGCAATTCGGTCTGCTGGATAACTCGGGTCCAGCGGCACATAGGCCGCCCCGGCTTTGAGGATGCCGAGCGCGGCAACAACGAGGTCGATGGAGCGGTTGGCGTAGATGCCGATGGGCACGCCCGGTTCTGCTCCCGCCGCGCGCAACCGGTGGGCCAAGCGATTGGCGCGCGTGTTGAGACCGGCATAGCTGACCACCTGATTTTCAAACACCAAAGCCTCGGCATCAGCTGTACGCGCGACCTGCGCCTCAAAGGCGGCCTGGATCGTCTGTGTCGGATAAACGCGCTCTGTCTTGTTCCAGGTCTCCACCTGCAGCGCCGCCTCTTGAGGTGGCATTGCGGTCAATTCGGCCAAGGATTTCGCCGTTTTTAATGCGTTCAGCCCGTGGGCGGCTCGCCCGACAAGCAGATCCGCAGCCGATGGCGACAGCCGCGCTGCATCAAAGTGCATCCAAACGCCTTCCGCCGTCACGCAAAGCGTCAGTGCGGCCTTGGAACAGGCATCCTCCGAAAAGCTGATCGCAACATCGGGTGCAAGCGCCTTTGGGATATCAGGATCACGCAGCGCAAGGTCTGCCGCCATGCCGGGCGCTTGCTGGTCACGGTCCATTGCGCGCTCCAGTTCGGCAAGGCTTTCGCCAAAATCTTCAGTGGGCATAAGCGGTAGAGCGACCGGACGCCACGTCGCCAGCATTGGATGATCCAAGGGGCGATGCAATGCAACATAGGCACCCGCCCCCTCGGCGTGGCCGTTCAAAAGAAGCGCGAGGGCAGCCGCCGCGCGCTTGGGCGTCAGCCCCTCCGGCAAAGGCAGTTCGCGCCTTTGCATGTCCCGGTCTCGCCCTGTGTCCCTAATCAACCATGAGGAGAGCGGCATCCCCTGGGCAAGCAGCTTGCGCAAAGGCCCTTCGCGCTTGAGATCGACCACCGGGGCCTCAAGGCGCGGCAGGGCATCGCCGAGCGACACGTCGCTCAAATCTGCGGGCTGCCCGTCCATCCCGCGCAACTTTGTCAACCTGAGGGCCGCGTCGCGCGTTGCGACTGTCAATCCTTCTTCGTCCTGCGCAATCACACTGCCCGGGGCTCCCTTACCCGGGGCGTGCTCCACCTCGCCCACCGCCCAAACCTCAGCCGCAGAAACGGCCATTTTGGGGAGCGCCAGCGGATTGGCATAGGCACCAAAGCTAAGACCTCGAACCAAGGCGCTTATGGCGCGGGCAGGCTGATCGAAATCGATCAGCCCAAGGTCCTCAGGGCGGTCTTGCTTGGCAAAATACCGTCGCAGGCTGAGATCCTGAGGACGTCGCTGAAGCGTGCCGGTTTCGAGTTGCCCCAGCACCTGCGCAAAGCTCTCCACACCTGCGGCGTAGCATTTCGAATTGAGGCTGAAGGCTGTCTCATCTGGCGCAATCTCGATCTCCTGCGTCGCGATGATATCGCCTTCATCAAGGCCCGCCGCCATCATGTGCCAGGTCACGCCGTGCGACTGCTCTTGGTTGATGATCGCCCAGGCTGGCGTATTCAGGCCCGCAGCGGCGGGCAAAGGGCCGTCGTGGAAGTTGATCGCGCCTTCCCTTGCCAATTCTAACACAGGTTCGGGGATGACGCGCAAGTTTGCGATGCTAAGCAACCAATCCGGCGCGCAAGCTGCTTTGATCAGATCCGCTGGATGAGCCAAAACAGCGACATGCGCCTGCTGCGCCCAGGCCTCGACCTCCGATGATTGTGTGACGACCGCCTCCACCTTGTGGCCACCGGCAATCAGAAGGTCTCCGCAAGCGATTGTCAGAGACTGGTCGCCGATCAACACGGCCGAGATCGCAGCGGGGTTAAAAGGAGCAGTCATAGTGAGCTCTCTGGTTTAGCAAGCGGCTGCACCGGGTCGGCACGCCGCGGAAGGTTCAGGCCAAATCGCAAGAGGTCTCGATAAAAACCCGGCGGGTCCTGATGCTGCGCCCCGCTGAGCGCGCATCGCGTGAGGTGAATGGCGCCACCTGCAAGACGCGCGAGCCACGCTCCTGCCGCATAGGCGCGCCCGTGGTTTTTGCAAAAGTAGTGGCGGCGCGACTCAAACCAAAATTGCGGCGTGCGCGCCCATGTCTTCATCCCCGTGGAGACCGACCCGATGTGCACAACCCGCGCCTCTGGCAGGTACCAACAGTCCCAGCCTGCCCGCTTTGCGCGCCGACAGAGGTCTGTTTCCTCAAAGTAGAGAAAGAATGTCTCATCAAAGGTGCCAATGCTCGTCAACATCTCAGCGCGCAACAGGACGGAGCACCCAACAACCCAGTCAACCTGCTGCACGTGCTCAGGCACCGGCATCGCCACCACGGAGCGGCGCAGCAAGCGGGTGATCGGCCCGGTGCGCGCGGCAGCTTCGAACTCACCCGCGATTGACGGGAAGCGGAAGGCGACCGTGTGGGTCACATCGTCTTCGCCCCGCACATGCGCGCCAACGATGCCTGCATTTTCATGGGCCTCAAGATGTCTAATGAGCCGTCCTAGGCAGTCCGGTTCGGGAAAGGCATCGGAATTCAAGACGTAATAGTAATCAGGTGGCTGACCATCGGACATGGCGGCGGCAAATCCAATGTTGTTGCCCGCGCCAAACCCGCCGTTCACGGGCGAAACGATGAGCCGGACGCGCCCGTTTTCATCCCACCCCCGCGCCTTTATCGCCTGGCCCAGCACAACTTCAGAGCCATCGCCTGAGGCATTGTCCACAATGACCAACTCCGCACCCGCGTCAGGCATCGCGGCAAGGGCGGCTTGCGCTGCCCTCAAGGTCATTTCTGCGGTGCGGTAGTTCAGCAAGACCACAAGAACGCGCGGTGTGGCAAGTTCGCTCATTCAGCTGCCGTCGCCTGCCGCCAATAGGGGCGCTGCGTCGCAGTGAGGGCGTCGGCGATCACTTCAGAGAGCTCCTGGGCCAGAACAGTTACCTGTGGGGCCAATACCATGCTTTCATGATCCCCGGGCACCTCAACCACACGCAGGCCTGGGACATGCTTGCGCCAGTCATTATCTTCGAAAACGTACTCTTTTTCGCGGCTAACCCATTGGCCACCGCTCACGCGCCAGTAGCGATCCAGCGGCGGTCGAAAGAGCGTCATGGACCCCTCCCAGTCTGGCGTCTCGTAGCTGCCCACCGCCGCGAGGAATGCAGCCTGTACCTTGAGGTTGTTAAATGCCGCGGCGCCGCCTTCACTCTCCTGCGCAGGGCGACGCTTTTGCATCTCCCACGCGATGCGAGACCGGGCCCATTCCGCGAAGTATACCGGTCCCTTTGCGCGCAACTCCGCCCATTTTATGAAAGCCTTGTCGAGGCGCGAGAGCGCGGGTCGCACGGGCAATGGGGTGTCGAGCATGGCCAGAACGGCCACCTCTTGGCCTGATGCGCGCAACTGCTGGGCCATTTCATAAGCCATGATACCCCCGCCCGAGTAGCCCGAAATGAGGTAGGGTCCTTCTGGCTGCACGCGCCTGATCTCCGCGATATAGTCTCTTGCGGCACCACCCACGTCGCGATGCGGTTCAGCTTGGCCAATCAAGCCCCGTGCCTGAATGCCAAACACCCGGCGCTCTCCCGCCAAACGCAGCGCCAGATGTCGGAGATTGAGCACATTGCCAAACATTCCAGCGACAATAAACAGCGGCGGCGTATCTGCAGGCGCGTCTTGATTGAGTGCCACCAAAAATTCTGAACCCTGGTCGGCCGTCGCCTCCTCCTTGCCAGCCTGAGGGTCAGGAGCATCGCCGGTCTGCCCTGCAATGAGGGCTGCGCATTTTGCGATTGTAGGGGCCTCAAAGAGGACAGATATGGGAAACTCAACGCCAAAGCGCCGTTTGATCGACGCAAAGAGCCGCACCGCGATGAGAGAGTGACCGCCAAGATCAAAAAAACTCTCCTCCACACCGACGGGGGAAACGCCGAGAAGTTTCTCCCACATCTCCGCCAGTTCGGTTTCAACCGCATCGCGGGGTGCCACATGGTCTTCAGAAAGTGCGCCACGTTCAATCCCGGCATTCAGGGACCTGTCAACCACCGGCGGTGCACCGGCCTGGTCGATGAGCCCCTGCAAAGGGAGCGATGAGACATAGACCAAACCGCGATCCAGACCCAAGGCGCGGCTGAGCGCTTCGGGACCTTCTTTTGCTTTGATGCCTTGCGATACCAGGTAAGCAAGCTGTTCTTGCGCTGGGGTTAGCTCCGATGCCGTGAGGTCTGCGGTATCGCGCACCACCTCAGGCGCACTCAGAGGCAAAGCCGCAAAGTCACCGTCCAGCCGTTTCATGGTAAAGTTTGTCACCTCGACAAGCACGTTTCCAGACGGGTCACAGATCGTCACATCGAACTGGGCAAAGCCCGGCTGCACGCCAGAAAGGCGGACGTAAGAGCGGATGTCGCGGGGCAAAGGCGCATGCACGCGGATCATCTCAAATGACACAGGCACCCAGAGATCCGCCGCATCGTAGTGCGGGACCATGTCAATCGCCCAGCCGGTCGCGAGGTCCATCAGGCCGGGGTGCAGCACGTGATCTGTATCAGCATCCGCTTCAAGGGACAGCTCAGCCAAGCCTGCTCCAGCACCGCGCCACCGTTTGCGCAGCACTTGCCAGGCCGGACCAAACTTCAGATGCGCCTCTTGAGGTGTTGTGAGGTAAGCGCCAGCGGGTGCGGCATCCCTGCCCGCATCACAGCGCGCCGCAATTGCGCCAAGATCAAGCGCCGCAGGCCGCGCGGTCGCAGACGCAGACAGAAGTGAGGTGGCGTGAAGCTGCCAACCGGGCTGATCCTCAAATGTGCAATCGCTGCGCATCTCAACTGCGACGGCCCCTGCTTCGTGTCGCAGGCTCAACCGCATCTGCCGCGCTGGCCCTGCGTTTACGTGCATGGCCCGCAAGAAGGTCAGATCTCGGATCTCGAAAGCGGTCATGCCTTGCGTGCGCGCCGCCTCTGCAAGCAGTGCGATGTAACCGGTGCCCGGCAAAATCGCCTGCCCATCTCGTGTGCGGTGATGATCAAGCACCACATCGGCCACGCTCAATGGCGCGGTCAAGTGAGGCGTTCCCGCCGCGTCGGCACCCGCACGTTTCAAAAGAGCGCCGTCCAGAGGGCGCTCCGGCAGTGACGCGGGCATGGTGCCGGGGATCGCGTTTGCTGCCATACCCACATCAGCCCAAAGCCCCCAATTCACTGCAAACACGCGCGTCTTGCAGCCCATCCGGCTTTGCGCAAAGGCGTTCAGCCAAGCGTTGGCAGCGACGTAGTCCACCTGCCCCGCCCCGCGGGTTGCAGTCGACGTGGACGAGAAAAGAACCAAGAGGTCCAAGGTGCCATCGGGAAGCAATTGGTCGATCACCCGCAGCCCCTGCACCTTCGGTGCCAGAACCGCCTCCATCTCAAGGTCGGTCTTGGACAGCAGCGGCGCGTCGTCCAAGCAGCCCGCGGCATGCAAAACGCCGTTGAGCCGCCCATGGCTTTGACTGATCACATCCAAGGCGCGGCGCATCTGCGCCACGTTGGCCACGTCGGCGTGCGCAATCGACACCGCTCCGCCTTCAGCCTTTGCAAGGTCTTCCAGCCGCATCGCGGCTTGCAAACGGCGCACAAGCGGATCTGAAGTACCGCGCCGCGCGATCAGCCTTTCCCACTCCCCTCGCTCAGGGACCCGGTCTCGGGCCAGTAAAATGACATGGGCCCGATGGCGGCTGATGAGGTCCGCAGCGATGGTCAACCCCATGCCGCCAAAACCGCCCGTGATGAGGTAAACGCCACCCTCACGGAACGCCGGTCTTTGTGCGGCAGGCATCGGCAGCGCGTCATAGCGTAACTCAAAACGCCGCGCCCCTCGATGCGCCACGACGGCGTCGGCAGGGCGGGCCAGAAGCTCCTCCAATATGGAGGTGAGTAGATCCTCTGGGGGCGTGGCCTTTTCTGCTTGCCAGAACCATCTGGGCTTTGACTGCGCCGCCGCCGGGGTCGCCTCAAGATCAATCTGTGCCGCCGTCAGCCCCGGGATCTCACGTCCCAACACGCCGACGGGGCCGGCAATCAGTGCCTTTTCGGGTGCGTTCAACGTCTCACTTTTTACCCGCGCGGCCCCTCGGGTAAAGACGGCCAGATGAAGAGGCGCTTCGCTCGCCGCCGCAGCGATCGCTTGGCCGAGCCAGGTCAGGCTCCAAAATCCTTGCTCCAGCGCCTGATCGAAACGTGAACTGCCCGCCCGTGCTTTCATGTGATCGTCCGACAGCCAGAAATGCGCGATCCGGCTGGGCATGTCATCCGCGTCGGTCAAAGCAGCGATCAATTGGTCATAACCGCCGCGCCCCTGTTCGGGCGCGAGGGCAAAGCGCGTGTCGCTGAGTTGAGCAAAACCGTCACCGGCCGCAACGCGGATCACGCGGTGTCCGGCCTGCGTCAAACGGGCGGTCATGGGTCCCGCCCAACCAGCGTCATCGCCGAAGATCAGCCAGCGCTGCGGGTGTGCCGCCAGTTCTGTTTCGATGTCAAAGGGGACATCGGCGTAACGGGGCTGCCACCGCGGCACGCTGGCCCAGTCGGTCATGTCTTCACGGCGGGTGAGCGGTTCCTCGGAGGCGGCTGCAACCGCCTCACCTGGCGCAATAAAGTACGGGGTGCGCTGGAATTGGTAACCGGGCAAGACCACCCGGTTGCGCCGCGCCTCTCCCCAGATCTGCGACCAGTCGGCCTCGACCCCGCAAGCCCATAGCCTGCCGATTTGCGTCATGAAATGCAGATCATCCGCGATCACGTGCTCCGGATGGCGCAGCGAAGACAATACCTGCCCGGGGCTGACATCATCGTGCATCTGCGCCAGGGCAGAAAGCGCCTTGCCCGGACCCACTTCAAGAAAGACCGGCTTTTTTGTGCTTGCCAGCGTGTCTACGCACTGCGCGAACTCAACCGTGTGACGCAGTTGAGCGACCCAGTAGTCTGGGTCGGTGGCCTGCTCAGCGGTCAAGGGCTGCCCGGTGCGGTTGGAGATGATAGGCACTTCGGGGGCCTGCAGGTCGAGCTTCTGCAAAAAGGCGCGAAAGCGCGGCAGGATTGGGTCGAGCAAATTGCTATGCGCGGCAATGTCGATCGCGATGCGCTGAGACTCAAGTCCAGCGGCCGCAAGGCGCGGTGCCAGCAAGTCCAACGCGGCTTGGGATCCGGACACCACAATCAGATCCTCGGCGTTGACCGAGGCAATGTCGAGATCGTCGCCCAAGAGCGGTTCAATGTCACACAGAGGGGCTGAGATGGAGAGCATGCCTCCCTGCGGCACCTCATCGAAGAGCCGCCCTCGCAGCAGGACCAAATCGATCAAGTCTTCGAACCGCATAACGCCTGCCAAGCAGGCCGCAACGTTCTCTCCCATAGAGTGCCCGACCAGGGCCGCGGGGCGCACGCCCCAAGACATCCAGAGGTTTGCCAAGGCCACTTCGATAATCGCGATGAGCGGTAACTGAACCGAAGGCCTCATCAGCGTCTCCGACGCTTCATCGGCAGATCCGGCATCCGGCAGCCACAGCGCGCGGATGTCGTAGTCGATCTGCCGCTCAAGATGGGTGAGGCCCCGATCCATCCATTCGGCGAAAGCAGGCTCCGTCTCGTAAAGGTCGCGCGCCATGCCGATGTATTGCGCGCCCCCGCCGGGGCACATGAAGACGACATCTGGCCCCGTGCCAAGATGATCATGGGTGTAGACCCGCCGCGCATCACCCGCGTCGAGAAGATCTGCGGCCTCAAGGCTGGTTTCCGCCACCACCACGCGACGTTTGACAAAGCCGCGGCGCCCGACCTTGAGCGTATAGGCGATATCAGCAAGCGACTGATCCGGGTGGCGGCGCAGATGGGCCACGAGCGCGGCGGTGTTGGCCTCCAGTGCAGCCCTTGTGCGCCCAGAGATCACCAGCGGATGAAACGGCCATTCGGCTTCCTCGGATGGCCGCTGGTCAGGCGCTTCCTCCAGAATAGCATGCGCGTTGGTGCCACCCACGCCGAGTGCGTTCACCGCCGCTCGGCGCGGCCCCGCACCGGTCTCCCACGGCACCAGCGCGTCGCTCACCCTGAAAGGAGAGCCGTCGAAAGCGATTGCGGGGTTCGGCACCTCGTAGCCCAATGAGGGTGGGATCTGTTTGTGGTGAAGCGCCAGCGCAGCCTTCGCCAACCCTGCAACGCCTGCCGCGGTATCGAGATGTCCGATGTTGGTCTTCACCGACCCGATGCGGCAAAAGTCCTTGGCTGAGGTCTGCGCGCGATACGCCTCGGTCAGCGCGGCAACTTCGATGGGGTCGCCTAAGTAGGTGCCTGTCCCATGACACTCTACCATCTCAATCGTGTCAGCGGGCACATCAGCGGCGCGCAGTGCGGCCGTGATGGCAGCAGCTTGCCCCTCAACGGAAGGCGCGAGATAGCCCGCCTTGGCCGCGCCATCGTTATTGACCGCTGAGCCTTTGAGGAGCGCCCAGATCGGATCCCCATCCGCAAGCGCGTCTGACACCCGCTTAAGCGCAACGCAGCCCGCACCGGACCCAAAGACAGTGCCCTGCGCGCGATGATCAAAGGCATGGCAATGCCCGTCGGGAGACAGGATTTCGTTCTCTTTGAAAAGATAGCCACGGTCCTGAGGCAATTCGATTGTTACGCCCCCGGCGAGCGCCATATCCACCTCACCCGCGCGCAGCGCTTGTGCGGCATAGTGGATGGCGACCAGTGACGTCGAACAGGCGGTCTGAAGGTTGATCGATGGACCTTTGAGATCGAAAACATGGCTCACCCGGGTGGCCAGAAAATCCTTGTCGTTGCCAGTGTGGCGGAGCAGGAACATGCCCACATCCTCCACAAGGTCTGGGTTAGAGCAGATGTTGAAATAGAAATAGCTGCCCATGCCGCAGCCTGCATAAACGCCGATGGGCCCGGGGACGGTCTCAGGTGGGTGCCCGGCCTGCTCCATTGCATGCCAGGCCACTTCCAGAAACTTGCGGTGCTGGGGATCGAGGATGGCGGCATCTTTGGGCGAAAACCCAAAAAAATCCGCATCGAAGGTCTCGTAGCCCGCTAGGCGGGCCGCGGCGGGCACGTAGTTCTGGCGCGCAACCACCTCGGGGCGTTCGCCAGCCGCCAAAAGATCCGCTTCACTGAGGCGTTCAATCGACTCAACCCCATCGCGCAAGTTCGCCCAGAAAGCCTCGACCCCTTCAGCGCCCGGAACGTTGACGGCAAGGCCGACAATGGCAATGTCCTCTGCCATTTCTGGACGCTCAGAATTGCCGCTTTCGGTCATCTTCCATCAGCCCTCGACAGACACTCAAACACGCGCGCCCCAGTGCGCGCAGATTGACAACTTCATGGCGTTACAAAGCAAAGAAGGCATTTATAGGGCGAGTATTGCATACTGCGGCTTGTTTACGTGATGAATTCACAACTTTGAATTGACGCTCATGCTCAAGCCTAGCGAAATTGATGCAAATTCGCCAGATTGATTGCTGTCGCAGAACAATGCGCGCGGCGGCGACCACGGCCTCGCGTCAAAGGACGGTGCGTTTGCCCGGCTTGCGCGGTCCAGGTGCGTCAGGCTCAGCGGGCACCACGTCTTGCCTCTGCACCCCGGTATCGCGGGGCATAAGGCGTTCTGCATGACCGAGGATCGCGCCCGCAATCAGCCAGATAAAGGGGGTCAGCGTGTCATTGAGCAGCATATCCATCATCGTGATGGTCAGGATCAAGCAAAGCGGTGCCACATAGGGGGATAACTCCGCCCGAGGATGCCGCTGGATGTAGACCCAGATTAGGATCGGTGAGAGCGCCAGTAGGCCGAACTCGCAGATGTAGCCCAGCCACCCAAAGGTGCCAAAAATGATGATCCAGCGGCCGTCGGGGATGGTGAGGATCTCTCCGGTTTCAGGATCTCGGATTAGGCTGCGGCCCCAGCCCCCCCATCCAAACAGCGGCTTCTCAGCGGCACGGGAGAGCAACTGTTCTTCGTTGTCGAAGCGATATTCCAGCGATTGCGCGCGCTGTGCGCTGAAGCTTTCTGCCTGAGCCAAAATCGCATCGAGCGGGATCAACTGGAAGTTGCGCAGCATGGGATAGGTCACGGCGACGACCGCAAAAAGCACCGCCACCCGCACGAGGAAACGATGCGGAAAGAATAAGATAAGCGGCGTCATCGCCAAACCGTAGAGCAGCGATGCAGCGCTCTTGCACAAAACCAACAGGACGAAGAGATAGAGCACTGCGACATACATCTTCGGCTGCGCCTCGCTTGGTGCAGCGCGCGCCAGTGCCGCAGCCGACATCAACCCTGCAACGATGAAGACGGCCAACCACAGCCCATGCGGGAGAAAGACGATCGGACGGAAGCCACCCGCGCGCATCATCTGCTCAAACGAATGCTGAAAATAACCGTAGACCCACACGTTGATCTGAGGGCTCAACCGGATCTCAATCAGCGACGGGATCGAGTAGATCAGCGCCCCGACCATCAAGGCCAGCAAAAGCTCACGAAGACCCTCTTCGCTGGCCAGAAACTGGCGCGCCAGTAGAAACGGCACAATGGTGAGGATTTGCCCAATGAGGACAGATCCGATGTCACGGATCGACTGGCCAGGCAGGGCATCGACCAGAAAGATGATTGGATCGGCGTCGCGCAGGACCTCAAAAAGGATCGGGTCATTATTGGTTATCACCGTGGGAATGGCCCCGAAGATTAAGCCGGTGACCAACACCAAAGCGATGCGCGAGTCGGGCCAAAAGCGAACCCTCTCGCGCATGGCGAACATCAAGATAAAAAGAACGCTGAGATTGGGGATCGAGACCTTGTCCATCGCTGGGACAAGGGGCAGATTAAACTCAGTGAGAGGTGGAAGGAATAGATATCCACCAAGGATCGACCAAATCAACGCGCGCTCAAGTTTGAACGTGCGAAATAATACCAAACAGGCAAAAGGCCAAACGGCCAAACTCAAATATGCAAGTGCGTTTCCCATGCGGGCTGTAACACCTTAGTATGTTTTCTATGCTGAAATAACAATTGGCCTAAAGAGTGTCATCCAGATAGGTTAATAACCCGGAAACTCATGACTGACCAACCAACATATCAACACGTTGATTTTGATCAACAAAGTGACCTGACCGAGGCAAGAATCTACGCCGAGGAAAGGTCAAGACGGGAAAGTAAGCCGATGCGCTTTGGCCATACTCCAAACGATGTTGCGATAAATGTTTCGAAAAAAGACACATTGTTTCATGTGGTTGGGGAGTTTTTTCGAGCCGGTAAAGGATTTTCGCTGGCGACGTTGAACCTTGATCACTTGGTGAAGCTGCCGCGCGACCAATCGTTTGCTGCGGCCTATCAAGCGCATGATCTGGTCGTCGCTGATGGTCACCCGATTGTCTGGTTGTCTCGTCTGGCGGGCCGGTCAATCGATTTAATGCCGGGCTCGGATATCATTTTACCGCTCTGTCGGCTTTGCGCGGAGATGAATGTCAGCATCGCTCTCGTCGGGAGTTCTGAGGACGCACTGGACGGTGCAGCGCGGAGTTTGCAAAACGAGATCCCAAAGTTGAAGATCGGCTATCTTCATGCCCCGCCTTACGGATTTGATCCCGAAGGGGCTGAGGCGGACGCGATCTTTGACAGTCTGAACGCAAGTGGTACCGGTCTTTGCTTGGTCGCGCTTGGCGCCCCGAAGCAGGAGAAATTCGCCGTACGTGGCCGCCGTTCGGCCCCGGGTGTGGGCTTTGTCTCGATCGGCGCGGGACTGGATTTCTTGTCAGGTCATCAGATCCGTGCGCCGAAGATCATGCGGATGATGGCGATGGAATGGCTGTGGCGTGCCGCACAGAGCCCGACCCGCATGGTGCCACGATACCTCAAGTGCTTTGCCATTTTGCCAAGCCTTATCCGACAGGCGATTCGTCAAAGAACTCCTTAAATCGGGTCGTATTCAACCTGAAGTTATCTATTTGTATTCGATAATTCGGCTGCGTGCACCTAGAGCCGAATTCGCCCAAAATTTCACCACCCCGATGGCCTCCGGAAACTTCCCTAATATGTTGAATATCGCCCATTGAATACCGCTTAAATTGCGCAACCGAAATACCTGCGCGGGATAAGCGAAAAGGGAAAGAAGCGCCCAAGGTGAAATGAACAGCGCGGCCAGCATCACCACGCTGGGAAAAACCGCCCCCCACATCACGGCGCGGCGGGTTTCGCGGACCCAATGGCGTTCTGGTGCGGCCCCATGCAGTGCAGCACCTTCGGCAAAGGCATGGCCCGCCCGCACAGAGCGGCGCCACCATTGTGCGAAGCGGCTGAGTGCCGCGTCATGCCAGGTCATTTCCGCATCCAGCCGCCAGACCTCCCACCCCGCTTGGCGCAGTCTCACGCAGAGTTCGGGCTCTTCGCCCGCAATGAGGTCGTCGCGATAGCCGCCCACCGAGCGCACCGCTTCACATCGCAAAAGCGCGTCCCCGCCGCAGGCTTTCGTTTGTCCAATCGGCGTGTCCCATTCAAGATCAATCAAACGATTGTAGACCGATGCCTCGGGATACCGTTCGCGGCGCCGACCACAGGCCACCGCTGCCTGCGGATGTGCCTCAAGAAAGGCAATCGCCTCAGCAAGCCACCCGTCCCGTAACTCGCAATCGCCATCCAAAACCTGCACATATGCGATCTCGGGACCCAAGCGCGCGAGGCCTGCGTTGCGCGCTCGGGCGGCTGTAAAGGGTTTGGTCAGATCCAGCGCGACAACATCCGCCCCCGCCGCCTTTGCCGCAGCCAGCGAGCCGTCGGTGGAACCGGAATCGACGTAGATGATTGGGGTGGCATGATCCTGGATAGAAGCAAGGCAGGTGAGCAGCCGCTCCCCCTCATTGCGCCCGATCACGACCGCCGCCACGGTCATTGACGGGCTCTCTCCAGATGTGCGGAAAAACGCTCCGACCCGACGAGAAAGCCAGCGCGAACCAGAAGCTCAATCCGGTTCCAAGGTCGCGCATCCAAAGAGAAAAGCGAAAGCTGCGGTGTGTTGGAGAGCACCGCAACCCGTGCTGCGTCTTCGCCATGGTCCAGATCCCCGCGCGCCAGAGTTTCAACATCTCTGCGCACGGTGTTGCCGGCAAACTTGTAGTGCTTGAGCAACGCTGTGAAATCAGCGCAGCGCACGCCCATCGACAGATGCGGATGCGGTGCGGGCGTCACGTCGGTGCCGTTAAAAATCAACGGATGTTTGGTCAGACAACAGTTCTCGCCAAACACTTTGCCCCGCACCCCGCCAAAGTAGATCTGCAGTGCGGGATCCGGAACAGTGTTGTCTTTGAGCAGATCCGCAAATGGGGTTTCCGCATCGTAATAGTCCAACTTGCGCACGTGATTGATGTCAAAGTATTGAAATCGTTCGACAGCTTCGGCGAAACTGAGATGGGCAACATCTTGCAACGTCTCTTTGGGAAACATCTCTAACATCTGTGCCATCAGCGCTGTCGCGCCTTGCGCCTCAAGGATACGGATCAGCCCAGCGATGCCCAAGACATCGCGGCCCGGAAAATCGAACAACTCGTCCATATCGACGTAGAGGCACCAACGGTGCGTGCCATATGTTTGGGCGGGGTATTGGCGCAGCAAGTCTTCGTATTCTGCCAAAGGCAGATCGCATTGATCAACGATCACGCCAGGCCGGTCCCTCAAGCGCGCGAGCGTGTCATCGCTGGACCCGTTGTCTACGAAAGCGAAATGGCGGACGCCCATTTTTTCGTAGTGGTCAAAGAACACGTCCATGTAGTAGCTGCCATTGCGCACAAGCACGATGGCCAGCACCTCACCTGGCGCAGCATCAAGGCTGCGCGGACCCTGCAGATGTTGGATCTTGCGTGAAAATCGGGCGCGCCGCTGGGCCTCCTTCACGCGCGCTTGAACCCTGTGTGCGAGATGCCAGACCTGCTTCATGCTGCCGACATAGGCGAGATGGTCGCGTCGGTCTAGATTGTTGCCACGGCGACGCATATGCTTTTGAGCCTTTGCTGCAAAACCACCATATCCATCCTGCATTGGCTTCATTCTTGGGACAATCTCAGCGACCGCTGGTCATGCTTTGACGGTGCTGGGCGCATCAAACCGGCAGTGCATCTCGTGATCATAAAAAGCTTATGCCCGCCGCTCCAACGCTGCGGCAGTGTCAGTGCCCGCGCGCAAACCAGGATGATAAAGCGTCTGGGTCGCACGACCGGCATGTTTGGAGGCATAGAGCGCCAGATCAGCGTCCGCCAGGATATCGCGCATTGTGCCAGCGCTTTCAGCGGTGACTTGCGTGGTGCCGATACTTGCGGAGATTTTGCAGATGTGTCCCTCAAAATGGATCGGCTCTTCAAGGCGGGTGATCAAGCGCTTGCCAATCCCGCTCAAGACCTTTGGATCGATGACGTCGTTGAGTACGATTGTAAACTCATCGCCCCCAACGCGCGCCACCAGATCGCCGCGCCGCGTCTCATCGAGCATGATCCGCCCGACAGTCTTGAGAACGTGATCGCCCGCCGCATGTCCGAGCGTGTCGTTGACAGCCTTGAAGTAGTCCAGATCGACCTGCATCAGCGAGAATTTCGCTTTCCGGTCAATCAGCCGCTGTAGGATGGTGTCCAGGGCACGGCGGTTTTGCAGGCCCGTGAGCGTGTCGGTGAAGGCTTGCTCTTCAGCCGCAACTTTCGCGCCTTGCAGACGGGCATTGAGCTTCGACGTGGCCTCCATCGCGGCGGTCTTCGCCTCAACCAGATACATCAGTTCAAGAGCCAAGTCCGTGACCGCAAAATCCGCATTGGTCAAAGAAAACTCGCGCACCCCGTCGAGGATCGACATCCCAAAGCTGAGATTGATCAGCATTGATCCATCTGGCGCATTGGCGCGCACCAAAACCCCCTTAAAGGCGGTATCGGGGTCCGATAGCAGCCTCAGGCGCAGCTTTTCGCCAGCAACTTCGTGCAACTCTTCAATACCGCCCGCCATGCGCGGTTTGCGCAATTCGAACACGTCCAAGAACGGTTGACCGATGAGAGGCTGTCCCGCTTTGAGCTTTTTCAAAGTGGGACCCGCGTGTGTGATGGTGCCAGAGGCATCCAAGATCAGATGCATCGGGCACAGCACGTCCAAGGAGTCAGAAGCCAGCGCAAAAGTCATCCGAAATTGGCCGCCAGATCAAACGAGCGTCCCTCTGCGAAGTCATTTTCGACAAGCGTGATTGCGACCGTCTCAAGATCGTCGGCATGTCCTAGGTGGTCGAGAAGCGCCAGCGCGCCGTATTCATCTGCCATCGCGCGCAGCACCCCCATCATGACAAAGCCGTACCCTTCGATCTGCGCGTCACAGATGAGCTTAAATTGGTTGTCTCCCTGCGCGTGAAGCTCGACCTTGGGCAGGTTGAGCCCTGAGACAGCGAGGCGCGCAGAATCCGACAGATCATCGAGCGAATGCAGAAAATCGACGAAATCATCCCCCCCGAAGCGCAGAAGGCGGCGCACCGCTTCAAAGCCGGGATGGGAAACCAGAAAGGTGCCAAAGTCCTCCAAGACATCCGCCTTCATCCGCGACAGCACATGGCAAATCGCATCGATGACCCGCGGCGTGTAGCTATCGTCGTAGACCATCATGCTCTCAAAATCAGTGAATTCGAGGCCTGCATGCTCAACAACGGCCAGCCAGGACTCTTTTCCATGAGCTGTTGTGACAAAAAGCTGAATGCTGTGGTTGACCAGACCGTGCACGACGTACTCCCAAGCTTGCGCACTGCTACCTCGGCAGAGGTTAATGTCGGCACAACATATCTGATTTTAACAACTCTTTTCGGCATGCGATGCCTTTTGCACCGCGCGTAAGGCTGCGCGTCTTTGGGCTGCGCGATGACACGCCCAAATCCCCCGGCAAATGCGGCTCCCCTTCTTTACAGGGGCAAACTTTACCAAAGATCGTTGAAAAACCCTGACCCCACGTCGTTGAACAACAACACCCTACGAGGACCAGCCGCGGCCCTGTGCTTAAGAGACACAGGCCACAACCCGGCGTCGCGGCACGCTACAGCTTTTCGGGTTTTACCTATAGCGCCCCGCCTTAAACCTGAATCGCCGATACCCTGCCACGCTTCGCGCTCTCGGGACATCTGCGATACCTGATGTCTCAAGTTAAAGGCGGGACGCTTTAAGACACCATGTGACGCGAATGTCCCGAGAACGCTGCAAGCGTGGCAGGGTATTCGTCTCTCAAGTTAAACCCAAATAGCTCTAGAAGTCCGTGGGCGCGCCGCCTTCCGCCTTTCGGCGCGCGACAAAGTCGGCGAGTTCTTCGCGGATGCCCTCATCCATTGCAGGCGGGTCAAAGCTCGTGATGATGTCTTTGAACATGTGATGCGCCCGCTCAGAGGTCCAGACCCCGCCGGCGACTTCCCAGCCTTCAAAGTTGCGCCAATCCGACAAGAAGGGCTGGTAGAATGCCGTCGTATAGCGTTCCTGCGTGTGGTCGATCCCAAAGAAGTGACCCGCGTTCCCAACGGATTTGATCGCATCAAGCGCAATCTCATCAGACCCGGTGGCACAGATCTCAGGCTGCATGTAACGCTGGATGTGTTGCAGGATCTCGCAATCCATGATGAATTTCTCTGGGCTCGCAATGAGCCCACCTTCCAGCCAACCGGCGGCGTGATAGACCATGTTGGTGCCAGACTGCACCGCCGCCCAAAGCGAGTTCGACGTCTCCCACATCGCCTGTCCATCGGGCACATTCGCCGCGCAAACCCCAGAAGATCGCAATGGAAGGTTGTAAAAGCGCGCCATTTGCCCGGTCATTTGGGTGGCCCGCATGTATTCAGGCGTTCCAAATGCCGGGGCCCCAGACTTCATATCCACGTTTGAGGTAAACGTCCCGATGGCCACCGGGCAGCCCGGACGGATGGCCTGCGCCAGCACCACAGCGCAAAGCGCCTCGGCCAAAGATTGCGCCACAGCGCCCGCCATTGTCACAGGTGCCATTGCGCCTGCCAGCGTAAAGGGCGTGACCACCAGCCCCTGCCCGCGCCGGGCCAACCGCATCCATCCATCCATCATCGGATAGTCATGCTTCAACGGCGAGGTAGAATTGATGTTGGTGTACATGCGCGGCTTTGCATCGAACTCCTCATGCGTGAGGCCGCCGGCGATGCGCACCATCTCCATCACGTCTTCCACCCGTTCGGCACCCAGCGAATAGGCATGCATCACCTTGTCGGTGAGCGTGAGCTTGTCATAGAGCACGTCCAGATGCCGCACCGACGCATGCAGGTCCACTGGCTCCACCGGGTAGCCGCCGGCAAAGTGGATGCAATTGAAGTACTGGGTGAGTTTGAGTAGATTTCGGCACATTTCCCGCGTGCCCGGTACTTTCTTGCCAATTTGCATGTCCCAGTAGTTGGGGGGCGAGGAGACATTGCCGAAAAGCAAGTGCTTGCCGCCCACGGTCAAAGTACGCTCCTCGTTGCGCGGAACCAGTTGGAATTGGCTGGGGGCAAGGCCGAGGTACTCCATCACCAGGTCGCGGCGCATGCGAACGTTCTCGCCCGTGACCTCGCAACCGATCTTGCGCAAGATCTCGCATGCCTCCGGGTGCAGGAACTCCACCCCGATCTCTTCGAGAATGCGCATTGCGCCATCGTGAACGGCCGCGACACCCTCTTCGGTGAGAGGCTCGACCGGCCGGTCGATGTTCACCGGCGGCTGCCAGGGCATCTGTTCGATCACGGCCGTCCCGCGCCGCAGCTTCGCGCCCGCGCGCCCGCCGCCCCGGTTTCTGCGTCTCGTCATCACGTCAGACATGGCGCGCTCCTCTCTTGCCCCCTGTCAGCAGGCAACGGGACGCGCCAAGCGGCCTTCCTATTTGCGACCGGAGATGTCGTATTTGTTCGAGGGCGCGCCTCAGGGGGCAGCAATCTGATCCAGCCAGGGCGGCAAATGGCCAATATCAGGACGCAATACATCCGCGTAGGGACGCAGAACCTCGGCATCGGCCATGCCGGTCAAGACGGCAAAGGTCTGCATCCCTGCCGCACGACCCGCCATCAGGTCATTCAGGCTGTCCCCAACCATCACGCAGGACTGCGCAGAAAGATCCATCAGACGGGCAAACGCGCTGAGCTGTCCCGGCCCAGGTTTAGCGCCATGACCAGAATCTGAGCCTGCCACAAAATCAAAGTAATCCGTGATACCCGCTTGCTCTAGGTGTGCCGTGGCGGGCACCTCAGCATCGTTCGTGGCAACGCCCAAGCGCAAGCCGCGCGCCCGAAGATCCTGCAAAAGCGGAACGAGAGGCACAGCTTCTTTCTGTGGCGCTTCCTCCGCTGCCGTGTTCATTACCTGAAGAAGCGTCTCACGATTAAATCCCGGCGTCAGGGGAAGCAGCGCATCGGCAATATCCTCAGGCGTGCCGGCAATCACAACCGAAGACTTGGCAAAACGCCCCGCCTCAAAATCAAAGGCCACCGCCTGACCCAGTTCTGCAGCGTGCAAACGATTGCCGCCGGCCAGGCGCAGCAGGAACTCTTGCGCCCAGACTTCCCAGGTCGTGGCGAAATCAAACAGCGTTCCGTCCTTGTCAAAGATGATGCCTTTGATGGGGCTCAGGTCCAATGCGTTTCCCCTCCGCCGGGCAGCGCCGCGCGCGCAGCCATCACCCGCGCATATGGCAGGTCAGCTTGATCGCAAAAGGCCATGATCCAGGCATCATCCATGAGAAGAAAATCAAGCACCGCTGCAAGGAGCTCGGGATCGGCAACGCCCTGTCGCAGTTGCGCTTCGGATGCGCCTGAACTGCCCAGAAAAACTGGCATAAGATCGTCGTGCGCCGCGATCCAAGCCAGCGCCTGCAGCGCCAAAGTCTCGGCGGCATCCCGCGTATCGCCCCGGCCGATCTCTACGTTTTTAACCATCAGAAACCCTTTGTTAACCAATTGGCCCAACAACGGACACATGGTTGATGAACGGATACGCAGCATGGGAGGTCTGGCAAATGCAGGGTAGGATCCTCATCGTTGACGCTATCGCAACCAACCGGATTGTGATCAAGGTCAAGTTGAAAAAAGCTTTCTATGACGTCTGCCAAGCGGAGACGATTGCCCAGGCTTTGACGTCGGCACGCAGCGTTCCACCAGACCTCATCATATCTGCCTCCGTGCTGCCTGATGGGACAGCTGCTGACCTGTGCCGCGCGCTTGCGGCCTCGCCGACAGTTGAGCAGGTCCCGGTGATTGCGCTTGGTCGGGAAGTGGAAACTGGATCACGGCTGGAGACTTTGCGGGCCGGTGCCCATGATGTCCTCGAAAACCCTGTGACGGAGACGCTGCTCCTGGCCCGCGTGCGCAGTTTGATCCGCGCACAGAACGCCGCCACTGAATGGCGCATGCGCGAAGACACCTGCAGCGCCTTGGGCTTGGCGGAAGAGGCTGAAGGGTTCGAGGATCAAGGACACTGCGTTCTGGTCTGTGCACAGCGCGCTCTGGCTCAACGCGTCGCGCAGGAATTGCGGCCCGTACTGCGCAGCAAGCTCACACTGGCGAGCGACACCACTGTGATGCAGCAGATCGTGGCGCCGAAGGCCCCAGATGTATTTGTGCTCCTCCTCTCAGATGATCGCGTGACGGCGTCAGAGCAGTTGCGCATGATCGCAACGCTCAGGGCAAACGCTGCCACGCGACACGCGGGCGTCATCGTTGTGCAGCGGGTACACGACGCGACCGTCGGTGCGAACGCTCTGGATCTCGGTGCAGATGATCTTATGACCCATGGCCTGAACGTCGCAGAACTGGCTCTGCGCACGCGGGCTGTCATCCGCCGTAAAAGGGTGGGCGAGCGGCTGCGTGCATCTGTGCGCACCAGCTTGGAGGCTGCGGTCTTTGACCCTCTCACTGGGCTCTACAACCGCCGCTATGCAATGCCGCACCTCAGTCGCGTCGCAGCCCTTGCGCGTACCGAAGGGCACACCTTTGCCGTTATGGTGCTGGACCTCGATCATTTTAAGCAAATTAATGACGCTTACGGCCATGCAGCCGGAGATGCCGTTTTGATCGAAGTCGGGCGACGCCTGCGCGTTGCGGCGCGCGCCTCAGACATGGTGGCCCGCATCGGCGGCGAAGAGTTCATGGCGATCATGGCATCGGCTGACGCAATGGATGCCCGTCAGCTTGCCACCCGGATCTGTGACGATATCTCCTCCGAGCCCTTCAAAGTGCCCGGGAAAGCCGAACCCATTTCTGTAACCATCAGCATTGGCATGGCCCTCGGCGGCGGCCGCTCCCGGCCAGAAGATGCGTCGCGCGACGAAGGGGAGTACATTTTGGCGCAGGCGGACCGCGCACTTTACAACGCCAAGGGCCAAGGCCGGAACCAAGTGACGGTCGGACGACCTGCGGCGTAGATGCATGCCCGAAAACCCTGTCAGAGCGGCAAGAGCGAAGGCCCGAGACACTTTCGATAGGGCCACGGGCGCTTCATGGCACCCCACTGGCGTTGTAACCGCCGACACCAGCCGTCGCGCGGCCAGCCCCGAAGATCCAGTGGGCCTTCTCATCCGCGACGGGCAAATCCTCCGAACGGATTTCTTTGCCAACGAGCGTATGCCGGATGTAGCGCGCGCCGCTGAGACGAGATCGTTTCTTCATGCTGCGGATGTGGCGGAGTACCCCTTTGAGTTTCGCGCTGACAGTGTAGAACGCACCTGATTTGCCTCCTCACTTAAGCTGTGCCTCTCAGAAAAACTCTGATAGGCGCGCATAAGACCATCGAGAGCACGACCTCAGGCAATCACCGCGTAAACGAGCGGGCAGAGCCGTAAGACGTGCATGCGCGCCCAGTTGTTCTTCGAAACCACGGCCAGTGATCAAGGGCTACACCCCAAAAACGCCCGGGCAACAATGAGAAAAGCGCGGCACCCGATCAATCAGCCGACCGAAACGCTGCATAAAGAAACGCAGGATGCGCCCCATCGCCTATGTTGCGCACGCCCCGAGGCGTTTGATCCGCTCAACTGTGGCGAATAAACAACTAAGGGTTGCAAACCCCAGGGGCCACGCCTAATACCAACGTGTGAAACAAGACCGCCCCACCATCGGCATCGCTCTTATGCTGGGCTTTTGCATCGTGGCCCCACTGGGCGACGCGATCGCAAAATTGATCGGAAACAGCGTCCCAATTGGGCAAGTGGTGTTGATCCGTTTTGCAGTACAAGCCCTCATCCTTGTGCCGCTGGTTTGGCTCACCGCCCGGTCTTGGCGCATGTCACGCCGGGTCTGTGCTTTGGCCTTCTTGCGCACACTGCTGCATATCCTCGGGATCGGCGCAATGTTCTCGGCGCTGAGTTATCTGCCCCTCGCAGATGCGGTCGCAATCGCCTTTGTCATGCCATTCATCATGCTGCTCTTGGGCAAATACATTCTGAAAGAAGAGGTCGGTCACCGCCGGATCATCGCCTGCATCGTGGGCTTCCTCGGCACGCTGCTGATCGTCCAGCCGGCCTTTGTCAATGTCGGCTGGCCAGCGCTGTTGCCGCTGTTTGTCGCGGTGAACTTCTCATTCTTTATGCTGATCACCCGCCAAATCGCCAAGGAAACCGACCCTATCAGCCTGCAAGCCGTCAGCGGTGTTATGGCCATCGCCGTGATGTTGCCCCTTTTTGTCTTGGGACAATGGTGGCACGTGAACCCGCTTTCCATCCTTTCACCAACGGCGATGCAATGGACTTGGCTTTTGCTCTTGGGGCTGCTCGGCACCGTAGCGCATCTGCTGATGACGTGGTCGCTGCGTTTTGCGCCGTCCGCTACCCTCGCCCCCATGCAGTATCTTGAAATCCCTGTCGCAACACTGCTCGGCTTTCTGATTTTCCAGGATTTACCGAATGCGATGGCCACGGTCGGGATCGTGATCACTGTCGCGGCGGGGCTTTACATCATCTTGCGCGAGCGGGCCAGCGCGCGACTTGCGGCGAAGCAAGCGCCGACAGCAACGCTGGCATAAGCGCGCGCGGCAGGATCAAGAGCATCCCAGGTTGATGCATTGTCAGCGTCACCGGCCCTTCAGCGACATTTGAGGTGCCGATTCGCGCATCGGGGGCAAAGTCGATGCCGTCGATGGGCCATCTCAGGCTCGAACTGCGTCCGGTGACCGGCACAAGCGGGAACAAGGACAAAGTATCGCCCGCTTTTGTGGGCAAAGACAGGTGCGGCGGGGCGAGGCAAATCACCTCGCTTCGTCCCAATAAGATGCACGGTCGTTCTTGGCAAAGCAGGAGCGTATGAAACGCCGCCAACTCATGATCCGTGCGGCCACCCAAAAAACCAACACCGATCACAACGGGTGCTTGAAGCCGTGTCAGCGCCTTCTCAAAATCCGTGCTGTCTTGTTCAGAGACGTAGTGCTGAACGCCTTTTGGCAAGGCTTTAAGGTCGTCTGGGTCAGCGGAGTCAAAGTCGCCGACAGCAGCAGCCACGTCGACACCCGCCACCCGCGCAAGACCCAGCCCCCCGTCCACCGCAACGCAAAGGGGGGCCAGCTTTAACGCTTTATGCAGATCCTCTGGACTAGCGTCGCCTGCACCCACGAGAGTGATTGGATGCGCTGAAGAAACAATGGTCTTGGTCATGGTATACTGTTGCTGGATTGAAAAGTTCGACACATTCTCGCCCAGAAATGATACGCTGCGCGGCACAATATCGGGCCGCTTTGGTCTCGGGACCTATGGTAAACAGAAGCTTGAAAGAGCGCAGAGGACGAGCATCCGATGATGAATAACAAAATTCTCACAGTCTCCTATGGCACATTTTCGTGCACACTTGAGGGATTTGAAGATTCTTTCGGCACAATGAAACTGATTGCGGAGTATTTTCGCGATCTTGCTGCCGATGATCGGTACTTTGGTGCCGAGCCGCCACAGCCCGACGCAGAAATGTTGGCGCATATCGCAGAGAAAGAGGTGGCGCGCCGCGTGCATGCGCGCACCGAAGAGGGCCGAATTGTATTGAGCGCGCTGGACAGCGCGGCATCTACCGCTGTCGCGGGCGCGGCAATGGCCCCCGCGGGTTCCATTTTGGCCAAGCAGCCCGAAACCGCCACAGAGGAGATCGCGCCTGAGGTAGACGTTGCTGCCGAAGAAGTGTCTCTGGACGCAGATCACGACCAGATCGACGACACCCAAGACCTGCGCGTCGAAGACGTTCCCGCGACTGAGGCACCTCTCGACAGTGTCAGCACGGACGACGTCGAAGAAACGCTTGAAGCCGAGGTGCCTGCGACTGCGATCGTTGAGTTGACCGAGGAAGCGGCGGTGCCCGCAGAAGAGCCGGTCGCCGAAGCGCCCGAGGCTTCAGATGTCGAAAGCGAAACAGAGACAGAGATCGCGGTCGAAGCGGATGTGGATGCCGAAGACACGCCCGACATCGTGCCAGGGCAACCGGACGAAGAGGTCAGTGCCTTCTTTGGCGAGACTGACGCAGAGGCAGATGATCTTGAAGATGCGGTCGAGGCTGAAGATATCGCCCCTCAGCCTGCACCTGTTGCAGCGACTGACCCAGCGCCAGAGGCACCTGCGCCCGGGAGCATCGCCGCAAAGCTGCAGCGCATCCGCGCTGTTGTAGCAAAACGCGATGGCACCGCTGTCCATGACGGCTACGTCGAGGATGAGCATGCTGAGGCTGGCACCACTAAAGCGGAGAGTGCTGATGCAGATGCCGATCTGGTCGAAATGCAGTTGGAAGACAGCAGCGCCGACCTGCCCGCTCCTGACATCATAGCCCAGGCACGCGCTGAGATCGAAGGCGCTTTCGAGAGCGATGAGGCTGAGGCCCTGGAGGCCATCCAAAAGCCCTTCGATGCCGATGAGATCGATGAGGATCTGCACGATCACGTGCCAACCCCGCCCGTGACTGCCGAGGACGACCCTGAGGCGGAGATGGACGATCTGTCGCTCGAGGAGGCACTGGAAAGCGCAGCCCAGGGTGACAAGGCCGTTGACTTCGAAGACGTCGCCGAAGCGGCGATGGACGATGAAGTCGCCGCATCCCTTGACGATCTGTTGGACGAAGAGACTGACGCGCCTGCCGATGGTCTGACTTCCGATCAGGAAGAGGAATTGGCGCGAGAGCTTGCCGACGTTGAAGCTGAAATCCGTGAGGATGTGCATGCTGCAAAGGACGCAGATTTTGCCGGGCTGGACCGTGACGCCACCGCAGCTGATCCTGCCCCCATGCGCGAGCGCAAAGTGTCCTCGCGCGGGCTTTTGCCCTCGTTGGACGATGAAGGTCGCGGCTCTGCCGTAAGCCGTTTGCTAGAAGAAACCGACCATCAGATGGACGAGCCAGAAGGTGCCACACGGCGCGATGCCTTTGCTCATCTGCGTGCCGCCGTTGCGGCCAAGAAGGCGGATTCGAGCATGAACGGCAAAGGTCGCGATGGCGACAGCCCTTACCGCGAAGATCTTGCCGAAGTGGTCCGGTCTCGCCCCTTGAGCGGTGAGCCGGAAGCAGAGCAGGAAGAGACTGAACCGCGTCCAGCGCCCCTCAAGCTTGTCGCTGAGCAGCGAATCAGCGAGGCAGAGGATGCGCCAGTAGAAGATCTGGCCGACGCGATAGAGCCAGTGGCGAGCGTACCCATGCCTGAACCCACGGTCGCGCCGCGCCGCGTCGCCGCCGCCCTTGAAAACAAACAGCCCGTTGCCATCGAAACGGAAGGCTTTTCTGAGTTCGCCAGTGAAATGGGCGCGACAACGCTCTCGCAACTGTTGGAAGCCGCCGCCGCCTACATGACATTCGTCGAGGGCCGTGATCAGTTTTCACGCCCGCAGTTGATGACAAAAGTTCGCCAGGCGGATGGCGCAGAAGGGTTTAGCCGCGAAGACGGCCTGCGGTCTTTCGGACAACTCCTGCGCGCGGGCAAGATTGAAAAGCTGCGAGGCGGTCGTTTCACCGTGTCCGAAGACATTGGCTTTCGCCCGGATCACCGCGCGGCGGGCTAGCACGAACACCCGTTCAGAGAAATCGCAAAGGGTGGCCCGCCGGGCCGCCCTTTTTTCTTGCAAAACATCGCATCATCATCCGACCAGCAATCCTCATCTGGAGGTGCGGCATAGGAAAAGACCCTCAGCCAAAGCACCACTCCGACGCATAAGCGTCCGTTGCCGCACGAATCCGCATCTTCATCCGGGACGACAGCGCGGAGTGATCGTTGCCGCCGAGGATCTCCAACCGCGCCGCAGGCCATCGCTTGGCCAATGCCCAAGCTGCGCGCAGCGGACAGCTTGGATCAAAGCGCGAATGGATCATCACCCCGGGCAGATCCTTGATCCTGTGCATCTGATTGAGGATATGGCCATCCGCTCGCCAGGCCCGGTTGCGAAAGTAATGTGTCACGATCCGCGCAAACCCCAGTCGGTAGCCCGGATCCGCCCAAGGCTGCCCCGCCTCACCAAGGTCTTGCCCGAAGATTGCCAATTCCCACCTGCACCAGGCATCAGCAGCCGATTGCGCCGTGTCGCCATCCTGCAGAAGCGTCGCATAGGTTTCAATACGCTCAGGTACGGTGGCTGCGTGCGGGACCAAGGCGCAAAAGTCATCCAGCGCTTCGGGATAGAACCCACCGATGTCACCGTAGAGCCACGCAAGATCATGATCGGACGTCGTCGCCACCCCAGCGAGGACAAGCGCCCGCACCGTCTGAGGCATTGTCTGCGCGTAGAGCAATCCGAGGGTGGACCCCCAAGATCCGCCAAAAACGAGCCAGTTCGAAATGCCAAGCTGTTGTCTCAGCGCACTGATATCGCTCAGCAAATCGTCCGTGGTGTTGGCTTTCAACGCCGCGAGACTTTCACGCGCCCGCGGTCTACTGCGCCCGCAGCCGCGCTGATCCATCAAGATCACCTTGTAGCGAGAGAGGTCAAAAAGATCGTAGTGCCCCTCACGGCACCCCGATCCGGGCCCACAATGCAGAACAATCGCGGGCACACCGTCCGGATTGCCCGCCATTTCCCAATAGACTTCATGCACGCTTTGCGTTTGCAGCATCCCCTGCGCGATCAGCGGCTGAGCCATCCGCTCACGTCTCTGGGGTCGGCGAAAAAAAGGTGAGCCGGTTGCCGTTTGGGTCCATGATGACCATCTCCATGGCCCCCCACGGCATGCTGTTCACGCCAGGCCGCGCATGTTTGTAGTTTTTTGCATTCAACGCTTCTGCGTAGGATTGCACGTCTGGCACCTCAATGCGCACCGCAGCCCCCGGGGCGGCATCGCCAAAATGCTCTGTCAGATGCACCTCGCAATCACCTTGCTTGATGCCCATGTAAAGCGGCAGCCCAGGGTCATGCCGATGCTCGAAAATCACCTCGAAGCCGAGAAAATCAAGGTAAAAAGCCTTTGACACCTGCTCATTGAAAGAGCGCAAGACCGATACGGACGGCTTCATGGCTCAGCGTCAGGATCTGCTTGTCCAACCCCTTTGAAGATGAACTTCAGCGGGAAAGCCCATATAACGCCCAGCCCAACAAAGATCAGCAGTTCCACCAAAATCGACGGGCGGTCGAAAAGTTCAACGGCATTTACGGCCGTCACCACGTAGACGGGCAGGCCCACCAACAGGATGACCAATGCCCAACGTTTCCGCGCTTTGTAACTGAGTGCCACGCGCCTCTCCACAGCTCGCATTAATCGTCAAACGGATCACGCACAAGGATCGTGTCCTCTCGCTCCGGTGAAGTGGAAAGTAGAGCAACGGGGCAGTCGATCAACTCTTCGACCCGGCGCACATACTTAATCGCTTCGGCCGGCAGATCCGCCCAGGACCGTGCGCCTTCCGTCGACTGCGACCAACCTGGCATCTCTTCATAGATCGGCGTGCAGCGCGCCTGTTGATCTGCTGCGATGGGCAGATGCCCCAACCTTTCACCGTCGAGCGCGTAGCCCACGCAGATCTTAAGTGTGTCAAACCCGTCAAGCACGTCGAGTTTTGTCAGCGCGATGCCGTTCACCCCCGAGGTGGCGCAGGTCTGGCGCACCAGGACCGCATCGAACCAACCGCAACGCCGTTTGCGCCCGGTCGTGGTGCCAAATTCATGCCCGCGCTCGCCCAGACGCTGGCCATCCGCGTCTTCTAGCTCCGTTGGAAAAGGCCCCTCCCCGACCCGCGTGGTGTAAGCTTTGACGATGCCCAGCACGAACTCAATGGCCCCAGGACCGATCCCGGTACCTGTCGCCGCTTGCCCTGCGATCACATTGGAGGAGGTCACAAAAGGATAGGTGCCAAAATCAATGTCCAAAAGCGCCCCCTGCGCCCCTTCAAAGAGGATCCGCTTGCCCGCTTTGCGCTTTTCGTTGAGCAGCTTCCACACCGGCGCGGCATACTCGAGCACGGCGGGGGCC
Source organism: Pseudomonadota bacterium (assembly GCA_039197515.1). Lineage (GTDB taxonomy): Bacteria > Pseudomonadota > Alphaproteobacteria > Rhodobacterales > Rhodobacteraceae > Sulfitobacter. The sequence goes on along the minus strand of JBCCUC010000004.1, from coordinate 119,350 downwards.
ACCTTATGCAGCTGTGCCAGCAGGCCTGCACGGTCCACCTCCGGCAGCCCCAGGCCCCGGCGCAGCGCGTCATGATGCACCAAGGCGCGATCCACCCGCCGCTCTAACGTGGCCTCATCCGCCAGATCGGCCACCCGCACCGACCGGCGGCCCACTTTATCTTCATACGCTGGCCCAATCCCGCGCCCGGTGGTGCCAATCTTTGCTACCGTGTTTTGCGCCTCGCGCGCGCGGTCCAGCTCACCGTGGATCGGCAGGATGAGCGGTGTGTTCTCAGCGATCATCAGGGTCTGCGGCGTGATCTGTACCCCTTGCGCACGCACCGTCTCGATCTCCTCCACAAGGTGCCAGGGATCGAGCACCACGCCGTTGCCAATCACACTGAGCTTGCCGGGCCGCACGACGCCGGAGGGCAAGGCATGCAGCTTGTACACCGCCCCGTCGATCACCAGGGTATGGCCTGCGTTGTGGCCGCCTTGAAACCGGGCGATCACGTCAGCGCGTTCCGACAGCCAATCGACGATCTTTCCTTTGCCCTCGTCACCCCATTGGGCACCGACCACAACCACGTTGGCCATATCACATCTCCTTGCGCAGATCCGCGCCCGTCTTAACGACCCGCCTTGAGGGACGAAACCGCAAAACGCGCGGCCACCGGTTTTTCCCTGGGCCCGCGAGGATGGTGGACAGACGTGGCTTTCAGAGGCTAGGGGTAGGGTAAATTAGATGAGGTCAGTATGGGCTTTCTGCTGCGCTGGGGCTGTGCGTTTCTGCTCCTGGCCGCCACATTCAATCCGACAGAGTACAATTACATCACCTGGGTCCGCAGCTTTGGCAGCGCGAACCTCTCCATCGCTGTTCTGGCAGGCCTCATGCTCGCCATTGGATACATCATCTACTTGCGGGCAACCGTGCGCTCCATTGGGGCCTTCGGCATGGTGCTTGTGCTCGCTGTGGTCGGTGCAGGCCTCTGGGTCCTCTACGATTTCGGGTTGCTGCGGCTCAATGATCCAAGCTTGAACCTCTGGATCGGCATCACTGCCTTGAGCTTGGTCTTGGGCGTGGGCCTCTCTTGGAGCCACATCCGCCGCGCGCTTTCCGGTCAATCCGATGTTGATGACATCGACGAATGAGCGTTGCGGGACGGCGGGCGGGGCGTCTTGGCCGCACCGGCGAAGAGCGCCGTCAACCGTCTCGCAACCGCACCTGCTGTCCGTGCGGCGTCGCGAGATAAGCGGTGGCCCACAGATCGCGCAGCGCCCCAACTTCCGCGGCTGAAGCGATATCAAGGTCTGACAGCAACGCCTCCAGCGTCTCCAACCAGGCCACAAAATAGTCGTCCCCGCCGTTCAGCGCCCGCGCCAAGCCGTGACGCTTGAGCGTCGCGCCAAAGGCGCTGCCCCATTCCGCCCAGGCAAAATGGCCCGCCTCGTTCAAATGCACCGTCAGCGCAAAAACCTGGGCATGCCAAGGCGCGATGAACACAGGCGTCGGTTTCATGGTGCGGGTGCCAGATAGCTCTGCCAAAGATCCAAAACCACGCTGTCCCCTGGATGCTCCGGATGCGCCCAGAGCGCCGCGGCGGCAAAGCGCACCGCATAAAGTGGTTCGGCGCCGTCACCCTGTCCATGCGCGCTTTTGTCGGGCAGCACATGGGTGCCATGCACCCGCAGGATCTGGCCGCGCGCGCCCGCGGCGTAGCCCGGCAACCTGGTATGCCCGCCAGGTATCTCTAGGTTCTCGGCGTGATCGCGGGTCCTGACCCAATCGCCCACCGCAAAAATCGGTGCCCCATCAGGCGTGCGGTCTGCGGGTGCGCCCTTTGCAAGGGCGGCAGCGACATCCTGCGCTTTCAGGGCACTTCCCGCCTGCGGGCTCAAGGCAGGCGCGCCCGCGCCGCTCAATTCATCGCGTGTCACCAGACCTTCTTCCACCAGCACCGTGGCGAGACCACCCAGCCATTTTTCGTAGTAGCTGAAGCGCGCATAGTCGGCCGGTGCCAGCCGCTCGCGCGCATGGCGTGACATGTCAATGTTCCAGGCCCCCAAGCCCCCGGCTGCCAAGGTCAACGCCAGAGCGCGGGCTTCCCACGCCGCATGGAACTGCACGCCTTCCGCTTCTGGGACCACGGCACCATCGCCAAAGCGTCCGCCCATATCGTGCACCCGGCTCACGGCCGTTGCACCACGGCGGTGCCGATCATGCTGTCGCGGCTGACCAGCGCGGCGAGCGCCGCCTCATCTAGATCCTCGGTGCCTTCCGGCCGCTGCGGGATCACCAGATAGCGGACCTCCGCCGTGGAATCCCAAACCTGCACTGCGACGTCTGGTGACAAGTGCACCCCAAAATCGGCCAAGACCTTGCGCGGCTCGCGCACCGCCCGCGCCCGGTAGGCATCTGATTTGTACCAACTGGGCGGAATGCCCAAGAGCGGCCAGGGGTAACAACTGCACAGGGTGCACACCACGATGTTGTGCAAGCTGCCGGTGTTCTCGACCGCCACGATATGCTCGCCCTGCCGCCCATAGTATCCCAATGCGGCAACCGAGGCGGTCGCATCCTCGATCAGAGCAGCGCGAAAGCTCGGATCGACCCAGGATTTTGCGACCACATGCGCGCCGTTGCGCGGCCCGATGCGGTTTTCATAGGTGCCGATGATTTCATCAAGGGCGGCCGGATCGACCAGGCCTTTGCGCACCAAGAGCGTTTCGAGCGCTTTCACGCGCAGCGCCGGATCGGGCGGCAAAAGACTGTGTGGATCGTCGTCAGAACCATGGTCGTGCGGCATGTCAAAAGAGTGCCTGAGAGAGGTCGACTTGTCTACGCCAGATAACCCTCTGCGCCCTTGCCCCCGTGCCGAAAGCGCCATACATACCAGCCAAACGAGCAAAGGCCTTTGCATGGAAAACGTCGTCCTCATCATACACCTCCTGCTGGCCCTTGGTCTCATCGCCGTCGTGCTGCTGCAACGCTCTGAAGGCGGCGGTTTGGGCATTGGTGGCGGCGGCGGTGCCGCAACAGGCCGCCCGCCCTCGACACCGTTGGGCAAGCTGACCTGGTTGCTCGGTGCGGCCTTTATCGTGACCTCCATCACGCTCACGATCCTGGTCGCGCAAGAATCCTCCGGGACCTCGGTGATCGACCGCTTGGGTGTGACGCCGCCGCCCGCAAGCGATGGCACGCCCACCGTACCAGACGCCGATCTCTTGCTCCCGCCGACCTCAAGCGATGCGCCCCTGGTGCCGCTCGGCGACTAGGCCACAACCAGTTGCGGGCATAGCTCGTCGAGCAACAGGATCTTGCGGCGGGCCTTGCCAAGCCCAAGCGAATCCGGATATCCTTTAATCCCGTGGCAAAGCGGTGCGCGCGCGGTTGGAGCGTGCCTTTCGTCGCAGTGGAAAGTGCTTTCTACGGGGGTCGTCGGACATATGGCGCGTTACGTATTCATCACCGGCGGTGTGGTGTCCTCTTTGGGCAAGGGGCTGGCCTCCGCCGCCCTGGGTGCTCTTTTGCAAGCCCGCGGCTTTTCGGTGCGGCTGCGCAAGCTTGACCCCTACCTCAACGTCGATCCCGGCACGATGAGCCCGTTTGAACACGGCGAGGTCTTTGTCACCGATGACGGGGCAGAAACGGACCTGGATCTCGGCCACTACGAGCGCTTCACCGGCGTGCCAGCACGAAAGACCGATTCCGTGTCTTCAGGTCGGATCTACTCCAATGTTCTGGAACGCGAGCGGCGCGGCGATTACCTCGGCAAAACCATCCAAGTCGTGCCACATGTCACCGATGAGATTAAAGATTTCATCAAAATCGGTGATGACGAGGTCGATTTCATGCTCTGTGAGATCGGCGGCACCGTGGGCGACATCGAAGGGCTGCCGTTCTTCGAAGCCATCCGCCAGTTCAGCCACGACAAACCGCGCGGGCAATGCATTTTTATGCACCTTACGCTCCTGCCCTATCTCTCAGCCTCGGGCGAGCTGAAAACCAAACCCACGCAGCACTCCGTGAAAGAGCTGCAAAGCATCGGGATCGCGCCGGACATCTTGGTCTGCCGCTCCGAGCAGCCGATCCCCGAGAAAGAGCGCGAAAAAATTGCACTATTTTGCAATGTCCGCAAAGAGGCGGTTGTCGCGGCCTACAACCTGAAGTCCATCTATGAGGCCCCCCTGGCCTATCACGAACAAGGGCTCGATCAGGCGGTGCTCGACGCTTTCACCATCTCGCCCGCGCCTCGTCCCGATCTCAGCGTGTGGCATGACGTTTCTGACCGGATCCAAAACCCCGAGGGCGACGTGCGGGTGGCGATCGTGGGCAAGTACACGCAGCTTGAAGATGCCTATAAGTCAATTGTCGAAGCGCTGACCCATGGCGGCATGGCCAACCGCGTGCGGGTCCGGGTGGAATGGGTCGATGCGGAGCTTTTTGAGCGCGAGGACCCGGCAGTGCACCTTGAAGGGCTGCACGCAATCCTCGTGCCTGGCGGCTTCGGCGAGCGTGGCACCGAAGGTATGATCAAAGCGGCCAGCTTTGCGCGCGAACACAAAATCCCCTACCTCGGGATCTGCCTCGGCATGCAGATGGCCGTGCTGGAGGCTGCCCGCAATGTGGCGGGGCTGGCCCAGGCCGGATCCGAGGAATTCGACCATGAGGCGGGCAAGAAGCGTTTCGAGCCCGTGGTCTATCACCTCAAGGAGTGGATCCAAGGCAACCACAAGGTGGAGCGCAAACTGGGGGACGACAAAGGCGGCACCATGCGCCTGGGGGCTTATGACGCCACGTTGAGCGCGGGCTCAAAGGTGGCAGAGGCTTATGGCACCACCGTAATTGATGAACGCCACCGCCACCGCTACGAGGTCGACATTGCCTACAAAGAGCAGTTGGAGGCCGCAGGGCTCTGTTTTTCAGGGCTTTCGCCCGATGGCAAGCTGCCGGAGATTGTCGAATGGCGCGATCATCCGTGGTTCATCGGCGTGCAGTTTCACCCAGAGCTCAAGTCAAAGCCCTTTGCCCCGCATCCCCTCTTCAAGGACTTCGTGCGCGCGGCCAAGGAAAATTCGCGACTGGTGTGAGCCGCTGAGCGGGCTCTTCACGACGCTGTCGCTTTTTCATCGCCCGGGGAGCGCTGCGATGCTGTCCTACCAACATCATTTTCACGCGGGCAACCTGGCGGATGTGCACAAGCACGCGCTGCTGGCCTGGATGCTCAGCTATTTGACCCAAAAGGACAAGCCGCTGATCTACATCGAGACCCACGCGGGGCGGGGGATCTACGATCTATCAGCACCGGCTGCACGCAAAACGGGTGAGGCCGCGCGCGGCATAGGACGCTTGCACGCCGCCTTTGCACCGACGCATCCTTACGCGCAGGTCTTGGACAAGCTGCGCGGGGCGCAAGGAGACCAGGCCTATCCCGGCTCGCCACTGATTGCGGCGCATCTCTTGCGGCCGGGCGACGCGATCCATCTGGCAGAACTGCACCCGGGCGAGCATGCCGCTCTCAAGACCGCGCTGTCGCCCTACCGCGCGAAACTCTACGCCCAGGACGGCTTTGAGCTTGCCCACGGATTGGTCCCGCCGACGCCGCGGCGTGGCATCATGCTCATTGATCCCAGCTATGAGGTAAAGAGCGACTACCAGGACATCCCGCGCCATCTGGCCAAAATCAATCGCGCCTGGAACGTGGGCGTGTTGGTTCTGTGGTACCCGGTGCTGAGCAATGGCGCGCAGCGGCCCCTACGGCGCGGCCTCGCTGCGGCGCATCCGTCAGGCTTTGGTCATGAGGTGCACTTTGCCCCCGCGCGGCCCGGTCACGGGATGCAAGGCTCCGGCCTTTTCGTGATCAACCCCCCCTTTGGCCTGCACACCGCGGCAGCGGAAATCACCGGAATCTTCGAACGGTTGCACGACCCTCGATCAGAGGAGGACGCGGGCCCTGATCTGTGCTAATCTCGCAAAATGAAATGGCTGCTCCCCTTCGTCCTTGCCGCCTATGCACAGGTGGCCGCAGCCTGTGACACTGCGGTCTGTCTTGTCGATCCGGAAACGCTCAACCTCACCCGGGTCATCACCTTCGACGGCGTGGTGAGCGGCATGGGACCTGGTAAGAACGTCGACGACGTCTTGCCGCTGCAAGGTGCCACGTTTGGCGAGCGGTTCTTGGGACAGGCCGTCGAGAGCCGCGACACCTATGATGAGATTGTGGGCACAGCCGCAGGACCTTTGCAGATGCTGCCGGGCGCTTCGGGGCAAAACCTCTCATTGGTCAAGGTCTACGGCAACACGGTGCTCAACGGCTACGGCGCGGCGGGCTATCCGCGCCGCGAGGCGCAGGGCGAAGGCGCAATCGCCGTTCTTTTTGATGAAGATCAATCCGCGCTCGCCTTTGATCTGCGCGGCGGAGAGGAAGGCACGGCCATCGTCGCCTTTCACCGGCGCGACGGCACCTTGCTGGCGCGGGTGCCGGTCAGCCCAACGGGCGAGTTTGCGGTTGGCTTCCTGCGCGCAACCGGAGAGGCAGACATCGCAGGTTTCATCGTGACCAACTCCGATCCGCAGGGCATCGCGATTGACACTTTGCGCTTTGGCAAGCCGCCGGACCTGAGTTAACCTCAACCATGTTCGAACGCCTCTTTCCCCGCCGGGCGCCCGCGCCGAAGCCCTTACCGCAGCCCAATGCGCAACTGGCACTTGGTGCGCTCCTCGTGCGCGTGGCCTTTGCCGATCGCAACTACCAAGCCTCCGAGATTGGACAGATCGACCGTATCCTGTCAAAGACCTTTGATCTGGGCCCGATTGAAGCGGCAAAACTGCGCGCCACCTGCGAGGCACTGGAACGGGACGCGCCGGAGACACCGCACTTCGCTCAGATCCTGCGCGAAGAGGTCGATTATGCCGACCGCAAGGCGCTTGGCACCGCGATGTGGGCGGTTGCGCTGGCCGACGGGCACCGGCACACCGCCGAAGAAATCCAGCTGACCGCAATCGAAACCGCTCTGGGCATCACCGCCCAAGACATCGAAGAGTTGCGCCGCACCGCCACCGGGGCGGGATGACTTGGCATCGGCCGGTCACGGGCATATGTACTCAGTATGTTTGCAGACTTTCTCAACCGCCTCACCGCGCCCGACCCCGAACCGCTCAACCTGACCGACGCGCGGCTTGCTCTGACCGCTCTGTTGGTGCGGGTCGCACGCTCAGACAATGATTACGCCAGCGCGGAGGCGCGGCTGATTGAGAGCATTGCGACCGAGCGCTACGGGCTGTCCACGCCGGAGGCGCAGGCCCTCTTGAAAGAAGGCGAAGCGCTGGAGGCCGAGGCCCCTGATACCGTGCGCTTTACCCGGGCGATCAAAGATGCGGTGCCCTATGACGAGCGGGTCGCGGTGATTGAGGCGCTTTGGAAAGTAGTCTTGGCCGACGGTCACCGCTCTGACGAGGAAAACGCTTTGTTGCGCCTTGTGGCGAGCCTTTTGGGGGTAAGCGATACCGACAGCGGCATGGCCCGCCGCCGCGTGCAAAACGCACCCTGATCACCCCCAGGACCGGACACCGCGCGGTAAATTGCCCTTGCGCCCTGATGTCATGCGGACGTAGACCCTCTTTGATCAACTCTGGATGCGGTCCAAAAGGACCGCGGGAACACCCATGGATGCCTGGCTGCGCCAAAGACCTAACATCCGCTCGATCCGCGTCGCGGCATCCGATCTCAATGGCCAGGCGCGCGGCAAACGCATCCCTGCCCGCTTCGCAGACAAAGCGCTCGCAGGGAAAATGCGCTTCCCCTATTCCGTTCTGAATCTCGACATTTGGGGGGACGACATTGAGGACAGTCCGCTTGTGCTCGCCAGTGGCGATCAGGACGGCGTGCTGCGCCCGACAGCGCGGGGCTTTATGCCAATGCCCTGGCTTGAGACGCCCACGGCGCTCCTCCCGCTTTGGATGTTTCACAATGATGGCACGCCGTTCGCCGGTGACCCGCGCCACGCGCTCGACCGCGTGCTGGCGCGCTACCGTGCCCGCGGCCTAACCCCGGTCTGCGCGGTGGAATTGGAGTTCTTTCTGATCGACGACAGCGGTCCTGAGTTGCAGGTCCCGCGCTCGCCCCGCTCCGGCAAGCGGCGCGCGATGGGGGACATCCTGTCAATGCGTGCCCTGGATCAGTTCGACAGCTTCTTTTCGGAACTCTACGACGCCTGCGATGACATGGATATCCCGGCAGATGCCGCACTGTCCGAATCCGGGCTGGGCCAGTTTGAGATCAATCTGATGCATGGCGCGGATGCCCTGCGCTCGGCGGATGACGCCTGGGCCTTCAAGCTGCTGGTCAAGGGCCTCGCCCGAAAACACGGGTTCGCCGCAAGCTTCATGGCCAAACCCTATCCGGACACGGCGGGCAGCGGCCTACACATGCATTGTTCTGTGTTGAACGCTGACGGCCAGAACATCTTTGACAACGGCGGGCCGGACGGGACGGATGTGCTGCGCCACGCCATTGCCGGGTGCCTAACTGCGATGCCCGGCTGTGCGCTGATCTTTGCACCCCATGCCAACAGCTACGAGCGGGTCGTGCCTGGCGCGCATGCCCCCACAAGCCTCTCTTGGGCCTATGAAAACCGCACCGCCTCACTGCGGGTGCCCTCAGGCCCGCCCGCGGCACGCCGCATCGAGCACCGTGTGGCCGGCGGGGATGTGAACCCCTATCTGATGATGGCCGCAATTCTCGGTGCCGCGATGAACGGCATCGAAGATGCCGCCGCACCAGCCGCGCCGATCACCGGCAATGCCTATACCCAAGGGTTGCCGCAGATCACGGGGGATTGGCACGCGGCGACGCAGCTGTTTGAAACCGACGCTGAGGTCGCGCGCATCTTTGCCCCTGAGCTCATCCGCAACTATGTTCTGACCAAGCGGCAAGAGCAGCGCAGAATGGCCAAGCTGAGCCCGGCAGAACAGGTCGAGATCTATCTGGAAACGGTGTAAGCGATGAAAATTGGCATCCTGATCACAGGACATCCCCCCGAAGAGATGGCTTCAGGCGGTGCCTATGACGGCTATTTTGCGCGGCTCCTGGGCTCTGACGGGTTCACCTATCAAGGCTATACGGTGGTGGATGGTGAGATGCCTGCAAGTGTGCATGATGCGCAAGGATGGCTGATCACTGGCTCAAAGCACGGAGCTTACGAAGACCACCCATGGATCTCGCCGCTCGAGCACTTCATCCGTGATTGCTACGCGGCGGCGGTCCCGATGATTGGGGTCTGCTTTGGCCATCAGATCATCGCTCAGGCCATGGGCGGCACCGTCGAGAAATTCAGCGGCGGGTGGTCTGTCGGCGCGGTCGACTACCAGATCGGCGATCAAACGCTGCGGCTGAATGCCTGGCATCAAGACCAAGTTGTCGAAAAGCCTGCGCGCGCCAAGGTCATCGGCGCGACCGATTTTTGCGCCAACGCGGCATTGGTCTATGACACCCGCATTTGGACGATCCAACCGCATCCCGAATACGACCATGACTTTATCGCCGGGCTGATCCGCCACCGCGGGGCGGGCGTGGTCCCGCAGGCGCAACTCACCGCGGCCGAAGCGCGGCTCGGCACCGCGCTCGACCGCGAGACCATCGCCGAGGAAATGCGCCGCTTTTTGAAACGGGGGGAGAGCCGTGGCCCATTGGCTTGATCGGCTGCCAGAGCCAGCGCAGCAATACCTCAAGGGCAAGCGGCTCGATGAGGTGGAGTGCATTATCTCCGATTTGCCCGGCATTGCCCGCGGCAAGGCGGTGCCTGCCAGCAAATTCGGACGGCAGGACTATTTTCTCCTCCCCGACAGTATCTACTACCAGACCATCACCGGCGATTGGGGCGAGGCCGCGGGCAAAGACGGGTTCATCGAACGCGACATGATCCTGAAGCCCGATATGTCGACTGCCACCGCGGCCCCCTGGACGGGCGACTGGACGCTGCAGGTCATCCATGACGCCTACGACCGCGACGGCATCCGCGTCCCCTTCTCGCCCCGCAACGTTTTGCAGCGTGTCGTGGATCTCTACCGCGCACGCGGCTGGGACCCCGTGGTCGCCCCGGAGATGGAGTTCTTTCTGGTCGCCCGCAACCTCGACCCCGCCAAAGGGATCGAGCCCATGATCGGCCGGTCCGGACGCCCTGCCGCCGCGCGGCAAGCCTATTCGATGACCGCAGTGGATGAGTTTGGCCCGGTGATCGACGACATCTACGATTTTGCCGAGGCGCAGGGCTTTGAAATCGACGGGATCACCCAAGAAGGCGGCGCGGGCCAGTTGGAGATCAACCTGCTGCATGGCGACCCGGTGCGCCTTGCCGACGAGGTCTTTTATTTCAAGCGGCTAATCCGTGAGGCCGCGCTGCGCCACGATTGCTATGCCACCTTCATGGCCAAACCCATCGCCGATGAGCCGGGATCGGCGATGCACATTCACCATTCGGTGCTGGATGTTGTGACGGGCGTAAACATCTTCTCGACCGCAGAGGGGGCGGAGACGGCTGCCTTCCAGCACTTCATCGGCGGCTTGCAACAGCACATGCCCGAGGCACTGGCGGTGATCGCGCCCTATGTGAACAGCTACCGGCGCTATGTGAAAGACCACGCAGCCCCGATCAATCTTGAGTGGGGCCGCGACAATCGCACGACTGGCATCCGCATCCCCCTGTCCTCACCCGAGGCACGGCGCGTGGAGAACCGCCTCGCCGGGATGGATTGCAACCCCTATCTCGCCATCGCCGCCTCGCTGGCCTGCGGCTATCTGGGCTTGACCGAAGCAGCAGATCCCCTGCCCGAGTTCAGAGGAGACGCCTACGATGGAGAGGGCGACATCCCGCGCGTCCTAGGCCAAGCGCTCGACCTCTTTGACGGCGCAAACGACCTGCACGCCGTGCTGGGCGAGGAGTTTGCGCGCGTCTACGGGATTGTGAAGCGCGCGGAGTACGACGAGTTCCTGCAGGTTATCTCCCCCTGGGAGCGGGAGCATCTGCTCCTCAACGTTTGACGCTGCAGCCGCGATGAACCTGCTTTTTGCCAACGACAAGCCCGGTCAATATCCGCAAAGCTGGTACGCCGCGACGGCCGACCTCTTGCCGCCCTTCCCGCCCCTGCGCGGCGAAACGCGGGCCGATGTCTGCGTCATCGGTGGGGGCTATACCGGCCTCTCCGCGGCTTTACACCTCGCTCAGGCGGGCCGCCGCGTGGTCTTGCTGGAGGCGCAGCGCGTGGGCTTTGGCGCGTCGGGGCGCAACGGCGGCCAGCTCGGCACCGGACAACGTGCAGATCAGGATGCGCTGGAACGGCAATTGGGAATGGCGCAGGCGCGCAGGCTTTGGGATCTCGCACTTGACGCGACCCAACTGGTCAAAGACCTGATCGCCAAGCATCAGATCGACTGTCACCTCAAGCTGGGCCTTGTGCATGCCGCTTCCCGTGCTCGTGACGTGGCAGATTTGCACGCCTACGCCCAGCACCTGCAAGACCGCTACGCCTACGATCAGATTGAGACGCTTGATGCCCAAGCGCTGCAGGCGATCTGCCCCTCGCCCGACTACAAAGGCGGCACACTCGATCACAGCGGCGGGCATGTGCATCCGCTGCGCTATGCCCTCGGGCTGGCCCAGGCAGCGCAGAAAGCCGGGGCCACGATCCACGAGACGAGCCAAGTCGTTGAACTGCAAGAAGGCCCAAAGGTAACGGTGCGCTGCGCGGCGGGCCATGTCGTCACCGATCACGTCATCCTGGGCTGCAACGGCTATCTGGGCGCGCTCAACGCGCCGGTCGCCGCCCGGGTGATGCCGATCAACAACTTTATCGTGGCCACGGCACCGCTTGGCCCCAGGGCCGCAGAGGTGCTGACCCGCGATGTCGCCGTCGCCGACAGCCGCTTTGTGCTCAACTACTTCCGCCTCTCTCACGACGGGCGGCTGCTCTTTGGGGGCGGCGAAAGCTACGGCTACCGTTTTCCCAAAGACATCGCCGCCACTGTGCGCAAGCCGCTCTCTGTTATCTTTCCACACCTTCAGGATGTGCCGATCGACTACGCCTGGGGCGGCACGCTGGGCATCACGATGAGCCGCATGCCCTACCTCGCGCGGCTCGGCCCTAACATCCTGTCCGCCTCCGGCTATTCGGGTCACGGCGTTGGCACGGCGAGCTTTGCGGGAAAGCTCATGGCAGAGGCAATTGTCGGCGAAAGCGCAGGCTTTGACACACTGGCCGCGGTTCCAGCACAGCGCTTTCCAGGTGGCCCCGCGCTGCGCAGCCCGCTCTTGGCGCTCGCAATGACCTGGTACGCCCTCCGCGACCGCATCGGGGTGTAGCGGCGCTGGTCAATCCCGCGTGACAGGCTGTAACCACCAACACCGCAGGCCAGATCGAAATGCAACTCCTTTGATGACACAGACGCAGATTTGATTTAAGCAAACCAAAATATCAGATTTTGGATATCGAAATATGAGCCTTCCAGACCTGCACCAAGCCGAACCGATCCCCGATGCAGCGCGCGAGAGCGTCGATGCATTGCTGCGCTCTGCGGATCTCTTTCGCTACACCGCAGCGCGTGACGCGCCGGTCACACTCTTGGAACGCGAGTTTGCTGAGATAATGGGCGCGCGCTATGCGCTTGGCGTCTCCTCCTGCTCAGCGGCGCTCTTTTTGTCTCTGATGGCGCTCGACCTGCCCGAAAACGCCCGCGTCCTGATCCCCGGCTTCACTTTTGCGGCAGTCCCCTCTGCAGTGATGCACGCCAACTGCCGACCCGTGCTCTGCGAGGTGGATGCCACCTACCGGATCGATCTGGCAGATTTTGAGGCCAAGCTGCCCCAGGTCGATGCCGTGATTGTCAGCCACATGCGCGGGCACACCTCCGACATGGACGCGATCATGACGCGCTGCGACGCCGCCGGCGTCCCAGTGGTGGAGGACGCGGCGCATTCGCTCGGCACGCTTTGGCGCGGCCGCAAGATCGGGACCATCGGCAAGATCGGCTGTTTCTCGTTTCAATCCTACAAGATGATCAACGCGGGCGAAGGCGGCATGTTGATCACCGACGACCCCGACCTCGTGGCGCGCGCGATCATCATGTCAGGGGCTTATGAGCATGCTTGGAAAAAGCACCCGGTGCTGCACGCCGCCTGCGCTGCCTGGCAGAACAAGCTGCCGCTCTACAATCTGCGCATGTCAAATCTCGCCGCTGCGGTGATCCGCCCGCAACTGCCCGCACTGCCGCGCCGGGTCGCTGACGGGCTGCGCAACCATGATCACGTCGCCGCGCGGCTCGGCGCCTCGCCCCACGTGCACGTCCCCGCACCGCTGAAGGGGGAGCAGCGTGCGCCTGATTCCATCCAATTCAATCTGCAGGGCCTGAGCGATGCGCAGATCCGTGCCTTTGCTGCAAAAGCGACAGCCGCGGGGGTGAAGGTCCAGGTCTTTGGTCAAAGCGAGGACAACGCGCGCGCCTTTTGGAACTGGCAATTCATCCCCGACCTGCCGGAGCTGCCACAAACCCGCGCCATGCTGATGCGCGCCTGCGACGTGCGTCTGCCGGTGAACTTGACCCCGCCAGAACGAGACGCGATTTGCGATGTCCTGCTGGCCGCGCTCAGCGGCCTGAAGACGGCGCAGGCGGCCTAAGACAGCTTCGACAGCTTGGTTTGAAGATCCGCCAACTGCTTTTTGATGGCCTCCAGATCCTCGCCGCCTTCCTTTTCCTCTGCCTCGGGCGCAGCGGGAGAGGTCGAGCGCGCGGCAGCGCCCCACCCCGACATCATGGCTTTCATGAACGCCTCTTGCTGCGCTTGCATTGCCTCCATCCCCGGCATCTTTGCCATGGGGTTGAGAGAGTTCATGTTCTCCATCATCTTTGACTGCCGCTCGCGCAGCATTTCAAAAGAGGCTTGCAGAAACTGCGGCACGACCGAGACATTCCCAGACATGTAGCTGCGCACCAGATCGTTCAGCACGCTCACCGGCAAAACAGACTGCCCGCGGCTTTCATGCTCAGCAATGATTTGCAGCAAATACTGGCGCGTCAGGTCATCCCCTGACTTCAGATCGACGATCTGCACTTCGCGCCCATCGCGGATAAAGCCCGAGATATCTTCGAGCGTGACGTAATCACTCGTTTCAGTGTTATAGAGCCGCCGCGATGCGTAGCGCTTGATCAGCAATGGCTTTTGTTCATCCGCCACAGAATTCCTCCCCGAAGGTGTGCTGCATCGCAGCTTAGGGACATCAGGGAGAAAAAGAAAGCAACACCTGCACCTTGGCAGATTAATTTAAGGGGCCAGCACGTGCTGCATTACTGCAGCGACCGGTGTCGCCTGAAAGCCCGGCAGAAACTGCTCTAACTTACGCTGGTCCATACGGTGAGGTACGTTCCAGAGATAGCGCATCTCAAGCACCTCTCGCATGAATGGCTGAAAGAGCCCCAGGCATTTGATCGCGCCCCAAGGCACGCGCCCGACACGCTGCGCCTTGCCCGTCGCGCGCGCAATCTCATCCACAAGCTGCTGGCCGGTGAGCGAGAAGCCTTCAACCCCGAATTCGTCAAAAATCGGCATCTCAGCGCGCCGGGCCGCCAAGTGCACGGCGGCGCGCGCCACGTCCGGCAGGTAGCCCCAGGCGTGCACTTGGTCGAGCGGTCCGGGATAGACCGTGCGCCCTTGCCGCGCCTGCGCCGCAATGATCCGGTCGAACCAGCTGTCGGATTTCGCGCGCTCAATGTAATCGCCCGCCCGCACAACGATGGTGCGCACGGCCGCATCGCGGTAGGCGTTCTCCATCTCAACGCGCAGCTTGCCTTTCCGAGTGCTCGGCCGCCAGGGCGTGTCTTCGCGGTAGTCCACCGGGGCATCCGCGCCGTAGTTGTAGACATTCCCCGGGATGAGCACGGCCGCCCCGGTATGCTGCGCGGCGCGGATCACACTCTTTGTGATCTTTGGCAGCTCGCGCCTCCAGTGATGGTAAGGCGGGTTGATCGCATTCACGATCACATCCCGCCCCGCGACGGCTGCGATGAGCGTTTCCGTGTCTTTTACGTCTCCGCTCACCCGGTGCACACCTGCGCGCGGCCCCGCGTCCCAGTTCCGGCCAAAAGTGCTGACATCCCATCCGGCCTGCAAAAAGGCATCTGTTGCTGCCCGGCCAAAGCGCCCCTTGGCCCCCAAGATAATCACAGATGACATCTCAAACTCCTTCGCTGCTGCATCTGCGCCCTGGGTACTCGATCCATTTGCGGATATCACTTGACCATTTTCTGAGTATGTCATCCATATTTGGATACCTATGCGCACATACGATTGGTCATACCTGCAGAGTTTTGTCGCCGTGGCGGAGCATGGCTCGCTCTCGGCCGCGGCCCGCGCACGCCGGACAAGCCAGCCCACGCTCAGCCGTCACATCGGACTTTTGGAAGAGCAAACCGGCGCGCGGCTTTTCGATCGGGAGCCTTCGGGAATGGTGCTCACCGACCGCGGCAACAGTCTTTTCGCCCATGCAGCAAAGATGGCAGATGCGGCGGCCCAGGCCTCGCTCGCCGTGCAGGGGGCCAAAGACCCGTTGACCGGCACTGTACGCCTGACCGCAAGCCAGATCGTCGCCACCTATCTCTTGCCCCCGGTCCTGACCGACCTGCACGCGCGCTATCCCGGCATTGAGATTGAGGTTGTGGCCTCAGACGACACCAACAACCTCCTCAGGCGGGAGGCGGACATCGCCGTCCGCATGTACCGCCCGACCCAGAAGGATGTGATCGCCAAGCAGATTGGCGCGCTCAAGCTCGGCGCCTACGCCAGCAAGAGCTACATCGCGCGGCGCGGCATGCCGCATGGCACGGAAGATCTGCTGACCCACGATCTCATCGACTATGACCGAAGCACGCTGATCATCGACGGTCTGGCCGCGCTTGGCCTCCAGGTGGACCGTTCCTTTTTCAAGTTTCGAAGTGACGATCAGGTCGTGTGCTGGCGCATGGTAGAGGCAGGTTTTGGCATCGGATTTAACCAGGCGCGCGTGGCCGAGCCAGATCCCGAGATGGTCAAGATTGCAGGAACGGACATGGTCGGCACGCTGCCCATTTGGCTTACGGCACACCCCGAAGTGCGCCAGATCCCCCGCATCCGCCGCGTCTTTGACTTTTTGAGCGCGGGCATCCCGGCGGCCCTCTGACGGCTTTTACGCGGCATCGGCGAAAAGCACCCTACTGAGCCCACAAAAAAGGGCAGGCTCAGCTGAGCCTGCCCCACACGCCTCTCAGGGAACGGACGTGTGCCGTTTCAAGCGAAGTTACTTCGCCGCTGCGGTTGCTTTTTTGGCTGCGGTTGTGGCGTTGTCCGTCGCTTTTTTGACGGCCGCGGTCGCGTCTTGCTGCATGTCCTTGCCCGCCGCCATCATCAGTTCGACGGTATCCATCTGAACTTTTTTGGCGATTTCAGCAAAGGCAGACATGTGCTCAGCCGCTGTCTCCGCGTAGGCGGAGGCAAATTCGGTCATGGCTTTGGCGTAATCCGCAGGCTCGGCTTTTGCTTTTGACAGCTCCGCCATCTTTGAGACTGTCTCTTTGGTCCACTTGGAGGAGACGTCCGTGGACTTCTCAACCGCTGTCAAGGCAACCGCCGACAGCTTTTCGTTCAGTGTCGCTGTGGTCTTGAACGCATCTTCCATCGATGTGGTATCCATCGGGAAGGCACCCATGACGTCTTTGAACATCTGCGTCATATCAGGCTGCTTGCTCATTTCTATTCCTTTCGTTGGCTTCTGCCGTGCAGCGGCTCCCGCTGCTTGCACCGTCTAGTAACATGCCGCAGCGCAGCATTTCAAGCACAATTCTGCACTGCAGCATAAAAACAGCAACGTCGGGGTTACTTTGGGTAAACCTGAGCCAATTCAGTGATTTGCCTTGACGGCCACGTAGCTGCCAGGCGCGTCGGAGATGACCTTGCGACCGTTCGCCCCAGGCGTGCGCGCGGGAATCATCGCGCCCGCGCGTTTGGCCAGCCAGGTGTTCCAACGCGGCCACCAGGAGCCTTCGGTGAAATCCGCATCCTCCAGCCAACCTTTGTAGTCCGGCTTGAGGTCTGGGTTGGTGTAATGCCCGTATTTTTTCTTGGAGGGCGGGTTCACGATCCCTGCGATGTGGCCCGATTGCGTCATGATGAACGTCTTATCTTTCGATCCCATCTGCTGGATCCCGCGATAGCTGTCTTTCCAGGGCGCGATATGGTCGGTCTCGCAGGCCACGGCACAAATCGGCACGTCGATGTCGCCCAGCTCCAAGTGATGACCCATCAGATCAAAACCGCCCGCGGCCAGCTCATTGCGCTGACACAGCCCGCGCAGGTACTGCATCGCCATCTTCGCAGGGAGATTGGCCCCGTCGCCGTTCCAATAGAGCAGATCAAAAGCGGGCGGCGTCTCCCCCATCATGTAGCTTTTGACCGCCGGACCATAGACGAGATCATTCGAGCGCAGAAATGAGAACGTGCGCGCCATGATGATCGAAGGCAAAATCCCCTTATCGGCCGTCTCCGCCTCGATCCCGTCGATAAAATCATCGGTCAGGAACGGGCGAAACTCCCCCTGGTCGGAAAAGTCGGTGAGCGCCGTGAAAAAGGTGACCGATTTCAACGACTTATCGCCGCGCTGCTTCAAGAGTGACAGCGTCAAAGAGAGCGTCGTACCCGCGATGCAATAGCCCACCGCATTGACCTGCTTTTCTCCGGTGATGGCTTTGACCTCGTTTATTGCGGTCAGATAGCCTGCGTCGACATAGTCCTCCATCCCCACATCTGCATAGCTGGCGTCGGGGTTCACCCAAGAGACCATGAAGAGCGTATAGCCCTGATCCACAATGTATTTGACGAGGCTGTTCTGCTCTTTGAGATCTAGGATGTAGAACTTATTGATCCAGGGCGGAAAGATGATCAGCGGCGTTTTGTGCACCTTTTCGGTCGTGGGCGTGTATTGAATGAGCTCGAACATCCGGTTGCGGAAGACCACCTTGCCCGGTGTCGTGGCGATGTTGCCGCCCAACTCGAACGCGCTTTCATCCGCCAGTCGCACGATGAGCTCCCCGTCGTTCGCCTCCAGATCTGAGATCAGGTTTTCCAGGCCCCGGATCAAGCTCTCGCCGTCGGTGTCGATGGCGCGCTGCAGCGCCTCGGGGTTGGTCGCCAGAAAGTTGGACGGGCTCATCATATCAATGATCTGACGGCTGAAATAGGCCAGCCGCTGCTTCTCGCGCGGTTCCATGTCGGTGATGTCTTCCACCGCCTGCTCAATCGCCTCAGCGTTGATCAGGTACTGCTGCTTGACGAAGTTGAAATAAGGATGGGTCTTCCACAAATCATCGGAAAAGCGCTTGTCCTCGTCCGTGCGGTCTTCTGGCGCGATGAGCTTGCCACTCGCAAGCGCCTGCTGGGCTTCGACAAAATGCGTGACCGTCTTGGTCCAATAGGCGACCTGATGCTCCATCAGCTTGCTCGGATTTGTCATCGCTTCTGTCAAGTACGCTTGACTTGCGCGTGTAAACAACTGTTGATTCGGCGCGTCAAGCGCGGCCTGGTGACCTTTACGATGCGTCATCACACGGGTCAGGCGCTCTGTAAGTGCTTCCACTTTCTTGAGATTTTCGGCCATCCGCGGCATTGCAACCTCAGCGGAGGCGTCCTGATCCGTGGTTTTTGTTGTCATATTAATTTTTTACTCCTATCTTCGCAGGTGCAGCATAAACGTCGCCCATGTTCAGGGGCTGGAGCGACGACAAACCCATTTTGGGCCTAAAGGAGACCCCAGATGCGCTACATGATGACCTACGATCTGATGGAAACCGTCAGGAACACAAATCAGTGGATGGGCGCATCCGCGCTTGCTTTGGCATCCTACCCTGCTTTTGCGATGTTTCCAAACCCTGCCTTGGCCTGGATGGCCGCTTGGGGCGAAGTGACCGAACGAAGCTTTGCCCGCATGGTGATGAAGCCCGATTGGAACATCCCCGCGTTCAGCGGTGCCGAAGGGCAAGACCACGTTGTGGTGCAAGAGATCGTGATGGAACGCGCCTTTGGCGATTTGCTGCACTTTCGTGTGCAGGGCCGCACCGTGCCCAAGCGCAAAGTTCTGTTGGTCGCGCCGATGTCGGGCCATTACGCCACGCTTCTGCGTTCAACCGTGATGAGCTTGCTGCCGGACTGTGACGTCTACATAACCGATTGGCACAACGCCCGCGACATTCCGGTGAGTGCGGGTAAGTTCGATATCGAAGACTATACGCTCTATCTCGTTGATTTCATGCGTGAGTTGGGCAAGGATCTGCATGTGATCGCGGTTTGCCAACCTGCCCCTCTGGCGCTGGCGGCAACCGCCTACCTCGCCGAAGAAGATCCAAAAGCGCAGCCCAGCACGCTCACGCTGATCGGCGGTCCCATCGACCCGAGCGCGTCCCCGACCGAAGTTACGGATTTTGGCCATTCCGTCACCATGGGCCAGCTGGAACAATTCATGATCCAGCGCGTGGGCTTCAAATACGCGGGCGTGGGCCGGACGGTCTATCCCGGGCTCCTGCAGCTGACCTCCTTCATCTCGATGAACGCTGAGACGCATATGAAAGCGTTCCAGAATCAGATCACCCGCGTGGCCCAAGGGGACGCGCATGAGCACGACAAACACAACAAATTCTATGACGAATACCTCGCCGTTATGGACATGCCGGCGGAATTCTATCTTTCCACCGTTGAGCGGATCTTCAAAACCGGTGAGATTGCTTCCAACAGCTTTACCGTGAACGGCAAGCACGTCGACATCGGCAAGATCACCACCGTCGCGGTCAAAACCGTCGAGGGGACAAAAGATGATATCTCAGCCCCGGGCCAGTGCGTTGCCGCCCTGGGCCTTTTGACCGGACTGCCGGAAGAGAAAAAGGCGAGCCACCTCGAAGAGGGCGCAGGCCATTACGGGATCTTCGCAGGCAAGAGTTGGCGCAACAACATCCGTCCACTGGTGCTCGATTTCATTGACGACAATGAAAAACAGACCCCTCCCGGTTTTCGCAAGAAAAAGCCCGCCAACAAGAACGCCGCGGCTGAAGCGAAACCTGCCGCGGCGCGCAAGTCAGGCGATTAAAGCGTGTCGGCATTAACCTAACGCATTACATATCGCCGATGTCACGAGAGCGCGGAGCGCGCCAGTGTATTGGCGATACAGGTTGAAACCGAAACGCTGTTGATACCGAAACGCTGTGGATACCGAAAGCTCTAGGGCACTGAACATATTGCCCGCTCCTTCTGCGCGCGTGGCTTGGAGTGCCTGTCAGCCCCGCGCCTTCTTGCCACTCCGGCGCGCCCGGATGGCCCGCACTCGGCGTAACGGGATCATTTCACTGCAAAACAAGCGGCTGCTGCATCCACGTGCGCAGCACGTCCGTGGTTGCCGACGGCTGCTCCAGCGTCGGCAGATGGCCCGAATGCTCCATCACCGCCAGTTCGGCATAGGGAATAAGCTCAGCCATGAAGCTGTGTCGCTTGACCGGGCAAAGTTGATCATACGCCCCGCAGAGCACAAGCGTGGGCACCCGGCACTTGCGCAAGACCGCCTGTTGGTCGCGCCTGCGTTGCAGCGCGCGCGATTGCCGGATGAACACCTCAGGGCCAAGAGACGCGGCCATGTCCATCACCAAATCTAGCACGTCATCGCGTTGCGGTCCGGGCGCGAGGTAGTTGGGCTTCATCTCCTCGCGCATGACCTCCATCAACCGCCCGGCCCGTGCTTTCACGATCTGCGGCTCGCGGTTGGCAGCAACAACTGGCGTTTCGGCCAGCGGATTTGTGTCCATCAACGCGATACGCGATACCCGGTCGGGCGCACGCCGCAGGATCTCCATCGCGACGATGCCCCCCATGGAGAGCCCGGCGAGGGCGAACCGCGCGGGCAGCAGGTCGAGCAATCCGGACGCAATTTCCTCGATGCGCTCCCCGCGCGTGATCGGGGCCACCATCACCGCCATCTCTGCAGAGAGCTCAGCAATCTGCGGGCCAAAAAGCCGGGCGTCGCACATCATGCCCGGCAATAAGACCAGCGGCTCACGTATCACAACCACCCCCTCGCGATGCTGCGCGCGCTGTCTATATCCAGCGCCATGTGCCCCCGCAACAGCCTATGGCAGCGCGGGCGGAATATGGCCTCGAAACGGCGGAAAATCCGCGTAGCGCGCCGCGCGCTCATCGCGCCTCTCCGAGGGCTCTTCGCTTTTGCGCAAGAGCGTCCCCCGTGGTGCGATGTAGCTGGATATGGTGCGCCAGGGTTTGGGCCGCCAAGCGAGGTTGAAGGCAGCCAATTTGGGAAAGAACCAGATCTCTGAGTAGTTCAGGTGATCGTGCATCCACCAGGCCAGGTCGCGCCAGTCGCGCCCCCGCTCGTATTGATCGGCAAACCAAGGGATCACAATTGAGGCCCCCGCGATGGCTTCTGGTCCCGCACCGCGGTCCCAGATGTGGCATTCCAGCGGATGAGTGTTGCGCGCGCAATTGAGGCGATTCTCATTGCCGTATTGGTTCAGGCTGGGCGCGCGGTAGCCGGAGCGCACAGCGATCCGGCCAAATGTCTCTTCGAGCGGGTCAAGAAGCGCCCGGCAGAACGCGCGGCCGTTTTCAAGCGCGAGATCCGGGTTCACCGGCACGTTGGGGATGCCGTGAAAACCCGAGATCTCCGAGTAAAGAAAGTCGCGCATGAAGAAGTATTTCGAAAGGCGTTGTCGGCCAAAGGTCTCAAGGCTCCACATGCTGCGCGGCGGGCGCATCAGTGAAATCCGTTCCAGCAAAACGCGCCGTCGTCCCTGAGCGGTGAGAAAGGGTTGTGCGCCACTTCCCAAATGTGGCCTTCGGGGTCTTGGAAATAGCCGTGGTGCCCGCCCCAAAAGACGTCTGTCGCGGCTTTGAGCACGCGACCGCCCGCGGCAGGCACGCGCGCGAGAACCTCTGCCACCTCGCTTTTCTGGCGTACGTTATAGCCTAGTGTCATCGCGCCGTGGCCAAGTGTCCCCGCGGGGACACCGATGTCTTCTGCAAGCTTATCAATCGGATAGAGGCCAAGCGTCTGGCTCAATAGGTCATAGGCGATCACGCCGTCCTGAGTTTCCACCCGCGCCCATCCCAAAGCGTCATAAAACCGCGCCAGCTCTGCCGCATCCCGCGCGCCCAATGTGATCAGAGACACCCGCTGTTGCATTAAAGCCGCCCGGCCCAGGCGAGGATTGCCTCAACCGTGGGTGCAGTTTGCCCCGGCGACATGATCTCACCCGCCAAGACGTGGCGCGCGGGGTCATCGGCTGCGGTGAGCTCTGGGGTCACGACCGAGACCGGCCCGCCCCATTTTCGTGCGACCGCCTGTGTCAGATCCGGCCGGACGACCGTGTCCGCCTCTGAATAGATGAAAAGGGCGGGAAGCGCTGCATCCTCAAAGTCGAGCTTGGCCACGGTTTTGACCAAGGCGGCCAGGGTCAAAACCGCGACGCTGGGATAACGCGTGGTCCAGTAGGTCGCCTGGGCGTCGTTCTGCGGGGCAAAGCTGCGCTCCCGTCCGGCCAAGCGCGGCAGCCACAGACGCGCTGCGGGCAGGGTCAGCAGCGGGGCGAGCGGCGAGTTGATGCCGAAGTTCGGGGACAGAAAGACAATCCCCCCGATGTCCTGGGCCAGCGCGGGGTCGAGCGCCGCCGCCGCGGCCAGAGTGCCACCGGTAGAGACACTGAGCACCAGGGTGCGTTTGCCGATCTGCCGGGCGGCGGCCAACCCTTCGGCAACGTCGCGCATCCAGTCCGAGACCCGCGCCTCGCCCAGGGCCGGGCCATCGCGCCCGTGGCCGGTGAGACGCGTGTAGATCAGATTGGCCTCGAGCGCCTCGGCCACCAGATCGGGCACCGGCCGGATCTCTTGCGCAGTGGCAGAAAAGCCGTGGATGTAGAGGACCGCCCAATCGGTTTCAGCCTCTGGCGCACCAAACCAGATGACCTGTTTTTCGACGCCCGGCGTGATGCCCGAGACCTCGGCCTCTTGCGCCGTGAAATAGGCCTCCACCCCCTCGGCCAGCACCGATGGGTCGAAATCCACCGACACATCGCCCTCTTCGTAGGGCCCAAAAGCGAAGAGCAGAGCGATGAGCGCCCCCAGCAGAAACAGCACCTTTCTCAACACGCGCGCAACACCTCTGACAGGGCTTTTTCAAGCAACCCAAGGCAAGGCTCATCCGAGAACCGATGATCGGCATCCTTGACCAACCGCAATTGCATGTCCGGCCCCTCGGCATGCTCCAACAGCCGGACCGCAGTCGCCACGCTCACAGCCGTATCCGCCGTGCCTTGCAGAAACCGCACCGGAAATGGCAGCGGCAGCGGCGCGCGCAGCACAAGCTGTGCGCGGCCGTCCTCGATCATGCGTTTGGTGATCTCGTAGGGCGCCATGTAGTCGGAAGGCACCTCTACCCGCCCCTCACGCTCCAACGTCTCCCGCTCGGCGGCGCTGAAGTTGGCCCAATAGCCATCTTCTGTGAAATCTGGTGCGGCGGCGATGGTGACCATGCCACCGATGCGCTCAGGCATGTGCCGGGCCAGGAGAAGCGCTTGCCAGCCGCCCATGGAGGAGCCCACCGCGATGATCGGCCCCTCGGTCAGCGTCGCCACTGCCGCGCGGGTGTCCGCCGCCCAATCGCCAATGCAGCCGTCGGTAAAGGCACCGGAGGACTCGCCGTGCCCCGAATAGTCGAACCGCAAAAAAGCGCGGCCTTCGCGGCGCGCCCAGTCTTCGAGATAGACAGCTTTGGTGCCCGTCATATCGGACATCAGACCGCCCAAGAACACCACCCAGGGGCCGCGTCCTTCAGTGCGGTGATAGGCCAAACGGCGGCCTTCTGCGGTTTCCAGGAATGCTGCTGGCACGCTCTGCCCTCCGTCGTTGCGCGATCATGCGCCTTGGCATTGATCTTCACAAGGCATCAATCACGCAAGGGGCCGGGCTCGCGATGCGGGCCATGCGCGTGAGTGCGGATCGGTGTCCGGCTCTTGACGGGTGATTGCGCTTCGGCACAGCTACGCTATCCTTTGCGTATGACCGAAACCACGCCCTCACCTCACCTCATCTCTCTGTTCTCCGTTGGGAACTTTGTCATCGGCATCGCCGGGTTCGCCATCGTGGGCATCTTGGAGCCGTTGGGCGATGATCTGAACCGTTCACCGGCGAGCACGGGGATGCTGCTCACAGTTTACGCGCTGGCCTATGCGGTGCTGTCGCCGATCCTGGTGGCGCTCACGGGTCAAATCGGGCGGCGGCGGGTACTGACCCTTGCCATCGCGCTTGTTGGGCTGGCTGCCGCGATTTCTGCCATTGCGCCCTCTTTCACAGTGCTCAACATCGGGCGGGTGGTCGCGGCTGCTGGGGCGGGCCTCTTCACCCCCATCGCTGCCGCCGTCGCCGCCGCGCTCTACCCCGAAGCGCAGCGCGCCAAGGTTCTGGCGGCGGTCTTTTTTGGCCTCACGCTCAGCCAAGTGATCGGTGTGCCGGTGGGCAGTTGGATCGCCTACACGTTTGGCTGGCGGTGGACCTTCTGGCTCGTCGCCGCGCTCAGCCTGCCGCTTGCCGTGCTTTTGTGGCAGCGGGTCCCGGCGGGGCTCAAATTCCAACCCGTGGCGCTCAGCGATCTTCGCGAGGTGCTGTCGCAGGCGCGCATGATGCTGGCGGTGATGTTCACGGCGAGCTTTCTGGGCGCGATCTACGTGCTCTACACCTATATCGCGCCACTCCTCAGCCTCAGCATGGGCTTTGAGCGGGACGGCATCGCGGTGATGCTTGTCATGTTTGGCCTTGGGGCCGTGGGCGGCAACATCATGGGCGGCGTGTTGGCGGACCGCTTTGGCTGGCGCGCCACGCTCATTGGCCTCTGCGCCATGCAGATGCTCATCATGCCGTTCTTTTCCCTGCTGCCGATGTCCACGCCGATGGTTGCGGCACTCTGCGTCATCTGGGCGCTCTTTGGCTGGTCCTTCATGGCGGGCCAACAGGTGCGTTTGATCGGGCTTGCGGGTCCGCAAGCGCCCGTGGTCTTGGCGCTCAATGCCGCGGCGATCTACATCGGCGCTGCCGTCGGCTCGGCCATCGGGGCGATGGTCATCGAAAGCTTCGGATACCGCGCGCTCGGGCTTGCGGCGGGCACTGGCGCGGGGATCGCCCTCTTGCATCTGGTGATTTCGTCACGGCTGAGCCCGGCCCCCGCGGCCACCTCTTGACGCAGCCGCCCGCAGGCGTCAAACACCGCGCATCATAACCCGCAACCGGGCGTCTCGTGGGCGCCAAACTGACGAGGAGGCCCCCATGGCCCCAAAAGATGCTGGCATCACCCTTACCCTTCCCGACGGCAATCAACGCAATTACGCATCTAGCGTGACGGCCGGAGACGTGGCGGCGGATATCTCCAAATCCTTAGGCAAAAAGGCGATCAGCGCGACGGTGAACGGCGCGCATTACGATCTGGCCTGGCCGATTGAGGCAGATGCCAACATCGCGATCCACACCATGGCCGATGAAGAGCAGGCCAATGAGCTGGTGCGCCATGATCTGGCGCATATCATGGCCCGCGCGGTGCAAGAGATCTGGCCCGACACCAAGGTGACCATCGGCCCGGTGATCAAGCACGGCTGGTATTATGATTTCGACCGGGCGGAGCCCTTCACCCCCGAAGACCTCGGCCTCATCGAGAAAAAGATGAAGGAGATCATCAATCTGCGTGATCCAGTGCGCACCGAGGTCTGGGACCGCGCCCGCGCGATCCAGTTCTACACCGACAATGATGAGCCCTATAAAGTCGAGCTAATCGAGGCGATCCCCGGAGATGAGCCCCTGCGCATGTACTGGCACGGCCTTTGGCAAGACCTCTGCCGCGGCCCGCACCTGCAGCACACCGGGCAAGTCCCTGCGGATGCCTTTAAGCTGATGAGTGTCGCCGGTGCCTATTGGCGCGGCGATTCGGATCGCGCGATGTTGCAGCGCATCTACGGCGTGGCCTTTACCGGCAAGGAAAAGCTGCGCGCGCATCTAAACTTCCTCGAAGAGGCAGAGAAACGCGACCACCGCAGGCTGGGCCGCGAGATGGGGCTGTTCCATTTTGAAGAAGTAGCCCCCGGGTCGGTCTTTTGGCATCCGCCGGGCTGGCGCATGTTTCAAAACCTCATCGGCTACATGCGGCGGCGTCAAGACGCGGCGGGCTATGTCGAGGTGAACTCGCCTGACATCATGGACCGCGCGTTGTGGGAGACCTCGGGCCATTGGTTCAACTACATGGACAACATGTTCCTGGCCAAAACCCATGATGACCGGGATTACGCGCTCAAGCCAATGAACTGCCCCGGGCACATGCTGATCTACGGCCAAGGGGTGAAAAGCTATCGCGACCTGCCGCTGAAGATCTCGGAGTTTGGCAAGGTGCATCGGTATGAGCCGTCGGGTGCCCTGCACGGTCTCCTACGGGTGCGCAGCTTTACCCAAGACGACGCGCATATTTACTGCACGCCCGAACAGCTCACCGAGGAATGCCTCAAGGTGAACGCGCTGATCCTGTCGGTCTATCGCGACTTTGGCTTTGAGGATGTGGCGATCAAACTCTCCACCCGGCCCGAAAAACGGATCGGCAGCGATGATAGCTGGGACCTTTCCGAAGGCGCGCTGCGCACCGCGCTCGATCAAGCTGGGCATGCGTACACCATCTTTGAGGGGGAAGGCGCTTTCTACGGCCCGAAGCTTGAATACGTGCTGCGCGACGCGATTGGCCGCGACTGGCAGTGCGGCACCTTGCAGGTCGATTTCAACCTGCCGGAGCGTTTTGGAACCACCTATGTCACGCAAGGGGGCGGCAAAGAGCATCCCGTGATGCTGCACCGCGCGCTCTTTGGCTCGCTGGAGCGGTTCACCGGGATCTTGATTGAGAACTTTGCGGGCAAGCTGCCCTTCTGGCTGGCCCCGCGGCAGGTCGTTGTGGCCTCCATCACCTCGGAGGCGGATGCCTATGTGCATGAGGTTGTCGAGACGCTGCGCGCCGCTGGGGTGCAGGCCGAAGCCGATATCCGCAATGAAAAGATCAACTATAAGGTGCGCGAGCACTCGGTGGGCAAGGTGCCGGTGATCCTGGCGGTGGGCCAGCGCGAGATTGAGGACAAAACCGTCTCGGTCCGGCGCTTGGGCGAAAAGCAAACTTCCGTGCAGTCCCTGGCTGAGGTCACTGTAACATTAGCGGCAGAGGCCACGCCGCCCGACCTACGCGCGTGAACGGATTGTAACAATTCACCGGAGGCGTTTCGGCGCGCTTTCGGTGAACTGAAACAATTGAAGCGAAATCTCGCCAAAAACGGGTGCCATCCGCCGACATTCCTGCTTATTTACTGACAGGAACGTGACACACTCGCTCGTGAATGGCGAAACGCGCACCGCAGTGTTTTATTGTACCCACATCGACTGATGAACCTTTGAGGAGGATGACCAATGTCAAACGTAATGAAATCCGTTGCCATCGCTGGCGCTGTTGCCGCAGCAATGACTGCCCATGGCACAACCACGGCCGAGGCGGCGTCGAAAGAAAAGTGCTACGGCGTGTCCGTTGCGGGGGCCAATGACTGCGCCGCGGGCCCGGGCACAACCTGCGCCGGGACATCCACGGTGGACTACCAGGGCAACGCCTGGACACTGGTTGACGCAGGTACCTGCGAGACCATGGATCTGCCGCAGATGGCCGATGGCACACCGCGCCAAGGGTCTTTGGAAGCGCTTGACCGCGACCTGCCTGCATAAACTCCTGTTGCCGGGCGGCGTCATGCCGTCCGGCATACCCTGTCATGAAGGTATTCTGGCACCATGCTCGACACCTCCCCCCCCTCCCCGCGCCTGCCCAACGGCCCCGGCGTCGGTTACAAGCCGCAGCATTTTAATGATCTGCGCCGCGATCCGGGGGCAGTGAGTTGGATTGAGGTGCATGCCGAAAACTACATGGGCGACGGGGGCCGCCCTCTCGCGCAACTCCAGGCCCTGTCTGAGCAATTTGCTATCTCGGTTCATGGCGTCGGCCTCTCCATCGGAGGCGAGACACCCCTCGACCAAGAGCACCTAGCACGGCTGAAAAAGCTCTGCGATTGGATCAACCCGGCGAGCTTTTCGGAGCATCTGGCCTGGTCGACCCACGGGGCGGAGTTCATGAACGACCTGCTGCCGCTGCCCTATACGCCTGAAACCCTTTCCCGCGTGGCGGCGCACATCAACGAAGTTCAAGATGTGCTGGGCCGCCAGATGCTGCTGGAGAACCCGTCGAGCTACCTCAAATTCGAAGAGAGCACGCTGTCGGAGACCGAGTTTCTCTCTGCGCTGACCCAACGCACCGGCTGTGGACTGCTGCTGGATGTCAACAACGTCTTTATCTCCGCCACCAATCTCAACCTGAGCCCGCACGCCTACATTGATGCCTATCCCACGGATAAGGTGGGGGAAATGCATGTCGGAGGGCATGACGAGGACGAGGATGATGCGGGTGCGCCGCTCTTGATCGACAGCCATGGAAAGCCGGTGGTGGACCCGGTTTGGGCCCTGCTGGACTATACGCTGGCGCAGACCGGGCCGATGCCGGTCTTGGTCGAATGGGACAACGACGTGCCGGATTGGGCCACGCTCAAAGCAGAGGCTGCCCGCGCGGCACTGGCGCTGGCCCAGTGACCCGCCTGTCAGGGTTCCGCGCGGGGCTGCTGGATCCGACAACGCCTGTTCCAGAGGGACTTCTCGACGCACTGGATCAACCGACGACCAAGCGTTACGGGGTCTACCGCAACAACGTGACGGTGTCGCTCATCGAGGCGATGAAGACGGCCTTTCCCCTGGTGCAAAAACTGATCGGGGCGCAGAACTTCGAGCGGCTGGCCGGGCTTTTCGTGCGCGATCACCCACCGACGTCTCCATTGATGATGTTCTACGGCGCTGAATTCCCAGCATTTCTCGCGGGTTTTGAACCGTTGGCGCACATCGGGTATCTGCCGGATGCCGCGCGGCTCGACCTGGGCCTGCGCCATTCCTATCACGCCGCTGATGCGCCACCCTTTGATGCCCAGCGTCTTGGCCTGCTGGCCCCGGAGGCGCTTATGGAGGCCAAGCTCAGCCTGGCACCTGCCACGCAGATCATCCGCTCGCCCTGGCCCCTTTTTGACATCTGGCAGTTCAATCAGGCGGACGGCGGGCCCAAACCGCGCAGCATCGCGCAAGCCGTGCTGATCACCCGTCCAGACTTTGATCCTGCACCTCATGCTCTGCCGCCCGGTGGCGCAACGTGGCTGCTGGAGCTGCAAGGCGGGGCCACCATGGCGGCAGCGCATGACGCGGCGCTCGCCGCCGCAGACGACTTTGACCTCACCGCAACGCTGACGCTCGCGCTCAGCAGCCAAGCTCTTGCGGAAATCCACCATAAGGACCTACCATGACTGCACTTTTGTCGCTCACCCAAGCCTTTGGCGACCGCCTTGAACGCGAGGATTGGCTCTTGCCAACATTGGCACGCTTTCTCTTTGCAGCCGTGCTGCTGGTGTACTTTATGAAAGCAGGTCTGACCAAACTGGGCGATGGATTTGCGGGGCTTTGGACCCCTTCCTTGGGGGCCTACGCGCAGATTTTTCCAAAAGCGATGGAGGCGGCGGGCTATGATGTGACCGCTTTGGGCACTTATCACAAAATCGTGGTCTTAGCCGGCACCTGGGCAGAGTTGATCCTGCCGGTTTTGATCGTTTTGGGCCTGTTCACACGCTTGGCGGCCCTCGGCATGATTGTATTTGTCATCGTGCAATCCTTGACGGATGTCTTTGGCCTGGGGCTCAGCGCAGAGCTTGGCGGATGGTTTGACGGAGCACCCGGCGCGCTGATCCTCGATCAACGCGGGCTTTGGGTGCTGCTTTTTGCGGTGCTTGTGTTCAAAGGCGCGGGCCCGCTTTCCATAGACCAGGCCCTGCGCGTAAAACGGGATTAAAGCATCGCCTTCACTTCACGCTCTACCTCACTGTTCCAAGACAGAAAGAGCGCGTTATCCACAGCAATGAGCGGGCGCTTCATCAAAGCCGGATGCGCCTTGATCAGATCGATGGGCGGGGCGGCGCGGGCCGCCGCGTCGAGCCCGCGCCATGTCGTGGATCGCGTGTTCAAGAGCCTTTCGCCAAATGCGTCAAAGGCCCGTCGAAGCACCGCTTCAGGCACCCCGTCTGCACGCACATCAACCAATTGCGCGTCTGGCAGCGCCTTCATCGCTTTGCGACACGTGTCACAATTTTTAAGCCCGTAGAGCGTTGTGCCCATATCTTCATCTCCCCTTCAAAAACCGGCAAAGATTTAACTCCCTGTTCTTGAATTTTAACACAATAGCGCAATCTCTAAAGAGTGTGCGGCGCAGTTCGGTCTGCGTTGGGAAGGCCCTGTGGATTCAGGGGAAGTGACGTCAAAGGAGGCACGGAAACATGCCAACAGGCACCGTGAAGTGGTTCAACACCACAAAAGGATATGGCTTTATTGCGCCCGACGGCGGCGGCAGTGACGTCTTTGTTCATATATCTGCCGTTGAACGCTCCGGCCTGACCGGTCTTGCGGATGATCAAAAGGTGAGTTTCGAGTTGAGCGAGGGCCGCGACGGCCGAAAGATGGCTGCGGATATCTCGCTCCTGTAGTGTAGTTTTGTAGTATTGTTTGGATGCGGGGCCAGCGCGACGCGCTGGTCTCCAACGGCCCTGACTCAGACAAGGTTCGGATGTCGTTTCTGACGCCAGATGAATTTGCAGCAACGATGCGGGGCCGGATCATAAAGAGTTGCATCGGCCGATCCTTGCCAGCGGAGGGGACCTCACGCGATCGCCGCTTCGAATTCCCGCCATTCCCCTTTTGACATGCCAGAGGTTTCTTGGGTGACCGCCTCGCCGCGCAGCATCCGGCGCAGGCACTCAAGTGCTTTGGCGCTGAGGTGCGCGCCGCCCAGCCGGTAATCTTCAAACGCGGCGTAAGCAGCTGGCACCCAATCGGCCACGACCTTGCAGATCGCCTCGGCATAGACGCGGATCTCGTATTGCGCATGCGCATCTGCGCGCAGGCGTAAAAAGTGAAAAAGGTTGTGCAAATCGACTTTCCAATACCACTGGGTGTAGACATTGGCGGGCAGGTTCATGCGCGCAAGTTCCCGCGCGAGCCCGTCCTGGCCGTCTTGGCTGATCATTTCTTCATAGTTGTCATAGGCGCGCGTTGAATCGGCTTTCAGGATTTCCAGGACCCGCGCTGCCTCCGCTCCCTGCAGCAGGGTGCCGCGGCCCTGGTTGTTTACCGTGCTCTGTGCGTTCAAGTGATCCGCGGCTGGGATGTAGAATTCGCGGTCAAGAATAGAGTATCGGGCAGAATACTCGTTCACATTCGCTGTCCGGTGCCGGATCCACTGGCGGGCGACAAAGACCGGCAGTTTGACGTGCATCTTGATCTCACACATCTCAAAGGGCGTCGAATGCCAATGGCGCATCAAATACCGGATCAGCCCAGCGTCGTTCTGCACCGATTTGGTGCCGCGCCCGTAAGAGACGCGTGCCGCCTGGCAGATCGCCGCATCGTCTCCCATATAGTCGATCACGCGAAAGAACCCGTGATCGAGCACCTCATGCGCATGGTAAAGGTGCGCCTCCATGCCGGGCACGGTGGCGCGCAACGTCTGCTGCGGCGCGGTGCGCAGCGCATCGATTTCGGCGTGTTGGTCCGGGCTCAATGGCATGATGAGATATCCTCTGGCAGGCGGGGATTCGCCCCTCAACTATATCTTGCGGAAGGCCCAGTCGGAACTGCAATATGAGGTGGTGTGTTATCCACAGCACCTCTTTGTGTTTTTACGCGAATCTGTTTCGCAGCCGTTGACAAAACGACCCGGTTTGCCGGTAATGACGGCAAAACAACTGGTTAGGCAGGCGATCATGACAAAGAATCGAATAGGGCTTCTGCTGTTGTGCACAGCGCTCGTCGGATGTGGCAGCGGAGACGCCCCGTTTGGCCAAGATGCGACAAATGACTCCACCACGGATGGCGAGATCACGAGCGATCGACAGCTGCCACCCGGAACGACAAACCCCGAACCTGACGAACGGATCTTTCGCAAGGAAGCGCGCGATGACGAGGTCGGAAACGGGTTTGCGGAGAGTGTGAGCTACGATTCAACGACGGACACGTTCAGTGTCGACAACCTGCCCTTTGATGGCAACGAAGACGAACCCTACATCCGCAGCACGCCGCTGGGCAGTTTTGGCGACGGCCAATACGCCGTTTATGAAGCGGTGAGCCAGTCACAGGATGGCGCCACCAACCGCGCCATCAACCAGTTCACGCACCGCGCCATCTACGGCGTCTCCCGCTCAGGCCAGACGGAGTTTGCCATCGTGCGCACCGGAGCCTACGCGGGCTACGGCTTTGGCGGCTTTGTCTATGAACGGGATGGCGTTGTGACGCTGCCCACGCAGGGCCAGGCGCGCTATGACGGTCAGGGCGCGGGCCTGCGCGACTATCAGGGCCGCGGCGGCTTGGACTACATCACCGAAGATGTGCAGATTGCCATCGACTTTGACGACTTCAACGAGGCCAC
Source organism: Pseudomonadota bacterium (assembly GCA_039197515.1). Classification (GTDB taxonomy): domain Bacteria; phylum Pseudomonadota; class Alphaproteobacteria; order Rhodobacterales; family Rhodobacteraceae; genus Sulfitobacter. Next base: position 86,689 of record JBCCUC010000004.1, on the reverse strand, counting down.
CGGCGTCTATGAGGGTGCTGTGGACGGCTTTGTCTTCAACAAGGAGATCTTTGACCTCAGCGGCAACCGTATCACCGAGGACGTGATTGCGCGCATCAACGCCAACAATAACTCTTCGCTCACGGCGATCCCGACGACTGTTTTCTCTGTGGGTCCCAATGTTTTGGACAGAAACGGTGAGATCCAGGGCGAAGTCACCACGCCCTTCGGCGACAACGATGGGCAGGTGGTGGAGTACGGCACCGGCCAATACTTCGGGATCATCTCGGGCGACGGCGCGGAAGAGCTTGTGGGGATCGTTGTGACCGAGAGCACGACCGATACGCAAAACATCACTGTGCGCGACACAATCGGCTTTAACATCTATCGTTGATGGCGGCGGACGGTGAGGTCCGCATGTCTCGGATGATCCAAGTTGCGGCGGTGCTTTTGTTCACCGCCGCGCCGGGTGTCTCGCAGGTGACTTTGGGACCGGACGAGCTTCGGCAAGCAGCGCGAACCGCATTGCGCGTGGGCGAGCCGCAAACGGCGCTTGATTTCGGCCGCGCGCTGATCGCGCGGGATGCCCAAGACCTCAACGCCCATCTCATCGTGGCCCGTGCGGCACGGGACCTTGGCGATACACGAACCGCGCGCGATGCGGCGCGCACCGCTTGGACACTCTCTGAGACGCAGGCGCAGAAGTATGCGGCCGCTCTTGTGACTGCGCAGGTGCTTGCAACCGATGGCAAGCGCACCCGCGCGCAGCTTTGGCTGAGACGCGCGGCCGAACACGCGCCCAATGACGCGCTGCGCGCCCGGGCAACGCGTGACTTCGGCTATGTGCGACAGCAAAACCCTTGGCAGACCGATCTGATCTTCGTTTTCGCGCCAAACTCCAACATCAATAATGCGAGCAACACGGACCGAGGGTTCATATACCTCGACGATGTGCCTTTCCCGCTGGAATACACGCTTGACGTCGCAGACCAGGCGATTGCGGGACTTGAATTTGGCGGCAGTCTGCGCAGCCGCTACCGTTTTCACCAAACCGCGACCACAGCCCACGACGCAAAGATCGCAGCCTCCTACAAGACGTATTCTATCACCGACGATTTGGGCGACGCAGATGTCAGGGGCAGCGATTTCGCCTTTGGGTCGGTCGCCTTGGGGTACGGCTACCGCCAGATAAACTTTGAGCGCCGCGGTGAGATGTCGCTCGACACCGAGGCCGGGCAAACCTGGTACGGCGGGGCGCGCTATGCCAGCTACCTTCGGGTTTCTGGGCAGCAATCGCTGATCATGCCAGGCAATCGGCGGTTGCAATTCGGCACAAATCTGGAGCGGCAATGGGGCCAAGCGACCTCGGACGTGGATACGCTGGGCCTTTCTGCTGGGATCACGCAGGCCTTCGCCAACGGCAACTCCGGCTTTTTCGGTCTCTCGGCCAAAATCACAGATTCGATCAACGCCAATGCGGAATACGGCGAGGTGGCGTTGCGCACGCGGCTGTCGCTGCGCAAACCCCTGGCGGGTGCCGCGGTCCAGATCGGCCTTGGCGTCAGCTTTCGCGATTACGATGTGTCGATTAACGCCCCGGGCGGGAGGCAAGACAACCGGTTCTTCGCCGATGTGACGGCCACGTTCAAAGAGATCGATTACTACGGGTTCAACCCCACTGTGACCCTTTCAGCCTCCACCACAAACAGCAACGTTGAGCTTTACGATGTGAACCGCGTGGGTCTGAACATCGGGATCCGCTCCGCTTTTTGAGGGGTGTGCTATGCTCTGGTATCCGCCGGGGCCTATGCTAGGTTCGGCGCAAAGCGCTATGGCAGGAGACCCTGATGCCCATCAAATATCTGCACACAATGGTCCGCGTGAAAGACCTCGATAAGTCCATCGCCTTTTACAAGCTCTTGGGGCTCGAAGAGCGGCGGCGGCGCGACCATGAAGGCGGGCGCTTCACCTTGGTGTTCCTCTGCCCCCCTGGCATGGATGACGGGCACGCGGATGTCGAGCTGACCTACAATTGGGACGGCGATGATGCCCTGCCCTCAGACAGCCGCCATTTTGGCCATCTCGCCTATACGGTTGAGAATATCTACGAGAGTTGTCAGTTGCTTATGGACAACGGAGTGACCATCAACCGCCCGCCGCGGGACGGTCACATGGCTTTTGTACGCAGCCCCGACAACATCTCGATCGAGCTTTTGCAGGAGGGCGATGCCCTGCCCGCGCAGGAGCCTTGGGCGAGCATGGAGAACACGGGCCATTGGTAAGGTGGGCCGCAGCGCTGCTGGCAGTGCTGGCCCTGCCCTCCTGGGCGGCGGCGCAATGTCGGTTGGCGTTGCTGCTGGCCATTGACGTCTCAAGTTCTGTGGACCCTGCCGAAGATGCGCTGCAGCGCGGGGGCCTTGTGGCCGCACTTACCGCGCCGGAAGTGATCGCCGCGTTTTTTGCCGCAGATAACCCCGTGGCCTTGGCCGCCTTTGAGTGGTCAGGCCGGTATCAGCAGCAGGTGCTTTTGGATTGGACGCTGGTCGACCGGCCCGAAAAACTGATCACGGCGGCGGAGAAAATCGCCAGCAGCACGCGCAGCCATTCGCAGTATCCAACGGCCATGGGATACGCCCTTGGCTTTGGGGCCCGCATGTTGGAGCGTGGGCCGTTCTGTCTGCGCCAGACCATTGATATGGCCGGAGACGGGCGCAATAACGATGGTTTCGGCCCGCGCGAGGCCTATGCCGCCTTTCCTTTTGACAGCGTCACGGTCAACGGTCTGGTGGTGAACGCCGCGGATTTTGAGGGGGAGATCGATCTCATCCCTTTTTACCGGGGCGAGGTGCTGCACGGGCCGGGGGAATTTCTGGAAATCGCGCAGGGTTTTGTCGATTACGAACGGGCCATGCGCCGCAAGTTGGAACGCGAGCTGCAGCCTGCGGTGATCGGCCTTGTGCCGCCGCGAGATGAGCCGAAAGGATGATCCGCCGTGCGGTTTTGGCGGCGTTGATGGTGTTGAGTGCCGACCAGGCCCACGCGGCCTGCCGTCAGGCGCTGGCCTTGGCGTTGGACGTCTCCGGCTCTGTCGATGCGCGCGAGTATCGCTTGCAAATGGGAGGCATTGCGGCTGCTTTGGATTCGCCTGAGGTGCGGGGCAAGCTGATGTCCTTGCCCTCGACCCCGGTGCGGCTGCTGATCTTTGAATGGTCGGGGCCCACGGATCAGGCGGTTGTGGTGCCCTGGGTTGAGATCGACAGTGACGAGACGCTCGACGTGGTGATCCAGACCTTGCGCGGTGCCGAGCGGCGCAATGCCTCGCCGGGGACGGCGCTTGGGATCGCGATGCGCGAGGGTGCGCGGCACCTTGCCGGTCAGGCCGACTGTTGGAAGCGCACGCTGGATGTGTCGGGGGACGGCAAATCGAACCTCGGCCCGCGTCCGGCAGAAATCAAGGCTGAGCTTGAGGGTCAGGGCATCACCATCAATGGGCTTGTGATCGGCATTGATGATCCGACCATCGGCGATGTCCGGCAGGCCGAGATCGGAGAGCTGTCGGCCTATTTCACCAATGACGTGATCATGGGACCAGGTGCGTTTGTTCAGACCGCACTGGGGTTCAGCGACTATGCCCGCGCGATGCAAAAGAAGCTCCTGCGCGAATTGGACGGGCTTGTCTTCTCCCAGCGGTAGCCTTTCAAGATGAAAGGCAGTCACGGCTTTGTGCATTCCGCAGTCTTGGGCCACCGAATACGGTACGCGGGATCCGTTGGAGGTACGATGATGATTATGAGCCGCCGCGTTGTTGTCAGTGCGCTCGCTGGCTTTGTCATAGTGCGACCCGCTTTTGCGCGGGGGCCCGGTGTCTCAAAGGATGCGCGCGGCGCGGCCATCCAAGGATTTGATACCCGCGCCTACTGGCGCGAAGGGGCTGCACGGCCCGGCGATCCGAGCGTCGTGGTCGACTGGCAGGGCGCGGCTTGGCACTTTGGGTCAGCCGAGGAAGCGGCGCGCTTTGCGGAAAACCCGGCTGCATTCGCGCCAAGGTTTGGCGGATTTTGCACGCGGGCGATGTCGTTCAAGAAAGTTGTTGATGGCGACCCGGAGGTTTGGCGCATCTTTGAGGGTGGTCTTTATCTCTTTGCGCGGCCAGTTGGCGGGCGCGCGTTTGACAAAGGTCAAATTGAGATGATCCGAAAAGCGCAAGCGCATTGGGAGAGGCTCAACGGCTGAGCAAGGCGGCTCTTTGCGTGCAGTCGCGAACGCATCACACAAACATTACAGAAAGTGCCGAGGCCATAGCCACCTCCGCGCAGCGGTTGCGAAAGGCGGACAGTGTGTGATTTCGCACCGCAAAACCGTGCGGTAGTATTTTGCCTGCCAAGTCGGCTGTTGCGCCACAGGCGAAAAGTCTATGCGAAAGGTTCAAGGTGAGAGCGCAGGTCCGAAGGGCATTGAGATCGGCAGGAATGCAGCAGCCACACCATGCCCTTTGGCGCATTCTGCCCTAATACAATCGTCAAAGCTCTTTTGCGCGATCACCAAGCAGCCTCATTCTTGATGCCCGTCTGGACGTGCGGCATGCACAGCCTCGCTTGCGGCCGCGGCACGCCAAGACATTATAGAGCCCCGCCTTTCACCTGAATCGCGGATACCCTGCCGCGCTTCGCGCTCTCGGGACATCGACGATACTTGATGTTTCACGTTAAAGGCGGGACGCCTTAATAGATGTAGCGGATCTGATCGGTCCAATACCGCTCAACCCGGCGCAACTGCGTCGTGATCTCCGATATGCCGCCGGGGCCGAGCACGCCTTTGTCCATCAGGCCATCGGCATGGCGCGCGAAGAGATCGGCCACCACATCGCGGATGCCGCGGCCCTTTTCGGTCAAGCGCACCCGCACGGAGCGCCGGTCAATCTCACACCGCTGGTGGTGCATATAGCCCATCTCAACAAGCTTTTTGAGGTTGTAGCTCACGTTGCTGCCTTGGTAGTAGCCGCGGCTTTTCAATTCGCCTGCCGTCACTTCGTTGTTGCCGATGTTGAACAGCAAAAGCGCCTGGACCGCATTGATCTCCAAAACGCCCACGCGCTCAAACTCATCTTTGATCACGTCCAGCAACAGGCGATGCAAACGCTCAACCAGGGAAAGCGCCTCCAGATAGCTGACCATGAAGCCCTTCTCGGTATGGCCATGCACGACCGGGTCTTGAATGCTCATTTGAGGTCTCCTGCTCAATGTTTCCACGGAACGTGACGAATAAATCAGAATATTTCGTTAAACCGAAACATCACCTCTGATAATTGATTTTGTTGGTAAATTTTCTGTTTCACTCCCTCACCTGAGCGTCTGGGTCTAGCATCTTGGGCGACGATACATTCCGGACCTGAACTGCCGCTTACACCGCGCACGCGCGAGATCTAGCGCTGGAGCGAAAATTGTCTTTGAATGTCTGAGATGAGCTCAGAAAATTGTGCCGGTGCAGGCATTTGGCCGCTGACCCACGCGTAAAGATCGTGGTCATTTTCATCCAAAAGATCATCGTAGAGCGCGAGGGCCGGATCATCCATGGCGGCGAGTTTTGCATCCGCATAGGCCGAGAGGATGAGGTCCATCTCCTTGATACCCCGCCGCATGGAGCGCATGGCGAGGCGCTTGACCCGGTGCGCGCGCGGTTCAGACACGGCCCTGATCATCCAGCACTTGCCGCATGCGCTTTTCCAGCCGCCCCATCGCCTCGGCGTTGCGCAGCATTTTTCCCCGCAAGCTGCGCATCTCCGCCATGATCTGAGGCAGATCGCCAGCCGAAGTCGCCTCATCAGACGGGGCGTCGACCCCTTCGCCCTCACCGGTGATGAGCCACATCATGGAGACATTGAGCACGCCCGCCAGCATTGAAAGACGGTTCGCGCGAGGCTCTTTGAGGTCATCCTCCCACTCGCGCAGGGTGGCCTGTCGAATGCCCAGGCGCTTGGCCAAGACGGCCTGCGTCATATCAGCATGTTCGCGCGCAGCCGCGACGCGGTCGCCAAATGTGGCCGCGTCAGGGCCGTACCAATCGGTGTCTGTCAGCATTGCGGATCTCCTCTCTTTCGGCGGCGCAAGGTGCTTGATCGTTCAAGGGGGCACGCCTATGAGTGTCGCGTCCTTCTAACCATTCGAGGCCTGAAATGGAACTGCTCTCCGCGACACTCGAGCGCGTCAAACCGTCTCCGACCATTGCTGTGACCACCAAGGCGGCGGAGTTGAAAGCCGCTGGCCGCGATGTGATCGGGCTTGGCGCGGGCGAGCCGGACTTTGATACACCGCAAAACATCAAAGAGGCAGCTGTTGCTGCCATCGCGAGCGGCAAGACCAAATACACCGCCGTGGATGGCATCCCGGAACTCAAGCAGGCGATTTGCGCCAAGTTCAAGCGCGACAATCAACTGACGTATACCCCCTCTCAAATCAGTGTGGGCACAGGCGGTAAACAAATCCTTTACAACGCGCTGATGGCCACGCTGAATGAGGGCGACGAGGTGGTGATCCCGGCACCTTATGGGGTGAGTTATCCTGACATGGTGCTCCTCGCGGGCGGCACGCCGGTGGTGGCGGAGGCCTCTCTGCAGACCGGGTTCAAGCTGACCGCCGATCAGCTTGAGGCGGCGATCACGGACCGCACCAAGTGGCTAATTTTCAATTCGCCTTCCAATCCGACTGGCGCGGGTTACACCTGGGATGAGCTCAAAGAGCTGACCGATGTGCTGATGCGGCACCCGCATGTCTGGGTGATGAGCGATGATATGTATGAGCATCTGGTCTACGGCGATTTCACGTTTTGCACCCCGGCAGAGGTCGAGCCGCGCCTATACGAGCGTACACTCACGGTGAATGGCGTCTCCAAAGCCTATGCGATGACCGGCTGGCGCATTGGCTATGCTGCGGGCCCCGAGAAGCTCATTGGCGCGATGCGCAAGGTGCAGTCGCAATCCACCTCCAACCCCTGTTCGATCAGCCAATGGGCGGCGGTCGAGGCGCTGAATGGCACACAAGACTACATCGCGCCTAACAATGAGATGTTCAAGCGCCGCCGCGATCTTGTGGTGGATATGCTGAACGAGGCGCAAGGCATCGCCTGCCCGGTGCCCGATGGCGCGTTCTACGTCTATCCGTCCATTGCGGGCTGCATCGGCAAGACCTCTGCAGCGGGCGCGCTTATCAAGGATGATGAGGCCTTTGCCACCGCACTTTTGGAAGAAACCGGGGTCGCGGTGGTCTTTGGGGCTGCCTTTGGCCTCTCGCCGAACTTCCGGGTGAGCTATGCCACTTCCGATGAGGCGCTGAAAGAGGCCTGCGGTCGGATCCAGACGTTTTGCGCAGGCTTGCGCTGAGTGGCGCAGGGCCTGCCAGCATATTACTTTCGCGTGCGCGAGAACGGCGCGGCGGTCTTCCGTGTTGATCCCGACACGCGAGATCGGCGGTTGGCCCTTGACCAGATTGCCGTGCTCAACATCAAAAACGGTGAGGTCAAGCCCCAGGGGGGGGGCGCGCTTTCAGACGCTGACAGCGCCGCGATTGAGCGCTGGATGGCGGAGCGGCGCGGGACGCTGGCCGCGCGAGAGACGGACGATGTGCAGCGGTTGATTGACCGGATCAACCTCACCACCCACTGGGCGCAGACGCGGGCCAGTGCGGACGCGTTAGAGGATGTCACCGACCCATTGCTTCTGGCCATGCATGACTTGCGCGAAGTGCTGGTGCGCAAAAAGTCGGAGCGGCTCGGCAGGTCGGGTTAGGCTGGCGCGTAAGCTCCGACGCGTGGCAGCACGACACGCCAAAAGCGCGTGTTGAGCAGCACGCTGGCAAACAAAAGCCCGATCACCAGGCCCGACCATACGCCGACCCCTTCAAACCCAAAGACGAAGCCCAGGATGTAAGAGGTGGGCACACCGATGCCCCAGTAGCTGAAGGCGGCCATCCACATCGGCACCGCAGTGTCGTGTGCGCCGCGCAAAAGCCCAAGCGCCACCGCCTGCGCGCCGTCCACAAGCTGAAACAGCGCGGCCATGGCCAGGAGCACGACACCGATGGTCAGGATCTCCACCCGTGCGGGTTCATCGGCGCGCATGAACAGCGCGATGAGCGGCTCGGGCCAGCCCACAAAGAGACCGATGGTGATGAAGGCAAACAAGACCGACATCATCGTCACCATGAGCGCCCCGCGCACCATATGCGGCTGGTCCCGGCGGCCGTGGGCGTTGCCGACGCGGATGGTCGCCACGTTCGAGAGCCCCAGGTGCACCATGAAGGTGAGCGAGGTGAGCTGCATCACAATCCCATGCGCGGCCAGCGGGATCGTGCCAAGCCAGCCCATCATCATTGCGGAGGCGGCAAAGAGGCCCACTTCACTGAGCGAGGTCAGGCTGATGGGCCAGCCCAGCGTGAACACACGCTTGAGCATCTGTCGATCCAGCCGCCAGAACCGTACGAAAAGCTTGTGCTGCGGCACCACGATGAGGATGTAGGCCACCACCCCGATGAGCGCGACCACCTGGGTCAGTAGCGAAGCGATGGCCGCCCCCACAAGCCCCAGTTCCGGCGCGCCCCAGTTGCCGAAGATAAAGGCGTAGTTGGCCAGACCGTTGGCCAGGGCTGCCAGCAGCGTGATCCAGAGCACGATCTGCGTGCGCTCCAACGCGGCAAGGTAGGATTTGAGGACCATGACCAGGAGCGCGGGGAAGATGCCCCACCCCGCGACCGCGAGATACGCCCCCGCGTCCGCCGCGAGTGCCTCTCCCTGGCCCAGCATGCGCAAGAGCGGTCCGGCGAGCAGCATCACCGGCAGCGCGCAGCAGGCAAAGCCGAGCGAGAGCCAGATGCCCATGCGTGTCGCGCGGCGGATGCTCGTGTCGTCTTCCTCGGCCGCGAAAGTCGCGACCATCGGCATCACGGCCCAAGCATAGCCTGAGCCAAAGATCATCAGCACGAAGAAATAGGTGCTGCCCAGGGTGACAGCGGCCAAAGCTTCGACCGAATACCAGCCCAGCATAACGGTATCGGTCACCCCGATGGCCACCTGCCCCAGATGCCCACCGATGAGCGGCAGACCGAGGGTGAGGATCGCGCGCGCGTGCCCGCTGTATGTCATTCCGGGTGTCATGGCCCTTTGCCTTACGCCGCGCCTGCGCAAAGGAAAAGGGGCTATAGCTTGCGCCTGTTGGATACGTGCCAGAGGGGGCACGTGACGTCGGGCTGGACAGCGAAAGCCGCGCAGGCAGAATGGCGGCAAAGGAGATCCGCCACATGCAAGAGAGTGCCGCCAGAGAAGGCTTTGAGAGGCTGAACGGAGAGACGTTCTTTGTCCGGCGCTGGGGCGCGCGGCACCTACCAAAACTCCTGATGCTGCACGGCTTTCCCGAATACGGGGGGGCTTGGGAGACGTTAGCGCAGGGTCTTTCGACGCGGTTTCACTGCATTGCGCCCGATCAGCGCGGCTTTGGCCAAAGCTGGGCCCCTGTTGACGTCGCGGATTATGCGACAGGCAAGCTGGTGGGCGATATGGTCGCGCTGATCGGTGATGCGCCCGTCACGGTGCTTGGCCATGATTGGGGGGCGGCAGTGGCCTATGCGCTCGCTTTTTCCCGCCCCGATCTCGTGTCGCGCCTCATCATCATGAACGGCGTGCACCCGCTGCTTTTTCAGCGTGCCCTCGCACAGGGGGGCGCGCAATGTGAAGCCTCGCAATACATGCACTTTTTGCGCGCCGAGGGGGCGGAGGAGAAGCTTGCCACAAATGATTTTGCCAAGCTCAAAACGCTGTTCTGTGCCAAGATGGATCATGCCTGGTCTGATGCGGAAACTGAGGCGGCCTACCAGGCAGAATGGGCGCGGCCTGGACGGTTGCGCGGCATGCTCAATTGGTACTGCGCCTCGCCGCTGGTCGTGGGAACACCGGGCGTGGCGCTGACGGATGCGCCAGACCTGCCGGTTGAGAAACTGCACGTGCGCTGCCCGCATCTGCTCATCTGGGGCATGAACGACACCGCGCTCCTGCCCAAGACGACCGAAGGGTTAGAGACCTTTGCACCCGATCTCACACGTGTGGAGATTGAGGGGGCCGACCATTGGCTGCACCACCAAAAACCGGCTGCCGTGGCAGAAGCTATCTTGGACTGGATGCCGCCCGACCCGCGCTAGCGGGGTTACCGGCGACTGCGCGAAAACACCATGCGTTGGTTTGAAAGGTCTTCGCGGTCGCCCATCCAGGCGTAGGCCAAAAGCGCCGGTTCGCGTTTGCCCACGGTGATGCGGTGCAGGTGATCGGGCGGATTAAAGATCATAGAGCCCGGCACATAGACGCCCTGGTGGTTCTCAGAAACCGCGCCCGAGAGGCAAAGATAGCTCTCGGTGATGCCTTGGTGGGCGTGCGCGGGATAGGTGCAGTTCGGCGCGAAAAGCACCACGCCCAAGATGATATCCTCGGTCAGAATAGGCCCGTTGGGCCCGCCGATCTCGGCATAGGCGTATTTGTTCTGCAGCCCGCGCGGCACCTTTTCATAGCCGTATTGCCAGCTAAGATCCGGGCGCACCGCATCCAAGGCACGCACCATCGGCGCCATCACGGTTTGGCGCCCCTCGTCAAGGGCACGGCGCAGATGCGCGACCACCGGTTTTGTCGCCTTGGGCTGCAATCGCACTTGGGTCGGGGCCCGCAAGAGCCGGGCAATGGCTTCCCGCGTTTTGCGCTGGTGCGCCGCGATCCGGTCGCTGCCGCCCGCCGGCACGAACCGGTAGAGCTCATCGAATTCTTGCAGCAGGTACAGCCAATCCGGCATGTCTTGCAGTGTGCTGGGCGCGACAGCTTGCACATCGGAGGGTGGGCGTGGCGCTAGGGCGGGCTGCTCTGTCATGGCTCGGATCACCTCAAAACTCAGGCTGCATGTACACCGCCCGATCTAAAATGGAACCCTCCCAGGGCTGAGAAACGGCGCAAGCCTGCGAAATGGTCAACACATGTCTTTCAGGCCGACAAAATGCCTGCCCAAGCGGCAAGATTGACACCCCATTGGCACCCCATTGACACCTCATTGACACCACAGGGCATCCGCAAGACCGCCATCGCGGTGATTGCAGCCAAAGGCGCGGGCTGTCACACTATGCGAAACCAACGAGAGCAGTCCCATGAACGATCTTTTGTCCGGCAGTGAGCCTGAAAAATACGATGCTTCCGCCATCGAAGTGCTGGAGGGGCTGGAGGCTGTGCGCCTGCGCCCTGGCATGTACATCGGCGGCACGGATGAGCGTGCGTTGCACCACATGGTGGCCGAAGTGCTCGACAACGCGATGGACGAGGCCGTTGCAGGCCATGCCACGCGCATCGAGGTGGAACTGCACGAAGACTACGCGATCACGGTGCGCGACAATGGCCGGGGCATCCCCATAGACCCGCACCCCAAGTTCCCGGACAAGAGCGCGCTGGAGGTGATCCTCTGCACGCTGCACGCGGGCGGCAAGTTCTCGGGCAAGGCCTATCAGACCTCGGGCGGTCTCAACGGTGTGGGATCCTCCGTGGTGAATGCCCTGTCGGATTCCATGGTGGTGCAAGTGGCGCGCAACCGCGAACTTTATGAGCAACGTTTCTCGCGCGGTGTGCCCTTGGGCAAGCTGGAGAAGCTGGGGGCCGCCCCCAACCGCCGCGGGACCACCGTGACCTTTCACGCCGACGCTGAGATATTTGGCACCCACCGGTTCAAACCCGCGCGGCTTTATAAATCCGCGCAATCTAAGGCCTATCTCTTTTCCGGGGTGGAAATCCGCTGGAAGTCGGCCATTGCCGATGGGGATACGCCGCAAGAGGCCACGTTTCACTTCCCCGGCGGGCTGTCTGACTATCTCAAGCAGAGCCTTGGCACCGCGATGACCTATGCCGATACCGCCTTTGCGGGCAGCGTCGCGTTTCAAGAGAAGTTCGGCACCCCCGGCAAGGTCGAATGGGCGATCAACTGGACGCCAAGCCGTGACGGCTTCATCCAAAGCTACTGCAACACCGTGCCCACGCCGGAGGGCGGCACCCATGTGGCGGGCTTTTGGGCGGCGATCCTCAAGGGCATCAAAGCCTACGGCGAGCTTGCAGGCAACAAGAAGGCGGGCCAGATCACGCGGGAGGATCTCATCTCGGGCGGCTGCGCGCTGGTCTCTTGCTTTATCGCTGATCCGGCGTTTGTGGGGCAGACCAAGGACCGGCTGTCGACCGAAGCCGCGCAGAAGATGACCGAAGGGGCCGTGCGCGATCACTTCGACAATTGGCTGGCGGCGGATACGAAATCAGCAGGCGCGATCCTCGATTTTCTGGTGCTGCGCGCCGAAGAGAGGCTGCGGCGGCGTCAAGAAAAAGAAACCGCCCGCAAATCGGCCACCAAGAAGCTGCGCCTGCCTGGCAAGCTCACCGATTGCACGTCAAAGGACCGCGCGGGCACGGAGCTCTTTATCGTAGAGGGCGATTCGGCCGGGGGTTCCGGCAAAGGGGCCCGCAACCGCGAGACCCAAGCGCTCCTGCCTCTGCGCGGCAAGGTGTTGAACGTTCTGGGGGCGGCTGCGGGCAAGCTCAGCAGCAATGCCGAGATCCGCGATCTTTGCGAGGCGCTCGGCACCGGGATGGGCACGAAGTTCAACCTTGATGAATTGCGCTATGACAAGATCATCATCATGACGGACGCGGACGTGGACGGCGCGCATATCGCCTCGCTGCTGATGACCTTCTTTTTCACCCAGATGCGCCCGCTCATCGACGGCGGGCACCTCTATCTGGCCTGCCCCCCGCTCTACCGCCTGACGCAAGGCGCGGTGCGCCGCTACGTGCTCGACGACGCGGAGAAGGACCACTGGCTGGACAAAGGCCTCGGCGGGAAAGGCAAGATCGACCTCCAGCGCTTCAAGGGGCTGGGCGAGATGGACGCCAAAGACCTCAAAGAGACCACGATGGACCCCGCCACCCGCAAACTCATCCGCGTCTCGGTGGACGAAGACACGCCGGGTGAGACCGGGGATTTGGTCGAGCGGCTGATGGGCAAAAAGCCGGAGCTGCGGTTCGAGTACATCCAGCAGAACGCCCGGTTTGTGGAGGAGTTGGATGTTTGAAGCGCTATTCGGCTATTTGGTATTTTTTAATAGGACTGCGAACACGTCTTGAACGCGTTAAGGGCGGATTGAAGGGCGGATTGCAGGCCGGACTGGCCTTATCAGCATCGTTCGGAGTCTTCGCGTTGTGGCTCCTGACAATCGGTTTTGTGCTCCCTAAGATCCTTTATCCTCCAAAAACTGCTGTCGAAGAGGCCATGGAGGCGATCGACAGATGCTGGCAATTCATTGACGAAGGCTACTTTCCCGGCAGAGGGCTGTTTTGGGTGCCAAACACAGCTTTGCGAACCTACGATGATCGGAAATCGGACATTAGGTTTCATTACGGCGAGGGCGAACATGACTTCGCCCTTTGCTATCTGACCACTGATTCAACTGATTGGTCCCCGCAAGAAAAAATCGCTGTTTTTGAAGAGATTAACTCTCTCGCTCCAGAATGGGTTGCTTCCAGAAACAGCGTTGAGATTGGCGAGGTTGAACGGGAGGTTGCGCAGGAGGGCTTTTTCGAAGGCCTTACGCTGTTCCTTCCGAAAGGTGAGCTTAAAAAGTACTTGGCTTTTGCTAGAGTTGGGAAAGGCGATGATCTTAACGAGATGTACTTCTGGATCTCAGTTGTTAGAGGCGATCCGAGCATCGCACAGAACAAGGAAGAATAGAACCTTGGACAGTTGAAAAGCCCGGAACTGATTTCCTTCAATATGCAGATTTGGTCAGCGAACTAAGGCTCACCCTTTGACAACCTTAATCGTCTTTGATTTTTCAATATTGCAACGTCAAGGTGGTTCTAGGATTCCTTTGGCTAAAGGGGGTAAAACCACTAAAGGGCGCACTCAATCGCCACCTCGCCCGGCAGAGAGCCGGGCAGCCCCCAACCGTCCCCATGGGCGGGGCCTTTACCCCTACCTGCGGTCGGGCGCGGCCCTTCGTGACTGTTTTAGGGATGAGAACCAGCGGGGACACATCACATCATATAGGTGGCGGCTGTATAGCCCCAGACGCTCATCATGGCGGCGAAACCGACGACGGTGGGGAAGATCACTTTCAGCATGGGTTTTCTCCTTTTCCGGCAGTATCTTGCTGCGGTCTGTGCCGCGGGGCCTCTTGCCCTGCGATCTAACCAAAACATGGGTGCGACAGGTTGACACATAAAGAGGCACTTTCTCACGCCCCATCACGCCCGCGTTGGCGGGCTGAAACATGGCATCACCCCCCATCCTACCGCAAAGGCGCGCAATCCGCTTGAACCTGCGGGCTGGGCGCGGCTTACTCCGCTTATGCTCCGCGTCTTGCTTCTCTGTCTTGTCCTGGCCGCCTGTGGCCGTCCGCTCACGTCCAATGAGCAGGCGTTTCTGGAGACATTTCATGGCGAGACGCTCAATATGGACCGGGTGCGGCTGCACGATGGCGCGCCGACGCGGGCGGTGACCTTTCGGCGCAAGCCACGGCCGCGCACCACCTGCCGGGAGCTGATCTTGCCGCCGGTGACCGAGGCCATCGTAACCTCAAAACCCGCGGCGGTCGCGCTCTACAATACCGTGCTCTTTGACCGCGATTGGTATCTGGAGGACTACCTGCCCGACTATCCGGACACCATCGGCCTCATCGCAGCAATGCTCTTTGCGCATGAGATCACCCATGTCTGGCAGTGGCAGAACCGGGCCAGCTCGGGATATTCGCCTCTGCGCGCGGGGGCCGAGCAGATCACCCGCGACGATCCCTATCTCTTTGAACTCGATGAGGCCCCGGCCTTTGGAGATTTTGGGTTTGAGCAACAGGCCTCTATCGTAGAGGAATATGTCTGCTGTCGCGCGCTGGCCCCCGACGGGCCACGTACGGCACGGCTGCACGCGCTGATTGAGGCGGTGATGCCAGTGAAACCCCTGCCCGCCTCGCGCGAGTGGAACGTGCGCCTGCCCTGGGCCGGGGCTGAGATCGGCGGGATCTGCGGATGATGCATTACGCGCTGATCATGCTGGTGGCCGGGATCGGGATCCCCGTGCTCGCCGCGATGAACGCGGCCTTGGGCCGCCACGTCGGATCGCCCGCCGCGGCGGCAACGGTGCTCTTTATCGTGGCCTTTGCCACTGCGCTGATGGTCGCGCTGGTGACGGGGCCGCATGCGCTGAACCGGTTCGCCAGCGCGCCCAAACACCTCTTTTTGGCCGGTGCCCTCATCGGCTTTTACGTGCTCAGCATCACCTTCATCGCGCCGCGCTTTGGCGTGGGCAATGCGGTGTTTTTTGTGCTCCTGGGCCAGCTTATCTCGGCAGCGGCCATCGATCACTTTGGGCTTTTTGGCGCACAGGTCTCGCCGCTCAACGCCACCCGCGCGGGCGGCATTGCGCTGATGGCCCTGGGCGTCTGGTTCACCCAACAGGCGTAGCGCTGCCCGCCAGCCTTTGCATCTGCGCCCAAACCGTTTGCTCGACGTCAACGAGATCCACTGGCTGCTTGCCTTGCCCCGGCATGCGGGTGCCAGGATCGACGCCGGCAGCCTCGGCTAAGTGAGACAGCCGGTCTGCAAATTCGGGGGCGACCTGAGGGTCGATCAGGATGTAGAATTGCCCCAGATCATGCGGTGCGCCTTCCGGTGCCTTGAGCGGGGCGACATCTTTGGAAAGGAGGCCGCCGGTCATGCCTGCGGCCAAGATCTCTGCCATGAGGCCAAAGCCCCAGCCCTTGTAGCCACCCACCGACACCAGAGATCCGTTGAGGGCGGCCTCAGGATCTGTCGTCGGATGGCCTTGCGCATCCACGGCCCAGCCTTCGGGGATCGGCTCTCCCGCCGCTTTGGCTATGGTGATCTTGCCCAAGGCAACCACAGTGGTCGATTGATCGAATTGCATGGCAACGCCACCCACGCCGTCGGGTACTGAGAAGGCAATGGGGTTCGTGCCGATGACGCGGGTCTTGCCGCCGGGGGCGGCCACGATCGGCGTGGCATTGGTGAAGCCCAGGCCGATGCAGCCCGCGCGCGCGATCTGTTCGGTGAAATAGCCCAACGACGTGCAGGTGTGCGCGTGCCCCACGGCGAGCGTTGCCACACCGCCCTCTCGCGCGGCATCGCAGGCAACTGGCAGGCCCGCGGTGAAGGCGGGTTGGGCAAAACCGTAATGGGCGTCCACCTGCACCGTGCCAGGCCGCGGGCGGGTCACGGTGGGTGTGACGCGGCCCTTCACGCGACCGCTGAGCAGCTGCGCGCAATAGCTTTCCACGTAGTAGAGCCCGCAGATCTTGTTCCCCGCCGCCTCTGCCGCGGCAACGGCCCGCGCCACTTCGGCTGCCGCAAAGGCGTCTGCACCATGTTTCAGGAGCGCGGTTTTCACTGTGTCGTCAATTTCTTGCACTGCGATCTTCATCACTGTCCCCTAGGCTCCGCTCTCGCGCAATTGTCCGTCAATCAACGCAACCACACGGTCCATGCGCGCGGCCAAAGCGTGATTGTGCGTGGCAATCAACGCGGCCATGCCGGTGCCCCGCACCAGATCCATCAGACCGTCAAAAAGCTGATCCGAGGTCGCGGGGTCGAGGTTGCCTGTGGGCTCATCGGCGAGCAAAAGTTTGGGCGCATTGGCAAGCGCGCGGCAGAAGGCGACCCGCTGCTGCTCTCCGCCTGAAAGGGCGGCGGGGCGGTGCGCGGCTCGGCCGGTCAGCCCGACGCGACCCAGCAAGTCCTGCGCCCGCGCGGTGGCCTCTCCCGTGCCCACGCCATTGGCCAATTGCGGGAGGACGATGTTTTCCACGGCTGAGAACTCGGGCAGAAGGTGGTGAAACTGGTAGATAAAGCCCACCGAGGCCCTGCGCGCTGCGGTGCGCCGCGCGTCCGACTGGCCGGTCATCTGCACACCGCTGATGCTAACCATGCCGCCATCGGGCGTGTCCAAGAGCCCCGCGATCTGCAAAAGCGTCGATTTACCCGCGCCGGAGGGCGCGACAAGAGCGACGGTCTGCCCAGCGGTCACAAAAAGATCAACGCCGCGCAGCACATTGACTTCATTTGGTTTTCCGCGATTGAAAGCCTTTGTCACCTGCGACATGGTGAGCACCGCATCACTCATACCGCAGGGCCTCAACGGGGTTCATCCGCGCCGCGCGCCGCGCTGGAAAGAGCGTCACGATGAACGACAGGCCCAAGGAGAGCGCAACGGCGGAAAGCACATCCGCCAGCCGCAACTCTGCCGGCAAGTAGTAGATCCCCCGGATCGACGCATCCCAAGCTGTGTCGCCGGAAAGGTAATTCACAAAGGCAAAGATCTGATCCACATTGAGGGCGAAGAGGCACCCGAGGATGACGCCGAGCACGGTGCCGATGAGCCCTGTTGCCGCCCCGCAGATGAAGAACACGCGCAGGATTGTGCCTTCACTGAGGCCCATCGTGCGCAAAATGCCGATATCGCGCCCTTTGTTTTTAACCAGCATGATAAGGCCCGAGACGATGTTCATCGCCGCGACCAGTACCAGGACCGAGAGGATCACGAACATCATCCGGTCTTCGATGTCGAGCGCGTTGAGAAAGGACCGCGACGCGTCTTGCCAGGTCCAAATCTGGCCGCGCTCTCCGGCTGCCTGCAGGATTGCGGGGGCAATGGCCGTGACGGCCTCAGGGCGCTCAATCATCACCTCAAGTTCGTCCGCAAACCCCTCACGATTAAAGAAGGATTGCGCTTCTTCGATGGGCAGATAGGCCCGCGTTCGGTCGATGTCATAGCGGCCGGCGGAGAAGATATAGACCACCTCATAGGCATTCACGCGCGGACTGGTGCCAAAGGCGGTGCGCACCCCATTGGGCGAGATGAGCCGCACGCGGTCCCCGACCGCGACGCCAAGCGCACGGGCCACACCCTGGCCAAGCGCCACACCGTCGGCAAAGCGTTCGATGTCGCCCCGCGCTTCTGTGGATCCCGCAATCCGCGGAATTGTCTTAAGATCGGCGGGTGCGATGCCGTACATCTCGACGCCGATGTTGCTATTTTGATAGTTTGCCATGACCTGCTGACGGATGAGCGGGGCCACACGGGTCACGCCGGGCACCTCAGCCACCTGGGAGGCGAGCGCCTCGTAGTCTGCAATGCGCCGGTCGATCTGACCCTGCGCATTCACCGCGCCCAGTTGGTAAACGGTGACATGGGCGTTTGCCCCCAGGATCGTATCGACAAACTCAGCCCGAAAGCCGGAGCGTACAGACAGGGTTGCGATCAGCGCGAAGACCGCCAACGTGATGCCGATCAAGCTGATCCAAGTCATCGTGCTGATACCGCCCTCGGCGCGGCGCGCGCGCAGGTAGCGCCAGGCGATCATCCATTCAAACCGGGCAAAGGGGGCGGTTTTGGCCATTTTGGCTCCTGCTCGTGTTGCGCGGCACCGTGAGGCCTTGGGGCTGGCCCGTCAAGGCAAGCCAGAAGACCGGGTGCAGCATGAACGAGAGCCGCCTGAGCGATGCGGCGCGTAGATCTCAATAAGCCGCTCGACCGCCTTTTCGGGCGGAAGCTCAACGCTCTCACCAGACCGGCGAGAAGTGAGCTCAACCACCCCGTTTTTGAGCCCCCGCGGACCCACCGTGATCCGCCAAGGCAGGCCGATCAGATCCATTGTGGCAAACTTGCCCCCCGCGCGCTCATCGCGATCGTCATAGAGCGGCTCAAGCCCCGCGCGCGTGATCGCGGCATAAAGCCCCTCGCAGGCAGCGTCCGCCTCTGCGTCCCCCTGCTTGAGGTTCACGATACCGGCATGAAAGGGCGTGACGCCCTCAGGCCAGATGATCCCGCTCTCGTCATGGCTCGCCTCGATAATGGCCCCCAGCAGACGGCTCACCCCAATCCCGTGGCTGCCCATGTGCAGCGGCACATTCTGACCATCCGGCCCCTGCACGACGGCGTTGAGCGCTTCTGAGTACTGGGTGCCAAAGTAAAAGATCTGCCCCACCTCAATGCCGCGCGCTTTGCGCCGCCGCGCTTCGGGGATCGCCTCAAACAGAGCGGCGTCATGAGTCTCATCCGTCCGGGCATAGCGGGAGGTTAATTCTTCCATGATCTCAGCGCATTGCGCTTTATCATCATAGTCGATGTCACGGTCGCCAAACGTCAGATCCGTGACCGCGCTGTCATAGAAAACCTCCGACTCCCCTGTCTCTGCGAGGACCAGAAACTCATGCGTGTAGTCACCGCCGATGGGGCCAGAATCCGCGCGCATCGGGATGGCTTGCAGCCCCATGCGCTCATAGGTGCGCAGATAAGTCACGAGATGACGGTTGTAGGCGTGCAGCGCCTCTTCTTTCGTGAGATCAAAGTTATAGCCGTCCTTCATGTAGAATTCGCGGCCTCGCATCACGCCAAAACGGGGGCGGATCTCATCGCGGAACTTCCACTGGATCTGATACATCGTCAGCGGCAGATCCTTGTAGCTGCGCACATGCGCGCGCACGATGTCGGTGATCAGTTCTTCCGCTGTGGGCGTAAAGAGCATCTCGCGCCCGCTTCGGTCGGTGATGCGCAGCATCTCGTCCCCATAAGCATCATAGCGACCGCTCTCCCGCCAAAGATCTGCGGATTGGATCGTCGGCATCAGCACCGCCATATGACCAGCGCGCGCCTGCTCTTCATGCACGATGTTCTCAAGCTTGCGCAGCACCTTGAAGCCGAGCGGCAACCAGGAATAGATCCCCGCGGCCGATTGTTTGATCATGCCCGCCCGCAACATCAGCCGGTGGCTCACGATCTGCGCTTCCGCGGGGTTTTCTTTCAGCACAGGCAAGAAGTACCGGCTCAGGCGCATTGTCCAGGCTCCCTCGAAGATGATTTCTGCTTGGGTAATTGAACACCCAAAAAGACACAATCCACTGTTTGCCAGGCTCTTGGTCCGCGCGGCCGACCGGCGCAGGATCAGCGCGACAGCGCCTTGGCACGGGTTATGGGCGAGGGTATAGCTGGCATGTGACCGCCCGCCGCGCCGCTTGCTGAAAGTCGAAGAGGACCCATTGCGGAAGGGGCGCGCGTTCTTACTTTCAGCGATAGGCAAGAAACAAGAGACACCGATGGCGCTGCCAATTCGAGAACAACTGAAGTACTGGGGCATCGCTGCGATTGTCTTCATGGTCGCGCTTTGGTTCATCGGTAATGTCCTCATGCCGTTTTTGCTGGGCGGGGCCATCGCCTATTTCCTCGATCCTGTGGCCGACCGGTTGGAGCGATTGGGCTGCAGTCGGGTGCTGGCCACATCCATCATCACCGTGTTTGGCCTGCTGATTTTCGTCGTGCTGGCGCTGTTGGTCATCCCAAATCTCGTGGGCCAAGCGGCCACGTTGCTCGAAACCGCACCAGAGCTTTTCCGGCAGTTCACCGGGTTTCTAACCGAGAGATTTCCCGATCTTCTGGATGAAAACTCCACCCTGCGCGGCTCGCTCACCGCTGTTGGGGCAACGATCCAAGAACGGGGCGGCCAACTTTTGGAAACGGTATTTGCCTCCTTTGCGGGCATCATCAACCTGGTGGTGCTGTTTGTGATCGTACCGGTGGTGGCGGTCTATCTGCTGCTCGATTGGGACAGGATGGTGGCCGCGGTTGACAGCCTTTTGCCCCGCGATCACGCCCCGACGATCCGCATGTTGGCACGCCAGATCGATGGCACCTTGTCGTCTTTTGTGCGCGGCATGGGCACGGTCTGCCTGATCCTTGGGACGTATTATGCGATTGCGCTGATGCTGGTGGGTTTGCAATTCGGCCTCGTCGTGGGCTTTATCGCAGGCCTTGTCACCTTCATACCCTACCTCGGCGCGCTCTTGGGCGGGGCGCTCGCCCTTGGGCTCGCCCTTTTCCAATTTTGGGGGGAGTGGGTTTCGATCGGCCTTGTCGCTGGTATCTTTTGGATCGGCCAGGTCGCGGAAGGTAACGTGCTCACGCCCAAACTCGTGGGCAATTCCGTCGGGCTCCACCCGGTGTGGCTGATCCTGGCCATGTCGGTCTTTGGCTCGCTTTTTGGGTTTGTTGGGCTCCTGGTCGCGGTGCCCTTGGCGGCTGCGCTCGGCGTCCTGACCCGGTTTGGCATAGAGCAATATAAAGAAAGCCTGCTCTATCGGGGCACCGGGCAACACGCAGAAGACGAAGAAAGCTGATATGGCAGAACAATTGAGCCTCGATCTGCCCAGCCGCACCGCGCTGGGGCGCGACGCGTTCTTTGCGGCGCCGTCCAATGCCGCCGCGCTGCACTTGGTGGAGGACTGGCAAAACTGGGCGGGCCGCAAACTGGTACTGACAGGCCCCGAAGGCTCAGGCAAAACGCATTTGACCCATGTCTGGGCGGCCCTGTCGGGGGCGCAGATTGTTGCCGCGCGGGATCTGCCGCACATCGACATCGCGGTCGAGGCGGTGCGCGGCTCAATTGCTGTCGAAGACGTGCCCGAAA
The DNA here is from genome assembly GCA_039197515.1 of Pseudomonadota bacterium. Lineage (GTDB taxonomy): Bacteria > Pseudomonadota > Alphaproteobacteria > Rhodobacterales > Rhodobacteraceae > Sulfitobacter. Next base: position 65,192 of record JBCCUC010000004.1, on the reverse strand, counting down.
TCGCCAGTGACGCGCATGCAGAGGCGCTACTCTTTCACTTGCACAACATGGCCTTGGCGGAAGGTCAGGCGCTGCTGCTCACCGGGAGGGGTGATGTTGCGCGATGGGGCATCGCGCTGCCCGATTTGAAAAGCCGCATCCAGGGCAGCGTTGCGGTGGCCCTTAATGCACCTGATGACACGTTGCTCTCAGCGCTTCTCGTGAAGTTGCTCTCGGACCGTCAGCTGACGCCCAAGCCTGATCTGATCCCCTATCTCTTGAGCCGGATGGACCGCTCCTTTGCCGCGGCAATAGCACTGGTCGACCGCCTTGATGCGGCGAGTCTGGCGCAGAAAAAGCCGGTGACGCGCCGGTTGGCCGCGCAGGTGCTCGAAGCCCGGTCCCCGTTGGATCGGCCTTGACCATGGCCAGCGATCTTGCCCTCACCCTTTATGCGCGCAAAGAAGGGACCGGATGACACAGACAGACTTTCTGCAGGGCGACTTCCCCCCAGCCACAGACATGCTTGAGCTTGATCCGCAGGGATCCGGGCGCTTTTACAATCGTGAGCTGAGTTGGCTGGGGTTCAACTGGCGCGTTTTGGAAGAGGCGGAAAACCCGCGGGTACCTTTGCTGGAACGCCTTCGGTTCTTGAGCATTTCAGCCAAGAACCTCGATGAGTTTTACACGGTGCGCGTGGCAGGTCTGCGCGAGCTGGCGCAGGCCGGAAACACCACGCCCGCCGCCGACGGCCTCAGCCCAGCAGAGCAGCTGGTGCTGATCAACGAGGATGCGCGCAAGCTGATGATCACCCAGCAGCGTGTTCTGGTGGATCTGATCGCGGAGATGGACGCCCAAAACATGCATCTTGAGCGGATACCTGATCTCTCCGAGGACGATCTCACCTACCTCAAGGACGTTTTTTTGAACAGAGTTTTCGCTGTTTTGTCGCCGCTGGCGATTGATCCAGCGCACCCTTTTCCGTTCCTTCCCAACACCGGATACGCCCTTGCCCTGCAGTTAGAGCGCACGAGCGACAAGCGAAAACTTCAAGCGCTGCTGCCGGTGCCCGCGCAGATCGACCGTTTTGTGCCGCTGCCCGCACCAGAAGGTTCGCAACGCTATCTCCCGCTTGAAGATCTTCTTTTGATCCAAATCCCAGACCTTTTTCCAGGTTACGCGCTCAAAGCGCATTTCGAGTTCCGGGTCTTGCGCGACAGCGATCTGGAAGTTGAAGAAGAGGCTGAAGATCTGGTGCGTGAGTTTGAGGTCGCGCTCAAACGTCGCCGCCGGGGCGAAGTGGTGCGTCTGACCCATTCGGCCGGTGCGCCAGAAGGGCTCAAGGCGGTTGTCATGGAAGAGCTTGGGGTGCACTTACGCGATGTCATTGAGCTTGATGGCATGCTCGGGATGGCCAATCTGTCTGAGCTTGTGGCGGATGCCCGGCCCGACTTGCTTTGGCCGTCCTTCACCCCGCGCGTGCCTGAGCGCGTGAGCGACTTTGACGGCAATATGTTTGCTGCGATCCGGCAAAAGGACATGTTGCTGCACCACCCTTATGAGACCTTCGACATGGTCATCCGGTTTTTGCAGCAGGCTGCGCGGGACCCCAACGTCGTGGCAATCAAGCAGACGCTCTACCGAACGTCGCGGGACAGTCCCATCGTCGAGGCGCTGTGCGAGGCTGCGGAGGATGGCAAATCGGTCACGGCGTTGGTGGAACTCAAAGCGCGCTTTGACGAGGCCGCCAACATCCGCCAGTCCCGCCGATTAGAGCGGGCGGGCGCGCATGTGGTCTACGGATTCATTGATCTGAAAACCCATGCCAAGATTTCCACCGTGGTTCGGCGAGAGGGGGATCAGCTTGTCACCTATACCCATTACGGCACGGGCAATTATCATCCAATCACTGCCCGGGTCTACACGGATCTGTCATTGTTCACCTGCGACGCGGATCTGGGCCGGGATGCGACGAAGGTGTTCAACTATCTCTCCGGCTACGCGCAACCCGAAAGCCTGACCAACCTTGCGATTTCACCCGCAACGCTCAAGGCCCGCCTGTTGGACATGATCGCGGCCGAGGCTGCGCATGCCACGGCCGGGAAACCGGCGGTGATCTGGGCCAAGATGAACAGCCTCATCGATTCGGAGATCATCGACGCGCTTTACGCGGCAAGCCAGGCGGGCGTGAAGATCAGCCTGGTGATCCGCGGCATTTGCGGCCTGCGCCCCGGCATCACAGGCCTGTCCGACAACATCCGCGTGAAATCCATCGTTGGGCGGTTTTTGGAGCATTCGCGCATCGTCTGTTTTGGCAACGGTCACGGGCTGCCGCATAAAAAAGCACGGGTGTTCATCTCCTCCGCCGATTGGATGGGCCGCAACCTCAACCGGCGGATTGAGACGCTCATAGAGATCAAAAACCACACCGTAAAAGCGCAGATCACCAGCCAGATCATGGCAGCCAACCTTGCTGATGTGGCCCAAAGCTGGCTGATGGCCCCCGATGGCAGTTTCGCGCGCCCTGACTGGCAGGAAGGTCAATTTACCTTCAACTGCCACCGCTTTTTCATGGAAAATCCGTCCCTTTCGGGCCGCGGATCTGCGGGTGCAGCGGATGTGCCGCAACTGACCCATACGGACGACTAAAGCGTCCCGCCTTTGACATGAGGCATCACGTATCGCCGATGTCACAAGAGCGCGAAGCGTGTCAGGGTATCGTCGCTTCAAGTTTCAGGCAGGGCGCTGTAGCGGTAGGGCATGGCCCTTTGAGCCATTGCGGCCATCAGGTGCGACAAAAGTAGGCTACGGATAGTGTTTGACGGAGCACCGGACCTGCCTCATGTTGCACCCGGCGCAGTTGGGACTTGCGGATATGGACGACTACAAGCAACCACCGCGCGCCGTCGTGCCTGAGACCGGTCTGGTGGACGCAGGTCTTTTTGGAAAACCGCTTTTCGAAGATCCCAGTGCGCGCGCCCTATCACGCGTGGGCGTCGTTGACATCGGTTCAAACTCGGTGCGGATGGTGGTTTTTGACGGTGCTGCCCGGTCACCTGCTTACTTTTTTAACGAAAAGATCATGTGCGGGCTCGGCGCAGGCCTCTCGGAGACGGGGCATCTGTCGGTCGAGGGGCGCGCGCGCGCGCTGTCCGCCATGTGCCGCTTTAGCAAGCTGGCTGGCAACATGGGGTTGAGCGAGCTCTCGGTCGTCGCAACTGCGGCGGTGCGCGAGGCTTCTGATGGCGAAGCTTTTCAGGCCGACGTGCTGCGCGAGACCGGGTTGCGCATCTGGGTTTTGGACGGGCGCGAAGAGGCGCGGCTCTCGGCGCAAGGTGTTCTGCTGGGCTGGCCCGGTGCCTATGGGTTGGTCTGCGACATTGGGGGATCCTCTCTGGAATTGGCGGAAATCTCGGGCGGGCGTGTCGGCCGCCGGGTCAGTGCGCGCCTTGGCCCTCTAAAGCTGCGCGACGTCAAAGGTGGTGCCAAGGGGCGGGCCCTGCACATTCGCGCGGTGATGCAGGAGTTGCAGGAAACGATGGGGCCGCAGCGGGATCGCCTGTTTTTGGTCGGTGGGTCGTGGCGCGCGATTGCCCGCATCGACATGCTGCGTTGCGCCTATCCCCTGGCCGTCTTGCACGAATACCGCATGACGGCCAAGGCGGTGCGCGACACGGTCCGCTACATCAAAGAGACCGACATTGAGGATCTGCGGACAACCTCGGGAATATCTGCGACACGGATGGCTCTGGTGCCCTATGCCGCCGAAGTGCTGGAGCAAGTGGTCAAGACGTTCAAGCCCAAAGACATCGCGATTTCCAGCTACGGGATCCGCGAGGGCATGCTTTACGAACAGATGCCCCAACGCCTGCGCGATCGCGATCCGTTAATCGAGGCGTGCCAATTCTCAGAGGCCAAAGACGCGCGCATCCCGGGATTTGGCAAGGAGCTTTATCGTTTTATCCTGCCGCTTTACAAAAGCGCCAAGCCGCAACGGCAGCGCCTGGTGCGCGCGGCCTGCCATCTGCACGATGTCAGTTGGCGTGCGCATCCTGATTACCGCGCGGAAGTGTGCTTTGACGCGGCCACCCGCGCCAACCTGGGCGGGCTGAAGCACAGCGAACGCGTGTTTTTGGGTCTGGCGCTGCTGCATCGCTATTCCAACAAGCGGCAGAATACCCGTTTTCTAGACCTCTATGAGATGATCGATGAGAAAACCCAGGCCGAAGCGGAAGTTCTGGGCAAGGCCATGCGGTTTGGCGCAATGCTTTGGACCGGCAAAGGGGAAGATAGCGGCGAACTGCGCTGGTTTGCGAAGAAAAGGCTGTTGGAGTTGCGGCTGACGCCAGAAATGATGCCTCTCTTCGGCGAGGTGGCAGAAGCGCGGTTGAACTCGCTGGCCACATCGCTTGCCGCTGACATCGCGGTAAAGGTGAAACGGCGGAAAAAGAAGTCAGGCTAAGACGCTGATGACTTTTGACCCAATTGAGCGGCCCGGCGTAACTTTGACCAACCCCTAAAGCTCGACCTGCGGTGCTGGGGCCTCAGAGGGTGCATCCCCGTCTGGATCCGGTTTGCGGCGGATGATGATATCACCGTTGGGTAAGATCTCAGGCGCTTCATAGACGCTCCAATCCTGCACTTCTTCCAGCAGGGTTGAGAGTTTGGGGCCCATTTCAACGACGAAGTCGCGCATGGCCGGGCCGATTTGATCTGCGAACCCTGAGAATTCTTCGATCGCAGGTTCCATCTCTTTCATCAGGCCTTCGAAGAAAAGCTGCGCGCCGCGTTCCATGATCGACAGGCCGCGCTCTTCCTCTGCTTGCGCTGACGCCGCAAGCAAACTCATCGCTAAGGTCGTACTCAAAATCCGCTTCACGACGTGAACATAGGGGGTCAACGCCACGATTACGAGAGGTCGGTCAGATCCAATGTCACGGGGAAATGGTCAGAGGCGGTGACGAGCGCATCGCGCAGATCCGGATTGCGCCAGCATTCAGGATCATCAAGCGGATGCCATATGCGCCAACCCTGGGCTCGCGCCCTCAGAGCCGGGCTCACCATAATGTAATCCAGCAAGGCCTGTAGGTAGCGCGCTTCATCGCGGATCCAGAACCGCGCCGTCGTTGGCAGGGCAAAGGCCTGGGGGCTGAGCGCGCGGCGCGCGTGGGGATCAAAAAGCGGCTTTGGCGTGCCGTGCCCCAGAACGATCTCAACCGATGAGCGGCCAAAGAGGTGCTCGAACTCATCCAACCCCGGACCGTCGTTGAGATCACCGAGCACGATCAGCGGCGTAGCCTCGGTCAAATGATCTTCGATCCGGCGGCGCAGCCAAATCGCTTGGGCCAACTGCTTGCGGCGGTTGGCAATCGCAATGCGCATTGCCTCTTCGTGCGAGCGCGCGCCGTGCGGTGCCTTGGATTTAAGGTGCGCGCCGATCATATGAAATTCCAGGCCACCGCGCGTCTCAACGCGGACCTCAAGCGGCGGTTTTGAGAAGACAACCGCGTCTTCGGTCGCGTCAATGTCCAGATCTATGCGCAGGGTGCCATCAAAGCGCGGTGCGCCTGCGGCACCGCCCGGCCCCGACAAAGACCCCCCCGGATCATGCGCGGCTGTGATCACATCGGGATCATAAAGGAGCGCAATCTCCTGCTGCGTGTCGTTGGCAAACCCGAGCACCACTTCGCGCGTGCGCAGGCCAAATTCATGGGCAAAGGTCGTTAAGGCTTTGATGGTGGAGCGATGGCGTGATTGATCAGGTGCCTCAATCACCATCACCGCATCAGCGTCCATCGCTTGGAAAACGCGGCCCAGGGCGGCGGTTTGGGCAGCGCGGGTCACATTATGGCGCGCGGACCAGCCTGTGTCGTTCAAGAGTTCTCCCTCGTCGTCAAAAAGCGCATTGAACCATTCGACGTTGTAGGTGGCGATGCGCATCAGGCCGCCTTGCCGGAGATCGTCTCCCACGCGCGGTTGATGTCGATCATGCGCTTTTCGGCCATGCGAATGGCTTCCTCCGGCAGGCCGCGCGCCACGAGCGCATCGGGGTGGTTGGCGCGCACCAATGCCCGCCAGGCCGCGCGCGCCTCGTCAAGGCCTGCATCGGCGGCGATGCCTAGCACGACATGGGGCAGCGGGCTCTGGTCGGGAACAAACCGCGCTTTAAGCGTGGCAAACTCAGCGTCCGACATACCAAAGATGTGGGCCACGTCATCGAGAAACGCATCTTCGTTGGGGTGATACATCCCGTCGGCCATGGCGATGTGAAAGAGCCCCTCCATCAGATCGCTCAGCATGTGAGGGTCATCTCGAAACATAGCGGCAATGCGTTTGGCGTAATCGTCAAAGCCCGCAACATCTTGGCGCGCGAGGTTGAAGACACGCGCCGCGCCCTCCGCGTCGGCCTCTGCAATTTGAAAGACCTCGCGAAACGCGGTGACCTCATCGCGGGTCACCAGCCCGTCCGCCTTGGCCATCTTGGCACCGAGCGCGATGACCGCGATGGTGAAGGCGACCGAGCGTTCAGGCGGGTTGCGCAGTCGGTCAAAGACCGCGGCAAGGCCCTCCCCCGAGGTGAGCGCCGCGAGCGCCTCAGATATGCGCGACCAGATCGACATGGGGTAAGCTTAGCCCGCTTCGTGGAAAAGCTGAATCCCAAAAGCGGCGCAGCGTTTGGGTTCTGCAAAGCCGACCGGCGGGGTTGAGGTGACGGCAGCCGGTCTTAGCCTGTCGGTGTTAAACGCTTTTGCATGAGAATGAGGTCCAGCCACTGACCGCGTTTGAAGCCCACCTCAGTGAGATGTCCTGATTTGGTGAAGCCAAGGGCGGTGTGAAAGGCAATCGCCCCGGGGTTGGCACTGCTGATTGCGGCAATGAGGGTGCGGATGCCTCGGGCCGTCGCTGCCGCAACCGCGCATGTCATGAGAGCGCGACCGATCCCCTGCCCTTGCGCCTCTGCGCTTAAGACGATGCTCAACTCACGCGTATGGGCGTAGCCTGGACCGCCTCGGAACGGACCATAGGTGATGAAACCCACAACGCCCCCCTCATGCTCAGCGACCCAAAACGCCTCCGTGCGCTGCGCGATCATCTGCTCAATGTCAGAGAAGAGCTTCTCCTCGGTGGTGAAGGTCGCAAGTGTCTCGCGGATCATCGCATTCCAGAGCGCCGCGATGGCCGGCGCATCTGGCTGGGTTGCAGGACGGATGACGCTCATGCAGCGCGGGCAGACCGGATCAGATTGAGGATGTCCTCGGCTGCCGTGGGAATGTTGGTGCCAGGGCCAAAGATCGCCTTCACACCAGACTGGAAGAGGAAATCGTAATCCTGCTGAGGGATCACCCCGCCGCAAATGACGATGATGTCTTCGGCTTTTGAGGCTTTGAGCGCATCGATCAGCTTTGGCGCGAGGGTCTTATGACCCGCCGCCTGGCTGCTGATCCCAATCACATGCACGTCGTTGTCTACCGCATCTTGCGCGGCCTCTTCCGGCGTCTGAAAAAGCGGGCCGACATCCACGTCAAATCCGATGTCCGCAAAGGCGGTGGCGATGACCTTGGCCCCACGATCATGACCGTCTTGGCCCATCTTCACGACGAGCATGCGGGGGCGGCGACCCTCTTCCTCCGCGAAGCTCTCCACCGATTTTTGGATCGCGGCAAAGCCCGCGTCCCCTTCATAGGCGGCCCCGTAAACCCCGGCGAGCGTTTTGACCTCGGCGCGGTGGCGTCCGAAGGCGCTTTCCATCGCCATGCTGATCTCACCAACGCTAGCGCGGGCCCGCGCCGCTTCGACTGCTGCCTCCAAGAGATTGCCGTCAGCTTCGGTGGCCCGACGTGTGAGCTCCTCAAGCGCGGCGGCGCAAGCGCTCTCATCGCGGCTGTCGCGGATCTCAAGCAGCCGGGCGATTTGGCTGTCACGGACCGCGACGTTGTCGACATCCAAGATGTCGATAGGCTCTTCATGATCGCGCCGGTATTTGTTGACACCGACGATGACTTCATCGCCCTTGTCGATGAGCGCTTGGCGGGTCGCCGCAGCCTCTTCAATGCGCAGCTTCGGCATGCCTGAAGCAACCGCCTTGGTCATGCCGCCCAGCTCTTCCACCTCTTCGATGAGCGCCCATGCGGCCTCGGCCAGATCCGCGGTCAGCTTTTCAACGTAGTAAGATCCGGCCAATGGGTCGACGACCTTGGTGACACCGGTCTCCTCTTGCAAAATCAGCTGCGTGTTGCGCGCGATGCGGGCCGAGTTCTCCGTCGGGAGCGCAATCGCCTCATCAAAGCTGTTGGTGTGCAGCGACTGGGTGCCGCCCAGCACTGCGGACATCGCCTCAAACGCGGTGCGCACGACGTTGTTGTAGGGATCCTGTTCCTGCAGGCTCACCCCGGATGTCTGACAGTGGGTGCGCAGCATGGAGGATTTGGGGTTTTTTGGCTCGAACTCCTGCATGATGCGGTGCCACAAAAGCCGTGCGGCGCGCAATTTCGCGGCCTCCATGAAAAAGTTCATGCCGATGGCGAAGAAAAAGCTGAGCCGTCCGGCGAATTTATCCACATCCATGCCGCGCGCGATGGCCGCGCGCACGTATTCGCGCCCGTCAGCCAGCGTGAACGCCAGTTCCTGCACCAGGTTCGCGCCCGCCTCCTGCATATGATAGCCCGAGATCGAAATCGAGTTGAACTTGGGCATCTCATTGGAGGTGTATTCGATAATGTCCGCGATGATCCGCATCGAGGGTTCAGGCGGATAGATATAGGTGTTGCGAACCATGAATTCTTTGAGGATGTCGTTCTGAATGGTTCCGGACAGCGCGCTGCGCGCGACGCCCTGCTCCTCTCCGGCCACGATGAAACAGGCCAGGATCGGGATCACCGCCCCGTTCATCGTCATGGAGACAGAGATTTTCTCCAACGGGATCCCGTCAAAGAGGATCTTCATATCCTCAACCGAATCAATGGCAACGCCCGCCTTGCCCACGTCACCCTCCACCCGGGGGTGATCGCTGTCATAGCCGCGGTGGGTGGCCAGATCGAAGGCCACTGAGACACCTTGCTGTCCTGCAGCGAGGTTCTTGCGATAAAAGGCGTTGGACTCCTCCGCTGTGGAGAAGCCCGCATACTGCCGGATCGTCCAGGGGCGACCGGCGTACATCGTGGCTTTTACCCCACGGGTGTAGGGGGCCTCACCCGGCATTGAGCCCATATGCCCCAAGCCTTCCAGATCTTCAGGGCCATAGACCGGTTTGACCGGAATGCCTTCCAGCGTCTGCCATGTCAGATCATCAAGCGGGCGGCCGCGCAGTTCCGCCTCAGCCGTCTTGCGCCAGTTGTCCTTGGGATGTGTCATGGAAGTGTCCTTTTGTCGTGACCGCCTGCGACGCACTTGTGTCCGCTCTTGTCAGGGATCGTTCCTCAATCGATGTGGCCAAACCATCCGCGCCTGCAACCAGCCAATGCATATCATCTGCGTAAAGCTCGCGCAGCAGCGCAATCTGTTCAGGCTCAAAGGGCTGCCAACGGCCCGCTTCATCTGGTAGCTGTGCGGCATCGCGCCCGTCTGCGGTGAATGTGCTGCGCAGCGTGTCCAAATCCGCACTCCGGTTAAGCCAGCGCTGCCCACCATCGGCTGGTGCATCGACTGAGAGTGCGGTTGAGAGCAGCGCTTCGGGTTGACCGGCAAATCGCTCAAAAGGCAGCACCTTGATCTCAGCGCCCTCTGGTATCGCGCAGGCAATGTCTGTCACAACGTCGCGCCAGCCGCGCCTGTGCGCCGCAATCGCGCGCAGATCGTCAGAAGAGGGCATGGGATGACCTCGCGACACCGACAAGGCACAGATCGAGGCCCACCACAAATCCAAGCTCCGGATGCTGAGAACGACGCTGGAAAAACGGGTATCCAGCGCCTGCGCGAGGCGGGCGACCCGCTCCCCCGCGGCGGGATAAAGCCGCCCCTGACGCAGCATGTCGATGGGCGTGCCCAGGAGATTCTCGTCACTGATCAAGAGCCGTTCAACGCCTTGATTTTCTGCTTGCGCCATATGCAGCCGCAGCCGCCCCGCCGCACGCTGCGCAACATCGCGGCCTTTTTTGGCACGCGCGTTGCGAAAAAAGCCTGGAAAAACCGACTGACGCGTGCGTTTGGGACCCCAGACGGCCACGCGCTCAGCCGCAAGAAAGGCCTCTTGGTCTTGAGCATAGTGCTGAAAGCTTGTGGTGGCCGTGCGGTGGGCCCCCAAGTGCACAGTAACGTCCATCATTCCCCAAACCGGTTGGACAGCTTTAATGTCGCGCGCCCACCCTCGATTGCTTTGAATGTGCATCATGCGGCGAATTCTCTTGCAGCGGCCTTAATCCGAGGATCACGCAGTTTTTGCATCGCATTCCCCAAAGACGCGCTTATATTCTTAGCAACAGGAGACTCAATGAAACGCGTTATCCCTATTGTTATTGCTGGACTATTTGCCGCACAAGCCGTCGCACAGGACACCGCTATGGCGGAGCCGGATCCGCTCTTTGTGACGGCAGATATGCCTGATTTGAACGAATTTCGCTGGAAAAAAAGACCTGTCGTTGTCTTTGCGGACAGTGAAAATGATCCGGCGTACATCGAACAGCTCGAGCTTTTGCAGGCACGTGCCTCAGAGCTGCGCGAGCGCGACGTGGTTGTGCTCACCGACACCGATCCCGCCGCGCGCAATCCGATACGGCTTAAACTGCGCCCGCGGGGGTTCATGCTGACGCTGGTGGGAAAAGATGGCGGTGTGAAGCTGCGCAAGCCATTCCCCTGGGACGTGCGCGAGATCAGCCGCAGCATCGACAAGATGCCGATGCGCCAGCGCGAGATCCGTGAGGCCAAGGAAAGCGACCAGGACAGCTGAGACATGGGCGAGCCCGCGCAGAAGCCTCCCTGCGTGATGCAAAGCTGCTGCGGTGTGCGCGATATGCCCAAATCCGCGTTCACTCGAATTCCATGATGACGTCATCGACGGCGAGGCTGTCACCTGCGCCCGCGTTGATTTTGGCGACCGTGCCTTTGCGCTCTGCGCGCAAGATGTTCTCCATCTTCATGGCCTCAATGGTGCAAAGCGCTTGGCCCTCTTGCACCTCGTCGCCCTCCGCCACATCCATTTTCACGACCAGCCCTGGCATCGGGCAAAGCAGCATCTTGGAGGTGTCGGGCGCGACTTTCTCCGGCATAAGCCTAGCGAGCGCCGCCTGGCGTGGGCTGCGGGTGTGCACCTTGAGATCTGCGCCACGGGTGCGGATGCGGAAACCGCCCGAGATCTTGCCGACTTTCATCACCAGGGGCGCATCCGCGACTGTCATGTCTGCAAGCTGATGCCCGGGGGACCAAGCCCCCGCCACGCGCAGTGATGTGCCGCCATCAAAGTGCACGGTGGAGCCCTCTGGATCAGCCGCAATCTCGACATCAAAGGATTGACCCTGCAAATTGACGTTCCAATCGCTGCCGACTTTGCGTTCGTGATTGTCCATGCGACCCGAAACGCGGGCGCGGCGGATCTCGCTCACGCGGTGCATGGCAGCGCAAGCGGCGGCAATGCGACGCAACTCTGCATCGGGCAGCGTGACCCCCTCAAAACCGTCTGGATACTCCTCCGCGATGAACGCCGTGGTCATATCGCCGGAGACAAACTTGGGATGATCCATAACGGCAGAGAGGAAAGGCAGATTGTGCCCGATCCCCTCCACCTCAAACCGGTCCAGCGCGACCCGCATCTGCTCAATCGCCTCAGCACGGCTCGGGGCCCAGGTGCAGAGCTTTGCGATCATTGGATCGTAGTACATTGAGATCTCACCGCCCTCATAGACGCCCGTGTCATTGCGCACGGCCATCGGGGCGGTCGGCGCGTTATCGGCCCACTTGCCAGTGTCGCTCAAGGGTCCAGCCGCCAATTCTTGCGGCGGCCGGTACCGGGTTAAGCGGCCAATGGAGGGCAGAAAGCCGCGGTAAGGATCCTCGGCATAGAGCCGGTTCTCAATCGCCCAGCCGGTGAGGGTGACATCTTCCTGCGTGATGCTGAGCTTTTCGCCGTTTGCCACGCGGATCATTTGCTCCACGAGGTCCACGCCTGTGATGAGCTCGGTGACGGGGTGTTCCACCTGCAGGCGGGTGTTCATTTCCAGAAAGTAGAAATTCTTATCCCCATCGACGATGAACTCCACCGTGCCCGCGCTGGTATAGCCCACGGCCTGGGCCAGAGCCACGGCCTGCTCCCCCATGGCCTTGCGCGTGGCCTCGTCCAGGAACGGAGAGGGTGCCTCCTCAACCACTTTTTGGTTGCGTCGCTGGATCGAACACTCCCGTTCGCCCAGGTAGATGCCGTTGCCGTGGGCATCGCAGAGCACTTGGATCTCGATGTGGCGTGGCTGGGTCACGAACTTTTCGATGAAGATGCGGTCATCGCCAAAGCTGTTGGCCGCCTCGTTCTTGGAGGACTGATAGCCTTCGCGCGCGTCCGTGTCGTTCCATGCGATGCGCATGCCTTTGCCGCCGCCGCCCGCAGAGGCTTTGAGCATCACCGGATAGCCAATATCATTGGAAATCTTGACCGCTTCATCGGCATCCTCAATGAGCCCCATGTAGCCCGGCACGGTACTCACGCCTGCATCTTGGGCGATCTGTTTGGAGGTGATCTTGTCCCCCATCTTTTCGATGGCACCCTTAGGCGGCCCGACGAAGGCCACGCCCGCAGCCTCCAATGCCTCGGCAAACTTGGCATTCTCAGACAGAAATCCGTAGCCTGGGTGCACACATTCCGCACCGCTCTGCTTGATCGCCTGCATCACCTTATCGATGACAATGTAGGATTGATTGGCGGGCGGCGGCCCAATGTGCATCGCCTCATCCGCCATCTGCACGTGCAGTGCCTGCGCGTCGGCGTCCGAGTAAATCGCCACGGATGTCAGCCCCATCTTGCGCGCGGTCTTGACAACGCGGCAGGCAATCTCGCCCCGGTTGGCGATCAGGATTTTCTTGAACATTGGGCGTCCTTCTGGGTCTTGAGTATCGTGGGCAAAGCCGCCGCGGCAGCGACCGGGCGGGATGTCTGTCGAGAAAAGGGGTGCTGCGGCACTGTCGACGCGGCACGCTGTTCTTCAGCACGGCGACGACCGGCTGTCAGGCGGGCCGGTCTGAGAGGGGGCATGCAGCAAAAAAGACGGGGCAGCGGAGATGTAGGAAGCTCCTGCTGCCCCGCGAGGGAAGGGGTATGGTCTAGGTATACGAGAGACGGTCCGGGTAAAGAACCATGCTTCGTAGAATGGAAGGTGGCATCGCAGACCGATTCAACCAAGGGTTCAGTCACTCTTCTGCACCAATCGGCCAAGAGCCGCTGATCTGACGGTTCGATACGCAGATTCATGCCGAAGGCTCTTCGAAGGCTTCAGGGAAAGCCGCGCGCGCGACCGGCAAGTTAATCACCAGGAGCGCCTCGTAGTCGGCTGGGTCAAAGGAATCGCAGGCGGGCACCACTTCGCGGCCAAAGAGCCAAGACAGGCGGCCCGCGTCCAGGTTGCCGCGTTCAAAAGGCTGATCACCGAAATGCGCCCAAAGCGCCTGCAGAAAAACTGTGTCCGCGCGCCGGTCAGGGGCACGACGGTCCCGCAAACGCTCCCGCCGAATGAGCGGCGTGGCTCCTTTAGGGTTGGGCCTGCGGATCGTGAATTGAAAGTCGGTACTGGGCAATCTGCCTGGAAATCCGCGGTGTTTGAGCATGTAGGCAGGCATCAAAATGCCCTGCCTTGCCCGAAGGACGGATTGTCCCGAAGTGCCGGGGACGAGGCAGGCGCGAACGCCTGCCCCTTTATGATGTTACTTGAACTTGCCGGTGAAGGCAGGCTCGGTCGAGATGGGCTCGGGCTCAACCACAACAAACTCTTCGTCCGACTGACCGGACGCACATGCAGCCAGGGTAGCGACGAAACCGAGCGCTGCCACAAGCTTAATGGTCTTTGACATTTCTGTCTCCTGTTCTTGCGAGTGGGCCACGTCCGTCGTGTCTGCCTCACGCGACCCGTTCCTAAAGTAAGGGATACATGGGTATTCCTCGGCAAAAGCATATGCGAAACCATCGGAAAAGCACATTGGTTCCGGCGCAATAGGCGAGTTTGTGACGGTAAAGCCTCATCGCTGCCGCTCATCGGCGGGGCCAGCGCTAGATCTTGTGGTCCGTTCATTGCGCCTCCCACATGCAGACGTCGCTGTCGGGGCGGAAAGCTTCAAAGAATTGAACCACTTCCGGGTCAGCCACACCGAATTCCGTGGCGCGGTCAGCCAGAGAAATCACGACCACATCCGCGCGGAGCGCATGCGCGTGGAGGTAGGGCAGCGCCTGACGCTCGCAGAGGTAGAGCATGTCATCCGCCGTTGTCTCATAGGGGTCTGCTCGGCTGATCCCCTCTGCCACAAAGCGAAAACGCAACCAATCCTCGCCACTCACCTGATCCCGGAGCACTTCCAACAAGGTGACGGACTTGCCCGATGGCATTTGCAGCGCAGCCGCAGGCACGCACAGCACCAGCAGGGCAAGCACAGCGAAGCCGTGCTGTGCGCAAAGCGCCCTCACGCCGCGCCATCGAATTGGAGCCGCAGAGCGCAAAGCGCACCTCTCAAAGCGGAATATTGTCGTGCTTTTTCCAAGGCATCTGCTTTTTCTTATTGCGCAGGCTGGCAAAGGCGCGGGCAATGCGTTTGCGGGTGCTGCGGGGCTGTATCACCTCATCAATGAAGCCACGTTCCGCGGCAACGAAGGGGTTTGCAAACCGGTCTTCATACTCCGCCGTATGCTGGGCAATCTTATCTGGATCGCTTTTATCTGCGCGGTGAATGATCTCCACCGCGCCCTTAGCACCCATCACTGCGACCTCCGCCGTGGGCCAGGCGTAATTGAAATCCGCCTCCAGATGTTTGGACGCCATCACCACATAGGCCCCCCCGTAGGTCTTGCGTGTCGCGACAGTGACCAGAGGCACCGTTGCCTCACCGTAGGCAAAGAGCAGCTTTGCCCCGTGTTTGATCACACCGCCATACTCCTGGCTGGTCCCCGGCAAGAAGCCGGGCACATCGACGAGCGTGAGGATCGGGATCTCAAAGGCATCACAAAATCGCACGAACCGCGCCGATTTGCGCGCGCTGTCGATGTCGAGCACCCCGGCGAGCACCATGGGCTGGTTGGCCACAACGCCCACCGTTCGCCCCTCAATCCGCACGAAACCGGTGATGATGTTCTTCGCAAAGTCCTCTTGAATTTCGTAGAAGTCTCCCTCGTCCGCCAGTTTCAGGATCAACTCTTTCATGTCGTAGGGCGTATTCGGATTGGCGGGCACCAACGTGTCGAGCGACGGCTCGATCCGGTCAGGATCGTCGAAAAACGGCCGCACGGGGGGCATCTCGCGGTTGTTGGCGGGCAAGAAGTCCACTAGGCGGCGCACCTCGGCCAAAGCCTCCACATCGTTCTCAAAAGCCGTGTCTGCAACCGACGACTTTTTGGTATGCGTGGACGCGCCGCCCAACTCCTCGGCCGAGACTTCTTCATTGGTGACGGTCTTCACCACCTCGGGGCCGGTCACAAACATGTAGGAGCTGTCTTTCACCATGAAGATGAAATCCGTCATCGCCGGTGAATAGACCGCCCCGCCCGCACAGGGCCCCATGATCACACTGATCTGCGGGATCACCCCAGAAGCCATGATGTTGCGCTGAAAGACCTCGCCGTACCCGGCAAGAGAATCCACACCCTCTTGGATGCGCGCGCCGCCTGAATCGTTGATGCCAATGACCGGCGCGCCGTTTTGCATGGCCATATCCATGATCTTGCAGATCTTTTTGGCGTGGGTCTCAGACACTGATCCACCCAAGACGGTAAAGTCCTGGCTAAAGACATAGACCAGCCGCCCGTTGATCGTGCCCCATCCGGTGACCACGCCGTCGCCTGCCGGTTTTTGCTGTTCCATGCCGAAATCAGTGCACCGATGCGTGACGAACATGTCAAATTCTTCAAAGGAGCCTTCATCCACCAGCAGATCAACGCGTTCGCGCGCAGTGAGCTTGCCGCGCCCGTGCTGCGCGTCAATGCGGCCCTGGCCGCCACCCATGCGGGCGGTGGATCGCCGAGCCTCAAGCTCACTCAGAATGTCTTTCATGGTTCACCCCTGATCACGATTTGCGACATACTACAGGGGCAAAGAGAGGAGGTGAAAGGGTGCTTTTGCATATTTCTACAGAATTTGCCGAACGATTCTGCGGCGCTGTGCGGTTGCAAAACGAACAACAGATCATGGACAACCTGGGCCTCGGGGCGTAGCTCTCCTACATGGCCACCGCCCCTCCCTCGATTCCGAAAATTAAGTTCCTGGACCGAAACACGCCGCCCCATGTGGCGACGCTCATCCTCTTGTCGGGGATTTCGGCCATGGTGATGAACATCTTTTTGCCAAGCCTGCCGCGCATGGCAGAGGACTTTAACACCAGCTATGCCGTGATGCAGCTTTCGGTCCCGCTCTATCTGTTTTGCAGCGCGCTGATGCAGCTTTTCATCGGGCCGCTCTCTGACAACTTGGGCCGTCGCCCGGTCATGCTGGGCGGTCTGGTTCTGTTTATGCTCGCGACATTGGGATGCATCTTTGCCCCGAACGCGACGATCTTTTTGGCGTTTCGGGTCGGACAGGCGGTGATTGCGACCGGCCTTGTTCTCAGCCGTGCGGTTCTGCGAGACCTCTACACACAGGATCAGGCCGCCTCCAAGATCGGCTATGTGACGATGGGGATGGCCCTCGTGCCCATGCTCGCCCCCGCCGTGGGCGGGGCGGTTGAGGAATTGGCCGGGTGGCGGTATACCTTTTGGCTGATCCTGCTCATTGCCGGTGCCGTTCTGGCGCTCGTCTACCGCGATATGGGCGAAACCGCCAAGCCAACGGACAACAGCGTTTGGGCGCAGTTCAAGGAGTATCCTGAACTTCTGCGTTCACCACGTTTTTGGGGATATGCGCTGGCGGCGGCTTTTTGCTCTGGTGCCTTTTTTGCCTATCTGGGCGGTGCGCCCTTTGTAGGATCCACGGTCTTTGGGCTCGATCCATTCTGGCTGGGCATCTACTTCGGCTCTCCGGCGGTCGGTTACTTTGCGGGCAATTGGATGACCGGTCTTTATGCCACGCGTTTTGGCGTGAATGCGATGGTCTTTTGGGGCTGTATGGCCAATGCAACCGGTGGGGCAGTTTCCTTGCTGATCTTCATCAGCGGGTACGGCACGGCGGAGACCTTCTTTGGCATGATGACGCTTGTCGGTATCGGCAACGGGCTGTGCATTCCCAATGCAACGGCGGGCATGCTGTCGGTTCGGCCGCATTTGGCAGGCACGGCCTCCGGGCTCGGCGGCGCGATCATGATCGGGGGCGGCGCGGCCTTGGCTGGCATTGCGGGCATGACCCTGTCCCCAGAGACCGGGGCCTATCCAGTGCTCATCATCATGCTGGTCACGGCAATTGCAGGCGTGCTTTCCATTTGGATGGTGCGCCGGCGCGAGCTGGCCCTGGCACTCAAAAGCGCATGAAACGACTTGCTCGGGTGAGCTTGCAAAGTTAAACTACCTCCAGTTGCAAATCTGCAAAGGTGGTGCCGTGGTCACGCCGAAAATCTATGCGGGGCCGCGCTTGCGCGTCCTGCGCGACCAATCCCAAATGACACAGAAAGATTTCGCCGCCCGGCTCGGCGTCTCGTTGCCCTACTTCAATCAGATGGAGAACAACAATCGGCCGATCTCCCGCGCAGTGGGGCGCGCGCTCCGCGTTGAATTTGGTCTGGATGTGGCGGCAC
The DNA here is from genome assembly GCA_039197515.1 of Pseudomonadota bacterium. Taxonomy (GTDB): domain Bacteria; phylum Pseudomonadota; class Alphaproteobacteria; order Rhodobacterales; family Rhodobacteraceae; genus Sulfitobacter. The sequence continues at coordinate 47,378 of JBCCUC010000004.1, read as the reverse complement.
TCGGCTCTCAAGCGCAAACAAGTCTGCTCAATAAGCTGCGCGCCCTGCTGGCGGACCCGGTGCTTGAGGACACCGCGCCGACTCTGGCCGAGTTGGAACTGCTCGCAGCAAAGGCACCGGCGCTCGCGAAGGCCTTCATCGCCATGCACAGCACGTACCGTGCGCAGGCTGATCTTGTGGAGACGCTGAACCCAGATAGGAGGAGGAATGATCCTGTCTTGTCTGGAGAGGCAAGTCATGATCCCCTCGCCGACGGGGGCTACATTGATCCCCTAGACCGCGCCGCCGAAGACTTTGCGACAGCCAAAGGCGGCTTTCTCAACATCCGGCTCGCCGCGCTCGCCGCGCTCGCCAACGCCCAGGTTATGGTACGTTTTGAAGAATGCGTGCCGCGCCAGGCCTACGATCCGGGCACCCGCACGCTGCGCCTTCATCTCGGTGCGGGTGCTGAAACGACGACCTTCACCCTACTCACGCAAGTCGCCCTGGGCACTCAACAAGACCTCTTGCAGACCGTATTGGACCGCCGCGCCCTGGCCGCAGGAGATGATGAGCAGATCGCGCAGATTGGGCTCGCCCGCTATTTCGCGGTGGCCGCCCTGATGCCCTACACGAAGTTTCGCGAGGCGGCCCGCACTTGCAGGTACGATCTTGATGTCCTGGCGCGGCAGTTTGGTGCCTCAATCGAATTGGTGGCCCAACGGTTGTCGATGCTGCGGCGGCCCGGGGCAAAGGGCGTGCCGTTTTTCTTCATGCGCGCCCAAGGTGCTCACACGCGCAGTAACCGCCACAAAGGCGCGCCACTGCAGATAGCAGGCTTTGGTCTGGGGTGTCCGGTGTGGGACATCCACCGCGCGTTTGAGATCCCCGGCCACTTTTCCAGGCAGCTGTCTGAAACGCCGGAAGGCACGCGCTACTTCACCGTGCTGCGAGACGTCTCAGGTGACCGCCGCAACGCCGCTTCTTTGCGCAGGGCGATTGCTTTGGGATGTGATGTGCGCCATGCGCCAGCCCTCATCTACGCCGATGGCTTCGACCTCACGCAAGTGCGGGCCTTTGAGCCCATTCCAACCCCTTGATCGGATCGCACCGCTATCGGACATAACGGCTCAGAGGTCACATGCGCGCCATCTCGCAGCGCTTCCTCGCAGGGCTTCGCATTTCATCCAAGGAAAGGCCTGTCGCCTCTGGCTGGAAAGAGCGATCGCGTGCCAATGCCCTGGGGATCAAGGGTAAAAATCGAAACGCTTCAGCGCTGTCTGGTCTCCCAAGCCTCGTGGTTCCACGGTTGCTCGTTGGCGCGCGGCAGCGGCGCTTTGCCCAACAGATGATCCGCAACCTTCTCGCCGACCATGATTGAGGGCGCGTTCAGATTGCCATTGGTGATGCGCGGAAAGATCGAACTGTCCGCCACACGCAACTTCTCGACCCCGATCACCCGTGCTTCAGGATCGACCACCGCGGTGCGATCATCCGCCTGGCCCATGCGGCAGGTGCCACAGGGGTGATAAGCGCTCTCAGCATGCTCGCGAATGGTCGCGTCAAGCTCTTCATCTGTCTGGAACGCTGCCCCCGGCTGGATCTCGTCTTTGACGTAAGGGCGGAAGGCCTCTTGGGCAAAAATCTCTCGGGTCAGCCGAATGCAGGTGCGAAAGTCCTGCCAGTCCTGCGGGTGGGACATGTAGTTAAAGCGGATCACGGGCGCATCCGCCGGATCAGGCGAGCGCAACGTCACACTTCCCCGAGAGGGAGAGCGCATGGGCCCCACGTGGGCCTGGAACCCATGACCTTGCGCCGCGACCTTACCGTCATACCGCACCGCAATCGGCAAAAAGTGGAACTGAATGTCCGGGTAGGGCACCCCGGCCCGCGACCGGATAAAACCGCTGCTTTCAAATTGGTTAGACGCCCCAAGCCCGGTTTGGTGAAGAGCCACTGCGCGCCGATCCGGGCCTTCGACAGGAGGTTCCAATAACGGTAAAGCGTAATCGGCTGGGCGGAAGCCATTTGGATGTAGAGCTCAAGGTGATCCTGCAGATTGGCCCCGACACCGGGCCGGTCTGCGACAGGTGCGATGCCGTGCTCTCGGAGATGCGCCGCAGGTCCTATACCAGAGAGCATCAAGAGCTTTGGCGAATTGATGGACGAGGCTGCCAAAACAACTTCTGCGGTGGCCGAGATGACCTCGCGCTGCCCAGCCCTCAGGATCGAGACGCCGCGCGCGCGGCCTTCTTCGATCACCACGTGCTGGGCCAAAGCCCGCACAAGCGTTACTTTGCCAGAGGCGAGTGCAGGCCTCAGATAGGCATTTGCGGCCGACCAGCGCCGCCCTTGCCAGACGGTCTGTTCCATCGGGCCGAAACCCTCTTGCTGCTCCCCATTGTAGTCAGACGTCACTTGGTAGCCTGCCTGGCGACCGGCTTCCACAAAAGCCGCGAAAAGCGGGTTTGTGCGCGGGCCCCGGCTCACATGCAAAGGCCCGTTTGAGCCGCGCCACGCCGGGTCTCCACCGTGACCGCCGTCGTGCCAGGTCTCCATTCTTTTGTAGTAGGGCAAGACATCGGCATAGGCCCAGCCCCTGGCCCCGGCGGCGTCCCAATGATCAAAATCTTGCGCATGGCCGCGCACGTAGACCATTCCATTGATGGAGGAAGAACCGCCCACGACTTTTCCCCTCGGACAGGCCAGCCGCCGCCCGCCCAGATGCGGCTCAGGCTCGGAGGCGTACCCCCAATCATAGCGCTTCATATTCATCGGATAGCTAAGCGCTGCGGGCATCTGAATGAAGGGACCCGCATCGGTGCCCCCGTGCTCAATCACAATCACCGTCCGCCCTGCTTCCGCCAAGCGATACGCCATGGCACAGCCCGCACTTCCCGCGCCGACAATAACAAACTCCGCCTGCATTTCAGTTCCTTTTGGTGATTCCGCGCCGGGTCAAGGATCGCGCAGCGACCAATCTTTGATTGGCCTGTCCTTGACGCGGCGGGGAATCGCCCCGCACTCTTGAGGAGGTGTCTTGAGCCACAACCTGTGGCCTCAAGCACCTCTCAGCAAAACCCAGAAGCCCTCGTCCCATCCGCCACCAAAGTTCCGCGCAAACGGTGCCACAAGACCCAGGAATGTCGTGCGCGCCAGCGCGCCTTTGGATCAGCGCGCTCAAAAGGGAGCCTCCATATCGTCCATACGCACAAAGACCGATTTGAGCTGGCTATAATGCTCAATCGCCGCGTGGGCGTTCTCGCGTCCCACGCCGGAGAGCTTTGATCCGCCAAAAGGGGCTTCAACCGGGGCATCGTTGTACGTGTTGATGTAACAGGTGCCCGCCTCAAAGCCTGCCGCGACCCGGTGGGCGCGCGCCAAGTCGCGGGTGAAAACCCCCGCGGCGAGGCCGAACTCCGTTGCATTGGCGCGCGCCATGACCTCTTCTTCATCCTCAAAGTCCAAGACTGCCATGACGGGACCAAAAATCTCTTCGCGCGCGATTGTCATCTCATCAGTCACATCGGCAAAAACCGTCGGCTCAATGTAGAAGCCTGGACGGTCGATCCGGCCGCCGCCGGCCACCAGCAGCGCGCCTTCAGATTTGCCCGTCTCGATGTAGCCTTGCACGATCTCCAACTGCCGCGCTGAAACCAGGGGCCCAAAGCTGACATCGGGGTCCATCGGATCGCCGATCACCGCATTGGCCAGGCGCTCCGTCAGCCGAGCGAGAAAGGCCTCTTTGATCTCGCGCTGGACGAAAACCCGGGTCCCGTTGGAGCAGACTTGGCCCGAGCTGTAAAAATTGCCCAGGATCGCACCACTCACGGCATTTTCCAGATCCGCATCGTCAAATATGATGAGAGGCGATTTGCCCCCGAGTTCCATCGTCACGTGCTTGATCCCCGCCGCGGCAGCGGCATAGACTTTGCGTCCCGTGGGCACCGATCCGGTGAGAGAGACCTTGTCCACACGGGCATCCTCAACCAGCGCGGCCCCTACCTCGCCCATCCCTTGTACAACGTTGTAGAGCCCCGCTGGCAGGCCTGCTTCATGCAGGATCTCAGCGACTTTCAGCGCGCAAAGCGGCGTCGTCTCGGAGGGTTTGAAGACCATCGCATTGCCGCAAGCCAGCGCCGGCGCGCCTTTCCAGCAGGCGATTTGGGTGGGGTAGTTCCACGCGCCGATGCCGACACAGAGCCCCAAGGCCTCGCGCCGGGTATAGACCCAATTTGCCCCCAATTGCACATGGGTGCCCGTCAGCGTTGCGGCCATGCCGCCGAAGTACTCCAGAGCATCGGCACCGGAGGTGGCATCTACGACGCTGGTCTCCTGATAGGGTTTGCCGGTGTCATAGGTCTCCAGTACGCTCAGATCGTGATTGCGCGCGCGCATGATGTCCGCGGCGCGGCGCAGGATCCTACCCCGCTCGGTGCCGCTCATCGCGGCCCAGGCGGCCTGGGCACGCTTTGCTGAGGCCAGCGCCCGGTTGATGATTGCAGGGGTCGCGGCATGCAAGGTGGCGATGCGCGCGCCCGTCGCGGGATAGATCACCTCGATCGGCGTGCCTTCGGTGTCTTCGACGTAGGTGCCATCGATGAAGTGACTGGCGGGCGGTTGGGTATCATAAGGCATGGGCGTGTCCGGTGCTGACGGCGGGCATGAGTTGTATTGGAAAGATGAAGTTAGGGGCGCGCGCTTTTTGGGGCGCGCTTGCTTTCTTCGAGCATGTTGAGGTCGAGGTGGTTGCGCATGTATTGCTCTGAGGCGCGGCGCAGCGGTTGGTGATCCCAAGGGGCGTAACTGCCCTGGCGCAGCGCCTCATAGACAACCCACCGACGCGCCTGGCTGGCGCGCACATCGGCATCAAAGGCTGCCAGATCCAAGCGCGCCTCAGCCTTTGCGCGCAAAGCGTTCCGTGTGCCTTGATGCGCGGGGTCTTCTGCAAGATTGTTCAGCTCTTGCGGATCGGCGTCGAGGTCAAAGAGTTGATCGGGGTCAAGCGCGCAGCGGGTGTACTTCCATTTTCCATAGCGTAGTGCGACCAGGGGGGCGTAGGAGCCCTCGGCGGCGTATTCCAAGGCCACCGGGGCTTCTCGCATGCCGCCTTGCGCCACAGGCACGAGCGATTGCCCGGCCGTCCAGGGCATAACCTCATCCAGGGTCACCCCCGCCAAATCGCAAAGCGTTGGGCAGACATCGATCAAACTTACCGGCGCATCGACGCGGCCGGGGGCAAGCTGCGGCGCGCTGATCATCAAAGGCACACGCGCAGAGCCTTCATAAAAGGACATTTTGAACCAGAGCCCACGCTCGCCCAACATATCGCCGTGATCGGAGACAAAGACGATGATCGCCTCTTGCCGGGTATCTTCCATGACCTGGAGGATCTCGCCGATCTTGTCGTCTAAGTAGCTGACATTGGCGAAATACGCCCGCCGGGCTGCCGCGATATGATCGGGCGAGATGTCATAGGACCGCCAATCATTGGCGTCGAAAATGCGCTGCGCGTGCGGGTCGTGATCTTCGTAGTCAAAGGCTGGGACTTCAGGATGCAGATGGGCGCAATCGGCGTAGAGGTCCCAGTACTTTTGGCGCGCGACGTAAGGATCGTGGGGGTGCGTGAAGCTTACGGTAAGGCACCAGGGCCGCGCATCGCCGCGGCGCGCATATTCATAAATCTGGCGGGTTGTGTTATACGCCACCTCGTCGTCGTACTCCATTTGATTGGAGGTCTCTGCCACACCCGCGCCCGTGACCGAGCCCATGTTGTGATACCACCAGTCGATGCGTTCCCCAGGTTTGCGGTAATCAGGGGTCCAGCCAAAGTCAGATGGGTAAATGTCGGTGGTCAACCGCTCTTCGAAGCCGTGCATCTGGTCTGGGCCGACGAAATGCATTTTGCCTGACAGGCACGTCTGATACCCCGCGCGGCGCAGGTGGTGGGCGTAGGTTGGCATGGCCGCGCTGAACTCCGCCGCATTGTCATAAACGCCCGTGGCCGACGGCAAATGGCCTGTCATGAACGACGCCCGCGCTGGCGCGCAGAGCGGTGAGGCTGTGTAGCACGTGGAAAACCGCGTGGACCGCGCCGCCAAGGCCCGCAGGTGCGGAGTGTGCAACCAAGGGGCTGGACCGTCAGGAAAAAGCGTCCCGTTGAGTTGATCAACCATCAAAATCAAGATGTTCGGCTGGCTCACGACGCGCGGTCCAGAACGAGATCAAGGGCATTGAGCGCTTGCAAGCGCGCGTCCGCTGCGGTCGCACGCGCACAGAGCGCGGCGCGCAGGTAGAGACCGTCGATCAAAGCGGCGAGCAATTCGGCGTCTTGGAGCGGGTCCGCGCTGACCGGGCGCAGCGCATGAATGAGGTTGGAGCGCAGCCGGCGCTGATAAAGACGCAGGAGGCGATGGGTCGGCTTGCTCGTCAGCGCGGTGGCGTAAAAGGTCATCCAAGCGTTGATTGTTGCAGGGGTGAAGCAGGTCTCATCAAAGCTTGCCTCAATGATGGCGGCGGCACGGGCCCGTGGACCCGCGGCGCTTGCAAGGCGCAGGCGGACGATGCCGCCAAACTCCGCCAAGATGTGGCGCATCGCGGCGAGAAAAATCTCATCCTTGCCACCGAAATAGTGATGCGCCAGCGCGCTGGACATGCCTGCCCGTTTTGCGATCTGCCCGACCGTCACGTCCAATGAGTGCGCAGCCCCGATTTCAGCAATCGTCGCCTCGACAAGGGCGGACCGCCGGATGGGTTCCATTCCCAATTTGGGCATATGGCTCGCTCCTTTGATACAAGCTCAGCAAAGCTGGTCGATTTTTATTGATCAGTCAATCAATAAAATGCACGCTCAGAGTTTGGTGGCGTTACTGTTGGGCGTGATCTCGCGTTTGAGCATGGCCTCGCGCCAGGTGATGAAGGTGACAGAGGCCAGGATGACAAATCCGCCGAGAATGACCCAGACGTCAACCGGCTCAGCAAACGCCAAAGCGCCAAGCGCCGTGGCCCAGACAAGCTGCAGAAAGGTCACCGGCTGTGTCACCGTCACAGGTGCTGCAGCAAAGGCCAGTGTCATGGTGTAGTGACCCAGCGTGGCAAAGAGCGCGACGGTGAAGAGGATCAATAGTTCCCCGCCCGTCGGCGTGATCCAGACCGGCAAAGCAAAAGGCGCAAGGCCGATCGTGACGAAGATGGAGAGCATCGCCACGACCACGGATGGTTTGGTCTCGCCCGATAAGACTTTGGCCAATAGATAAGATCCGGCAAAAACGATGGCTGCACAGAGCATCGCAAGATGGCCGAGGCTGACCTCTCGAAAGCCGGGGCGCAGGATAATCGCGGCCCCGGCGATGCCCATGAGCACCGCGATGATGCGGCGCAATGCCAGACGTTCCCCCAAAAAGACAGCGGCCCCCACCGTGACATAGATCGGGGCCATGTAGTTCATCGCCGTGACCTCCGCGATGGGGATGCGGGTCATCGCAAAAAACCAGAGGATCACGCCCAAGGCATGGCAGAGGCCGCGCAGGCCAAAGAGTGACCATTGCCGCCGACTCAAATGCGCATCCCGCAAGGCTGTCAGGACGGGCAGCAAAAAGATCAACCCCAGCAAGTAGCGCAAAAACGCCGCTTCCGCCGCAGGAAGGCGGGGTCCCATGTATTTCACGAGGGCTGTGACCAAGATAAAGCAGAGCCCGGTCACAAACATCCAAAAGATGCCGATCAGCGGGCGGTTGGCGGAGGGGACGGTCATGGCGGGAGACTGCGGCGGGCGGCGGGCGAGGGCAAGATGTGAAGCGTCAAGCGAAGATGAGTTTCGCCGCAATGCCCCACATCGTGAGCGCGATCAGTGCGTCCAGAATGCGCCAGCTTGAGGGTTTGGCGAAAAGCGGTGTCAGCAATAGCGCGCCGTAGCCGAGGGAAAAAAAGAACACCATGCTCGACGTCATCGCCCCAAGTGCGAACGCCAACCGGTCAGGGTACTGCGCTGAAATGGAGCCCAAAAGCACCACGGTATCGAGGTAAACATGCGGGTTGAGCCAGGTCAGCGCGAGAATGGTAAGCAAAGTGGGGGCCAACCCACTGCTCACCGCGCCAGCAGTGTCCAGGGCGGCACCACCCCGCCACGCGGCGCGCGCATTGCGGGCCCCGTACCACACCAGAAAAGCAGCACCGCCATAGCGCATTGCCGGTTCAAAAAGCGGCACCGCTTTGGTCAGCACGCCCATGCCTGCGACACCGGCTGCGATGAGGATGGCATCGGACACCCCGCAGGCGAGGCACACCCAAAAGACATGTTCGCGGCGCAGACCCTGACGCAAGACGAACGCATTCTGCGCACCGATTGCAACAATCAGGGTCAGACCGAGCAAGAAACCTGGGATAAACGACGAGAGCACTTTGGACCTTCTAAAGACGTTTCAGCGCTCTATCGCTGCGCGCCCCCAATGAAAAGCAAATGGACCCATGGCGCGTTTGGGGGCGCGCGCTAACGCGCGCCTCACGGAATCGTAAGAAATTCTACACATAACAAACACATATCAGTGATCCGAGTGGTCTGCTCTAGCGTAGAAGATAGGTGCTACTTACATTGCGGGCATAACAAGAGGTAAGTCCCATGATCGACAAACTGCAAAAGCTGGAAGTCAGCGCCGAAGAATTGGCGGTTATTGAAGCTGCACTACACACGCAGTCCAAGATCCTGAACGTTCAAGCCAGCGCCGGTGACAATACCGGGGCGCGCGCGCAACTTGGCAAAGTCAAAAGCGCTCTGGCCCGTGTCACCCAATTGAGACCGGCAAAGTCGGACTCGGATCCGCGCTCCTGCAAGTTGGGCTGGTTCGGGAAACCAAGTATTTTTAGCTAAGCTCATCAAAGCGCGCCACACCATAGGCTCGGCCAAAAAGACCAAAGCCGCCTTCTCGAAGGCGGCTTCTTATTTTCAAACGATAGCCCCGGGGCGTTAGCGGATTACGAGCCCTTCAAGGGTCCAGGTCACCGCATTTCGGGAGTTTACTCGACGTCCAACTGCGCCATCACCTCATCGGAGGCTTCAAAATTTGTCGTCACGCGTTGCACGTCATCATCGTCTTCGAGCGCATCCACCAGCTTCATGAGCTTTTGCATGCTCTCTAAGTCCATTTCGGTGGTTGTCGTGGGCTTCCACACAAGCTTGGTAGAGTCTGATTCTCCCAGCTCAGTTTCCAACCCCGTCGCCACCTCATTGAGATCGATATCCGCGCACCAAATCACGTGGCCTTCCTCTGAGCTCTCTACGTCTTCCGCGCCTGCTTCAATCGCGGCCATCATCACCGTGTCTGCATCGCCCGCATCCGCCGGATAGGTTACCTCACCCTTGCGGTCGAACATAAAACCCACGCTACCCGTCTCACCCAGATTGCCGCCGTTTTTGGTGAAGGTGGAGCGCACGGTGGAGGCGGTGCGGTTGCGGTTGTCCGTCATCGTCTCGACGATCACCGCCACGCCGTTGGGCCCGTAGCCCTCATAGCGGATCTCTTCGTAGTCGTCGCCCTCTCCGGCAACCGATTTTTTGATCGCACGCTCGATATTGTCCTTGGGCATGGAGACAGCCTTGGCCTCTTTCACCGCAAGGCGCAGGCGCGGGTTTTTGTCGGGATCGGGATCCCCCATTTTCGCCGCGACCGTAATCTCCTTGCTTAGCTTGGAAAAAAGCTTGGCACGGATTTTATCTTGGCGTCCTTTGCGGTGCTGAATATTCGCCCATTTGGAATGGCCAGCCATGCAACCCTCTCTCTTCTGGCGTATCTCGCGGGGTTATAGGGCAGGACCGCGCGCAGTCGCAAGCCTCACATCTGAGGCAGTTTTTCGCCCTGCGCGGTGGCTTTCGCGGTGGCCGCAATCCTCTTGGCGCGGGTGGGCGCGGTCTTGGCCAGTTTGATCCAACGCAGCACATTGCGGCGATAGGACGGGGCGAGCGCTTCCCATTGAGAAAGGGTCTCACCCAGAGCCTGGCCGAGATCATCTGGCACAATGAGCTTGTCGACATCCGCCATGAAGTCCCACAAACCGCTGGCTTTCCCCGCCTGAATGCTCGCTTCCCCCGCAGGCTGCATGCGCCCCTCCTCGATGAGGCGTGCGGCGCGCTTTTTGTAGCTGTCCGCCCAATGCTGGGTCAGCCTGGGCGTGATGAACTGCGCGGTCTTTGCGTCATCCACGACATAGCGCCGCCCGTCGATCCAACCGTAGGCCACAAGCGCGTCAAGCACCTCTTCCCGCGACACGTACTTATCGGCATGCGCCGCTTTCCAAGTGACCAGAAGGGCCCCCGGCGCATTCCCGTGATGCGAGTCCAACCAGGACCAAAGCGCAGCCGTACCAGCTATTTCTAAGGTCTCATAATTTGGCTTGCCTGGCATCTCACACCTCCGTGCGCCCAGAAATGGCGCGCGGCCGCGTCCGGGCAAGCCGCAGCCAAAGGACCTGTCAGTGGGGCCGTGTCTTCTCCAAGGCCTCCCGCAACATCTCAGCGCTGAAGGGCGGGTCGAGAAAGACCCAGTCCGAGACATCGGGGTCCTGCACCGGCGGAGAGAGCACGACCGGAAGAGCATTGTTCTTGGCAAAAGCCTCGCGCAACTCTGGGCGCGTGAGGTCTTCTTCGCTCATGTCAATCACCGCCCACGCCCAGTCTTTGTAACTGTCGAGCGTGGCGCGCACCGCATCAATGCTGTCGACAAACCGGATCGTGGCATTCTCCAGCACCTCGCGCACGGTGGTCACGATATCATCCTCGATGAGACCATCGGGAACATAGACAAGCACGTTGGTTTTCATGCCAGCTTCCTCTCTTTCCATGCCAAGGCGCAGAATGATAGATGAAAGCAGAAGGCGCGCGTTGTCCACCCTGGATCTAGTATTTAGGCGATTGGGTCAGCACCTCGGCGACCATTGCCACCGCTTTGCAACCATGCATGATCAGCCCATGACGACGGACCAGATCATCCTCTTCTGCCTTTTTGGCGCGGTCTTTGGCTTATTGCTCTGGGGCAAGTTCCGCTACGACATTGTGGCGTTCGGCGCGCTCATGGTGGGCGTGGTCCTCGGTGTTGTGCCGGGGCAAGAAGCGTTCTCGGGCTTTGGGCATCCCGCCACACTGGTCGTGGCGCTTGTGCTGGTCGTTTCTGCAGGGCTTGTAAGGTCGGGTGCGGTGCTCCTGATCACCCGCACGCTGGTGGATGCCTCTCGTTCTTTGGGCGCGCATATCGCGCTGATGGGGGCCGTGGGCGGCGTGCTCTCGGCCTTTATGAACAACGTGGCGGCCCTTGCACTGCTGATGCCCGTCGATATCCAAACCGCGCGCAAAGCGGGGCGCGGACCGGGGCTCAGCCTCATGCCCTTGAGCTTTGCCACGATCCTCGGCGGGATGGTGACCCTGATTGGCACCCCGCCCAACATCATCATCGCCTCGATCCGGGAGGAAGCTTTGGGCGCGCCCTTTGCCATGTTCGATTTTGCCCCCGTGGGGGGCGTGGCAGCGATTGCGGGGCTGGCCTTTGTCGCGCTCATCGGTTGGCGGCTCATCCCCGCGCGGGAGGACGCCGGCCTCAGCGGAGAAGACATCGCCCCCTACATCGCCGAGCTGGTGGTGCCCGCGGATAGTAAGCACATTGGCAAACGTCTGAAAGAACTGCTGCCCGCGGCAGAGAACGCTGATGTCGCAATCCTCGGTCTCATGCGCGCAGGCAAGCGCCGCTACGGGCCTGCGCGCAACGTCGCACTTGAGGCGGGCGATGCGCTGGTGCTCGAAGCCACGCCTGAGGCTCTAGATGAGTTTCGCAGCACGCTCAACCTCGCTGTGGCCGAAACGGCGCGCGAAGAACGGCTGAAGGCCACAGGCGAAGGCGTTGAAATCATTGAGGTCGTGGTCACCGAGGAATCTCGCCTCAATGGGCGCACAGCGCAGGCCGTGGGCCTCGCCTGGCGTCAAAGCACCGTCTTGCTTGGGATCTCGCGCCAGGGCCGCAAGATCACGTCGCGCCTGCGCAAGACGCCGCTCATGCCCGGGGACATCTTGCTGCTGCTTGTGCCGCGAGATCAAGGGGCGGAGGTCGCGGACTGGCTGGGTGCCCTGCCCTTGGCGGATCGAGGTCTCACCGTGACGGACAATGCGAAAGTCTGGGGTGCCATCGGCCTTTTTGCAGGCGCGGTGCTGCTGGCGAGCTTTGGCCTGCTCTACCTGCCCGTGGCACTTGGGCTGGTCGTGGTGAGCTATGTGCTGACGCGCATCGTGCCCCTTTCAGAGCTCTACACCCATATCGAATGGCCCGTGGTTGTCCTTTTGGGCTCGATGATCCCGCTTGGTGCCGCGTTGGAAAGCTCGGGCGGGACCGAACTCCTTGCCGGTGCCTTGGTCACCTTGACCGACGGGCTCGCCCCCTGGATGGTGCTCACCGTGCTGATGGTGGTGACAATGACGCTGTCGGATGTACTCAACAATACCGCCACAACCATCGTCGCGGCCCCGGTGGGCATCCAGATGGCGCAAACCCTAGATGTCTCACCCGATCCTTTTCTCATGGCTGTCGCGGTGGCCGCCTCCAGCGCGTTTCTTACGCCCATCGGGCATAAGAACAACACGCTGATCCTGGGTCCGGGCGGGTATCAGTTTGGTGACTACTGGCGCATGGGGCTGCCCTTGGAGATCATCGTGGTTGCCGTGTCGATCCCCGCGATCCTGGTTTTCTGGCCGCTGTAAAGCTACCAGACAAGCGGGATCACTAGGCTTGCCAGCACCGACATGCTCAAGTTCAGCGGGATGCCGACGCGCATGAAGTCTGTGAAACGGTAGCCACCGGGCCCGTAGACCAGCGTATTCGTTTGATAGCCAATGGGGGTCGCAAAGGCGCAGGAGGCCGCGATCATCACCCCGACGACCAAGGGGCGCGGATCGAGCCCTAGCGCCCCCGCCAAGCTGATCGCAATCGGCGTCATGATCACGGCGACCGCATTGTTGGACACAATCTCGGTGAAGATTGTTGTGAGCAGAAACACGCAGAAGATCACCAAGCCCAGCGGCAAACCCTCCAAGAGCGGTGCAATGCCACCGACGAGAAGCGTGACGGCACCGGAGCTTTGCAGCGCCGCACCCACAGCAAGCATCGACAGGATCAGCGCCAACAAGCGCCCATCCACGAAAGAAAACGCCTCTTCCGCGTCGATGCACCGCGTGATGAGCACGACGGCAACGGCGATCACGGCAAGCGCCAAGATCGGCGCGATGCCGAGCGCGGCCAAAGCGACGATGCCAAGAAGCGCCACAATGGCAATCGGCGCGTGCCCTCGGCGGTAGGCGCGCTCCGCCGGGGTGGTGACATCCACCAGATCCATGTCCGCCGCAAGGCGTGCGATGTCTTCAGCGGAGCCTTCGAGGAGGAGTGTATCGCCAACTTTGACAATGAGATCATCAAGTTGCCGGCCAATATTCTGGTTTCGGCGATGCACGGCCAGCGGATAGACGCCGTAGCGCCGCCGCAGCCGCATCGCCCCCAAGGTGCGGCCCACCATGCGGCACCCCGGCGTGATCAGCACTTCGACCGTCGTCGTCTCGATGGACGAAAGCGCATCCACCCGCTGCAGGTCCTTGCTCGCCTGCAAGCTCAAGACCTCTGACATCTGCGTGCGCAGTACGATCCGGTCGCCCACGGCAAGTTGCACATCTTTCAGATTGCGCCGCAAAGAGGCATCCCCGCGGATCACGTCAATGAGCCGCATGCCCTCGCGCTTGAAGAGCTGGACCTCGAGCACAGGTCGGCCCACAAGATTTGATCCCATCGGAACAACGACTTCCGTGAAGAACTTCATCTTAGATCTATCCGAGAGCATCGCAGCCATCGATTCTCGCTCGGGCAAGAGGTGCCGCCCGATAAAGGCCATGTAAAAGATCCCCCATGCGCAGACAACGAGACCGATGGGCAAGATTTCAAAAACGCCAAACGGGACCAGGCCCTCGGCCCGTGCGACCCCGTCGACAAGCAGATTGGTGGAGGTGCCTAAAAGGGTGAGCGATCCTCCCATGATCGCCGCATAGCTGAGCGGTATCAGAAGCTTAGAGGCCTTAGTTCCCAACGTTCGGCTCAACTGCACCACGACGGGGATCATCACCACAACGACGGGCGTGTTGTTCATGATGGCGCTCGCCCCCATCACGGAGAGGATCACGCCCGCCACTGCCGCGCGCGGCCTGGACCGCGCATACCGCTCAGCGGTTTGCGTCAGGACCGTGAACGCCCCGGTGCGCACAAGCGCCCCCATCACGATGAACATCGCCGCAATGGTCCAGGGCGCGGGGTTTGAGAGCACCGCAAGAGCCGTCTCGTAGGGCAGCACGCCGCTTGCCAAAAGCACCGCCGCGCCGCCAAGCGCGACAACCTCTGTGGGATAGGTCTCGCGCAGGAACATGACGAACATCATGCCCACGACGCAGAGCGCAAAAACCGCACTTTGGGTCTGAGAAAGGCTGAAGATCTCGATCATCCCGATCAGCCCCCGCTGTCGCTCTCAGATTTCAAGCTGCTGGCCTGGCGCGTCAAGGCGCGGCCGGGGCTGCACAAGGTACATGCCGGTAAAGATCACACCCAATGCCAGCCAAATCGTCGGCGCATAAGCCTCGCCCAGCAACACCCAAGCCCAAAGCAGACCAAACCCCGTGACAAGATAGCTTACCTGTACGGCAAAAACGGCACCGGCGCGCTGCGCGAGCCAAACGTAGGCGGCGTAGACAAACGCATGGATGACGTTCGTGCCGATGAGCGCCTGTTGCGGCAGCGGCAGCGGCCAGGCGGGTGCCACAAAATGGCCCAGCGAGAGCATCGGCGGGACAGCCATCGCCGCGGTCATGAGGGATGCCCCGAGCATAACTTGAAAGGGCGAAAGTCCTTCGGTCCCCCATTTCGCGATGTAATTGCCCTCAAAAGCATAAAAGGCCGCTGTAACGAGATAAAGCGCGGCCCAGCCCACGGGGATTTTCTGGCCCAGGTCGACGGACGGTACGATGATGATCAGAACGCCAATTAAGCCAAAGAGGAGCCCTAGAACCCGTCTTGTCCGAAACGCATCCGTGCCCAGCAAGAGCGCGACAATAAAAGCAAACATGGGCACCACGCTGAGCAAGAGCGACATGATGCCCGCGGGCAGATAGACAGCCACCTGATAGGCAATCGCATTGGGCACCACCGCACCCAAGACAGCCAGCACCGCATAGAGCTGCAAAGCGCGCGCGTGCAGGGGAAAGGCCATCCCGCGCGCCAGGCATATCCCGCCCATCAAGATCGCCCCGATCACACCTTGCCAGAAGAGCAGACCAAAGGGCGCATAGCCTGTGCTGACGACTATTTTCGTCAAGGGTTGGGTCGCGCCCCAGCCAATGCCCATCAGCACCAGCACCGCAGTATAGAATAAAATGTGGCCAGGGTTCATGGCGCGCTCGGCCGCAAGCGTCCGCCGACGCGCACCGGCAAGATCCGCTCCGCCTGCCCGGTCTGGTCATTGGTTTCAAGATAGACTCCAGAAAGCGTCGCCTCGCCCGCGGCTGGCGTGAAGCGTTCTTTTGGCATACCCGTCACAAAGCGGCGCAGCGGCTCTGCCTTGTCCATGCCAATGACGGAATGATAATCCCCGCACATGCCTGCATCGGTCAGATAGCCGGTACCGCCCGGCAAGATCATGGCATCCGCTGTTGGGACATGGGTATGCGTGCCGACAACGAGGCTGGCGCGGCCGTCACACCAGTGGCCTGTTGCCATCTTTTCAGAGGTCGCCTCGCAGTGGATATCGACGATGATCGCGGCTGCCATCCCGCCCAAAGGATGCGCCTTGAGCACAATATCCAGCGCTGAGAACGGATCGTCGAAGGGACGCTTCATAAAGACTTGACCAAGGGCCTGGCACACAAGAACCCGCTTGCCGTTGGCCGCCGCAAAGATCCGCGCGCCTTTGCCCGGCGCGGATTTGGAGTAGTTGAGTGGGCGCAGAATGCGCGGCTCTTGTTCGATAAAGCTCAGCATGTCTTTTTGATCAAAGGCATGATCGCCCAACGTCAAGCAATCCGCTCCAGCCGCCAAAAGCGCTTTGGCATGTGCCGCAGAAAGCCCCATGCCGCTGGTCGCATTTTCCCCGTTGACGATCACGAAATCGAGCTTCCAATCCTCGCGCAGGCGCGGCAAGTGAGCCGCCACCGCCTCGCGGCCTGCCCGCCCCATAACGTCACCAAGAAAAAGTACCTTCATGCGGCGTAGCTAGGCCGGGCTGCCTCCCGTGACAAGCAAAAGCCCGGCCTGCGCGATTGCTATCCGCGCCGCGCCTGTGCCCCGCCGGGCACCACCTCGATCACCTCGCGCTCTGTCACAATCAGGTCAAGTGGGGCGTCCGTTGGCTCAAGCGGGATGCCATCGGCCTCTTGCCCCGCGAAGGCAAAACCAATAGCAAGCGTCGGGTGCCGGGCACGAAGCTCTTCGAGCGTGCGGTCATAAAACCCGCCGCCATAGCCCAACCGCCCGCCGGTCCGATCGAAAGCCAGTAGTGGCACGATCAGGATCTCAGGCTCAATAAAGTGTAGGTCCGCTGGTATGCGCGCGCCGAAGAGGCCATCCACCATCGCAATCTCCGGCATCCAGGCTGCGAACTTGAGCGGGCGGTCAGGCCCTTCAATGACCGGTACACCAACCACGCCGTGGGCGCTGGCCTCCGCCATGGCAGGGCGTGGGTCGATTTCCGTGCGGATGGGCATGAACCCAGAGAGCGGCACGCCGCGATGCCCTGCCAAGACGCTGCTCAGAAGGCCCGCCTCCGCTCCGGTGGCGGCGGCAAAGAGCGGTTTGCGCCGCGCAAAGGCCGATTTGCGCGCAGCCGCTTTCAGCGCCGCCACGTCGCTCACAGCAGCACCGCCGCCGCCAGGCCGAGAAAGGCGAAAAAGCCCACGACATCGGTCACAGTGGTCACAAAGGCACCGGAGGCGAGCGCGGGGTCGATGCCCACCCGTTCTAGAATGATCGGGATACCGGTGCCCGCGAGCCCCGCCACGACCATGTTCACGACCATCGCCGCCGCAATCACATAGCCCAGCGCGGGCGAGCCGAACCATATCACACCCACGATCCCCATCACCACGGCAAAGACAACGCCGTTGATAAGACCCACCAGGATCTCCTTGCGGATCACGCGCCAGATGTTCGCCCCGGTCAAATCCTTGGTGGCAAGCGCGCGCACGGCAACTGTAAGGCTTTGCGTGCCCGCATTTCCGCCCATGGAGGCGACGATGGGCATCAGTACGGCCAAAGCGACGATCTGCGCAATCGCGTCCTCAAACTGGGCAATGACCAGCGAGGCGGCAATAGAAGTCGCCAAGTTCACCGCCAGCCAGGGCAAACGCTGCTTTGTGGTGTTGATCACCTTGTCCGATAGCGAGCCCTCACCCACGCCCGCAAGGCGCAGAATGTCTTCCTCGTGCTCTTCATCCAGCACCGCCATGGCGTCATCAATGGTGATCACTCCGATGAGGCGCCCTTCATCATCTACCACCGGGGCAGAGATGAGATGATATTGATTGAAGGCATAGGCCACCTCCCCTTCAGCTTCGCTTGCAGGGATGATGTGAAACGTTTCTTCGAGGATATCGCTCAGCTTGACCTCGCGCCGCGAGCGCATCAGCTTGCCCAAGGTCACATTGCCCACCGGATGCCAGCGCGGATCGACCATCACGATGTGGTAGAACTGCGTCGGCAGGTCTTTTTCGGCCGTGGCGCGGAGCCTGTCGATGGTTTGACCAACCGTCCAATGCTGGGGCGCGGCAACCACCTCGCGCTGCATCAGACGACCGGCGGAATACTCGGGCCAACTGAGCGCCTGTTCCACTGCCGCGCGATCTTTGTCTTCGAGAACCTCAAGGATCGCTTCCTGCTGGCCCTCCCCCAGATCTTCGATGAGATCGACGACGTCATCGCTGTCGAGATCGCGCACTGCCTGGCTCAGCACCTGCGGCGAGAGCACGTCGATCACCTCTTCGCGGATGCTCTCATCCAGTTCTGAGAGGATCTCTCCGTCGAACTCGCGCCCGTAAAGCTGCACGAGGCGGCGACGTTCAGCGGGATCGATTTGTTCCAAAAGGTCGGCAATGTCGGCCGGGTGCAGCGGCTCCATCAACTCCAGCAGACGGTCGCGCTCGCCGCTATCAACAGCGCTCAAAACCGCGGCGACCTTTTTGGGCTCAAGCGTATAGCCCTGCGCCTCGGTCTCTTCTAAAGGAGCGTCCAGCAGGTCTTCGTTTTGATCTGACATGGGGACCCTCGCGCGTTTGCTTGAACCATATGCAGGGCGCATCGGAGGTTCAATGCCAGTGCGGCGTGCATTGTGGTGTGCGACCCCCAAGCGTAGTGTGGCGCGATGACACAAACCCACCTTCTTACAGGTCCCACGCTGATCTTTGATCACCCGCTCTTGGATGCGCCCTGGCAAGAGTGCGTGCGCATCGATACCGCGGGTGCCGTGTTGATCGAAGGGGGCCAGATCGCGGCAGTGGGCAATGCAGCGGCGCTCAAGGCCGCGCACCCTAGGACAAAGATTGTCTCTTATGGGACCGATCATCTGATCTGCCCGGGGTTTGTCGATGCGCATGTGCATTATCCGCAGACAGCGATGATTGCGTCCTGGGGCAAACGCCTGATCGATTGGCTGAACGAGTATACGTTCCCAGAAGAAATGCGGTTTGCCGATCCTGCTTATGCCGCGGAGGTTGCAGGGCGGTATCTTGATCTGACGCTGGCGGCGGGCACAACGACAGTGGCATCCTACTGCACCATTCATGCCCACAGCGTGGATGCCTTCTTTGAAGCTGCCGCTGCGCGCGGCTGCCGGGTGGTCGCGGGTAAGACCTGTATGGACCGGCATGCGCCAGAAGGCCTGCGCGATACCGCGCAGTCGGGCCATGATGAGAGCGCGGCGCTGATCGCGCGCTGGCACGGCACGGGCCGCGCGGGCTATGCCATCACGCCGCGGTTTGCACCGACCTCGACGCCTGAGCAGCTTGAGGCCATGGGTGCCCTCTGGGCTGCACACCCCACCTGTCTGATGCAGACCCATTTGAGCGAGCAAACGGATGAGGTCACCTGGGTGGCATCGCTTTACCCCGAGGCGCGGGATTACCTCGATGTTTACGAAGAACATGGCCTCATCGGTCCGTCGGCCCTCTTCGGTCACGCCATTCATCTGACCGCGCGCGAAAGGGACCGCATCGCGGAGGTTGGCGCGGCCCTCATCCACTGTCCGACGTCGAACACATTCATCGGGTCGGGGCTCTTTGATCTCAGAGGATATGCCGCCCAAGGTATGCACATCGGCTTGGCCACGGACACGGGCGGCGGCTCCTCGTTTTCGATGCTGCGCACAATGGCAGCAGCCTATGAAATCGCACAGCTTCGAGGGAGTGCCTTGCACCCTGCCGAATTGATCTGGTACGCAACCGCCGGCTCCGCACGCGCGTTGCATCTTCAAGATCGCGTCGGCCAGTTGGCCGCGGGGTACGAGGCGGATATCACCGTGCTCAACCTCGCTTCAACGCCTGCAATCGCGCAGCGCGTTGCGCAAGCACAGAGCCCTTGGTCGATGCTCTTTCCGACAATCATGATGGGCGATGACCGTGCCATTGCAGATGTCTGGGTCGCAGGTATCAGGAGGCGCTAGATTAGCCGGCTAGCCCTTTTCCATCAGGCCCCGCATGAGGGCACTTTGGCGCTGGATCTGCGCGCTCAGATTGATCGTGGTAACATGCCCATCGCGGACGATCTGACGCCCGTCGACAAAAAGATCACGCACCGTCTGAGGCCCGGCGAGGAGCAGTGCAGCGGGATCCCAACTGCCCGCGCTTTCGATGCCAGAGACATCCCAGATGGCCACATCTGCCCGTTTGCCAAGTGCGATGCGCCCACAATCGGGCCGGCCCAGAACATCGGCCCCACCGCGCGTGGCAATCTCCAACGCTTCAGAAGCACTCATCGCGTCTGCGCCTCGAGAGACCCGCTGCAACAACATTGCCATGCGCGCTTCGGCCATAAGATTGCCCGCGTCATTGCTGGCAGAGCCGTCAACGCCAAGTCCCACCGGCACCTGCGCATCGCGCAGCGCGCGCAGGGGCGCGATGCCCGAACCCAAACGGCAGTTGGAACAAGGACAATGGGCGACACCTGTGCCGGTTTGCGCAAAAAGCGCGATCTCAGCTTCATCCAATTTCACGCAATGCGCATGCCAGACATCCGGGCCCACCCAGCCCAGATCTAGCGCGTATTGCCCTGGACGGCAGCCGAAGGTCGCCAAGCTGTAGGCCACATCCTCCGCGTTCTCAGCCAGATGGGTATGCAACATGACGCCTTTGTCTCGCGCCAGCAATGCAGCGTCGCGCATCAGGTCACGGCTCACAGAAAACGGCGAACAGGGCGCGATCCCGACCCGGCACATCGCGCCCTCAGCCGGATCGTGAAACGCATCGACCAGTCGCAGGCAATCCTCCAGGATTGCGCTCTCCTCCTCCACCAAGGCATCGGGAGGCAGGCCGCCTGCGCTTTCCCCGATGCTCATGGCACCGCGCGTAGGGTGAAACCGCAGCCCCACTTCCGCTGCTGCATGAATCGTATCTTCTAAGCGGATCCCATTGGGGTAGAGATAGAGGTGGTCAGCCGATAGGCTGCAGCCTGACAGTGCGAGCTCGGCGAGGCCGATTTGAGTTGAGACATGGATGTGCTCAGGGGTCAGTCGCGCCCAGATGGGATAGAGGGTTTGCAACCATCCAAAGAGCAAGGCGTCTTGCGCGGCTGGCACCGCCCGGGTGAGGGATTGGTAGAGGTGGTGATGCGTGTTCACCAGGCCCGGCGTCACAACGCATCCATCTGCTCTGACGACGTCGCCATCGGTGGTCATCTCCCGCCCGATCTGCGCGATAACACCGTCTGAGAGCATCAAGTCCGTGTTGCGCAATACCCGGCGGTCTTCGTCCATCGTGATCACGATGTCGGCATTCTGGATGAGAACGTCACCCCTCATCGGAGGTTTCGACGGCTGGAAGTCGGTGTCGCAGGCCCGTAGAGGAAGCGCTGCTGCATGCTCAGAAGTCTCGTAGGATTGCCAAGGCCTCGGCATGAATCTGCGCGTTTGCGGCGACGAGCACGCGACCCCCTTCATGTGCGGCGTTCCCGCGCCAATCGGTGACGATGCCGCCAGCGGCGGTGACCACGGCAATCGGGGCATGGATGTCATAGGGGGCCAGACCGGCCTCAATGACAAGATCCACCTGCCCCGCCGCGACGAGCGCATAGGCGTAGCAGTCAAGTCCGTATCGCGTGAGCTTGACCTTTGAGGCGACGGCCTGAAAACCCGCCGCGTCAACGGAGGTTCCTACTTCTGGGAACGTCGTGAAAAGGATCGCCTCAGACAAAGCGCGGGGGGCGCGCGTGGCCAACCTGCGCTCCCCTTGCTGTCCGACGGTCCGCGCCTGACCCGCCCCGCCTTCAAAGCGCTCTGCGATGAAAGGCTGGTCGATGATGCCGTAAATCGGGCCGTCAGCAGTGCTCACCGCGATGAGAACGCCCCAAGTGGGCGCACCTGCTATAAAGGCCCGTGTTCCGTCGATAGGGTCAAGCACCCAAGTTAGCCCAGACGTGCCTTCCCGCGTCCCAAATTCTTCGCCCAATATCCCATCTTGAGGCCGCTCCCTGGCGAGGATTGACCGCATCGCCTGTTCCGCGGCGCGGTCCGCTTGCGTGACGGGATCAAAGCCTCTTTCAAGCTTGTTGTCGGCAACCAAAGTCCCACTGCGAAAAAACGGCAAGATCGCTTGGCCTGCAGCATCTGCAAGAAGATGCGCAACGCGCCGCAGGTCTGCGTCGATGGCCTCGTCCTTCATGTTGACGTCTAACCTGGGCCTCAGGCGACGTCGCTCAGCACCCGTGCAAGTTCAAACAAGCGTCTGCGCTGATCTTCTGGGATGGAGTAATAAGAGCGGATGAGATCCATCGCCTCCTTGTCGCCCATGACATCGACAGGAACACTTTCCAACGCCTTGGACACCTCTTTCGAGGTTTTGATGCCTTCAAAGAAGAAGGCGATGTCGACGCCAAGCGCGTCGGCAATGTCCCACAGACGAGACGCGCTTACACGATTGGCACCTGTCTCGTACTTCTGGATCTGCTGGAACTTGATACCGACAAGCTCAGCAAGCCGCTGCTGTGTCATGCCGGTCAACCAGCGTCGTTGCCGGATCCTCTGACCCACGTGTACGTCTACTTTATGCGCCATATGCTACACTTTCTACCCGCTGTTCCCTGCGCGCGGTGGCTACCACTGAGCCAGATCATTGCGCAAGCCAACCCAAACTTTCACACTTGTTATCTTACCCCAGGTTTTGGGTTCGGCAAACGAATTTGAGCGCACGCTCGAGATGATTAACTAAAATTGGATGCAACTATAGGCATTTTGGCCTCACAGCGATAGCCCCTCAAAGGCTTACGTAACAAAACATTACGTCAACCATCCGGGAATAAACCGACCCCTAACGCGAATTCTTGTGCCATTTGAGCGACATAGGCATTGCAAAAAAACCGCACTCTACAAATAGTTTCCGCGCTCACCGCGCGTTTACCATTTATTAACGATTACTAAAATCCATCGGCTGATTCTCGCTCATTGCCCGCTAAACGGTCTTGAAACGCCTCTGCACAGAGGGCGCGAAGGCCTCTCGCAAGAGACCAATCAGCGTGTTGTAGACCTCGTCGCGACTCTCTTTGGCACCGTAAAGATTGATGTGCTGCTCAGGAAGATCCGGCAGCGCCCCACCGTGATCAATCACTTGGAGGTACGGCGGCTCTGTTCCCTCAACCATTGCGTGTATCGACAGATCTGCACTCACCGTCGCCTCAATGGTCCGGTCGCTTTCGGTGTCCACGCTCATTTCCCAAGCAATGCCGGCCTCGTCCAAGGCCGAGACGACGTGACCGCGAAACACGCACTGGCGGCAAAAGGCAAGTTGCAGCGGGCGCTGGCGCCAAGCCGCACCGCCGGGCGCACCGATCCATACCAGCGGTTTGACCGTGAGTGTCTCGCCGCCTTGGTCGATGCCTGTCTCTGTCGTGAGAATGAGGTCGCAGCCACCGCGGGCATATTGCTCTTTCAGAACCCGCGTATAGGACGCCTCTAGCCGCACACGCACCCGCGGAAATGCCGCGTTGAACTGTTTAAGCACTTGCGGGATCGCCGGATAGACCACATCATGCGGCACGCCCAAGGTGAGTTCCCCTTCAAAGGCATGATCGGTGAGACGCGTGATCACCTCGTCGTTTAGGGCAACCATCCGGCGGGCGTAGGCCAACAACTGCTCGCCCGATTGCGTCAGGCCAATTGTGCGACCGGTCCGGTCCAGCAAGGGCAGCCCCAACAGATCTTCGAGACGTTTCAACTGCATCGAAACGGCCGATTGAGTCAGGTGCAAAAAACCCGCGGCGCGCGTGACACCCCCCGAATCGGCGACAGCGACAAAAGACCGAAGTGTTGTGATATCCAAGTTCCGCATCCATCACCTTTCGTGATAATATAAATAACAAACATTCGCTTTCCTTATTACCGATACGGCTTCATATATCAAGCATTCGAATGCAACGGGCATCCACATCACAATATGAGAGGGAAAATCAATGCACATCTCATCCAAATCGCTGGCACGGCCTTGTGCGCCCGCACGGCGTCCAAACAGTCTTTTGAACTGGTTCTTCGGGATAGAAGCCATTTGGCGCAGCAGACAGTCCCTGGCGCATCTGGAGCCACATCTTTTGGAAGACATCGGGGTCTCAGCCGAGGCCGCCGCCAAAGAAGCACGGCAGCCTCTTTGGAACGTTCCTTCACATTGGATTCATTAATGCGCCAATCTGCGGCGTCTCGCCGCAGGATAGTCCTTGAAAATAAAGGCCATTGCACCGATATTTTTGGCAATGCCGTGTGCACGCGCGGCGCTCATGATGAAAGCCAATTGGAGGTCCATTGAAATGGCTGACGTGAATACAATCCGGGGTGTAGCCGGAGCCCGCGCCGCCGAAATCGACGCGGGTCTGCGCGCCCACATGAACAAAGTCTACGGCACGATGTCCGTGGGCATGCTGATCACATTCGCCGCTGCCTGGGCGATTTCCGGTCTCTCGGTCACCAGCGATCCTGCTGCAGGCGTGGCGCAGATCGGCTCTGAAAAGTATCTGACCGACTTAGGGTATGCGATCTACGCATCACCGCTTAAGTGGGTGATCATGTTCGCGCCGCTCGCTTTCGTCTTCGGCATCAGCGCTGGCATCAACCGCATGTCCGCTGCGACCGCGCAGACTGTGTTCTATGTGTTCGCTGCCGTCATGGGCCTGTCGCTGAGCTCGATCTTTCTGGAGTTCACCGGCTTCTCGATCGCGCAGATCTTTTTGATCACCTCGATCGCGTTCGCGGGGCTGTCCCTTTGGGGCTACACAACCAAGAAAGACATCTCAGGTTGGGGTAGCTTCCTGATTATGGGAGTGATCGGCCTCGTCGTGGCGTCCATCGTGAACCTCTTTTTGCAGTCTGGTCCACTGATGATGGCGATCTCGTCAATCGGCGTGCTGATCTTTGCGGGTTTGACGGCGTTCGATACGCAGCGCATCAAGAATGAGTATGTCTCATATGCATCGCACGGCGAGACCGAATGGTTGGGCAAAGCCGCAATCATGGGCGCGCTCAGCCTCTATCTGAACTTCATCAACATGTTCATCATGCTGCTGCAGTTGTTTGGCCAGCGCGAATAGTTTGACCAGCAAACTTACGGAAAAGCCGGCCTGAAGGGGCCGGCTTTTTTCTTTTGAATGAGATTTTAAGTTTGGCAGAGTGCACGAGATAGTAGGCGTGCTTCGGAAAGAGCCCGGCGTAAAAATCAATTGGACTGGCCTGAAGGCGACAGGGGGGCCTGCGCCGCTTTACCCTACTTGATCTTGCCTTCTTTGTATTCGACGTGCTTACGCGCAACGGGATCGTACTTTTTGATCACCATCTTATCGGTCATGGTCCGCGCATTCTTTTTCGTCACGTAAAAATGGCCGGTGCCCGCCGTTGAATTCAGACGGATTTTGATTGTGGTCGGCTTTGCCATGAGCGGTCTCCTGAAGCGCCGCAGCGCGGGGCGCAGAACGTGAAAAACTAAAGCCTCGCTTTTACGAGAGTCTCTTTCGGTGTCAACTGCAAATGACCGCATTCACGCAGCAGCCAGCACGGCCTCAAAGCTAGAGGCACTTCAGCATTTGAGCTCTGCTCACTGCTGCCGAGCTGTCCGTAGCACGCGCGCGGAAGGCCTGTAAGCCGGATTCTGTCCCAGGGTTCCCCCCGTGGATGACCATTCATCTTGACGCTACGTTGCCGCAACATCTCTAGCTGCCAACCCGGACCTGCTGGGGCAAGAGCAGCCCCGTCTTACGACGCGCGGTCCCTATTTGGCATTGCTCCCGGTGGGGCTTGCCCTGCCACTCCTGTTGCCAGCAGCGCGGTGGGCTCTTACCCCACCGTTTCACCCTTACCAATGTGCCTGCACGCAGGCGACAAAGGCGGTTTGTTTTCTGTGGCGCTGTCCGTCGGGTTGCCCCGCCCGGGTGTTACCCGGCACCGTTTCTCTTTGGAGTCCGGACTTTCCTCGACGCGTCACCGCACCGCGGTCATCCAGCCTTCCGCGCAGCCGCCGTTTGACGCAGGTCACGAGCCGCGTCAAGGCCCGGCTGAAGGACCACTTAGAACAGCCAGATCCACGGGGCTTAACTCTCCTCGTGCATGGGGTCGATAGCGCAGCCGCACCGCTTGCAGTAAATCGGCATCCGAACACGCGGCAGTGTAGCCGGCACCCTCAGCCGCAGTTTTTCTAAAAAGGGCGGGATCCACCTGACGGGCGACAGACCCCTGCCCCGTCGCTTTCGCCAGGCCTTGACGCGCCAGGCGCACCCAATCGAAATGCGGACCGGGATCGATTTTGCGCCCAGGTGCCATGTCAGAATGGCCGATCACACCGGCGGGCGGGATCGACCAGCGCTGCATGATCTCCCGCAGCAGGCCCTCGAGGGAAGCCATCTGTGGCTCTGAGAACGGATGATCCCCGCGGTTGTCGAGTTCAATCCCGACAGATCGAGAATTAATGTCGTCATGACCGTGCCAGTTGCCGGCACCCGCGTGCCAGGCGCGCGCCTCTTCGGGCACCAACCGCCAAACAGCGCCTTTTTGGGTGATCAGATAGTGCGCGGAGACCTCAGCGGCCGGATCGCACAATCGTGCACACGCGGCGTCTGCGGTCGCCATCGCGGTATAGTGCAACACAATCAGTTGGGGGAGCAGCCCGTCCCGCCGCGGCCCAAAATTTGGGGACGGATGGTCCTCAATCTTTAGGGCCGACAAGATCAGCCCGCTTGGGCCGCCCGGCGGAAGGGTGTGGGATCCCATGAACAGGCAAAGCCATCCCCGTCAGGGTCCATCCCGGCGCGGTCCCGGTCGGGGCCGCCACTGGACAAAAAGGCGATCTGCGCCTGGTCGGCACTGGGAAAGCCTGCGCAGGCCCGTTCAAATCGCGCCTCTCGCGTGAACCCTCGGCGGTAGACTTTGGTGCCAACAGCGTGGCGCGTCTGCAGCGCGAAGGCAACGATATTGGGGCTTGAACTGCTTGACCGGTCGGGCAGCGCCTCTGGCTGGACCACTTGGTACTGCGCCGAGTTAGAGGCGATGCGCGCCGCGTCACTTTCAATGCTGCGCTGGCCGGAGACAGCTTCAAAATTGTTCTCGTTCGAGATGCCAGTGGAGTTGAGCACAGGGGGTGCCGGATTGGCGGGCGAAGCCTGCGTCGGCGCACTGCCACCGGGCCGCGTTGCCGCCAGCACCCGCGCGGTCTCTGCTGCCGTCTCCTCAGCGGATCCTGGCGCGGGCGCGGGGCGCGCGGCAGCGGTAGATATCGGTGCGGGGGCGTTGACGAAGGGGGGTGGGTTCTGCGGGGCGGTGACAAGCACAGGCGTCACAACATTCTGACCGGTCAGCGCCGCCTCACGCGCGCGCCGCTCTACCACGGTTGGATCGTCAAAGCCCACGCCGCGCCCAGAGTCGGGAACGGCGGGCTGACAGGCGGACAGTGCCACGCCCGCGCCAAGAAGGATAAAAAAACGGATCATGAGGGTCCTGCGTCGCTTTTGTTGTTTTAACGATGAGGTTACCACCATTTCTCCGGTTTGGCCACAAATCCCGCGGCGCGTTCGAGCGCGTAGGCGGAGGAGAGCAAGGCGGCTTCTTCCCAAGGACGCCCGATCAACTGCAGCCCAAGAGGCAGGCCGTTGCGGTCCTGTCCGGCGGGCACCGCAATCCCTGGCAGACCGGCCAGGTTGACCGTGACGGTGAAAACATCGTTGAGGTACATTTGCACGGGATCTGCGTCTGCCATGTCTCCTAAGCCAAAGGCGGCCGAGGGGGTTGCCGGGGTCAGGATGCTGTCGATGCCCTGGGAAAATACGTCTTCAAAGTCCTTTTTGATCAGGGTCCTCACCTTGCGCGCGCGGTTATAGTAGGCATCGTAGAACCCGGCTGAGAGCACGTAGGTGCCGATCATCACGCGCCTTTGCACCTCTGCACCGAAACCCTCTGCACGGGTTTTTTCGTACATCTCGGTGATGCCATCGCCCTGGTCTAGCTTTGCACGGTGGCCGTAGCGCACACCTTCGTAGCGCGCCAAATTGGAAGAAGCCTCCGCAGGCGCAATGACGTAATAGGCGGGCAGCGCGTACTTTGTATGCGGCAGCGAGATATCAACGATCTCGGCACCTGCGTCTTTCATCATCGCAATGCCTTGCTGCCAAAGCGCTTCGATCTCCTCCGGCATGCCGTCCATGCGGTATTCCTTCGGAATGCCGATCTTTTGGCCGCGTACATCGCCGGTCAAGGCCGCTTCGAAGTTCGGCACGGGCAGATCGGCAGACGTGGAGTCCTTGGGGTCATGCCCGCACATCGCTTCGAGCATGATGGCGGCATCGCGCACGCTCTTGGTCATCGGGCCCGCCTGATCGAGCGAGGAAGCGAAGGCGACGATGCCCCACCGCGAGCAGCGGCCGTAGGTAGGCTTGATCCCCACAGTGCCGGTGAAGGCGGCAGGTTGGCGGATGGAGCCGCCGGTGTCGGTGCCAGTTGCCGCCAGACAAAGATCCGCTGCCACAGCCGCGGCGGATCCGCCAGACGAGCCGCCGGGGGTGAGCGGCCAGTCGTCGTTGCCACGCCGCCAAGGGTTCACGACATTGCCGTAGACAGAAGTTTCATTCGACGAGCCCATGGCGAATTCGTCCATGTTGAGCTTGCCCAGCATGACGGCACCGTTGTCCAGAAGGTTCTGGCTCACCGTGCTCTCGTATTGGGGCACAAACCCTTCAAGGATGCGTGAGCCCGCTTGGCTGGGCACGCCCTTGGTACAAAAGAGGTCTTTGATGCCGATCGGCAGACCACACATCGCAGGGGCCTCATCGCCGCTTTTCAAGCGCTCATCGGCCGCGTCCGCCTGCGCCAGGGCGCGCTCGGGCGTGTGATGCACAAAAGCATTGAGCGCACCAGCCTCTTCAATGGCCACCAAACAGGCTTCGGTCAGCGCGCGCGCGGTCGTCTCGCCTGCGCGCAGCGCGGCGCGGGCTTCCGAAAGACCAAGCTTGTTGAGGTCGCTCATCATGACATCCCTTCATTGAAGTCCCGTCGAAATCCAGCGATGGCGCGGCATCACTCGACCACTTTGGGCACGGCAAAGAACCCTTCGCGCGCGTCCGGCGCGTTCTTGAGCACCGCGCCGGGTTGATCGCCTTCAGTGATCGCATCGGTGCGCCGCTTCAACCGTTGGGGTGTGACAGAGGTCATTGGCGGCACGCCTTCCACATCGACTTCACTCAATTGCTCGATAAAGCCCAAGATGCCGTTGAATTCTTGGGCAAGTGCCGGAAGCGCGGCCGGGGCGACCTTGATGCGTCCAAGTTTTGCCACCCGAGCGGCGGTCGTTTCATCAATGGACATGGATCTCCCTCGGGCTGTGGCGATTTCCCCGGCAATAGCGCTCTGCGCAGGCCGCCGCAAGAGCGGGGCCGCGTGAAGCAGCCACCGCAGCATGCAGCGCAAAAGGACAGACCGGCCAGCGGAAAAGGAGGCTCTATCCCCGCCGCTTGTTTTGGCTAGAGTGCCTAGGGTCAGGACCCATCAATCCTGCACCACTGGTTTGACAGATTTTGCCCGTGAAAAGGAGCGTGCGCGCAGAAATAGTGTTTCTATTTCAAGTAGATGTGACGCACTTCACGGGGAAAATCCGTCAAATCCGAAGGGCGGAAAAACCGCTTCATTTCAGCGGCGTGAGCCATTTGCAATGAACCCGTTCGTTGCTGCATGTCTCAAACCACTAATCTTTCGCGGTTTTATCGCTAGTGATGCAGTATTAATGGGTCCTGACCCCAAGGCAAGCGAAAGGAAGGTCGTTTATGAATATCATTTGGCTGGGACACGGCTCATTCCGTATCGAGATCGAGGATCAGGTGATCTTGGTCGATCCGTGGCTCACCGGAAACCCCATGTTGACAGAAGACCAGCATGACGCCGCACTGGCCGGCGCGACCCACATACTCGTGACCCATGGGCATTTTGACCATGTCACGGACGTGGCTGCGATCTCCCAGGCGCAGAACGCGCCGGTCTCGGGTATGTATGAATTGGCGCAATACCTCTTTGCGCAGAACGCTGTAGAGGGTAACGCCTTCAACTTCGGCGGCACCATCACGCTGGGCGAAAAAGTGAAGGCCAGCATGGTGCCCGCCTCTCATTCCTCAAGCGCCGACGACGGAGGCCGCGCCCGCTACATGGGAAATGAAAGCGGATTTATCCTGCGCGGTGAGGGTAAGACACTCTATATCTCAGGCGACACGGGTATCATGGCGGACATGGCCTGGATTGGGGAGTTTTACCAGCCAGAGATCGGGATCCTCTCCGCTGGGGGCTATTTCACGATGGGCATGGCCGAGGCGGCCTTTGCCGCCAAGACGTACTTCAACTTCAAGACGGTGATCCCATGCCATTACAGGACCTTCCCCCTTTTGGAGCAATCAGCGAAAGAGTTGGCGGCGGGTCTACCGGGTGTTGAGGTGATCGAGCCTCAGGTGATGCAGGCGATCACTCTCTAGCAGGGCGGCTCAGGCGTCACGCCGCTCTTGAAAGAAGCGCTTGAGCAGATCTTCGGCAGCCACAGCATGGATGCCGTCAAAGACCTCCGGAACATGGTGACACTGTGGATGGGCAAAGACGCGCGCCCCGTAGCCAACCCCCCCGGATTTTGGATCTGCCGCCCCGTAAAAGAGCCTAGAGATGCGCGCGGCTGAGATTGCAGCAGCGCACATCGCGCAAGGCTCTAGCGTGACGTAGAGCGCGCAGCCGGGCAGGCGTTCGCTTTGCAGGGTCGCGCAGGCCTGGCGGATCACAAGGATCTCGGCATGGGCGGTGGGATCCTTGAGGCCGCGCGTGCGGTTGCCGTCGCGCGCAATCACCGCACCCGATGGATCAACCAGCGCAGCACCAACAGGAACTTCGCCCCGCGCCGCCGCCGCCTGCGCCTCTTTTAGCGCAATACCCATGAAAGATCGGAAGACCATAGCGCATAGGGGGCCATGCAGACCTCTTTCGCAAGGGCGCAAAAGCCGCTAAGCGGGCGATGATGCCGGACACCCCCCAAAACCCCTCCCCAAAAGGCGCGCGCATCGCCAAGGTCTTGTCTCGCGCAGGCGTCGCCTCGCGGCGCGAAGCGGAGCGGTTCGTCGAAGCCGGGCGCGTTGCGGTGAACGGCACGCCGATCACCTCGCCAGCCACCAACGTACAAGAGGCCGACCGAATCACGCTCGACGGCAAACCAATTGCCGCAGCAGAACCCGCGCGGTTGTGGCTTTATCACAAACCGGTGGGCCTGGTGAGCACAACGCACGATGAACAAGAGCGCGCTACGATATTCTCAGCCTTGCCCGAGGATATGCCCCGTGTGATGTCAGTGGGGCGGCTCGACATCAATTCCGAAGGGCTGCTGCTGCTCACCAACGACGGCGGCATAAAGCGCAAACTGGAACTGCCGAGCACCGGATGGCTGCGGCGCTACCGCGTGCGTGTCAAAGGACGGCCCCCAGAGTCCAGCTTTGATCCGTTGCGCGCGGGTCTCGTGATCGATGAGGAAACGTTTCAACCGATGACCGTGACCCTTGACCGGCAGCAGGGCGCAAATGCCTGGCTCACCGTAGGGCTGCGCGAAGGCAAAAACCGGGAAGTCCGGCGCGCGATGTTGGCCATCGGCCTCATGGTGAACCGCTTGATCCGAGTCAGCTACGGTCCGTTCCAGCTTGGCACATTGAAGCCGGGTGAAGTGGAAGAGGTGCGGCGCAAGACGATGCGCGAACAACTCGGGCTATCGAAAGGCGAAGACGTGGATGGCGCAAACCTGCAGCGCACACAAACAACTCGCCCCAAGCGCCAGCGTCAGCAGACCCGGCACCACGCCAAAGGCCCAAAGACCTGATGCAAGGGCACCTTTGGTTGTCAACGGGGAATAATCGGCACAATCCGTCCCTGGCGCGCCGGACACAGACGTCTTATGCTTTTATCAGAGAGGTGGTATGGCCCGGCTGTTTTTGATCCTTGCATTTTTGGCGGCGCTTGCAGCGACGGCCATCGTACTGGCGTCGGTTTCGCGCAAGACCATCGCCGAGGGCACCCGGGATCTGCGCGCCCCTATTGCAGCACTTGAGGATAGAACCATGGCGTCGTCTGGCGTACAAAAAGCAGCCTTTGTGGCATTGATTGTTGTCCTATTTGGCGTGGCCAGCGGCTGGCTCGGGGGGCTCTGAACGATGGCCAAACGCTTTGGCGGGAAGTATTCGCCCCAAGGCGGGGCCAGCAGCCCAAGCGTGGCGCGGCGCATCGACGTGCACCCAGCTGGCGCGCGCACCAATGTCATGTTCATCCCGGCAATCGTGCTGGTTGCCACAACCTTTTCAGACGGGGCTGTACCGCTCAGCCTCGGACTTGCGGGCGCGGCGGTTTGGATCCTGTCAGCCTATCTCCTGCGCGAAGGGCTCAAGGCTGAAGCGGCTTTCAAAGCGCGCAAGATCGCCCGGCGGCCCGCCTTTCCGCGCAAAATCTTCGCTGCGCTCGGCGCAGGCATTGGTGCCGCACTTGCGGTTCTTGCCCATCTCAACGCGCCGTTCTTGAGCCTGTCGCCTCTTCTGTTTGGGCTGTGCACTACCGGCCTGCATCTGGCGGCGTTTGGCGTTGATCCGCTGTCCTCCAAGGGCATGGAGGGTGTCGACACGTTTCAGCAAGACCGGGTGGCGCGGGTCGTGGACGAGGCTGAAAAAGTGCTTGATGCGATGAGCGATGCCATCAGGCGCGCGGGCGACCGGCATGCGCAAGCCAAGCTGGAGGGGTTTCAAGGCACGGCGCGCACGCTGATCCGCACCGTTGAAGAAGACCCCCGCGATCTGACGGCGGCGCGAAAGTACCTCGGCGTCTATCTGCAGGGCGCGCGAGACGCGACGGTAAAGTTCGCCGATATTTACAGCCGGTCGCGCGATACGCAGGCCCGCGACGACTACATCGCGCTGCTCACCGATTTGGAAGAGAACTTTGCGGCGCGCACGCAAAAGTTCCTCTCAGACGACCGCAGTGATCTGACCATCGAAATAGACGTGCTACGCGAGCGGCTATCGCGCGAAGGCGTGCGTCTGGACTAACGCCATCTTATCCATCACTTTAAGGGACCCAATCAAATGTCTGAAACTGTTCGCCAAAAAGCTGTCGAATCCGTCGCAATCGTCGAAGAGGTCACCGCGCTCACACTGCCCGAACCGGCTGAGGCGAATGCCATTGTCCCGCTTGAGACCGCCGACAAGCCTTTGGGCGATGAGATCAAGCGCCGGATGGCGGAGATCGATATGGCGAACACGCAATCAATCGTCGCCTTCGGCTCGTCCGCGCAGGCCGAACTGCAAGAGATCAGCCAATCCATGTTGGCCGATGTGCGCAACAAAGACGTGGGCCCCGCGGGCGATTCCTTGCGCGATATCGTAACCACGATCCGCGGCTTTTCTGTCTCCGAGCTCGATGTCCGGCGCAAGCAAAGCTGGTGGGAGCGTCTTCTGGGCCGCGCGGCCCCTTTTGCAAAGTTCACCGCGAAGTTTGAAAAGGTACAGGGGCAGATCGACATGATCACGGACAATCTGCTGACCCATGAGCACACGCTGCTCAAAGACATCAAGTCGCTCGATCTTCTCTACGAAAAGACGCTTCAATTCTACGATGAATTGGCCCTCTACATCTCGGCTGGGGAGGCAAAGATTGCCGACCTCGACGGCAAGGTGATCCCGCTCAAGGAAAAAGAGGTCGAGGGTGCCGAAGAAGAAGAAGCGGTGATGGTCGCGCAGGAGTTGCGCGATCTGCGCGCGGCCCGCGACGATCTTGAGCGCCGCGTGCACGACCTGAAGCTCACGCGCCAGGTCACGATGCAGTCACTGCCCTCCATCAGGCTGGTGCAAGAGAACGATAAATCGCTCGTCACCAAGATTAATTCGACCTTGGTCAACACCGTGCCGCTGTGGGAGACGCAATTGGCACAAGCCGTCACGATCCAGCGCTCGGCCGAGGCTGCAAAAGCAGTACGCGAAGCCAATGATCTCACCAATGAGCTTCTCACCTCCAACGCCAAGAACCTGCGCGACAGCAACAAGATGATCCGCCAAGAAATGGAGCGTGGCGTTTTCGACATCGAAGCGGTCAAACAAGCCAACGCGGATCTGATCGGCACCATTGAGGAAAGCTTGCAGATCGCGGATGAGGGCAAAGCCAAGCGCGCGGCCGCCGAAAAAGAACTGCAAGAGATGGAAGCAAAGCTTAAAGACACGCTGGCCGCGGCCAAGTCCAAAAAGACCGGGCTGGGCGATACCGCATCTGGTGCTGTGCCAGGCTAATGTTCCAAAGGGCGGTGCGCAAAGGGCTTGGCTGGGGCGTTGCGGCAAGCGCGGCGTGCGCTCTGGCGGCCTGCGAGCTCATCGCAACGTCTGAGCCGTCGTTAACCCCCCGTGCCCGCCCTGCGGTTGCGACGCCCGCGCCAGATGTCGCCCAACCGACGTCAAAGAAAAGCGCCAGCCTCAGGCAGTACTTTAACCAAGTACAGCAGGCTCAATTGAGCCAAGGACTTCTCCGGCAAGATGGGGGCGGCGTTGATACGCCCTTTTCTGCCGACATCCTCGCCCGCAACTTTGAGCGCATCGCGTTTTTCAACGAATACGACGGCGCGTTTTCGGGCCTTGGTGGGGCCAGTCCGCTGCGCCGTTGGGCGGACCCGGTGCGGATCGATATCCTCTTTGGCGACAGCGTGCCCCCCTCACAGCAACAGGCCGATACCGCCGCGATCCGGGGCTATGCAAACCGCCTTGCGCGGACGACCGGCCATCCGGTCAGCAAGACAAGCGTGCGGGCGAATTTTCTCGTGCTCGTTGCATCCGAAGACGACCGGGCGAGCCTTTTGGCAGAAGCGGCGCGGCGCTTGCCAGGCATCAGCGACGCATCTTTGCGCGCGCTCACGGACATGCGCCGCGACACCTATTGCGCGGTGGCCGCCTATGCCACAGGGTCCGATCCCAATACCTACACCGCGGCGGTGACCGTGATCCGATCAGAGAACCCGGACTTGTTGCGGCTCTCTTGCGTGCACGAGGAACTGGCGCAGGGACTTGGCCTGGCCAACGACAGCCCGGCCGCACGTCCTTCGATCTTCAACGACGACGACGAATTTGCCTTGCTGACCGACCATGATGAGCTCTTGCTTGCCATGCTCTATGACGAAAGGCTGCGCCCCGGCATGTTGGCGGGAGAAGCAGCACCGCTCACCCGCATCATTGCCCGCGAATTGACAACTGGGCCGCTGTGATGCGCTTTGAGACCTGATGTAAAGGACCAACCCATGGGTATCTTCGACTTTCTTTCCGGCGAGTTCATCGACGTCATTCATTGGACAGATGACAGCCGCGACACCATGGTCTGGCGGTTTGAACGCGAAGGGCACGAGATCAAGTACGGCGCGAAGCTCACCGTGCGTGAGGGTCAAGCGGCCGTTTTTGTGCATGAAGGGCAATTGGCGGATGTCTTCACGCCCGGCCTTTACATGCTTGAGACCAATAACATGCCGATCCTCACAACGCTGCAGCACTGGGATCACGGCTTTCGCAGTCCTTTCAAATCCGAAATCTACTATGTCAACACAACGCGCTTTAACGATCTGAAATGGGGCACAAAAAACCCCATCATCGTGCGCGATCCGGAGTTTGGCCCGGTGCGGCTGCGCGCCTTCGGGACCTATTCTGTGCGGGTGAGCGAGCCTGCGCGGTTCCTGACCGAAATCGTGGGCACAGATGGCGAGTTCACGATGGATGAGATCAGCTATCAGATCCGCAACGTGATCGTACAGGAGTTCTCCCGCACCATCGCCCAGGCGCAGATCCCCGTTCTCGATATGGCGGCAAACACGCGGGAATTGAGCCAGCTTGTCGGTAATCAGATCGCCGGGCAGATCGCCTCCTATGGGCTCAGCATGCCTGAGCTTTACATCGAGAACGTCTCCTTGCCGCCCGCCGTGGAGGAAGTGCTCGACAAACGCTCTTCTATGGGCGTGATCGGGAACTTGAGGGAGTACATGCAGTTCCAAGCCGCTGAGGCCTTGGGGCGCGACGGGGCCGGTGCTGCCGCCATCCAAGCGGGCATGGGGGCTGGGCTGGGCATGCAGATGGGCCAGGCCGTGATGGGCCCCTGGGGCGCGCGCCCCGCTGCACCCGCCCTCACGGCCGCCGCCGTGGTCCCGACGCCACCGCCGCCTCCCCCGGTCGAGCATGTCTGGCACATTGCCGCAGCTGGTCAAACCTCCGGCCCGTTTTCCAAAGCGGATATGGGTCGCAAGGCCCAAGACGGCAGCTTGACCCGTGAGACTTACGTCTGGACCCCGGGCCAAGACGGATGGCTCAAGGCGGATGATGTCGCCGAACTGGCGCAACTTTTTACCGTTCTGCCGCCACCCCCGCCACCGGGTGCGTAGCGGGCGATGAGCGCCAGCGAAGAGCCCCTGCTCATCCCCACTGAAGCGGAACACCGTTTTCCCTGCGACGCCTGCGGATCAGACCTGCGCTATGCGCCAAACACCGGGCTCTTATCCTGTGACCACTGCGGGAACACCGCCCCGATTGAAGGCACCGGCCATCATTTCAGCCCGATCGCAGAACTTGACTTGAGCGCGGGCCTGCGTGCCGACTTGCCAGCGGACCAGATGGAAGAAACGCGGGTCACGCAGTGCCCAAGCTGCGCGGCGCAGGTTGAGTTCGATGCGGGCAAACATGCCGCCGAATGTCCCTTTTGCGCCTCGCCGCTTGTGCTGGATACCGGCACCAACCGGCACATCAAACCGCGCGCGGTGTTGCCCTTTGCCCTCGCAGAGGACACCGCCCGCAATGCCATGACCGACTGGCTCGGCGGGCTTTGGTTTGCGCCAAACGGGCTGCAAGACTATGCGCGCAAAGGACGCCGGATGCAGGGGATTTACGTCCCCTATTGGACCTACGACGCGCAGACACGCTCGCGCTACACCGGCCAGCGGGGAACCGTCTATTACGTCACGCAAACGGTTGTCGTTGACGGCAAGCGCCGCCAGAAACGGGTGCCTAAGGTGCGCTGGCGCAGCGTTTCGGGCCAGGTTTCGCGGTTTTTCGATGACGTTCTTGTCCTCGCTTCGCGCGCACTGCCAAAGCGCTACACCGATGCGCTCGAGCCTTGGGATCTCGCGGCGCTCGAACCCTATGCGCCTGAATATCTCGCAGGTTTTCGGGCGGAGGCCTACGCGGTCTCGCTCGCCGAAGGGTTCGAAGAGGCCCGCACCCGCATGGACCGCGTAATCGAGCGCGACGTTAAGTTCGACATCGGCGGTGACCGCCAGCGTGTGCATGCCATCGACACGGAGTTGTCACATCTGACCTTCAAGCACGTGTTGTTGCCCGTCTGGCTCGCCGCTTACAAGTACCGGGGCAAAAGCTACCGCTTTGTCGTGAACGGGCGCAGCGGACGCGTGCAGGGCGAGCGGCCCTATTCGGCAGTCAAAATCGCCTTCGCCGTGATCATCGGCGCGCTTATCGCAGGTTTCATCGGCTACATGGCGGCGCAACAATGACCCCCTATGACACGCTCAAAGACACTTTGATCAAGCGCTTTTCCTGCCGCGCATTTCGTCCGGACCCGGTGCCGGATCAGACAATCACCGCGATCATCGATGCGGCACGCCATGTGCCATCGTGGTGCAATGCGCAGCCCTGGCAGGTCGCACTGACAAAAGGCGACGCCACAGAGCGGTTCCGCGCGCTGATGACCCAGACCGCCCGCGCAGGCACGCCACCCGCACCGGATCTGCCATGGCCTGAGCGCTACGATGGTGTTTACGGCGCGCGACGTCGGGCCTGTGGCTTCCAACTCTACGATGCCGTCGGTATCGACAGATCCGATCATGCGGGGCGCACGGAACAGATGTTGCGCAACTACGCGCTTTTTGACGCGCCGCACGTGGCCATCCTGCACACACCGTCTGAGCTGGGCCCCTACGGCGCGATGGACACGGGCGGCTTTGTCACCGCCTTTGCCTTGGCCGCCACTGCCTTGGGCGTTGCCTGCATCCCGCAGGCGGCGATTGCCGCTTATGCACCGGTCGTGCGCGAACACTTTGGCATCGCACCGGATCGTTTGGTCCTCTGCGCCATCTCTTTTGGATTTGCCGATACAAACCATCCGGCGAACAGTTTTCGCACCGACCGCGCCACCGCGGACGACATCATCGATTGGCAGGTCTGATGCGGGCACTGCTGCAAAGGGTCCGCGCCGCCTCTGTCACCGTTGCGGGAGAGGAGATTTCCGCCATTGAGCAAGGTCTCCTCATCTTTGTCTGCGCCATGCCCGAGGATAGTTTTGACACAGCCAAAGCACTTGCCGCCAAAGTCGCAAAACTGCGCCTTTTCAAGGATGACGCGGGCAAGATGAACCTGAGCGTCACCCAAACCGGAGGGGCCGCGCTGGTGGTGAGCCAATTCACGCTTGCCGCCGATACCTCGCGCGGCAGCCGCCCCGGGTTCTCCTATGCGGCCAAACCGGATATCGCGGAAACACTTTATCTTCAGTTCGCCCAAGCCCTGCGAGACCTGGGCATTCCAACGCAAACCGGGCATTTCGGTGCGGATATGTCTGTAGCCCTCACAAACGATGGCCCCGTCACGATCTGGCTCGACACGCAAGCGCCCTAAGCTGAGGAGAGAGTGATGTCACAAAACCCGCTGTTTGCCGTCGATGAGACCGCCGATCTGGGCATCGTGCTGTCAGACGGCTGTCGGCTCTCCGCACGGGTATGGCGGCCCGCCACTGAGGCCGCTGTTCCTGTGATCCTCGAATACCTTCCCTATCGCAAACGCGACGGCACTTGCGCGCGCGATGCGCTGACCCACCCATGGTTTGCCGCCCGCGGCTACGCTTGCCTGCGCGTCGACATGCGCGGCAATGGCGACAGCGAGGGGCAGATGACGGACGAATACACGCCGCAAGAGCTGGAGGATTGCGTCGAAGTGATCCACTGGCTCGCGGCTCAGCCCTGGTCATCGGGCCGCGTCGGCATGATGGGCATCTCCTGGGGCGGGTTCAACAGCTTGCAGGTCGCGGCTCTTGGGCCTGAGCCGCTCAAAGCGATCATCACGCTGTGCTCCACAGTTGACCGCTTTGCCGATGACATCCACTACAAGGGCGGATGCCTTTTGAACGAGAACCTGGGCTGGGGGGCCACAATGTGGGCCTATTCCTCCCGCGCGCCCGACCCGGCCCTGCGCGCCGACTGGCGTGAGATCTGGCTTGACCGGCTCGCGCATGAGCCCTTCTTGCCCGCGCTCTGGCTCAAGCACCAGCGCCGCGATGCCTACTGGCGGCACGGGTCCGTATGCGAAGACTTCAGCGCGATCAAGGCCAAGGTCTTGGCCATTGGCGGCTGGGGAGATGCCTATAAGAACGCCGTGCCGCAACTCGTCGAGGCACTCCCGGGGGTCAAGGGTATCGTCGGGCCCTGGGTGCATAAGTACCCCCATTTCGCCGTGCCGGAGCCGCGCATCGGGTTTTTGCAAGAGGCGCTGCGCTGGTGGGACCGGTGGCTCAAAGACCTGCCCACCGACGTGGAAAACGATCCGGACTACCGCGCCTATGTGATGGATGGCCTTCCGCCGGCGACCTGGTATGCCGACCGTCCCGGCCATTGGGTGTCCGAGGTGATCGGTGGCACGTCGCATCTTCCTCAACAGACATTGCATCTGACCGATCAGGGGCTGGCTGAGCATCCTGGCCCGCTGTCACGGGATGTAAGCTCACCAGCCCATACTGGCGCTACGAGCGGGGAGTACTGCGCCATTTGGCTCGGGCCGGAGATGCCTGGGGATCAACGACCTGACGATGCGCTCTCCAGCACCTTCGACACCGCGCCCCTCACAGAAGACCTCGTGATACTCGGGGCCCCTCAGATCACCTTGACCCTCACCAGCACTGCGCCGCAGGCCCAGATGGCGGTCAGGATGAACCATGTGCATCCGGACGGGGCCAGTACCCGGATCACCTACGGTGTGCTTAATCTAAGCCACCGCGCCTCCGCCGCGACACCTCAAGCGATGACGCCGGGCACGGCGGAAGAGGTCTCCCTCAGCCTCGATCACATCGGATACCGCGTGCCTGCGGGCCACCGCCTGCGGGTTTCCATCTCAACGGCCTATTGGCCGCTCATTTGGCCTGCGCCCCATGCCGCGAAGCTGCGGCTCATGGCGGGGCAGATCTCCATCCCGCTGCGCTCAGGGCCAAAGCTTGATGAAACCAGGTTCCTGCTGCCAGATGCCGCAGAACCATGGCAAACCAAAGAGATACGCGCGCCAAACCACATCCGGCGGCAAGAGACCGATATGGTCACAGGCCAGGTCTCCCTCATCATCGAGGATGACTTTGGAAAGCGGCAAGATCTCGACCATGGTTTGATTTCAGGCTCTATCGCGCGCGAACGCTGGAGCATTCACCCCAATGATCCGCTTTGCGCGCGCGGCAGCTGCCATTGGACAACGGAGCTAGAACGGGACAACCTGCGCCTGCGCACAGAGACCTATTCGTCAATGACATCTGATGAAACACAATTCCATCTCACCGCGCGTCTTGAAGCCTATGAAAATGACACCTGCATCTACAGCAGAGACATGGAAGAGAGGGTGGCGCGCGATCACCTCTAAACCTGTAGGCGCTTTTTGCGCCGCATTTACGCTTGCGGGCACACCTGAAATGCTTAACGATTGCGCATCAACTAAAAAACCTGCGCGGCAAACGCGTATTCCAACGGGAGATTACCATGAATGACGAACTCAAGTACCTAAGCGGGAAAGTGATCCGCGGGCTGATGACCCGCCGCGATTTCGTTGGCCGCGCCGCTGCACTGGGTGTGACAACGGTTGCGGCCAACACGCTGCTTTCGACCGCGGCGCGCGCTGCTGGTCCGGTGCAGGGCGGCACGATGAAGGTGGGTCTGCAAGGGGGGGCGACAACCGACAGCATGGACCCCGCGCTCGCCGCGAACCAAACACCACTGATGGTCGGCCGCCTCTGGGGCGAGCCGCTGGTTGAACTCACGGATGACGGCGGCATCGACGGCAGGGTCGCGGAGAGCGTCGAAGGCTCCGCCGACGCGAAAACCTGGCGCTTTAAGATCCGCAGCGGCATCACCTTTTCCAACGGGCAGCCTGTTACCGCTGAAGACGCCAAAGCAACCATCGAGCGTCACTCGGGCGAGGATACAAAATCCGGTGCGCTCGGCCTTTTGCGCGACATCGACACGCTCTCCACCGATGGAGATACGCTCGTTGTGGGGCTGAAGAACGGCAACGCTGACCTGCCCTATTTCATGGCCGACTATCACCTGTTGATCCAGCCCAACGGTGGCAAGGACGATCCAACTGCCGCCATCGGCACCGGCCCTTATGTGATGAAAGAGATCGACATGGGCGTCCGCTTTGTCGCGGAAAAGCGCAGCGATTACTGGGGTGATCTGGGCAATGCGGGCACCATTGAGATCATCGTGATCAATGACAACACCGCGCGCGTTGCAGCACTGCAGTCCAGCCAGGTCGATATGATCGACCGTGTGCCACCCCGCACAGCGGGGCTTGTGAGCCGCGCCCCAGGCATCACGGTCAGCTCCACAGCGGGCCCCGGCCACTACGTGTTTATTGCGCATACCAACACCGCGCCCTTTGACAACAACGATCTGCGGCTTGCGCTCAAGCACGGCATCAACCGCCAAGAAATGGTGGACAAGATCCTCTTTGGCTACGGCTCGGTTGGCAATGACACCCCGATCAACTCCTCATATCCGTTCTACACCGCTTTCGAGCAGCGCGAGTTCGATCCGGACAAAGCGAAGTTCCACTACGAGAAATCGGGCCACTCTGGCGCGGTACTGCTGCGCACGTCGGACAACTCCTTCCCCGGCGCGCCGGATGCCGCAGCGCTCTTCCAGCAGTCGCTGGGGGCGGCGGGCATCGAGCTTGAGATCAAGCGTGAGCCGAGTGACGGCTATTGGTCCGAGGTCTGGAATAAGCAGCCCTTCTGCACCTCCTACTGGGGTGGGCGTCCGACGCAGGACCAGATGTTCTCTACCGCCTATCTCTCCACGGCGGACTGGAACGACACGCGGTTCAACAACCCGCAGTTCGACCAGTTGCTTGTTCAGGCGCGCGCGGAGCTTGACGCAGACAAGCGCACGCAGATGTATGCCGACATGGGCACCATGCTGCGCGATGAGGGCGGTCTGATCTGCCCGATGTTCAACGACTTCATCGACGCGCACGGCGAGCGTTTGGATGGCTGGGTCGAGAACGTGAACGGCTTTGCGCTCATGAACTGCTACGCGCCTTTGCGGATGTGGGTCAAAGCCTGATCCCATGGGCCCCGT
Source organism: Pseudomonadota bacterium (assembly GCA_039197515.1). Taxonomy (GTDB): domain Bacteria; phylum Pseudomonadota; class Alphaproteobacteria; order Rhodobacterales; family Rhodobacteraceae; genus Sulfitobacter. The sequence goes on along the minus strand of JBCCUC010000004.1, from coordinate 5,275 downwards.
TGCAAAACTTCTGGTCCAGCGTATCTCGCTGGGCCTGCTTCTCCTGCTCCTCGTCTCCATCGTCATCTTTGTCGGCACGTCGATCCTGCCTGGTGACGTTGCTCAGCAGATCCTAGGCCAATCGGCGACCCCCGAGGCGCTGGCCAATCTGCGCGAAGAGCTGGGGGTGAACGACCCGCCCGTGACGCGCTACTTCAATTGGTTGGGCGGCATCCTGACAGGAGACCTCGGCACTGCGCTCACCTCCGGCCAGTCGATCAATGAAGCCGTGGGGCGGCGCCTTTCAAACACCCTGTTCCTTGCTGTCTGCGCTGCCGTCATTGCGGTGCCGTTGGCCATCCTGCTGGGCTTGCTGGCTGTGCGGTTTCAGGAACGCTGGCCCGACAAGATGATCTCAGCCACCACGCTGACGACCATTTCGATGCCCGAGTTTGTGATCGGCTACATCATGATGTTCATCTTCGGCGTGCAACTGCGCTGGTTCTCGCCCACGGCGGTGAGCTACAGACCGGATGCGGATTTCTTCACCCGGCTGGAATCCATCGCCCTGCCCGTCATCGTGCTCACCCTCGTGGTGCTCGCGCATATGATGCGCATGACGCGCGCGGCCATCCTGAACGTGATGCAATCGGCCTACATTGAAACGGCAGAGCTCAAGGGCATGTCGACCTTCAAAGTGATCCGCAAACACGCCTTTCCCAATGCGATCTCGCCGGTGGTGAATGTGGTCATGCTGAACCTTGCCTACCTCGTGGTAGGCGTTGTCGTGGTGGAGGTGGTCTTTGTCTATCCCGGCATGGGGCAATACCTGGTCGATCATGTGACCAAGCGCGACCTACCGGTGGTGCAGGCCTGCGGGATCATCTTTGCCGCGATCTACATCGGGCTCAACCTGGTGGCTGACGTGGTATCGGTGCTGACCAATCCGCGTCTTAGGCATCCAAAATGATTTTTCACGCAAAGACCGCACGTGCGCCGGTGCGTTTCTGTTTCAACAGCGCGGGTTTCAGTCTGATTGCGCATTTCTGTGAGGAGCGCATCTGCTCATGACACTCCGTATCCCCTTTGCCGCCATGTTGGGCCTGTTTTTCACCGGGCTGTTCTTCTTCATCGCCATTTTCGCCCCCCTCATCGCGCCCTACGGTTATGACGAAGTCGTCTCCAATGGCTTTTGGGAGCCTGGCACGGCGGAGTACTGGCTGGGCACCGACGGCATCGGCCGGGACCTGCTGAGCCGCATCATCTACGGCCTGCGCACCACGATCTGGATTGCGACGCTGGCCACCTTGCTGAGCTTCACCACGGGGGCGGTCCTAGGGTTCATGGCTGCGGTCCTCGGCGGCTGGGTCGATCAGGCGCTGTCGCGCTTTGTGGACCTGATCATGTCGATCCCCTCGCTCATCTTCGCGCTGGTGATCCTCTCAATCACGCCGATCACGATCACGGTGCTGATCATCGTCATGGGCTTTCTCGACAGCACCCGCGTCTATCGCCTGGCCCGTGCCGTCGCCGTGGACATCACGGTGATGGAATATGTCGAAGCCGCCAAGCTGCGCGGGGAAAAGACGGGCTGGATCATCTTTCGCGAGATCCTGCCCAACGCGCTCTCCCCGCTCGTGGCCGAGATGGGCCTGCGCTTCATCTTTATGGTGCTCTTTATCTCAACGCTGTCCTTTTTGGGTCTGGGCATCCAACCGCCGCAGGCGGATCTGGGCGGGATCGTGCGGGAGAACGCCGAAGGGCTCACCTATGGCATCGGTGCCGCACTCTATCCCGCGATTGCAATCGCCCTCTTGGCGATCTCGGTCAACTTGGTGGCCGACTGGGTGCTGGCGCGCACCACCTCGCTGAAAGGAGGCCGCGGATGACCGATACGCTGCTCAAAGTCCGCGGGCTCAAGATCGGGGCCACGGTCTATCCGCCCGGTGAAAAGCCAAAAGACATCGAAATCGTGCATGGCGTGGATTTCGACGTGGAGAAAGGCAAGGTGCTCGGGCTCATCGGTGAATCAGGTGCCGGCAAGTCGACCATCGGCCTGGCCTCCATGGCTTATGGGCGCGGCGGGGTGGAGATCACCGGGGGCGAGATCCACGTCAACGGGCGCGACATCCTCAAGACCAGCTTTCGCGATGTGCGGCGCTTGCGCGGGGGTGAGGTGACCTATGTCAGCCAATCAGCCGCCGCCTCTTTCAACCCGGCCAAAAGGATCATGGAGCAGGTGACTGAGGCCGCTGTATTGCAGGGCAAATTCTCCCGCAAAGAGGCCGAGGCACGCGCGACAGCACTCTACCGTAAGCTCGGCCTGCCCGATCCTGAGAACATCGGCAACCGCTATCCCCATCAGGTTTCCGGCGGACAGCTCCAACGCTGCATGACCGCCCTCGCCCTTTGCCCTGAGCCGGATCTGGTCGTGTTTGATGAGCCCACCACAGCGCTCGACGTGACCACCCAGATCGATGTACTCGCCGCGATCAAAGAGGCCATTCGCGACACGGGCGTGGCGGCGCTTTACATCACGCATGACCTCGCCGTGGTGGCGCAAGTGAGCGATCACATCATGGTGCTGCAACACGGCTCGATGGTTGAATACGGCACCACCGATCAGATCATCAATGCGCCTGAGGAGGATTACACCCAAGCCCTCGTCTCTGTCCGCTCGATCCAGCACGAAGAAAAAGTACCGTCGAACAACGCGCTCCTTAAAGTCGATCAGATCACCGCGCGCTACCGGGGGACGAACTTTGACGTTCTCAAGGACATCAACGTCGAATTGCACCCGGGCCAAACGCTGGCGGTTGTGGGGGAATCCGGTTCTGGCAAATCGACACTGGCACGCGTGATCACCGGTCTGCTGCCGCCGAGCGCGGGCAGCATCACGTTTGACGGCCGCACTCTCACGCCCGAGCTTGCCACGCGCCCCCGCGAAGACCTGCGCGAGTTGCAGATGATCTATCAGATGGCCGACACGGCAATGAACCCGCGCCAGACGGTCGGCACAATCATCGGCCGCCCGCTGGAGTTCTACTTTGGCCTCAAAGGCGCTGAAAAACAGGCGCGCATCCAGGAATTGCTGGACGAGATCGAGTTGGGCGAGGGTTTCCAAGACCGCTACCCCGCCGAACTCTCCGGCGGGCAAAAGCAGCGGGTGTGCATCGCACGCGCCCTTGCCGCCAAGCCGAAGTTGATCATCTGCGATGAGGTCACCTCCGCCCTCGACCCGCTTGTGGCGGACGGCATTCTCAAGCTCCTGTTGAAACTGCAGGCGATGGAGGATGTGAGCTACCTTTTCATCACCCACGATCTGGCGACGGTGAAGGCCATCGCTGACAGCATCGCGGTGATGTACCAGGGCAGCGTCGTGCGCTACGGCCCAAAGTCGCAGGTGCTCTCACCGCCCTTTGACGATTACACCGACCTGTTGCTGAGCTCTGTGCCCGAGATGAAGCTGGGCTGGCTCGAAGACGTCCTCGCCAGCCGGAAGATGGAGAGCGCGGGGAACTAGGGCCCGTCGACTGCGATCTTACAAACGTGTCAGGCCCGACAGTACGGAAGCATAGAGAACAATGATGAAGGCCATCACTTATGCGACACTGGGCGCCGCCGCCGACGTTTTGGTCTGCGAAGACGTGGCCACGGTTGAACCCGCAGCAAGCGAAGTCCGCGTGGCGCTGTCTTTCTCAGGGGTCAACCCGTCAGACGTGAAATCCCGCCAAGGGCGGCCCGGCATGACCGCACCCGCTTTCCCAAAGATCATCCCGCACAGCGATGGATCCGGGGTCATTGAGGCCGTCGGCGCTGGCGTGGACCGCGCACGCGTTGGTCAGCGGGTCTGGATTTGGAACGGCCAGTGGCAGCGCCCCTTCGGCACTGCAGCAGAAGCGATCACGCTGCCCGCCGAAATGGCAGTGCCCCTCCCCGATGACGTGAGCCTTGAGACCGGTGCCATCCTCGGCATCCCGGGGCTCACAGCCGCTGAGGCGGTCTTTGGCGGCGGGGACGTTGCAGGCCAGACCGTGCTGGTCAGCGGCGGCGCAGGCACCGTGGGTTTTCTCGCGGTGCAATTGGCAAAATGGGCCGGTGCCAAGGTCATTGCGACCTCCAGCCCGCGAGACATGGACTGGGTCCGCGCAGCGGGCGCTGATGCTGTTCTCGACTACCGTTCTTCAGATCTCGCCGCTGAAATCCTCGCCGCGAATGCGGATGCGCTGATCCCAACGATCATCGAGGTGGAGTTTGGGCGCAATATCGATACCAACGCTGCGGTCATTGCACCGAATGGCCGGTTGGCAGCCTTTGGCTCCGCCCAAGATATGACCCCCACCTTGCCCTTTTTCCAGCTTCTCTTCAAAGCAGTCACCATCGACATTCTCCTGATCTACCTCCTGACCCTGTCTCGGCGCTTGGAACGCAGTGCGCAGTTGCACGACGCGCTCAGCGCAGGCGCTTTGACCTGCCCGCTGGCCGGTGTTTTTCCGCTGCACAATGCAATCGCCGCGCATGAAGCGGTCGAGGCAGGTGGGCGCGATGGCGCAGTGCTGCTCGACTGCCGCGCCTAGCTCTCACATATCGCGCGCAGATGCCCCAGATCCGCGCCGTCCCTGCGCGAATTGGAGCAGCGGCACTTTGGCAATTGGGACTTGCGCCGCAGGTGATGTCTGCGTAATACCCAGCGCACGTTGGGGTGTAGCCAAGCGGTAAGGCAGCGGTTTTTGGTACCGTGTACCGTAGGTTCGAATCCTACCACCCCAGCCAAGCACTCCCCTCATTTTGGTGGAGCACCAGCTTCCTCAAATTAGTGCCGCTGTTTCCGCCATTTAGTATTAGTTTCATCCAGCGGAGACCGCGTGATCTCAGAGATTTGCTCGCAAATGGCAGAGTAGTCTCCGTTTGCGATTTCGGCGGTACGAGTTTGGTGTTTGTGGAGTGCTAGAGCGCGCCGAATTGTCCGCTCTGTTCAGACCAGACAGCCGAGAAGCGGTTCTTGATCAGATAGTCGGTTGTAAGGCCGGAGGGATTCTCGCCGAATACGATGGCCTCAATTACCGAAGGAGCAAGCAAGGCTAAATTCGTTACGTCTTGGATGCGGCGTTTGGAGACCCTTTCGACGTCAGCGATCTCAGCGAAGGTTTTGCCTTTGAACCGCCCCGGTTTTGCCGGAGACTGTTGAGTTCGTATTTCAAGCTGCGATTTTCTCTGACTTCAAGGCTTCTTCATATTTCTCCTCCGCTTCGATTGGCGTGATGTAACCGAGCGGCTCGAGCAGGCGTTCCCTGTT
>JBCCUC010000003.1:0-191064 GCA_039197515.1 Pseudomonadota bacterium | reverse complement strand
TTCTTCAACCAGTTTCTTAAACCGCGCCCGCAGCGCATCCGGCAAAGGTGCTGACATGATCCATCCTCCCAAGAAGGATGAACCACAGATCAGCATCAAAGGGAATCCCGCGATTCAGGTTTTTGGCCGAACGCTTTAGGCGGTGTTGATCTGCTTGAGGTCCTTGATCGCTTGGCAAAACGTGCGTTCAAGCTGTGGTCTGACAAGCGGAGCGAGGGGGGCGAAGGGCAGAGCCTCTTACCGCGCCTTTAGCGACCTCAACACGTAAAGCCGAAGGGCGGAGGCCAGCCCGATATCCAAGCCTCGTTCAGCATCAATGTCTGCGACCAGGGCGTTGATTGCCATGCCTTTTTCATTGGCAATGTCGCGCAGTTCGTTCCAGAATTCATCTTCCAAAGAGATCGACGTGCGGTGACCCTTCAAAGTGACGGAATGCTTGACCGGTCTGCGCGTCATCGCTCGTGCTTGTGTGCTTCGTGATCGCGCTTTTGCTTGCGTACGGCTTCGGCCTCGGCGCGCTTTTCGGCTTTTGTGCGCCCGTGAGCCGCCGCATTGGCGTCCGCTTGCACGCGTTTTTCTTGGCGCGCGCGGTCTTTGCGGACCCTATTGAGATTGATGGGCGTGCTCACTTTGGGCCAATCATCTGTTCTGGCCGGACAACGGCATCAAAGGTCGCCTCGTCAACAAAGCCCAAGGCAATCGCTTCTTCCTTCAGGGTCGTGCCGTTTTTATGCGCGGTCTTGGCAACTTTGGTCGCGTTGTCATAACCAATTGTGGGTGCCAAAGCGGTGACGAGCATGAGGCTCTCTTTCATCAGCTTATCAATGCGGGCCGCGTTTGCCTGCGTCCCGACAACCATGTTGTCGGTGAAGCTTGACGCCGCATCGCCCAAAAGCTGCATGGACTGGATCACATTGTAGCTCATCATCGGGTTGTAGACGTTAAGTTCAAAATGCCCTTGCGAGCCTGCAAAGGAGACAGCGGCATCGTTGCCCATCACATGAGCGCAGACCATGGTGAGGGCCTCGGCCTGCGTTGGGTTGACCTTGCCCGGCATGATGGAGGAGCCCGGTTCGTTTTCGGGCAAAATCAATTCGCCCAAACCGGAGCGTGGGCCGGAGCCTAAAAGCCGCATGTCGTTGGCGATTTTGAACATCGAAGCGGCAACGGTTTTCAGCGCCCCCGAGAACATGACCATGGCGTCATGGGCTGCGAGCGCTTCAAACTTGTTGGGCGCGGTGACAAAGGGCAGACCCGTGATCTGAGCAATCTCAGCGGCTACTTTTTCGGCAAAACCTATGCGAGTGTTGAGCCCCGTGCCCACAGCCGTGCCGCCTTGCGCCAGTTCGTAGATGTCGGGCAAGCAGGCCTCGACGCGCGCGATCCCCTTGGTCATCTGATGGGCATAGCCGCTGAACTCCTGTCCCAGGGTGAGGGGCGTGGCATCTTGGGTGTGGGTGCGGCCGATCTTGATGATGTCCTTGAACTCGTGAGATTTCGCCGCAAGAGCTTCTTGAAGTTTCCGCAAACCTGGCAGCAAAGTATCGCGCGCGACCATGCCGATGGCGACATGCATGGCCGTCGGGAAGGTATCATTTGAGGATTGACCCATATTGCAGTGATCGTTGGGGTGCACGGGAGCCTTAGACCCCATCTGCCCGCCCAAGATCTCAATCGCACGGTTTGAGATCACCTCGTTGGCGTTCATATTGGATTGCGTGCCAGAGCCTGTCTGCCAGACGACGAGCGGAAAGTTGTCATCAAACTTTCCCTCGATCACCTCTTGCGCGGCTTGTTCAATCGCGGGGGCCAGTCCCGCATCAAGATCGCCAAGCGCAAGATTGACCGTGGCGCAGGCTTTTTTGATCACGCCAAGTGCGCGCACAATCGCGACCGGTTGACGTTCCCAGCCAATGGGGAAGTTCTTGATCGAGCGCTGTGTCTGCGCGCCCCAATACTTATCTGCGGGGACGTCGAGGGGGCCAAAACTGTCGGTTTCGGTGCGGGTATCGGCCATGAGGCGCTCCTGGGCTCGTCAATTACACCCTGCGGTGTAGCGGCCAAGGTGCGACAGTGCAATTGGGCCTGTGAGCGGCCTGCGCGCTATTTCCGAAAGGAGTCGAGCGAGACGATATCGGCCTTTTTAGGCGCGTTGCTTTTGGGTTTGTCTTCCGTTTCGCCGTCTTGCGCGACCACGGGTAGCGGGGCGGGTGGGGGCGATTTTTCATCCTCTGCGCCCTCTTGTTGCTCAAAACGCAGTCCGAACTCGACCGAGGGATCCACAAAGGTGCGAATTGCATCGTAGGGGATATAGAGCGGCTCAGGTGCATCCCCGAAATTCAGGGTGACTGAGAAACCTTCGTCCCCGACATCAAGACCATCGTACCAATGCTGCATCACCACCGTCATCTCTCCAGGGTAGCGGTCTGACAGCCAGTCGGCCAGTTCCGCATCGGGGTGAGAGGTATCAAAAGTGATAAAGAAGTGGTGGTTTCCCGGCAGGCCATTTGCCGCGACATCTGTGAGAACGCGGCGGATCAGACCCCGCATGGCGTCGTGCATCAGATTGCCGTAGTCAATGGTCCGGCTCATTCCGCCCCCTGGGTAGACTGCCTGCACATAACATACGCTAATTCCCTGCGAGGGAAAGAGGCAACAGTCCCAAGTGCTGGGAAGTCAAAGAAAGCTCAGGCCCAGAGATACAGTGCTCAAAAGCAACATGCTGAGCACAAATCCACGCCTTAAAACGATCATCAGGAGGGCAGCGCACATCGTGAGCAAGGCCGCGTCGGCGTTAAAGCTGCTGAGTTCGGGGCGCGGAAGGGCAAAGAACGCGCTTTTGGTCACCTCGCCAAACAGCACATGCAGCGTGAACCACAAAGAGAGGTTCAAGATCACGCCCACGACAGCGGCGGTGATGGCGTCTAATGCGCCGGTCAAGCGCGGCTGGGCGGAGATCTTCTCCAAATAGGGACCGGCGAGGAAGATCCACAAAAAGCAGGGGATGAAAGTCACCCAAAGCGCGATGAGGCCAGCGGCAACCGCCCCTTGCACGCCGTTTTGAGCAAAGCCCGCAAGAAGGGCCACAAACTCCGTCACCAGGATCAGGGGGCCCGGCGTCGTTTCGGCAAGGCCGAGGGCGTCTATCATCTGCTGGGTTGTGATCCAGCCGTAGTCTTGCACCACCGTCTGGGTCATGTAGGCCAGCACCGCATAGGCCCCGCCAAAGGTGACAATCGCGAGGTTGGAGAAAAACAGCCCAAGTTTGAGTAAGAACTGTTGATCAAGGCCCCAGAGCAGGACGAGGGGTGCCGCCCAAAGCCCACCCCAGAGGAGGAGCGTTGAGACGCTTTGCGGCGCGCGGGGGGAACGGGCTTCAAGTGCGTTTTGGCTCTCGCGCCGCGCAAACATGCCGTAGAGCGCTGCCGCCAGAATGATCAACGGAAAAGGCAGGCCAAAGACAAAAAGCGCCAGAAAGGACGCGCTGGCCAAGATCCATGCGGCAGGGGCTTGAAGCGCTTTGCGGGCCACCTTGGCAAGGGCCTGCAGCACAACGATGATGACCGCCGCCTTGATGCCGAGAAAGGCGGCCTGAACAAAAGGCAGCTGCCCAAAAACCGCATAGCCAAACGCAAGCACCGCGATCACAATCGCGCCGGGGGCCACAAAGAGAAAACCGGCCAAGACACCGCCCGCCACACCGCGCAGGCGCCAACCGGCGTATGTTGCAAGCTGCATCGCCTCGGGCCCCGGCAGCAACATGCACAGCGACAGCGCGCGCAGATAGACGGCCTCGCTCAACCACGGGCGCAGTTCTACCAGTTCACGATGCATCAGCGCGATCTGGGCGGCAGGCCCCCCAAAGGAGAGCAGTCCGATCCGGCCAAAGATCCGGAGCATTTGGGGCCAGGATGGCGTGGTCATAGAAAGGCTTCCACATGCTCGGTGAGGTGTCGGGTGCAACTGCAGACATTCCAACGGGTCTCAGTCGTGGGTATCGCGGTCGAAGGCGACACGCGTGTGACAGTCAGTCGGATCCAGAATAAAAGCCGATGCCCGCCACTGCCACTTCGGCGTCAAAAGCGCGCCCGACGCCCAGCACGCCAATGCGGCGCAAACGTGAGGGATCGAATGTCGCGGTCGTGCGATTGGCCTCAAAGTCTGCAAAGGGGATGCGCAGCGTTGTCCAATTTGCTGGCGCTCGAAAGCTCATCCGAAATGACTGCCAAGGCCGCGTCAATTGATCGGTGCGCAAGCGCAAATCATAGATCTCACCATTGCCGCGCACGACAATCTCGACCCCGGTGTAGCCCGACGCATCAAAACGCTGACCGCCCGCCACGTCAAAAGCCATCTGAATGAACCCACCGTTGTTTTCAAGCGAGACATCGCCCGTAAGCTCAACGGCTGCTTGACCGTCCCGCGTGACCGCCTGGATCCCGCCGGTGGAAACACCGCCCATAACGGTGTCCGCGACGTATTCCCAACGCGGGTCTAGAGTGGCATCTTGCGCATGGAGGGATTGCGAAAAACTGGCAGCCATAAGCGCCCCGATCAAAGCTCGTCTCGACATCCGCAAGAGGTAGCGCGCGGTGCCTTGGAAAACAGGGATGGGAGGGAGGGAATGCAGGCTTCTGTTGCCAGGTGCCTGCGAACCCCGCCTAGCGCTGCAAGGCGCTAGGGCTTAAGATTTCAGTATCTCCGGTCGCTTACGCGGCCATCGCTACTGGAGCACGATTGTCATTTGCAATTGTACAGTTTGAACCGATGACGGTGGTATCTCACCGAGACAAAGCAAACCCCTTTAGACGTTCGTCGATCCTGTTTCGGCCCCATGATCCCCAAATGAAGGATGTTGGTGGAGCCGCCGGGTACCGCCCCCGGGTCCGATCCGCTTATTACGAGCGCGTTTATGTCCATAGTCCCGAAAGACAAATAAAAGATAAGGGATACCTGGTTGCATTTCAATCGCTCATGGCGGGCTGCGCATAAATTTCCAGCAGCCTTTCCATCCCGCAAGACCTCTGTTCGCACCATCTTACATTTGCGCGGAAGATCAATGTCTGACAATACGGAATCCAGCGAGTCGGGGAGGACTGGTGATGAATCCCGTTGTGCGCTCAACGCTGTGGCTTGGGTTCTTTGGCCTGATCCTGCTGGCGTGGGCCTGGATGTACCTGATGGCCACGGGGATGGACCTGGATTTTCTCGGTCGTCCTGGTGAGATGGGCAACCGCATGCGGTTCATGGATCCGCGCATGGACATGTACATGCCCATGGCGAACTTTGGTCCGTTGTTTGTCATGTGGGCGGCCATGATGGCGGCGATGATGTTGCCGACGCTCGTGCCAACTTTGCGCAGCTACGAAGATCTGATTGTGAGTGCGGACGGCACGCGTGCGGGGTGGGTTGGTGTCATCTTTGGCTATACGATCGTCTGGGTCGTCTTTGCTGCAGCGATCACAGCCGTGCAACTCGGGCTGCTCTTTGGCGGCGTGGTCGACATGCTGGGGATCGCAAAATCCCGCTGGTTCGCGGTCGCGCTGCTGCTGGCGGTGGGATTGTTTCAGTTCACGCGGGTGAAGGAGATCTGCCACGGGGTCTGCCATTCCCCAATGACATACTTTCTGGGCCATTGGCGCACAGGCTTTGGCGGTGGCCTGCGCATGGGCTTTGGGCTTGGCGCGTTTTGCGTCGGCTGCTGCTGGGGCTTCATGGCGCTTGGATTTGCTGGCGGGGTGATGAATTTGGCTTGGATGGGCCTGGCCACGCTGTTTATGGTCATCGAAAAGCTGCCGCAGATCGGCCATGTCGTGACCAAACCGATGGGGTTTGTCCTGATCATCGGCGCGGGTGTTGTCGCCGGCTGGCCGCTGATCTCGTGAATTTTGCAGGAGGGTGAGATGCCACCAAAGAGAAAACCCAATGCAGACCGGCTGCCCGTCTCTCAGCGCATTGACCAGCGCATGCCCAACCCGGGCCGGCGCGACAGCAATCCGACCGAATGGGCGATCAAGGGAGAGCTTTTCCTCAACTGCTCTTGCACCGTCTTTTGCCCCTGCGTGGTGAGCCTTGGCGCGCATCCCCCGACCGAAGGGCACTGCCACGCCTGGATGGCGATTGCGATTGATGAAGGGCACTTTGAGGGGGAGGACATTGGCGGCCTGAACATCGGGCTCCTGGTCGACATTCCCGGCCGCATGGGAGAGGGCAACTGGAAGGTTGCCGCTTATGTCGATGAGCGCGCGAGTGGCAAGGCCTATAACGGGATACTGCAGATCTTTTCCGGCGCGGCGGGGGGAACTACGGGGCTTTTTACCATGCTGGTGAGTGAAATCATCGGGGCGGAACGCGCGCCGGTGCAGATTATCCGCGATGGTCGCAAACGCTCGATCCAGATCGGGCGCAAGATCCAGGGTGAGATCGAGATGATCGCGGGGGCCTCGCCGGACCACCCGGTCATGGTCTCGAACTCCAAGTATTGGATGGGCCCCGACATCATCGCCGCGCAAGGCCTGAAAAGCCGCGTGCGCGATTACGGCCGCGTGTGGGATTTTGGCGGTAGATCGGCAGAGATTTGCCCGATCGATTGGAAAGGCCCCCGTCCGTGATCACGCCGGACTATGTGGTGACACTGTCGCGCTATAATGGGTGGCAGAACAGACAGGTGATAGACGTTGTTGGCGCGATGGAGGAGACCGATCTGCGGCAAGATCGCGGGGCTTTCTTTGGCTCCATCCTTAACACGCTCAATCACATCCTTTGGGGAGATACGATGTGGCTCAGCCGCTTTTCCGCCGCCTTCGACCCGCCCAACGGTCCAGCCGCAGAGCATATCAATTATACCGAAAGTCCCCGGGCATGGTGCAGCGCGCGCAGAGCGTTTGATGATCAGCTTCAAAGCTGGGCAGATGCGCTGTCGGCGTCGGATCTTGTGGGAGATCTGACCTGGTCATCTGGGATGACAGGCCAGACATTGACCCTTCCCCGCGCGCTTTGCGTGGGCCATTTGTTCAATCATCAGACGCACCATCGCGGGCAGGTCCATGCGATGCTGACCGCCGCGGGCCAAAAGGCGCCCGTGACCGACATCTGCTTTATGCCAGAGGATGGGTGATGGTGGAGTTGTCGCTGGCGCGGCGGTTGCGGCGCACACCGTTCTCCGAGGGCGTCGAAGCTGCAGGCGTGAAAGCCTATACCGTCTATAACCACATGCTGTTGCCCACTGTCTTTCGCAGCGTGGAAGAAGACTACCGCCATCTGAAAACGGCGGTGCAGGTCTGGGATGTGGCGGGTGAACGGCAGGTCGAATTGCGTGGGCCTGATGCGGCAAAGCTGATGCAAATGCTCACGCCGCGCGACCTGCGTTCGATGCTGCCGGGGCAGTGCTATTACGTGCCGATAGTCGACGAGACGGGCGGGATGCTGAACGACCCTGTCGCGGTGAAACTGGCCGAAGACCGCTGGTGGATTTCAATTGCCGACAGTGATTTGCTGTTTTGGGTCAAAGGTTTGGCCTATGGCTTTCGACTTGATGTTTTGGTGGATGAACCCGATGTCTCACCGCTTGCCGTGCAGGGGCCAAGAGCGGATGACTTGATGGCACGCGTCTTCGGCGATGCGGTGCGGGACATCCGTTTTTTCCGGTTCAAAGAGCTTGAGTTTCAGGGCAAGTACTTTGTGGTGGCGCGCTCGGGCTACTCTCGGCAGGGGGGATTTGAGATCTATGTTGAGGGAAAACAATTTGGCATGCCGCTTTGGCACGCGCTGATGGAGGCGGGACGCGACTTGGACGTGCACGCTGGGTGTCCCAATGGGATTGAGCGGATCGAAGGCGGGTTGCTTAGCTACGGCAACGACATCACCGACAACAACACACCCCATGAATGTGGCCTGGGCAAATTTTGTAACACCCAGACCGCAATTGGCTGTGTGGGCCGTGATGCGCTTTTGCGGGTGGCGCAAGAGGGGCCCATCCGCCAGATCCGCGCCATTGAGATTTTTGGCGAGCGGGTCCCGGTGACCGACCGGCCATGGCCATTAATGGCGGGGGACAAACAGGTGGGGCAGGTGACATCCGCCGCCTGGTCGCCTGATTTCAATACCAATGTTGCCATCGGCATGGTGCGCATGACCCACTGGGAAGAAGGCACTGACCTTGACGTGGTGCTGCCAGAAGATGTGCGCGCAGCGCAGGTGTGGGAGACTTTCTGGACCTGAGGCGCTTGAGGCTGCGGGGGGCAGATGAGTTGTATTGGAAAGATGAAGCAGGGCCGCGTGCCCAGAAGGGAAAGACAATGTTCAATGCGCTGATGGTGACAAAAGATGAGGAGGGTAAGACCTCTGCCGCGGTGACTGAGATTGTGGAGGATCAACTGCCCGCGGGCGATGTGACGGTTGCGGTGGAGTACTCAACGGTCAATTACAAGGACGGGCTGTGCATTGGGCCAGGCGGCGGGTTGGTGCGCAGCTATCCACATGTGCCTGGCATTGATTTTGCCGGCACGGTAGAGGCCTCGGAGGATGACCGCTATGGGCCTGGCGACAAGGTGGTTCTGACCGGGTGGCGTGTGGGGGAGGCGCACTGGGGCGGCTATGCGCAAAAGGCGCGGGTGAAGGCCGATTGGCTGGTGCCGCTGCCCCAGAGCCTGGACACGCGGCAAGCGATGGCCGTGGGCACCGCGGGCTTTACGGCGATGTTGGCGGTGATGGCGCTGGAGGATCACGGGATCAAATCGGGGCCGGTGCTTGTGACCGGTGCTGCAGGCGGCGTCGGTTCGGTCGCCACGGCGATCTTGGGCAAGCTGGGCCATGAGGTCGCCGCTGTAACCGGACGGCCAGAGACAGCCGATTACCTCAAGGATCTCGGGGCCAGCCAGATCGTGGCGCGCGAGGAGATCAACGAGACCACCAAGCGGCCCTTGGAGGGCGAGACCTGGGGCGGCTGCGTCGATGCCGTGGGCGGCGCGATGCTGGCGCGCGCCTTGGGGCAGATGCAATACGGGGCCAGCGTGGCTGCGGTGGGCCTTGCAGGCGGCGCGGCGCTGCCTGCCACGGTGATCCCGTTTTTGTTGCGCGGAGTTAACCTCTTGGGCATCGATTCGGTGATGCAGCCCTACAACAACCGTCTGCGCGCCTGGGAGCGGATTGCAAAGGATCTGCCGATGGATAAGCTTGAGGCGATGGTGCATCCCGCGACTTTGAGCGATTTGCCCGGGCTTGGCGCGGATATCCTAAAAGGGCAAGTCAAGGGCCGCGTTGTGGTGGATGTGAACGCGTGATTGCGCGCGCGGTGCCTGTCCCGCGCGACGCGCAGCTGAGCCGCTATGTCGCACAGGAGGGGTGCTACACCGATTGCTATGAGGTGATGCACCCGCTGCAGACCGATTTGCCGCGCTTCATCACCGCCTTTTACACCACGTGGCTGTTCCGGCTAGAGCGCAGCGTGCTCGCGGCTTTGTTGCGCCACCGGATCACGGATGCACAGGTTGCAGCGCTGGCTGACGGCTCAACGCAGTTCGCGGCTTGGGAGGTCGAGGCGAGAGACCAGGGCCAAATCCTTTTGCGCGACATCAGTGACCAAACCCGATCATGGCTGGCGGTTGCGCCGAAAGAGGGGGGCGTGACACGTCTTCTCTTTGGCTCCGCACTGCTCGCACGGAACGGGCGGCTGCCGCCTTTGGCCCGCGTCTCCATCCCCGCCCACCGCGTTTATGCGAAGGCTCTTTTGCGTCTGGCGGAGCGGAAGTTGCGGCGCGGTTAGCGGCGGTTTACACACATACGCACACGGAGGGTGCCCATGACTGAGAGCTATGATCCTGAGAATATTTTCGCCAAGATCCTGCGGGATGAGATCCCATCTGTTCGGGTCTACGAGGACGATGAGACGCTCTGTTTCATGGACATCTTTCCGCGCAGCGATGGGCATTGTCTGGTGATCCCTAAGACGCCTTGCCGCAACATGCTTGATGCAACGCCCGCGCAATTGGCCGCCTGCATGAAAACGGTGAACCACGTGGCCAACGCTGCCAAAGCGGCGTTTGACGCCGATGGCATCACGCTTTTGCAATTTAACGAGGCGGCAGGCGGGCAAGAGGTGTTTCACTTGCACTTTCATATCCACCCACGGCACACGGGCGTGGCGATGCGCCCGCCAGGCGCGGCTGGGGATATGGACGCAATCAAGGCGCATGCTGCGGCGATCAAGGCCGCTTTGGATGCCGCATGAGTGGCTGAAAGAGAGGGCGCGGAACCTCAAGGTCAAAGCTTCCGGGTGTCTGAAAAATGCCCAAACGCTCCAAGCGTATACTCTAAGATGTTGAAACTGAAAGGTTTCTTTTTTCTTTGCGATAGAGCAATCCCGCCGTACCCTAATGGCAATAAAAACCAACAGGGACAATCAAAATGGCTATAAAACCTCCACTTACGGATCTGCCGATCAATACGGCAGACCAGGGATTTTACAGCGGCTTCAGCGTCAGCGTGACGGTGATCAGTAAGGTCATAATCTCGGTGCTCGTCGTCTGGTGTATCTTCTGGCCCGTTGCGGCCGGGGCGACGCTCGGCGCTTGGAACAGCGTTATCCTCAACAATTTTGCCGCGTGGTACATTTGGGTTGTCGCGCTTTTCGTGATCGTCAGTCTGGGCCTTGCGGCTTGGCCGACGGGCGGCAAACTGCTGCTGGGGCAGCCTGGCGATAAGCCAGAATTCTCAAACTTTTCGTGGTTCTCAATGATGTTTGGCGCCGGGATTGGGGTTGGGATGTTGACCTGGGCGGTGGCTGAGCCCGTTGCGCACTTTCAGAACAACCCATCGGTGATACAAGGTCTGACCACCGGCGGCGGTGAGGATAACATCCGCACGGCCTATGTATGGTCGTTCCTGCACTGGGGTGTCGGCGCTTGGGCGTGCTATGCAATCATCGGCCTGGCCTTGGCGTTCTTTTCTTATCGTCGCGGTCTGCCGCTGACCATTCGATCCGCTTTGACGCCGCTCTTTGGGCGGTCCCTGTCGGGCCCGCTTGGTCACCTCATCGACATCGTTGCGGTGGTTGCAACCATTCTGGGTGTCGCCCAAACGCTTGGCTTCGGTGTGGAGCAATTTGTGGCCGGTCTGACTCGGATCGGGATCGGTGGATTGGTCTATCCGGAAGGGGCCGAGAACGCCGGGTCGGTGAACACGGTCGGTATTGTCGTGGCGCTGCTCTTCATCATGGGGGCCTCCACTCTTTCGGCGCTCTCTGGGGTCGGTAAGGGCATCAAGTGGCTGTCGAACCTGAACATGGTGCTCTCAATCGTGCTCCTCGGGTTCTTCATCATCTTCGGTGCCTCATGGTTTGGCGCGAAGGCTCTGATTGTGGGCCTTTGGGATTACTTCCTCGCACTGCCCTACCTCAGCTTTAACGTCTACCGCTCTGACGGCGTTGATGGCTCCGAAGCCTTCTTGCTCGCGCAGTGGCAGGGCTGGTGGCCGGTGTTCTACTGGGCTTGGTGGATTGCTTTTGCGCCCTTCGTCGGCCTCTTCTTGGCGCGTATCTCAAAGGGCCGCACCATTCGTGAGTTCGTGCTTGGCGCGATGTTGGTGCCTGGCCTGATGTGCTGTGTCTGGTTCTCCTGGGCAGGTGGCACTGCGATCTGGTTGGAGCTTTACGGCGGTGCAAACGGCCTGATCTTTGACGCAGGCAACGGCGACAAGATCTTCGCGATGACCGAGTTCATGCTGGCCCCGATTGCTGAGGTTTTGGCCTGGGGCATGGCGGTGCTGATCGTGGTCTTGTTGATGACCTTCCTTGTGACATCGGCGGACTCAGCGGTGCTGATCGTGAATACGATCAACGCCGCAGGGGACGAAGGACCAAAGGCGCGGCCACACATCATGTTTTGGGGCGCGGCCCTGGCCATGGTGGTGGGCGGCTTGCTGATCTCTGGCGGGACGAGCGCGATCCAGACCGCGATGGTCATTGGGGCGTTGCCGTTCTCGGTGGTGATGGTGCTGATGGCGCTGTCATTGATCAAGGCGATCTACAACGATGGCCGGCGCGAAGCGGCAGGTGTGCCGACCCTTGTGAATGACATCGAAGGCAGCGTGCCAGCTGAATAACAGTCACGCATAACAACTGATTGGCCCCGGTGTGCTCAGCGCCGGGGCCTTTTGCGTTTGACGCCTCCCGGCGCATGTACCAACGTTGCCCCATGAGAGAGCTTGATACCCAATGGGTCCGCGCCCAATTCCCCGCCTTTTCTCAGCCGTCGCTCGCCGGGCAGGCGTTTTTTGAAAATGCAGGCGGGTCATACGCTTGCGGCCCGGTGATCGACCGGCTCACCCGGTTTTACACGCAGCGCAAAGTGCAGCCCTACGCACCCTACGCCGCGAGCACATTAGGGGGCGAGGAGATGGACGAGGCGCGCAGCCGCCTTGCCGCGATGTTGGGCGTTGAGCCGGATGAGGTGAGCTTTGGCCCTTCCACCACGCAGAACACCTATGTGCTGGCCCAGGCTTTTGCCGAGTTCATGCAGCCAGGCGAAGCGATCATCGTCACAAACCAGGATCACGAGGCCAATTCAGGGCCTTGGCGCAGGTTGGCCGATCGTGGCATCGATCTGCGCGAATGGCAGCTTGATCCGGAGACAGGACATCTCGACCCGGCAGATCTCGAAGATTTGCTGGATGAGAAGGTGCGGCTCGTCTGCTTTCCCCATTGCTCCAACGTTGTGGGCGAGGTGAACCCGGTGGTGGAGATCACGGCGCTGGCCCATGCGGCGGGGGCCTTTGTTTGCGTGGACGGGGTATCCTACGCGCCGCACGGCTTTGCCGATGTCGGCTCTCTGGGGCCAGATATCTATCTTTTCTCCGCTTACAAAACCTACGGGCCGCACCAAGGCATCATGGTGATCCGGCGCACCTTGGGCGAGATGCTGCCAAACCAGGGGCATGTGTTCAACAGCGACAGCCTCTACAAGCGTTTTACCCCCGCCGGACCAGATCACGCGCAGGTGGCGGCCTGTGCTGGTATGGCAGATTATTTCGACGCGTTCTACGCACACCACGCCGGTGCGGACGCTACGCCCGCTGCTCGCGCTGCAGCAATGCATGAAGCGATCCGCGCGCATGAGACCAAGCTTTTGCAACCGCTGCTCGACGCGGTGAAATCGCGCAATTCGGTCCGCCTGATCGGTTCTGCGGACGCCGCGATGCGCGCGCCCACGGTCGCCTTGGCCTTGGAACGCCCCGGTGGAGATGTCGCGACGGAGCTTGCCCAGCATGCCATCATGGCGGGCGGCGGCACGTTCTACGCAGGGCGCGCGCTTGACGCCATGGGCGTTGACCCGGACAAAGGCGTGCTGCGCCTGAGCTTCACGCATTACACAACATCCCAAGAAATGGACCAGCTTTTGAATGCGCTCGACGCGGTATTGTAGCGCCCCGGCTTGATTGCCAGACGTCTGGCCTATGTCGCTGAAAAAGCGAATTGGTTGAGAAGACGTAAACATGAGCAGTGCCGCCCCCACTTTAATCTGGTTCCGACGCGATCTGCGGTTGAGCGACCATGCCGCGCTCACGGCGGCCGTCGATGCTGGCGGGCCGGTGATCCCTGTCTTTATCTTTGATGAAGCGGTTGAGGC
Source organism: Pseudomonadota bacterium (assembly GCA_039197515.1). Taxonomy (GTDB): domain Bacteria; phylum Pseudomonadota; class Alphaproteobacteria; order Rhodobacterales; family Rhodobacteraceae; genus Sulfitobacter. The sequence goes on along the minus strand of JBCCUC010000003.1, from coordinate 177,442 downwards.
GCTTGGTGCCGCGCCAAAGTGGCGGCTGGGTCTTGGGCTGGAGGCTTTACGCGAGAGCTTGCGTACGAAAGGCAGCGACTTGATCTTGCGCAAGGGCGATGCGCTCAACACGCTAGAGGCGCTGATTGACGAAACCGGGGCGCAAAGGGTCTTTTGGTCCCGACTTTACGATCCCCAGAGCACTGCGCGGGACACAAAGGTCAAGGAAAAGCTCAAAGAAAAAGGGATCGACGCCCGTTCTTTCGGTGGGCATTTGATGTTTGAACCTTGGACGGTCAGCACCAAGACCGGCGGCTTTTACAAGGTCTATACCCCCTTTTGGAAGATGGTGAAGGACTTTGACGTCGAGACCCCGCGCGCGACCCCTGGCAAACTCCCTGTTCCGTGCGATTGGCCCGCAAGCGATGGGCTGAGCGATTGGAAGATGGGGGCGGCCATGGCGCGCGGTGCGGCGGTCGTGCGTCCATTTGTGCAATTGGGCGAACAAGCCGCGCAGGCGCGCTTGGGCAGCTTCATCGCCCACAAGATCGCAGAGTACGACCAGGCGCGCGATCTGCCCTGGACAGACGGCACCTCAAATCTCTCCGAGAACCTCAGCTTGGGCGAGATCAGCCCGCATCAGTGCTGGCACGCGGGTCAGCGCGCGCTGCAGGACGTGAAAAAGGGGGCGGAGACCTTTCTAAAAGAGCTGGTTTGGCGCGAGTTTGCCTACCACCTGATGCACCACACGCCCCATATTCTCACCGACAGTTGGCGAGAGGAATGGCAGCAGTTCGACTGGAATGAAGATGAGCGGTTGCGCGAGGTTAAAGCTTGGAAGCACGGCCGCACAGGGATCCCCTTTGTCGACGCGGCCATGCGGGAAATGTACGTCACGGGGCGGATGCACAACCGCGGCCGCATGATCGTGGCCAGCTACCTGACAAAGCACCTGCGCAGCCATTGGCGCATTGGCATGAATTGGTTTGCCGATTGCCTGATCGATTGGGATCCCGCCAGCAACGCGATGGGCTGGCAGTGGTCGGCAGGCTCCGGCCCGGACGCCACGCCCTATTTTCGGGTGTTCAACCCGGAGACGCAACTGGACAAGTTTGACAAAGACCGCGCCTATGTCAGCCGCTGGATCGCTGAGCGCAAATCAAACCCGCACGCGGACGCTCTGGCGTATTTTGACGCGGTGCCGGAAAGCTGGGGGATCTCTTCAAGCGATCCATATCCGCAGCCCATCGTATCTGCTTCTGAGGGACGCAAACGCGCCCTCGAAGCCTATGAAAACCGGACTTTTTAGCGATTGTGTCCAGCTTTCTTAACAGGGTAAAACAGGCGAACGACACACGGGGAGTGGGCATGATTTTCACCAGCACTGAGGGCCAGCGCAATCTGCCGCGCTATTTTTCGCGGGTGTTCCAAATGGCGCGCGAGATGCAGCATGGCCGGGTGGACTTTGTTCTGCCCGATGGGCGCATTTTCCGCGCTGAGGCAGCCAAACCGGGCCACGTGGCGGTGCTGAACGTGCACAGCAACGATCTGTTCGCGCGCCTTATCCGGGAAGGCGATCTTGGCTTTTGTGACGCCTATCTGGACGGTGAATGGTCCACACCCGATCTGCAGGCCTTTATGGATCTGGTGCATCAGGGCAATGAAAATGTCTATGACGGGTTTCCCGGCATGGGGCTTGTGCGTCGGTTTGAGCAGCTGCGGTTCTGGCTGCAGCGCAACTCGAAGAGGCAAGCGCGCAAAAACATCAGTTATCACTACGACCTTGGCAATGACTTTTACGGGCTCTGGCTCGATGAAACGATGACATACTCTGCAGCCATCTTTGAAAAAGATGCGCAGCAGCCGTTGGAGAGTGCGCAAACCGCCAAGTACAAGAGCATGGTGGATCGCATGGGCGTGAAACCGGGCGATCATGTGCTGGAAATCGGCTGCGGCTGGGGTGGATTTGCGGAATATGCTGCCAAAGAACGTGGCTTACGGGTCACAGGTTTGACGATTTCGCAAGCGCAGTTTAACTATGCTCAACAACGCATTGAAGAAGCAGGATTATCTGAACTTGTCGAATTCAAGCTACAAGACTACCGAGACGAAAGCGGGTACTACGATGGGATCGCCAGCATTGAGATGTTTGAGGCCGTCGGGGAGAAATATTGGCCGGTCTATTTCGAGACCCTGCACGAGCGCCTGAAGCCTGGGAAAGCGGCGACCTTGCAGATCATCACCGTCGATAATGCGCGCTGGCACATTTATAAGCGTGGGGTCGATTTCATCCAAAAATACATATTTCCTGGCGGTATGCTGCCGTCTCCTAAAGTTTTACGTGAACAAGTGGAACGGGCAGGGTTGGTGGTTGATGCCTCATATGAATTCGGCAAGTGCTACGACGTTACGCTGCGGCGCTGGCATGAGACCTTCAATGAAAAATGGGATCAGATCACGACCCTTGGATTTGACGAGCGGTTTCGGCGCATGTGGAATTTTTATCTCACGTCATGTGCCGCACTTTTTGAAAGCGGATATTGCGATGTGACGCAGATTACGGTACGTCGTCCAAGCGTGGTGGGTTAACGTGAGGAGTCGTGTGTTATGCCCACCGCGGGTCGTTTGGTATCTGCCGTTTGTCTTGCCTTCGTGGCGGTCTTAATCACCGAAATGGTCAAACCCCTGATGCCGGAAAGCACGGATTTCGGCTATTTTCTTCAAGTCAACATCGTGGTCGGGCTCCTTGTGGGCTGGTTTATCATGGGAAGCCGGGTGGGACGCGGTTGGACCGCGGGCATCAACAATGGCTTTACCGGCGTTGTGATGCTCATGCTTTGGGGTCTTTTGGTGCAATCGATCAACGAGATGATGCGCCTGGCCATGCGCAACAGATATGACGGGCCCTTTGAGGCGATCATCGAAGTTTTTTACATCGGCGCAGACTGGGCGTGGACGATTTCAACTCAAGACATTGGCATCGCACTGGTGGTCTGTGCGATCACCGTGGGCCTGATCTCTGAAATGGCGGGCCGCCGATGGGGGTAGGGCGCGACCTGTTCCTTTTCGGAACGCTCCGCCATCTGCCTTTGCTCGCCGCTGTTCTAGGGCGGTCGACAGACCCCAAGTCCCAGACATCTGTCCGAGCCGCTGACATGCGTCTCACGGCGGTGCGCGGTGCGCATTTTCCGATGATTGCTTCGGCTCGGGGAAGCACTGCGCCCGGGTCTTTGGTATCAGACCTGTCTGAACAGGACATCGCCCGTCTGAGCTTTTATGAGGCCTGCTTCGGATACGCTCTGCACGCGGTGATATTAGAGGATGGGCATGAAACGGCGGCTTTCTTACCCGAAAAGGCGCAGTTTGAGCCAGCGGGCCCTTGGGATCTTGACGCCTGGATCGAGACAGAGGGCGCACTTTCGCTGCATGCCGCGCAAGAGGTCATGAGCTATTTTGGTACGCGCGAACCTCTTGAGGTGCGCGATATGTCCCCGATGATCCGGGCGCGGGCCGCCTCTGCGCTGCGGGCGGCGCAGTCTCGGCATGGGCGCGATTGCTTTGAGGGCACAATCGATGTGCAGGGGCGTGAGAGGGTCTATGCAAAGTTCTTTGCGCTGGACGATCTCAAGGTCCGGCATGCGCGGTTTGACGGCAGCATGTCCGATGTGCTGGATCGGGCGGTGTTTGTCGCCGCAGATGCCGCTTTTGTCCTGCCCTACGATCCGGTGCGCGACCGGGTTTTGGTGATCGAACAGGTGCGCATGGGCCTGGTTGCGCGCGGCGATCGCACCTGTTGGCATATGGAGACGATTGCCGGGCGCATTGATGCGGGCGAGACACCCGAGGCGGCGGCCCGCCGCGAGGCGCTGGAAGAGGCGGGGCTTGAGATTGGCGCGATGGAGCTCATCGGAGAAGTTTATCCAACCTCCGGCTGTTCGACAGAGTTCTTTTACCTCTATCTGGGATCAGCAGATCTGCACGATGCGGCGGCGGGTCGCGGTGGGCTGGCCAGCGAGGATGAAGACATTCGCGGGCATCTGTGGTCATTTGACGAGTTGATGCAGCGGGCGCTCAGCTTTGATTTGGGCAATGCCATGCTGCTGACGTCGGCCTACTATCTTGCCCATCACCGCGCGCGCTTGAGGTCCGAGTGGGCGAGCGCTACACCCTGAGGCAGTGACTTGCAGGAGACGCGCATGTTCGTGGCATCGGATCTGGCCAATGCGATTGGCAAAACCCCCCTCATCAAGCTGAAAAAGGCGAGTGCGCTGACGGGGTGCACGATCCTAGGCAAAGCTGAGTTCATGAACCCCGGCCAATCGGTAAAGGACCGCGCCGCACTCTACATCATCAAGGACGCGGTTGCGCGCGGCACGCTGCGCCCGGGCGGCACGATTGTCGAAGGCACGGCGGGCAATACGGGCATCGGGCTTGCGCTCGTGGGGGCCTCGATGGGTTTTAAGACCGTGATCGTGATCCCCAAGACGCAATCGGAAGAGAAAAAAGCGATGCTGCGGCTTGCTGGGGCTGAGCTCGTTGAAGTGCCCGCCGCACCTTATCGCAACCCCAACAACTTCGTGCGCTACTCTGAACGGCTGGCCAACGAACTCACCAAGACCAGCGAAAACGGTGTGGTCTGGGCCAATCAATTCGACAACGTCGCCAACCGCCAAGCGCATATTGAGACCACCGGCCCCGAGATCTGGGAGCAGACGGGCGGCAAGCTCGACGGTTTTTGCTGCGCGGTGGGGTCGGGGGGCACCCTGGCGGGCATGGCCGAGGTGCTGCAGCCCAAAGGGGTAAAAGTCGCGCTCGCCGATCCGGACGGCGCTGCCCTGCACAGCTTTTACACGTCAGGTGAATTGGCCAGTTCCGGCGGCTCAATCGCTGAGGGGATCGGTCAAGTGCGCATCACCAAGAACCTGGAGGGGCTGAAACCCGATTTCAGCTACAACATCCCAGATAGTGAGGCGCTGCCGATTGTCTTTGATCTGCTGGCCGAAGAAGGGCTCTGCATGGGGGCATCGACGGGCGTCAACATCGCCGGCGCAATGCGCCTCGCGCGCGATCTCGGGCCGGGGCACACCATCGTCACGATCTTATGTGATTATGGAACACGCTATCAATCGAAGCTCTTCAACGCTTCCTTTTTGCAGGAAAAGGGGTTGCCCGTGCCCGATTGGCTGCTGGCAAAGCCGCCCGTCCTGCCGCAGGTTTTTGAAGAAGCGCCGAGCTAAAGCGTTTCGGTTTGAACTTGCATCACCAATGCACCGCCACGGCTTTGCTGCTCTCGTGACATTGGCGACGTTTCAGTGCTCAGGGTAACACCGAAAAGCGGTCGTCAAGAGCGCGATCAAGTCCGCTGCTTTTGGTGCGCCGTTGCCCTTTACTGCCACGGGTGCGGCCCCGCTTTTCTCTTGCGCTGCGCCCACCGCGCAGGCTACACCCCGCGCGACGGAGCGGTGGCCGAGTGGTCGAAGGCGCACGCCTGGAAAGTGTGTAGGCGGGAGACCGTCTCCAGGGTTCGAATCCCTGTCGCTCCGCCATAAATTCCCATAGTATGTTGATTTTATTTGGATTTTAAGATAAGGGTATGACGTTCGTATGTTCCTACCTACCAACCCTAGAATAGGTTGCTTCTGGGCTCATCTATGCTGGTAGAAGTGCGACTCGGCCCGCTGCCCTTGGTCTATCAAGACGGGTAAGCCGAAGTGCCTATACAGTTATCATGGCGGGCCGCAACGTTTGGCATCTGAAATTCTGAGACACCCAAGGCTGGGCGTAGAACATGGTAGGGTCAGAGCAAAAAATCTCGCATGCTCCAACTCACAAATCTTGTCTGTGGCTTCGGCTTTGGGGTCTGAATGCAACCTGGGGCAAACAATTCGAACTGTGGAAACTCAGAAAAAACGTGCTGCTGTCCGACAAACAAGCGGTATAGCAGGGCATTTGAAAACCATGCCCAATGGGCGGTTGTGTCGCTGTCTTCGCATTGCTTGCTGCTGTACGCAAATTCATAGGCCGAGACCTTTCGACCCTGAGCCAGCCTGCGCTGGTCTGGTAGCAATTGAAAAATCTGCTGTGACACCCCGCCGCGATAGAGTTTTTCATTGCTGCTGCAACCTACGAAAATTCGCCCGTCGCTTTCCAAAATGGCCCCTGTTTCCGCCCAATGAAGAGCCAAGGCAAGTTTTGCGCCATAAAGCTTCAGAGCCAGCGAGACTATTGGCCCTGAGGCGTCGAGTGCTCCCGCGACATTGTTGTGCAAAGCTGTGACTTCTGCTAGCCATGCTGCCTTTTTTGAGTTGGCAAATAGTTCTGCCAAGACTTCAGGGTGGTTCGCAGCGAGATGATCTAGCTTTCTGGCATTGTGCTGTGCTGTCCACTCTATTCTGTCCATTCCGAGCTGGAGGCTTGCGACGTAAGACACGATGTCCTCAATCCACTTTGAGCCCTGATTGCAAGCCTCGCAAGATGGGTGCTCCATTCCGCCCGGTCGGTCATTTGGAAACATTCCTTTGTTTGGCATATGATCCCAAGTCGTGCTTTTTGATGTGCCCCCGCAGTAGATGCAGTATGGATTTTCAGCTAGTAGACGGTTTCTGGCTGCTTTCCGTGGCAATGCACCCCCTCAGGAACGGTTACTACCTGCCTTCCCGAGCGGTCGCTTTGGAATAGGGATGACTGTGGGTTTCGAAGTTAGAAAGCCCACCTCTTTCGAGACGGGCCAACTTTGCGCTAGGAAGCTATTTCCAGCCCCGCAGAGGTACTTTTGAAGAAAAAGGGGCTGCCTAGCGTTGACGGAAACATGCCACAACCCGGGCAGGTGGGCAACGGTTACCAATCCTTTTCGATCAGCGCGTGTGGTCGGACGAGACGCTTCGGTGTTGCATGCACCGCAGGTCATTCCGAACCCCGCGGCTTTTTTCTGCACATCTCCAGGCGGTCTTTCGCGCTTGATAAGCAATCAATGTAAATCAAGCTGGATGAGGTCAAAAACGCTGCCGATTTTGTACCTGTCAGGCAGGGGGATCTAATGCTTGAAACAGGTTTTCAAACAAACAGCCAAAAGGCCTTTGGACATGCCAAGACTGAACCACTTGCCTCTGTCTATGTTGCGTCTTTGGCCAGTGCGACCGCTGCGCAGGATGTTGCATCGGTCATTGACGGGGACACCATCGAGCAAAACGGGATCACCTATCGCATCCATGGCATAGACGCCCCTGAATATGGCCAGAACTGCGGGGATCGACCTTGTGGTAGGCAGGCCGTGGACGCCATGGCAGTTTTGGCTGAAGGGCAGCGCCTCGACTGTGTTGAGCTTGAGCAAGACCGATGTGGTCGGTCTATCACAAAATGCAGCATTGGTGGCGTGGATATCGGCGCGGCAATGGTCAGCACTGGCAACGCCTGGGCGTTTGTGCGCTTTTCAGATTATTACCTTGCAGAAGAAGCCCAGGCGCGGGCAGAAGGCTTAGGGATCTGGCAGGGCGATGCAACGCCGCCTTGGGTCTATCGTGAACAGCGGTGGAATGATGCGTCATCCGAAGCACCAGAAGGGTGCCCGATCAAAGGCAACATTTCACAGAACGGCAAGATCGATCACAGGAGTGTCAGGAACTCTGTGTATCGGCCGCCGGCCCTGTTCCATGTTGACCGTCCTCAGCCGCCCAACGGCGAGAAGCGATCTTTGAACATTATGGCGAACTGGTTCACCGCTGTCAGCCATCCTCTGACGGTCCGAGAGGTTTTTTCATGCCCCCGGATCGCCAGGTAGATCAACTTCTCGGCGGCGTCCTCTGAGGGGAACGAGCCCCGCGTCGTCGGCCCCTCTCGGCAGCATGCTATGCATGCGCCTGCCCGCTGCCCGGCAGCACATCGCAGATGTGCGAGAGGGGGCAATGGATGCCAAAATGACCACTGCGCTCCTCGACCGCCTCACCCGTTCAGCCTTGAAACGTCCGCCGGACGTTCCATCGCTGCGCGAACCGGCTCGAACTGCGAAATCGTGGAAACCGGCAACGAAAGCTGGCGCTTCAAAAACAGAGCGTAGCGCCAAGCGACCTCCCCGCTGGCCCGCCGCCGCTGCGCTATGTGAGGGCGACGCAGCGCCGCGCCAGCTCAGCACAAAGGGGGTCAAGTTTGGACGCCGATAAAGGGGCACCTTTGGATGCCGATTGACACGCTCTCGGCAGCATGCTGCGCACGCGCCTGCAGGATAGTAGCTGGGGAAGACAACATTTAAGATCCCCCGTATCAGAGGTGCTTTGATACCAGTCCTGCGGCTCCGCCATTTAACCTCAGCAAAATGCACTTCAGACGGTCGAGCGCTGTCGCGATTGGGTTTGCCCAAACGGGGTGCCTGTCCTTCGGCGGCGCCTTACACCTTCCCTCCAGCAGCGGCGTTTCGTATATCTCGGCAACGTCGACATCTGAAGGGGCGCATTGTCATGCGGTGGGAAAGTAACTTTGCACGGCCGATACGGCGAGGCACTTAGCATCACACCCATGCCCATATCAAAAGCCTTGCGCCAAATCGGCGTTCAGAACGCCTTCGGCAGAAAAAAGCCAATCCCCAAGCAGGAACGCGCATGAAGGTGCGGGTTTTGGGAGCGGGGGCAGGGGGTGGGCTACCGCAGTGGAATTGCGGCTGTCGCAACTGTCAGGACGCCCGGCTGGGTCGCATCCCGAGCATGACGCAGTCCTCGGTGGCTGTCTCTCCTGATGGGGCAGAATGGGTGCTGCTCAACGCATCGCCCGACGTGCGCATGCAATTGGCGCGCGATCCCGTGCTCGCGCCAAAAACGCTGCGCGCCTCGCCGTTGGAGGCGGTCATTTTGACCAACGGGGACATCGATCACATCGCCGGGCTGCTCTCATTGCGCGAAAAATGCGCCTACCAGATCTATGCCAGCCGGGAGATTTTAGAGATCATTGAAACCAACAGTGTCTTCCGGGTGCTTGACCCTGAGTTTGTGACATCGCAGGCTTTCGCGCTCGACAAACCGTTTGAGCCGGTTCCGGGGCTGGAAATCACGCCTTTTTCGGTGCCGGGCAAGGTCGCTTTGTTTCTTGAAGGCGATACTGTGGCACTGGCGGAGGTTGGGGAGTGGACGGTCGGTCTGATCCTGCGGTCTGCGCACGGCACGGTCGCCTATGTGCCCGGGTGTGCGGCGCTGCCAGATTGGCTTTTGACGCGTCTGCGGGGCGTGGATCTCCTGCTCTTTGACGGGACGGTTTGGGAAAACGATGACATGTTGAAAACAGGGACGGGCCAAAAAACCGGCGCGCGCATGGGACACATCCCGATGAATGGCCCAGGCGGCAGCTTGGAGCGGCTTTCTGAGCTGACCACCCGCAAGATCTATATCCACATCAACAATACGAACCCCGTTTTGCAACCGAGGGGCCCCGAGGCGCAGGTGCTGAAGGCGAAAGGATGGGAGATGGCGCAGGATATGATGGAGATCGCGGTGGCGCGCTGACCCAGCGACCTGCTTTGGTATCGGGGTGTGCTGTCGGGGTGACCTACAGCGCAAGCTTTTTGCCCGTCCCGCCGCATAGAGGCGGGCGACATATCGACGGCCAGCATCACAATCTCGCCTTCGCGCGGCCCGGATCGGAGCGATACCACATCAGGTGAAATGAAGGCCACGAAGGCACCAGCGAGAAGAGCAGCAGCCTCCACAGAGCCCACAGGCCGCAGCAACCCGTAAAATTCGGCTTAAAGTTTGCAAAGTAATGCCTCATTTTTGACGCGCTTTTCGGCGATACCCGCCTCGGGGATTTTTGAAAGGTGTCTGCCGTGTATGTTTCGATGACGCGTGCCAGGGCAAAGACGCGTGCTCTGATGAGCGCTGCTCTGGTTGCAAGCTTTACTTTCTGTGCTGCCGCGCCTGCAATGGCGGCCAGCGTGAACTATTCCTTCACGCAAGGCGTGCAGGATAATTTTGATCGGTCCGATGGGCCCGAGGCGGGTACCGTCTCACCGGGCTTTGCGACGTTTCTGTCAAACGCAAACCGGTCTTTGGCCAATTTCGACTCGCTGCGCGTGAACCGGGATCGGGTGTTTTCGTTTGATCTGTCGTCCATCGGCGGCGATCTGACATCGGTCGTGCTCAACGCCTGGCTGCGGCCGACCACCAACCGCTTGGCAAACAATGACGCTCTGATCGTGTCGGCCTATGATGACGCGGGCAACCGCATTTTGGCCGCCGAAGGCTTTCGGATCGGGCGCTTAAACGGCGAAAATGGTCTGTTTGATTTCAACTGGCGTGAGACCAACGCGCGGCCGACGCCCGTGGGCGGGTACCTCGCGACGATTGATTTCTCGAACTTCACCAGCCGCCGCGGTGCAGGGCGCAATATCATTGGTGCTCTCGACACTGTCCGCCGCATCGACGTGCGCATCACCGACGACACAGCGATTGATTTCGCCCGTTTGGATGTACATGCCACGCCAGCGCCGATCCCGCTGCCCGCTGGGGCCTGGCTGATGCTGACAGCACTTGGGGCGCTCGCTCTGCGCGCACGTAAGCGCACCGCCTAGCGATTGGCGCGCAACGAAGAGTTTGCGCGCTTTTCCTTTGCAGGTGTCAACGGCCTGTCCAAAAGAGGGTGGTCTGCTGAGCGGGCCACCTTTTCACTCATCAAGCCTCCCGATTTCATGACAACTGCGTTTCAACTTTGAAATGCAATCCAGACGGCAGCCAAACTGTCGCCACGTTCCGACCACAGTTCGGAACGAAAGCTGCCCACATGTAAGCCGCGTGTGGCGGCAGGGCCCTTGGGCGATCTCGGATTAGGTTATGGAACTCGAGTCAGCAGACTACGATGATGAGTATGAAAGTGACGTGCTGCCGGACGGCACGGCGCTGCTCGGCGGTCAGTATGTCATCGAACGCTACCTAAGCAGCGGCGGCTTTGGGATCACCTACTTTGCGCGCGACAGTTTGGATCGCCGCGTGGTGATCAAAGAGTGCTTTCCCGAGGCCTACTGCAGCCGCAAGCGCAGCCGGACTGTCATGGCCCGCTCGCACAGCCATCAGGGCGAGTTCCGCTCCATCGTCGATATGTTCATGCGCGAGGCGCATAGCATTGCCAAGCTGAGCCATCCGCACATTGTGGGCGTGCATCAGGTCTTTCAAGACAATGACACCGCCTACATGGCACTCGACCTGATTGACGGCAAAGACCTTCTCGACATCATCGACGCCAACGACGAACAGCCTGCCTATGTCGATGTGAAAGCGATCCTGCTCAAGGTGCTCGACGCCATAGCGACCGTGCATGACCAAGACATGCTGCACCGCGACATCTCGCCCGACAACATTTTGATTGATGCCTGGGACAACCCGGTGCTGATCGACTTTGGGGCTGCACGCGAAGAGGCCAGCAAGAAGAGCCGCGCGCTTTCTGCTGTGCTCGTTGTCAAAGACGGCTATTCCCCGCATGAGTTCTACATCGCGGGCAGCAAGCAGTTTCCGTGCAGTGATCTCTATGCGCTTGCAGCGACCTTCTATCACCTGATCACCGGTGAGGCACCGCCGCACAGTCAGACCCGGGTGGCGGCCATCGCGGCGGACAAGCCGGACCCCTGTGTGCCGCTGGTGGGCCGGATCAAAGGCTATCCGCGCCCGTTCCTTGAGGCGATAGACAAAGCCATGCGGGTCTTTCCGCAAGACCGCATCGCCACGGCACGCGATTGGATTTTGCTGATCGATGAGAGCAAGCGCCGCGCCGCCGCGCTTGCGCATGCGCAAGAAGATAAAGAAATCGAGCAGACGGTCATGCAGCTCATCCAAGCGGAGCTCGATGAGGGGGACAAGGGTAAGCCGATCTCTTCCGGTCGCAGTACATCGCGTAATGCGCCGAACTCCGCCCATGGGCCCGCCGCGACCCGGCCGCAGGTGGTGTTGGCTGAGCAAAAGGTGCCTGAGGTTCTTTCCCGAGATGCCGCAGACGACTTTGACGCAGAAGAGGCCTATTTCCTCGATTTCGACGCCGAGTTGCGCAAGCGCATTCGGGAAAGGTCAGATTGGATCGCACGGGCGCGCGCAAAACATACGATTTCGCGCATCGATCTTTATGAGCGCGACGAGGAAAAGCCCACGCCCAAGCCCGTGCTCCCGCGACCACCAGATTTTTGGCATCAGCAGACGCTCCCCTGGTGGATCTTGGGCGGCACGATCTGCGTGCTCTTTATCTGCGTCGTGCTGCTGGGCACGACGGATGTATTTATGCCCTTGCTCTCCTGGATGTTTGGCGGCGCGGGCGGCGCAACCTGAGGGGCGCGCAAGCGCGGTCTCGGGAAACAAGTAAGCAGTTACGAGGAAAGTTGAGTATGACCCTATTTAAGAGAGTTTTTAACAGCCATACCCATGGCTCAAGCACATCCAAGCCGATTGCTGTGCCGGAGGATGACGCTGATCTTGAAGGGCCATTCCATCCAGATCCGGACTTCAAAACAGCGGTCGAAGCGGCGGGCTCAGACCCTTTTGAAGACGATCTGCTGCGCGCTCAAGACGACGCGGTGGGGGAGGATGAAGATCCCGGGGCCGCAGCGTCCGAGGATCCCTTCGCAGATGTCTTTGCTGAGGCGGCACCGTCCGAGGACATTGGTGATACAGATCCGCTCGACGCGGGCCCCATGGCCGCACTTGCGCCAAGGCTGCCGTCCAAGCCGATGCTGCCGCGCAAATCGGAGCGGCGTCCGCTCACCACGTATGAGGTCAAGAGCGTGGCGCGCGCGGAAGGCGACCCGCAATCCGATCTGCAGATCGAAAAGGTCTGCCAGATGATGGAGGAAGAGCAACAGCGCGCGCCCGCGCCCCGTGAAGTCGCGCCGTCGCGCCCTTTGGCGGCAGAGCCTGCAGCGCCCGGCGCGCGGCCCGGGCGCAACGCGCGCCGCGTACGCACCCGTATGCTGGGGTTTGATGCAGGTCTGGCCGACGCGGTGCATGATCCCTTCAAAAAGGATGAGGATCCCGCACAACTCGCCGCCCGGACGCATCCCGTCGGCTGGATCGTCGTGACCGAGGGACCGGGGCAGGGGCATGCCTTTGGCCTCTACAACGGCGTTTCGACAATCGGGCGCGGCACGGATCAGGCCGTGGCGCTCGACTTTGGAGACACCAGCATCAGCCGTGAGAAACATGCGGCCATTGCCTATGACGATGAAAGCAATTCCTTTTTTCTTGGGCACGGCGGCAAATCGAACATTGTGCGCCTCAATAACCGTCCGGTCTTGAGCACCGAGGATCTCCAGCACGGTGACGAGGTACGGTTGGGTGAGACGACACTGCGGTTTGTTGCACTCTGTGGCGCGGATTTTGCCTGGGGAACCCCGTCCAATGCCAAGACGTGATGCTAAAACGCAGTTTCGGTTCGACACAGCCTCCGCGATCAGCAAGGGCTCGCGGGACTACCAAGAGGATGCCGTCATTTCGGATTTTTCCAACGGCGACGAGTTGGGCTTTGTCGTGCTGGCCGATGGCATGGGCGGGCATGCCGCGGGGGACATCGCCAGCAAGATTGTGGTGACCGAGGTTTTCAGCGAACTGACCTTCATGCGCGCGGAAATGGTGCGCTATTCGGCCTGCATTTCGGATGCGCTCACCAAAGCGGCGGACCAGGCCAACAGCATGCTGCGCGAACACGTTGAGGCCCATCCCGACACAAAGGGCATGGGGGCCACACTCGTGGCCACTGTCGTTGTGGGCGGCAAGCTGCATTGGATCTCGATCGGCGATTCGCCGCTTTTCATGTTTCGCGACAACAGCTTGGTGCAACTCAATGAGAACCATTCCATGAGCAAGACCATCGACATGATGGTGCGCACGGGTCTGATGAGCGCGGAAGACGGTGAGAACCATCCCGACCGCAACGTGCTGACCTCGGTGCTGTTCGGCGAACCGGTGCCCGAGATCGATTGCCCAACCCAGCCCATGCAGCTTCGCGCGGGCGACACTTTGATCGTGGCCAGCGACGGCTTACAGTTTTTGTCCAACACCCAGATCGAGAAGGTGCTGCGCGACCGTCCCTTTGCCCGCAGCAGTGAAATTGCCGATGCGCTGATGGACGCGCTGAAAGATCTGGGCGATCCCGATCTCGACAACGTGACCTTGTCTGTGATCCAGGTGCGCGCGCCTGAACTGGTCCGCTCAATGCCCCGGCCGATCACGCACAAGCGGCCGCCCAGCCATTTGTCGCGCCCGTCCATCTTCCAGCGCGTGTTCCGACCCGATGAAAAGACGCAAGGAGTTGGTCTTGGCGGAGAGTGAGTTTCCAAACATGCAGCAGATCTCGGTTCAGCTTGAGGCGCTCTTGGCGCAACGCACGCTCAAACCCGGCCTGCAAGAAACCGGCGAGCGGCTGCTGGCCCGGCTCACCTCGGACATTGAGGTGGTGCTGGCCGGTCCGATGGGCGAGCCGAAGGCGCAGCTCTGCGAAGTGCTGCAACGCCGCAACTTGCCGCGCACGAAGATCCGTTTGGCGCAAACCGACGTGGTCAATGATGGGCGTGTCGACGTTTGCATCTGGTGCACAGAGGTTTTTGGCCCGCATGAAGCGGCAAGCTGGCACGGGGCCCCGGATCGGCTGAAAGATCACAGCTTTCTGGTGCCTGTCCTGAGACAGCAGGGGGATCCGGTGGATCTTGACCGGCTGGCGGAGGTGGCCGCCAATGATTTCTTCGTTCTTTTCCCGATCAACTCCGCGACATTACAGCGCGGTCAGCCCAAGGATGAGGTGGAGGAATTGACCAACGAGATTGAGCATATGGTCCGTCGCGGTCTTGCCGCGGACGCTGACAATGCAGAACTTTTCTTGAGCTTGCATGGCGAAAGTGCCTCGCTCAATCGGCCCCGTGCGGTGCGCCGGTCGGTACCGCTTTTGCCGCGATCCACAGCGCGGGCGGTCTCGCGTCCGCACCTGAGCGTTTTTGACAAAGCATTGGAGACGCTGGAGGCGGAACTCGCCCCGCTTTCTCCTTTCCTTGAACAGTTTGACGAGGCCGATTGCGATCAGATCTTTAGCGTCTGCGGTGACGCAACAGAGGCTGTTGCAGATCGTCTCGCAGATGCCGCGCCAAGCGATGAGCGGGCGCAGACACTGTCACAAGAGGTTCAGTCAGCCACCGACCGGATCTTGTTACTCTCGCTTGAAGGGGGGCTCTCCCCGGCGGCGATGGCAGTCACCACAGTGCTTCAAGTCAAGCGCGACATCGAAGTAGGCTGTGCCCGCTAGGCGGTCTGCATTTACGGGATGGCAATCAATCTGTGGTGAAGCTTTGCCACGTCCGCGAAAGCGTTGCGGCAGAAGCCTGTCTGGAGATCTGAAGTGTTGCAAGTTGTCCCCTCTCTGCACGTCGCGCCTCATTTGCAGGCGGCGTCACAGTGCCAGGGGGGCTGCACATGAACATCGAAGCGCCGAAAAATCGCACCGATAGGGCCGAAAATACAGTGCCTTATGCCCTTCTGCGGTCCTCATACGCTGGTCTGCGCGCCTATGCGGAGGGGTTGGGGCCACTGCGCCAGGCCCTGCAAAGCCTGCGCGATCTGGGCGATGCGCCGACCCAGAAAATGGCGCAGCGCTTGGAGAGTAAGCTTGACGCGATGGAGCCAAGCGTCACGATGATCGGCCAGATCAAATCGGGGAAAACATCGCTCGTCAATGCGATGATCGGCTGGCCCGATTTGCTGCCCGCTGATGTGAACCCCTGGACCTCTGTTGTCACCTCTTTGCATGTCAGCCCCACGCCTCTGACGCCAGAGACGAGCGCGAAGTTCTGCTTTTTTGAACCCAATGAGTGGGAGCGGCTGACCGCTGGTGGCGGCCGGATTGGAGAGCTTGCGGACCGCGCGGGTGCGGACGAAGAGCTCAGCAAGATCAAGCGCCAGGTTGAAGAAATGCGCGAGAAGTCGCAGGCGCGGCTCGGGCGAAAGTTCGAGGCGCTCTTGGGCCAGCACCATGATTACGGCTATTTCGATCCTGAATTGATCGAACGCTACGTCTGTTTGGGCGACGCGCATGAGCCGGAGGGCAACAAGGGCCAAGGGCGTTTTGCTGACGTGACGCGCTCTGCAGATCTCTATTTCCATCAGCCCGTTGTGCCAATGCGCCTTTGCCTGCGCGACACCCCTGGCGTGAACGACACTTTCATGATGCGCGAGCAGATCACCATTCGCGCGATCCGCGACAGCCGGCTCTGCGTCGTTGTTCTTTCGGCACATCAGGCGCTGTCGTCCACCGATCTGGCGCTCGTTCGCCTCATCGCACACGTCAAATCCCGCGATGTCATCATTTTTGTGAACCGCATTGATGAGCTCTCCGACCCCGGCACACAGGTGCCTCAAATCCACAAGAGCATTCTGGACACGCTCGAGGCGCACAACGGACCAAAGGATGCTGAGATCATCTTTGGCAGCGCACTCTGGGCGTTGAACGCCATGTCGGGCCCGCTCTCTGCCTTGCCGGAAGCGAGCAAGGCGGCCCTGATCAATTGGGCCAAGGCCTGCAAGGATCCGCAGATCAAGAACAAAAAAGCGCGCAGCATCCTGTGGTATCTCTCCGGCCTGCCCGGGCTCAACACCGCGATCGCAGACCGCATTGCGAAAGGTGTCGGGCGCGAAATCGTCGATCAGATCTCGGCGACCGCGCGCAACCTGCTCAACAACGTTCAGGTGGCTGACAATCTCACCGCGAAAGCTGAGATTGGCGAAGCGCAGGTGCATATCACGGCCGATGGCATCAAGGCGGCGCTCAATGACGTGACCACGCATAACATCGGGGTGCTGCGCAAGGATCTTGAAAAGATCTACGATGATTTTGGTGCCCGGCTGGAGCGGGTGCATTTGAGTTTTCTGGGCCGCGCCACCGAGGCGCTGATCGCGCATCTGGAGCGCTTTGGCGAACAAACAGTCTGGGAATATGACCCTTCCGGTCTGCGCATGTTGCTCAGTTCGTCTTATCGCTCTTTCGGCAAGCGCACCCAGGCGGCCTATGCTGAAAGGGTTGAGGCCATTGTGGCGGAGATCGCGGCGCTCTACCAAGAGGCGTTGCAGCTGCCTGAGGCGCTCTTTGACATCAAAGCGCCGCCCATGCCGCCCGTGCCGCCGCCCGTATCCTTGGGCCAAACAATCGCACTCGACCTCCGGGGGGGGTGGTGGAAAAGCTGGTGGTTCCGTCGCCGAGGCTATCAGGCCTTCGCGGCCGACTTCCACGCCATGGTCCGGGAGGAGACGATCTCCTTTCTGGATGACCTCAAAACCAATCAGGCCGACGTTTTACACGCTCAGGTCCTGACCCAGGTGGACGGCTTTCTCCGTGAGCAATCAGAAATGTTGCTCTGCACCTTGGCGCGCTCATCGCTGAACGACGAAGCGCTGGATGAGCTTTTCGACCGCAAAACGCTGGCCGCACGGGACTCGGAACTCAAGCAAGCGCATGTCTATCTCGACGAGGTCGCGCCATGAGTGTCATAGAACCAAACCTGCGTAAGCCCTGCATTGCCCTCATGGGTGAATTCAGCGCGGGCAAAAGCACTTTGGCGAACCTCTTGATCGGCGCGGACCCGCTGCCGGTGCAAGTCGTCGCCACGCAATTGCCGCCGGTGTGGATCGCGTATGGTGACAAGGATCCGATCCGCGTCGATCTTGACGGCAACATGCACGCCATCGACATCAACAATCTCGCCGCCGCCCGCCTTGATGAAACCACTTACATCAAGATCTTTTACCAAGAAGACGTGCTCATGCACTGCGATCTGCTGGATCTACCCGGGATTTCCGACCCGAACATGTCGGCGGAGGTCTGGGAACGGATGATGAGCATGGTGCACGGCGTGCTGTGGTGCAGCCATGCCACGCAGGCCTGGCGGCAGAGTGAAGCGGCGGTCTGGGAAAGCTTGCCGCGCACGCTCTACCAGCACAGCCTGCTGTTGTTGACCCGTGCGGACAAACTGACGTCTGAGCGGGATCTGCAGCGCGTTGTGCGCCGCGTGCGGGCCGAAACCAAGGGCCTTTTTGTCGATTGCTTGCCGATCTCGCTGCTGCAGGCCACATCGGAGCAGGATGACTATGATGTCTGGCTCAAAAGCGGCGCGGGGGAGTTTGCAAAACTCTTTGCAGGGCTCTTGGAAGGGTTGTCGGCAAAAATGGCGGACACAGGTGCCCAAAGCGAGACGGCCCAGCCCTTGAATGAGATGCGGATGCCAGCCTTTGAAGGGCCGGCCCCGCCGGAACCTGAAACACCAGCCCTGGCAGAACCCGCTGGTGCCCGCATCACCCCGCGGCGGGTGCGCGCGCCGGACAGATCATCATGATCTGCGCCACGCATCAGATTTCCAAGCCCTGCACGGTGATGAGGGCAAAGTTAAGAAAGGGCTTTAAGGGGCTGCTATAGATGAAAATTTCGGAGCGCCTCAACAACGTCCGGCTGGCCTTTCCTGAGTGTGATACGGTCGCTTACGCGGATATCTCAACCCAAACGGTGCTCTCGAGCAGCGCCCCGGATGGCCTGAGGCAGGAGCATCTCAATGATCTCTGCGCTACCGCCGCAGGCATGTTTGCCGATCCTTCGTCAAAGGAGCTTGCGGATCTTTTGGCACCGGCCAAGGGTGAGGCGGCGGCGGGCGAAGTCTATCAGGTCATCCTCATGGATGCCCGCGAGGTTGGGATCTTCTTGCGGTCGGTCAGCAACCCCAATGATGCGCTGTGCTGTCTGTGCGATCCATCCATTGATATTGCTGCGTTTTTACCTGCGGTACGGCTACAGCTCGAAGAGATTGGACAGGACAGTTGAAACCTTTCAACAGCACAAGCGCCCCGTCGGAGGCGCAATGTCTGCAAGACCGGCTGCGCAAGCTTCTTGGCGCGCGCGCAGAGGTTGCTTCCGGCTCACGTGTGCTGGTTCAAAATGGTCGACCCGATCCGTTCAAAGCGCTCCAGATGGAAGTTGCGGAGACGCAGTTGCCGCGGCGGCTCACCTTTTCCGACGCCAAGGGGCGGCAGTTGACCCTGCTGGTCACAGCGGGACGGGTCCTCTGCGGGGCTGAGCCGACTTCGACCGCGCTGCTCGAAGGGCACGTTTCATCGGTCGCGTTCATGTCTGGCCGCCGAGTGGATGATCAAAGCGCCATCGTGCGCGTGACACAGGCCTTTGCAGCCCAGACGGATCGGATTGAAGTGCATTCAACCTACGATCCGATGGCCGAAGCGCAGGCGGCACAGGGCTTTGAGCTTGACGCGCAGGCTGTCACGCCTGCGGGCACGGACGAAGAAGCACCGGGCGTTGAAGAAACAACACTCACAGACATCATTCGGTTGTGCGAGGCAAACGCGGCGGCGGGCTTGGTCACGCAAGATGGTCAGGCGTCTTATTCGTTCGGTTCTGAAGCGGATGTTTCGCTCCTTGAAGCGCTGGCACAGAAAGAAGCGCTGCAACCGTCGCAAACGGAAGGGCCGCGCTGCGTGATCTATGCGTCGCACCCCAAAGAGGGCCGTGCGGTGCTCTGCGCCTCGCAGGGTAACACGTTGGGCCTGCTTAGTTTTCGGCTCAACGCGCTGCGCCGGCTCCTGCCGCATCTCGACCGCTTCATGCCTTAGGGTCAAGACCCAGCAAACGCTGGTCACGGGTGTCAAAACCCCGATCTAGCGGCTGGGGAGCTGGGACAGGAAGAGAACCGCTGGGTCCTTTATAGCCGTGTGCGGGGCCAGCATCGACAGGTACCAGCAGATCACAGCCCGCCACCCTGCGGTGGCACATGCCGTCAGAGGGGGTCGGTTCCTTCCTTCTGCAGACGTGATGAGATCCTGCCAGCTGCGCATCATCTTCCTGGCAGGCAACAGGAGTTCCGGCGCACAAACCGCGGCACAGATAGCATCTGAAACGCGCGCGGTGTGAAATCCCTGCACTTCGGCTCTTGTCAGGCATGTGCGGTTTTTTGCCGATCCGTGTCCCAAGCCCCGCTGTTGCCTGCTTTGACCTCATGCGCGCCGCACTTCTGTCTCAATACCGGACTATTCCATGCCCGTAGCCCGCGGGAGAGACGGCATGCTGTTGTCCATTGTTGTTCCATGCTTCAACGAGGAAGAGGTACTGCCCACCCTCGTAGAACGGCTGAGCAAGACGATTGAGCCTTGGGTGGATCAGGCGGAGATCGTCCTGGTCGACGACGGGTCTTCAGATGCGACTTGGGCTGCGATAGAGGCGGCGCAGCAGTCCTGCGCACAGCTCGTGGGTCTGCGCCTTTCAGCCAACCGCGGCCACCAGATTGCGCTGACGGCAGGGCTCGAAGCGGCGCGGGGTGAGCGCATCATGATGCTTGATGCTGACCTTCAGGATCCGCCTGAACTTCTGGCGGACATGATGTTTTTGATGGACCGCGGCTATGACGTGGTCTACGGGCGCCGCATCGAACGCCAGGGCGAGAGCTGGTTCAAGCGCGCAACAGCGCATCTTTTTTACCGCTTCCTTGATCTCATGTCAGACGTCTCCATCCCGCGCGACACCGGGGATTTTCGCCTGGTAAACCGCACGACGCTCGACGCTGTTCTGGCGATGCCGGAACGCGCGCGCTTTGTCCGCGGCATGTTCGCCTGGGCAGGTTTCCGGCAAATTGGGATCGAGTACATCCGTGCACCCCGCGAACAAGGCGAAACCAAGTATCCTCTGCGCGCCATGATCCGGTTTGCCATCGACGCGATGACGGCGTTTTCAACAAAACCGCTCAAACTGGCAACACGGCTTTCGTTTTTCAGCTTGCTGGTCGCGGGGTTCATGGCGATCTACGTGTTGCGATCCCTGATCTTGTTTCAAACCGCTCCGGGCTGGGCCTCTGTCACGCTCGCCATCAGCTTTTTTGCCGGGGCACAGCTTTTGACCCTGGGGATCATGGGCGAATACATCGGCCGTCTCTACATTGAAGCCAAGAACCGACCGCTCTATTTTGTGAGCGAGGCCACGCGGGGCAAGACGCCCGTGCGCGCTTCTTCTGACATGCGGAAAAGCGCATGAGGCGTGAGGCGATCACCCAATTCGTGCGCTTTGCGCTTGTGGGCGTCGCCGTCGCCTTGACCTATGTCTGCCTCTATCTGGCGCTGCGCCAGGCCGGCGTGGCGCAGGTCTGGGCCAACGGTTTGGCCTTCGCGCAGGCCATCGTGCTGCAATACGCGTGCCAAGCGGCGTTCACCTTTCACCGCCCGCTCAATGACCGCGCGCAGATGGTGCGTTTTGCGGGTATGATCTCGCTTGGGTTCATGTCCTCTGCGATGATCACCGGGCCCATCGCCGTCGCCTTTGCGATCCCGGACTGGAAAGCCGCTTTTGCCGTTACCTTTTTGCTGCCCATTCAAAACTACGTTCTCATGACGCTCTGGGTCTTTGCAGCCCCCGCGTCAGACACGGATATTCCCTCATGAGCCACGTCTACAGCGATACCTTTTTCGACTACATCAACGAGAGCGCGCGGGACTCCGCCGCGCCCGTCACCTCCTTAGTCCATCAGGTGCTCACCCCACGCAGCGTGCTTGACCTGGGCAGCGGGCGTGGTGTCTGGCTCGATGAATGGCGCCGCCGCGGGGTGCAGATGGTGCTCGGCGTGGATGGCGATTACGTCGATCAAACGGCCTTGGCCATTGCCCCAGACGAATTCATGGCGGCGGACCTGACACAGCCTTTGAACGTGGGGCGGCGCTTTGACCTCGCACAATGCCTGGAAGTGGGTGAGCATCTGCCGCAGGAGGCTTCCGTCACGCTGGTGGCCAGCCTCACCGCGGCCTCGGATCGCGTCCTCTTTTCGGCCGCCGTGCCTGGGCAGGGCGGTGAGTTTCACATCAACGAACAGCCGCTGGCCTATTGGCAGGCGCTCTTTGAGGCGCGCGGCTACCGGGCGTACGATTTTGTGCGCCCTCAGATGCGGCGCAATCGTGCCGTCGCGCCCTGGTACCGCTACAATACGGTGCTCTATGCCAATGACACGGGGCGTGTTGGTCTGCCTGACGCCGTTCTGGCACGCCAAGTGCCGGTCGGTGAAGCGGTGCAAGACGGCGGCGATGCGCTCTGGCGGCTGCGCCGCGGGGTGGTCTCCCACCTGCCGCGCGGTGCCGTGACCCGCATCGCGCAATGGCGCGCCGGGATCCTGGCATGGCGCGCACAGCAGCAAACCCGTCGTTCCGGCCTTTCTGCATGAGCTCTGCGGAAGCCTCGTCAGCAGCCTTTGCCACGGGGCAGGCTGGAGAACGGTCCGATGTGTTGTGGCCGCTCATCGTTTTGACCGCGCTGGCGGCCTTTGCGATCTACTTGCCAAACCTCGCAGATCCCATGCTCCGCCATGACGATTATCCCGCCCTCATTGCTGATCCTTCAGGGTTTTGGGCAAAAACCTTGAGCGAGGGCCGTTGGGTCAACTACCTGTGGCATCTGCGTGAGCTGGTCACGCCCGCTTGGCTGAATTTTGCGGTCTATCAGCTGCTCTGGGCCACTTTTGCCGCGACGACGGCGCGGGTGGCTCTGGGGCCGGATGCTGAATCCTTCGCTGCTTTGGCGCTTGCGCTCATGATCCTGATCTCTCCCTCCGCGATGCTGATCTCGCTGTGGTTCAACACCTTGATCCCCGGCCTCGCCCTCGTCGCACTCTATGCCGTGCTGGCCTGTGTGCTGCGGCAAAGTTGGTTGCGGGTGGCGCTGGTGCCCTTTGTCGTGGTGACCTTCATGGCCTACACCACCTATCCGCTGCTCATCTTGATTGTCGCCCTGCTGGCCACGCGCCAGCGGTCGTTTTTAGACCTCGTCGGTCTGATGGCACTTTTCGCGGGCTCCATGGTGCTGGCACTCTTGGCAACCTACGCGATCAACTGGCAGGTGCACGGCATCTTTGGCGTTGAGCTGGCCGATTGGCGCGACGCGCAGCCCGCCGCGGATGTTGCCGGGTACCTTGCCAATCTGCCCGCGCTGCATGAGAGCTTTGATTTCATCCTGCGCAACATCGGTTTTAACTTCTGGCCCGCGACGGTGTTCCACCTGGCGCTCTTTGTCGGTGCAGCACTTGTGCTCTTGCGCCGGGTCCCGATGGAGGCGCTCTACCTCCTCGCGGGCTTTTTGGTTGGTGTGGCATTGGTCATCACACAAGCGCTGAAATTGGGCGTGTTGGTGCCCCCGCGTGCTTTTATCTTTGCCTGGGTCATCTATGCGGTGATCGCGGTGCGCGCGATGCAGGAGCTCAGCCTGTCGCCTGGGCTGGCCGGTCGCATGGCCCGCAACGCCGTACTGCTGGTGGTGGGCAGCATCCTGCTGCAGACGTTTTTGCAGATGATGACCTACCGCGACTGGCAGCAAGAGACGCGGCACCTGGCGCAAGCGATCACCCCCGAGACCACAGAGATCTACATCATGGGCGATGCGTCTCATCTGACCTCGGCCATGAAAGCAGGGGTGCAAAGCGGCATCGCGCTGGATTTTCGGCTGCACATGATGACCGGGATCATGCCAGAGAGTTGTGATGACGCGGACGTCCGTTGCGATGCGCTCGCCACGCTGCCGCCGCGCATAACCGGCGTCGAGGGTTTGGATGTCTATCAAGAGGATGGTGTCACCCTGGTGCACGTCACGGCAAAACCCGAGACCTAAAGCGTCGAGCCTTAAACTTTATCCACCTATGCACCGCCGCGCTTTCGGCGCTCTCCTGACATTCGCGATGTTTGTGTGCCCGGGTTAAATCCGAAAAGATGTAAAAGGGCTCGGATAGGCTGGTCCTAGCGGCCCCAGCTGCGCACTTCGCCGCAGTCCATGTGCACAAAATTCGAGCCCGAATAGCGACCTACGCCTCCGCCGCGACAGGCAATGGCGGCGCGCGCAACCTGAGAGACTGAGCGCGAGGTCAGCCGCAAATCGGCCGCTTGCCCGCGCATGTGCAATGAGTTATTGGCCACGCCGCGTGACCGGGAGCGCAGCATCGCATTTGTTTGCGGGCTGCGGTACCCCGACAGCAGTAAGTAAGGCTCGGTCGCGTCCAACAGGTTGTGCGCGGCGGCCATGATGTCGACCGTGCGCAAGTCGATTTGCTTCACGCCGTCCGTGCGCCAGTCGCGCATGAAGTAGTTCACTTCTTTCACCGCGTCCCGGATGTATTTTCCCTCGATCCAGTAGATCATGTCGATGCGCTCACCGGTGCGCCCTGAGTACATCTTGAGCCGCCTGATGTCTCCGCCGCCCCGTAAAAACCCTGCCGCCTTCGTGTAGGTCGGTGCCGCCGCAACAGCAGTTGCCGCGAATGCACTCACAACAGCGCGTCGGGTGAAGCCCGAAGAACTCAATTCAGCCATAGAAAAGATATGTCCCGTACTGCTTGTTATTGTTTCCCTACGCGCCACGATGTTACGCAACGCTGGGTACACGTTCCCCAAGTGCAACATTTCTATGCCATAGTGAGAATCGCGAACCAAGTGGTTAATGCGTCTGAGCGGCACTCAAGGGGACTTTAGGCAAATTTCTGCCAATTGTGATGGATCTGCGCAGGCCGCGGAAATGACGGTGCTTTTCCCGCATCACTTCATGATTTCGCCCGCAAATGGCAGGATTGTTATTGGACAGTTTAGATAAGTCTTGTGACTGTGTAATCCTAATCTGCGTGCCTCGGGGGAGCTCATGCGCCACATCGTTTATTCATTTTTTACGTCTGTTCTGATCTGCGCGGCGGCGCTCTTGTCGGTTGCATTGACCGCGCCGCCAGCGAGCGCTCAGGTCACTGCCTTTAAGCAAGCGGTTGCGGAAGCGGCGTCGAGCGATGAGGATATGGCTACGTTTTACCGCGAAAGTGGCTATGCCGCGCTTTGGACGGGCGCGAGCGATCTGCACCTCGACCGCCGGGCGCATCTCATGCATGCGCTGCGCTCTGCCGGGGATCATGGATTGCCGCCGTCGCGGTATGACCCCAATGGCCTGATGCAGATGCTGGCGCAGGTGCGCACGCCGCGGGATCGTGGCATGGCCGAGGTCGCGCTGAGCAAGGCCTATTTGCAATACGCCCGCGACGTGCAAAGCGGCATGCTGACCCCGCGCGAGATCGATCGCGGCATGGTGCGAGAGGTGTCTTATCGGGATCGCGAAGTCTATCTGACTGAGCTCGCAGCGGCCCGTCCCGCGGCTTACCTGCGCAGCTTGCCGCCCCAAAGCATGGAGTACAACGCCCTCGTCCGGGAGAAGCGCGCGCTTGAGGCGCGCCTTGCCCAAGGGGGCTGGGGTCCGCGCGTTTCGGCGAAATCGCTCAAGCCCGGGGATGCTGGGCCTGCGGTGCTGACGCTGCGCAACCGGTTGATAAAAATGGGTTTTCTTGCGCGCACCAACGCGCATGACTACAATGACAACATGCAAGCTGCGGTGCTGGCGTTTCAGCAGGCGCACGGTCTGAACGCTGACGGCACTGCCGGGGCCACAACGCTGCAGCAGATCAACGTCGGCGTCGAAGAGCGCCTTCAGTCGGTCATCGTCGCGATGGAGCGGGAACGGTGGGTCGGCAGCGCCCGAGGCGCGCGACACATCTTGGTGAACATCCCCGATTTCTCAGCCAAAATCATCGACGACGGCAAAGTCACCTTCCGCACCAGATCTGTGGTGGGCGCGCGCCAGGACGAGCGTCCCACGCCGGAGTTCTCTGACACGATGACCCACATGGTGATCAACCCAAGCTGGTACGTGCCGCGCTCGATCGCAACGAAAGAGTATCTGCCCGCGCTCAAACGCAATCCCAACGCGCTGAGCCACATGGTGATCACCGACCGTCGCGGGCGGCGCGTCAACCGCAACGCGGTGGATTTTAACAATTACACAGTCCGCAGCTTTCCCTACGCCATGCGGCAGCCGCCCAGCAAATCCAATGCGCTTGGGCTCGTGAAGTTCATGTTCCCTAATAAGTACAATATCTATCTACATGATACGCCTGCGAAAAATCTCTTTTCGCGCGACGTGCGCGCGTTCAGCCATGGCTGCGTGCGCCTCGCTGATCCTTTCGACTTCGCCTATGAGCTGCTGAGCCGTCAGGAGGCTGATCCGCAGAGGTATTTTCAGTCGGTGCTGCGCACGGGCCGCGAACTTCGCGTTGATCTGGCCACGCCGGTGCCGGTGCATCTGATCTACCGTACGGCTGTGACCAACGCGAAAGGCCAGATGGAGTACCGCGCCGACGTCTACGGCAGAGACGCCAAGATCTGGCGCGCCTTGTCCCGCGCGGGGGTGGCCTTGACCAGCTTACAGGGCTAAGGATCACGGCACATCGCAAGAGGTGCCCTTTGTCCTACACCATCGCTGAAATCGCCACGGCGCTCGGAGCCCGCGCCGTTGGCGACACCGCCTATGTGATCCACCGCGCGGCGGAGCCTAATGCAGCCGGCCCGAGTGATCTGGCCCTCGCGATGGCACCAAAATACGCGGCGGACCTCGACAAGGGGGCGGCGCGCGCGGCGATGCTCTGGCCGGATGCCGATTGGCAAGCGTTGGGGCTGGTCGCAGCCATTCTGCCGCAGCGGCCGCGTTTTGCCATGTCAGGGCTGACGCGGCTCCTGGATCCGGGGCAGGGCTTTGCCCCCGGGATCCACCCAAGCGCCATCCTCGATCCCACGGCGACGCTGGCGCAGGATGTCGCCATCGGACCGCTCAGCATCATCTCTGCCGGTGCTCAGATCGGGCGCGGCGCGGTCATCGGGCCGCATTGCTTCATCGGGGCGGATGTCACTTTGGGAGAAGACGCCTGCCTGCGCGAACACGTCAGCATCGGGGCGCGGGTCACGGTAGGCGCGCGCGTAATCATCCAACCCGGTGCCCGGATCGGCGGCGATGGCTTCTCTTTCGTCACCGCGGAACCTTCCGCGGTAGAGGCGGCGCGCAAAACGCTGGGCGACCAAGGCACGGTGCCGGCGCAACCCTGGATCCGCATCCACTCTCTGGGCGCGGTGAGCCTCGGCGACGATGTGGAGATCGGCATGGGCTGCACCATCGACTGCGGCACGGTCCGGGATACGCGCATCGGCGATAACACCAAGCTCGATAATCAAGTGCATATCGGCCACAACGTGGAGATCGGAGAGAATTGCCTGATCTGCGGCCAAGTGGGCATCGCTGGCTCAGCCAAGATCGGCAACAACGTTGTGCTCGGCGGGCAATGCGGGGTGAACGACAATATCTTTGTCGGCGACGGCGTGATTGCGGGCGGCGGGACCAAGCTGATGTCGAATGTGCCCGCTGGTCGCACCATGCTGGGCTACCCGGCAACCGAAATGGACAAACAGGTCGCGCTCTATAAAGCGCAGCGCCGCTTACCGCGCCTCGTGACCCAAGTCGCAGCGCTCAGAAAGGCGGTTTTCAAATCCGACCAGGATGGCTAGACCACCTTCAGATTTGCATGCGGGGCCATGTCATGAGCGTCGAGAAAAAAGTCATCGCCATCATCGCGGAGCAGGCCTTGCTTGAGCCCGAAGATGTCACGCTCGACAGCACGCTGGAGGATCTGGGGATCGACAGCCTCGGCCTTGTGGAATGCATCTTTGCCATTGAAGAGGCCTTTGACATTTCCGTGCCGTTCAACGCCAACAACCCCAAGGAGTCGGATTTTGACATCGGCACCGCGGCGAGCATTGTCGCGGGGATCAAGCGGCTGAAAGCGGAGCAGGGCTAGACCGGTGCACCGTGTTGTCATTACGGGGGCAGGCACCATCAATCCGCTTGGCCAGGACGTGCCCAGCACGCTGGAGGCGATGCGCGAAGGCCGCTGCGGCATCGGCCCGCTCGACATTCCAGACCTCGACCGGCTGCAAATCCAGATCGGTGGCCAGGTGCGCGGCTTTGAAGCCGAAGGCCGCTACAACCGCCAGCAGATGTCGCTTTACGACCGCTTCACGCAGTTCACGCTGGCCGCCGCGCGCGAGGCGATTGACCAATCGGGCTTGGTCTTTTCCGGCGATCTGGCGGCCCGCTCCGGCGTGGTGCTGGGCACGGCGGGGGGCGGGGTCTCCACCTGGGACAACAATTACCGAACGGTCTATGAAGAGGGCAAGAACCGCGTGCATCCCTTTGTGGTTCCCAAGCTCATGAACAATGCCGCGGCGAGCCATGTGAGCATCGAATGGAACCTCAAGGGCCCGTCTTTCACCGTCTCAACCGCCTGCGCCTCCTCCAATCATGCGATGGCCCAAGCCTTTGCCATGGTGCGCTCTGGCATGGCCCCTGCGATGGTCACCGGCGGATCAGAGTCGATGCTGTGCTTTGGCGGGGTCAAGGCTTGGGAGGGTCTGCGCGTAATGAGCCGCGACGCCTGCCGCCCGTTCTCAGCCAACCGCAACGGCATGGTACAGGGCGAGGGGGCCGGGGTCTTTGTGTTCGAAGAGATGGCACAGGCCAAAGAGCGGGGGGCTGAAATCCTCTGCGAAGTCATCGGCTTTGCCATGAGTTCGGACGCGGCCGACATCGTGATGCCGTCGAAAAGCGGTGCTTCCCGCGCCATGCTGGGTGCGCTGGCCGATGCAAAGATCGATCGAGAGGCTGTCGGTTACATCAACGCGCATGGCACCGGCACGGCAGCCAATGACAAGACCGAATGTGCGGCGGTCGCGGATGTCTTTGGCCCCCACGCGGATCGGCTGATGATTTCTTCGACGAAATCGATGCACGGGCATCTCATCGGCGGCACTGGCGCGGTGGAGCTTTTGGCCTGCATCATGGCGGTGCGCGACGGCGTGATTGCGCCCACCATCGGTTATGAAGAGCCTGACCCTGAATGCGCGCTCGACGTTGTGCCCAATACCGCGCGCGAGGCCCAAGTTGAGGTCGCGCTCAGCAATGCCTTCGCTTTTGGCGGCATGAACGCGGTCCTCGCTTTGCGCCGCGCGTAGCCCTCGCGCGGCCTACAGCACTTTGCGTTTTATGGGAGGCAATCTGATCGCAGGGCGCGTTCGACCAAAGGGAGAGACAGCGTTCGGCGATCCAAATCAGACGCAAAGGGATTTATTGCTCGATGATCGACACTTTGTCGTAACTTGCCGTGAACCCGTCGAGAGAGAGCGTGAGCTGGACCTCCTGGTCCGGCGCAAGCGCCGGCACAATGGTGATCACCGCTTGGTTCCCGCGTTTGAAGGCGTTCACATCCTGCGGTGTCATGCCGAGCCGGACGTAGCACCCCACCGGATTGCAGAAGGCGTAAGGGTAGCGCCGCGCATTCCCGCCATCCACCGAGATGGTCAACTGTTGCTGCAACGCGGTTTCAAGCGGCACCACAATCGTTGCCCCGGCTTCGGCGCGGCCCCCTTCGGGCAGGCGGAAGAGCGAGATTTCAGCAACCGGCGCGCCCTCACCATCGTCGAGCAACTGATACATCTGGCAGGGCTCCTCGCCGCTCTCCACCTTGATGCAGCGCATCTCCCATGCGCCAGTGACCTCGCGCGTGTAGGGTCTGCCGATCTCAGGATCAACGCTGGCGTCTTCCCCCATGCTCAGTTGATCCTCGACCGAGGGGGCCTCTTCCGTCTGCGTCGGTGTCTCAGCTTCGGTGTCCTGTGCCAATGCGGGCGCGCTCAGCGCCATCACGGCGAAGCACCCGGCCAATGCGGTGCGGTACATGCTCATATCCATCCCGGAATTGTTGCTTTTCGCAGCATGTATCACGCGATTTTCGCGATGTCAGGCACCCACACATTTTTTTGTTTTCTTGCCCAATCGGACCGGATTTGACGCGCCTTAACAAGGGCCTTCCGCGCGGTGGCGTTTGCATGGGCACCGCCGGGACACAGGGCAATCCGACAAAATTCAGCGCCGCAAAAGAAAAAGGAGATGCGGAGCATCTCCTTTTTCAATCTTCTCTCCCCGTCGAACTGAGCCGACTTGTGGCGAAAGAGTACGAGAGCTGGCAACACCCGTCAACCGCAAAGTTCACGTCGCATTTCAGATTGTTACTTGATTTTGAAAGAACCGCTGTCCGGCAAAAAAAGACCGCACCCAAAGGCGCGGCCAGTCTGACAGGGAGGAAGTACCAAGAGCCAAAAAGGACAGATGGCCCCGAGTACGAAGATCACTCTGGCATGGAAAGGTTAACTTTGTATTCTCAAGCGACAGAATATTGGCACCACCAGGGGGATCATCGTGGTCAAGGACATTTTCATCGGCGGCGGCGGGCCGGATTACGGCGTGCCGCAGCACCTCAGCATTGGCTACGCCAACCGCCACGGCCTTGTCGCTGGCGCGACCGGCACGGGCAAAACGGTGACCCTGCAGATCCTGGCAGAGGGCTTTTCAGCCCAGGGCGTGCCAGTGTTTCTCTCGGACGTAAAGGGGGATCTCTCCGGTCTTGCGCAGTCCGGCACAGCTGAGCACAAGCTGCACGAGGCGTTTATGCGCCGGGCCGAGACCATCGGCTTTGCCGATTATCACTACAGCCCCTTCCCGGTGACTTTCTGGGACCTTTATGGCGATCAAGGGCACCCGGTGCGCACCACCGTCTCCGAGATGGGACCGCTGCTCTTGGCGCAGCTTTTGGGGCTGACGGAAGCGCAGGAGGGCATCCTCAATATCGCGTTCCGGGTGGCCGATGAGGACGGTCTGCCGCTCTTGGATCTCAAAGACCTGCAAGCGCTGCTGGTCTGGATCGGCGAGAACGCCAAGGAACTGGCGCTGCGCTACGGCAACGTCTCTGCCGCGTCGGTGGGCGCGATCCAGCGCCGGTTGCTGGTGTTGGAAAACCAAGGGGCCAGCGATCTTTTTGGTGAACCGGCGCTGGCGTTGGACGATCTCATGCGCTGTGACGATGAGGGGCGGGGCATGATCAACATCCTGGCCGCGGACAAGCTGATGGCCGCCCCGAAGCTTTATGCCACGTTCTTGCTGTGGCTGCTGTCTGAACTTTTCGAAGAACTGCCCGAGGTGGGCGATCCCGACAAACCCAAGCTGGTGTTCTTTTTTGACGAGGCGCATCTGCTCTTTGACGACGCGCCCAAAGCGCTGGTGGACAAGGTCGAACAGGTGGCCCGCCTCATCCGCTCGAAAGGGGTCGGCGTCTACTTTATCACGCAGAACCCTGCGGATGTGCCCGAAGACATCCTGGGCCAGCTGGGCAACCGGGTGCAGCATGCGCTGCGCGCCTTCACCGCCAAGGACCGCAAAGAGCTGCGCATGGCGGCGGAGACCTACCGCGAGAACCCGCGCTTTGACACCGAAGAGGCCATCCGCGAGGTCGGCGTGGGCGAGGCGGTCACGTCATTTCTGATGGACGAGGGCGTTCCCGGCATTGTGGAGCGCACGCTCATCCGCCCGCCGTCCTCGCAGTTGGGCCCGATCACCAAAGCGGAGCGCAAGGCGGTGATGCAGGCCTCGCCCATGGCGGGCAAATACGACAAGCGTCTCGACCGGGAAAGTGCGTTTGAACTGTTGCGCGCCCGCGCCGATGAGGCTGCGGCGGAGGCGGCCCGCGCCGAGCAAGCCGCCGAAGAGGCCCCGACGCCGATGCTGCGCGAGTTCAACAATGCCAGGCGCTACGCGGGCAAAGGGGTGACCCGCTCCACCTCTCGCGCGCCCCGTCGCCGCTCACAGCAGGGCTTTGGCGCCGCCGTCGCCGAGGTGGTGATCAAGGAACTCAAAGGCACCACTGGCCGCCGCATCGTGCGCGGCGTGCTGGGCGGCCTCTTCAAGGGACGTTAAAGCGTCCCGCCTTTAACGTGAAACATCAAGCATCGCCGATGTCCCGAGAGCGCGAAGCGTGGCAGGGTATCGGCGATTCAGGTTTAAGTCGGGGCGCTATTAAGACCCGCCGCATTCCGTCGCGCGCGCCCCTGTCCCCGCGGGGACAGGGGCGTTTTGTCGCGCGGGCTCAATGGCAAGAGACAGGCTGTCGCAGCGTGCGCTGTCTTTACCTTTCGGGGATCAACCCGCGCGGGCTAAACCGCAGCACCAAAAGCAGAACGAGCCCCATGGTAAAAAGCCGCATATGTGCCGCCGTGCCTAAGAGATGATCTTTCAGCGCTGAGCCATCCTCCAGCCCCGCGGTGATCACATTCATCAGCCACAGCCCCATCGGCTCCACCTGGACCCAAAGAAACCAGATAAGGAACCCGCCCAGCACCGCCCCAAGGTTGTTGCCCGAGCCACCCACGATCACCATGACCCAAACGAGGAAGGTGAAGCGCAGAGGCTGATAGCTGCCGGGGGTCAGTTGGCTGTCCATCGTGGTCATCATCGCGCCCGCGATGCCGCAGATGGCGGAGCCCAGGACAAACACCTGCAGATGCCGCGCGGTCACGTCCTTGCCCATGGCCTCCGCCGCCACCTCATTGTCTCGAATGGCGCGCATCATACGCCCCCAAGGCGATTTGAGCGCCCGCTGCGACATCCACATCAGAATGAGGAGCACTGCCCCAAAAAGCAGGATGTACAAGAGCTTGACATAAAGCGTGGAGCCCTCCACCGCGTCGAGGCCAAACGCGCCCGCCCGCGCCACAAAAGCCGGATCCGCTTGCAGATCGATCTCATAGGGCACGGGGCGCGGCACGCCGACCACGTTTTTCACACCCCGGGTCAGCCAATCCTCATTCTTCAGAACGGCAATGATGATCTCGGCAATGCCCAAGGTCGCAATCGCCAGATAATCTGAGCGCAGCCCCAGCGCCGTCTTGCCGATCACCCAGGCCGCCGCCGCCGCAAAAAGCCCGCCCACCGGCCAGGCGATGAGCACCGGCAGGCCCAAGCCGCCAAGATAGCCGGTCTGCGCCGGATTGATCTCCTCAATCCGCTCCACAGAAGGGTCTAAAAGGCCGCGGAAAAGAAAAAACCCAGTGATTAGAACGCCTAAGACCACCAGCCCCCGCTGCCAGCCGGGGCTGAGCCGCCGATGCGCCAAGATCGCCAGCGCGATGGTGCCGGCCCCCAGAATGAGCGCGCCAAAGACACCCCAACCCCCCGCGGCAAAGGCACCGTCAGTGGGCGGCATCCCGATGAGCACGGCGGCCAGCCCGCCAAGCGCCACAAACCCCATGATCCCGACGTTAAAGAGCCCCGCAAAGCCCCATTGCAGATTGACCCCAAGCGCCATGATCGCCGAGATCAGCCCCATCTGCACAATGAGCAGGGCAGAGTTCCAGCTTTGATAGATCCCCACAATCCCGATCAACAGGGCCACAACGCCAAAAAGCGCGGTATTGCGCAGGGCTTCAGTCATACCGCTTGCCCCTTAAAGAGCCCGGTGGGCTTAAAGAGCAATACAATCAGCAGGATCGCAAAACTCACCGCGAATTTGTAATCCGTGCTCAAAAGCTGCACGAGGCCCGAAGGCTCCAGCGGCGCTGGCATCAGATAGACCAGGATCTTCTTCCAGGCATAGGTGATCGTGACCTCTGAAAAGGCGATCACAAAGCCACCGGCAATCGCCCCAATCGGGTTGCCCAGCCCGCCCACGATGGCGCTGGCAAAGATCGGCAGCAGCAGTTGGAAATAGGTGAAGGGTTTGAAGGACTTGTCCAATCCGTAAAGCACCCCAGCGATTGTCGCGAGAGCCGCGACAATCATCCAGGTGATCAACACCACCCGCTCCGGATTGATGCCCGAGAGCAGCGCCAGATCTTCATTGTCCGAATAAGCCCGCATCGATTTGCCCGCCCGGGTGCGGTTCAAAAACCAAAAGAGCAGGGCCACCACCACCACTGCCGTGACAATCGTAATCCCCTGCGTGGTCTTGAACGCCAGCCCCTCGCGCAGCCCCGTCATCGCTTTGAACTCACGCGCCGAAATGATGAAGCGCTCACCGTCAAAGAAATTTTGATTGTCCGTGCCGATGATAAACCGCGTGACCCCATTATAGATAAAGGTCACACCCAGTGAGACGATCACCAAAATCACCGGCTTCGCCTTTTGTGCGCGGTAAAACCGGTAGACCCCGCGGTCGGTCATCAACAGCAGACCAATGGCAAAGGCAATCCCAAAGGGTAGCGCCAAAAGCGCGGTTGGCAAAACGCCAAGGCTCAGCCCCCAGCTCTGGAAAAGCCAAGTCACCAGCACCGTCGCCATCGCGCCAAGCGCCATGGTGTCGCCGTGGGCAAAGTTCGAAAACCGCAAAATCCCATAGACCAACGTCACCCCAAGCGCCCCAAGCGCCAGCTGCGCCCCGTAAGCCAGACCGGGGATGAAAACAAAGTTCAGAAATGCGACCAGCGCGTTCAGATAGTCCATCGCGGCGCGTCCCTTCCCTTTGATGCAAGACCCTTGCGCAGCCACGCGGCGATGCGCCGATCCGTCCCAAGAGCTTCAGATACATGCACAAACCGCCGCCCCATCCGCCTCATCCCCCCAAAAAACTCCGCCGCACCTCAGGATCCGCCAAGAGTTCCTTGCCCGTCCCGGTATAGGCGTTGCGCCCCTGCACCAGCACATACCCGCGGTCCGCAATCTCCAAAGCCTGCCGCGCGTTCTGCTCCACCATCAGAATGGGGATGCCAGTGCGCGCCACCTCGATGATCCGGTCAAAAAGCTCATCCATCACAATCGGCGATACCCCCGCCGTCGGCTCATCCAACATCAGCACCTTGGGTTGCGTCATCAGCGCCCGGCCCACCGCCACCTGTTGGCGCTGTCCGCCCGACAATTCCCCCGCCGCCTGCAGCCGCTTCTCCTTCAAAATCGGAAACAGATCATAGACCTGCGCCATGGTCTGCGAAAAATCATCGGTGCGGATGAAGGCCCCCATCTCCAAATTCTCTTCCACTGTCATCGTGGTGAAGATGTTTGAGGTCTGCGGCACAAACCCCATGCCTTTTGCCACCCGATCTTGCGGTGAAAGCGCTGTAATTTCCTCCCCGTCGAGCCGCACGTGCCCCGCGCGCATGTTGAGCATGCCAAAAATCGCCTTCATGCCCGTCGATTTGCCCGCCCCATTGGGCCCCACAATCACCGCGATCTGCCCGGGCTCCACCGCAATCGTGCAATCGTGCAAGATATCCGGCCCCGCCCCATAGCCGGCCGTCATGTTCTGCCCGATGATAAAGGGATCACCGCCCATCGCCATGCCGCTTCATCTTTCCAAAACAACTCCGGGGGTTTGGGGGCAGCGCCCCCATGGCTCTTGTGCCAAGCCATACCCCGGCCTCAGGCACGCAGCTGGTCCTTGTTTTTCAGCCCCGTGCCCAGATAGGCCTCGATCACCTGCTCATTGGCCTTGATCTCTGCCAAAGTGCCCTTGGCCAAAACATGCCCCTCGGCCATGCAAATCACCGGATCGCAGAGCTTTCCGATGAAATCCATGTCGTGTTCGATCACCACAAAGGTATAGCCGCGGTCTTGGTTCAGCCGCAAAATCGCGTCAGCGATGGTGTTGAGCAGGGTGCGGTTCACCCCCGCGCCGACCTCATCGAGAAACACGATCTTGGCATCGACCATCATGGTGCGCCCAAGCTCCAGAAGCTTTTTCTGCCCGCCGGAGATCTGCCCTGCCTTTTGCTCGGCCAGATGTTCTATGGTGAGAAACTCAAGCACCTCGTCGGCCTTAGCGCGCAGCGCGCGTTCCTCGTCCGCGATCCGCCGGCGGCCAAACCAAGTGTTCCAAAGGCTCTCGCCCGATTGCGCGCCGGGCACCATCATCAGGTTTTCCCGGCAGGTCATTGAATGAAACTCATGCGCGATCTGAAAGGTGCGCAACAGCCCTTTGTGAAAAAGCCTGTGCGGTGCTATGCCGCTGATGTCTTCGCCGTCCATGTAGATCCGGCCGAATGTCGGTTTAAGAACGCCGGCAACGACGTTGAAAAGGGTCGTTTTCCCAGCCCCATTTGGGCCGATGAGCCCGGTGATCGTGCCGCGGTCTATCTCCAGGGAGGCCCCGTCAACGGCGTGAAAGCCGCCAAAGTGCTTGTGCAGGTCGTCGACCACGACCATGTGCTCCGGCCCGTGCACCATGCCTTTTCCCCGCGCGCCCCGCGCTGCGGCGAGGTCGTTTCACTCGTTTTTGCGGCGCAGCCCCCGCTATGAGAGGCTGCGCCGTGCTGTGCAGATTTACTTAAAGCCGACGGTCTCGTTTTTGCCGTCGATCACTTCGATGATGCGGTAGGTACCCGCAGATTCGCCCGGACCGATCAGTTCCACCGCGGAGGCCCCGACATAGTCGATGTCCTCGCCCGCGCGAATGAGATCAAACGCCTTGCCCAATTCACCCGGGAATATCTGCGTGCCGGGCGCATTGGCGACCTCCAGGATCTTGCTTTGATAATCCGCCGGATCGGTGCTGTCAGCGGCCTGCATCGCCATCATCAAGAGCGCTGCGGCATCATAGGATTCAGGCGTGTAGGGCGATGTACCGTCAAAGCCTTCCGCCTCAGCCATGGATTGGAACGTGTCGATCCCGGTGCCTTGCGAGCCTGCAATCTGACCAAAAGAGCCGTCGAGGTCGGGGCCGATGGCGGCAGGCAGGCTTTCACCAATCATCCCGCCGGGCAGGCCGAATTGTTCCCAGGCCCCGGCATCAAGGGCTGCATTGATGATGCCCGCGCCGCCTTGATCAAGGTAGCCTGCGACCACAAGCAGATCGCCACCCGCAGAGGCCAAGGCC
Organism: Pseudomonadota bacterium; assembly: GCA_039197515.1. Lineage (GTDB taxonomy): Bacteria > Pseudomonadota > Alphaproteobacteria > Rhodobacterales > Rhodobacteraceae > Sulfitobacter. The sequence continues at coordinate 140,907 of JBCCUC010000003.1, read as the reverse complement.
CCAACTTCCGCGGAATAGTCCGCCTTGCCGTCTTCGTGGGCTGCCACGATGGTCACTTCGCCGCCAAGCGCTTTGAAGGAGGTTTCAATCGCGTCCGCGAGGCCCTTGCCATAGTCATTGTTGGTGTAGGTCAGCGCGATGGAGCTTACACCGCGCTCTTGCAACAGCTCCGCCATGACCTGGCCCTCACGCGCGTCAGAGGGCGATGTCCGGAAGAATAGACCGTTGTCCTCCATGGTGGTCAGGCCCGGTGAGGTGGCTGAGGGTGAGATCATCACCATTCCGTTGGGGATCGCCACGTTTTGCAGCACAGCGCCTGTCACACCAGAGCAATCGGCCCCCACGAGGCCGTTGATGCCTTCTGCGATTTGCCGCTCGGCGGAGGCGGTCGCCACACCGTTGTCGATGCAGGCGGAATCCGCGCGGATGGATGTCACCTTGGCCCCATCGAGAAGCTTGCCGCTGTCGCTGGCCTCTTTCATGGCCATCTCTGCCCCTTGCGCCATAGGCCCGGTCAGCGATTCAATTGGCCCGGTAAAGCCAAAGAGCACGCCGAGCTTCACTTCACTGGCATGTCCCCCCGCCTGCGCCGCGCTGGCCAGCGCGAGCGTTGCTGCGGTTGCCATCAACGTCTTTTTCATGTCGTATCTCCCCTAGTCGGTTTATCTTTGCGCAGAAAGTAGGGCCGGTCTGTGGAAAAGGGAAGCAGGTTTTCCCTATGTTCGCGGCGGAAGGCGCGCGGGAAATGTAGCAATTTCATCCGGCGCGATTAGCTTTGAAGGGTGTAACCCACACGGTGGAGGTCCCTCATGCGTCTTTTCGCGTCCCGCGTTGCATCTTTTCTCACGGTCACGGTTATCGTCATGGCGGGTGTGTCGCCACCCGCAGTGGCGGACCCGGATTGGCGGATGACCCCTGTCATCACGGGGTTGGATACGCCTTGGGCTGTGGCACCGTTGCCTGAGGGCGGCGCGCTGGTCACCGAAAAAGACGGCCGGCTTTTGCATGTGCACGGCGGTGAGATACGGTCGTTGAGCGGGGTGCCAGCGGTGGCAGATGCCGGGCAGGGGGGGCTTTTGGACATCACACTTGCGCGGGATTTTCAGCGCTCGCGCGTGCTTTATCTGACCTATGCCAAGAGGGTCAGCGGGGGCAGCGGCACGGCGCTCGCGCGGGCGGAGTTCCGCTCGGGCGCGGACGGTCTCAGCAATGTGCGCGAGATTTTCGTGATGACCCCCGGCACGCGCGGTGGGCGGCATTTTGGCAGCCGGGTGGTCGAGGCGCGGGATGGCACGCTTTATCTGACCATCGGCGACCGGGGGGATCGGCCCTCGGCGCAGAACCTCAGGCACCACGGTGGATCGGTGATCCGGGTCAATGCGGATGGCAGCGTGCCCAGCGACAACCCTTTTGTCGGTCAGTCTGGCGTCCTGCCGGAAATCTGGTCCTATGGACACCGCAATCCGCAGGGGGCGGGGCTTGATCTGAAGGGCAACCTTTGGGTGGCTGAGCACGGCGCGCGCGGCGGAGATGAGATCAACGCGGTGAAACGGGGTGCCAATTTTGGCTGGCCGGTGATTTCCTACGGGCGGCATTATTCGGGGCTGAAGATCGGGGAGGGCACCGCGAAGGCCGGGATGGAGCAGCCGGTGGCCTATTGGGATCCTTCAATGGCCCCTTCCGGTTTGCTGGTCTACGATGGTGCGGCCTTTCCGGATTGGCGCGGCGACATGTTCGTAGGCTCCCTGAAGTTTGACTACATCAGCCGTCTCTCCGGCACGCCGCTGCGCGAGGTGGAGCAGATAAAGACGCCCGAGACATCGCGGGTGCGCGACATAGTGGCGGGGCCTGAGGGATCGATCTGGTTCATCTCGGTGGGCGACGGCGCGGTGTATCAAATCAGCCCCGATGTGGCCGGTTAAGCGCAGGGGCGCAGGTCTCGGTCTCTGGCCCTATATCGATAAGCGCGCGGCGTGAGAGCCCCGCTCGCGGTAGGGCGTCGTCTCGTAATGCGCTCGGTAGCATTTGGAGAAATGCGAGGGTGAGGCAAAGCCGCAGGCAAGCGCCACGTTGATCACGCTCATGTCGGTTTGCATCAGCAGATTGCGCGCCTTTTGCAGGCGCAACTCCATGTAATAGCGCTTGGGCGAGCGGTTGAGGTAGCGCCGGAAGAGCCGTTCCAACTGGCGCGTGGACATGCCCACCTCTTTGGCCAGGAGCGAGGGGCTGATCGGCTCTTCGATGTTGTTCTCCATCATCTGGATCACTTGGCTGAGCTTGGGGTGGCGCACGCCGATGCGGCTGGGCACGCTGAGCCGCTGGGTGTCCTGATCGGTGCGGATCGAGGAATAGATCAGCTGATCAGCGACCGCATTGGCCAGTTCCTCCCCCTGCTGATCTGCGATCAACTTGAGCATCAGATCAATCGAGGAGGTGCCGCCCGCCGTCGTGAGCCGGTTGCCGTCGACCACAAAGACCGATTTTGTGAGGTCGACCTCGTCAAATTCCTCGGCGAAGCTGTCTTGGTTTTCCCAATGGATGGTCGCGCGTTTGCCGTCGAGCAGGCCCGCCTTGGCCAGGGTGTAGGCCGCGGTGCACAGACCGCCCACCACAAGCCCTTTGCGCGCTTCGCGGCGCAGCCAGCCCAGCACCCGCTTTGTCGTCGCCTCTTGCACATTGATGCCGCCGCAGACCAGGATCGTGTCATCGCGGTTAAGCTCCGCCAGATCATCATCCAGTTGAAACGAGGTGCCCGCAGAGCAGGCGACCTGCGCGCCGCCTTCGCCAACGGCCACCCAGTGATAGAGCGCTTTGCCGCCCATGCGGTTGGCGATCCGCAGGCTTTCCACGGCGGTCGCAAAACACAAAAGTGAGAATTGATCGAGCAGCACAAATACAAAGCGGCGTGGCTTTTCGGCGTCGACAGGGATCCGGTTGGCCAAGCTGGATGAAGACATCGTCGTCTCTCTTCTCACGGGGTTACCAAGCGCTGGTGCGGGCCGCTTACCAGACGCCTTGCGCAGAGCCTGCTCACGGCTTTTGCGCCACGTCAAGAGGCTGCAAATGGGTTCTGGTCACTCAATAAACGCTTTTGTATAGAAAAGGCCTTGAAGGCGCTGATTGTCCGCGCCGCACGGGGAGAGGGACCATGACCCATTGGAGCACATCAAGCTGGCGTTCGCACGAACGGATCCAGATGCCGGACTATCCTGATCAGGCCGCATTGCAGGCGGTTGAGGCACAGCTTGCGCGCTATCCGGTGTTGGTTTTCGCGGGCGAAGCGCTGCGCTTGAAAGAGCGTTTGGCAGCGGCCGGGCGCGGGGAGGCGTTTTTGCTGCAGGGCGGCGATTGCGCAGAGAGCTTTGAGCAGTTCAGTTCCGATGCGATCCGCGACACCTTTAAGGTGATGTTGCAGATGGCGATTGTGCTGACCCACGGCGCGAAGGTACCGGTGATCAAGGTGGGCCGCATGGCCGGTCAGTTTGCTAAGCCCCGGTCGGCCCCGACCGAGACGGTGGAGGGTGTGGAACTGCCCAGCTACCGTGGTGATATCATCAATGAGCTTGATTTCACGTCTGAGGCTCGGATCCCGGATCCCGCTAAGATGCTGCGGGCCTACACGCAGGCGGCAGCGACCTTGAACCTGCTGCGCGCTTTTTCCACAGGCGGCTATGCGGATGTGAACCAGGTGCACGGCTGGACCTTGGGCTTTACCGATCAAGAGCGGGCGGCGAAGTACCGCGAGGTGGCCAACCGGATCTCGGACACGCTTGATTTCATGGCGGCGGCAGGGGTCAACGCCGATACCGCGCATACGCTGCAAACGGTGGAATTCTACACCAGCCACGAGTCGCTGCTGCTCGAATACGAAGAGGCGCTGTGCCGCCGCGACAGCATCACCGGGCAGTGGCTCGCCGGGTCTGGTCATCTCATCTGGATCGGAGACCGCACCCGCCAGCCTGATGGCGCGCATGTGGAGTTTGCCAGCGGGGTGATGAACCCCATTGGTCTGAAGTGCGGGCCGTCGATGACAGCGGATGACCTCAAGCGCCTGATGGTCAAGCTCAACCCCAAGAACGAGCCCGGGCGTCTCACGCTGATCGCGCGTTTTGGCGCAGGATCGGTGGGCGATCACCTGCCGAAGCTCATCAAGACGGTGCAGGAAGAGGGGGCTGAGGTCGTCTGGACCTGTGACGCGATGCACGGCAACACGATCAAGGCCAACAACGGGTATAAGACCCGGCCGTTCGATGCGATCTTGCGCGAGGTGCAGGAGTTCTTTGCCGTGCATGATGCCGAAGGCACGGTGCCGGGGGGCGTGCATTTTGAGATGACGGGTCAGGATGTGACCGAATGCACCGGGGGTGTGCGCGAAGTGACCTTTGAAGGGCTCTCTGACCGCTACCACACGGCCTGCGATCCGCGTCTGAACGCGAGCCAGTCGCTGGAACTTGCGTTTTTGGTCGCCGAAGAGCTGACCGCCCGCCGCGACGTGCGCCGGACGCGCGCATCGGCCTGACGCACCACGGATAAGACCAGGCAAAGGGGCGGACCTTTCCCGGTGCCGCTCCTTTTTGTGCCGTTGGGTGGGCGTCCGCCTATGGGTCGTCCGTCTTGATGAGACGCAAATAGGGGGGGCGCCGCTTGTCAGAGGACGGCTTTGAAAAAGTGGCCTGCTCTTCGGCAAGCCCAGGCGGGTGCGCTTTGCGCGGCTCTTGCGCGATGGGCAGCGGCGTTGTTGCCGGCGTTTTTGGCGGATGCGGCGGCTTTGACTGTGGCACTGCGCCGGGGGCGATGTGCAGCACCTTGCGCCCGGCAATGTCAAAACGGCGCGGGGCTGAGCCAATATCGCCTTTGGCGACCAAGCAGCCCAAGACCCGGCTGACATCGCCCAGATCGCTTTTGAGCGGCAGCAGGATCAGCCGCGCCTGCAGGCTCGGACGGCCAATTGAGGCGGCAGAGCTCAGATCCAGCGTGCAGATCGCAGGCGTTTGAAAAACGACCTCCAATTGTTCGGAGACCACGGCGCGGGCAGCGGGGGTGAAGAAGGTGGTGAGCGGCATGCCGCGCACCTCCATCCCGATGAGGTCATTGAGGTGCGTGCCCGCGATCCGAAGGCGCGCAATCCCTGCGGCAACCCGCTCCAAGATGAATGCATGCTCAAGACATTGTTCGATCCCCCGCGGATCGATGTCGGACCGCTTTGGCAGCAGGCGCGCGCCACGCACCGCTTCCCAATAAGCCTCTACCTGCGCGATGGCAGCATATCCGGTTTCTGGTCGATACTCTGACATAGCGATTACACTGTGCGCCTTATGCTCCGGTTTGTCCATGTTCGTTCACCCCTCAATTGTGTTGGCAGACCGAGTTTCCCGCGATCTTCCGCCTGAATGCCCGCGATTGGAGCCCTCAGCGGCCTCATTTGTTATCAAAGTCTTAATATCGAGAATTTGTTCGACTTTGTGCGCTTTTTGAAAGCCTGGTTAACGCTAGAGCCTCCGCGAGGGCTTGCTCTGCGCCTGCCCATGGTCCATTGCGATGCAACACCGCGCAGAAAGGCCGTGCATGATCAAGTCGATGACAGGCTTTGCCTCCGCCAATGGGTCCCACCAGGGGGCCACCTGGTCGTTGGAGGTGCGTGCGGTGAACGGGCGCGGGCTTGATCTGCGGCTGCGGGTGCCCGATTGGATCGACGGGTTGGAGGCGGGGCTGCGCAGCCAGATTGCGGCCATCGCCGCACGCGGCACGGTGACCTGTGCGCTGCGGGTGGCGCGCGATGAGCAGACCGGCGGCGTGACGCTCAATGTCCCGCATCTGGACGGGGTGCTGGCCGCGCTCACGTCCATTGAAGCGGTTGCCAAGGCGCATGGCCTCACCCTGGCCCCGTCAAAGGCGGCGGACATCGCCGCTTTGCGCGGCGTCTTGGAGCAATCCAGCCCAGACGAAGACACCGCGGCCTTGCGCGCGCATCTTTTGAGCGCGGCAGAGGCAGTTCTGGGCGATTTTGACGCGATGCGCACCGCGGAGGGGGCGGCCTTGGCCAAGATCTTAGCCGCTCAGATCGCGGAAGTGGCGCAGTTGGTGGAAAGCGCAGAGGGTCTTTTGGAGCAGCGCAGCGCCCAGATGGCGCAGGCGCTGGCGGCCAATCTCGCGCGGGTGCTCAACAATACCGAAGGCGCATCCTCTGACCGGGTGGCGCAAGAGCTTGCCATGATCGGCGTCAAAGCGGATGTGACGGAGGAGTTGGACCGTTTGCGCACCCATGTCGCAACGGCGCGGGACCTGCTGGTGCAAGGCGGTACAATTGGTCGGAAACTGGATTTTCTGATCCAGGAATTTAATCGTGAAGCCAATACCTTATGTGCTAAAGCTCAGATGAAAGAGCTCACAGCAGTGGGCCTTTCCCTCAAAGCGGTGATCGATCAGATGCGCGAGCAAGTGCAAAACGTGGAGTGATAATGAGCGAGCGGCGCGGCCTTTTGATCATTCTCAGTTCGCCCTCGGGCGCAGGCAAATCCACGCTGGCGCGGCGGCTGATGGCCTGGGATCCGACGCTTGCATTCTCCATTTCCGCCACGACACGGGCGGCGCGCCCGGGTGAAGTGGAGGGCCAGCACTACCTTTTTGTCGGCGAGGCGGCCTTTCGCGGGATGGTGGCGCAGGGCGATATGCTGGAGCATGCGCATGTTTTTGGCAATTTCTACGGCTCGCCGAAACCGCCGGTCGAAAAGGCGATCAACGCGGGGCGCGACGTGCTCTTTGACATTGATTGGCAGGGGGCGCAGCAGATCCGAAACTCGGCCTTGGGGGCTTTCACGCTGTCGATCTTTATCCTGCCGCCGTCGATCCCCGAGTTGCACCGCCGCTTGGTGAGCCGCGGGCAGGACGACGCGGCAACCATCAAAAAGCGCATGCAGAAAAGCTGGGACGAGATCAGCCATTGGGACGGCTATGACTATGTCCTTGTGAACGATGATCTCGACGTCACCGAAGAGCGGCTCAAGACCATCATCAGTGCGGAGCGGCTAAAATTTGCACAGCAGCCGCGTTTGTCGGATCATGTGCGCAAGCTGCAGGCAGAATTTGAGGACTTATCATGACGATCTACGCGCTTGGCGATTTCACCCCCACGATTGACGAGAGCGTGTGGGTCGCGCCTGATGCGAATGTCATTGGCAATGTGGTGCTCGAAGCGCAGAGTTCGATCTGGTTTTGCGCCACGCTGCGCGGCGACAATGAGCCCATCCATGTGGGCAAGGGCACCAATGTGCAGGAGAACTGCGTGTTTCACACCGACATCGGCTATCCGCTGATCGTGGGCGAGAATTGCACCATCGGGCACAAGGTGATGCTGCACGGCTGCACCATCGGCGATAATTCGCTCATCGGGATGGGGGCCACGGTGCTGAACGGGGCCAAGATCGGCAAAAATTGCCTGATCGGGGCGGGGGCGCTCATCACCGAGAACAAAGAGATCCCGGATGGTTCGCTGGTTATGGGCGTGCCGGGCAAAGTTGTGCGCATGCTTGATCCTGCCGCGCATCAGATGCTCACGGACAGCGCGTTGAACTACGCCAAGAACGCCGCGCGGTTTCGGCGAGAAATGCAACCGATTTGACGCATGACAGATCGGAGGCTTCTGCAGGACTTCTTCCAGGCTTTGCCGCAGCCAACGCTGGCGATTGACGAAAATGAGCGCATTGTGGCGGCTAATGATGCGGCTGCGATGCTCATGGGGCACCAGACGCTTGGACGGCATTTTGTCACTGCGCTGCGGCAGCCATCACTCGTTGACGCGGTGGAGCGGGCCTTGCGGGACGGGGTGGCCCGCGAGGCAAGCTATTTGGCGGGGGATCTGAGCAAAGAGCAGAGCTACCGGGTCACGATGCGGCGCTCAGGCGAGGCGCAAGCGCTTATCTTGACGTTTGAAGACGTGACCCACGAGGCTGAGGCGGGGCAGATGCGTCGGGATTTTGTGGCCAATGTGAGCCATGAGTTGCGCACGCCGCTCACCGCCCTCATCGGTTTCATCGAAACACTGAGCGGTCCGGCACGGGACGATGCGGCAGCCCGGCAGCGGTTTTTGGACATCATGGCCACTGAAGCGGGGCGCATGAACCGGCTGGTGGGAGATTTGTTGTCGCTGAGCCGGGTCGAGAGCGAAGAACGCGTGCGGCCCAAAGACCGCGTCAACCTCGCAGATGTGTTGCGGACCGCCCTGCGCAATTTGAACCCGCTCGCGGTGGACAACGACGTCGTGTTGCAGCCGGATTTTGCCGATCATGATCTGATGCTGCTTGGTGATGCGGATCAGTTGCTGCAGGTTTTCACCAATCTGATCGAGAACGCGATCAAGTACGGCGGCCAGGGCCAACGGGTGGACATCAAGAGTGAGACTGCCGAGAGAGATTCGGCTCTCAGAGGTCCCGCCCTGCGCGTGACGGTGCGTGATCATGGGCCGGGCATCGATCCAATGCATCTGCCGCGTCTCACGGAGAGATTTTACCGCGCCGACAGCCACCGCAGCCGTGCCTTGGGTGGGACGGGCCTAGGGCTCGCCATCGTCAAACACATTTTGAATAGGCATCGCGGGCGGTTACGGATTTCTTCTCATGTCGGTCAGGGGGCTGCCTTCACCGTGATTTTGCCGCGCGAAACGCAGCTGCCTGTCGCGGAGGCTGCGCTTTAGGACCTGTTCCACGGCGGACCGGCAGAGCTGTCATGAAACTGTAACAAAACCATAACAAAAGCGCCGCAGACCGCACCTAGACGGGCGGCGAGATCATCACGGGGGTGATCTAAGCATCAAAGACAAAAGACAGGAGACACCATGTCACTGACAAAGATTGCCGCTTCCACGCTGGCGATTGCAGCCCTGAGTGCAACCGCGGCCAGCGCACGCGACCAGGTTCAGATCGCTGGGTCCTCAACGGTTTTGCCCTACGCCTCGATCGTGGCGGAAGCTTTTGGAGAGAACTTTGATTTCCCAACGCCGGTTGTTGAATCAGGCGGCTCCTCTGCGGGGCTGAAGCGGTTCTGTGAGGGTGTGGGTGAGAACACCATCGACATCGCCAACGCCTCCCGCGCGATCCGCGAAAAAGAGGTGAAGGCCTGTGGCGAGGCGGGGGTGACGGACATCATCGAGGTGCGCATCGGCTATGATGGCATTGTCTTTGCCTCTGACATCAACGGAAACTCTTTCGCTTTCACGCCGAAGGATTGGTACATGGGCCTGGCGGCAAATCACTTCATCGATGGAGAGATGAAGCCCAACACCTTCACGTCCTGGAATCAGGTGAATGCAGACCTGCCGGATCAGGAGATCCAGGCCTTCATCCCGGGGACCAAGCACGGCACCCGTGAAGTGTTTGAAGAAAAAGTGCTTTTGCAGGGCTGCGAAGACTTCGGCGCGATGGAAGGCATGATCGCTTCTGGTATGTCCGAGGATGATGCGGAAAGCGCCTGCATGGCCGTGCGCACCGACGGCCGTTCCGTTGATATCGACGGTGACTACACCGAGACCTTGGCCTCCTTGAACTCTGCCCCCAACGGCATCGGCGTCTTTGGGTTGGCGTTCTATGAGAATAACACAGACCGTTTGCAGGTGGCGACCATGTCCGGGGTAACACCATCGACCGAGACCATCTCGACTGGCGAGTATCCCGTGTCGCGTCCGCTCTTTTTCTACATCAAGAAGGCGCATATCGGCGTGATCCCCGGCCTAAAAGAGTTCGCTGAATTCTTCGTGTCTGACCAGATCGCAGGTCCGAGCGGCCCGCTGGCGGCCTATGGCCTCGTGTCCGACCCAGAACTCTCCGCGACACAGGGCTCTGTTTCCGGCGAAGCGACAATGGGCTCAGGCAGCTAAGTCTGTCGCCAAAAGACATGGGGGAGGGCGCGCGACGCCCTCCCGCTTTCCGACTGTTTTAGAAAAAGCGGATCCATCATGCCCAATTCCTGGCTCATCCTGATCCTGATCGTTCTGGCCATCGGTGGGTTTGTTTACGCGCGGCAACGTGCCCTGGCGGGCGCGGGCGGAGACGCCAGAAACCTGCACAGCTTGCCGGTCTTCTATGGGGCACACGCGGCGATTTACGCAGCTGTTCCGGCGGTGGTGCTGCTCCTGCTTTGGACGGCATTTCAGCCCACAGTGCTTGAGATGCGCTCAGCCGGGCAATTGTCAGACGAAATCGTTGAGCAATACACGACCCGCGATCTGGCCTTTTCCGACGTGGTTAAGATCGCTGATGGTCTGGACCTTGCGGTGCGAGAGGGGGTCTTGACCTCAGAAGCGGCGGGCCGGATGCGCACCGAATTCACCGATGTGCGCGACCGCCTGGGCGAGGTAGGCATTGCGCTTGGTGCGAATGTGCAGCCCGAGATTTTGCTTGTCGCTCAAGAGTACCGGGATCGGTCGCGCTTTGGCGACATCATCAAAACCGTGCTGGTGCTTGCCCTTGCAGGCGCGGGCTTGGCATTTGCGATCTTGCGCACCACGCCCGAATTCCGGTCGCGCAATTCGGTTGAGGCCGCAACGCGGATGGTGCTGATCTTTGCGGCCTTTATCGCGGTGCTGACGACGGTCGGGATCTTTTTGTCACTGATCTTTAACACGGTGGCTTTCTTCCAACTGTACAATTGGACCGACTTTTTGTTCGGAACAACCTGGTCACCGTCCTTTGGCGGCGGATCGCAGCTTGGGGTGCTGCCGCTGCTCTGGGGCACGATGTATATCTCGCTGATCGCGCTCTGCGTGGCGGTTCCCATTGGTCTCTTCGCAGCGATCTATCTGTCGGAATACGCCTCACCCTGGGTCCGCTCGGTGGTCAAGCCTGCGCTGGAGGTCTTGGCAGGTATTCCCTCAATTGTGTATGGCCTGTTTGCTCTGCTGACGGTGGGGCCCTTCCTCCTCGATGTCTTTGGTCCTGGTCCTGCGGCGGATGGCGGGATGTTTGGACTGGATTGGATGAACAACGCGCGCTCAGTGCTCACGGCCGGGCTGGTGATGGGCATCATGTTGATCCCATTCGTCAGCTCTCTTTCAGATGACATCATCAATGCGGTGCCGCAGGCGACGCGCGATGGCTCGCTGGGCCTCGGCGCAACCCCGTCCGAGACGATCCGCCAGGTCGTTTTACCGGCGGCCCTGCCCGGGATTGTGGGGGCGATCATTCTTGCGGCCTCGCGCGCGATTGGTGAGACCATGCTGGTGGTCTTTGGTGCAGGAGCGGCAGGCGCGTTGGCTTTGAGCCCGCTTGAGGCCATGACAACAGTCACTGCCAAGATCGTCTCTCAGCTCACCGGGGATGCGGATTTCTCCTCTCCCGAGGTGCTCGTGGCCTATGCGCTTGGCACATTGCTCTTTGTGGTGACGCTGGGTCTGAACCTGTTGGCGCAGTACATCGTGAAGACATATCGGGAGCAGTACGAATGACAGACGCCTCGCCTTCCATCGGTCAGCCCGCGTCGGCGCGCCCGAAGACGTCGCTGCTCGAAGCCAGCCCTTCTGTACGGCGCCGAAACGCGGCTGAGCAGCGCTTCAAGATATATGGGATCTTGGCGATTGGCCTTGGGATCTTCTTTCTGATCCTGCTCTTAGGATCGATTGTGCGCAATGGCTTTCCCGCCTTCACCCAGACGGTCATTGAGCTGCCCGTAGTGCTTGAGGAAGGCGTGCTTGATCCGGCGGGCAATCGCAACCCTGACGACATTCGAAAAGTGCTAACGTTTGCTTATACCGGGCTGCTGACGGATGCGATCAAAGCGCTGATCGAAAAGAACGGCATTGAAACGTCGCTGTCAGATTCCGACTTGAAAGATCTCTACTCCGCCTCAGCGCGGGGGCAGCTGCGGAACATGGTGATCGAAAATCCGGCGTTGATTGGCCAGGAGGTGACGGTCACGCTTTTTGGGTCTTCGCGGATGGATGGCTATCTGAAGGGACGGGTGACGCGCGCCTCGGCGGAGAACGACATCAAGATCTCGCTGGAGCAGCTTGATTTGATTGATGCTTTGCAAGAGGCAGGTGCAATCAAACGTGGCTTCAATTGGAATTTTGTATTTGGCACGGATGCCTCTGACGTGCGGCCTGAGCAATCGGGCATGGGGGCCTCAATGCTGGGCTCACTGGCCCTGATGCTGGTGGTGCTGGCGGTCTGTTTGCCGATTTCGGTGGCCGCAGCGATCTACCTTGAAGAATTTGCGCCGAAAAATAAGTTCACTGAGTTCATTGAGATCAACATTTCAAACTTGGCCGCGGTGCCTTCCATCGTTTACGGGATCTTGGCGCTGGCGGTGTTCATCCAGTTTGCGGGCTTGCCGCAGTCGGCCCCGATTGTGGGCGGACTGGCCCTGGCGCTGATGACGCTGCCCACGATCATCATCTCGACCCGCGCCGCTCTGAAGGCGGTGCCGCCGTCGATCCGGGAGGCCGCGCTTGGCGTGGGTGCCTCAAAGATGCAAGCGGTGTTCCATCATGTGTTGCCGCTGGCGATGCCGGGGATCTTGACGGGCACGATCATTGGGCTTGCCGCGGCCCTGGGAGAGACGGCACCGCTTTTGCTCATCGGCATGGTGGGTCTGATTGCCACGGATCACCCGGCCCTGGGGGCTGAGCTTTTCATGGATCCCAATGCCGCGATGCCGGCGCAGATCTATGTCTGGGCGGCGCGGTCGGATCCGGCCTGGTTTGAACGCGCTTGGGGCGGGATTATCATCCTGCTGGTGTTTTTGGTCACAATGAATGCGTTGGCAATTCTGTTGCGGCGCCGCTTTGAACGGCGCTGGTAAGGAGGAACCTATGAAGGATTACCTATCGGTGGAGAAGGTCGATGCGGGCATCAATACGGTGAAGATTGCAGCGCGGGGCGTGCAGGTGCACTATGGCGACACTCACGCCATCAAGGATGTGGACGTCGATATCGAAGACAAGACGGTCACGGCTTTCATCGGCCCGTCGGGTTGCGGCAAATCGACTTTTCTGCGCTGCATCAACAGGATGAACGACACAATTGATGTTTGCTGCGTGAGCGGTGACATCCGCATCGATGGCGAGGATATCTACGACCGCAAGGTGGATCCGGTGCAGTTGCGCGCCAAGGTGGGCATGGTGTTCCAAAAGCCCAATCCCTTTCCCAAGTCGATCTATGACAACGTGGCCTACGGTCCGCGCATTCACGGGCTCGCGCGCAGCAAGGCGGAATTGGACGAAATCGTGGAAAGCTCGCTCAAGCGGGCGGCCATCTGGACTGAGGTCAAGGATCGGCTGACGGCACCGGGCACGGGCCTTTCGGGCGGTCAGCAGCAGCGGCTGTGCATTGCGCGGGCGGTGGCGACCGAGCCGGAGGTGCTTTTGATGGATGAGCCTTGTTCGGCGCTCGATCCCATTGCCACCTCGCAGGTGGAGGAACTCATTGATGAGCTGCGCCAGAACTACTCCGTGGTGATAGTCACCCACTCGATGCAGCAGGCCGCGCGGGTCAGTCAAAAGACGGCCTTCTTTCACCTGGGCAATCTGGTGGAGTTTGGCGAGACCGACCAGATCTTTACCGCGCCGCAAGACGAACGCACCGAGGCCTACATCACCGGACGGATTGGATAGCGCCATGCATGAACCACACATTGTTTCGGCCTTCGACCGCGACTTGGAAGGCGTACAGGCGCAGATCATGAAGATGGGCGGCCTTGTCGAAGACGCCATTCGCAATGCGGCACTGTCCTTGGAGACCCGGGATGAGGAATTGGCCGAAGAAGTCCGCAAGAAAGACCGCCCGATTGACGAATTGGAAGAGTTGATTAACGAGAACGCCGCGCGCGTCATCGCCCTGCGTTCGCCGACGGCGGTGGATCTGCGCCTGGTGCTGAGCGTGATCAAGATCAGCGCCAATCTGGAGCGGATTGGCGATTACGCCAAGAACATCGCGAAACGCACGACTGCCCTGGCGGCGCTGCCACCGGTCGATGACAGCGCAGGCGCAATCCGGCGCATGGCACGCGAGGTGGAGGGCATGCTGAAAGACGCGCTCGACGCCTACATCCAGCGCGATGATGAGCTTGCCTTGAGCGTGATCCAACGCGACCACGATGTTGATCAGATGTATAACGCCCTTTTTCGCGAGTTCCTGACCTTTATGATGGAAGATCCGCGGCACATAACCGCCTGCATGCACCTGCATTTCATTGCCAAAAACGTTGAGCGCATGGGGGATCATGTGACCGCGATTGCCGAACAGGTCGTCTATCTCGTGACCGGCGCGCACCCCGATGAGGCGCGGCCCAAGGCAGATGACACGGCGATGACGGCCGAGGTCTGATCATGTCTGTCACGCAGCCCCATGTGCTGCTGGTTGAGGATGAACCTGCGCAACGGGAGGTGTTGGCCTATAACCTGGAAGCGGAGGGCTACACCGTCAGTCGGGCCGAGAACGGCGAAGACGCGATGCTGCAGGTCTCTGAGATACTGCCGGATCTCGTGATTTTGGACTGGATGATGCCTCTGATGAGCGGCATTGAGGTCTGTCGCCAGCTCAAGGCGCGCGACGACACGCGCAACATCCCCGTCATCATGCTTTCCGCGCGGTCCGAAGAGACCGACACGGTGCGCGGGCTGGAGACCGGCGCCGATGACTATGTGGTCAAGCCTTACTCGCTGCGTGAGTTGATGGCCCGTGTGCGCACGCAACTGCGCCGGACACGCCCATCGGCAACCGGGGAGACACTTGTCTATCAAGACATCGGTCTGGACCCGAGCCGCTACAGGGTGATGCGCGACAATCAAGAGCTCAAACTGGGGCCGACAGAGTACCGTCTTTTGGTGACGCTCATGGAAAAGCCTGGGCGGGTCTTCAGCCGGGATCAATTGCTCGACCTGGTCTGGGGGCGTGACATCTACGTCGATACCCGCACGGTCGATGTGCACATCGCGCGGCTGCGCAAAGTGCTCTGTTCGACCGGTGGAGAGGACCCCATCCGCACCGTGCGCGGCGCAGGCTACGCTTTGGGGTGAAGCCAATCCCCAGCTGCGGCGTTCTTGAATGGCGCTGACTTGCGCCTGGGAACGCGCCAGGGTGCCATTTTTTGCCAGCAAGTTAAGCACCCTTTAAGGCCTCTCGCGCAGACAGAGGCAACCTCGGGCGCTTGGCTCTCCTTTGGATGCCGTGCAACAAAGGATTTCGCTGGCGGATGCACTCAAATCTCTCCTCCTCTTCGCCGTCGCTTTCAGCGAGCAAAAAGAAAAGCGTTGTTATCGTTGATGACAGCAGGACCCTGCGCAATTGGCTGCGCGTTGTCTTGGAGCAGGAGCCCCGACTTGAAGTGGTCGGCGAAGCCGATTGCGCTCAGGCGGCGCGGCAGGTGATCAAGGCCACCAACCCGGATGTGATCACCCTGGATATTGAGATGCCCGGCATGAACGGCATCGATTTTCTCGAAAAGCTCATGACGCTCTTTCCCAAACCCGTTGTCATGATCTCAGGTGCGACGCGCAGCAATTCTGAGGCGACAATCACGGCGCTGTCCTTGGGGGCCGTGGATTGCATTCTAAAACCGGGCATGGGCGCGGATGAGGCCGAATGCAAAAACATCGCCCGACGCGTGTTTTCCGCGGCCTGCAGCACGGTGCAACGCATCCAAAAACCCGCACCTGCTGTCACGCGCACGGCCAGCGCTTTGGATCAGTCGGGCACGCCCTTGATCGTGATCGGGGCCTCGACCGGCGGTGTCGGCGCGCTTGAGCGCGTTCTGGCGGACCTGCCCATTGATGGCCCGCCCGTTGTCATCGTTCAGCACATGCCGGGCGCTTTTTTGTTGAGCTTTTCCCAGCTTTTGAACCGCAATCTTCCGCTCGATGTTGCTCTTGCGCGGGAGGGCGAGCCGTTGTCGCCTGGCCAGATTAGGCTGGCCCCGGCGGATGGGGCGCACACACATATCCGCCGCATCGGGGGCCGTTGGCAGTGCTATTTTGAGCCCGACGACGGTCAATCTCTGCATTGTCCTTCGGTCGATGCGCTCTTTCATTCCGCAGAGCCGTTCAGCAAGGACATCATCGGCGTCATTCTCACTGGATTGGGCAAAGACGGGGCGGAGGGTCTTCATCGGCTGCACCACGGTGGTGCGCTCACCTTTGGCCAGGATGAGGGAACAAGCGTTGTCTACGGCATGCCGCGCGCCGCTTTTGAAAACGGCGCCGTACAGGTTCAGTTGCCTTTGCAAGACATCGGGGCCGCCGTGAACCGGGCGGTTTTGCAGCACGCCAGCACATCACACAGGAGGGGACAGTGAGCACAAAGAGATATGTCATCACGCAGGGTGAACATCGTGCTGTGGCTGAACCAGACGCGGTGATCTCGACCTTGCTTGGGTCCTGCGTGGCCTGTTGTCTTTGGGATCCGGAGGTCGGTGTCGGTGGGATGAACCACATGCTGCTTGCCTCCAGCGGGCGCGGCAATTCGATGTGCAATCTGGCGGGCGTTAATGCGATGGAGTTGATGATCAACGACATGCTGAAACTGGGTGCCCTGCGCGGCCGGTTGCGGGCCAAAGCCTTTGGGGGCGCGCGCATGATCAGCGGGCTGTCTGACATTGGTCCAAAGAACGCCGAATTTGTGATGAGCTTTTTGGAGCAAGAGGGGATCGCGTGCCAGTCGTCCTCGCTTGGCGGCAGTCAGGCGCGGCACGTGTTGTTCACGCCGTCCACGGGGGCCGCAAAGGTCAAAGTGCAAAGCGCTGATGTGCCTGAACCGGCCCCTCAGCCAGCACCGGTACCTCAAAAGGGCAACGACCTGGAGCTCTTTTAGCGCATCCCTTCTTACGGCTGCGATTGATGCGACGGTAAGGGTTACCCGTGCGCTCCCTGGTGCGGCGCGTTTGGTGCGGATGAACGAACAGGCACTTCTATAGACAAGAGAACCGGTCGGCGGCTGCGCACGCGAGATAGGCCCCGCAGATATCCTAGTTTGAGGTGGCAAAACGGTATCTGCGCGGCGCGGAATTTGGGGTATCTGAATACCTATTTCTTAAGCTGCTGATATCTTGAAAAAAAATCACAACAATTCTAATTGACGGCGGATTTCTCTGCCGTATAAGCACAGCGATCAAATGAACGGTCGCCGGTGCGGCCACCGTCAAAGACATAGGATTGAGCGATGAAAACCTTTTCTGCAACCCCTGCAGACATCGAGAAGAAGTGGATCCTGATCGACGCTGAGGGCGTCGTGCTGGGTCGGCTGGCTTCGATCGTTGCGATGCGCCTGCGCGGCAAACACAAGGCGTCTTTCACCCCGCACATGGATTGCGGTGACAACGTGATCATCATCAACGCGGATAAGGTCCAGATGACGGGCAAGAAGCGGGATGAGAAATACTATTGGCACACCGGGCATCCAGGTGGGATCAAGGAGCGTACGAAGGCGCAGATCCTTGAGGGGGCGTTTCCCGAGCGTATTGTCACCCGTGCGGTCAAACGCATGTTGCCCGGCAATCGTCTGAGCCGGCAAATCATGACCAACCTGCGGGTTTATGCCGGCGGAGAACACCCCCATGAGGCGCAAAGCCCCGAGGTGCTGGACGTGAAAGCTATGAACAAGAAAAACACGCGGAGGGCCTGAAGATGGCCGACGAAATCAAATCTCTTGAGGATCTGGCGGAAGTTGTGACCGAGGATATCGGTGCCGTGCAAGGCACGCCGGACACGATGGAAATTGTGCGGGAGCCTGTGCGCGACGACTTGGGCCGTTCTTATGCAACGGGCAAGCGCAAAGATGCGGTGGCCCGGGTTTGGATCAAACCTGGATCGGGTAAGGTCACCGTAAACGGCAAGCCGCAGAATAGCTATTTTGCCCGCCCCGTTTTGCAGATGATCCTGGCGCAGCCCTTTGGCATTACAAACACCGACGGGCAGTTTGATGTGGTGGCCACTGTAAAGGGCGGCGGTCTGTCCGGTCAGGCGGGCGCTGTGAAACACGGGATTTCAAAAGCGCTACAGCTTTATGATCCCTCGTTGCGCGGTGCCTTGAAAGCGGCAGGCTTTCTCACGCGCGACAGCCGCGTGGTCGAGCGTAAGAAGTACGGCAAGGCCAAAGCACGCAAGAGCTTCCAGTTCTCAAAGCGCTAAAGACCGATCAGCTACTATGGGCCGCTCCATTTTGGGGCGGCCTTTTGCATGCGCATCTGGCCTGCGGGCGTCTATTGATCCGGCTGAACCAAGCCTAACCCGCGCAGATAGATGCCAATGCCGGTTTCCAACAGATCTTCGGGCGGAAAGGGGGAGGCGCGCCCGGGTGAGTTTCGCGCAAATAGCTCAACCACCCCGTGGCTCATCGCCCAGATATGCGCGCTGAACATGGAGGCGGGCGGGCGTTTGTCCTCTGGGATGTGCTGGCTGAGATCTGTTGCCGCTCTTTCCAACACGCCATTGGCGCGCCCTGCGACCTGCGCCAGTTCTGGTGTGCGGTTGATGGAGACCCCGCTTTCAAACATTGCGATGTAGTGGCCGGGGTATTTGCGGGCAAAGGCGAGGTAGGCGCGGCCCGTGGCTTCAAAGGCTTTGAGTGCCGAAGGTTGGCCGGATTCATAGGCGTATTCCATCAAATCGGCAAAAATTTCATAGCCCTGTTGTGCGGCCTCTGCGATGAGCGCTTCGCGTCCGTCAAAGTGCCTGTAGACCGCCGCTGGGGTCACGCCGGCCTGCTTGGCCGCTTCAGAGAGCGTGAAACCGGTGGGGCCGCGTGCCTCGATGAGCTCAAGCGCCGCCGCAGTGAGGGCCTGGCGCAGATTGCCGTGATGATAGCCACGCTTAGCCATCCCAGATGTCTGGCCCTGCACAGATCGCAGGGTCGATTTCTCCGATCGCGTCAGGGTTTTTCTGTGGGTAGTCAAAAGCATGCAGCAGGGCCTGCATGGCACTGAGCCGCGCGCGGCGCTTATCGTCGGTGCGAATGACAGTCCAGGGCGTATGCGCGGTGTGGCTGCGTTTGAGCGTGTCTGCGATTGCCGCGCTATAGGCGTCCCATTTGGCGAGGCCGTCCACGTCGATGCGGCTCAACTTCCATTGTTTGAGCGGATCGCTCTCGCGCGCCAGCATGCGCCGCAATTGTTCAGCGCGACCGACATTGAGCCAGATCTTGAAAAGCTGCATGCCGTCTTTCACAAGCATCTCTTCGAACTGCGGCACTTGGTCAAAGAAATGCGCGTTTTGCTCGGGCGTGCAAAAGCCAAACACCGGTTCGACCACGCCCCGGTTGTACCAGGACCTGTCGAAGAAGACGATCTCACCTTCTGTTGGCATGTGGCTGATATAGCGTTGGAAATACCACTCTCCCTGCTCGCGTTCATTGGGTTTGGACAGGGCGACCACACGGGCGGCGCGCGGGTTGAGGTTCTCGCGCAACCGGCGGATTGTGCCGCCCTTACCGGCCGCGTCGCGCCCCTCAAAGACCATGGCGATGCGCGCTCCACTCTGCCTCACATGAGACTGGAGCTTGACCAATTCGATTTGCAGCTTGGCATAGTCTTTTTCGTAGCGTTTGCGAGACAGGCGTTTCGGGTGCGGGTAGCTTTGGGTGATGATGTCGTTCTTGTCAGCGTTGGTGATGGCTGCGCGGATGTCGGCAGGGGCGTCACGCTCAAAAAATGCGCTGATTGCACCGTAAAAGGGTTTCTGCATAGAAGTCTCCATCCGCCACCCCGTCTATATGGGATGTTAAAGGGTTTAACGCAAACCAGCCCGCGCAGCGGCGCGGTCGATCACTGCGACGACCTCTTCTGGGGCGGCGTGTTGCGGCATGTGGCCCATGCCTTCAAGAACGGTGAGCCTGCCATTGGGCACGTCGCCGATGAGGACCCGCGCATGGATGTTCAGCGGCACGATGGTGTCAGCGTCGCCGTGGATGGCCTCAATCGGCATGGTGAGCGTGTCGTAGGACTTTTGCATTTCAACCACATGGGGGCGCAGGGCGTTCACCTGCTGCGCATTGGCGCGCAGCGTGCTGCGGCGCAGGCTGAGGCTGGCACCGATGTGGTCATTGTAGCCCTCAGGCGCGGCCTGCGGCGTGAACACCGACGCCACGGAATTCTCGATGTAGCTGTTGGGCAGAAAGGCCGTGACCAAGGGCACAAAGAGCGCGCTGCCGAGGCGGGAGCCGTTCACTTGATACGTCCAGCCAAGCTCACCCGGCCAGGGTTCGGCCACGCCTGCAACCAGCACAAGAGCGGCGGTTTCATCTGGGCGCGAGAGGCCCCAGGCCAGGGCCACGATGCCGCCAAAGGAGTGCCCGAGGACAATGGGGTTTGACACGCCGATCTGATCGGCGGCGGCCTGCAAGAGCGCGGCTTGTTCAAGCGGTGTCTCTTCGGCAATGTTCCAGGCCCCACCGTGGCCTGCCGGGCGACCAGAGTGGCCGAGGCCCGGGCGATCAAAGAGGATGACGCGGTAGCGGTCGGTTAGCCGCTCCGTGAACCCAAAGGTAAAGTCCTGCAAGTTCCCGCTGGCCCCGTGCAACAAGACGAGGTCAGGGCCCTCACCCATGACCTTATAGTGCACCTCGACACCTTGCACGTTTACAAATTGCCCAGCAGGCGGGGCGTTATCAAGCGCTGTCGCTTCTCTGGCGGCGGCGCGCCATTGCGTCAGCGCAATGAGCGCTGCCATCAGGAGGAGCGTATAGATCATGCCGCGCCGCACGCGCTACTGCCCAATCGCATCGAGATCGAAGGGCGCGCGCTGGTAGATTTCATTGATCCAATTGCCGTAGAGGAGGTGCGCATGGCTGCGCCACCTGTTCAACGGCGTCCGGCTGGGGTCATCTTTGGGGTAATAGTTGCCGGGTATGTTAATCGGTGTGCCTGCTTCGATGTCTCGGTCATACTCCTGTTTGAGCGTGTCGCTGTCGTATTCAAAATGATTGAAGACATAGAGGGCGCGGTGCTGAGGATCTTCTATCAAGCAGGGCCCCACTTCATCGCTGCCCAAAAGCGTGTTGAGCGCGGGCACAGCATCCACTTCTTCTTGGCGGATCTCGGTCCAGCGGGAGACGGGCATCACGCATTCGTCAGAAAAACCGCGCAAATAGGGCGAGGCGGGATCCATGTTTCGGTGGCGAAAACAGCCAAAGGCTTTCTGAGTGAGCATGTGTTTTGCGACGCCGTGAAAGTGGTTGATCATGGCCATGCCGCCCCAGCAGACGCCAAAGGTCGCGTGCACATTGGTCTGGCTCCAGTTCATGACGCGCGTGAGTTCGTCCCAGTAGTCCACATCTTCAAAGGCCAGATGTTCGATCGGCGCGCCGGTGATGATGAGCCCATCGAATTTCTCCGCCCAGACGTCGCTTACCGGGCGGTAAAAGCTCTCCATATGGTCGGCGGCGGTATTGCGGGTTTGATGATCGCTCATACGAAGCAAACTGAGCTCGATCTGCAGAGGGGTGGCGCCGATCAGGCGGGCAAACTGGTTCTCGGTCTGAATTTTCCTGGGCATCAGGTTGAGAAGGGCCACCCGCAGGGGGCGAATGTCTTGGCGCGCGGCGTCATCGTTATCCATGACCATAACGCCCTCGCGCGTGAGCACGTCGAACGCGGGCAAGGTCGCTGGAAGTTTGATCGGCATGGGTGGTCTCTTACGTCGTGAACCGCGTAGATAGTCTGGACCCGGCGCAGTGCCAAGGGGCGTGGTGACTTGATCTGCCTTGGCTTTGGCGGCAGTCTTTGCCCATGCGGTTGCTTTACACGCTCATTGTTTTGATTTGGAGTGCCTGGCCAGCGATGGCGCAGCAGGACGCCATGGCTTTGCAACGGTGCATTTGGTCTTGCCTGTCGAATTCTCCGGGCGCGCATAGCTATCAGTACGAGCAATGCGTCGCACGGCACTGCGCGCCGCAGGCCGCGCCGATTCAGTCGGCCTGGTGGAGCGGCATCGCCTCGGATGGCGTGCACCGTTTTGCGATGACGCAGGCCGAGCAGGGCATCGCGTTCACGTATTTTTGTGTGCCGGGCCAGAGCTACTTTGTTTTGGCAGATGTGGCTGTGCCGCCCGCGCAGTACCGGTTTTTGATCGGCGCAATCGATTATGTGATCACACTGGACACAACACGCGGCCCCTTGAGCGTATCGATCCCGCATGATCACAGGTTCATGCAGGCCGTGCGCCGCGGCGGAGAGTGGTTGAGCATCAGTACGATGCAGGGCCAGCCGGTCATCCGCTTTTCACTGCGCGGCGCGGATCAGCACATTGGCCAAGCGGTCTCGGGCTGTTTGGGTTAGTTCGGTAGGCGGGCGGCGATGAGTTCCGTAAAGTCGCCCTCATCGACCATTTCATTGATCTCTTCGGGCGTGATCGTCACACCCCATTCCGCCATTTGCGCATAGAGCGGCTGGCGGTGCGCCAAGGCTTGCGCATAGGTCCAGCGCACAAAGGCATCCGGGTCCACCGCAGCCTCTTCGAGGCTGTTTTCGCCCAAGTAGCGCGCCCAAGCCTCGGCCAAAAAGGCAGGCTGATAGGCCATGGGTTTGGGCGCGCGGTCAAAGCGTTCGATCAGGCTTTGTGTATGTGCCGCGTCGCCTTTGATCCAGACCAGCAGGCACTCTTGCGCAAGGGCGGTGAGGAGTGGGTCGTTGGGATCGCCCGGATCCACCCATTCGCAGATCGACCCGCCGGTGTCGCAGATAAAATGCGGATAGGCGTAGAGCGCATCTGCCCGCGCGGCGAAATGGGCGGTGTCTTGTAGCGCGGCAATTTCGGCTTGGCGGAAGGCGTGTTGGCGGCGGGTGTATTCCGCGATGGGCAGGCCACCGAGGGCCTCGCTGCCTGGCTTGCCCAGCCACGTCGCCACGGGGGAGAGATTGTCAAAGGTGATGTTGGACGCGATGTAGATGCTATCGCTCATCAGAAGGTCGCGCAGAAAGGGTACTTTCATCGCTTCTGCTTTGGCGTTGTCGATGATGATCTCGCCCAAGTAGCGGGTGCCGATGCGGTAGTCGATGGAGTAGTGAAACCAGGTGCCGGAGCCGCGCAGGATGCTGCTGAGGTGGGTCTTTCCCAAGCCAGACATGCCAAACACCAGCACTTTGCGGCGGGGGGCGGCGCGCCAGGCGGCGGCGGTGGGATAAAGCATGAGGGCGTCCGGTCGTCGATGTGTGATCATTGCTTAGCTGATTGGCGCAAACGGCGCCAGAGACGCCCATCCAAGATCACCAGGCCGAGCGCAAGCAGGGCAAAACCGCTGTAGGCGGCACCCTGCAGGGCCTCGTTCAAAAGGACCGCGCCGAGGACGATGGCGAAGGGCGGCACGAGCAGCGTGACCAGCATCAGATTGCCGCTGCCTGCGGCGGCAAGCACGCGGTAGTAAAGCAGGTAGGCCAGCGCCGTTGAGATGACGGCGTAATAGGCGATGGCAGCCCCGGTGCGGGCGGTGAGGTCGAGGCGCAAAGGCCCCTCAACGACCCAGGCAAGCGGCAGCATGATCATGGCCGCTCCGGTGACCATGCTTGCGGCCGCCACTTGTGGGGCCAAGCCTGAGAGCCGCTTGCGCGCCCAAACGCCAGCAAGGGCGTAAAAGAGCGTACCGCCCAACACCGCCAATTGGGCCAGAGACCGTAGATCGAATTGCGCGAACGTGTCGAGGCCAATGGCCACCGCAACGCCGAAAAATCCCAAAGAGACGCCGACAGCTTTGGCCCAGGTCAGGCGTTCATCTGCGAAGAAGAGGGCGGCGGCCAATGTGCCGAAGATCGCGGTTGTGGCGTTCAGAATAGAGGTCAGGCCGCTTTCGATGTGCAACTGGCCCCAGGCCATGAGGCCGAAGGGGATGACGTTGTTCAAAAGCCCCATGACGAGGCAGGCGGCCCATAGCTTTGGGCTCCGGGGCAGGGGCAGGCGCAGGGCAAAAACCACTGCCCAAAGCACCAACGCGGCCCAGCCGACGCGGTGGGCCACGGCGGTGAGCGGCCCGATTTCATCCAGCGCGATGCGGATGGAGACGAACGACGCGCCCCAGATCATGGCGAGCAGGAAAAGCTCACCCCAGGCGCGGGTGGATATGGACTTCTGAGCCAGCACCTGCCGGGTCTACGGCAAAGATTGCGCCACCACGACCCGGTTCATGCGAAACTTGCTAAAATGCATAGCCAACCTTTACCCCAAAGGCGACGGCATGGTTGTCCTCAAAGACGCCGGCGGGGGCTGCGGCACCTGCCCGCGTCTGTGCATTGCCGATGTCAATGTAGCGTATGCCGGTGGTGATCGTCATGTTGTCTTGGCGGTAAACCGCGGACAGACCCACGCTCAAGAGCCCGTCCGTGGGGCCAAGGTTGGTGACAAACCCGCTGTCACCCTTTTCATAGCTCAACGCGCCGGCAACCGACCAAGTGTCGTTCAGTCGCCTTCCAACCCCAATGGTGTAGGTGATGTAGTCGTTCTCATAACTCAAGAGCGGGCTGTTGGCCAAAAACGGGCTTGTATAGTCGGCAGGCGAGATATCGAAGTCCGACCACTCAACCCAGCGGACGCCCCCGAAAAGCAGCGTGTCTTCTGCGATGCCTGTCTGGAACTCCAAATTGATGGATTGCGGTGTGGTGACCTCGGTCACGGATCGATTGCCCACGCCCAGCGGAGAGTTCTCAACCGTGTCGACGTCATAGTCGATCGCTGAGGTGTAGGTCAGCGCCACGCGCAGCGCGATCTCTGGGACTTCATAGGCGACACCCAGAAGGTATCCCAGACCCAGTTTCCGGTCGCCTTGCACGCTGTAGTTTCCCACAAATGGGATCGTCGCGCTGGCCTCAATCGATTGGACGCGCAGACCCGCATGAACGCTGAAGTTGGAAGGGAACTTGTAGCGGAGGATGCCCGTCAGAGCATGGCTTTCAAATTCTGCCTCAGCGCCGCGGGCGAAATAGGCTTGGTCCAACGGATAAGCGGTATCTGCGCCAAAGGGCTGGTCGTAGATGACGGCGTAAGACCACGTCTCGTTGATGTCCGCCTTAAAAGCGGCCCC
Organism: Pseudomonadota bacterium; assembly: GCA_039197515.1. GTDB lineage: Bacteria > Pseudomonadota > Alphaproteobacteria > Rhodobacterales > Rhodobacteraceae > Sulfitobacter. The sequence continues at coordinate 115,924 of JBCCUC010000003.1, read as the reverse complement.
GAATTGCAGATAGGATCTTGCCAAATCGCCTGAGGTGCCGCCACCAATTGCTGCTGTCCCAATGCCGTTGACATCCGGGGAGGCTGCGCCGAACGTGAATTCGACGTATCGGTCTTGCTCAAACAATACGCCGACGGATTGTGCTGTGCGTTCAATACCACCTGCAGTGACCATGCTCGCGCTTAAAGATGCCGCTGCTGCGAGCGCCAAGATGCGTGTCATAACTCGTATTTCTCCACCCTTATCTGACGGGTCATGCGCCCGTTTGGATAGGGCACAGTCTCATGGATGGGTGAATTTCAAAAGCATGCCTTCGGGGAAAGTCGGCTGCGGACACGGAGGTTTTACCCCGCCTTACGGGTCTCGGCCCAGATGTTGAGGTAGTTGCCTGAGAAAATCACGATGGCACCGACGAAAACCCAAACCTCAAGGGGCTCGCGATAGATGAGCATGGCCAGGATCGCAACGAGCGGCAGGCGCGCAAAGTCGATCGGAGCCACGATGGTGGCGGGCGCGATTTTCAGCGCCTGGGTGATGCAGAAATGCGCGAGAAGACCGCAGAGACCTACTAGCGCCAAAAGTGGCAGGGTCGGGACCGTGGGCCAGGTCACTTGGCCGTCATAGAAGACGCACAGGAGGCCCAAACCCAACTGAATGAGGGTGAGAAAGAACATGATTGCGGTGATGCTTTGGCTGCGGGTCAACCTCTTGGTAAAGACAAAGGTGAGCGCGAAGAAAATCGCGCAGGAGGCCGCCGCGATGGTGCCTGCGCTGAGCGTCACCGCCCCAGGGCGGGCGACGATGAGGATGCCGATAAACCCGAGCAGGGCCCCAACCCCTCTGACGGGCGTGAGGCGTTCGCCGAGCAGGAGGGGAGAGAGCACGATGACCCAAAGCGGTGTCGTGAATTCCAGCGCGAAGACCTGTGCCAAGGGAATGGCCGTGACGGCGTAGAACCACAGATTTTGGCCAATGAAATGCACCAGGTTGCGCAAACCATGCAAGGGCACTGCCTGCGTGTTGATCTCGCGCAGGGTGTCCGCCCAAGACGCGACGGCCAGGACGATGATGAGCCCGATGGCCGACCGGTAGAGCATGATTTCAAAGGTGTCGTATGTGCTGCCAAGCGCGCGACCTGCCAGCGCCATGGCGGTGAAAGACCCGACCGCCCCGATCATCCACAAAGCGGCCCGCAGCGTTGTATTCACGCGGTTGCCTCAACGGCAGGCTCATCCACCTTTGCGCGTGGCCGCGCGCAGGTGTCTTCGCTCAGCCGGGCGGTCATTCCCATTCGATGGTGCCGGGGGGTTTGGACGTGATGTCATAGGTCACCCGGTTGATCCCCGGCACCTCGTTGATGATGCGCGTCGCTGTCTCTCCTAGGAACGCATGGCTGAAGGGATAGGTGTCGGCGGTCATACCGTCCACGGAGGTGACAGCGCGCAGTGCACAGGCGTAGTCATAGGTGCGCCCGTCACCCATCACGCCCACGGTGCGCACGGGCAGGATGGCGACAAAGGCCTGCCAAATCTCATCGTAAAGCCCATGCTTGCGGATCTGATCGATATAGACGGCGTCGGCCGCGCGCAGGATGTCGAGCTTTTGGCGGGTGATCTCACCCGGACAGCGGATGGCGAGGCCCGGGCCAGGGAAGGGGTGGCGGCCGATAAAGGACTGGGGCAGGCCGAGCTCTTGACCCAGGGCGCGGACCTCGTCTTTGAAAAGCTCGCGCAGGGGTTCGACCAGTTTCAGTCCCATCTTTTCAGGCAGGCCGCCCACGTTGTGATGACTCTTTATGGTGACCGAGGGCCCGCCGGAGAAACTGACCGATTCAATAACATCGGGATAGAGCGTGCCTTGCGCGAGGAAGGTGGCATCGCCGACGGCTTTTGCATGTTTCTGAAAAACGTCAATAAAGAGCCGACCGATGGTTTTGCGTTTGACCTCAGGGTCGCTGACGCCATCGAGCGCGCTCAAGAAGAGTTCCTGCTCATCTGCGTGAATGAGCGGCATGTTATAGTGGTCGCGGAACATGCGCACGACCTCTTGCGCCTCTCCCTGGCGCAACAGCCCGTGATCGACGAAGACGCAGGTGAGTTGCTCGCCAATGGCCTCGTGGATCAGCACGGCGGCAACGGAGGAATCAACGCCGCCCGAAAGGCCGCAGATCACCTTCTCGCCGCCCACTTGCGCCCGAATTGCGGCGATGGCCTCTGCCCGGTAGGCACGCATCGTCCAATCGCGTTTGAACCCAGCGAGCCGCACGAAATTCTCATAAAGACGCGCGCCGTTGGGCGTGTGGTGTACCTCTGGGTGAAACTGTACCGCGTAGAACTGGCGCACCGGATCGGCGGTGACAGCGAAAGGGGCATTGGGCGATGTGCCATAGACGGCAAAGCCGGGTGCGATCTTGCTGACGTGATCGCCGTGGCTCATCCAGACCTGTTCTCGCGTGACGCTGAACCACCCGTCGAGCAGGTCGATGCGCGCGTCACTGGGCGATACGAAGGCCCGGCCAAACTCGGCAGTGCCATGCCCGCGTTCAACCGCGCCGCCCAGCATCTGCATCATTACTTGTTGGCCATAGCAGATCCCCAAGACCGGCACCCCGAGCGTGAAAACGTCAGGCGGCGGTTGCGGCGCATCGGCATCAAGCACGGAGGCTGGCCCGCCCGAAAGGATCACAGCGCGCGGCGAGAGGGTTTCGAGAAATGCGCTGTCGACACGCTGATAGGGGTGGATTTCGCAGTAAACACTTAACTCGCGCAGCCGCCGGGCAATCAACTGCGTCACCTGGCTGCCAAAGTCGATGATGAGCAGCGTGTCGTGAGGCGGTTTGGCGTCTGTCATGCGGTCTGAGTATGTGCGCATGCCAGCCGTGGCAAGGGGGGTGTCGTCGCTGAGCCGCGGGATGCGTGCAGAGGATGTCGTTTTTCTGTCCCAGGGGACGGTATCTGCGAGGGGGCGGCCTCTTGCTTGGGGTAGCTAAGCGCCAGGCTCAGACGGAGGGGAAGACGATGGCAGAAAGAGCGCGACGGGGTCGGGGCGGCGGCGGTGCCGCGCGCCGGGCAGAGCGCAGCGCGGTGTCGTTCGAGACGGCAAAGTACATCGCGCGCAAAATCCCCAATTTCGAAGTGCTCGACGAAGAGGCGCTTGAGATCATCGAGCGCAACGCAGAAACCCTGCTTGAAGAGATCGGCGTCAACTTTCCCGGCAACCCGACCGCGCTTGCGCGCTGGCGTGAGGCGGGTGCCGATATCGACGGAGAGCGTGTCCGCATTCCGCGCGGCTTGGCCCGCAAGCTTTGTGCCACAGCGCCCACCAGCTTCACGCAACACGCCCGCAATCCAGAACGGTCCGTTGAGGTGGGGGGGCGCAATCTGGTGCTCGCCCCGGTCTATGGGCCACCTTTCGTGCGCGATGCGGCGGGGGGAAGGCGCTATGCCACGATGGCGGATTTCTCAAAATTCGTGAAGCTGGGATACATGTCGAAGTGGCTGCACCATTCCGGAGGCACCGTCTGCGAGCCTACGGATCTGCCCGTGAACAAGCGTCATCTGGACATGCTCTATGCTCATATGACGCTGAGCGACAAACCCTTTATGGGCTCGGTGACCGAACCTTCGCGTGCTCAAGATTCGGTGGATATGGCGAGCATCCTCTTCGGGGCTGAATTTGTGCAGCAAAACACGGTCATGACCTCGCTCATCAACATCAACTCGCCGATGGTGTTTGATGAAGTGATGATGGGCGCGCTCGATGTCTATGCGCGCAACAATCAAGCCTGCATCATTTCCCCCTTCATCGTGGGCGGCGCGATGGCTCCGGTGTCTGTTGCCGGCACGCTGACCCAGGTGCTCGCCGAAGGTCTGGCTGGCATTGCCTATTCGCAACTCTGTCGCGCCGGGGCGCCGGTTGTGATGGGGGCCTTTGTCACCTCGATCGATATGAACTCGGGCGCGCCTACTTTTGGCACGCCGGAGGCCGCGCATATCACCTACGGGGTGGGCCAACTGGCGCGCCGGTTAGGGCTGCCCTACCGCTCCGCGGGGTCCTTCTGCGGCTCAAAGTTGCCGGATGCGCAAGCGGCCTATGAGACAGCCAATTCGTTGAACATGGGATTGCTCTCCGGCGTGAACTTCATGTTGCACGCTTGTGGCTGGCTCGAATGGGGGCTGGTGAGTTCGTTTGAGAAGTTCGTGATGGACGCCGATCAATTGGGGACGCTGCATCATCTGGCGCAGGGGGTGGCACTGGACGAAAACGCACAAGCGATGGATGCGCTGCGCGAAGTCGGGCCAGGAGGTCATTTCTTAGGCTGTGCGCATACGCAATCGAACTTCAAAGACGCTTTTTGGAAGTCCGATTTGCTCGACTACAAGCCGTTTGAGACCTGGGACGAGGAAGGCGCGCGAGACACTCAAACGCTCGCCGCGCTGCGCGTGGAAAAGATGTTGGGCGACTACCAGCAGCCTGCGCTTGATCCCGGTATCCGCGAGGCTTTGGACGCTTTCGTTGCGCAAAAGAAGCTGGCGGAGCCCGACAGCTTTATGTAGCGATCGCCTCGTGAGCTTGTGCTGCGCGTAACACGCGCGCTTCAGCCACCATGGCAATGAGCACATCCAGGTGCTTTGTCAGGCTGTAGCCGGCATCAGAGGTGCGGCGTTGCTCTTCAAGCCCAGCTTCGATCTCCATCAGTTTAATGAGCGCTGCGCCGTGGCGGGGCAGCATACCATACCCCAATAATCTGGGCAGGTGAGTCGCGCGTCGGTAGTCTTGCGCCCCGATCCGGGCAGCGCGCATCATCAAAACGGGGCGCTGAAGGGCGTTCAGCATGCTCAAGATGTCTCTCATGGTGTGGCTCCTGTGCCGATTCTCTTCCGGGATCCGTGTCCCTTCTGCCACAGAAATGGCACAACCTATTGGGGTGTTGCGCCAGTTTGGAAACAGGCGTGCGCTGATTTCATCTGTGTTTATCTATTAGAAACAATGATTACCAAAGCGGCAATCTTAACCGATGAGTAACGAATACATCCATAAGTTGTGTGGACAACTCTGTGGGTAAGAAACGAACAGAGAAAAACTGAAGGAATGGTTATGGGCTCTAGCGGGCATCATGGGTCCGATTTTGGACCAAGGCTTCCGAATTGGGTGCCAAGCGGTGCGCTGCACTACATTGCGCACACAGAGAACGGTGCACCGATCCGCGCCATTGCGCGTGAAGCGGGGTGTCACGCATCGACCATCCTGCGTCAGATCCGCAAGGTGGAGATGCGCCGGGACGATCCTCTGGTGGATGCCGCCCTGCGCAAGCTGGGCGCAGCAACGGCGGACATCAAACGACCCAATCGCAGCAAGCGGGAACGGGTTGCGCGGCCTGCGCAGATGCAGCCGCCCATTCCCACAGATGAAACGCTGACGCGTGAAGCTGTTCGCGTGCTGCGTCGGCTGTGCGAAACGGGCGCGGTGTTGGCGGTTGCTGAAGGTTTGGAGAAGGCGGTTGTAGTACGCGACGGCGTCGACGGATCCAACATGCGCACGGCCGTTGTGGGCGCGTCGGTCGCGCAAGCGATGGCGCTGAAGGATTGGATTGTGCCGTCTCAGACGGGTCGGATCACGCGCTACCAGATCACGACAGCAGGTCGCGTGGCGCTTGGCCAGTTGCTGGAATCCTTGGGGATGCCAGGTGACCCCGCAGAGGGGTTTGCAGAAGACCAGGCCAGTTTTGATGTCGCTGGGGAAGGCGATGACAACGCAGGCAGCGGCCGATCACGTTACAGCGTCGGAGAAAGCCCGCTGAGCGCGCTGGCGCGCCGCCGCGACAAAGATGGCAAGCGGTTCCTCGAAGATGCGCTTGTTCAGTCGGGCGAGCGACTGCGCGAAGATTTCGAACTTGCGCAGATGGATGGCGTGATCACGCAAAACTGGGACCAATTCATCAAAGACGGCGTGCCTGCCGCGCAAGAAGCGACGGATGCACCTGAGACCGGACCGGCAGCGGCACGGGCACGTGTCAAGGCGGCGCTGCGGGATCTAGGCCCCGGGCTTTCGGACGTTGTGCTGCGCTGCTGCTGCTATCTAGAGGGGCTTGAGACCACTGAGAAACGCCTTGGGTGGTCCGCGCGCTCGGGCAAGGTCGTCTTGCGGATTGCCCTTATGCGGCTCAAGCGACACTATGATGAGACGATTGGTCCAGGCGGGGCGATGATCGGCTAAAGCGCGATTGCGCGCGCCGGTTCTTTGAGCGTCGCGGGGTGCAGGCGCCTTTTGTTCGCGCGCCAGTATGCTACATAAGAGGGAGCAAACCGGAGCCTCCCGATGCGTGACCTGAAGATCCCCGCGCAGCGCCACCCAGAAAAGGCGCGCAAGCCAGATAATGCCCAACCGAAAAAGCCGTCTTGGATTCGGGTCAAGGCCCCCGGGGGCGTGGGCTATACCGAGACGGCCAAGATCATGCGCGAAAACCGCTTGGTGACGGTGTGTGAAGAGGCGGGCTGCCCCAATGTTGGCGAGTGTTGGAGCCAAGGGCATGCCACCATGATGATCATGGGGGAGGTCTGCACCCGCGCTTGCACCTTCTGCAACATTGCGACGGGCAAGCCGCCGGAAGCTTTGGATGTGTTTGAGCCTGGGCGCGTAGCCGACGCCGTTGCCAAATTGGGGCTGAACCACGTGGTGATCACCAGCGTGGACCGCGATGATATCAAAGATGGCGGAGCCGCGCATTTCGCACAGACCATCCGCGCCGTGCGCCACCGCAGCCCCGGTACTACGATCGAGATCCTCACGCCCGATTTTATCCGCTGTGGGCCGGAAGTGCTGGAGGTTGTGGTTGACGCCCGCCCCGATGTTTTCAACCACAATCTGGAGACCGTGCCCGGGCTTTATCCCGAGGTCCGACCGGGTGCTCGGTACTTCCATTCGCTCAGGCTGTTGCAACGGGTGAAAGAGCTTGATCCCTCGCTTTTCACAAAGTCGGGGATCATGGTTGGCCTGGGAGAGGATCGTCAGTCGGTCATTCAGGTGATGGACGACATGCGGGCGGCCGACATCGATTTTTTGACTGTCGGGCAGTATCTGCAGCCCACGCCCAAGCATCACGCGGTGGACCGGTTCGTGCATCCCGATGAGTTCACGTCATACGAAAAGGCGGCTTACGGCAAAGGCTTTTTGATGGTCTCGGCCACGCCACTGACGCGTTCTTCTTACCACGCAGGTGATGACTTTGCCCGGTTGCGCGCCGCGCGCGAGCGCAAATTGGGGATCGCCTAGCCGGCAGCGCTTCCCCTAAGCGCGGATCTTGCCCCACCTACGTTAGGCAAACCGCACCTTGCCAATGTAGGGCAGATTGCGGTTACGCTGCGCATAGTCGATCCCGTAGCCCACCACAAATTCATCCGGGATCTCAAAACCGGTCCAATCGGCCTTCATATCCACCTCGCGGCGGGTTGGTTTATCGAGAAGCGCGATGGTCTTGAGCCGCGCTGGCCCGCGTGACCGCAAGAGCCCGGTGACGTGGGTGAGCGTGTGGCCGGTATCCACGATGTCTTCCACGACAAGCACATCGCGGCCTTCAATCGCGCCCCGCAAATCTTTGAGAATGCGCACTTCCCGGCTGCTTTCCATACTGTTGCCGTAGCTCGACGCCTCTAGAAAGTCGACCTCAATGGGCAGGTCAAGCCCACGAACCAAATCGGCAATGAATACAAAGGAGCCTCGCAACAGCCCCACAACCACAAGCTTGTCGGTGTCGGCGAAATCGGCCTGGATCTCACGGCAGAGCGCCTCAATCCGAGCGGCGATGGCCTTGGCTGAGATCATCTGATCAATCACGTAGCGACGATCTGTCATGACCCCACCTCTTGTATTAACCCATTTGTGGGACGATTTACGCCTAGCTGCAATGAGTGACGATAACAATGCCGACCCATTCTGAAACCCGCGCGCTGCCCTACACCGCACAACAGATGTTTGACCTTGTGGCTGACGTGGGCAGCTATCCACAGTTTTTGCCCTGGACAGCCGCCGCGCGGATCAAACGTGACGTTGATCGCGGCGATCACCGGCTGATGGATGCGGATTTGGTCATCGCCTTCAAGGTGTTTCGGGAACGGTTTACAAGCCGCGTGCTGCTCTGGCAGGAGCGCAAGCGCATCGATACAGAGTATCTCGACGGGCCGTTCAAATACATGAAGTCGGACTGGCATTTTGAGGAAACTGACCAAGGTTGCACCGTGCACTTTCACGTCGATTTTGAGTTTCGGAATGCGATTTTGCAGGGCATCATCGGGGTGGTCTTCAACGAGGCCATGCAGCGGGTCGTACGCGCCTTTGAAAAGCGCGCGAATGAGCTTTACGGGGCCGCCGCCTGATCATGGGCGCGGGGATCACGGCACAGCTGCTCGACCTGCAAGGGGCGGAAGTGCCACAAGCCGCATTGCGGATGATGCGCCTGTCGCTTTTTGATTGGGCTGCTTGCGGCGTAGCGGGTGCGGCGGAAAGCAGCTTCGAGCGTTTCAAGGTAACCGCCGCGCACGGCGGACCCGGGCAGGTCGCTCTTTTGGGGGGTGGCACGGCGGCACCGGGCACGGCCGCGCTCATCAATGGTACCTTGAGCCACGCGCTTGATTATGACGACACGCATTTTGCCCACATTGGGCACCCTTCGGTCGTGGTGGTACCGGCTGTCTTGGCGGTTATAGGGCCTGGCGTTTCGCTGGAAGAGGCCCTGGCCGCTGCCGCGGTGGGGGCCGAGGCATCGATCCGCGTGGGGCTGTGGCTCGGGCGCGATCATTACCAGGTGGGGTTTCACCAGACCGCAACTGCTGGAGCGTTTGGGGCAGCGGTGGCCGTGGCACGTCTCGTCGGGCTTTCAAAAGCGCAGGCGCGGCATGCGCTCGGCTTGACCAGTACCATGGCATCGGGGCTCAAATCGCAGTTTGGGACGATGGGCAAACCACTCAACGCCGGACTGGCCGCCCGCACCGGCGTCGAGGCGGCGCTTTGGGCGCAGGCGGGCATGACGTCGTCAGCGGACGGTTTGGCGGGATCCCTCGGTTTCGGGGCAACGCATCATGGACTTGGGACGGTCGATGTCCCGGAGGCGTGGCATCTGCCGTCCATCCGCCACAAGTTTCACGCCTGCTGCCATGGGCTGCACGCCATGTTGGAAGCGCTCGGTTCGTTGGATGTGGACCCGCAAGAGATCACGCGCATTGATATTGAGACCCATCCGCGTTGGATGACGGTGTGCAACATTGCGGCACCGTCTACAGGGCTGGAAGCGAAGTTTAGCTATGCCCAGACGGCAGCAATGGCGCTTTTGGGGCATGATACGGGTGCTGCGGCGCACTTCACAGATGCGGTCGCGCAAGACCCCCAGATCTGCGCCCTGCGTGCGCGGGTGCAGGTGCTGTCGGCGCAGACGCTGACGGAGACTGAGGCAAAGGTCACCCTGTACCTGCGTGACGGAAGCCTTCAGCGCGCCGCTCACGATCTCATTGCACCTGTGCCCGAGGCGTTGCGCTCGCAAAAGTTGCGCCGCAAGGCGGGTGAGTTGATCGGACCGGTGCTCAGTGACGCGCTGTGGGAGGCAATCGAAACCGGCGACATGCAGCGTTTTACTGTGCTCTTGGGATCTGCCGGGCCGCGTTGAGCAGAAGCGCAAGCGCTCTGTCGCGGGCGGCGCGGCGCACCGCGTCTCTGCCGAGCGCGCCGAAATCCTGTGTTTCGGTCTCTACAGAGTTGGCCCAGGCCAGACCAAAGCAGACCCGCCCCTCAGGCTTGAACTCAGACCCGCCAGGACCTGCGATGCCAGTGATCGAAACCGCGATCTGTGCCTCTGAGCGCGCCAGAGCGCCCTGCGCCATTTCGCGCGCCACCTCTTCTGAAACGGCACCGTGGATCTCAAGGGTTTTCGCCGCGACACCGAGCATCTTGCCTTTGGCGGCGTTCGTGTAGGTCACAAACCCTCTGTCCAGCATCGCCGAAGATCCGGGAAGATCCGTGAGTGCCGCGCTGAGCATCCCCCCCGTGCAACTTTCAGCGCAGGCAATCATGAAGCGCTTTTCAATTGCGTATTCAAGGAGTTCAACGGCGGCACTCATCTAGATGAAACCATGGTAAAGCGCCGCAAGCGCAAGAACACCCAAGGCTGCGAAGACCCCGGCGATCACGTCGTCAAGCATCACCCCAAGTGGGCTTTCAATCCTGTCTGCCCAGCCCACCGGGCCAGGCTTTGCGATGTCAAAAAGCCGGAACAGCACGAAGGCAGAGAGCCAGCCGGGCCAGAGAGCCAGGATCGAGATCTGCATGGACCACGCAGCATAGCTCAGCGGCAACACGGCAATCCACTGACCCACAACCTCATCAAGGACAATCTCCGAAGGGTCGTGGGTATCTCCTCCGGCGGTCATCACTGCTGTTGCCCACCAACCAAGCGCGAAGGCGGTGCAGATTGCCAGCATCAGCAGCGGCAGCCCCCCCACGACATGCAGCAGCCAAGCCCACGGCAGGGCGACCACCGAACCCCAGGTGCCGGGGGCCGGGCGGACGTAGCCCACGCCAAAGACTGTACCGAAGACCCATGCCACCCTCATGGTCGGATCAATGTGGCAGTGGAGATGCAAGCGATCCCTTCGCCCCGCCCGGTGAAACCCATCCGTTCCGAGGTTGTCGCCTTCACTGAAACACGGTCCACCTCAAGCCCGATCAGTTCGGCCAATTTGGCGCGCATGGCGGGGGCGGCGGGCCCGATTTTGGGGGCCTCGCAGATCAAGGTGCAATCCACATGGGTGATGCGAAATCCCAGGTCGCGGGCCATCTCAACGGCGTGTGTGAGGAAGATGTGGCTTTCGGCCCCTTTCCACTGCGGATCTGAAGGCGGAAAGTGCTGACCGATGTCGCCGCGGGCCAACGCGCCGTAGATAGCGTCGGTCACGCTGTGCATGCCGACATCAGCGTCAGAGTGGCCTTTGAGTTGCGCGCTGTGCGGCACCGCGACGCCACAAAGCGTGACGCTTGAGCCCGGCTCAAAGGCATGCACGTCAAACCCGTTGCCCGTCCGAATGTCCATGCGCGCCCCACGATCCATGGTTGATCTGTGCGCGCTTCTCTACGCAAACTCTGGCCGCCGCGCAATCGCGATAGATCCCGCCTAAATTTTAGGCAATGGCGCATTCTATGTGCTAAATCGCATCCTGGAAGCATTGTGAGCCTCCATCCTGAGGACTACATCTGACCCAACTGCATAAGGTTTAAGCATTTTGGACTGCCGTGACAGCGCATTGCCTCTGCCCAACTCAGTGACGCCACCTGTGCTTCTCGCGCCCATGGCAGGGATCACGGATTTGCCGTTTCGCAGTTTGGTCAAGCAGTTTGGTGCGGGCCTGGTGGTCTCAGAGATGGTGGCAAGCCAGGAGCTCCTGGCAAACCGCCCCGGCACCCGCGAAAAGGCCGAGCTGGGACTGGGCGTCGAAGGTACGGCGGTGCAGATCGCAGGGCGTGAGGCCGCGCCCATGGCAGAGGCCGCGCGGATGATTGCAGATCAGGGCGCGCGCCTCATCGACATCAACATGGGCTGTCCCGCGAAAAAGGTGACAAATGGGGCCTCAGGCTCCGCGCTGATGAAGACGCCCGATCACGCGCTGCGGCTGATTGAGGCTGTGGTTGAAGCGGTGGATGTGCCGGTGTCGTTGAAGACCAGGCTTGGTTGGGACGATCAATTGTTGAACGCGCCGATGATCGCCAGCCGGGCCGAGGCGGCAGGGATCCAGATGATCACCATCCATGGCCGCACGCGGTGCCAGTTCTACAAAGGTCATGCCAATTGGCGCGCCATTGCTGAGGTGAAAGCGGCAGTGAGTATACCGGTGATCGCAAACGGTGACATTTCTTCAGTCTTATCGGCGCAGGCGGCGTTACAGCAGTCCGGCGCCGATGGGGTGATGATCGGGCGGGGTGCGCAGGGGCGGCCTTGGCTGCTGGCTGAGATCGCCCATGCGCTTTATGGGGCACCTGCGCCGGAGACGCCGACGGGTGCGGCTTTCGCCGATATGGTTGGGGCGCATTACGCAAGCATGCTCGCCTTTTACGGCGAACCTTTGGGCCTGCGCGTCGCGCGAAAGCACTTGGGCTGGTACATGGACACCTGCGCGACACCCGGCCCGCTGCGCAAAGCCGTGCTGACCGCTAGGACGCCCGCGGAAGTTGAAAGACTGCTGCCAAGCGCCTGCTCTTTGGATCCACAAAAACCCGAAAGCGCTGCGGCATGATCACGGATGCGCAGATCTGGACCAGCCTGCCGATCCCCACAATTCTCATTGGCCCCGATGACATGATTGCCGACATCAACCCCGCTGCGGAGGGGTTTTTTAACACCTCAGCGAAGGGGGTCATTGGCCAACCGATTTGGGATACCGTCGCGGTGGACTACCCGCTGGAAGGCCCTTTTCTGCGCGCCCGTGAAAGCTCAACCGCGCTTTTTGTGAATGACATTGACGTGGGCTCTGGTCAGCGCGCGCCGCAGAAATCCGCGCTGCAGGTCGCACCTGTCCAAGGAAAACAGGGCTACATGCTGATGATGATTTCCGTCCGGGAACTCTCGGGCCGCATGACGCAGAACCATTCTGTGAAATCAGCGGCGAAATCCGCCATCGGCATGGCAGAGATGCTCGCCCATGAGATCAAGAACCCGCTTGCAGGCATCACCGGGGCGGCCCAGCTTTTGTCGATGAACCTCTCAGCCGATGAGCTGGAGCTTACCGATTTGATCGTTGCGGAGACGCGGCGCATCGTGAAGCTCTTGGGCCAGGTAGAGCAGTTTGGCAATTTGTCGGAACCCGTGCGCAAGCCGGTCAACATCCACGACGTTCTCGACCGCGCGCGGCGCTCCGCGCTCTTAGGGTTCGGCTCACAGATGAAGATCGTGGAGGATTACGACCCCTCCCTGCCGCCGGCCCTGGGCGACAAGGATCAACTGCTGCAGGTCATCCTGAACCTGCTCAAGAACGCCTCGGAAGCGGCGGGTGAGGGCGGCGGTCGTATCCGGCTGCACAGTTATTTTGAGCATTCCTTTCGCATGCGGCGGGCGGATGGCTCAGGCCAGCTTCTGCCTTTGCAGATCGAAGTGATTGATGACGGGCCGGGCCTGCCCGACAACATCAAAGGGGACATCTTTGATCCATTTGTGTCGGGCCGCGAGAACGGCACGGGCCTGGGTCTCGCGCTTGTCTCAAAGATCATCTCAGAGCATGACGGCTGGATCTCGGTTGATTCAGTGCCCGGTCAAACCGTTTTTCGCATTTCACTGCCCCGCGCGCCTACCCCCAAACCCGCTGCGAAGAAGGAGACGTAACCCATGGATGGCACCGTCCTTGTGGCTGATGACGACCGCACGATCCGCACTGTTTTGACCCAGGCGCTGACACGCGCTGGCTGCAAGGTGCACGCGACTTCCAGCCTCACGACGCTGATGCGTTGGGTGGGCGAGGGGCGCGGGGATGCGGTGATCACGGATGTGGCCATGCCCGATGGCAATGGCCTTGAGATGCTGCCCAAGATCTCCACCGACCGGCCGGATCTGCCGGTGATCGTCATCTCGGCGCAAAACACCATCATGACGGCCATCAAGGCGGCTGAGGCGGATGCGTTTGACTATCTGCCCAAACCCTTTGACCTGCCGGATCTGATGAAGCGCACCGCGCGCGCGCTCGATCGTAAGACCACCGCGCCGCGACCGGTGCCAGAGGCGTCAACGGCCGCTGATGACCGCGACGACCTGCCGATGATTGGCCGCACGGCGGTGATGCAGGCGCTCTACCGTCTTGTCGCGCGGGTCATGAACACGGACCTGCCGGTGCTCATCTGGGGGGAAAGTGGCACGGGCAAGTCCCTCATCGGCCGCGCCATCCATGACTTCTCAGACCGGCGCACGCTGCCTTTCGTGACCGTCACCGGTGCCGATCTTCAAGAATTGGAAGGGCCGGCGCGGGTGCTGGCACGGGTGCGGGGGGGCACGCTCTTGATTGATGAGATTGCTGACATCTCCCTCGAAGTGCAGGCGCGCATCGCGCGCATGATGGACGCGCCGGGCGAGTACACGCCGCGCTTTTTGGCGACCAGCCAATCCGATTTGGCGGGGGCCATGAAACAGGGCACCCTGCGCCGCGACCTCTACTACCGGCTTTCTGGCGCGACCGTGCATGTGCCCGCTCTGCGCGACCGGGTCGACGATATTGAGCTTTTAGCGACGCATTTTCTGGAGCGTGGGGAGACGGCAAGCGGGGCGGGGCGCAAGCTCTCAGACGGGGCGCGCAAAGTCTTCACCAATTACTCCTGGCCCGGAAACGTGCGCCAGCTTGAGCATGCGATGCTGCAATTGGCGCTCACCAGCCGCGCCGCTGAGATCAGCCAGCCGGAGGCCGAACAGGTGCTGGGTGCACAGCCCGCGCCAGAGCCGGTGCACGCGCAGGCCAATACCGAACGCCTCGGCGCAAGCGTTGAGCGACACTTGCGGCGCTATTTCGATCAACACGGCAGCATGTTGCCGCCCCCGGGTCTTTATGCCCGCATTTTGCGCGAGATTGAGGCACCCTTGATTGAGATCGCTTTGGGGGCCACGTCAGGCAATCAGGCGAAATGTGCTGATCTGCTTGGCATCAATCGCAATACCCTGCGCAAAAAGATCACTGATCTGGATATTGAGGTGACAAGGGGCCGAAAGATGATGTAAACCCGCCACATAAGCGTGGCCATCCTGCCGCAAGGCGGGAGAGGACCACAAAATAGGGCGGTTGGTGCAGAACGCACCACATCATCGGTGGGGGCAGCGGGTGGCAACCCTGTCACGCAGGATCACATTGGCTCAGATGGGCCGCTTGCGGCGTTTCCGCCGCGCGCGCAACGTTGCAACGCTCAGCCTCGTGCTTTTAGGGCCTGTTCTGGCGTTGGCGACATATCTGGTGTTGGGGCCCTTTGGTCAGGGGGCCGATACAGTCGCGCTGCGCCTGATTTTGCTCACAGACCTGGTATATGTGCTGCTGGTGGCGGCCCTTGTGTTGAGCGAAGTGGCACGGCTCATCTCGGCGCGGCGCGCGAAATCAGCAGGCTCTCGGCTACACTTACGGCTCACCGGTGTCTTTGCCGTTGTCGCGCTGATCCCCACGGTCACTGTGGCTGTCTTTGCGACACTCACGGTGAATTTCGGTTTGGAGGGTTGGTTTTCGGACCGGGTGCGCGGGGTCGTAGGCTCGTCTTTGGCCGCCGCCAAGGCCTATGAAACAGGTGTTCGGGAGGATCTGCGCGAAGACGCGCTCGCCCTGGCGCGCAGCATCGATACCGCACGAAATCAGGGCATCAACCTGTCTGACCCAGAGCTTTTGGGCGAGGGCCAGCGCCAGATCCAGCGCGGCCTGCGCGAAGCCTACCTGATCGATGGCACGGGCCAGATCCGATCTCGCGGTGACCGCTCTTATCTCTTTGACTTTGAACCGCCCAGCATCGCTCAGATCGAAAACAGCACGCAAAATGAGGTGACGCTCATCGAGGATTGGCCCAACGATGAGTTGCGCGCGATTGTGCCCATGCGGTCTTTCACGGATCGCTACCTCTATGTCAGCCGCGCTGTGGACGGGCGCATCCTGTCGCTGTTGGATGAGACGACGCAAACCGTGCGTCTCTACCAGCAGCTCGAGGCGGATCGCGGACGATTATTGTTTAACTTTGGCCTCTTATACATTGGTTTTGCAGTTATTTTGATTCTTGCCGCGGTCTGGGCAGGGCTGTGGTTTGCGGAACGTTTGTCCGGGCCTGTTGGTCGCCTCACCGGTGCGGCGCAGCAGGTGGGCGCAGGTGATCTGTCCGTGCGGGTGCGGGAGGAGGCGGGCGATGATGAGATTGCGATGCTCGGCCGTTACTTCAATCAGATGACCAAGCAGCTGCGTCACCAGCGCGAGACGCTGCTGGAAAACAATCGGCAAATCGACCGGCGGCGCAGGCTTTTTGATTCAGTGTTGACTTCGGTGACCTCAGGCGTTGTCGGCTTAGATGCAGATGGGCGTGTGACCTTCGTCAACCGTTCGGCCATGCGATTTCTGAATTGGCGCGAGGATCGCCAGTCCGTCGCGCTTTCCGTCGCTGTGCCCGAGTTTGGGCCCTTGTTTGACGCGGTGCAGACAGGGCCCGGTGAGACGGTGCAACGGGAAGTCAAAGTCTCTCGGCAGGGCGCACTGGAAAACCTGCTTGTGCGCATGTCCACCCGGCGGGCGGATGACGGCCACCTCGAAGGCTACGTGGTTGCTTTTGACGATGTGACCGACCTCGTCAGCGCCCAACGCATGGCGGCCTGGGGCGACGTGGCCCGCCGCATCGCGCATGAAATCAAGAACCCCCTGACGCCCATTCAATTGAGCGCCGAGCGCATCCGCCGCAAATTTGCGCCAAAGCTTGGTGAGGAAAGTGACGCCTTGGAACAGATGACCGGCGTGATCATACGCCAAACCGGGGATTTGCGGCGGATCGTGGATGAGTTCTCAAAGTTCGCCCGCATGCCTGAGCCTGAGAAGGCCCGCGAGGATCTGACGGATCTTTTAGGGGACGCTGTGTTGTTGCAGCAAACCGGGCAGCCGGGCATCCGCATCGTGTCTGACCTGCCGGAGGCGTCGGTTATGGCCGACGTGGATGCAACTATGATTTCGCAAGCTCTGACAAACTTAATCAAGAACGCCGGAGAGGCCATTGAAACTCTTCAGAAAAAAGGTGCGCCCTATGGGCATGTGCCGGAGATCCGCGTGGCGATGACCACGCAAGAAGGCCAGGCGCAGATCACCATCGCAGACAGCGGCATCGGGTTGCCGGAGGACCGCGCGGCCCTTTTTGAACCCTATGTCACCACGCGCAGCGAAGGCACCGGCCTGGGCCTGCCAATCGTGAAGAAGATCATCGAAGAACATGGCGGCACGCTCACCCTCGAGAATGCCGCCCCCTTTGAGCACACCGAGCATTTTGGGGCCATGGCAGTGATCACGCTGCCCACGGACCCGCTCTTAAAAGACAACAAATAATGGAGATAGGGCATGAGTGACATCCTGATTGTCGACGATGAGCGCGATATTCGCGAGCTGATATCGGACATTCTGAAAGACGAAGGGTTCGCGACCCGGCTGGCGGGCACCTCGGATGAGGCGATGGCGGCGATCAATGCCGAAGCGCCCGCGTTGATGATCTTGGACATCTGGCTCAAAGACAGTGATATGGATGGGATCGACATCCTGAAGGCGACGAAGCGCGACAACCCGGATGTCCCGGTGGTCATCATATCAGGTCACGGGAACGTTGAGATTGCCGTCGCTGCGATCAAACAAGGGGCCTACGATTTCATCGAAAAGCCCTTCAACATTGATCAGTTGCTCGTTGTGATCCGCCGCGCGATGGAAACCGCCCGCTTGCGCCGCGAAAACCTTTCGCTGAAACGCAAAGAGACGGCAGCGGGTCACATGCTGGGCAGCTCAGCCGCGTTCCGGACGCTGATCGGCCAATTGGATAAGGTAACAAAGTCAAACGGGCGCGTTATGCTCTCCGGGCCTGCGGGCGCAGGCAAAGAAGTCGCGGCGCGCTACATCCACGCGAAATCCCAACGCGCCTCGGCGCCTTTTGTGACGGTAAACTGTGCCGGCATTGAGCCTGTGCGCATGGAAGAGATGCTCTTTGGTCGTGAGACGCCGGAACGCGGAGTCGAGCCCGGCCTTTTGGAGCAAGCGCATGGCGGCGTTATCTACTTTGACGAGGTCGCCGATATGCCGCTCGGCACGCAAGGCAAGATCTTGCGCGTGCTGGTCGATCAGCAGTTCATGCGCGTCGGCGGCACGGACAAGGTGCGCGTCGATCTGCGCGTGATCTCTTCGACGAACAAGAACCTGCAGTCTGCCATTGCTGCGGATCAATTTCGGCAGGAGCTTTATCACAGGCTGAACGTGGTGCCGATCTCCGTGCCGTCTTTGGAAGAACGCCGCGAAGACATCCCGGAGCTTGCAGACTACTTCATCGCCGACTGTCACGCCAACCAGGGATTGCCGCAGCGCACCCTCAGTGAGGATGCCGTGGCGTTGATGCAGACAATGGTCTGGCCCGGCAACGTCCGGCAGTTGAAAAACCTCATTGAGCGGGTGCTCATCCTGGGGGATAGCACGGGACCAATTGAAGCGCGGGAACTGCCGGGCGAGGTGAACCAAGCCGAAGATGAGGGACGCGTGGTCCTGTCCTCAGCGCTCGCGACTTTGCCCTTGCGAGAGGCACGGGAAGCCTTTGAGCGCGAGTACCTGCTCACGCAGATCAATCGTTTTGGCGGAAACATCTCTCGGACGGCGAATTTCGTTGGTATGGAACGCTCTGCGCTGCACCGAAAGCTCAAGTCACTCGGCGTGGTCACCTCTGCCAAGGCCGGCGTGCGCATTGCGCATGTGGATGAAGAGGAAAGCGTCGGCGGGTAGCCCTGGCGCGCGCGGATCCGTTTGCGCCGGAGTTTCCGCTCAGACGTGACGCGCTAAGGCGAGATTTCTCTGCGGGGTGCTGGGAAGGTTTTCCAGGACGTCGACGCCCTGCATTTTCAGAAAGTGCAGCATGTCGATAAAGATCCAGTTCTCGACAAGCCTGTCGCCCGCGCGGCGGTAGACGTCGACGACCCGCATATCGGCCCGGATTTCACCAGGTGGCAAGCCCATAAAGCCGTCGTGGTTCACCACTGAGAGGTTTGGCCAGCCGAAAAACGCGCCATAGCTTCCCTCGGCCATGCGACAGAGGTGGCCGTTGAAAATGCGGTCGCGCATGTGACGGCGGAATGGGCCTTGGTGTTGCTCAATGTAGCGATCAATGGTGTATGTCGCGCCAATCCCCTCGGGGCCCCACCAGATCATCTTGTCTGACCAAGTTTGCTTGAGCTCTTCGCGGGGCGTGCGCGCCGCAGGCTGGGCGTTGGCATCGTCGATTGTGCCGATCATCTCTTCGATCAGGTGAAGCGTCTTGGCCCCTTCTTCAGGCGGGTGCGCTGTGTACAACAGCCCATCATGTGTGCGCGGCCCCGGCTGCACCAGGTGGATGCCGGTCTGCATCGGGAAGGGTTGAATGCCGGCCTGCGCCATCAAATGCATGAGATCGCAGAAGAAAGCTGTCTCGACAATCTGGCCATTCTCGACGCGATTGAATTCAGCATAGCGCAGCATTGCGATCTTCTGTGTCGGCGGGATCCCCAGAAAACCCCTGTCAAAGAGCCCCATAAGATGCCCCATCGAAAGCGTCCAAACGCCTCTGGGCGCGGCGAGGTCGCTCTGACCGGCGAAAAAGATATCTTCGCGGCGCTGCAGGTGTCCCATCGCCGACATCAACGGCCCCCAAAACTCCTGGCAGATTTCTTGCGGGCCGGTCAGCGTATTGAAGGGATGCACACCGCGCCACACGGCCATGGGGGACATGCGCTGTCTAAGTACTGCTTCAACGGTTGCCGACGTGGCGTTTTCGATGGCTTGGTAATGCGCCTGCACCAAAGCTTTGGCGTCTTGGAGGATCTGCATAATAATGCTCTTGAAATGTTTCGGCGAAACGCTAGCGCGTTGCACACGAGTGCACCAGCATTAATGCATCCTCAGCGCCTTTTTTCAGGCAACTGATGCATGCGCAAGCACATGCTTCTAGCTGCGGTTGACGATCTGGAAGCTACCGTTCGAATTGCGCACCACGCAGGAGCCTTCACTCAACGCAGGCAGGCGCGTGGTCGCACGTGCTGGCACCGCCTGCGCCACGCTCTCTGGACAGGGTGGGATCGACACCGGGCTGAACCCTTTGTCAGCCATGCACTGGCGCTCGACACGCGTGCGCAACCCGTCATTGGGATCGAAGCGCTCCACCCCGCCAGGCACGTAATAGCCGCGCGATTTAGAGCATTTGCCGGAAGCCTTGCAGATCTTGCGTCCCGGTACATAGATCGGCGGTAAACGACGTACGACGGTCGACGCCGGCACATCTGCCAGCGCCTTTACCTCGCACGCTAGCGTTTCGCGTTCGAGCAAAGACAGTGAGACGCCGGGCTTGTAATACGTTTCAAGCGGCGCGCAGCTCGACAAAACGAGACCGCCAAAAAGGGCAAAAACGACAGGGCGACACATGACACGAAGATACCCGCAAGTCGTGGATGTGGCAAGCAATTGCCCCTTGCCACGGCGCGTCGCATCGCTTCTAAAGACCCAACCTCCAGAGGCAAAGGCTGAGGGCGCAGGATGAAAGTGATCATTTGCGGGGCAGGGCAGGTTGGCTGGCAGATCGCGCGCCACCTGAGCGGCGAGCGCAATGACGTCACCGTGGTCGACAACAACCCAGATCTGATAAGGCGCGCCACTGACACGCTTGACGTGCAGGGCATCGCGGGTTTTGCCAGCTATCCTGATGTGCTGGACCGCGCGGGGGCGCGCGATGCTGAAATGATCATCGCGGCGACCTATTCAGACGAGGTCAATATGGTGACCTGCCAGGTGGCGCATTCGGTCTTTGGTATCAACCGCAAGATTGCGCGCCTGCGCTCCCAATCCTACCTCGATGCGATCTATGCCGATCTCTACCGCCGTGATCACATGCCCATCGACGTGGTGATCAGCCCGGAAAAAGAGGTGGCATCGGCCGCCTTGCAGCGCCTTTCCGCCCCCGCCGCTTTCGATACAGAGGTTTTCATGGAAGGGCAGGCGCATCTTTTGGGGATCACGATTGAAGAAGACTGCCCCGTCGTGAACACGCCGCTCAGACAGTTGACGGATCTTTTCTCCACCCTGCGCGCCGTTGTCGTGGGGATCCGGCGCGAGGGCACGCTTTTTGCGCCTGATGCGAACGATCAACTCTTCCCGGAGGACGCGGCCTATGTGTGTTGTCACCACGATGACATCGGGCGCACCTTAGAGATCTTTGGCAAAACCGATTCCAAGCAGGAACGTGTGGTGATCGTGGGGGGCGGCAATGTGGGGCTCGCAGTGGCGCAGCGGCTTGAAACGGACGCCCGCCGCATCCGCACGAAGGTGATTGAAAAGAACCGACACTGCGCCGAGCGGGCCGCCGAAGCTTTGGAACGCACCATTGTCTTGAACGGTGACGGCCTGGATGCCCCGTTGTTGGCGGAGGCCGGTATTGCACGGGCGGATGCAATGTTGGCCGTCACAGACGACGACAAGACCAATATGCTGGCGTGCGTGCGGGCCAAGGCCGAGGGCTGCCCTTTTGTCATCGCGCTGGTGAACGATCCAACCTTGGTCCCCTTGATGGAGCCTTTGGGGATCGATGCCTATATCAACCCGCGCTCGACAACGGTATCCTCTATCCTGCGCCACATCCGCCATGGTCGGGTGCGCGCCGTCTATTCGATCGGCGATGCGGAGGCCGAGGTGATCGAGGCCGAGGTGCTTTCCACCTCTACAATTGCGGGCAAGACCATTGGCGAGGTGGATTTTCCGCGGGGTGCTCTCGTCGGGCTCATCCGAAAAGAGAACAAGATCATCCGCCCTATGGCCACCACCCGCATTGAGGAGGGTGACGCAATCGTTGTCTTTGCACTGGCCGAAGATGTGCCCGAGGTCGAATTGTTGTTGCAAGTTTCCATAGACTTCTTTTGAGCGTGCCGCGTCATAACAGTACCTGGGCGGAGGTGCGGCAACTGCCGCTTTTCGTGGTCTTGTTCGGTGTCTCCGCGCTTTCGATGTTTGTGCCCTCACTCTACGGGCTGGTGTCACGGGATCTGAGCGCGGCGCGCGCCTTTCTCTACGCCGGACTTTTGGGGGTGATCGTGTCTTTGATGCTGGCTGTGGTGCACCTTGGTCGCAGCGGGCAAAGAAGCCCCTTGGGACCACTGCTCTCGTTGCTCGCCGCCTTTATCGTGCTGCCGGTGTTCTTTGCTGTGCCTTTCGTTGAGGCTTTGCCCACGACGCGTTTTGTCAACGCCTATGTCGAAATGGTGTCTGCAGCGACAACCACAGGCGCCACGCTTTTTGAGAACCCCGAGCGGTTGAACGGGACGCTGCACCTTTGGCGGGCGCAGGTTGCTTGGATGGGCGGGCTTTTGATGTGGATCGCGGCGGTGGCGATCCTGGCGCCTTTGCATCTGGGCGGTTTTGAGGTCACCGCGCAGGCAGAGCCTGGACGCGTCGAGACAGCCAGCCGCGGCCGTTTTGATGCGCCGCTGAGCACGCAGCAAAAAGTGATGCGGGCAACCCGCACCCTCGCGCCCATCTACCTGGGGCTGACGTTGCTCCTTTGGCTGCTCCTGCTCGGCGGGGGCGAGGTGCCTTTGACGGCGATCTGTCACGCGATGTCGATCATGTCGACCTCGGGAATTTCGCCCATCGGTGGGTTGGAGAACAGCGCGCTGTCTGTGACCGGAGAGGCGGTGCTGCTTCTCTTTATGCTCTTTGCGCTCTCGCGACTGACCTTTTCCAGAGATACCATAACCGCGACGCAAGGCGGGCTGCAGACTGATCCAGAATTCAGGCTGGGGATTGTCATCGTGCTTGCGCTCACCGCGATGATTTTTGTCCGGCACTACCTGGGGGCTTTTGAGGTCGATGCGAGCAATGATCTGCGCGACGGTGCGCGTGCCCTCTGGGGGGCCGCCTTTACCGTCATGTCGTTTTTGACCACGACGGGTTTTGTATCAGAAAACTGGGATGCCGCGCAGGTTTGGTCGGGGCATGGCACGTCTGGTTTGATCCTCGCAGGACTTGCGTTGATCGGGGGTGGGGTGGCCACGACAGCGGGCGGGGTAAAGCTCTTGCGCGTTTTCGCGCTTTATCAGAATGGCACGCGGGAGTTGGAACGGCTGGTGCATCCCAGTTCGGTCAGCTCAAAGGGGGCGGCAGGGCGACGACTGCAGTCAAACGGGGCCTTCATCGCTTGGATCTTTTTCATGCTCTTGGCTCTGGCACTTGCCGGCATCACCTTGCTTTTCACTCTAGCAGGCAGTTCTTTCGAAGACGCGCTGGTGCTTTCGGTGGCCGGGCTTTCGACCACTGGACCGCTTACGCAATATGCTGCCGATGAGCCGATCCGCTTGATTGAACTCTCGCTCGCGGGCAAAGCCATTCTCACCGGTGCCATGGTGCTGGGACGCTTGGAAACGCTGGCGATTATCGCGCTGTTAACGCCTGACTTGTGGCGGGCATAACAGCTATGCTGTGGCCCGCCTGACACTGATTGGCGTCTAAAGTGCAAGGGCCGTGACTTAGGGCTGGAAACTCCCAGCCCCCAGGGTCATAGTTGGTCCGGCGGGGGGGTCCGACGCGCGGACGCCAGCAAGAATAAAATGAGCGAGACTACCCATGGCGTCTGACAGACAGAACCTTCAGGATGCTTTCCTGAATCACGTGCGTAAGACCAAAGTTCCGGTCACGATCTTTCTGATCAATGGCGTGAAATTGCAGGGTGTCATCACCTGGTTTGACAATTTCTGCGTGCTCTTGCGTCGGGACGGGCAGTCTCAGTTGGTGTATAAACACGCGATCTCTACGATCATGCCCAGTCAGCCGATCAGTCTTTACGATGGCGAAGAGCCTTCTTGAGCAAACAGACATTTCAGATCGACGAAACAGACGGCCCACGGATCACACGGGCGTGGGTGTTTCACCCCGACATCCGCTCTGACCCCGAACGCCGAAGCCCCGAACCTGCCTTGGCAGAAGCCTTGTCCTTGGCGCGCGCCCTGCCTGCGCTGGATGTCTGCGGTGGCGAGGTCGTGCAATTGCGCCAGGTCGATGCCGGCAAGCTTTTTGGTAAAGGCAAGATCGAAGACATTCGCCTGCTGATCGAATCGCAAGAGATCGAGTTGGTTTTGATCGACGGGCCTGTGACACCTGTGCAGCAGCGCAACCTCGAAAAGATCTGGAAGGTAAAGCTGTTGGACCGAACCGGTCTCATCCTTGAGATCTTCTCGGACCGCGCGGCGACCCGAGAGGGTGTGCTGCAGGTCGAGATGGCCGCGCTCAACTACCAGCGCACCCGGCTGGTGCGGGCCTGGACCCACTTGGAGCGGCAACGCGGCGGTTTGGGCTTTGTTGGTGGCCCTGGAGAGACGCAAATCGAAGCCGACCGGCGCGCCATTGATGAGCAATTGGTGCGGTTGCGGCGGCAGCTTTCGAAGGTCGTGAAGACACGCGCGCTGCACCGAGCCGCGCGCGCCAAGGTTCCGTTTCCGATTGTCGCGCTGGTGGGCTATACCAACGCGGGTAAATCGACACTTTTTAACCGGCTGACCGGGGCACAGGTGATGGCGAAAGATATGCTCTTTGCCACCTTGGATCCCACGATGCGCCGTCTGGTGTTGCCCGATGGCCCCGAGATCATTCTGTCGGACACCGTGGGCTTTATCTCGGATCTACCGACCGAACTTGTCGCAGCCTTTCGCGCCACCTTGGAAGAGGTTCTGGCCGCTGACATCATCCTGCACGTGCGCGACATCGCGCACGCCGAAAGCGCTGAGCAAGCGCGCGATGTCGATACGATCCTTACCGCTTTGGGGGTCTCTTCGCAGACGCCGCAAATGGAGGTTTGGAACAAGACCGATCTACTGGACGCAGATAAGGCTGCGGCCGTCGCCACCCGGGCTGAACGCAATGATCAGATCTTTCCGATTTCAGCGCAAAGCGGGTCAGGGCTCGACGCGCTGCAAGAGGCCATTGCCATGGCGCTGCAAGGCGCGCTGCGTCAGGCTCAGGTGCATCTCGATTTCGCTGAAGGGCGCAAACGTGCCTGGCTTTTTGAACAAGACGTCGTTGTCGAAGAAGCCCAAACCGAGCACGGCTTTGATCTCACGGTGAAGTGGTCCGCGCAGCAAGAAGCCGCCTTTGCCCAGGTCTAGCCGCGCAGATGGCCAACGCATTATTGGAGCATGAACGCGCCTATGACATTTATCCTGCTCTACGTGATGACCTTCGCGGTGTTCCTCGCGCTCGATTTTCTAGGGTTGAGCTATCTGGTCAGCCCTGTTTTCCGCCGCGATGTCGGGCATCTGATGCACGAGAGCTTCCGCCTGCTGCCCGCGCTCGCCTTCTACATGTTTTTTATGTTTGTGCTGCTGTGGTTCGTGTCCTGGCCTGCGATGACCGCGGACAAGAGCCTTGCCTGGGTGCTGGGCAACGCGATGCTGCTCGGCGCGTTGGGCTACGGCACCTATGAGTTCACCAATTTGGCCATCCTCAAGGACTGGACCTGGCGTTTGGTCTGGTTGGACGGGATCTGGGGCACCTTGCTGACGGGGGTTTCCGCCACGCTTGGCGTTTGGCTCACCCGATTGATTGTCTGACGGCTCAACGCCCTGTGTCTGAGGCCCACCGCCATGCCCCTGGGCGCAGTTGGTTGAGGTGCCATTGCCCGATGGAGAGCCGGATCAGACGCAGCGTTGGGTGGCCCACATGGGCGGTCATGCGGCGCACCTGACGGTTGCGCCCCTCGCGCAGGGTAATGCGCAGCCATCGATCCGGCACAGATTTGCGATATCGCACCGGCGGGTCGCGCTCCCAAAGATGATCCGGCGGTTGCGTGAGAATGACCTCTGCCGGGGCTGTCCGACCGTCTTTGAGCGCCACGCCGCGGCGCAGGGCTTCTAGCGCTTTTTCATCCGGCACCCCCTCCACCTGGACCAAGTAAGTCTTGGGCCGCTTGTACTTGGGATGGGCAATCCGTGCCTGCAGCGTGCCATTGTCTGTGAGCACCAAGAGCCCCTCGCTGTCTTTATCGAGCCGTCCTGCGGGATAGAACCCCGGCACGTCGATGAATGCGGAAAGCGTCGGGCGGGGGCTGTCGCTGTTCCCTTTGTCGGTGAATTGCGACAACACACCGAAGGGTTTGTTCAGAAGGATCACGCGGGCCACAGCTATTCCGGCAAAAGCTGTGTCACGCCCACTGCCGCCGCGCGCGCAAGTTCCTCATCCAAAGACATCGGGATGTACTCGCCCCGCCGCCAAAGCTGCGCCATGTCATCGTAGTGCCGCGACAGGAAATGCCCGGACTGGCCCGTGGCGATAACGAAAACCGATGAATCAGGGTCCGCGAAGTCATAAACCCCGCGGTAGCCCGCGCCGTGCACATTGTAGAAGGGGTTGGGAAAGGTCCCCTTGGTCAGTGCGCGCTGAAGCGTGTGATCGCCGCCAGAGGTGGATTGCTGGATATTCACAAAATATCTGAGCAGCGGCACCGTTCCCAGCGTCGGATGCCGGTGGATGGCCTGATGCGCATCTCCCCACCTGAGGCTTTCCAATTGCGGCCCCCAGGTCTCATTGATCCAAATGAGCGCGTCATCGAGCGCCAGACGCGCCATGTCTTCGCAGGTCTCCACCGGGGCCGACTGGCGCACATCGCACCAGACGGCGGCCCCGTCGACATCGCGAAATACCCGCTCGATGAAAAGCGGCTCGACATGGGTGAAGGCGTCGGCGAGCGGGCCAAGCTCATCCTGGATCAGGCGCGCCTGCAAGCTGCGCAGCCAAGCGGCATAGAGCAGCGGTTCGGGCAAATGCTCATTCATCTCGCCCGACCAGCCCGCCAGAAGGGCCAAGGCGCGCTGCCGCTGCCGCTCCGGCGTGCCCTCAGGCGCGGCCTCACCGGTGAACCAAAGCTCGGCCCCGATCAACGGCAGCAGCGTACGTGCGGTGGGGCTCACCGTGTCGAGTTGCGCTTCGATGAAACTGTCGCGCGTGTGCACTTCGCGCGCTTGCATCAGCCGCTGCCATCGCTGGACCCGCTGGGTGTCGCCCCAATCAAAGGACACGTGGTTCGGAAAAGGGCGCTCGACCGTCTTATTATTGGTGTTGCCCAAGATGCCGCCGGGCGGTTCAGTGAAGCTGGGGTTCGCAGTATAGGGCTGCCAGCCCTGCCAACGGTTCGCAGGTATCCAGCCTGGCGTGGGCAGCCGCCCTTGCGAGGCATGCGCGGCATCTCGACGGGGCAGCGCGCCCACCGTTTTCATCGCGATGCGCTCACGGTCCGCGACAATCAGGTTCTGCGCCGGGGCGACGAACCGTTCTGCTGCGGTGAGCGCCTGCTCCACGTTTGCTGCGTTCATCAGCGCAAGCCCCGCCGATAGGGAGGTATCGCGCGGGCTCAACGCCGTCCAACTCAGGCTCATTACGTGGCCCGGTGGCGTGATACTGGCCAGGTCAGCATGGCTACCCGGCAGCACAGGCCCGTTTTCCGTCCAGCGCAGTGTGACCGTCACCGGATCTGCATCCTGTACCGTGATGATCGACCCCCGGGTCTCAAAACCTGCGAAACCGTCCGATGTGCGGTATTCTTCTGGATTGTCGGGGTTGAGTTCTTCGATATGCAGATCCTGATCATCAGCAAAGGCTGCCGTGATCCCCCAGCCGAGCGCATTGCTGCGCCCCGCGATCACAATTGGCAATCCCGGGACCGTGCCACCGATCACGCCGCCTGCGGCAAGCTCCAACCGCGCCAGATACCATGCCCCAGGCGCAGAGAACATGCGGTGCGGGTCGTTTGCCAGCAGCGTGCCGCCGGAGGCAGAGCGTGACGGCGACGCTGCCCAAGCATTTGAGGCACCGGCAAACAAGCGCCCTTTGAAGGGAGAAAGTGGATGGTCTGCCGAGGACGGGCCGCGCGCGGTGCGCGCAAGGTCCGGGAGGAGGCCTGGTGCAATCGCGGCATACTCCGGCAGTGCAGCAACGCCACTGCCAGGGCTGTCAGGCAAAAGATCGGCAAGCCGCTTTGAATCGGTCAGTGCCAGCGAACTGCGCGCGCGGATCACCTCCACTTCCAGGTGCGCAGAAGCTTCTACGGCCATGAGCTTACCGATGGCGATTGAGTCAGCGGGCCGCCAAGGTGCCATCGGCGCATTGAAAAGCCACATCTCAGGCGCACCGCGGCCAAGCGCCTCCTCATTGATCTGTGTCAGCCGCGCGTTCACGCCCGCAGCGTAGGCTTCGAGCATGGCGTTTGTCTGCGCATCTTGCACCTCGACCGACCGGACGGCGGCGGTGTAGATGTCAAAACGGCGCATCAGCCGGTCGATGCTCAAAGTGGATGCGCCAAAGACCTCGCTCAATCGCCCCTGCGCTGTACGCCGGAGCAGCGTCATCTGCCACATCCGGTCCTGCGCATGGGCGTAGCCCAACCCAAAGAAGACATCGAGGTCCGATGCCCCGAAGATATGCGGGACATTCGCATTATCGCGTACGATCTCAACGGGTGCGGAAAGGCCCCGCACTTTGACGGTGTCGCTGTAGTCGGGAAGGGACCGCGAAGCGAGCCAGTAGACAGTCCCGAAAGAGAGCACGCTCAGCATCACAAGGGTGGCTGCAAGGCGCACAAGCCAACGAAAGATCAAGGCCAAAAGAGCGCTCCAGGGATCAGGCGGCGGCGTTGACCGCGCGCGCTCAGGTGATAGACCTCCCGCTCATAGCGCACCCAGACAGCAAGGAAAAGCAGATGGCAAAGCTGACATTCTTAGGTTTAGGCGTCATGGGTGGCCCGATGGCAGGGCATCTGCAAAAGGCGGGTCACGCGGTGACAGTCTACAACCGCACCGCTGCCAAAGCGCAGGCTTGGGTCCAGTCCCATGGCGGGGCCGCCGCATCGACACCGCGCGCCGCCGTCGAGGGGGCGGAGTTTGTCTTTTCCTGTGTGGGCAACGACGATGACCTCAGATCGGTCTGCCTGGGCGCGGAGGGTGCCTTTGCTGGCATGGGTGCAGGCTCGGTCTTTGTCGATCACACGACGGTCTCGGCTGCGGTCACGCGGGAGCTTTATGCGGCCGCAGATGCCGCGCAGATCAGCTTTGTCGATGCACCGATCTCTGGCGGGCAGGCCGGCGCTGAGAACGCGCAACTTTCTATCATGTGCGGCGGTGATGAAGGGGCCTTTGCCCGCGCGCTGCCCATCATGGAAGTCTATGCCAAGATCTGCCGCCGCTTGGGCCAGAGCGGCGCGGGGCAGATGACCAAGATGTGCAATCAGATCGCGATTGCCGGCTTGCTCCAAGGCCTCTCCGAGGCGCTGCATTTCGCGGAAAAATCCGGTCTAGACGGCCGCGCGATTGTCGAAGTGATCAGCCAAGGTGCTGCCGGGTCCTGGCAGATGTCCAACCGTTATGAGACCATGCTTGACGGGGAGTTCAACCACGGTTTCGCCGTTGACTGGATGCGCAAAGATCTGGGCATCTGCCTGCGTACCGGCGATGAGATCGGCGCGAGCCTACCGGTCACGGCGCTTGTCGATCAGTTCTACAAAGACGTGCAAAAGCAAGGCGGCGGACGGTGGGATACGTCCAGCCTTTTGGAAAGACTGCGCGCACTTGGATAAGTCCCGGGGCACTCTTAGAGCTTTTCGGCTTTAACCTCAGCCATCATGGATCGCCAATGTCACGCGAGCGCCGCAGGCGCGGCAGTGCATTGGCGCTTCAAGTCCAAGCCGAAACGCTTTAGGGGATTATCCGGGTGTACTTAGACCCTTCAAGTGTCGCCCCGACCCTCAGACCCGCACGGCCAAATACGGCCGCCAGAACCGGCGCCAGCGCTGTGGTCGTTGCCGCTTCCACGCTTTCGCCCACGTCTGAGATCACATATTCGAGATCCGCGCCCGCGGCCCAACCGGGGGAGCGCCGAAATCCGCTCAGCGCGTCCTCTGTCATAAAGAACAGAACATGCGCGTACTGCTGTGCGCCGATCTGAAGGCCTCCGGAGCCTTTCACGACGGAATAATAATCAAGCGTGATGTCGTTGACCATCAAGGCCCCGCGCCCATAAGCGCCGCCCAGACCAAGCCCCGCCTCGGTTACGAGCGGCATCACCAGCATGCCGTTGGCTTTCTGTGAAAGCTGAAGCGTGTTGGGATAGGTCGCATACATCTGATTGAGCGTGGCATTGACCCGGGCATCGATGGTTTGCGCGCCGCTGCCACCAATGCCATTGCCACATGCGCCCAGCACAGTTGTCGCGCCCAGAGCGCCCAACGCGAAAGCGCGCCGCGAGAGGGGGGATTTCATCATGTTGTCCGCCTATTGTTGCCTGTTGCCAATTTGTTTTGGCTTGGCACGACTATAGGCGGATCTTTGCCCCATGTCATCTGGGAACTCTCTGTGAGCGGAACAACGCTTCACCGCATCACATTTTTTGATCCTGAATTTGAACCATTTCGGCCCGAGATCCGACTTAGAACCACCTAAGTCATAGCTCATA
Organism: Pseudomonadota bacterium; assembly: GCA_039197515.1. Classification (GTDB taxonomy): domain Bacteria; phylum Pseudomonadota; class Alphaproteobacteria; order Rhodobacterales; family Rhodobacteraceae; genus Sulfitobacter. The sequence goes on along the minus strand of JBCCUC010000003.1, from coordinate 85,718 downwards.
GAGATTTCACCAAGACTTTTTCACTCTGAGCGATCGCTCTCTCCTGGGGGGCTAATGTTCAGGCATACCTTTTTTATGACGTAGGTGATGCGGACCAGGCTTTATTGCCTGTTGTGTGATTGAGGCTTTGGTCCGCATCATCCATTTCTCCAAGCTGACTGGTGAAGCATGCTGCGGGGCGCTATCTCAAGCGACAGCAAAGGCGGAAGGATGAAGATGGTGCGAGGCGCAGGTGGCAGCGAGGGCGGGATCGGCAGTTTCCTGATCGGCTTTTGCATGATGATCGGCGGTGGCTATCTGCTGCTCAACGGGATTGTCGTGCGGCCCAACTTTGGCCTGGGCGCGCCGATCTTTGGGATCGGCGGTGTGCTCGTGACATCGGGCATGGTGCTGATCCCCTTTATGTTTGGTGTCGGCATGATCTTTTACAACGCGCGCAATTGGATTGGATGGATCCTTGCGGGCGGATCGCTCTTGGCGCTGATTTTTGGCGTGATCGCCAATATGACAATCCAGATCGCGCGGATGAGCGCTTTCGATCTCATTGTCATCCTGGTTCTCTTGGTCGGCGGGCTGGGGCTTTTCCTCAGATCGCTGCGCGATCTGCGTTAGCCATTCAAAAGGCGCGCGGCAGCGGGTGCGAAATAGGTCAGGATCCCGTCGCATCCCGCCCGCTTAAAGCCGATGAGGCTTTCCATCATAATGCGCTCTTCATCAACCCATCCGGCTTGCGCTGCGGCCTTGATCATCGAGAACTCGCCAGAGACCTGATAGGCGAAGGTGGGGGCGCCAAATGCATCCTGCACCCTCCGGCAGATATCGAGGTAGGGCTGGCCGGGCTTGACCATGACCATATCTGCGCCCTCGGCGAGGTCCCGCGCCACCAGTCTCAAAGCCTCATCGCTGTTGGCGCTGTCCATCTGATAGGTCTTTTTATCCCCGGTGAGCGCGCCCGACGCACCAACGGCATCGCGAAAAGGGCCATAATAGGCGGATGCGTATTTGGCCGCATAGCTGAGGATCGAGACATCTTGATGCCCGGCAACTTCAAGTGCGCGACGGATGGCCCCGATGCGGCCGTCCATCATATCGGACGGGCCGATGATATCGACACCCGCCTCGGCCTGCGCCAAGGCCATTTTGACAAGCGCCTCAACCGTGCGGTCGTTCACGATCACGCCGGCTTCGACAAAGCCGTCGTGACCGTTGATGTTGTAGGTATCGAGCGCCACATCGCTCATCACCGCGATCTGCGGGAACTTGGCCTTGATCGCAGCGATGGCGCGGTTGGCATGGTTTTGCGGGTCCCAGGCCCCCGCGCAGTCTTCTGTGCGTTCCTCAATCCCGGTGTAGGGAAAAATGCACATCGCTCCGATCCCGAGCGCGGCGGCTTCCTCTGCGGCCTCAAGGATCTTATCGACAGAGCGACGCATGACGCCCGGCATGGAGGGCACGGGTTCTTCGATCCCTTCGCCTGCCCGCACAAAGACTGGCCAGATCAAATCGCCGATCTGAAGGGCATTTTCGCGCACCAGCGCGCGCATGGCCGGGCTCACCCGAGTGCGGCGCAGGCGGGTCATCGGATAGGGTGCCTGGACCGGGTTCATGCAAAAATACCTCACTTTACCGTCGTGAGAACATTCCATGAAAAAACTAGGGGCTCAAGGGTAGGAATTATAACCTTCCTTTTGTAAGGACGGCGGGCTTTCTTCTGCCGAGGCTTCACATTGGATTGGTATCAGACGCTTTTCGAGCTGATCGACATGCGGTCTTTCTCGAACCTGTGGTTCTGGATCGTGCTCGCCGTCGTCTGGTCCACGACAAGCCACTGGGTGATCGGCGTGCCCTACGACATGGTCATTCGAGCGCGTCGACATGGTGAACAAGCACAGGTCGATCTGGAAGACATGGTGCGCATCAACGTAAACCGCTTGCTCTATATCGCGCAGATCTCCGGGCTGTGGCTCGCGGGCTTTACTTGCTTTATCCTCACGATGTTGATGCTGCTGGGCTTTGTCTACGGGTTGGAATTCGCACAAGCGGTCTTTCTGCTCGCTTTGCCCCTTTCGGCGGTGGGCATGCTGACGCTTTCGACTGCGCGTGTCATCCGGGGAGAGGGGGCGACAGGCGAGAGGCTTTTTAAGCGGCTCAACCGGCACCGTCTTTACACCCAAATCATCGGTATGATCGCTATTTTCGTCACCGCCCTTTGGGGCATGTACCAGAACCTCACCGTGGGGGCTTTGGGCGGTTGACAGTGCCTGCTGCCGCGCCACCTGAACAATGATGACCGATCCCGCAAAAATCACGAAATCAGGTGTGCCTGAGGGCTTCGATGCCCGCGCGCTGCTTGAGGAAGTCGCGCAAAGACACTGTGTGGTGCACATCGCGCGCGACGACAAACGCTTGGCGGCGGTCAAATCTGCGCTTGCATTTTTTGCACCCCAAATGCCGGTGGTGATCTTTCCAGGATGGGATTGCCTGCCCTATGACCGGGTCTCTCCAAACGCCGATATCTCGGCGCAGCGGATGGCGACGCTGGCGGGGCTTGTGCATGGCATGCCGGAACAATTCATCCTGCTCACCACGCTCAACGCCGCGACGCAGCGCGTACCAGCGCGGTCGGTTTTGCGCGACGCTGCTTTTTCCGCGCGCGTCGGCGGTCGCATCGACGAGGATGCGCTGCGACAGTTCCTCGTGCGCATGGGCTTTGTGCAAAGCCCAACGGTGATGGAGCCGGGCGATTACGCGGTGCGCGGCGGCATCATCGACATCTATCCGCCGGGTGACTTAGGCCCGGTTCGGCTCGACCTCTTTGGTGACGTACTTGACGGGGCACGCCGCTTTGATCCGGTGACGCAGCGCACCACAGAAAAGCTTGAGGTGGTGGAGCTCGCCCCCGTATCAGAGGTGATCCTGGATGAGGCGGCGATCACACGCTTTCGGCAAAACTATCGCATTGAGTTTGGCGCGGCGGGCAGCGATGATCCGCTCTATGAAGCCGTCTCTGCCGGGTCAAAACGCCAGGGGGCCGAGCACTGGCTGGCGCTTTTTCATGAGCGGTTGGAGACGCTTTTTGATTTTCTACCGCACGCCACGGTGACGCTGGATGATCAGTTGACGCCTGCGCGGCTCGCCCGGTGGGAGAGCATCGAAGATCAATACGAGACGCGCCGCTTGGCGATGGCGCACCGGTCCAAGATGGACAGCGTCTATAAGCCCGCGCCGCCCGGCGGGCTCTACCTCAACGATGCGGCTTGGGAGGCAGCTCTTGCCCCGCACCGGGTGGTTCAGCTCAATCCTCTCCCGCAGCCCACAGGCTTGAGCGTTTTGGATGCGGGTGCGCGCATAGGGCGCAACTTCGCACCGGAACGCCAGCAGGAATCAATCAGCCTATTCGGTGCCTTGGCTGCGCATATTAAAGCAAAGCTGCAAGATGGTCCGGTGCTTGTCGCAAGTTACTCAGACGGCGCGCGGGAGCGGTTGACGGGGCTCATTGAAGACGAAGGATTGGCCGAAGCGATCCCAGTCGCCGATGCCACCCGCATCGGCAAGCGCGGGCTGCATCTGGCTGTTTGGGCGCTTGAGCACGGGTTTGAAGCCCCCTGGGACGGCGACAGCCGGATCACGGTGATCTCTGAACAGGATGTGCTGGGTGACCGCTTGATCCGCGCGCCCAAGCGCAAGCGGCGGGCTGAGAACTTCCTCACTGAGACCCAAAGCCTGTCGCCCGGTGACCTTGTGGTGCATGTCGATCACGGGATCGGTCGGTATCAGGGGATGGAGGTCGTGTCGGCGGCCGGTGCGGCCCATGAATGTCTTCTTCTGGAATATGCAGAACGCTCAAAGCTCTATCTCCCGGTGGAGAACATTGAGCTTTTGTCGAAGTACGGCCATGAAGAGGGTTTGCTGGACAAGCTGGGGGGCGGGGCCTGGCAGTCGAAAAAGGCCAAGCTGAAAGAGCGCATTCGCGAGATGGCGGACAAGCTCATCCGTATCGCTGCGGAGCGCGCGCTGCGCAAGGCCCCGGTGTTGGAGCCGCCGCCGGGCATGTGGGATGCCTTTTCCGCGCGCTTTCCCTACCAGGAAACCGACGATCAACTGCGCGCCATCGCCGATGTGATCGACGATTTGACCAGTGGCACGCCGATGGACCGTCTGGTCTGCGGCGATGTGGGTTTTGGCAAAACGGAAGTGGCCATGCGCGCAGCCTTTGTGGCGGCGATGTCCGGAGTGCAGGTCGCGGTAATCGCTCCCACGACCTTGCTGGCCCGGCAGCACGCAAAAAGCTTTGCCGAGCGCTTTCGTGGGTTTCCGGTGGAGGTGCGCGCGCTGAGCCGTTTCATTGGGGTCAAAGAGGCCGCGCAGACCAAAGACGGCATGGCTAAGGGCACGGTGGACATTGTGATCGGCACCCACGCGCTGCTGGCCAAGAACATCAGGTTTCTAAACCTCGGCCTTCTGATCATTGACGAAGAGCAGCATTTTGGCGTGCAGCACAAGGAACGGCTGAAGCAGATGCGCACGGACATCCATGTCTTGACGCTCACCGCCACGCCGATCCCGCGCACGCTGCAGCTGAGCCTAACAGGCGTGCGGGATCTCTCCATCATTGGCACGCCGCCTGTCGACCGCCTCGCCATCCGCACCTATGTGAGCGAGTTTGACACGGTGACCCTGCGCGAGGCGCTCTTGCGCGAGCACTACCGCGGGGGGCAATCGTTCTACGTCGTGCCGCGGATCAGCGATCTGCCAGACATTGAGGCCTTTCTCAAAGAGCAGCTGCCGGAACTCACCTATGTCGTGGCGCACGGTCAGATGGCGGCGGGAGAGCTCGATGATCGCATGAACGCCTTTTACGACGGCAAGTTCGATGTGCTTTTGGCCACAACAATTGTAGAATCGGGCCTTGATATCCCCACGGCCAACACGATGGTCGTGCACCGCGCGGATATGTTTGGTCTGGCGCAACTCTATCAGATCCGGGGGCGTGTGGGGCGGTCTAAGACCCGTGCCTATGCCTATTTGACGACCAAACCCAAAGCCAAGCTGACGCCGCTCGCTGAAAAACGTCTCCGTGTCTTGGGGTCTTTGGATACCCTCGGAGCCGGTTTTACGTTGGCGAGCCAAGACCTCGACATTCGCGGGGCCGGAAACCTTCTGGGGGAAGAGCAATCGGGTCAGATGCGCGACGTCGGCTTTGAGATGTATCAATCCATGCTGGAAGAGGCGATTGCCAAGATCAGGTCGGGTGAGATGGAGGGCCTCGCTGAGGCCGATGACCAATGGGCCCCGCAGATCAATCTTGGCGTGCCAGTGCTGATCCCCGAAGACTATGTGCCCGACCTCGATGTGCGCTTGGGGCTTTACCGGCGGCTCTCGGGTCTGTCGACCAAGGTGGAGTTGGAAGGCTTCGCTGCTGAGCTGATCGACCGATTTGGCAAACTGCCCAAGGAAGTGAACACGCTGATGCTGGTGGTGCGGATCAAAGCGATGTGCAAGCGCGCGGGCATTGCCAAGCTTGATGGCGGGCCGAAAGGTGCGGTGATCCAGTTCCACAACGACAAATTCGCCTCGCCTGAGGGGTTGGTGAAATTCATCCAAGATCAGCGCGGTCTGGCCAAGGTCAAGGACAACAAGATCGTTGTGCGCCGGGATTGGAAGTCTGACGCCGATAAGATCAAGGGGGCATTTGCCATCGCCCGCGACCTGGCCGAGCATGTGATTGCCCGCGAAAAGGCGGACAAGCGCACCAAAGGTGCGGCGGCCTAGGCCCTTCCCGGTTCATAGCGTTCGGATCTCGACGGGTTCGCCTTCGATGCGCCGCATGTAGAGCATCAGCAACAGGCTGCCCGTTGCCAAAAGCCCAATCGCCACGACAAGCGGTGTGATGGTGCCGTTGAAGAGCAGGGCGACCGGAGAGGCGATCAGCGCGGCAATCACGGTTGAGACAGCACTCACCACAGAAGCGGCGGTGCCCGCGATATGGCCCATCGGTTCCATCGCGATAGCGTTGAGATTGCCAAGGGTCAGCCCGGCCTGAAAGAAGAGACTTGTTTGCCAGATGACAAAGGCGGCAAAGCCATAAGGTTCGGGCAGCGCGCCAAGATCAAAGATGAACATCGCCAAGGACAGCCCGATCTGCACCGCCAACATCCACATCACCATGCCACGCATACCGATGCGCACCACCAGTGCTGCGTTCAAAATGCTCGCCGAACCTGCCAGCAGCGCGACTAGCGCAAACCAATAGGGAAAGCTCTCGGGGCGGTCATAAACCTCGTAATAGATCGGCTGGATCATCACGAGGGTGCAAAATAGCATCGACATGGCAAGGCCCTGCACTGCGATCGATACGCGGACTGAGGGGTGCACCAAGACCTCCTTTACGTCCGCCCAGATGGTGCTGAGCCTGAGTGGTTTGCGCGCGCCCGCGAGCAGCGTTTCGGGCAGTCGAAACCCCATCCAGATCAGCAAAAAGACGACAAATCCGACAAAGCACATGAAGATTGAGCGCCAGCCAAAAGCATCGATGATGACGGCCCCCATCAGCGGCGCGATGGCGGGCACCAGCGTAAAGATCAGCATGATAAAGGAGACGATGCGCGCCATTTCACGGCCCACAAAGAGATCGCGCACAATCGCCACCGACACGATGCGCGGTCCCGCAGCACCCAGCCCCTGGAAAACACGGGCGATCAGCAGAACCTCCAGTGACCAAGCCGCCCAAGCGATCAGCGCCGAGACGATATAGATGATGGCTCCAAGAACAATCGTGGGTTTGCGTCCCAATGCATCCGCGATGGGCCCTGCGATAAAGGTGCCCACGCCCAAGCCCAAGATAAAGGTGGTGAGCACGAGGGAGGCCCGGGTCGGATCGCTCGGGTTCAGAGCCGCGCCGATCTCCGGCAGAGCCGGCAGCATTGCATCAACGGAAAACGCAATCGTCGCAAACATCATCGCGACCAGGGCCACGAATTCCAGTTTTCCCATGGGGAAAGGGTCTGTTTTCGCCGTCAATGCTGTGCTCCAACCCTGGCGCAGCGCTAAGGCTATTGACGCCGTTAAGCGTCAGTAACTTAAGGTTGCATGGGTCACAACCTAAATCAGGTCTGAGCCACTTCTCGACGCAGGCACCGCAAAAATCTGCCTTTCTCGTAATCAACTGTTTCGCAGCGTGAGACAGACGGCGGGCGCGCCCTGCAGAAGAGGTCAGCGGCAGCTACGATACCGATTGCTGTGCTGCAAGCTCACCGATGACTTGGGCCCACAGGTGGGGCGGCTGCGCGCCCGGTACCGCATGTTGATTTCCTATTATGAAAGTCGGCACCGCGCGCACCCCCATCTGTCGGCTATGCGCATCTCGATCCTTAATCGATTGGGTGTCTTCTTCGGTGGCCAAGAGCCGTGTGACGACCGCCGCGTCCATTTCGATGCTGTCGGCCACATCGGCCAATACCTCGCGGTCGCCGATATCGCGCGCCTCGACGAAGTAGGCCTCAAAAAGGGCGTGCACGGCTGCGATCTGGCGTCCCTCGATGCCCGCCCAGTGGATCAACCGATGTGCATCCAGCGTATTTGGTGTGCGCTGCATGCCGCCGAAGTTGATGGTGAGCCCCGCCGCTTCGGCCTGCTCCATCACCGGCGCATAGGCCCGCGCGGCACCCTCCTTGCCGCCAAACTTGTCTTCGAGATAGGCGCGACGGTCCATGCCGTCCCGTGGCATATCAGGATTGAGTTGGAACGGGTGCCATTCGATCTCAAAAGGATGTCCGGGGTTGTCAGCCAGCGCCTTATCGAGGTGGGTCTTGCCGATGTAGCACCAAGGGCAAATCGGATCCGACATGATATCAAGTTTGATGGGTTTGGTCATTTTCAGCCTCAAAGGTCGCGCGCAATGCTTGGCGCTGGAGTTTGCCATTTGCGCTGACCGGCAGCGTGTCGAGGCGGATGTAGCACCGCGGCTGCTTATAGCGTGCCAAGCGGTCTTTGGCGAACGCCATCAGGGCGTCTTCGTCCAAAGCGGCCTCGCTGGTGTAGAAGGCGGCGATGATGCGGGTGCCTGGTTTCGCTTCCACTTCTGTCACACCGATCCCGTTGATCCCCGGGGCCTGGCGCAAGGCCTCCTCGACTTCGAGCGGTGAGACCCGAAAGCCACCGGCGTTCATCATGTCATCGCGCCGCCCCAAATAGGTGATGTTGCCCGCAGGATCAGCCGCACCGATGTCGCCGGTCAAGAACCACGGACCTTCAAAGCGCTTGGCGAATGCCTGCGCGGCGTCCACATAGCCGAGGGCGAGGCCAGGATCGCTCTTGTGCACCGCAATCACGCCTTCGCTGTTGGCAGCGGCCGCCCCTATAGGGGTTCGCAAACTGATCTGACGGCCGGGCTGGGGCCGCCCGATGGTGCCAGTTTTCGCCGGATGGCTTGGGCTGCTTGAGATGAAGGTGGAGCATTCGGACATGCCGAAGGCTTCAAAGACGGGTGATGAGGTCACGGCTTCCCAGCGGTCGCGCAAGCTTTCTGGGAGTTTTTCTCCGGCGCTCAACCCGTGGCGCAGATGCGGTAGATCCATCGGGTCTTGGCCACGCAGCATCTGGCGATAAACACCTGGGGCAGCGGCAAAAATGCTGACACGTTCACGGCGCATGAGCGGCAGCAAAGCTGCGCTTGACGTGCCTGGCCTTGGAATGAGCGCGGTGGCCCCTACCGTCCAGGGATCCATAAGGCCTGTGCCCAGGGTGTAGGTCCAGTTAAAGGCACCGGCATGCAGCAGTCGGTCGGCTTGGCTCAGCCCGTACCATCCGTCAAACATCATTCGGCGCGCCCAAATGGCACGATGCGCATGCAAAACCGCCATGGGGCGGCCAGACGTGCCGGAGGTATAGATAATGTAGCCTGGCCGATTGGGGTCTCCCATATGCGGTGCCAAAGGGGGCAGGTCACGCATCGCCCGCAGCGCGCTCAGCGAGACCACCGGCCCTGCGGGGCAAGCAATATCAGGGTCATGGAGGATCGCCGCAGGCTGCAAACTTTCTATGATTTTCTGCGTCTCGGTGAGCGTGAGCGCCGCCGCCGTCGGGATCGGCACGAGGCCCGCGTGCAAAGCGCCCAGATAGGCCAAAGGGAAATCAGGTGTGTTGTCCAGCCGCAAAAGCACCCGGTCTCCGGGCGTGAGGCCCAGATCCAGAAAGCCCCGCGCGGTGCCCGCAACAGCACGGATAAGCGCGGCATAGGTCCAGTCTTCGGTTTCGTCGGTGCCCACCAGCGAAAGGGCGATTTTCTGAGGCGTCTGAGCACCTTGCGCCAAGACGTAGGCTGCAAGATTGAACGGTTCGGGACAGGGTCGCGTGACATCCATGCCCCGCGCTACCCCAGCCCTCGGCGCGTTGCAAGCATCAGACGCGGTCGGTATAGACGGCCCATGTCAGACCAAAATCCGAGCAATATGCTCAAGCTTGCGCGCGAGAACGGTGACGCTGCTGCGGCCCCGCCCGTTGATCTGGGCGCGCGCGTGCGCGAGTTGCGCAAAGCTCGCGGCTGGACGTTGGAGCAGGCAGCAAAGCAGGCAGGGCTGGCACGCTCCACGCTGAGCAAGATCGAGAACGGGCAGATGTCGCCCACCTACGACGCGCTCAAAAAGCTTGCCGTCGGCTTGGAAATTTCGGTGCCGCAGCTCTTTACCCCGCCCGCGGCCGAAAAGATCAACGGCCGGATGGCGGTCACAAAGTCCGGCGACGGCAGTGCCAAGGCGACCTCGACCTATGAGCATGAACTGCTATCAGACGCGTTGCGTAAAAAGCAGATGCTGCCCTACCGCGCCCGCATTCGCGCCCGGCGAATGGAAGAATTCGACGGGTGGGTGCGCCACGATGGAGAGGAGTTTCTCTATGTGCTGACCGGGGTCATCCTCCTTTACACGGAGTTTTATGAGCCTGTTGAGCTGCGACGTGGAGATAGCGCCTATTACGACGCCACGATGGGTCACAATGTGATCAGCGTCAGCGCAGAGGATGCGACGATCCTCTGGGTGACGTCCCTTGTCTAAAGCGTCTCGCCTTTAACTTGAAACATCAAGTATCGCCGATGTCCCGAGAGCGCGTAGCGTGGCAGGGTATCGGCGATTCAGGGTCAAGGCGGGGCGCTGTAATCGTCAAAAAGCCATCGCAGAACGGCGTGCGCGACAAAGACTGTGGCCAGTTGCGCCACAATGAACATCGCGATGTGACCTGGGAAGATGCCTGCAAAGGTGTCCGAAAACCCCCGCGCCAGTGTCACCGCTGGGTTTGCAAAGCTTGTCGATGAGGTGAACCAATAGGCCCCCGTGATGTAGAGCGCGACCAGCGTGGGGACGGCTTCGGGCCGAGATTTCAAGCCGCCGAAGATCACAAACAGAAGGCCAAAGGTCGCGACGCCTTCCGAAAACCACTGGGCACCGCCGGTCCGATACAAAGTTTGCGAAGTTTGCAAAACCGGCAACGCAAACATGATATGGGCGGCCCAGACGCCCAGGATCCCGCCCAGACACTGGGCTGGGACGTAGATCAGCAGGTCTTTTGTGGGCAGCGCACCGCGCAGGTAGAAAGCAAGGCTCACCGCAGGGTTAAAGTGTGCTCCTGATAGGGGACCGAGGGTTGTGATGATCACATAGAGCATGCAGCCCGTTGCGATGGCATTCGCCAAAAGTGCGAGTGCGACGTTACCCCCTGCAAGGTTCACGCCCATGATCCCCGAGGCAATGACAGAGATAAGCAGAAGCGCAGTGCCAAGCGCCTCCGCTCCTGCGCGGCGCAACATGCCTGCGCTCATGGCAGTGTTCCTACGCGGGCGAGATGGGTCTTTAGCGTGTGCTGGTCCATTCTGTGCAACGGGACGCTTAGGAACGCCAGCGCTCGGCGTTCTAGGATTTCGAAAGGTGGGGCAAACGCGGCGGTCACAGCTGATGGGTCCTCAGCTTACCAATGCGCTCTGACGGGTTTACCGGGCCAAACGGGACAGGTTTCTTCAGCCGCTGATCCGCACATCGTGACGACGGCGTCCACCGGAGGTGAGGAGGCTTGCTCAAATTTGTCCCAGGATTTCGAAGCCAAGCCGTCGGTTTCATGTCTTTTAGACTTCCGAAGTCCGGTGGGCTTGCTGCTCGTGGAGACAGCACTGATCTGGCCACGCCCAAGGGTGCCTGAGCAGCGGTTCTAACATGATGGAACGGGCGGAATTACCGGTGCACCGCACAAGAAAGCTCATTTTTGTCGTCTCTTCGCGCCTCTTTTGGAATGCGTTCCGCACCGTCGTGTTCTCCGCAGCGAAGCTGTTTTGGGTTTTTGCGCCGACGTGAGCCTCGCGCCTAACGCTCAATTGTAACGGTTTGGTTACATCTCTTCCCACCACCAGACTTCTGGCATGAAATTTGGGCCGTCACCGTAGAGCGGCAGCCGCGCGGGATACCGCATCTCTGCCCGATGCGCGATGCGGCCTTCGTTGAACTGCCAAATCGGGATCACATAGCGCCCTGCGGTCAAAACGCGGTCGAGCGCGCGCACCGCCGCCGTGAACTGTGCAGCCCCTTTGGCGGTCAGCATCGTGTCGATCATCGCATCGATTGCGGGGCTTTTGACGCCCATCACGTTGCGCGTGCCGGGCTGGTCTGCCGCTTGCGCGCCCCAATAAAAGCGTTGCTCATTGCCCGGGCTCAACGACAGGGCGCGCCGAAACGACGTGATGTCAAAGTCGAAGGCGTCGAACCGTTCGGTCATCTGGGCGCTGTCGACTTGTTCTATCTTGGCCTCAATGCCCAGACGCGAGAGTGCCTGCACATAGAGCGTCGCCGCCTTGTCCGACTGCGCGAAGTCTTGGGCACTGCCCGGGGCCAGCAGGATCGTGAAGCTGAGCGGTTCTCCCGCTGCGTCGCGCATTGTGCCGTCTGCCGCCGAAAAGCCCGCCGCCTCAAGCAAGGCCAAAGCCGCGCGGATGCCCCGCCTATTGCGCAGTGATCCATCCGAGACAGGCAGCGCATATCCGGTCAATGTATCGGGTGGCAGGATGTCCGCGTATGGGGTCAGGAGGGCCGACACCGCTGGTCCGGCGGCCCCTGAACGCGCGGCGAGCGCTGAATTGGAGAACTACGAGGTGATCCGCGGGACCGCGCCGCCCGTGAGCGTATCGTTGATGTATTCAAAGTTGAAAGCATGGATCAGCGCGTCACGCACCCGCCAGTCGTCAAAGGGCGCGCGCCGCGTGTTGAACACAAAGCCTGTCATCCCGCTTGGCTTCTGGTGCGGGAAAGTGGAGAGTGCGACCTCTCCGCGCTCTACGGCGGGAAAATCATATTGGGAGGCCCATTTCTGGGTGTTGAACTCGCGCCCGGCGGAGATCTCGCCTCCCTTCAGCGCTTCAAACATAATGTTTCCATCGGCATAGAAGTCGATCTTAATCTCATCATAATTGTGGGTGCCCCGCCGAAATGGTATCTGAGCGCCCCAGTAGTCGGGATTGCGTTCAAGGCGCACGAACCGGCCGACTTCGTAATCGGCCACAGTATAGGGTCCGCTGCCAATTGGTATCTTTTGCAGCGGGGCGTCCGCAAAATTTACACCCTCCCATTGCGCGCGGCTGAGAATCGGGCGCATGCCCGCGAGCAAGGCGAGCTCACGATTGTCGGTGGCAAAGTCGAAACGCACCCGGTTTGGCCCTGTTTTCTCAATGCGCTCAATTTGTTGGTAAAGGCTGAGGTATCGCGGATGGCCCTGCTTGCCCAGGAGCTCATAGGAGAAAATCACGTCATCGACGGTGACCGGCGAGCCGTTTGAAAATTGCGCCTCTGGTCTGAGGGTGAATTCCACCCATGATCGATCCTCGGGGACCTCGATGGTTTTTGCCAGGAGGCCGTAGAGGGCAAAAGGCTCATCCCATGACCGGCCCATCAAGCTCTCATGGGTGAAAAAGCGGAGCTGCCAGGGCGGGGTGCCTTTGCGCACGAAGGGGTTAAGGCTGTTAAAACCGCCGGTGTTGCCCAAAACGATCCGCCCGCCCTTTGGCGCGTTGGGATTGGCGTAGGGCAGATGGGCAAAGTCAGACGGCAGCGCGGGATCACCATACATCGCCACACCATGCTGTGGATCAGCCTGTGCGTGAGAGGTTAACAGAATCAGTAAACAACCCGTTGCAAACCGCCGCACTGGGGAGAAAAAATCATTCACCATTTTGGCAACAATCCTGCTAAGCCCTTTTTTTATTGGCTCTATAGTTAATCGGGCGCGGGGTTGGGTGCAAACTTTATACTTGGCCTCAGCCGGGAGTTGTCTTATAACAGTGACACTGCTCGATAGGTTTCTTGCCTGTATGAAACCTGCCTCAATAACTTAACGCCAGCCTCGTGCTGGCGTTTTTTTTTTGCCTGCGGCAACAGAAAGTTAGCTTTGGCCGTTTCCCTTTGGCTGCGCCCAGGACATGATGCGACTGCAGCATTACAGGAGTACGTGGCATGGCATTCACCGTCGATCTTACCGGCAAGACAGCGGTCATTACGGGATCAAACTCTGGCATCGGCCTTGGCATTGCTTGGGAGCTGGCACGCGCGGGGGCAAATGTGGTTCTGAACTCCTTCACCGACGATCCAGAGGACCATGCGCTGGCCCAAGAGATCGCTGATGAGACAAAGGTAAGCGCCAGCTACATTCAGGCCGACATGTCTAAAGGTGATCAATGCCGCGCCCTCGTCGAAAAGGCGAGGCGCTGCGATATCTTGGTCAACAACGCCGGTATTCAGCACGTGGCACCGATCCCTGAGTTTGACAGCGGCAAATGGGACGCGATCATTGCGATCAACATGTCTTCAGCGTTTCACACCACCGCGGCAGCCCTGCCGGTCATGCGCAATGCAGGCTGGGGGCGCGTGATCAATTTGGCCTCAGCACATGGGCTGACCGCCTCTCCGTTCAAATCGGCTTATGTGGCGGCAAAGCACGGTGTCGTCGGGCTGACGAAAGTGACTGCTTTGGAGACTGCAAAAGAGCAGATCACCTGCAATGCAATCTGCCCGGGATATGTTCTGACGCCCCTGGTCGAGGATCAGATCCCTGATACAGCCAAAAAGTACGACATGTCAGAGGAAGAGGCAAAAGAGAAGGTCATCTTGGAACGCCAGCCCTCCAAGGAATTTGCGACTGTGGAACAGATGGGGGGCACGGCCGCTTTCCTCTGCTCAGAGGCGGCGGCGCAGATCACAGGCACGACAATCTCGGTAGACGGGGGGTGGACGGCGCTCTGAGCGCCGTCACGCGGTCTCATTCAGCAGCGATACGCTCTTGCAGGCCCTGGGTGCTGAGGAAGGTGTCGATCTGATCGCGCACGACCTCGGCGATGGGCAGGGTTTTGCCAAGATCGGCAAAGGTCATCGCCGTTACGGTGCCAGCACCCGCTTCCTTGTCCGCCGGGCGACGCCAATCGCTGTCGAGATGATCGGAGAGATGCACGGTGCCCACCAGCACGCCGTCGCGGTAATGGCGCAGCACCGGGTGGATGAAGGGATCAGGCTCCTCCCCGTAGGCGGTATGCGCCCGCTTCACATGCGTCGGGGTCTGCCCAAAGTTGCCGAACTCCAGCGTGATCAGCAGGCTGTCTGTGCCCAGCACCTCCGGTGTCTCTTGCGCCCAATGCACGGGGATGTCGCGGTAGTGTGTCCCGGTTTTTGACCCGGTGAGGTGAATGACATCGCCCAGAAAGCCGGGCTGCAAAAACATGGCAGTCGACAGGCTGATGCGGTTGATGATGAGATCAATCAGCGATGTGCCCGCGACCGGCGATTCAAAGACCGGATAGTCCGTCCCCTTGAGCCGACCTTCAATGAAATGCGTGAGCGCCGCGATGTTGTGCCTAAAGCCGTGCACAAAGCCCGACATGGTTTTCTTAAAGTCGCGCGATTGCATGATGGTGCCCGCAAACCAAAGGTTGGGGGTGCTGCGCGCCTCCCACTGCGGGGTCATCTCTGGGAATTTGTTAAAATGCAGCAGGTTGGGCCGAATGTCTTCGTCCAGGATCGTCGGATCCCAACGAAAGCCGGTGCAGGCGATGACGTGGTCATAACGCAGGATGATCTCGTGATCCTCTGCCGCGGTCATCTTTGCGGTGACAAGATAGCCGTCATCGTCCTTCTCGATCTTGACCGGCATCGCGTCAACGACGGCATTCTGTGACTTGAGCTGATAGGTGTCGATGAACTGCGCATTGACGGCGCGCACGTGACCGACAAAATGCGTGTTCCAGGCCATCTTCAAGGGATTGGGGCTCATCACGTGGATGGACGCAGCGTGTTCCAGCATCTTTTGCGCGGATTCAAAGCCTGCGTTGCCTTTGCCCAGGATCAGCACCCGTTTGCCGTCGAAACGCTCCGGGGTGACGTCAAAGGTCATGTAGTTCTCGGTCAGTTCGATCCCCTCAACCTCCGGCAGCCAGGGTTGGGTCACACCGCTTGACACGATCACATGGCGGGCGCGGAACATGCGGCCGTCCCTGGTGCGCACCTCGAAGATCTCATCTGTTTTGCTTACACGGATCACATCAGCGTCGAGCGCAATCTCATCCTCCAGATGGGCGGCAAAATGCTCAAGGTAGCTGACGTAATCGTCGGCCTTGGGAAAATAACGCGTGGTGATATCGCCGACCTTGAGCCCCTCGTCATTGAGCAGACTATTCCAATCATAGCGCATCTGCGCTTCTTCATCGGCCAATCCGGTATGCACTTTGTTGATTGAGATGAAGTTACGGTGGCGGGGGAATCTGCGGAAAAAGCCGCTGACCCCGGTGCCACGCTCCAATAGCCGGATGTTCAGCCCCTTCTTGCGCAGCAGGTAGGCTGCTTGCAGTCCAGCGGGGCCAGCACCCACTATGCAACAATCGAGGGCGGGGGCCTTATCGGTCATGATCTCTCCTGTGAAACAATATTAAAGCTGCGTTAAGGACAAAGATTCGCCTCACGCGCGAAAAGTCAACCACTGCGTGTAGCCTTTTGCCATGCGGTGTTGTTGCGCATGCTGCGATGCAGTATATCAGCGCTGATAATCGCCAGAAATGGGGCAGACGGCATGGCAAAGAAAAAGCGGATCAACCTCGCCCTGCAAGGCGGCGGTGCCCATGGTGCGTTCACTTGGGGTGTTCTGGATCGATTGCTGCAAGAAGATGAGATTGAAATCTGCGGGATCTCTGGCACCTCTGCGGGGGCCTTGAACGGTGCTGCGCTGAAAGCGGGATACGTCCGCAACGGCCGGAAGGGCGCGCGGGCAAATCTTGACTGGCTTTGGGGCCAGGTGGCGGGAACGAATGATCTGCGCATGGGCGATTGGATGATGCCCTTTGGGTTGAGTGCGCTCAGCAATGCCATTGAATACAGTTGGCCGGTAGCGATGGCGAACGCGGTGGGCATGGTCACGACGCCCTACACCTACGGTCCGTTCTACCGCAATCCACTGACCGACATTGTGGCGAAGTTTGACTACGACAAGATCTGCGGCCAGGTCGCACCCTTTCTGCACGTCTGCGCTACCAGGGTCCGCAATGGCAAGATCAAGGTGTTTTCAGGCGATGAGATTTCTGCTGATGCGCTCATGGCCTCAGCGTGTTTGCCCACGGTTTTCAAGGCCGTTGAGATCTTCGATCCTTCGACCGACCAGGTTGAGGCTTTCTGGGACGGCGGCTACACCGGTAACCCCGCGCTCTTTCCGCTCTTTACCGGAGAGACGCCTGATGACATCGTGATCATCAACATCAACCCGCTGGAACGCGAAGCACTGCCCGTGACGGCGAAACAGATCCAGAATCGGATCAACGAGATTAGTTTTAACTCCAGCCTTTTGCGAGAATTACGGGCCATCGATTTCGTGCAGCGCCTGCTGGATGAAGGTAAAGTCTCAACAACAGAGCTGTCTCGCGTGCGGGTGCATATGATCGCCGATGATACCTTGATGGAGCAGCTTTCGGTTGCCACGAAAATGGTGCCCAATGTCGCTGTGATCGGTCGGTTGAAGGCTGCGGGTCAGGCCGCAGCCGAGGCGTTTCTGGCCGAGCACAAGAACAAGATCGGCCAGGAAAGCAGCGTTAATCTGCGCGAAATGTTCGCCTGAGCTAGCCGCGCATCCCGATTTTCTGCGGCAGTTCGATGGTCTCTTTGTCTTGGAGCGCTGGCCGCTCGGCCGGGTAGACCAGACCCGCCGAAATCACCAGCTTGGCCGCATCTTCAACGCTCATGTCCAATTCGATCACATCAGATTTGGGAAAGAACAATAGAAATCCAGAAGTTGGGTTTGGGGTCGTGGGCACAAAGACCGACACCATCGGCTCATCACCGCCGCCTGCTTTGGCCAAGACCTCACCTCTCGCGTCCGTTGAGATGAAGCCGAGTGCCCAGATGCCTTTGCGGGGGTATTGGATCAAGGCGGCTTTCTCAAAACTACGTTCGGATTGGGCAAAGATCGTCTCGGAAATCTGCTTGATCCCAGAATAGATGGAGCGCACCACAGGAGTGCGTTCGACCAGGCTTTCTGCGAAGCGGATAAAGGATCGGCCCAAGAACCCTTTCGCCAACCAGCCCACGATGATGGTGAAGAGCAGGAAGATCACCACGCCGATGCCGCGCACGCTGATCTGGACAGACGGGTCAAGCCCCAGCAGGTCTTGCAGCAGCTTGTCCGGCTGATATCCCTCTGGCACCAAGGGCAGGACAAAACCGTCGATCCAGCCGACAACCGTCCAGATGAGCCACAGGGTCAGGCCCACCGGGGCAATCACAACCAGACCGGTCAAAAATGAGGCGCGCAGCGAACTGATCAAGCCACCGCGCCGCGGTGGTTCAAGGTCGAAAGGCGTGTTCATTCAGTCGCAAATCCCAGCTAACACACGGATACCTATGTGCTTGATGGGGGGACCACAATGGCTTTGGCCTGGCGCTGCGACATTATCTGGCGGCTGCCGCAGAATTAATCAGATGGGCTTGCCAGTGCTTGGGCGATGGCCGCTGCAAGGCGGGCATTGTTGCGCACAAGGGCGATGTTGGCGCGCAAGGATTGCCCCTCCGTCAGTTCAAAGATGCGCTGCAAAAGATAGGGTGTCACGGCCTTGCCGGTGATCTGATGCGCGCGCGCATCTTCCTGTGCCCGGGCGATGATTGGGGCCAGCCGTTTGGCCGCGATCTCGGCGTCCTTCGGGATGGGATTGGCGACAAGCTGTCCGCCGGGAAGTCGCAAGGCTTGGCGCATGCGGTGCGCTTTGGCGACGTCCTCGGCCTGATCCATTCGCAGGGGGGCCTCAAACAGGGATTCCGCCGACCAGAATGCGGGAAAACGGTCCTGGCCAAAGGCAATCACGGGCACCCCGTGGCTCTCGAGCACCTCCAGCGTTTTGCCCAGATCGAGGATGGCTTTTGCCCCCGCAGCCACCACAGTCACCGGGGTTTGAGCGAGCTCGAACAGATCGGCAGAGATGTCGAACGAGGTCTCTGCGCCCTGGTGCACGCCACCGATCCCACCGGTTGCAAAGACCCAGATGCCTGCGAGATGTGCAGCGATCATCGTTGCAGCGACGGTGGTGGCACCCGTGCCACCTGTTGCAAGGCAAGCGGCCATATCTGCACGGCTGAGCTTTGCCACTCCTTTGGCCTGCGCCAGTTTCTGCAACGCATCTGGTTCAAGTCCAATGCACAGCTGGCCTTCCATCACTGCAATGGTGGCTGGGACGGCACCCGCTGCGCGCACGTCATCTTCGACTTGCCGCGCAACCTCCGCGTTTTGCGGGTAGGGCATGCCATGCGTGATGATGGTGCTTTCCAGTGCCACAATCGGTTTTGCCACGGCGCGGGCCTCTGCCACCTCAGTGCTGAAAACAAGGGGAAGATCAATCATATCTTTGTCTCTCCAGACACGTAGCGGGCGGCGGCCTCAAGTGCCTGTGACAGCGCGGCCTCGGTGCCAAGCCCCTCCAACTCCGCGGCAATGTGCGCGGCCATGAAGGTGTCGCCCGCGCCCGTGACCCGGGTGACCGGTACGGCGGGAGGGATTTGGGTGATCATTTCGTTGCCCTGCGCAACCGTTGTAGGATTGGCCCCGTTTGTCACAACCACGCGGGCGGCACCGCGCGCGAGCAAGGCTTCCGCAGCCCGCTCCGCGCTCTCAAAGTCTTTCTGGCACAAGAGCCCCGCCTCTTCGAGATTGACGTAAAGCGTGCCGCGCTTTTCGTGCAAAAACGGTGCGAGCCGCAGCGCTTTGCCCGGCGATGCTGGGGCGACCCTCAGATCAGCCTCAGCGAAAAGGGAGGAATGCGCAATCTCAGCCAAAAGGTCCAAAGTGAGGTTCCCATCCAGCGCCACGGCACCCCGGTAGGGTTTGGGCAGGGCACCGTCGGCAAAGGGTCCGAGGATCTTTGCGCCGGCAGCCTCCAGCGAATGCGCATCAGCGATCGCTGCGATGAGGCCATTTGCACCCTCTACGGCCATGTAGCGGTCTGTGGGCAAATCGTCGGAGCGATAGATGTACTCTGTTGAAAGGCCACGTGTCTGGCAGGCTTTGATCAGCGCGTCACCCGCAGTGTCTCGTCCAACTGCGCTGAGAAGCGCGGGTTTGCGTCCGAAGCGGGCGAGCGCCATCCCGATGTTCAGGGCAACGCCGCCCGGCAGTTCGGTGATGTGCCCAGGCATGTCCGAGCCCTGCCGCATCGCAACATCGGCGCGCCCAATGATGTCCCACAAGACGGAGCCGATGCAGAGGATGTCCGGGGTGCCGCTCATGCAGTTCCGCCAGCCTTCGTGCATGGGGTCTGCAAGACGCTCTGAAAGATCCGCAGGCTCACTCTGGCACAGCAAAGGTGAGGGCAGCCCAGTAAGTTTCCCAAACCAAGGCGCCGGCTTCGCGGGTGGCCTCCGGTGCGGGCTGCAAGACGACCGCGTCAAAAAGGTAGGCCTGCCCGCGGTCGACCGGGATCCGCGCCTCGCCGCGGCTGTTTGTGCGGAAGAGTGAAATGCTGACGCTGCCATCTGGGGCACGGGCAAAGACCTCGATCTGAGCGTTGCTGCGCGGTTGGCCATCCATCAGCAGGCGCACCTTCATCTGTTGCGCAAAGTCTGGTGCATAAGGGTTTGTCAACGCAATAAATTCCGTGCGCATGCCAAAGTTCACATCGGCCCCGGTACCATTCCCCACTGCGATCAAGGCTTTGACGTGTCGGGTGTATCTTTCGCGAAACTGGCTCTCCGACCAGCCGTTGGCCCGATGTGTCGCGGCGGCGCTCGGAAAATCCTTGTGCTCGGCAAAGCGCATGAACTTTGCCCATTCGCGGTAGGTCAGACGCGACGGCGTCGTCTCATGCGCGATCACGACAAGCCCATTCCCTATCGGTGCTGGCACGTCGAGCGCGGGCCGGTCCCCCGACCGCGGGGTGAGCGCGACCCTTTTGCTGTTCGCATAGAGCTCAAACCGCGCAGAACCGCGATCAAAGTACGCAAGCGATGTGCCGCGAAACTCCTCGCCGTTTTTGAAATCCGCTTGCAGAACCTCTCCGCTCTCGATCTGATATGCCTGCGGTTCAATCCAGAATTCATGTGCGCAAAGCGTTGCAGGGATCAGGGCCAGCAGGCAGATGAGGACACGAGATAACATGAGAACGACAGCTTTCTTTGGGGCGGTAGCGCGGCGATTTACGGCGTGCCTAGTGTCTGTGTTCTGCTGCGGATTGGCAATGCCTGCGCTGTCGCATGAGGTGCAGCCGACCATCATTGATCTGGAAGTGGCGCAGGGGGAGGTGTCAGTTGTCTTGCAGATCAACCTCGAAGCGTTCCTGGCGGGCGTTGATTTGGATGTCATCGAAGACACCGATGAAGCATCCCAGGCTGAGGCCTACGATATGCTGCGCGCGCTCTCGGGGCCAGAAATTGCTGTGCGGACGGGTGGGTTGCTTGGAAAGTGGAATGCATTGCCCCTCTTGAGTATCGATGGCGCCGGCGTTTCGCTTTCGACCAAGGCACTGGAGGTGCCGGATGACGTGGCGTTTGAGTTCTCACGCGTCTCCGTTTGGCGGCTGACCGGCAGCGTATCGGGTGGAGCGGGTTCTGCGGTCTTCCGCTGGCCGCAGGGCGGCGGGCCGATGGTGCTGCGTCAGCAAGGGGTAGAGGCCCCGTTCACCGGGTTTCTGACCGGAGGTACGTCTAGTCCGACGATCTCGCTTTCCGGCGGCGGCGGCTAAAGCAGCCCTTCATACGAAAACGTCAGCGCAGGGGCGCGATGAGGTTTGTCAGGGCGGTCTTGGGATCGTCCTGTCCCCAAATCTCATCACCTATGCCAAAAAAATCCGTGTAGGGGGCAAGGCGGGCGACATGATCCAGATCGAGCCCACCCTCCGCCACGCAGGGTACTTCGACGACTTCGGACCACCAACTGAAAAGATCTGAGGGCACAAAACCCCCGTCGCCAAGCTCACTTGCACGCACGGGGCCAAAGGCGATGTAATCGGCCCCCGCTTCGCCCGCACTCATCCCATCGTGCTTTGACGTGCCGCAGTGGCTGCCGACGATCACATCCCCCTCAAGCGCTTTTCGAGCGGCGCGTACGGATTTTGATGCATCGCTCAGGTGCACGCCATCAAGGCCGAGGCGGGTCACAAGCTGGATGTGCTCCGCGATGACCAGAGCAATGTCGCGCGCATGGGTGATCTCGCGCAGTGCATCCGCCGCGCGCGCGACCAAATCCGCGTCCTGGCTCGTCATCGACAGACGCACGCAGGCAATCTCATGCGCATCGAGCACGGATGCCAGCACATCAGGAAAGCTCTGCAGATCAAACGCGGTCGGCGTGATGAGATAGAGTTGCGGCTGATCCGGGGCGGGCATTGCGGCTCCTTTTTGCACAATGCGCGCAGGCTTATCTGAGGCCCGTGCAAAAGGAAACGGGGCGTGGCGACGGGGCGTCTTTAGACCGCTGCACAGGCCGCTTGAGGTGCGTCATCTGAGCCAGTAAGGAAACATCATGTCTGAGGCCGCCACTCCCCCCGCCATTCCGGCATTCATTCTGGTGCGTCCGCAGATGGGGGAGAACATCGGTGCGGCGGCGCGGGCGATGTGGAATTTTGGCTTGGATCATATGCGCATTGTTGCCCCGCGCGACGGCTGGCCCAATCCATCGGCGGATGCCATGGCCTCGGGGGCAGGGCGGCTCTTGGATGAGGCGCAGCTCTACGCCGATCTGCCAGCGGCCCTTGCGGACTGCACATTTGTGTTCGCCACAACAGCGCGCAGCCGCGATCTGACAAAACCCGTCTTCAGCCCAGAGGCCGCAATGCAAGAAGCATGCGCCCGGATCGCGGCGGGCTCGCGCGTTGGCGTGCTTTTTGGGCCGGAGCGGGCAGGGCTTGAGAACGAGGATATCGCGCGGGCCAACGCCATCGTTTCCGTGCCGGTGAACCCTGCGTTCCCATCACTCAACCTCGCGCAATGCATCTTGTTGATGGGGTATGAGTGGATGAGGACCACCAGCGCGGTGCAGCCGCAAATGCCGGGTCTCGCCGGGACCGATTGGGCCAACGGGGCGGAGATCGAGCATCTCGCGGATCACTATGAGGGGCGCATGGATGAAGCAGGTTTCTTTTTTCCCGCGCATAAAGAGGCCTCAATGAAGGTGAACTTGCGCAACATGTGGTCGCGCATGCCGCTGACCCGGGCGGATGTGCAGATGCTGCATGGGATGATGCGCCAAATGGTGCGATGGAAAGACAGAGGTTAGGCTTGCGACAAAAGGCGTGCGCGGCGCGCTAGACCTCGGTCCGGCTTTGGCGTACCAGCAAACGATCCCTGAGCGAGCAACATCCATGGCGCAAAAACGCAAACTCTTTGAAGAAGTCGGGGCGGCGGAGCCAGTGCGCGCCGTTGCGCAAACCGGTGTGATCGACCGCGGACGCAGCACCGCGCGCGGGGCCATTCGGGTGTGGCTGATGATGCTCTTTGCGCTGGTCTTTGTGATGATCTCAGTGGGCGGGATGACCCGGCTCACCGACAGCGGGCTTTCGATCACCGAGTGGCGGCCGCTCACGGGGGCGATCCCACCGTTGAGCGCGGCGGACTGGGCCTCAGAGTTCGATAAATACAAGCAGATCGACGAGTTTCTTCTACAAAACGACTGGATGACGCTGAGCGACTTCAAGGTCATTTACTGGTGGGAATGGGGACATCGGCAGTTGGGCCGGGTGATCGGCCTTGTGTGGGCCCTGGGGTTTTTGTGGTTTCTGGTGCGCCGTCAGATCCCCGTGGGGTGGACGCCCCGGCTGCTTTTGCTCGGCATGTTGGGCGGCACGCAGGGGGCAATCGGCTGGTGGATGGTGTCCTCTGGCGTGACCACGGGAGAAGGCATGGTGGACGTCGCCAGCTACCGTCTGGCCACCCACCTCGGCCTTGCATTCGTGATCTTGGGCTTCATCACCTGGTATGTGCTGCTGCTTGGCCGTCCCGACCGCGATCTGATGCAGGCGCGGCGGGTCAAAGAAAACCGACAGTTCGGCCTGGCCACAGGACTTTTGCATCTGAGCTTTTTGCAGATCCTTTTGGGCGCGCTGGTGGCTGGGATCGATGCAGGCCGCACCTACGCGGATTGGCCGCTCATGGCGGGGCGGTTTTTCCCGGTCAATGCATTCGATCTGACACCGTTTTGGCGCAATGGTTTTGAGAACCCGGGGTTGGTGCAATTCGTGCATCGGATGACAGCCTACGTGCTCTTTCTTTTTGGCATTTTTGTCTGGCTGCGGGGGCGCACGTCGGCGCATCCCTCCACACGCTTTGCGTTCAACGCGATGATGGCTGTGCTGACCCTGCAGATGGCTGTGGGGATTACGACCGTCCTCTATGCGGCCCCCGTGCACATCGCGCTCGTACATCAAGCACTGGCCGTCGTACTGTGGGTGCTGATCTTACGCGCACGGTTTTTAAGCGCTTATCCCATCGCCACATCCGTAAGAGGAACGTGATATGTCCGCCTTTGATGATCTGATGGCCTACACCCGTGAGACCCAAGCGCTGTCTCAGGTGATGGGGCGGTTGGGCTGGGACCAAGAGACCATGATGCCACGCGGGGCCGCCGCGCAAAGGGGCGAGGAAATGGCCGCCCTTGAAAGCGTGCTGCACGCCCGGCGCATGGATGCGCGGGTTGGAGACTGGTTGGCAGCCCTCGACAGGGCAGCGCTGGACCCCGTCGCTGCCGCGCATCTGCGCCACATCCAGCGCAGCTTTGATCGGGCCAGCAAGGTGCCCAGTGCATTGGCGGCGCGCATCGCGCGGGTGACCTCACAGGCGCAGGGCACCTGGGCTGAGGCGCGCGCTCAGGACGATTTCGCTTCTTTCGCACCGACGTTGGAGGAGGTCATCAGCCTCAAGCGCGAAGAAGGCGCGGCCTTGGCCAACGGCGGCGATGTCTATGACGCCATGTTGCAAGACTATGAGCCTGGGGCCACTGGGGCTGAGCTTGAGGCGATGTTTGGTGCAATGCGGCCTGTCCTGAGCGCGTTGCGTGCCGCTGTGCGGGAGGCAGAAGCTCCGCCTGTCCTGCACGGCACGTTTGACGAGGCCAAGCAATTGGCGTTGTCATCAAAGCTCGCTGAGGCTTTCGGCTATGATTTGAGCAACGGACGGGTCGATAAAGCGGTGCATCCTTTCTCGTCCGGCTCCGGGCTGGATGTGCGCATCACCACCAGGACAAACCCCGCTGAGCCCTTCAATTGCATCTACTCCACCATCCATGAGGTGGGTCATGCAGCCTATGAGCAGGGGATTGACCGCGCCTATCTGCTGACACCGCTGGGGCAGGGCGTCTCTATGGGCGTGCACGAGAGCCAAAGCCGGATCTATGAAAACCAGCTGGGCCGGAGCCGCGCCTTCACCGGATGGCTCTACACGCAAATGCGTGAGACTTTCGGCGAGATTGGGATCAGCGACGCGGAGACATTCTACCGTGTTGTGAACCGTGTTTCGGACGGGTTCATCCGCACCGAGGCCGATGAACTGCAATACAACTTGCACGTGCTCCTGCGGTTCGATCTTGAACGGGCGTTGATTTCCGGCGATTTGCGGGTTGCCGACCTAGAGGCGGCTTGGAACGAGCGTTTCGCGGCAGACTTTGGCTTCTCCGTCGATAAGGCATCAAATGGTGTTTTGCAGGATGTGCATTGGTCCGTCGGGCTCTTCGGCTACTTCCCAACGTATTCTTTGGGCAACGTTTATGCGGGGTGCTTGTACCAGGCCCTGCGCGCGGCGGTGCCGAACCTCGATGCAAGCCTGGCGCGGGGGGATACGTCCCCCGCAACAGGGTGGCTGCGGGCGCATCTTCAGACCCATGGCGGCCTCTTCGAGCCCAAAGAGGTGATCGAGCGCGCGAGCGGGTTAGTGCCATCAGAGGCACCGCTCTTGGACTACCTCAAAGATAAGTTCACGCAGCTTTATGCCCTTTAGGGCTCATCGCCCGGCGTCGCCGGCTCATCGCCCTGCTCGGCGATCCAAGCGACGCTCACGACTTCTTCGCCGGCACCGGTGTTGAAGACGCGCACGCCGCCGGCGGCGCGAGAGCGGAAAGAGATGCCGTCCACAGGCACGCGGATGGATTGCCCTTTTGACGTGGCAAGCATGATCTGGTCGTCCATTTCCACCGGGAAGGAGGCGACGATGTCGCCGCCGCGCATCGCCTTGTCCATTGCCGTCACCCCAAGGCCGCCGCGCCCGCGCACGGGGTAGTCGTGGCTTGAGCTCAGCTTGCCCGAGCCCTGCGCGGTGATGGTGAGGATGAGGTTCTCAGCGGCAGACATCTCGGCATACCGCTGTTGCGGCAGGGGCATGTTGGCATTGCCTTCCTCTTCATCCCCAGTCCCATCTTCCTCGTCCGTTATGCCTGCCATTGCCCGGCGCATTTTGAGATAGGCGGCACGTTCGTCCGAGCTCGCGTCTGAGTGCCGAATGATCGACATGGACACCACGCGGTCCCCATCGTTCAGCTTGATGCCGCGCACGCCCACGGAACTGCGCGAGTTGAAAATCCGTACATCTGTCGCTGGAAAGCGGATGGCGCGCCCTGAATTGGTGACCAGCATCACGTCGTCATCGTTGGAGGCGATGCGCGCGTTGATCAGCGTCGTCTGCGCATGCTCTTCCTCAAACTTCATCGCAATCTTGCCGTTGCGCATCACGTTGGTGAAATCGGATAGCTTGTTTCGCCGCACCGTGCCTGCGGAAGTGGAAAAGACCACCTGCAAATCGTCCCACTCCGCCTCATCTCGGTCCACTGGCATGATCGCCGCGATGGAAACGCCGGTGGGGATGGGCAGGATGTTGACGATGGCTTTGCCTTTGGAGGTGCGCCCTCCGGCGGGCAGTCGCCATGTCTTGAGCTTGTAGACCATCCCATCGGTTGTAAAGAACAGCAGTTGGGTGTGGGTGTTGGCGACAAAAAGTGTCGTCACAACATCGTCTTCTTTTAGCGTGCCGCCGGAGAGACCTTTGCCGCCGCGTTTCTGGCTTCGGAAATCAACCAGCGGGGTCCGCTTGATGTAGCCGCCCGAGGTCACTGTCACGACCATATCTTCGCGCGCGATGAGATCTTCATCTTCCATGTCGCCCGACCAGTCGGAGATCTCCGTGCGGCGGGGCACTGCGAAAAGGTCTTTTACCTCGGTCAATTCTTCATGAATGATGCCCATGATGCGTTCGCGGGAGGCCAGAATTTCCAAGTATTCTTTGATCTTTGCGGCGAGTTCTTCAAGCTCATCCGTGACTTCTTTGACGCCGATCTGGGTGAGGCGCTGCAGGCGCAATTCGAGGATCGCTCGGGCCTGCGCCTCAGACAGATTATAGGTGCCATCGTCATTGGCCGTATGGGTCGGATCATCGATGAGCGCGATGTAGGGCAGGATGTCTTGCGCGGGCCAGCGCCGCGTCATCAATCGCCCTCGGGCCTCGGCAGCATCCGCGGAAGACCGGATCGTCTGCACAATCTCGTCGATGTTTGTCACCGCCACGGCCAGACCGCAGAGGATATGGCTCCGGTCCCGGGCTTTGCGCAACAAATGTGCCGTGCGGCGCGCCACGACCTCCTCACGGAAATCGATGAAAGCGGTCAGAAAGCCGCGCAACGTCAAGGTCTCAGGCCGACCGCCGTTCAGCGCCAGCATGTTGCAGCCAAAGGAGGTTTGCATCGGGGTGAAACGGTAAAGCTGGTTCATCACGACATCGGCTGTCGCGTCACGCTTCAGTTCGACCACCACGCGCACGCCAGAGCGGTCGGATTCGTCCTGCACATGGGCGATGCCTTCAATCTTCTTATCGCGCGCCTGTTCGGCGATGCGCTCGATCATCGTGGCCTTGTTCACCTGATAGGGGATCTCATCAATGATGATCGCCCAGCGGTCTTTGCGGATCTCCTCAACGCGGGTCTTGGCGCGGATGATAACGCTGCCGCGGCCTTCAAGGTATGCCTTGCGCGCGCCGGAGCGGCCCAGGATCACGCCGCCTGTGGGAAAGTCCGGGCCCGGCACGTAGTCAATCAATTGCTCTGAGCTCAGATCCGGATCGTCGATCAAAGCCAGACAGGCGTCGACCACCTCGCCGAGGTTATGCGGTGGAATATTCGTCGCCATGCCCACCGCGATGCCACCGGCCCCATTGACCAGCATGTTTGGAAAGCGCGCTGGCAGCACCGTCGGCTCTTGATCCTTGCCATCGTAGTTTGGCTGGAAATCCACCGTCTCCATGTCGATATCGGCAAGCAGATAACCTGCCGCCTTGGCCATGCGCACCTCGGTGTAGCGCATCGCGGCAGGGTTATCCCCGTCCATAGAGCCGAAGTTGCCCTGCGGGTCGAGCAGCGGCAAAGACATCGAAAAATCCTGCGCCATGCGCACCAAAGCGTCGTAGATCGCACTGTCGCCATGAGGGTGGTATTTACCCATCGCGTCAGACACGGGCCGCACTGATTTGCGATAAGATTTGTCATGCGAGTTGCCAGCCTCATGCATGCCATAGAGAATGCGGCGGTGCACGGGTTTCAGACCGTCGCGCAAATCCGGAATGGCCCGCGACACGATGACGCTCATCGCGTAGTCGAGATAAGAGGCGCGCATCTCCGCCTCGATGGTCACCGTCGGGCCACTATAGCTTGGACGTTCCGGCGGCATTTCATCATCGTTTTCAGGTGGTTCGGGCGTATCGTTCACGTTCAATGCTCAATTCTTAGTCGCACCTACATCTTGGGTCTGATTATAGCACCCTGCGCAGATCATGTGCAAACACTATGCCTCAAGGCCGTTAGCACCCGCGGTGCCAAAGTGCTAACACACTGTTTTCATTGAAAAGTAAAAATCATGTGGCAAGCTATCCAGATCGAACCAAAAAGGAGGCGCAAATGTCCCCAAGTGAAACCGAACTGATGCTGCGCGGGTATGGGCTGACCACGGCGGAGTTTTTCTACCGGATGCCGGATTACCAGCATGTTCTGAACAGCTACATTTGGCAAGAATACGATATCGCACCGGACCACCCCAAACTCTTTGAATTTGTCGAATTTTGGCGATCAGAGATCGAAGGGCCGCTGCATTCAGTGCGCTTTACCCATCGCAAGATGCTGGCAACAGGCGCTTGGCAGCATCAAGTGGGAGAATTCACGCTGCATTGACGCAGCGTAGCACGGATTTTCTCTGACCCGCCGCGTTGGCTGCGTTAAACTCTCGATCAAAGACCAGGGAGGACAACATGCAGCGTGTTTTGGTGGATCAGAAGAAAATCGCGCAAACGGCGATGGACGAGACCGTGCAAGCACCGCTTGAGCCCGGGCAGGCGCGCCTGACGCTCGAGAGCTTTGCGATCACGGCCAATAACGTCACGTACGCAGCCTCCGGTTTCGCCATAGGCTACTGGAAGTTCTTTCCAAGCTATGTCGTCGGGCAGGGCCTTGTGCCGGTCTGGGGCGTGGCCAAAGTCACAGAAAGCCTGCACGATGCGCTGCCCATTGGGACGCGTCTTTACGGCTTTTATCCCATGGCTGAGACCTTGGTGATCACGCCTAAAGTCTCATCCCGTGGCACTGTCACAGATTTGGCCGAACATCGGCGTGCGCTTCCAGCCGTTTACAACAGCTATGTGCCGGTAGGGGCAACGTCACCTGAGGAAGATCACCTGCGCGCGCTGTTGCAGCCGCTTTTGGCCACGTCTTACCTCTTGTCTGATTGGCTGGAGGACAATGCCTACTTCGGTGCCGAGCAGATCCTTGTCGGAAGCGCATCGTCCAAAACGGGCCTTGGGCTGTGTAAGTACCTGGCTGAGGCTGAAAACCGCGGCTTTCAGATTGTCGGTCTGACCTCTCCTGGAAATCGCGGATTTGTCGAAGGACTTAACGCCTGCGATCAGGTGTTGAGCTATGACCAGATCGAGCAGGTGCCGCACCGCCCGTCTGTGTTTGTGGATATGGCTGGGAATGCCGAGGTGAAGGCCCGGCTTCACAGTCACCTGAAGGCGCAGATGAAGCATTCCGCCGCCGTCGGGATCAGCCATTGGGATCAGTTTGACCCGGCCGTGGAACTCGAAGGCGTGAAGCCTAGCTTTTTTTTCGCGCCCGCGCAGATTGCTAAGCGGCGGGAAGAATGGGGACCAGGTGAAATCGACCGGCGCATTGGAAAAGCCTTTTCACGCCTCGCCGCAGAAGCGTCAAACTGGATGGACGTCACGGTGCACCAGGGGCTCGCGGCCAGTCGCGAGATATATGCCGCCGTCGCTTCAGGCAGGGTCGACCCGCGCGAAGGGCATGTAGTGCGCCTTGTTTAGGCTGAGCAGGTGGCACCCCCAAGAACGCAGAACTTTGCGCAGTGGGGATGATTAAGCGCCACGTCACGCTCCGCCTCTGCGAGGGTTTCGCCAAGCTCGAACTCGGGCGCGTAGGGCAGGAGCGTGCAGGCCAGCACCGCCGGACGCGCCGCGCCGCGCCTTTTGACCACCATGCGCGAGGATGCACACATGATGGTATCGGGTGATTTGTCGAGGATCCCCCAGCAGGCTGTTGTAATCTCTGGCACTTCGACCGTTTCATCCATCTCAGGGAAAAGAACTGTAACGCCAGGGTTATAGGCATCGATCTTAAAGTTGTGCTTGGCAAAAAAATCGGCATAGCCGGCGCGGCTTTCTGCATCGCTGTCGCCGAAAACTGAGCGCCCCGCAACGGCCATTTGAAGACCATTGTCGCGCAGCCATTCCATGCCCTGCAGGGTGCGTTCAAAAGCACCGGCCCCCCGTTCTGCATTATGCAGCTCCGGCTGGAAGTGATCGACAGAAATCCGCAGGGTAAGCTTGCCCGGATAGGCCGCATGCAAACGTTTCAGCCCCTCTTGAAACTTCGGCCGCATCATCGGCCGCATCGCGTTGGTCAGGATGAGCACCTCGTAGCCCCGCGCGAGCGGTGCTTGCGCGATCTCGATCATCTGGGGGTTCATAAAGGGCTCACCGCCGGTAAAGGCGATCTCACGCACACCCCAGCGGCGGTTCTCAAGTTGGTCGAGGTAGTCACGCACCTCATCTGCCGTGATATAGACCAGTGCATCGTTGCGAGGGCTCGACGCGATATAGCAGTTCACGCATTCGATGTTGCACAAGGTGCCGGTGTTAAACCAAAGCGTTTGCGGATTGCTCAGCCGCACTGTCGCGCGGGTTTCACCCTGAGCTGTCAGTTGCGGATCACAGAATTTGCCAACATTGGCATCTGTTGAGCGCCCGGCCAGGTCTTTCATCACTGCTCCGATATCAAACATGCAACTGTGCTTTGACAGTTTGACGAAAGGCTAGGACATTGCAGCGGACATGAAAAGAGTGGCGGATCAGCGACCACGATCTTGTGAAAAGGGTTCAGGAACGTATGATAGCGCTAACAAGTCGGTGGGCGGAGAGCTAGGATGGCACAGTCGTTGAGCGCGAGCGCAGAGCGCATGCCACAGATTGCCTCTCGCGTGATACCCGTAGACGTCTTTGACCTGGTGATCTTTGGGGGCACGGGCGATCTGGCGCGCCGAAAGATTTTGCCCGGGCTTTTCAAAAGGTTCTGCGCGGGCCAAATGCCTGGATCTGCGCGCATCATTGGTGCTGCCCGCAGTCAGATGGACCCAGAAGCGTATCGCCAACTTGTCTCTGACGCGATTGATGAATTTGGCGATGGCACGGGCACGGCAGACCAGCGTGGGGCCTTCCTGGCGCAGGTATCTTACGTGGCGGTAGACGCGCGCGGCGAGGCAGGTTGGGCCGCTTTGCAGGAGATTATGAAGGGAACTGAACGGGTTGAAGCCTATTACTTCTCGGTCTCGCCCGCGCTGTTCGGGGATCTGGCGGAGCGTCTAAAACAATGGGGTATGGCCGATGCAGAGGCGCGTATCGTCGTTGAAAAGCCCTTTGGCCGCGATCTTGGCACGGCAAAAGCCCTCAATCAGACCCTAGCGCGTTATTTTGACGAAAGCCAGATCTACCGAATTGATCATTATTTGGGCAAAGAAACGGTGCAAAACCTGATGGCGGTGCGCTTTGGCAACATGCTTTTTGAGCCGCTTTGGAACGCCCAATACGTCGATCACATTCAGATCACCGTGGCGGAGACGGTCGGCGTCGGGGGGCGAGGTGAGTACTACGATAAATCCGGTGCCATGCGAGACATGGTGCAAAACCATCTGATGCAGCTTTTGTGCCTCATCGCGATGGAGCCTCCTGCGCGCTTTGATCCCGACGCGGTGCGCGATGAGAAACTGAAGGTCATTCGCGCCCTCGACCCCGTGTTGCCGCATCATGCCGTGCGGGGCCAATACGAGGCGGGGCTGAGCGATGATGATCCAGACTACCGCACCGCAGTGGGTGATCCGCGGTCCAAAACCGAAAGCTTCATTGCGCTGAAGACCCAGATCAGCAACTGGCGTTGGTCTGGCACGCCGTTCTACCTGCGCACGGGCAAACGCATGGCAGCGAGATCTTCCGAGATTACGGTGGTCTTCAAAAAAACCCCGCACAGCATCTTTGCCGAAGACGCGGGCCAACATCGCAATGTGCTCTCTATTCGGCTGCAGCCGAATGAGGGGATCACGCTCGGTGTGACGATCAAAGAACCTGGACCCGGCGGGATGCGGCTCATTGATGTGCCGCTTGATATGAGCTTTGCCGAGGCCTTGGGCGAAGATGCCGCCAATGTTGACGCCTACGAGCGGCTGATCATGGATGTCATCCGGGGCAATCAGACGCTTTTTATGCGCGGCGACGAAGTTGAGGCCGCTTGGGCTTGGACGGACCCCATTATTGAGGGGTGGGAAGCGCGTGGCGATGTGCCTAAACCCTATGACAGCGGATCGGATGGCACGACCGATTCCCATGAACTCATGCGCCGAGATGGCCGCGCCTGGCGGGAGGTCAGCCCTTGAATTTGAAAGAATACGCAGACCGCGAAATGCTGGAGATGGAGGTCGCAAATCAGCTCGCGGGCGCTCTGCGGGCCTCTTTGGACCTGCATGAAGCAGCGTCTTTCGCCGTTCCAGGGGGAAGCACACCGGGGCCGATCTTTGATCTTTTGTCAGGGGCTGAATTGGAGTGGTCTCGGGTCCATGTGATGCTCACCGATGAGCGGTGGGTCCCCGAGGAGGATGCGCGGTCAAACACGCGGCTGGTGCGCGCCCATTTGCTGACAGATCATGCTGCGGCAGCGCGCTTTGTGCCGTTTTACCGCGCAGAGAGCACGCCAGAGGACGGCGCGGCCGCTGTGGCACAGACGTTGGCCCCTTATCTCCCGCTTTCGCTCCTCGTGCTGGGCATGGGCGCAGACATGCATACAGCGTCGTTGTTTCCTGGAGCGCCGGGGGTTGAGGCCGCCATGGCACCGGACGCATCGCTGCTCTGCGCCGTTGCGCCAGCGGGTGACGTGGCGCGGGTCACATTGCCTGCGCATGTCCTCGAACGCGCGATGGAGGCTCATGTGGTGATCACGGGGCAGGCGAAGCGCGTCGCTTTGGAGCGCGCGCTGACCCTGCCACCAGAGGAGGCACCCATCGCAACCGTACTCGCCAACGCCACTGTGCACTGGGCCGCGTGATGCAGATCTGGGATAGGCTCACCGCACGCCAGACCGCCATCGCTGAGCGACCCATCCTTGCCCTCTTTGAAGACGAGGCGGACCGCGCGGCGGATTTCAGTGTCGAAACAGCGCATATGCGTTTTGACTATGCCAAGACCAACATCGACCGCGATACCCGCGCAGACCTCATTGCCTTGGCCGAAGAGGCAGGCGTCACGGGCAAACGAGACGCCTTGTTCGAAGGAGCGAAAATCAACGAGACGGAAGGGCGGGCCGTTCTACACACGGCCCTGCGCAACCTCGACGGGGGGCCGGTGATGGTGGATGGGGCAGATGTGATGCCCAATGTCCTTGGCACCCTCGCGCGCATGCGATCCTTTGCCGCCAAGATACGGGCCAGCGAGATCACCGATGTGATCAACATCGGCATCGGGGGCTCAGATCTTGGCCCTGCGATGGCAACGGCCGCTCTCGCCCCCTATCACGATGGGCCGCGGGTGCATTTTGTGTCCAATGTGGATGGCGCGCATATCGCCGATACGTTGCGCAGTCTGGATGCCACGCGCACGCTGGTGATTGTCGCCTCCAAGACCTTCACCACGATAGAGACCATGACGAACGCGCGCACGGCGCGCGCCTGGATGAAAGATCACGGGGCAGACACGCGCAAACAGTTTGCCGCGCTCAGCACTGCTGAGGATAAGACCGACGCTTTTGGCATCTCGGGCGATCAGGTCTTTGGTTTTGAAGACTGGGTCGGGGGCCGCTATTCGATGTGGGGGCCCATCGGGCTGTCGTTGATGATCGCGATTGGCCCCAAGGGCTTTGACGCATTTTTGCGCGGTGGCCAGGCCATGGACAGGCATTTTTGCGCCGCGGCCCCGCTTGAGAACATGCCGCTGATGTTGGCCCTCGTGGGGATATGGCACAATCAGATCTGCGGTTACGCCACCCGCGCGGTGCTGCCCTACGATCAGCGCCTTGCCCGGCTGCCTGATTACTTTCAGCAGTTGGAGATGGAATCCAACGGCAAGGCGGTGCAGATGGATGGGCAAGATGCCCACCGACACACCGGCCCGGTGGTTTGGGGCGCTGCGGGCACCAATGGACAGCACGCCTTCTACCAACTCATCCATCAGGGCACGCGGGTGATCCCCTGCGAATTCATGGTCGCAGCCAATGGCCATGAGCCGGAGCTTGCGCATCATCACCGCTTGCTGATGGCGAACTGTCTGGCGCAGTCTGAGGCGCTGATGCAGGGCAGGTCGCTTGCCCGCGCGCGCGAGATGATGGCAGCAAAGGGGCTGACTGGCGCAGAACGCGAGCGTCAAGCGCGCCACCGCGTGTTCACCGGGAACCGGCCGTCCACGACTTTGGTCTATCCGCGTCTTGACCCTTTCACTCTTGGCCAGATCATCGCGCTTTATGAACACCGCGTCTTCGTGGAAGGGGTGATTTTGGGCATCAACTCTTATGATCAGTGGGGGGTGGAGATCGGCAAAGAGCTTGCCACATCGTTGCAACCGGTGATCGAAGGAGACGAGAGCGCAGACGGCAAAGACCGCTCCACCAGAGCGTTGGTCGACTACCTCCTGCGGCATCGGGAGGGTTAAAGCGTTTCGGTTTGAACTTGCATCACCAATGCACTGCGAGGCCTTTGACGCCCTCGTGACATTGGCAATGTTTGAGTGATCAGGTTAAAACCGAAAAGCTGTAGACAAGCGTCTGATCAATCGGGAGCGCTAGACCTTCAGATCATAGGTAATCCACATGGTGCGCAGGGCCGATTTGTCGTAGAGGCTGCGGGCGCGGTAATTGTCGTCGGCGGTGATCCAGCGCACCTTGCCCCAGCCCCGTTCCGCCGCGACCGCACGTACCGCGTCGATCAGCGCCTGCGCCGCGCCAGACCCGCGGGCAGCGGGCGCCACGAAGAGATCATCGAGAAAGCACTGCTCGGCCGCGTTCAGGCAACTGACGAACGGGCGGTAGTGCGTGAGCCCGATCAGTCCTTCCTGCGCGTCCTCTGCCACAAGACCTTCAGAGCCATGGGCAGGATCCATCAGCCAGCCCCACACGCGGTCGCGCATGGCAGGGGTCTGATCCACTTTGTAAAACGCCGCATAGCCGGCATAGAGCGTGTCCCATTGCGCCCTGTCGCCTGACTGTAAAGGTCTGATCTCAAAAGCCATCTAAAGCCCTTTCTCACACGCCACAAAGAGGTCGGGCGCGTCCTTCACAGATCCACGGCCGAGCTTCGTTGTTGACGCTGTGACGTTAGGTCGGCGGGCAGAGGCTTGCAAGAGACCGAGCCATTGGCCACAGTGCCGCAAATTTGGAGGAGGAACCGCACCATGCTTGGCCAGATGATGACCCAGCCGTTGCTGATATCGAGCTTGATCACCCACGCTGAACTCTATCATTCGGGGGCTGAAATCACTTCGGTGAACACTGGCGGCGGCGTGGAGCAAACCACTTGGGGCCAAACCGCCACCAACGCCCGTAAACTGGGCTCAGCACTGGTTAAACTGGGGCTCGCGCCACAAGCGCGCTGCGCAACCATCGCTTGGAACAACCGGCGGCATTTGGAGATCTACTTTGGCGTCTCAGGTGCCGGTTTTGTCTGCCACACGATCAACCCACGGCTGTTCCCAGAGCAGTTGGTTTACATCTTAAACCACGCCGAAGATAAGGTGCTTTTTATCGACCGGACTTTCGTGCCGCTCGTGGCCGCGATTCGCGATAAGCTTGAGCATCTGGAGCATATTGTGCTCATGGAAGCTGATCTTGACGGGGCTGATGAAACCCTGCCAGGACTGCACGCCTATGACGCGCTGATAGAGACGGGTGAGGCGGATTTCTCCTGGCCGGATCTCGATGAAAACACGGCCTCTGGCCTCTGCTACACCTCCGGCACAACCGGCAACCCGAAAGGCGTGCTTTACTCGCATCGCTCGACCGTCTTGCACTCCTTTGGGATCAACATGGCGGATGCGATCTGCATTTCCGCCGCCGAGGTGGTGCTGCCCGTTGTGCCAATGTTCCACGTCAATGCCTGGGGCGCGCCCTACGCGTGCGCCATGGCCGGAGCGCGCATGGTGATGCCGGGGCCGGGGCTTGATGGAGCGTCACTCGTCAAACTGATCGATACCTATGAGGTGACCCTCGCCATGGGGGTCCCCACGATCTGGCTGGGGCTCTTGGGGGAGGCGAAAAAAATCGGCTCCAAGCTTGAAAGCCTTCAGCGCACGGTGGTCGGCGGCTCGGCGTGTCCCCCTTCCATGATCACCGCATTCCGCGAGGAGTACGGCGTTGATACCATTCATGCTTGGGGCATGACAGAGATGTCGCCTCTGGGGTCGGTGAACCAGCCGCTCGCCAAGCACAAGACACTCCCGTTGGACGAGCAGCATCGCCTGCGCGAAAACCAGGGGCGGCCGGTCTTTGGCGTGGAGTTGGAGATCCTGGATGATCAGGGCAATCCGCTGCCGCATGACGGGCAGGCGCAGGGAGACCTTGTCACGCGCGGGCATTGGATCCTCGACGCCTACTTCAGGTCCACCTCTGAGGAGACGCTGACAAACGGCTGGTTTGACACCGGCGATGTTGCAACGATGGATCCAGATGGCTACGTCACGATCAAGGACCGCTCCAAAGACATCATCAAATCGGGGGGCGAATGGATCAGTTCGGTGGAGCTTGAGAACATCGCGATTGCGCACCCCAAATTGGCGGACGCTGCGGTGATCGGTGCCAAGCACGAAAAATGGGATGAACGCCCCGTCTTGGTGGCTGTGAAGTCCGAGGGTGAGGCGCCGTCTGAGGATGAGGTGCTCGCCATATTCGAAGGCAAGATCGCAAAGTGGCAGATCCCGGACCGGGTCGTCTTCACCGATGTGCTGCCACGCAATGCAACCGGCAAAGTGCTCAAGCGCACTTTGCGAGAGGAGTTTGGTGAGGTCTTGATCGCCTAAGCGACGTGATCCGCAGCTTTCATACGCGCGCGTATAGCTGCCAGGTGATGGGACCTGTGCCGCAACTGTCTGCGCCGCGCTTGGGTGACGAAAATGTCGTAAAGAAAGAAGCTCTGTAAGTGACAAAAACATGCGATATCTTTGTGGTGGACAACCGTCTCAGTCCGGGTAACCCGGTAAGCGCAAAGCGCCATGACGCCAAAATAATCCACGTCAATGAATCATTTTCGATCAGCAGGATTGCCCGAGAGGTTGTCAACGCCGTGCCTAGAAACCACAAAATCGCGTTTTTGTGGTTGATGGGACATGGCGGAGAAGCTCACGCGCACCGCAACAACATGTCGATGGTCCAGCACAGAGGGGTTGGGTATGTTCAACTGGGCACCGGACTTCATTATGGATCTGTTGGTGAGCTCATCCCAATAAGGAGATTGATGCAGCCGTCGGGTCGCTGTTTTGTCTATGCATGCAGTGCGGCGTCCAGTGCGGCACGCCACGCGCCTTTGACAACACGTCCCGGCGATGGACGCGGATTGATGCACATGCTTGCCGGTCACGTTGGCGTGCCCGTTATCGCGCCCGAAGACACGCAAAAATTCACTCAGTACTACGTAAGTGAATGGTTTGGGCTGTCAGTCCACAAAGCCGATTTTGCCATTGGAAAGTGGGAAGGACCGGTCAACATTCACACGGCAGATGGAGAAATAAAACGGATCAAGACACGGTAGGCTCAGATTTCAGGGCGCAAACGTCAGCTGCATCCGAATTGTATCTGGAGCGGGTAACGGGAATCGAACCCGTAACTAAAGCTTGGGAAGCTGCCGTGATACCTTTTCACCATACCCGCGGATGATGTGGGGATAGGGCGGCCTTGGTTTGGGGTCAAGCAGGTTTGCGGGCTGAAAAGAAGTTGATGCAGGCTGGCAGCCGCAGCCCGGCAGGGGTCTCATAGGTCTGCAGGGCTTCCGTCAGCGCCTCGATCAGGGCTTCGCGGCCCGCTGCATCCACCTCAAAATGCGCCAGCGCGCGTTGTGCCGGGCCAATCTCACACATCAAAAGCGCCAGATCATGCGCTGATCCCTGGGGCGTGAGGTCGAGCTGGATCTCTTCGGCAGAAAGATCCGCCAAGCCTGCGCGGGACAGGATGCCCCGAACGCGCTCGCGGTCGCGAAGCGCAAAAGGCCCTGGCGCGTCGGGGTCGGACTTTGGCATGGGCCCCAAAACACGCTTCGCCACTTCAGCGGCAGCAGTGAAATAGGGGTTTTGCGGGATCGGCCCCCAGGTTGCGAAAACCATGCGCGCGCCAGGCCGCAGCGCATGGGTTAAGTTGGCAAAGGCTTGGTCCGGATCGTCAAAGAACATCAGCCCAAAGCGCGAGATCAGCGCATCGGCCTTCGCGGGTGCAAAGGCGTGGATTTGCGCATCCGCAAGATCGTAGCCTACGTTCAGCGCCTGCGCGCTGCGGTCGCGCGCCAGTTTCAGCAGTGTTTCAGAAATGTCGATGCCAGTGACGTGACCTTCCGTGCCGACGTGTTGGGCCGCCAAAAGCGTGCTGGTGCCTGCGCCGCAGCCGATATCAAGGACCTTTTCGCCCGGTGCCAGCGCCGCACGCGCGATTACCCCGTCCAAAACAGGCGCAAAAGACGCATCCGTTGCTTTCATCTGCGCGACCCACGTGGGCCCGGCCTGATCAGTCCAAAATGCGCGCTGATCGGCGTTTATCTCGGTCATGCCCGCCGCCGCCGGCGCCGGCCTCCACGCTCGCCTAGATCAGCGCCCGTATTGAACGTCTCGGACGGCAGGGGCACGAGAGATGTCAGGATGGGAAAAGGGTCAACGGCATTGGGCATAGCAGAGGCGTTCACAAAATGCTCCTGGAACCGCGGCTCAATCGCGGTTTCAATCTTGTGGATGCGGCGCACCGTGTCTTCGATTTCTTCCCGCGCAGCGCTGTTGAGCAGCGCGATGCGCGCCCCAGTGCCCGCGGCATTTCCTGCTGAAGTCACCTGCGCAAGCGCGCAATCGGGGATCATCCCCAAGACCATCGCATGCTTGGTCGAGATATGTGCGCCGAATGCCCCGGCAAGCACCACGCGGTCCACTTTGTCGACCCCGAATTTGTCCATCAACAGCCGTGCGCCGGAGTAGAGTGCAGCCTTGGCCATCTGAATTTCGCGGATGTCGCGGTTGGTCACCGTGACCCTTGGGCCGCCGTCCGCCGTCCCGTCATAGACAAGGTAGGACTGCGTGCGGCCATCGGTGAAAACATGGGCAGAGCCGGTTTGCGCGGCTGTTCCGATCAGCCCTGCCGCGTCAACAATACCGTGCATTCGCATCTCTGCGACCATTTCGATGATGCCTGAGCCGCAGATGCCGGTCACACCGGTGGTCGCAATCGCTTCCGCGAACCCCGCTTCATCGGACCACAACTCACAGCCAATCACCCTAAATCTCGGGGCTTTTGTGACCGGATCAATCTCGACCCGCTCAATGGCACCCGGTGCGGCCCGCTGGCCAGAACTGATTTGTGCCCCTTCAAAAGCCGGACCCGTTGGAGAGGAGCAGGCGAGCACTTTCTCCCGATTGCCCAGCAGGATTTCCGCGTTGGTGCCCACGTCAACGACGAGCACCAGGTCGTCGGATTTATCCGGCGCCTCGGCCAAAGCAACCGCAGCTGCGTCCGCCCCCACATGTCCCGCGATGCAGGGCAAGAGGTATAGATGCGCCGCTGGGTGGATCTCCAGGTCGAGGTCATCGGCGCGCAGCCGCAAGGCATCAGAGGTGGCCAGTGCAAAGGGCGCTTGGCCAAGCTCAAACGGGTCAATCCCAAGCAGAAGGTGATGCATCACCGGGTTGCACACGATCACGGCGTCCACGATCAGTGCCTGATCGATCTCCGCTTCCCCAGCAATCTGGGCAAAGAGCGTGTTCATGCCCGCCCGCACGGCCTGGGTCATCTCTTCGGCGCCCTTGGGGTTCATCATGGAGTAGCTGACCCGGCTCATAAGGTCCTCGCCAAAGCGGATCTGCGGGTTCATCAGCCCCGATGAGGCGATCACGTCTCCGGTGCGCAGATCACATAGATGCGCGGCGATCGTGGTAGACCCTAGGTCGATGGCCAGACCATAGACAGTGCCGTCATACCGCCCCGGCCAAACCTCAAGGATGCGATTGGGCGTCTCGGCATCCCCGAGATGCACCGCGACCGTCACCGTCCAATTCCCCTTGCGCAGGGCTGTTTGCAGCTTTTGCAGGGTCCTCAGATCCAGCGTGACACCCGTAAGTTGATGTGCCTCTTTCAGCGCTTGGCGCAGGCGCTCTAGATCGCCAGAGGGGTCATGCATATCAGGCTCAGCCACGGCCACCGTGCACAATCGGACGGAAGGGTTCAGCGTGATGTCGCGCACTTCTGCCTTCTTGCGCACGACCTGCCGGTGCACTTGGCTTTCTGCTGGCACGTCGATCACGATGTCCGATTCAATCGTCGCCTGACAGCCCAAACGCCGCCCCTCCGCCAGGCCGCGCTTTTCGTGGTAACGCTGCTCAACGCTGTTCCATTCAGACAGCGCGTCATTTGCGACCGTGACACCGTGTTTTGGGAAAGTGCCGTAGCCAGGTGAGACCTGGCATTTCGAACAGATCCCGCGCCCACCGCAAACCGAGTCTAGGTCCACACCCAACTGGCGCGCCGCCGTAAGCACGGGGGTGCCTTTTGCAAAATGCCCCCGCTTGCCAGAGGGCGTGAAGATCACGAGAGGGTCCGCTGTCATCGGCCTAATCCAAAAGTCTTCTGTAAAATATGAATTTAGGCGCGTCACGAAAGACAGCCAGCGGCAGAAAGAAGCACCGCAACGTCATTTTTGTCTAGATTGCATGATCCAGGGGCGCAAAGCACGGGTGACGCGTGGTTTCACCTCTTTCGGACGAGGCTTTACTGTACCATGTTGATGGACAATCAGCCGCCAAACGGGCGAGTGTTTCGCTGAGCCTCGGCGAGCCCCTGCGCATAACTGGGGCCAGAAAAGGCGATCCGCCAGTCGCCACTTGGATCAAAGCGGTACACATCGCCTTCCCATGGGCCAAAGTCCACGTAGCGGCCATAGTGAAGGGTATAGGCCTGACGCGCAGCGGAGGCGAAAACCGGGACGCCCGCGCCAACCGCGATGCGTGACATGATCGTTTTGCCATCGTCGGTGAGCGCGGCATTACAGACGAGCATGCGGATCTTTTCGGTGACGTGCCCTCTAAGCCCCATGCCAAACGCGCTTGCGCGGGACGGCGTTATGCCTTGGACGCCGAGGTCCAGGAAAAAGTCGAAATCCACGTTTGGTAGGTCCACTCTGACGCCGTGGCACATGATCGACAGGACGGGCACGGGCGCGCGTGCCTGTCGCGACCGATGCCGCATAGGGTTGTACGTCATGCTCTGGTTTGGCACGGGTTCGGTGACATCGCGCAACCGTTGGAAGATCCCCGAATAGGACAGGGCCGTCACATCAATCGTGCGCACGCCTTCTCTGGAATGGACAAGTGGGCCGATATGGCGATCAAATAAAACAACGTGCTGAAGGGACATATGCATTCTCCTCACCCAATGAAATTCTGTTTTGAAGTGGTGAGAGCATAGCACATGCCAAGCGTGCTGTAATCCTGCCCAATACCCGCAAATCGAGAAGCGCGCTGTTGGGCAAACATCCGCTTGTTGTCGCTTCCGGCGCATCTTTGCCCGAGAGAAACTGGCTCAAGGTCAGCCTGCGCAACGCGTGTCAGCTGCCGCGCGCATGAAAGATGAAACCCAAAAAATTTAACAAGAGCTGCGCGGCCAAGATCTGTGTGCTGCCCGAGAGATCGTAGTCCGGCGCGACCTCCACGAGATCGATGCCCACCACGTGATGGCGCCGCGCCACAAGTTGCAACATCTCCAGCACTTCGTAGTACAAAAACCCCCCGTGAGACGGTGTGCCGGTGCCTGCCGCAATGGACGGACAAAAGGCGTCGATGTCGATTGTCACGTAAAGCCGCGCGCCGGTGGGGATCTGATCGATCACGCCATTTGCGCCCATCGCACGCGCCTGTCGCACTGATATGATGTTTGATCCCATGCTGCGCGCAGTCGCATAGCCCTCTTTCGCCGTTGAACTCACGTTGCGGATCCCCACTTGCGTCAGCCCTGTGACATAGTCATGTTCGGCCGCGCGCCTCATCGGGTTCCCGTGACCGTGGCGCACACCGTGCCGCTCATCGACAAAGTCGAGATGGGCATCAATCTGTAGGATGTGGATGTCGCCGCCGCCGTCAAAGCCGCGCAGGCAGGGGATGTTGACCGAATGATCGCCACCGATCACCACGGGAAGCGCCTTCGCCGCCAGGATAGCGCGCACGCCTGTTTCGATATTGGCGTGGCTCTTTTCGGTATCGGTATGCACGATGTCGGCGTCTCCAATGTCGACGAGGCGCACGGCACTCGGCAAATAGGTCGCATCGTCCTCATGATCATAGGCACCGGCATGGCCGAAACTGAAGAGCGTTGAAGCCTCTCGTACGCCCCGCGGGCCGAAACGTGCGCCCGCGCGCCACTGTGTACCTGCATCAAAGGGAGCTCCGAGGATCGCGGCCTCAGCGTCAATTGCGCTCCAGTCCTGCACATAGGGACGCTTGCCAAAGGTCGAGATCCCAACAAAGGGTAGATCTAGCCGCCCCGTCTCATATCCATGTGTGCTCATCATTTTGCTCCTTTTGAGCTTGTGCATTTCGCATCCAGCCGCGCATTACAAGCGGTTCGGCGAAACGGCCTTTCCATCCGCCTGGGTCCATGAGATAGGGACGTGCCAAAGCG
This sequence comes from Pseudomonadota bacterium, assembly GCA_039197515.1. Classification (GTDB taxonomy): domain Bacteria; phylum Pseudomonadota; class Alphaproteobacteria; order Rhodobacterales; family Rhodobacteraceae; genus Sulfitobacter. The sequence goes on along the minus strand of JBCCUC010000003.1, from coordinate 42,830 downwards.
TCCCCTTGAGCGAGGTACCGGGCATGGAGATTCGTGAGGGACTGACATTTGACGATGTCCTCTTGGTGCCGGGCGCCTCCTCCGTCCTGCCTTCCACCGCCGACACCCGCACCCACGTCACACGGGCCATCGCACTCAACATCCCACTGCTCAGTTCCGCCATGGACACCGTCACCGAAGGACGCATGGCCATTGCGATGGCGCAAGCGGGCGGGATGGGCGTTGTGCACCGCAATCTATCGATCGAAGAACAAGCCCGAGAGATCCGCCGCGTGAAAAGGTTTGAAAGCGGCATTGTCTACAACCCCATCACGCTGAAAGCAGATCAGACCCTGGCCGACGCCAAAGCGCTGCAAGAGCGTTACAACGTGTCTGGGTTTCCGGTGATTGATGAGGCAGGTCGCGTGCTCGGCATTGTCACCAACCGCGACATGCGCTTTGCCTCCGACGATGCCACACCGGTCAGCGTGATGATGACCTCGAGTGATTTGGCGATCCTGCATGAACCGGCGGATCGCGGTGAAGCGCTCAGCCTGATGAAGGCGCGGCGGATCGAAAAGCTCCTCGTGACGGACAAAGAAGGGAAGCTGACCGGGCTTCTGACGCTCAAGGACAGCGAGCAGGCGGTGTTGAACCCTACAGCCTGCAAGGATGAATTGGGGCGCCTGCGCGTGGCTGCGGCGACCACTGTGGGCGACGCAGGTTTTGAGCGCTCAGCCGCTCTGGTGGATGCAGGTGTCGATATGATCGTGATCGACACGGCGCACGGCCACTCAGAAGGGGTGGCCACTGCTGTAGAGCGCGCCAAGATGCTGAGCAATGAAGTTCAGGTGGTTGCGGGAAACGTCGCCACCGCTGAAGCGACGCGGGCCTTGATCGATGCAGGTGCGGATGCGGTGAAGGTGGGGATCGGCCCCGGCTCCATCTGTACGACGCGGATGGTTGCAGGCGTGGGCGTCCCGCAGTTGACGGCGATCATGGATTGCGCGGCAGCTGCCGATGATGTGCCGGTGATCGCGGATGGGGGGATCAAGTTTTCCGGCGATTTTGCCAAGGCAATCGCGGCCGGGGCCTCCTGCGCGATGGTGGGTTCTATGATTGCGGGTACCGATGAAAGCCCCGGTGAGGTCATTCTCTACCAGGGCCGCAGCTTCAAAAGCTACCGTGGCATGGGCTCTTTGGGAGCGATGGCCCGGGGCTCAGCGGACCGGTACTTTCAGAAAGATGCCGCCTCGGACAAGCTTGTGCCAGAGGGCATTGAGGGGCAGGTGCCCTACAAAGGCAGTGCTGGAACGGTCGTCCACCAGCTTGTCGGCGGTTTGCGTGCGGCGATGGGCTATACCGGCTGTGCAACGGTGCCGGAGATGCGCAGCAACTGCCAATTCGTCCGCATTACAGGGGCCGGTTTGAAAGAAAGCCATGTGCACGACGTGCAGATCACGCGTGAGAGCCCCAACTACCGGATCGGTTAGATGCGCGGGTACGATGATGCCCGGACCTGGCTTTGACACCCGGTGCCCGCGTTGCCGCCGCGATTGAGATCTTGGATGCGATCAATGCGGGTCATCCTGCGGAGGTGGCGCTGACGCGGTGGGCGCGGCGCAGCCGCTTTGCCGGTTCCAAAGACCGCGCCGCGATCCGTGATCACGTATTTGACGCGCAGCGCCTTCGACCACGGGCGGCACATGCAGGCCGGGGTACGCGTGGGCGGGCGCTGATGATAGGTCTCTTGCGTTTAACGGGGCAGCCTTTGGATGCGCTCTTTAACGGCGCGGGCCATGCGCCGGCAGCGCTCACACCAGAGGAAGTGCAAGAGCCTGCACCTGCCACAGATCTGGCCACGCTTTGGTGCGTGCCTGGCTGGCAGGTTCCCCTGTTTCAAAGTGCTTTGGGCGCGCGCGCCGCGGCGACCGCCGAGGCCTTGCAGCAGCGCGCCCCGCTGAGCCTGCGGGTGAATACTGCGAAAACAACCTTGGCAAAGGCCCAAGCCTCTTTGGCAGAAGACGGCATTGCGACACGCGTCAACCCCCTGTCTGAGACGGCGCTGAGCATCACTTCGGGCGCGCGCCGCTTGCGCCAATCCGCTACCTACCTGCAAGGTTTGGTGGAGTTGCAGGATGCCGCCAGCCAAGCCGTTGCGGATTTGGTCCCCAGTGGCGGAAGGGTCCTCGACTACTGCGCTGGCGGCGGCGGTAAGACGCTTGCGCTTGCCGCCGACCCAACGCGCGAAGTCTTTGCCCATGACATCGATCCTAAGCGGATGTCAGACTTGCCCGCGCGTGCGGCGCGTGCGGGGGCAAATGTGCGGCTCTTACAGCCAGAGGAGCTTGCCGATGTGGGACCATACGATACCGTTTTGTGCGACGCGCCCTGCAGCGGATCGGGCGCTTGGCGGCGCAGCCCTGAGGGGAAATGGGCCTTAACCCCTGCAAGGCTTGACGCGCTGCAGGCAATCCAAGACGAGATACTTGCGCATGCGGCGACGCTTACAAAGCCGGAGGGCACGCTCATCTTCGCGACCTGCTCGGTTTTCAAAGAAGAGAACGAAGACAGGGTTGCACATTTTTTGCGCCAAAATCCTGACTGGACCGCCCGTTTCTCGCAACGTTTTGACGTCTCGCGGGACGGTGACGGGTTTTTTACCGCACACCTTTGTCGGCACTCGGGTGGCGCGCAACAATTTTAGCGTGCAAAATCAGCGTGGTTAAAGGACCCTTAACTGATCGGGCACCAGACTAACGAACGATTCGCGCGGAAAGGGAGAAACGTGCACGACACAGCAGCGGGGCAGGAGGCACCACCTGTGCAGGCTGAAGGGGCCCTGCGCCAGTCGGTTTATGTCCTTGCCATGGGGCTGGTCGTGACCGCGATGGCGCTCGTTACGAACGAAGATCTGGTGCGTCTGGGCTTCCTGTCTGGCGGCTGCACTTTGATTTTGATCAGCCTTGTTCTGTGGATGCGCAAGGTGCGGATCGCGCGCAAACAGGGGACGGGCCGTACGGCAATCCAAAGTTTCATCGCCCATGATGCCACGCCCAGTTTCATCACCCACGGGGATGGTCGGATCCGCAGTGTCAACCGCGCCGCGGAGCGCCGATTTGAGCTTGATGAAAGTGCGACACTTGCTGGCGCTCTCAAAACCCTCTTTGCCAATCCTGCGGCGGTCCTTTTTCGGCTGCAAAGCAGGGCAGCAGCCTCCGGCGCGGCGCAGGAGGATGTATTTACCCGGACGGGTCATATCCGGTTGAGTGTGCACTCGGTGGGTTCAGATGCCTTGGTTTGGCGGGTGGAGCAGGTCGCAGAACGAAGCGAGCGGCGGGCAACACATGACAGCCTGCAATTGCCGATGGTGATGGTGGGGCGGGGGGACGCAATCCTTTTTATGAACGAGGCGGCGCGCGCGCTGATTGGAACCCGGGTGAGGTCTCTAGATGGGATGTTTGCCGCCCTGCCGGTCGTGCCGGGGCAAATCGCGCAGGTTTCCACGGCAGATGGTGAGCAGGACGTTTTGGTGGCAGAGGTCTCCGGCGGGCTTGGCCGGCGGGCGCTCTATCTTTTGTCGGTCTCCGAAGAGTTTGCAGCCCAGGCCAGTGGCGCAGAAGATGCCGATTGGCTTGCGTTTCAGGACCTGCCGGTCCCGCTGATCAAGGTTGCACCCGACGGTTCGGTGCAGTCTTTCAACCGGGTCGCAGAAGATCTGATCGGCATGGCACTCACGTCGGGAACGCATATCTCCCGTCTGATGGAGGGGTTGGGCCGGTCTATTGAGGATTGGATCAAGGATGCACTTGCAGGCCGCGCTGATCACAAATCAGAGTTCTTGCGGCTCAAGCGGGCAGACCGTGAGGTTTTTGTGCAAGTTGTTCTAAACCGGATCGTAGAAAATGGTGCCCCTGCGCTGATGGCGGTGCTGCACGACGCGACGGAGCTCAAAACCCTCGAGGCGAAGTTCGTTCAAAGCCAAAAAATGCAGGCGATCGGACAATTGGCTGGTGGCATTGCCCATGATTTTAACAACTTGCTTACAGCCATTGCGGGTCATTGCGATCTTCTGCTCTTGCGTCACGATCAGAGCGATCCAGAGTACGCGGATCTCGTTCAGATCAACCAGAACGCCAACCGCGCAGCGTCGCTCGTCGGGCAGTTGCTCGCCTTTTCGCGCAAACAGACCCTTCGGCTTGAAACCATCGACATGCGCGACACGCTTGCGGATCTGACTCATTTGTTGAACCGACTGGTGGGTGAAAAGATCACGCTTACGCTCAGTCATGACCCGTTGATGAAACCCGTGCGTGCTGACAAACGCCAGCTCGAACAGGTGATCATGAACCTTGTCGTGAATGCGAGAGACGCCATGCCCGCGGGTGGCGAAATCCGCGTGATCACCGAATTGGTGACTTTGTCAGAGCCTTTGAACCGCGACCGTGCAACCGTCCCGCCGGACACCTACGTTACGGTAAAGGTCAGCGACAGCGGGGTCGGTATTGCCGCGGAAGAGCTGCAAAAAGTCTTCGAACCTTTCTATACGACCAAGCGCACGGGCGAGGGCACCGGTCTCGGCCTGTCGACCGCCTATGGCATCATCAAGCAGAGCAGCGGGTTCATTTTCGTCGATTCGGTTGAGGGGGAAGGCACAACATTCACCCTTTACCTGCCTGTGTTCGAGACACAGCAAGCGAAGCCCGCTCAGATCACAACCCGCCCTTTTGCGGACATCAGCACCAATGAAGATGGGGTGATCTTGCTGGTTGAAGACGAGGCGCCTGTGCGGGCCTTTGCCAGCCGTGCCCTGCGCATGCGGGGATTTACGGTGATTGAGGCAGATTCTGCCGAGGCCGCCCTCAAAACGCTCGAAGATCAATCCATCAGCGTCGATGTGTTTGTGACCGATGTCGTCATGCCAGGTATGGACGGCCCGAGTTGGGTCCGCGAAGCGCTGAAGGAAAGACCGGATGTGCGCGTGGTGTTTGTATCGGGCTACGCTGAAGACAGTTTTGGCGAAGAACAAAAGCGCATTCCGAACTCTATCTTCCTGCCCAAACCCTTCTCCTTGAGCGACCTGACCGAGACGGTGCAACGCCAGCTGCATTAGGCGGTTGCTTCCCCGCTGATCGAGGCATAAAGCGCAAAGTCTGCTGCGTACTTGCGCCGAAGTTTTGCAGCGATGTCCGGCGAAAGATCGAGCGGCTCCGGGGGTGAAACATTCAACCGCTGGAGCTCAAAAGAAAAATCAAGTCGTTCCTCTAAGAAACGGTGCAGGGCCAAGGGTTCTTCATATTGGAAAAGGTGGGAAACAGCCGTGCCATTAGGCTGGGCTTTGAGAAACTGCGCTTGACTGCCCACCGCCGCATAGGGCGGTTTTTCGCCGCGCAGATACCCTAGCACAAATTGATCAAAGCTCAGCTCCTTGGTGCTTTGCGGCGTCCCGATCAAGGCCTCTCTTTTGCGGTACCGATACCAACTGCCCAACCAGGACACCGGCTCTCGCATCACCGCGGCAAGCACCATCTCCGCACCGCACACCCGCTCAAACATCGGACGGAAAAACCGATTGTACCGATAGACCGGCGCGTGTTTTAGGGCGGGGGGGTTGGCTATGACCATGTCAGCATGGGATGCAAGCGCCCGGTGATAGGCCGTGGTGCCAGTTTTGGGCACAGCTAAAAGAACCAGACGTTGCCTGTAGAAGATAAGAATTGGCCCAAATCCTTCTCGCATGGCCCGCTTTATGCCGGTGTACACGAGTTGTTAACCCAAACCCATCAAAGGTGGTGGCGAAAATTTGTATTGAAATGTTCTCTTTTTGGTCCCATACGGAACGAGAGCAGAACAATAACCTAACGCGGCCCACCAATTGCCCCCCGTGCCGCAGTATGACAGTAAGGAACAGGCATATGGCAACAGCAGATCTCCTCACCATGGACAGCAAGAAAACGGCAGAGAAGCAAAAGGCGCTCGACAGCGCCCTGGCGCAGATCGAGCGGCAGTTTGGCAAGGGCTCGATCATGAAATTGGGTGCCGAAGGGGCGATCCAAGACATCAAGGCCAGTTCAACCGGGTCGCTTGGCTTGGACATTGCACTGGGGATCGGCGGGTTGCCAATGGGGCGCATTGTCGAGATCTACGGCCCTGAAAGCTCAGGCAAGACCACGCTGACGCTGCACTGTGTGGCTGAGCAGCAAAAGGCAGGCGGTGTTTGTGCCTTTGTCGATGCCGAACACGCGCTTGATCCGCAATATGCCCGCAAACTTGGGGTCGACATTGACGAGTTGCTCATTTCTCAGCCCGATACCGGAGAGCAAGCGCTTGAGATCACCGACACATTGGTGCGTTCAGGGGCAGTGAACATGGTCATTGTGGATTCTGTGGCCGCGCTCACGCCAAAATCCGAATTAGAAGGCGACATGGGCGATAGCAACGTGGGCGTGCAAGCCCGCCTGATGAGCCAGGCGATGCGCAAGCTGACCGGGTCCATCGCCCGCTCGAACTGCATGGTCATCTTCATCAATCAGATCAGGATGAAAATTGGCGTGATGTTTGGCTCGCCCGAAACCACCACCGGCGGCAATGCGCTGAAATTCTACTCCTCCGTCAGGCTCGATATCCGCCGCATCGGCGCTCTGAAGGATCGCGACGAGGTTGTGGGCAATGCCACCCGCGTCAAAGTCGTGAAGAACAAAGTGGCCCCGCCCTTCAAACAGGTGGAATTCGACATCATGTACGGCGAAGGCATCTCAAAAATGGGCGAGCTTCTCGATCTCGGCGTGAAAGTGGGCGTCGTTGAAAAGTCAGGCTCTTGGTTCTCCTACGGGGATGAACGCATCGGACAGGGCAGAGAAAACGCCAAGCAGTTTCTCAAAGACAACGAAGCAATGGCGCATGAGATCGAAGACAAGATCCGCGCGGCGCACGGTTTGGACTTTGACGGATCTGAGGACGCAGATATCCTGGAAGCGTAAACCGATAGAACCGATGACACCCATGCGGGTGGAAGAGGGGGCCGCGGGCCCCCTTTTTGTTTGCGGCTGAAATCAGATCCTGTACACCCTGCAGGCACAACATATCTGCAGCTCACTCCCAGCCATCAAGAAAGCGCGTCTGATGAAGACCTTGAACGATATTCGCTCCACCTTTTTGTCGTACTTCGGGCAACAAGATCACGCGATTGTCGCCTCCGGACCTCTGGTGCCGCGCAATGATCCGACGCTGATGTTTGCAAACTCAGGCATGGTGCAGTTTAAGAACCTTTTCACCGGCGTTGAAAAGCGTGACTACGTGCGCGCGACGACCTCGCAAAAATGCGTGCGGGCGGGCGGGAAACACAACGACCTCGACAACGTTGGGTACACCGCGCGGCACCACACGTTTTTTGAAATGTTGGGCAACTTCAGTTTTGGCGATTACTTCAAAGCCGAGGCGATTGGCTTTGCCTGGGAATTGTTGACCCGCGACTTCGGGATCGATGCCTCCCGTCTTCTGGTCACCGTGTATCACACCGACGATGAAGCGGCGGCCATCTGGAAGCGGGTCGCAGGCCTGCCCGAAGAGCGCATCATTCGTATCGCGTCAGATGATAACTTTTGGCGCATGGGTCCAACCGGCCCCTGCGGGCCCTGTACCGAAATCTTTTACGATCACGGGGATCATATCCCCGGTGGCCCCCCCGGCTCGCCGGACGAAGATGGGGACCGCTTTATCGAGATCTGGAACATCGTCTTCATGCAGAACGAGCAATTCGAAGACGGCACGCTCAAGCCCCTGGACATGCAATCGATTGACACGGGCATGGGGTTGGAGCGGATCGGCGCGCTCCTGCAAGGTCAGCACGACAATTATGAGACGGACACCATGCGCAGCCTCATTGAGGCAAGCGGGCATGCGCTGTCCATCGATCCCTTTGGAGAAGGCAACGTGCATCACCGCGTGATCGCCGATCACCTGCGCTCGACCTCTTTCTTGATCGCGGACGGTGTCATGCCCTCCAACGACGGGCGCGGTTACGTTTTGCGGCGCATTATGCGCCGGGCGATGCGGCACGCGCATCTTCTTGGGGCGAAAGATCCGCTGATGTATCGCCTCGTTCCTGCTTTGGTGCAGCAGATGGGGTCGGCCTATCCGGAACTCGGGCAGGCCCAGGCGCTCATCACAGAAACGCTCTTGCAAGAAGAAACACGCTTCAAGCTGACGTTGGAACGGGGCCTGAAACTGCTTGACGAAGAGGTGCGCGCGCTGCCCGCAGGTGAGGCCTTGCCGGGAGAGGCCGCTTTCAAGCTCTATGACACCTATGGTTTTCCCTTTGACCTCACCCAGGATGCGCTCCGCGAACTTGGCCGCGCGGTGGATCAAAGCGGGTTTGATGCAGCTATGGCGGCGCAAAAAGCGAAAGCACGCGCGGCTTGGTCAGGCTTGGGAGAGGCTGCGGATGCCACCATCTGGTTCGATGTGGCCGAAACCAGCGGCACGACCGACTTTCTGGGCTATGAGTTGGAAGCGGCAGAAGGACAGATTACTGCGATTGTTGCAGAGGGCGCGCAAATTTCCGAAGCGGGTGAGGGCCGTCTTGTCCAGATCGCCCTCAACCAAACGCCGTTTTACGCCGAAGCTGGTGGCCAAGTGGGCGACACCGGTGTCATCCGCACGGAAACTGGCCGCCTCACTGTCACAGACACCCGAAAAACAGCCGGGGTCTTTGCGCATATTGGGACCGTGACGGAAGGGAAAATCGCAACCGGGCAGTCCGCCGTGCTTGAGGTTGATCAAGCCCGGCGCAGGTCGATCCGCGCCAATCATTCCGCGACCCATCTTTTGCATGAAGCTTTGCGCGGCGCACTTGGCGATCATGTGGCACAGCGCGGGTCTTTGAACGCGCCCGACAGGCTACGGTTCGATTTCAGCCATGGGACAGCGGTGAGCGCGGATGAATTGGCCCGCTTGGAGCGCGAGGTGAACGCCTACATCCGCCAAAACGCGCCCGTTGAGACGCGGATCATGACGCCGGATGATGCCCGCGCCATCGGCGCGCAGGCGCTCTTTGGTGAAAAGTACGGCGATGAAGTGCGTGTGGTTTCTATGGGACGTGCCCCAGGATCCGGGAAAGGCGGCGATCAGAACACCTATTCGCTTGAGCTTTGCGGGGGGACCCACGTGCGCCACACCGGTGACATCGGTGCTTTTGTCGCTCTCGGGGACAGCGCGAGCAGTTCTGGCGTGCGCCGCATCGAGGCCTTGACCGGGCAAGCTGCTCTCACCTTTCTGCGCGGCCAAGAGGCGCTTTTGGCTGAAACGGCCGTGGCCCTCAAAAGCACCGCGGAGAACGTGCCTGGGCGAGTTAAAGCGCTCTTGGACGAACGGAAAGCGATGGCCAATGAAGTGTCGCAACTGCGCCGTGAGTTGGCGATGGCAGGCAGCGGGGCTCGCGCTCCGGAGGCGCTTGACGTGGGCGGCGTGAAATTCCTCGCGCAGGTGTTGGAAGGGGTGACGGGCAAAGACCTGCCCGCCTTGATCGATGAACACAAGACGCAGCTTGGCAGCGGTGCGGTGCTGCTCATAGCCGATACCGGGGGCAAGGCCGCCGTCGCGGCTGGCGTCACGGAAGATCTCGCGCAATCCCTGTCAGCGGTTGATCTTGTGAAGGCGGCGGTCGGTGCCTTGGGTGGCAAAGGCGGCGGGGGCCGCCCGGATCTCGCACAGGGAGGTGCGGCAAGTGCCGATCACGCGCCGGCGGCGATTGAGGCGGCAAAGCTGGTTTTGGGAGGATAGGATATGGGCGCGCTATGGATTGCACATGTCACAGTGACGGATGAAGCGTCGTACAAAAGATATGCCGCTGGGGCGACGGAGGCTATTGCCGCCCACGGCGGGACCTTCATTGCGCGCGGTGGTCGTTATGTCCAGCTTGAGGGCAAAGAGCGCCCCCGGAATGTGGTCGCGCGCTTTCCGGACGTGGAGGCCGCGGAAAAATGCTACCACTCTGAAGCCTATCAGGCGGCACTGTCGCATGCGCGTGGCGCATCTGAGCGCGAGCTGTTGATCGTGGAAACCAGCGAATAGCGCAGCCCATGGCCACGCGTGCCGGGCGCAGCCCTCAGACATGATGTCGCGCGCAGCGCGGCCTTTGGATCAAGACTTAGCTTGCTTTTGCCATACGCTTGCGTTCGTGAGGATCGAGGTAGCGCTTGCGCAGCCGCACGGCTTTTGGGGTGACTTCCACCAGTTCGTCGTCGTCGATGTAGGCAATCGCCTCTTCCAGCGACAATGTCATCGGCGTTGTAAGCCTCACAGCTTCGTCCGATCCTGAGGCGCGCACGTTGGTCAGTTTCTTTCCTTTGAGCGGGTTCACTTCCAAATCGTTGTCGCGGCTATGTTCTCCGATGATCATGCCGGCGTAGACATGCGCCTGCGCGCCAATCATCATCTTTCCGCGTTCTTCAAGGTTCCAAAGCGCATAGGCCACCGAGGTGCCGTTTTCCATTGAGATCAGCACGCCCGCGCGGCGCCCAGGGATGGGTCCCTTGTGCGGTGCCCATTCGTGAAAAACGCGGTTTAGTACGCCAGTCCCGCGGGTGTCGGTCAAAAATTCACCGTGATACCCGATGAGACCGCGCGAAGGCACATGCGCCACGATGCGGGTCTTGCCCGCACCTGCCGGCTTCATTTCGACCAATTCGCCGCGGCGCACACCGGTGAGTTTCTCGATGACTGCGCCCGCGTAGTCGTCATCGACATCGATTGTTGCCTCTTCAATGGGCTCGCAGCGCACGCCGTCGATCTCTTGAAACAGCACTTGCGGGCGCGAAATGCTCAGCTCGAACCCTTCGCGGCGCATGTTTTCGATCAGCACACCCATCTGCAATTCACCCCGGCCTGCAACTTCGAACGCCTCGCCGCCGGGCGTGTCGCTGACCCGGATGGCCACGTTGGATTCCGCCTCATTGTAGAGCCGGTCGCGGATCACGCGAGATTGCACTTTTTTCCCGTCGCGTCCCGCAAGGGGGGAATCGTTGATCCCAAAAGTCACAGTAATCGTGGGTGGATCGATGGGCTGCGCGGGGATCGCTTCCGTCACGGTGGGATCGGCCAGGGTATCGGCCACCGTCGCCTTGGCCATGCCCGCGATCGAGACGATGTCGCCCGCCTCTGCCACGTCGATGGCAGTTTGTTCAAGCCCGCGAAACGCCAAGATCTTGGTGCAGCGGAAGCTCTCGATCTGCGTGCCGTCCCGCGACAAGGCCTTGAGCGTCTGCCCCGGCTTCACAGAGCCTGATTCGACGCGGCCGGTCAGCAAACGACCCAGGAAGGTATCGCCACCAAGGGTCGTGGCCAGCATCGTGAAGGGCTCTTCAGCGCGGCTTGCCTGGGCCGGGGCGGGCACGTGATCGATGATGAGATCAAAGAGCGCATCCAACCCATCGCGCTTGCCCTCCAGCGAATGATCGGCCCACCCATTACGGCCCGAGGCATACATGGCGGGAAAATCAAGCTGCTCTTCCGAGGCGTCGAGGTTCGCAAAAAGATCAAAACATTCGTCCAACGCGCGGTCGGGCTCGGCATCAGGCTTGTCAACTTTGTTGAGCACAACGATAGGGCGCAGGCCGAGTTTGAGCGCCTTGGAGGTGACAAACTTGGTTTGCGGCATTGGTCCTTCAGCAGCATCGACCAGCAGCACAACACCGTCCACCATCGACAAGATGCGCTCCACCTCGCCGCCAAAGTCGGCGTGTCCCGGGGTATCCACAATGTTGATGCGCGTGCCTTTCCACTCGACAGACGTCGGTTTGGCGAAAATGGTGATGCCGCGCTCGCGCTCAAGGTCGTTGCTGTCCATGGCGCGTTCCGTGGTCGCCTGGTTCTCACGGTAGGTCCCCGATTGCTTCAGCAGTTCATCGACCAGTGTGGTCTTGCCGTGGTCGACGTGGGCGATAATGGCGATGTTGCGCAGGTCCATAGGGATCCTTTCCAAATGCTGTGGCGCCGCGCTTAGCGTGCAGGCGCAGCAAAGGCCAGCAAATTTGATGTGCTGACTTCAGTGGGTGTTGGTTTGCGAAAACAGGTGAATGACCAAAATGCCGCTGATGATCAGCATGAGGCCCAAAACGGCGGGCAGATCCAGGCGTTGGCCGAAGAGAACGTAGCCGATGCAGGCGATGAGCACGATGCCAAGGCCCGACCAAATCGCGTAGACAATCCCAACGGGCATGTATTTCAGCGCGATGGCCATGAAGTAGAACGATAGGCCGTAAAATATGACCACACCGATGGAAGGCCACAGCCGGGTGAATTGCTGTGAGGCTTGCAGCGCGGTTGTGCCCAGCGTTTCGGTCAAAATGGCGAAGAAGAGCCAAATGTAATGGGTCGGCATAGCGTTCCTCTTGTGACTTCTCAGGCGCGCCCGTCATCTGGCCCTGTCATGTCGCGATGTATCTGTCGCGGCGGTGATTGATGGCAATGATGAGATTGAGAACGACCGCGCCAACGAGAGAGATCGCGACGATCTCCCATTGAAAAAGGGCAAGCGCGACCGAAAAAATGATCGCATCTGCGATCAACTGCACCCAGCCTGCGCGGAAACCAGTTTTATCTTGCACGATCAGTGCGATGACGCCGACCCCTCCGAGCGAGCCATTGTGCCGAAACATCGCGATCATGCCGATCCCCACCATCGCGCCAAAACTGACTGCCGCAACCTCCGGCGACAGATGCTCAAAGCGTACCGCGAGAGGCAGCGCATCTGTCACAACCGACAGAAGGGTCACGCAAATCAGCGACTTTATCGTGAAGGCCGGGCCCAGACGCTGCCAGGCGAAGACATAAAACGGCAGGTTGACCGCGAAAAAGCACAGCCCAAAAGAGTAGCCCGTGACGTAGGAGAGGATGACGGCGATGCCCGCCGTCTGCCCAGTGATCAGTCCTGCGGTCGTGAGGAAATGAACGCCCATGCCGCACATGAAAACGCCGAGGCTCAGACCTTGAAGATCGTCCAGGAGCGAATGTTCGGTGGGCGCATTTTGCGCGGTCTGATCAGCCATGCGCAGGAGGTAGCGCGACGCTCCTAATCCGTCGAGGGCGCGAGGGCGAATGCCAGGGCAGGCAGGCGCGACCGCATAGCGGTTGCCCGCTTTTTTGGCGGATTACGCTGTTGCGCGCCGCCGCCGCGCCAGACCCAGAGCGCAAAGGCCCAGCAGAAGCAGCGGCATGCCCGCAGGCAGGGGGATTTTCGGCAGTGGTTCTCCACCGATCAGACCCAAGGTGATGCGCGAAATCGACAGGGGCCCTTCGATGTAGTCAAAGCTTGACGTCACCATGTTTGTATTGCTGTCGATCACGTCAAAGGTTTGCATCGGCAAAGGACCGTCGAGATAGATCGACAGGAGCAGCTCGATGCCCGGAAAGTCAACGCCAATGCTGGGCGGGAAGTCCGAATAGGCCCCCGTGTAGGTGAAGTCGAACTTCGTCGGATCGCTGCCGTTTACGGAATCGATGAATGGCGGTTCGACAAAAAGTTCGATGTTCAGATCCCCAGGCCCGGGCCGGAAGGGGTCAAAGTCGTACGCCGGGGAGCCGCCCTCTAAAACCTCAAGACCGCTCAAAACGGTTCCACCAACTGTCAGCTCCGCCTCGTCGGTAAAGGCCGCAAGATTGGAGCGGAAGGCCAGTGTCTCGCCGATCAAGCCAGGTGCCCCAAAGGTCGATGTGATGGTGCCGGTGACGTCAATTACATTGACGCCTGTTGGCCCAAAGCCGTCGAAGAAATCGAGCGTGCTGCCTGAGAGATTGTCTTCAGCGATCAAAAAGGGCTGCCCCACGGTCATGGCGGAAGCGCCTGAGGCAAGACCAATGACAACGCCAGCCGCAGAGCCTACATTTCGCAATGTCATGTCATCCTCCCACCGTTAGCCTATTCGCAGCGAAGTGTTTCCCGCTGGAGTTGTCAATGAAAATGCGGTGCGGTTGGTGGGCCATTCGCTGCATTGTTGCACCATTTGCGACAAACTCTTGCACCGCGGAGGTTTAGCCCCAAAGGCGGAACAGCGACGCGGATTGCGTGCGTTGGTGCGCAAGGTTCTGAAGTGCGGGTGGTGCCGGTGGCTGTCTATTCCGCTTTTGCGGCGAAGAAGGCGTCGATGCGCTCTTTGGCGTAGCGCCAGAGGCCCGGGGCGCCTTGTGACAGGGTCGGGCCCACGCGCTTTTCGATTGCATCGGGTGTCACGTTGTAGGTTTCCCAACTGCCACCACCGGACGCTAAGTTTTGCATCGGCGGCTGAAACCGGTCGAGGGATTTTGCAAATTGCGCGCAAGGCGTCTGGGCCGCTTCGAATTCGTCCCAAAGGGCGCGCAAGTTCTCGCCTAGATCTTCGGGCAACAGGCCAAAAATCCGGTCCGCTGCCGCGGCCTCCGCGGCGGCGATCTCTTCGGCGTTGTAGCTGCCAAAGAGCGGGGTATCCCCCGCATCGATTTCGACGAGATCGTGCACGATCAGCATCTTGATCACGCGGCCTAGGTCGACGTCGGGCCCGGCCTGGTCCGCCAGGACCAGCGCATAGAGCGCGAGGTGCCAAGAGTGTTCCGCCGTGTTTTCGAACCGCGAGCCATCGCAGAGTGTCGTCGCCCGCAGCGTCGACTTGAGCCTATCGGCCTCGTTTAAGAATGTTATTTGCTGATCAAGGCGACTGAGGTCAGCCATCTTGCGGCGCGTCGCTCGCCTGCGCTCTGAAATTGCGCAACTCTTGCTCGAGGAACCGCCGCCCCTGTTCGTTGGCCATGCGGGTTCGGATGGCGGTCAGAAAGGCCTCTTCGAGCGTTTGAGACGACGCGCCCAACACATCCCCAACCTTCATAAATAGACGGTCGTTGCCCGTTTCCCGTTGCACGACCAGACATTCCTCAGCCAATTTGTTGGCCATTTCAACAACAACGGGATCTGCCATCAGCGCGTGCTCTCTGTCAGTCGGCGTTTGACGTATTCCGCCGTCGTGTCAATGAGGACATCCATGTAGGGATCCTCAAAAAAGTGTCCGGCGCCCTCCACTTCTTCATGTGTGATGGTGATGCCTTTTTGCTCGTGCAGTTTGCTCACCAGACCCACGGTATCGGCGGGTGGTGCGACCCTGTCCGCCGCGCCGTTGATGATGAGACCTGATGACGGGCAAGGTGCAAGGAAGCTGAAATCATACATGTTCGCAGGCGGAGACACAGAGATGAAGCCGGTGATCTCAGGGCGCCGCATCAAAAGTTGCATGCCAATCCAGGCGCCAAAGGAGAAGCCGGCGACCCAGCAATGCTTTGAATTATTGTTCATCGACTGCAGGTAATCCAACGCTGATGCCGCGTCCGACAGCTCGCCAATGCCTTGGTCATATTCGCCCTGGCTGCGCCCGACGCCGCGGAAGTTAAAGCGCAACACCGTAAAGCCCATGTTGTAGAAGGCGTAGTGCAGATTATAGACGACCTTGTGGTTCATCGTGCCGCCAAACTGCGGATGCGGGTGTAGGATGATGGCGATGGGCGCGTCGCGTTCCTTTTGTGGATGGTAGCGGCCCTCCAGCCGCCCTTCGGGTCCGGGAAAGATAACCTCTGGCATAGGGTTCCCTGTATTCTGATCTAAAGTGCCCCAGTGTCCTTGACGCCGCAGCGGGCTCATCTTAGAATGTTTCTAAATCTCTATCGTCGCGCGCAGGCTGAAAGTGTCGTGTAGGGCCAACGCCAAGCCGCGTCAATCACTTGAGCCTACAGGGGGATGCGGTGAAGCTATCGACAAAGGGACGCTATGCAATGGTGGCCTTGGCCGATATCGCGCTGCAAGCGGATGCAAAGCTTGTGCCTTTGGGAGATATCGCCGAGCGCCAGGCGATTTCATTGCCCTACCTGGAGCAGCTTTTCGTCAAGTTGCGGCGCGCGGAGCTTGTGATATCCGTGCGCGGGCCTGGCGGCGGGTACCGCTTGGCGCGCATGCCCTCCGACATTCGCGTGGTCGATGTCTTGTCTGCGGTCGATGAGACTGTGAACGCGATGCACAAAGGGGCGGGGGCCTCTGGCGGTGCCTCTGGCAGCCGCGCGCAGTCTTTGACCAACCGGCTTTGGGAGGGGCTGTCGGCGCATGTCTACGTGTTTTTGCATCAGACCCGGTTGTCGGATGTGATCGATAACGAGTTGGCCCCCTGTCCGGCGGTGCCAAACCTCTTTGACGTGGTGGATGAGGCATGACGTCGGCGCCAAAGGCCGCGCAAGCGCGACGTGATTTGAGGGTGACTTGGAGGCGCTGCCTCCAAACCTCCGGAGTTTTGATGGAAAGATGAAGCGGGGCCGCGTCTATTTGGATCACAATGCAACGACGCCGCTGCGCGCAGAAGCACGGGCCGCAATGGTGTCGGCAATGGATGTGGTTGGCAATCCGTCTTCGGTGCACGCAGAAGGACGGGCAGCGAAAGCTCTGATAGAGCGGGCGCGGGCAGAAGTTGCGGCGCTTGTCGGCGCGCGGCCCGCAGACGTGATTTTTTGTGGCTCGGCCACCGAAGGGGCTGCTCAGATCTTGGCCATGCCTTGGCAGCGGATGTTTTGGTCGGGCGTCGAGCATGAGTGTATCTCGGCGCATGTGGATGCCCGGTGGCAGGCGCTTGATCTCGACGCAGGAGGGCGCGTGCGCAGGGCGGGTCTGGAGGGGGGTGCACTTGGGCGCGGCGATCTGATCGTGGTGCAGGCCGGCAACAGCGAGACGGGGGTGTTGCAACCCATAGGTGACGTGGCTCAAGCTGCTGAGGCGGCTGGTGCTGTAGCCCTGATCGACGCGGTCCAAGCGGCAGGCCGATGTGCATTGGACTGCCGAGAGAGCATGGCATCAGCGGTTTGTTTGATCTCAGCGCATAAGCTGGGCGGGCCCAAGGGCATTGCCGCGCTTGTGGTGCCCGCCGGTTTTGAGATTGCCAGTCTGATCAAAGGCGGCGGGCAGGAAATGAACCGGCGCTCAGGCACGGAAAATGTGATCGGCATTGCCGGTTTCGGGGCGGCATCCGCGGCTGTGCGGGACGATCTGGCACGCGGCGCGTGGCAAAAAGTGACTGAACTTAGAAATATTCTAGAAAGGACCATTGCAGAGGTCTCTCCAGAGGCTATTTTTATCGGGAAAGAGGCAGATCGCCTGCCGACGACGTCTTGCATGCTCACCCCGGGGTGGAAGGGGGAGACACAAGTGATGCAGATGGATCTGGCTGGTTTTGCCATCTCGGCGGGGTCGGCGTGTTCGAGTGGTAAGGTGCGGTCGAGCGCGGTGTTGCAGGCGATGGGCTTTGATGTTGAGGCAGCAGCCAGTGCGATACGGGTCTCGTTGGGCCTGGAGACGCGTGCCGAGGACATAGACCGTTTCGCCGAAAGCTGGGGCGCGGCGGTCGAGAGATACAGGCGCAAAGTTGCCTGAGCAGGCTAAATTGAGAGGGGACGACATGTTGGACAACTCAAGTTTCGCAAAAGACAGCGGCGTGAAAGAAGGTGTCGATCAGGAAACTGTCGATGCGGTGCGTGAGGTTGGCGGGACCTATAAACATGGCTGGTCCACCGATATTGAGATGGAATACGCGCCCAAAGGGCTGACCCCTGACATTGTGCGTCTGATCTCTGAAAAGAATGAAGAGCCAGAGTGGATGACGGAATGGCGCTTGCGTGCCTATGAGCGCTGGCTGACGCTTTCCGAACCGAAATGGGCCATGGTCGATTATCCTGAGATCGATTTTCAGGACCAGTATTATTATGCGCGGCCCAAGAGCATGGTGGAAAAGCCAAAGTCGCTGGATGATGTCGATCCGAAGCTCTTGGAGACCTACAACAAGCTTGGGATCCCGCTGAAAGAACAGGCGATCTTGGCAGGAGTGGAGCGGGCTGATGAGACATCGACAGAGCCGCGTAAAGTGGCCGTGGACGCGGTCTTTGATTCTGTTTCTGTCGGCACGACGTTTCAGGAGGAATTGAAGAAGGCCGGTGTAGTCTTCTGTTCAATTTCTGAGGCGATCCGGGAGTATCCAGATCTGGTGAAAAAGTACCTGGGCTCTGTCGTGCCAGTCTCTGATAACTTCTACGCCACGCTGAATTCGGCCGTGTTTTCAGACGGATCCTTCGTTTATGTGCCGCCCGGGGTGCGCTGCCCGATGGAGTTGAGCACGTATTTCCGGATCAACGCGGAGAATACGGGGCAGTTTGAGCGCACGCTCATCATTGCCGACAAAGGGTCCTATGTCAGCTACCTCGAAGGCTGCACCGCGCCCCAGCGCGATGAAAGCCAGTTGCATGCCGCGGTGGTTGAGATCGTGATCGAAGAAAACGCGGAGGTGAAGTATTCCACCGTCCAAAACTGGTATCCGGGTGATGAGGACGGCAAGGGCGGGATTTACAACTTTGTGACCAAGCGGGCCGATTGCCGCGGCGATCGTGCCAAGGTGATGTGGACGCAGGTGGAGACAGGATCTGCCGTGACGTGGAAATACCCCAGCTGTGTGCTGCGCGGCGACGACAGTCAGGGGGAGTTCTATTCCATCGCCATCGCGAACAACATGCAGCAGGCGGACACCGGCACAAAGATGATCCATCTTGGCAAGCGGACAAAGTCGCGCATTGTGTCCAAAGGCATCTCCGCCGGTAAGGCGCAAAACACCTACCGCGGCCTGGTTTCCATGCATAAGCGTGCAAAAGAGTCCCGGAACTATACGCAATGCGACAGTCTGCTGATCGGTGACAAGTGCGGCGCGCATACGGTGCCCTACATCGAGGTCAAGAACAACTCGAGCCGGGTGGAGCATGAGGCAACGACATCGAAGGTGGACGATGATCAGATGTTTTATTGCCGCGCCCGCGGGATGGACGAGGAAGAGGCGGTTGCCTTGGTTGTGAACGGCTTTTGCAAGGACGTGTTGCAAGCGCTGCCGATGGAGTTTGCCATGGAAGCGCAGGCGCTTGTTGCGATCTCGCTCGAGGGCTCTGTGGGCTAATGACCGGCCTCGCCAAAGCTGTGCTCATTGCCTCTGCAATTTTCTTTGCGGTGGCCTATCTCTTGAACGGTTTGGTGTTTGGAGCCGGTTTTGGGGTCGATGCCTTGGTGAGCGCGGGCTTCTACACGATCATGTTTGCGATGGTCTATGCTGCGCTGCGCGTGGCGATGATTGTTTTTAAGGAAGAGAAATGATCCTCACCACGACGAGTACAATTGAGGGGCACCCCATCCACACCTACCACGGGCTGGTCGTTGGTGAGGCGATCATGGGGGCCAACATCGTGCGCGATCTCTTTGCTCAGATCACCGACATCGTTGGCGGTCGGTCGGGTCAGTATGAGAGCAAGCTGCGCGATGCACGCGAAACGGCGATGGCTGAGCTGCAAGAAGAGGCGCGCAGCAAAGGGGCCAATGCAGTGGTCGGAATCGACATCGACTATGAGGTTGTCTCCGACAGCATGCTGATGGTCTCCGTTTCGGGCACAGCCGTATCATTGAGTTAAGAACGCGCCGCAAGGCGTTGAGAGGGAGCAATTTATGCTGAGCGTCAAGAACCTGCATGTGAAGTTGGATGAAGAAGACAAGCAGATCCTGAAAGGGGTCGATCTAGAGGTCGAGGCCGGCAAGGTGCACGCCATCATGGGGCCAAATGGGTCTGGAAAATCGACGCTGTCTTACGTGCTGTCTGGCAAAGACGGCTATGAGGTGACCGATGGTGAGGCGACCTTGGAAGGTGAGGACTTGCTTGAGATGGAGCCAGAAGAACGGGCTTCGGCCGGGCTTTTCCTCGCGTTCCAATACCCGGTTGAGATCCCGGGCGTGGGCAACATGACCTTTCTGCGCACCGCCGTGAACGCGCAACGCAAAGCGCGCGGCGAGGATGAGATGTCAGCGGCGGAGTTCTTGAAAGTGGTGCGCGCGCGGGCCAAAGCGCTGAAGATCGACGCTGATATGCTCAAGCGTCCGGTCAACATGGGTTTTTCGGGCGGAGAGAAGAAGCGCAACGAAATCCTGCAGATGGCCATGCTTGAGCCCAAGATGTGCATTTTGGATGAGACCGATTCCGGGCTTGACGTCGACGCGATGAAGCTTGTGTCTGATGGCGTGAACGCGCTGCGCGATGCGGGCCGCGGGTTCCTCGTCATTACCCATTACCAGCGCCTCTTGGATCACATCAAACCGGACGTGGTGCACATCATGGCCGATGGCCGCATCGTAAAGTCTGGCGGTCCTGAGCTGGCGCTGGAGGTTGAGAACAACGGATACGCCGATATTCTGGCTGAGGTGGCGTGATATGGCGGCACCTGCAGCTCAATCAGATCAAACGGAGGCGCTGATCGCAGGGTGGCCTGTGACCGCAGAAGGGTGGAGCAAAACAGCCCGTGGTGAGGCGCTGGCCCGCCTGCGCGAGATGGGCGTGCCGCAGCGTCGGGACGAGTATTGGAAATTCACCCGCCCGGACACGCTGACCCAAGTGCCAGCACCCGCCGCAGCGGTGTTTCAGACCGACGAGCCACCGGTCTTTGACGCGGTTGATCGGCTGAAAATCGTCTTTGTGGACGGTGTTTTCGATGCGGCGGCATCGGACCCGTTGCACTTGGAAGGCATCACCATCGAACGCCTAGCAGACTCCAAGAGCGATCTGCGTTGGGCCCGCGACCTTTATGGCGTGCTCGAACGCAACGGCCAGAATCCGGTGCCCCGACCGCTTGCCGCTTTGAACACAGCCTTGGCGAGCGACGGTATCTTGATCCACGTGACGCAAACACCAAGCAGGCCCATCAGTCTGATTTACCGCCATGCATCAGATACTTCCGATATGATCTTACACCATTGCATTAAGCTTGAGCCCGGCACGGAGATCACCGTGCTCGAAAACGGGCCTGCCGCGGCCCGCTTCAACAAGGTCATGGAGATCGACGTGCCTGACGGGGCTGCTTTCCATCACGTGCGGGCGCAGGGGCGCGATCATGAGCGGCGCGCGGTCACCCATATGTTTGCGCGGTTGGGTACTGAGTCGGTCTACAAATCCTTCACCCTGACCGTGAACGGTCAATTGACCCGCAATGAGACCGTCATGGAATTGACCGGCGACGACGCAGTGGCGCATGTGGCCGGCGCTTGCGTGGGCGACGGCAGCTTTCACCATGATGACACCGTCTTTATCACGCACGACGCGGTCAACTGCGAGAGCCGTCAGGTGTTCAAAAAGGTGCTGCGCAATGGCGCGGTCGGTGTCTTCCAAGGCAAAATCTTGGTGAAGGAAGGCGCGCAGAAGACCGACGGCTATCAGATCAGCCAGTCCCTCCTCCTTGATGAAGACAGTCAGTTTCTGGCGAAGCCGGAGTTGGAAATCTATGCCGACGACGTGGCGTGTTCGCATGGCTCAACCTCTGGCGCAATCGATGAAGATGCGCTCTTTTACCTGCGTGCGCGGGGCGTGCCGTTGAAAGAGGCCACTGACATGTTGACCCTGTCGTTTCTTGCTGAGGCGGTCGATGAAATCGAAGACGAGAGCCTGCAAGAAGAGCTGTTGTCCCGTCTCGAATCCTGGCTGGCGCGGCGCAAGAGCTGATGGCGGCAACCCGGGATATCGTGGCGACCTACCGGGGTCCTGGGAAGGTGATGCGCCGTCTGTTGAAGCAGGGCGCGCGTGAAGATCGTGCGCTCTTGTTCCTCATGCTGGCGTGTCTGCTTGTCTTTGTGGCGCAGACGCCGCGCCTGGCGCGTGAAGCGCATGAGACGGGTGCCGATCTCAACGCGCTCATGGGGGCCACCCTGATGGGCTGGCTCTTTATCATGCCGTTGGTGCTCTATCTCGTGGCGGGGCTGAGCGGCTGGATCGGTCGTCTGGTCGGCATCCCGATCTCAAATTATGGCGCACGCATTGCGTTGTTCTGGGCGCTTTTGGCGGCCACACCGGTCATGCTGCTTTGGGGACTTACCGCGGGCTTTATCGGTCCTGGGATCCAGCTTCAGCTTGTCGGCGCAATCTGGCTCACGGCCTTTCTTTGGTTCTGGATCGCTTGCTTTCGCACCGCTGGGACGGAGACCGGCTGATGTCGCCTGCGCTCATGCCCATCATACAAACCAGCGTGCGCACGCCGCGCACGGCGGCGGATCTGATCATGTCGATGGATCTTGATCGCAACACGCTTTGGACGGCGCTCGCCTTGGTCGCTATTGTGAACACGCTGATGCTCTATTTCGTGGTGCAATTTGCCGATCCTCGGGTCGAGGTGCCGAGCTATTTTGGTCAGCCGATGACCCTTTTTCTGCTCAACGCGGGCCTGATGGTCGCCTACATCCACGCGATGTATTGGGCCGGTTTGGCCATCGGCGGGCAGGGGCGTCTTTTAGATGTTGTCGCGGTCGTGGTCTGGTTTCAGGCGCTATGGGTCCTGGCCCAAGCGGGCACGATGCTGCTCTCGCTCGCCATCCCGGCCCTTGGCAGCCTTGTGTCTCTGGCTGTCGCCATTTGGGGTTTCTGGATCTTCATGAACTTTCTCGCCGCAGCACTGCACCTCACCTCACCTTGGCACAGCCTGGCAGTGCTTTTGGTCTCGTTTCTCGGTTTGGTCTTTGGCTTTGGCATTTTGGTGGCGGTCTTCGGTGGCCTTCTGCCTGCAGGTGTTTAACCATGTTTGATGTGACCAAGATCCGCGCGGATTTCCCCATCCTGTCGCGTGAAGTGAATGGCAAGCCGTTGGTCTATCTCGACAACGGGGCCTCCGCGCAGAAGCCGCAGGTGGTGATCGACGCAGTAACGCGTGCCTATGCGCAAGAATACGCAAACGTGCACCGCGGCCTGCACTACCTCTCCAATCTTGCCACTGAAAAGTATGAGGCCGTGCGTGGCACCGTCGCCAAATTCCTGAACGCCGCCTCTGAGAAAGAGATCATTTTCAATTCCGGCACGACGGAGGGCATCAATCTGGTGGCCTATGGCTGGGCCATGCCGCGGCTTGAAACGGGGGATGAGATCATCCTCTCGGTGATGGAGCATCACGCCAACATTGTGCCCTGGCATTTCCTGCGCGAACGCCAAGGCGTGACGCTGAAATGGGTCGATGTGGACAGCACCGGTGCCTTGGATCCCCAAGCCGTGATCGATGCCATTGGCCCAAAGACGAAGCTCATCGCGATCACCCATCTTTCCAATGTGTTGGGCACCAAAGTTGATGTGAAATCAATCGCAGCCGCGGCGCATGAACAGGGCGTTGCCGTGCTCGTAGATGGCAGCCAGGCTGCGGTTCACATGCCCGTGGACGTGCAAGATCTCGGCTGTGATTTCTACGCGATCACGGGTCACAAGCTTTACGGGCCCTCCGGCTCTGGCGCGATTTACATCAAAGAGGCCCGCATGGCTGAGATGCGCCCCTTTATCGGCGGGGGCGACATGATCAAAGAGGTGAGCAAAGACGCCGTCATTTACAACGATCCGCCGTTTAAGTTTGAGGCAGGTACACCCGGCATTGTGCAAACCATCGGGCTCGGCGTGGCCTTGGACTACATGATGTCGCTGGGCATGACAGAGATTGCTGCGCACGAAGACCGGCTGCGCGACTATGCGGTGGACCGGCTCGGCGGATTGAACTGGATTTCGGTGCAGGGCACGGTGCCCGACAAGGCGGCGATTTTTAGTTTTACCATGGAGGGTGCGGCGCATGCGCATGATATCTCCACGATCCTCGATAAAAAGGGCGTGGCGGTGCGCGCGGGCCAGCATTGTACTGGCCCCCTGATGGACCATCTGGGCGTGGCAGCGACCTGTCGCGCTTCCATGGGGCTCTACAACACGACCGATGAAATCGACACGCTGATCGATGCGCTTGAGTTGGCGCATGATCTATTCGCTTGATTTAGATTGCAGGGGTCAGGGCCACTGGCTATACCGCTATCCGCGGGACCCTTAGCTCAGCTGGATAGAGCGCTGCCCTCCGAAGGCAGAGGCCAGAGGTTCGAATCCTCTAGGGTCCGCCAGATTTCGCTCAATTTCTCAGCGCGTTGCGTGATTTCTGTGGCGCAGCGGTCTCGTCCAGGCCCGCGTTAAGTCGCGAAACAGATGGTATTTGTTGCAAATGGCAGTAACAGCCTTTGGCCTGCTCCCTTGTCTTTTCGTGTCTGTGCACCGCTGGCCACCATCCTAACCAAACCGCACAATTGGTGGCTTAATTCACCGCGCCCTCTGCGCTACACAACGCGGATGAGTAAGAGCTTGAAACGGGTGCGCGCGGTTTTGGACAGCGCAGATGCGGCGACAGAGGTGCGCGAGACCGGTTTGGCCCGCACCGCGGCGGATGCCGCAGCAGCGCTGGGTTGTCACGTCGATCAAATCGCAAAGTCCATCGTTTTTCTGGGCGCGCAAAGCGGTGACGCCCTCGTATTCGTGACCGCGGGTGGTCAGCAGGTCGACCTGGCCAAGGCGGCTGCTTTGGCGGGCGAAGATCTGGGCAAGGCAAGCGCGGATGTGATCCGGGCGCAGACCGGATTTGCCATCGGCGGCGTCTCTCCGGTGGGCCATATCGGCCCGACGCGCAAATGGTTTGATCGCTCGCTCTTGGCCTTTGACATCGTTTGGGCGGCGGCGGGCACCCCGCATCACGTCTTTCGGGCGGCCCCCGCTGACATGGCGCGGCTTGCGCAGGCCGAGCTTGCCGACTTTGTGCGTGCCGCCCCATGACGGGCCAGCGCGCATCATGAGCCGCTCATTCACCGCCCGGATCACGCAAACGCCCCGGCTCTTTGACGCTGCACCGGGCCAGGACGCCGCAGCGCTCTATCCGCAGATGCCGCCCGAAATGCGCGCGCTTATCGCGGGGGCAGCGTCCACATCGCCATATCTCGCTGGGCTTTTGCGCAAGGAAGCGCCATGGCTTGATGCGGCCATTGCCGACCCGGAAGCGGCCAGCAATGCGGTGACCGTAGCCGCAGCGGCGGTCGAGGGCGACGGCGTGCAAACCCATCTGCGCCAAGCCAAGCGGCGCATCGCGCTTATATGTGCGCTTGCTGATCTGGGTGGTGCTTGGTCGCTTGAGGAGGTGACCACGACGCTTACCGCTTTTGCGGATGCCGCTTGTGCCGCCGCCTTGCGCGCGGGGCTCGCGCCCTTGCTCGCACGCGGCAAGATCCCAGGTATGACAGAGGCGGATCTGGAAGACGCCGCAGGTGTCGTGCTGCTGGCCATGGGCAAACTGGGCGCGGCTGAGCTCAACTACTCCTCTGACATCGACCTCATCTGCCTTTTCGACGAAACACGATTTGAGCCCGATCAGTACCAGGACGCGCGCGCGGGTTTTGTGCGTGCGGTGCGCAGGATGTCGGCGCACCTCAGCGAGATCACAGCGGAAGGCTATGTCTTTCGCACCGATCTCCGGTTGCGGCCCGATGCGGCGGTGACGCCGGTGTGCATCTCGATGGAGGTCGCCGAGCGCTACTACGAGAGCCAGGGCCGCACTTGGGAGCGTGCCGCCTTTATCAAGGCGCGGCCCTCAGCGGGGGATATTGCGGCGGGCGCGCGCTTTATCCGCGCCCTGCGGCCCTTTGTTTGGCGCAAACATCTGGATTTTGCCGCCATCCAAGACGCGCATGACATGCGCCTCGCCATCCGCGAGCACAAACGTCTGTTTGGGCCGATCACCTTGCCAGGCCACAACATGAAACTGGGGCGGGGCGGCATCCGGGAGATCGAATTTTACACGCAGACCCGGCAACTCATATCTGGTGGGCGCGACCCGGATCTGCGCAGGTCTGGCACCGTTGAAGGGCTGCAGGCATTGGCTGCCAAAGGCTGGATCGACGCCGAGGTGGCGCAACGGCTTGGGGGGCACTACCGTTGGCACCGCTGCATTGAACACCGGTTGCAGATGATGCGTGACGCGCAGACCCACGATCTGCCACGCAGCGACCGCGAATTCGCGCGCCTCGCGGCGATGCTGGATATGGACGTCACCCCATTGCAAAAAGAACTGCGCGCGCGCCTGTCGGACGTGCATGAGGTCACCGAAGGTTTCTTTGATCAGCGGCGGACCGTGCAACCAGCCGAAACAACGTCAAATCATGTATTTGACCCCGCAATCTTAAGGCGTTGGTTGAGCTATCCTGCGCTGCGCTCTGAACGGGGTGCAGCGCTTTTTGAAAAGCTGAAGCCTGATCTTTTGGCATGCCTGTCGCAAGCGGCCAAGCCAGAAGAGGCGCTGATGGCCTTTGATGGATTTCTGCGCGGGCTGCCAGCGGGGGTGCAGCTTTTCTCGTTGCTTCAGGCCAACCCCTCGCTCGCAGATTTGCTGATCGACGTGGTGCGGACCTCTCCCGCGCTGGGTCAGTATCTGTCCCGCAACGCTGGCGTTTTGGACGCGGTGATTGGCGGGCCCTTTTTCGCAGAGTGGCCCGGTCAAGCCGCGTTGAGCGCAGATCTTCTGGCGCTTCTCAAGGATGAGCCCAGCTATGAGGCGCAGCTCGATGTGACCAGGCGATGGGCGAAAGAGCGGCACTTTCGCATCGGTGTGCATTTTCTGCGGGGCCTGATTTCCCCTGCGACGGCGGGGCGCCACTACGCCGATCTGGCCCGGGCGATCCTGGCGGCGCTCTGGCCCATAGTGATCGGGGCTTTCGCGAAACGTTATGGTCCGCCGCCGGGTCGGGGCGCGGTTCTGCTTGGCATGGGGTCGCTGGGGGCAGGGCGGCTGACCTCCACGTCTGATTTGGACCTTTTGGTGATCTATGATCCGCAGGGTGTTGAGCACTCCAGCGGGCCCCGCAGCTTGGCCACGCGCCTCTATTACGCCCGGCTCACGCAAGCGATGATCACGGCGATGACGGCCCCCATGGCCGAGGGCAAGCTCTATGAGATCGACATGCGCCTGCGCCCCTCCGGCAATCAGGGGCCGGTTGCGACCAGCCTCAAGAGCTTCGACCTTTACCAGATGACGGAGGCCTGGACGTGGGAGCATTTGGCGCTGACCCGCGCGGCGGTGGTCGCCGGGCCCGCGGATCTGTCGGCAGATGTCACCCGGCTGTGTCAGAGGGTGTTGGCGCGGCCCTCCCCGCGCGCAGAGGTTCTGCGGGACGTGGCCGACATGCGCAGGCGTCTCGCCGCTGCCAAGGCACCTGTCGGGATTTGGGATGCCAAGACCGGGGCTGGACGCCTGCAAGACATTGAACTTTTGGCACAGACGGGCGCGCTTTTGGCGGGCATTCCGGCGCCAGAAGTGCGCGCCGGGATCGAGGCTGCGGTGCAGGTTGATCTGATCACCGCCACCGAAGGCGGCAAGCTCACCGAGGCCTACGAAACGCTCTGGGCCTTGCAAAGTGCCAGCCGCCTGCTCTCGCCAGCGCCGCTGCCGGAAGACGAAATTGGCACAGCCGCCGCCGATTTTCTGGCGCGCACCTTGGAAAGCGACGGGTTGGCCCCCTTGGCATCGCAGATCGCCGCGACATATGATCAGACGCGCGCCATTATCGCGCGCGCTTTGGCGGCGGGAGGGCCGGATGTATAAAGGCGATGCGGACGATCCCAAGGGCCTGGTCTATGAGAGCTACCGCATGGAGGGCATCACCAAGGCTGAGTGCCGTACCATCTTTCTCGACTGGGCGCTGAGCTTGCCCATCAAGCAGGACACCAGCCAGACCATCCGCAACCTCATCGACCACTATGACCCGCACCACCCCCAACACCCCATGACGGAAGTGATGAAGGAAGGCCTTGTCTCCATGTCGGCACCGCGTCGGCGCGGCGGATGGCGCAGCCGTCCGCGCAATTAGAGCCTCCGGCCTTTAACCTAAGACAGGATGCGACGCGCATGTCCTGAGAGCGCCGACGGCGTGGCAAGGGATACGCGTCTCACGTCCAAGGTCGGGCGCCATAGGGCAGGTTGAGACGGGCGCGACCAATGCGCTTTTGCGATGTTCACCTGGCCCTACCGCAGGCGACATGGCACGTGCTGTCCCGATCTGATTTGGGAACAATCCCTGCCAATTCGCCCATATTGTCTCAAATCTGCCGCAATCCTCAGGCAGGGAAACGGCCACAGCATCTGATGAGGTGATCATGGCACGGGTCAGAAACCTGGCACTTTCGATCTTGATCGTGGCGCTTGCGGCCTGCGCGCCTGGACCGCGCAACGCGCCAGACACTTTAGCCTTTGCGTCAATCGACGCTCCTGATGCGGCAACGCCCGCCCCCTCTTACTCTGTGCGTGCCATCACCGTCGATGTGCCGCTTTCGCTGCGGATCTCAGAGGCCAATACATACTATCCCTTTGCCGACATCGTCTGGCGCGGTGATCCAATGGGAGACCGGCGGCGCCAGCTCAAAGCGATCTTTGAGACGGCCTTCAGCCGAGGCACCCAGTCTATGCGCGGCGGGCAGGAGATCATCCTCGACGTGCGTCTAAAGCGCTTTCACGCGCTGAGCGACCGGGTACGTCTCTCCGTGGGCGGGGCGCATCACATCGTCTTTGATCTCGCCCTTCGGGACGCGGAAACCGGCATTCTGATCGCGCCCGCCCGAGAGGTAAACGTGCGCCTGAAAGCGCTTGGCGGCATGCAGGCCGTGCGCGCGGAACGGCGTGGCCAAACCCAAAAGGTGCGGATCATCGGATTTCTGGCGCGATTGATCCAGCAGGAACTGGGCCAGCCCGTCACTCTATAGGCTTTCGCGCGTCCCGCGAACGGGGTAGAGGGGCCGGATGAGCGAGCCCGACCTGCCCACCGTGCGTTTGATGCCCAAAGCCAACGCCCGCGCCATCCGGCACGGTGCCCCTTGGGTCTATGCCAATGAAATGGTTCTGGACCGCCGCACCAAGAAGTTGGCGCCGGGCACATTGGCTCTGCTTGAGGACGGCGAGCGGCGCGCGCTCGGTCTGGTTGCCGTGAACCCGCTTTCCAAGATCGCCGCCCGCATGCTCGACAGAGATGTGCATGCGCGCATCGATCAGGCGTGGTTTGAGCACCACATCGCCCGCGCATTGGTGCTGCGGTCCCAGCTATTTGAGGCACCTTTTTACCGTTTGATCCACGCAGAGGCAGACGGGCTGCCCGGCGTCGTGATCGACCGGTTTGGCGACACTTGCGTCATTCAGCCTAACGCCGCCTGGGCGGAAGTCCATCTTGAGACCCTGACCGCCGCGCTTTGCGATGTGACGGGCGTGCGCCATGTGCTGAAAAACGCAAGCGGGCGCACGCGCACGTTGGAGGGCCTCGATCAGGTCTCAAGTGTCCTGCGCGGAGAGGCCCCCGGCGCACCGCTGCCCGTGCCCATGAACGGGGCCACCTATCTGGCGGATCTCACGGAGGGGCAGAAGACCGGCATCTTCTACGATCAGCGCCCCAATCATGCCTTTGCCGCATCACTCGCAACGGGCGGGCGGGTGCTTGATGTCTTCAGCCATGTGGGCGGCTTTGCGCTGGCCGCGCTTGCTGCAGGGGCCGAAGAGGCGCTGGCCGTCGATGGCTCAGAGGCGGCGCTGCATCTGGCCGCGCAGGGGGCGGCGGCCGTGGGCGCCGAGGCGCGGTTTGCCACGCAGAAGGGCGATGCCTTCGAGGTGCTGGCTCAGCTTGGTGAAGAGGGCGCAAGCTTTGACCTGGTGATCTGTGATCCGCCCGCCTTTGCGCCAACGCGCAGCGCGCTTGAGGCTGGGCTGCGCGCCTATGAGCGCATCGCGCGCCTGGCGGCCCCGCTTGTGGCCGAACATGGCACGCTGGTTCTCTGCTCTTGCTCGCACGCCGCCGACCTCGGGCAGTTTCGCTGGGCTTGCATCCGCGGCATTGGCCGCGCGGGCCGCCGAGGGATCCTGCTGCACACCGGCTTTGCGGGACCTGATCACCCGCAACTGCCGCAACTGGCAGAAAGCGGCTATCTCAAAGCGCTCTTTTTTCGCCTATGACCCGTGACCGGGTGCTGATCGACGCCTGCGTGCTCTATCCGACGGTCATGCGGGAGATGGTCCTAGGCGTGGCGGCGCAGGGGCTTTTTGAGCCCCTCTGGTCGGCGCGATTGCTTGAAGAATGGGCGCGGGCTGCCGCCAAACAGGGCCCGACGGCGGAGGCGCAGGCGCGCGGTGAGATTGCGGTGGTCAAGGCCACCTGGCCCCAGGCGCTGCGCCCTGCCGCACCGGGGGTCGAGGCACGGCTGTGGCTGCCGGATGCGGGCGATCTGCACGTTCTCGCTGTGGTAATTGACGCCAGTGCTGACGTGCTCTTGACGTTGAATGCAAAGGACTTTCCCCGCGGGACATTGGCGGAGGAGGGCCTGCGCCGCGCCGACCCTGACGGCTACCTCCTAGAGCACTGGCAAAACGCGCCAGAGGCGGTGGAGGCCGTAGCGGCCCAGGTCTTGGCCCAGGCACGGACGCTCTCAGGTGAGGCTTGGGAGATGCGCGCTTTGCTGAAAAAAGCGCGGCTGCCGCGTTTGGGCAAAGCCCTCGGCGCTGTTTAGAGCAGTTTTCGATAAACTTTCATCACGCAACGCTGCTTGAAATCACAGATTTCAGCCCCTCAAGTGATGCGTCGCGTCGCAGGTTAAATCGAAAACGCCATCGTGAGATTACTCAGGCACATCCGCCGTTTGCCAGCGCTTCTGCAGTTTCTGCAGCGCAGCGACCCGGGCGTGGGTCTTTGGATGGCTCAAAAGCCAGGCGGGGGCGGCTCCCATGTTGGTCTTGGTCAGCGCCTCGAGCTTGGTGAAAAGCGAGATCTGCGGGGCCACGCCGATGCCGGCCTTGGTCAACAGCGCCGCAGCATAGGCGTCCGCCTCATACTCATCCCCGCGCGACAGCCGCGCGGCCAATAGTGACGTGATGAAATTGGCAATCCAGGGCCCAAAAAACGGGATGAAGCGGCCAAGCACCATCGCCAGCGCGGTCCGCATCGCATTCTGGCCGGAAAAATCGATCATCCGGCGGCGCGCGTGGCCCAAGGCGACATGGCCCAGCTCATGCGCGATCACGCTGGCCAGTTCCTCTGCCGTGACCTCACCGGCCTGGAATTTGCGGTAGAACCCCCGGGTGATGAAAATCCGACCATCCGGGGCGGCCAAACCGTTGACCGGATCAATTTCGTAGATGTGCACACGGATGCGCGGCAGATCGAGGGCGCGCGCCATCTGATCGCTCATCGCTTTGAGCCGCGGATCCACCAATTCGCTTGAACGCTGGTCAAGCTCGCGCGCGGTGCGCCAGGCGGAGAAGCGGTACATCGCGAGCCCGTAGAGCACGGCCAGCAAGATGGGGAGGACGCGGATCATGAAGTGAATATGGGAGCGGTTCGTCCAGAGACAAGCGCGGCGCCTGCGCCCTGCGGTCGCGTCACCAGACCACAGGCACTTTAGTTGGGCCGCGAAAGGCCCAGCCGTGAAACGGCGCCGGACCGTCAAGGCGCATCTTTGGAAAGCGCTCTAACATCATCGGCACCGCGTACTCTGCGACCAGCGTGCGGGCCGCGGCAGCCCCCGCGCAAAAGTGGGGGCCCGCGCCGAAGGGGATCGCGGCAGAGGTGTTGCGCGTCAGATCAAAGCGGTCGGGCGCGTCGAAGGCCGCCGCGTCGCGGCAGGCTGAGCCGAACATGAGAAACACGCGGTCGCCGGTGCTGAACTCTACGCCTTCGACCGCATCGGCCTGGGCCACCATGCGCGGGGCCATTTGGATCGGCGCGATGAGGCGGGTGTATTCTGCAAAAGCGTGTTTGTAGCTCACCTCCCCCCGGTCGAGGCGCGCGCGCTCTTCGGGGTGGCTGAGCAGCGCCCAAAGGAGCCCCGCAATCGCATCGCGCGGCTCGTTCTGCCCGCCGCCGATGATGACTTTGACGTTGGCCCCAATCGCGGGGCGCGGCATGCCTGCCCGGTCGAGCACGCTGAGGATGCACGGGTCGGGGGTCTGACGCAACTCTATCAGCCGCGCGTCGATGCAGGCATCGACGAAGGCGGCTTGCGCGAGTCCCTTGGCCTCAATCTGAGGATCGGCAAGGTAGTTGGCGATGGCGTCGATCATCTCCTGACTGGCGCGGTCCATCTGCGTGGGTGACATGTTGGTCAGCCCCGTCATCGCGCAAAGCGCCGCCCCCGAGACGGGCATGGCGTAATCGCTCACCAGATCACAGCCGCCCTCTGGGGCCAGCGCGTCGAGACGCTCGGTCACGATGCGCTCAAACTGCGGGGCCCAGTGTTGGGACACGGTTTTCGGGCTGAGCGCGGGAAAGAGCATGCGGCGCTCTTTCATGTGCGGGTCCCCGTCCTGGCGCATCATGTTGAGCCCCATGATGTGCTCCATCAGCCCGCCTGGCTGCACGGATGAAAAGACATGCACCCGCTTTTCCTCGCGGTGAATGTCAGCGCGTCGGGTGAGAAGCGTCGCACCAAGCTCAGGCACAAAGGCGATGGGGGCCTCTTCACGCATGCGCTGGAGCACCGGATAGGGGTCAGCGGCAAAGGCGGCAGGGTCGATGTGGATCACGGGCGCGTCAGACATGGGTCGACGATAGGCGCACCGCCCGCTGCGCGCAAATGTTTCGCATGCGAAAGTTTTGCCACAGGTCTGAACATGGTGTTAACAACTGCGATTGCTTTTGATGTCCGGTGCGGGCGTTTTACCGAGACAGGTATTTGATCCCGCGGGAGAGCCCATCCAGCGTCATGGGCACCATCGCCTCGGGGCCAAAGATCTCTTGGATCATCGCGATGGATTGCGTGTAGGGCCAGTATTTTTCAGGCACTGGATTGATCCAGAGATTGCTGAGCCACTGATCGCGCGCGCGCGACAGCCAGACCGATCCGGCCTCGGGGTTCCAATGCTCATTGGCCCCACCGGGGTAGGCGATTTCGTAGGGCGACATGGAGGCGTCGCCCACGAAAATGCATTTGTAATCAGGCCCGTAGGTGCGCAAAATCTCATGGGTGGAGGTTTGCGCATCCCAGCGGCGGCGGTTATCTTTCCACACGCCTTCGTAAAGGCAGTTGTGAAAATAGAAATGCTCCAGATGTTTGAACTCAGACGTGGCGGCTGAGAACAGCTCCTCCACCACCTTCACGTGCGGGTCCATGGAGCCACCGATGTCGAGAAAGAGCAGCACCTTCACCGCGTTGCGCCGCTCGGGCCGGGTCTTCACGTCGAGATACCCATGCTCGGCCGTGGCGCGGATGGTGCCGCCGAGGTCTAATTCCTCCTGGGCCCCGTCGCGGGCCCAGCGGCGCAGGCGTTTGAGCGCCACCTTGATGTTGCGGGTGCCCAGTTCAACAGTGTCGTCTAAGTTCCTGAATTCGCGCTTGTCCCAGACCTTGACCGCGCGCTGGTGGCGGGACTCGTTTTGGCCGATGCGCACACCCTCGGGGTTGTAGCCATAGGCCCCGAACGGCGAAGTGCCCGCCGTGCCGATCCACTTCGAGCCGCCCTGATGGCGCTTTTGTTGCTCTTCGAGCCGTCTTTTCAAAGTCTCCATGAGCTTGTCAAAGCCGCCCATGGCCTCGATCTCAGCTTTTTCGGCATCGCTGAGGTGCTTCTCGGCCATCTTGTCGAGCCAGTCGCGGGGGATATCAACGGCTTCAAGAACGGCGTCCAAGCTGATGTTTTCAATACCCTTAAAGGCAGCAGCAAAGGCTTGATCAAATTTGTCGATGTTGCGCTCGT
Organism: Pseudomonadota bacterium; assembly: GCA_039197515.1. Classification (GTDB taxonomy): domain Bacteria; phylum Pseudomonadota; class Alphaproteobacteria; order Rhodobacterales; family Rhodobacteraceae; genus Sulfitobacter. The sequence goes on along the minus strand of JBCCUC010000003.1, from coordinate 9,242 downwards.
CTTTGACCATTGAGACCCGGGCGAGATAGTAAAACGCATCAACGTCGTAGGTCGCAATCCCCGCTGACATCCCGTCGAGGAAGGCCAGAAACTCCCGCATGGAGACGGGTACTTTATGGGTGCGCAATTGTTCAAAGAACGGCAGAAACATCAGGCGGCCTGTAGCCAGCGGTCTAGCACGATGGTGATGACGAGGCCGAGCAGGGCAAAGGCGATGCCAAAACTTGTGGCGTATTGCGCGATGTCGAGCCGGTTGCCTTTGCGCCGGCGCGCAGTCAGACCGCCGATCACTGCGCCGATCAATGCCATCACCGTGTAGATCATACCGCTCGCTCTCTTGTCACGCCCTGCGCGCGCCTCTCGGCGGGCACGCTAGCTTGGGCGCGGGCTCAGCGATGCGATTTCGCGCAGCTTGGCTCTGACCACCCAGTCTGGCCCGAAGCCGTAACGTGCCCAACCAATGCTGTCCAGTCTCACGCGGCGCGCTTCCTCGTCGCGGCCCGTCAGCGCCAGGGCTTCAGCGCGCAGCAGAAGCAGCGTGGCCAGCAGCGCGGCGTTCTCGCTTTTCTCTGCCGCGGCCAGGTGTGGGGCAATCAGTTTGCGCGCTCTGTCCCCATCGCCAACCGTCACGGCGTAGGCCGCAAGTTGCGTGGCGACATAGGCGCGGTGCAGGGCCGTGCCTGGGGCGCGGCGGTAAAAGCGATCTGCCGTCCGGTAGTGGATCTGCGCGCCCTCCGGGTTGCGCGCTTGCACCACGCGGCCCATCGCGTAATGCGCAAAGGCGCGGCGGTGGTCCTGCCAGCCCATGTTTTCGGCGATGCGCACCGCCTCTGCAGCGGCGGCAAGCCGCATGTCGGGGCCGATTTTGCGACCAAGGGCGGTTTGAATGGCCTTGCTCCAGGCCTGCGGCGTGAAGCTTGCCCCCCGGCTGGCGCGGGTTTTACCCGCCGGATTGATCCGGGCAAGAATGCGGGGCAGTGCTGCGGCAACCGCCGCCCGGCTCATTCCAGAGCGCAGGGTGGGGTCGTAATAGGCGCGCAGGATGAGCATGTCAAAGCCGGTCAGCACCGTGTGCACATTGTCATCGTTGAAGACAGAGTCAGGCAGACGGTAAAGATCGTTGAGCGGGCCGACGGCCTGGGCGAGTTCCTCGTGCAGGCAATCGCGGACTTCTTGCGGGCTGGCGTCATTGGGCAAGAAAATCGCCAAGCGTTCCCGCTCTTGCAGCATCGCCCAATCTGTCTGGGGCTTGCGCCGCGCTGAGCGGAACTCGCTGAGCGTGCTCACGTTGGGCGCGACAAAGCAGGCGGCTTGAGGGAGCACGCGCTGGATGTCCTTTCGGCTGACCGCTTGAATGGTGATGTTGGCGTCCGAACGCGTGGTGCGAGTGATGTCAACGCGCGCCTCGCGGCGCATGCGGTCGAGCAGCCGGTCAAGGTCGGGGGACAGAGTGCTGGGCGGGCGGCCCGCCACGCGCACGCTTATGGGAGTCTCAAAGCGGGTGAGCCTGGGCAGTTGCCGCCCGCTTTCCATCTGAAATGACAGCTCAAGGAAATCGACCGCAAGATCCTGGTTTGAGCGGATCGGGGCGGCGGGGCTGCTGGCGACAAAGCGCTTCATCGGGGGCAGCGGATCGGAGAGCAGGCCGCTGCGCGTGGCCACTTCGGGTTGGCCGGCGGGCACACAGGCCGCGAGCCCAAGTGTGAGCAGCAGGATCGAGACATTGCGCCCGATCATGGGATGACTTTCCCTTGAGACGGGGCCGCGTTGCGCCGGACCACAGCATCGGCCGCGCCCTGCGCGGAGCTCCATTCACCTAGCATGACTGCCTGCCTATTTATCGTTCGCTTGGCAGGTCTTATCGCCCGCCCAGATGCGGTCAGTAGGGAGCAATTAAGGCAATAATGGGGCAGTCCGTTCTATTAACAGTCAAGTCTGAAAGTGATGCATTTTTGACAAACTGAGAACAGTGCCCGGGCTTCTTTCAATTTTATGCACAAAACTTAACCGCCCGCGCAAAGCGGTCTAGCGGGCCCCGCGCGCCATGAAGGCGAGCCGCTCAAAGAGGTGCACATCCTGCTCGTTCTTGAGCAATGCACCGTGCAGTTTGGGCAGCGCCGAGGTGCCGTCTTTCTTCAGATCAGCGGCGTCGAGGTCTTCTGCCAGAAGCAATTTGAGCCAATCGAGCACTTCTGAGGTAGAAGGCTTCTTCTTCAACCCTTGTTGATCGCGGATCTCATAGAATTGGGTCAGCGCAGTGGTCAGCAGCGCCTCTTTGATGCCTGGATGGTGCACCGCGACGATCTTTTTCAGTGTCTCCACATCCGGAAAGCGGATGTAGTGAAAAAAACAACGGCGCAAAAAGGCGTCGGGCAGTTCTTTTTCATTGTTGGAGGTGATGATGACGATGGGGCGGGCTTTCGCTTGGATCGTCTCACCGGTTTCGTAGACAAAGAACTCCATCTTATCAAGCTCTTGCAGAAGGTCATTGGGAAACTCGATGTCCGCTTTGTCAATCTCATCAATCAGCAGCACGACTTTCTCTTCGGCTTCAAACGCCTCCCACAGCTTGCCCTTGCGGATGTAGTTTTTCACATCATGCACCCGCTCTTCACCAAGCTGGCTGTCGCGCAGGCGGCTCACGGCGTCGTATTCATAAAGCCCTTGTTGCGCGCGCGTCGTCGACTTGATGTTCCACTCGATCATCCTAAGTCCGAGCGCAGAGGAGACCTGTTTGGCAAGCTCCGTTTTGCCGGTGCCAGGTTCACCTTTGACCAGCAATGGCCGTTCGAGGGTGACGGCAGCATTCACCGCGATCTTGAGGTCGTCGGTGGCCACATAGTGTTCGGTGCCCTGAAATTTCATCTTGTTTATCAACCCTCTGAAGCAACGTTGTGGGGAGCGTTTAACCAAAAATCACAAGCATTGTGTAGTGACAATTCTAAGTGGCTAGGATAGACGCGGCGGCATGAAGGGGTATCTCGGGGAGAGAGTCTCGGAATGTCAGGCGTAACCACTGATGAGGGACAGGTTATGAAACAGGAAATGTTTCTTCCGGATAATTATTCACCGGCTGAAGACGAGCCGTTTATGAATGACCGGCAGGTCGAGTATTTTAGGCGCAAACTGTTGAATTGGAAGGCTGAGCTGGTCGAGGGGAGCCGTGACACCATTGAGACCCTGCAAGATGGCACCCGCAACATCCCGGATGTGACAGACCGCGCGTCGGAAGAGACCGACCGCGCGTTGGAGCTGCGCACCCGCGACCGCGCGCGCAAGTTGGTGGCCAAAATCGACGGCGCATTGCGCCGGATCGAAGAGGGTGAGTTTGGCTATTGCTCTGTGACCGGGGATCCGATCTCGCTGAAGCGGCTCGACGCGCGCCCGATTGCCACGATGAGCCTAGAGGCGCAGGAAAAGCACGAGCGTCGCGAGAAGGTTCACCGCGACGACTAACCGATCGCCGTAGGATGTGCACAGCGCCGGGGGTTCGCCTCCGGCGTTGTGCTGTGAAGGGGCAGTGATGCGCATCTCAAACGCAATCGTCGTGGGCGGCGGGATCGGCGGGCTGAGCGTTGCCACAGCGCTGGCGCAGCAAGGTGTTGCGGTGACGCTGCTGGAGCAGGCGGAGGCGCTGCGCGACGTGGGGGCGGGTCTGCAGGTCAGCCCCAATGGGATGGTGGTGCTGCGCGCACTGGGGTTGGAGAGCGCGCTACGAGAGCGGGCTGCGGTGGCCTGTGAGGCTGTTGTGCTGCGTGACCGCACCGATGGCGCGCAGGTGGCGCGGCTGGATCTCGCGCGCCTGCGGCCTGACGCGCGGTATCTCTTCTTGCACCGCGCAGATCTGATCGCGGTTTTGGCAGCGGCAGCGCAGCGCGCGAATGTGAGCTTTGAGCTGGGCAAGACGGTGGCCGCTGTCCGACCGGGCGATTTGCCAAGCGTGCAATTGGCCGATGGCACGACGCGGCGCGCTGAGCTTGTGGTGGCAGCTGACGGGGTGCATTCGACCGCGCGCGCGGTGCTCAACGGGCCGGAACGCGCGCAGTTTTCAGGCCAGGTGGCCTGGCGCGCGGTTGTGCCCAATGAGGTCGGTCACCCCGCTGAGGCGCATGTCACCATGGGACCGGGGCGCCACGTGGTGAGCTATCCGCTGCGGGCGGGCCGCTGGGTCAATCTGGTTGCCGTGGAAGAGCGGGAAACCTGGGCGGCGGAGAGCTGGTCCCAAGAAGATGACCCAGCGCATCTGCGCGCGGCCTTTGCTGGCTTTGGGGGGCAAACCGGTGAAGTGCTGCAAGGTGTTGATAAGGCGCATCTTTGGGGGCTGCATCTGCATCCGGTGGCTGAGACCTGGGCGCAGGAAGGTGTGGCTCTTCTCGGCGATGCGGCCCATCCCAGTCTGCCGTTTTTGGCGCAGGGGGCGAATTTGGCGCTGGAGGACGGCTATGTGCTGGCGGCGGCTGTGGCGGCGGGCGGGCGCGATTGGGCCGCGCGCTACCAAATGGCACGTCGCGCGCGTGCCGTGCGCGTGATCCGCGCCGCAGCGGGCAATGCTTGGCGCTATCATTTGCAGGATGGACCGATCCGGTGGCTGGCACACCGGGGATTGGGGGCCTTGAGCCGTTTTGCACCGGGGCGCATGGTCGGCGCTTTTGATTGGCTTTACGGCTTTGACGTGACGGCTCATCCGCCCTGACGGGCGTCTTCGCCACTGGCGCGGGCTAAAGCCGAAAAGCTCTAATAGGCGCGGGTGGGTCGGTCAAAGACGCGGCGGCCAAAGGCGGAGGCGGCAAGCTCAACCATCAGGGTCGCGGTGCGGCCGCGTTCGTCGAGAAAAGGGTTCAATTCGACGATGTCGAGGGACGACATCAGACCGGAGTCGTGCAGCATTTCCATCACCAGATGCGCTTCGCGCAGCGTGGCACCGCCGGGCACCGTGGTGCCCACCGCCGGGGCGATGACGGGATCGAGAAAATCCACATCGAGCGAGACATGCAAGAGGCCCTGCGCCGCTGCAACGCGGTTGAGGAAGGCCTCAAGCGGGCGGGCGATGCCGCTGTCATCGATCTGGCGCATGTCGACGGCGGTGGCGGCGCTTTGCGCCAGAAAGGCGCGTTCGGCGGCGTCAACAGAGCGCAGGCCGAGCAGCGCGAGGTTCTCATGCGCCAGCGGCGGGGCGACGGGGGGAAACCCGTGAAACCCGTCGCGTCCGGTTAGATAGCCCAGGGGGGTGCCGTGCAGGTTGCCGCTTTCACTGGTCTGGGGCGTATGAAAATCCGTGTGCGCGTCGAGCCAAAGGACAAAGAGCGGACGGTTTTGCCGCTGCGCGTGGGCCAGGACACCCCGCACGCTGCCCAGAGACAGGGCGTGATCGCCGCCCATGAACACCGGGATGCCCTCCGCCATGGCGGCTTTAGCAGCCTCTGAGATGGTTTTGGTCCAGGCGATTGTTTCAGTGTAGGCGGGCCGTGTCGCATCTGCGTCGGGGGCAAAGGGCGCGGGCGCGAGGTTGCCAAAATCGCGCAAGGTGTAGCCCAGATCTGTCAAGGCCTCGGGCAGACCCGCAATGCGCAGGGCGTCCGGCCCCATGAGGCAGCCGCGTCGGTCTTTGCCGCAGTCCATGGGAATGCCTAAGAGGAGACAAGTCTTGTTCATGCTCGGTCCGCCTTTCGCGTTCATGTCAGGCATCGCCTTTCGATCTGGGCGCAGTCAACGCGCCGGCTCACGTGCGCGCTTTTTGGCGCAGGCGCAGCGCGCTGAGCCAAAGCAACGCGAGCGCCAGTGAGAGCAGCGCGTTCCATCCCGCCATGGAGAGGCCCGCCATCTGCCAGACGACCTCATCGCACATGATCACACCGGCTGGTCCGTCCAAAGACAAGAGCGCGGCACCGTCGAGCGCACCAAGATCCGCCCCGCCGCCAGCGCAAGAGGCGGGACCCGGCCAAAAGCCCCATTCAACGCCCGCGTGATAACCCCCGATGGCCGCTGTCGCCGCCGCGGCGAGGCTGCCGAGCCAGATCAACAGCGGCGCACCCAGCAGCAAAAAGCCTGCCCCGATGAGGACGGCCGCCGCGTGGGGCCAGCGCTGCCACAGGCACATCTGGCAGGGCATCAGCCCGCCGATGTATTGAAAGCCAAAGGCCCCCAGCAGCAGCGCCAGAGACCCCAGGGCCGCAAAAAGCACGCGCTGACGCACCATCAGAAGAGCCTGATCGCGAGAAACCCACCGATCAGCAACACGCAAAAGAGCGTGAACATGAGCCCCAGGCGTTTTTCGATGAATTCGCGAATGGGCTCGCCAAACTTCCACAAAAGCCCCGCAACGATGAAAAAGCGCAGCCCGCGGGCGAGGATGGAGGTGGCAATAAAGGTGCCCAGAGGCATCGCCGTCCATCCCGACATGATGGTGATGACCTTATAGGGAAACGGCGTTACTCCCGCCACAAGCACGGCCCAGAAGCCCACGTCGTTAAATCGGGTGGAAAACGCGGCCATGGCCTCTCCCTTGCCGAGGGCGGCCAAAATGGGCTGGCCGATCGCCTCATAGGCAAAGGCCCCAATCGCATAGCCGAATAGCCCCCCCAAGACGGAGGTCACAAGGGCCACGCCCGCAATCAAGAAGGCGCGATGGGGCTGCGCGATGATCATGGGGATCATGATGATGTCCGGCGGGATCGGGAAAAACGAACTCTCAATGAAAGAGATGATGCCGAGCGCCCAAAGCGCGTTTGGATGCTGTGCAAGGCTCAGCGTCCAGTCGTACAGCCGTTGCAACATTGCTTAATCGTCTCCTTCGGCCCGCAATGCCCCTGCGGCGTATATGGCCAAGGGGGCGGGGGGAGGCAAGTAGATTGGGCTTGCCGGGCGCGGCGATGCAGGCTACGACCGCGGCAGTGCCCAAGTGGCGGAATGGTAGACGCAGGGGATTCAAAATCCCCCGCCTTCGGGCGTGCCGGTTCGAGTCCGGCCTTGGGTACCACTCTGAAAGTGCAGAGTTTTCCGCGATGCGCGATGTTTCTAAGATATCAGCATATCCGTTTATCTTGACCAGGTCCTTGAGCTTCGCCTTTTCATGGTTTGGCCTGCGCTTATCCAATTTGTTTTATCGGGACCGATCCCGCGCGGCTTTCATTTCTCGTGACGCGCCCTGATGGGGACCGGGTTCGGGGCTGTGCTCTGCGGCTCTCCGCCCCGATGCAGCCAATCCAAAGCCAAATCGGCAAACGGCGTAACCGCACGCCCTGAGCGGCGCGGTTGTCTGGTCAGATGCGCAAGACCGATCCCTGTCACAGGCTTCGGTCACGGGCAGCGTTGCGCATCAAGATCAGCTTCTCTACGCTGAGGAGGGTTGAAACACTGTGCCGCACCAAGTTTGGTTTCTGACGCCAATGGCAGAAGAAGAGCAAGGCGACGAGACAGTCAGGATAAGAGATCACTCGAATGCCGACACAGATGCAGGTGCATAAATCCATCGCTCACGCCTTGAAAGAGCATGACGTTGAGGTCGTCTTTGGCCTCATGGGGGATGCAAATCTCTTCATCGTCGATCACTACGTGCGTGCGCTTGAAGGCAAATTTATCCCCGCCGCACATGAGGCGAGCACGGTGCTGATGGCGATGGGATATGCGCATGTGGCCCGTCGTGTTGGGGTGGCCACGGTGACCCATGGCCCGGCGCTGACAAACTGCGTCACCGCGCTTGTCGAGGCGGTGCGCGGGCATTCACCGATGGTCCTGCTGGCCGGAGATACGCCAGCCGGTTATCCGCGGCACACGCAAAACATCGATCAGCGCGAGGTGATCAAGACCACTGGCGCGGGGTTTGAACAGCTGCGCGCGCCCGCCACGGCGGCCGAAGACGTGGCGCGCGCATTTTACCGTGCACAGACGGAGAAGCGGCCCATCGTGCTCAACATGCCTGTTGATTTCATGTGGGAGACGACCGAGCACGCGGCCGCGCAGGTGCCGTCGCATGTGCAGCCGCGCGGGGTCGCAGAAGGAGATGTGTTCAACGAGGCCGTCGGCATGATCCTGTCAGCGCGCAGACCCCTCATCCTTGCGGGCGGCGGTGCGATGGCGGCGAAAGAGCAGATTGTCAAACTTGCCGACCGGCTTGAAGCACCCATTGCCACGTCACTGAAAGGCAAGGACCTTTTTCACGATCACCCTTACAACATTGGTTTCTTTGGCACGCTGTCATCCCCCGCGGCCTATGATGTAATGGCGAAGGCAGATTGCATCGTGTGTTTCGGTGCCAGCCTCACAGATTACACCACCGATCACGGCAAACTCATGAAGGGCAAGCGGGTGGTTCAAGTGGACATCCGGCCTGAGGCGGTGGGCGGCGGGCTGCACCCGGACGCGGCGATTATGGCTGATGCCGCCGAAGCGGCGCAGCGCATCCTCTACTGGCTGGAGGAGGCGGATGCTGCGCCCAGTGGCTTTACCCGCGAGCTTGATCCAGAAACCCTGACGCACTACCCGCTCAGCACGGTGAAGCCCAAAGATGGGTGCATCAATTATGAACGGGCCTTGCGGCGCCTGGAGAGCGCGCTGCCCAAGGAGCGGATCCTTGTCACCGATGTCGGCCGTTTCATGCTGGAAGCTTGGTGCCGGATCTCTGTTGCGGGTCCGCAGGATTTTGTGCCGACCACCAACTTCACGAGCATTGGGCTGGGCCTGCAAGCTGCAATCGGGGCAGGGGTTGCCGCCCCGGACAAAACGATCGTGCTCTGCAGTGGTGATGGCGGGTTCATGATGGGCGGCTTGACGGAGTTTCACACCTTGGTGAACCTCGGCATGGATTGCATCGTCATCCTGGCCAATGATTCGTCTTACGGAGCTGAGCACATTCAGTTCTCGCTGCGCCAGATGGATCCCTCGATGTCGATTTACCAATGGCCCGATTTCAACAATCTGGCCCAAGCGTTCGGCGCGCGCGCCGTGAAAGTCACGTCTGATGATACGCTTGATCGTGCGCTCGAAGCGATTTCGGCCCGCAAGGGGCCGCTGTTGATTGAGCTTAGCTTGGATCCGGCGGGGATGCCGCCGCCGCGGGTCTGATGCGCCAAGCTGCACTCGGGTGTTGCTAGGGTCAGGACCCATTAATCCTGTGCCACTGGTTTGACAGATTTTGCCCGTGAAAAGGAGCATGCGCGCAGAAATAGTGATTCTATTTTAAGTAGACGTGACGCACTTCACGGGGAAAATCCGTCAAATCCGAAGGACGGAAAAACCGCTTCATT
>JBCCUC010000002.1:0-195467 GCA_039197515.1 Pseudomonadota bacterium | reverse complement strand
CTCATCAACTGAGCACTTTGCGTTCAGCATGTCCTCGATTGCGCGTCTTTCACGCAAATTCAGTTCTGTGTGGGCCATGTCCGTTCTCCTTGCTTTTCAGCAAGATAGGGAATTTGTCGCAACCCAGTTTAGAATGTGCCGCGCTTGAGAATGGTGTGCGGGTGCATGGCTCCGCCGGGACCGGCATCGTGAACCCGAGCTATTTTGAGCTCTACGCCGATGCTTTTGGCTTTACTGGCAACCCGAACCTGGATCCAGAGCGCAACCGCAGCTTCGACCTCGGTGTCGAGTTCCCGGTACTGCAAGGCCGCGGATTTGTGGACGTGACGTATTTCAACGAAACGCTGACCGATGAAATCACATCTGTCAGCACCGGCGCGGGCACCTTCAGCTACGAAAACCAGACCGGCGACAGCACGCGGGAGGGGTTGGAAGTCACCGGACGCGTCGCCCTGACCGAGCGGCTCGACCTGCGGGGGTCTTACACCTACTTGGATGCAAAAAACCCTGACGGCAGTGTCGAGATCCGACGGCCGGAGCATGAGCTGGCGCTTGGCGTGACCTGGCGTGCGACCGATAGGGCGACATTTGCCGCGGACATCCGGCATGTGTCAGGCCTCGCGGATACGCAATTTTTTGGCGGTTTCCAGACCCTTGATTTGCCGGACATCACCACCGTCGATCTTACCGCCCGCTATGCGATCACAGACACGGTCACCCTCACCGGTCGGGTAAAAAACCTCTTTGACGACGATGCGATGGAGGTTTGGGGATATGTGGGCCGCCCGCGCACGGTCTATGTCGGGCTCGATGCGCGTTTTTAGGTGCATTGGTGCGACGGCACTGGTTGGCATGATGAGCATCGCAGCCAGTGCCGACACCGCACCAAAGCGCGTGGTATCGATGAACTTGTGCACAGACCAGCTTGCCATGATCTTGGAAAGCCCAGGCCAGCTTCATTCAGTTTCCTACCTCGCTGCGGATCCGCGCAGTTCTGCGATGGCAGAAAAAGCCCAGAACTATGTCGTCAATCACGGCCTCGCCGAGGAGATCTATTTGATGCAGCCGGATCTTGTGATCGCAGGCAGCTTTTCCACGCGCGCCACCGTCGCAATGCTCAAAAGGTTGGGCATTCCCGTAGCGGTGATTGAGCCTGCCTACAGCCTAGATCAAGTGCGGCAGCGGATCCGCGAGATCGGGCGGATCCTTGGACAAGGGGCGTTTGCCGAAGCGGTGATCGCTGATTTTGACGGCAAGCTTGCACGCCTGCGCTCAGTCAGTGACCAACGGCCGAGCGCGGTGCTCTACTATGCAAACGGCTACACTTCCGGCGATCGAACGCTGGCGGGAGAGATCCTTGACGCTGCTGGTTTCGACAATGCTGCCGTTAAAGCGGGCTTCGCGGCGGGCGGTATTCTGCCCCTTGAGCTCCTGGCGATGCTGGAGCCCGATGCGGTGATCACTGGCCGCAGATACCCTGCTGCATCACGGTCAGAAGAGATTTTAGATCATCCGGTGGTTCAAGAGATCCGCGCAGGTCGCGGGCAAGGCACGATCACCGACAGCGACTGGGTCTGCGGCACCCCTTACGTGCTGCGCGCCATTGAAGGGCTTCGCCCGCTGCGTGAAGAAATGGAAGTGGAGTGAGCCATGGCGCGGCTCGGCTGGTCACTTGCTATGCTTGCACTCCTGCTTTTCTTGGCCGCGCTCACGCTTGGACCAGCACCAATCGGGCCAATTGAAAGCCTACGGGCCCTTGTCATCGGCGACGCTGGGCCTCTCACGCTGGTGATGCGCGAGATAAGGCTGCCCCGGGCGCTTCTGGCGATCATGGTTGGGGCAAGTCTCGGGCTGGCCGGTGCGGCCATGCAGGGATACTTGCGCAACCCCTTGGCCGAGCCGGGGCTGATCGGGGTGTCGGGGTCTGCTGCTTTGGGTGCTGTGATCTCCATCCAGACAGGGTTTGCGGCCAGTGTCGCCTTCGGTCTGCCCGCGATGGCGCTCCTTGGTGCTTTGATCGGCGTTGTTCTTGTCATGGCTTTGGCAGGGCCGCGCGGCTCGTCCTTGACGCTCATTTTGGCGGGGATCGCCATCTCGGCCCTGGCTGCCGCGCTCACCTCGCTAGTGTTGAACCTTTCGCCGAACCCCTTTGCCGCGAATGAGATTGTCTTTTGGATGATGGGGTCGCTTGCGGATCGGTCCATGACCCATGTCTGGATCGCTTTGCCCTTGATGCTCTTTGGTTGGGTGCTGCTGGCGAGCCTTGGCCGGGGGCTTGATGCGCTGACCCTTGGCGAGGACGCGGCAAGCGCGCTTGGCATTCGGATGGCGCGGCTGCGGTTGATCCTAGTGGTTGGCGCAGCTTCAGTCGTCGGCGCCTCCACCGCTGTTGCGGGTGCTATCGGTTTCGTCGGTCTCGTGGTGCCCCACATCCTACGGCCGCTCGTCGGAGCTCAGCCTTCGCGCCTGCTTTGGGCATCGGCATTGGGAGGTGCCAGCATGGTTTTGCTCGCCGATATCGCTGTGCGGGTGATCATGCCAGACCGTGACCTAAAACTCGGTGTGGTGACCGCCCTCATCGGCGCGCCGCTGTTTTTGCACTTGATCTACAAGACCCGGAGGCACCTCGTTTGACACTGCTTTCGGTAGAGGGTCTGAGTGTCTCTTTGCGCGGGCGACGCGTTCTTCAAGAGGTTTCCTTCGATGTGGGTCCGGGGGAGTGTGTTGGTGTGCTGGGCCCAAATGGGGCAGGCAAAACCACGCTGATGCGCGCGGCGCTGAGCCTGATCCCGGCAGAGGGCAACACCAGCCTTGCGAACCTGTCGCCCACCGAACGGGCGAAGATCGCGGCCTGGATGCCGCAGACCCGAGAAGTGGCCTGGCCGATCACGGTTGAGACGCTGGTCATGCTGGGGCGCATTCCGTTCATGGCGGGCAGTCAGAAACCCACAGCTGACGACGTTGCGAAAGTCGACAACGCGCTGCGCATGATGGACCTGCAAGCCTTCCGGGCCCGTACCGCGACCCGCCTTTCGGGAGGTGAACAAGCCCGGGTCCTCATCGCCCGTGCCTTGGCGCAGGATACGCCGCTCATCTTGGCGGATGAGCCCACAGCAGGGCTCGACCCGGCGCATCAGATCGCAACGATGCAGACTTTTGCGCGTCTCGCGCAGGCGGGGCGCAGTGTCATCGTGTCCTTGCATGACCTCGGCCTTGCGGCGCGGCACTGCACGCGGCTTGTTTTGCTACACAAAGGGCGGATCATCGCTGATGGCCTCCCCGCGGATGTCCTGACCTTGGATCGCATGGCGGAGGTCTTTGGCATCCGCGCTTATTTTCGCGAAACCGCGGACGGGCCGATATTCCAGCCGCTTGAGGTGGTTTCGTGACAGGCCGCAGCGTCACACTGGACCGACCTTGGCTTTCTTTTGATTTGCAAGCGCCGAAACAGGTCCTGAGCTGGGCCATCAACCGACCGGGCTTTGTCATTGCCCGGCGGATTGTCTGGCGTGAGGTGCGCATCGCAGACTTGCCGCCAGAGCTTGACGTGCACGATTGGTTGGCGCGGGACCTCGCGGCGCGTGGTGAGGCGGCAAGCGTGGCCTTCCTCACCTCCAGAAACATCACGCATCATCATGTCGCTTGCAAAACAGTTGAGGCGTCAACCGCTCTTGCTGTCGCCACGGTGGGGCTCTCAAATGCCGAAAGGGTCGGGAGCAGGCAGCTGCCGCACCCGCTGCGGCATGGCACCATCAACATCGCGGTTGAACTTGATACGCCGCTTTCACAAACTGGGCTAATCGAAGCGCTGAGCGTCGCGGTGCAAGCCCGGACAGCCGCCGTTATAGAAACGGGTGTTGGGCTGTCAAATGGCGCGGCCACGGGCACTGGGACAGACTGCGTCGCGATTGCGGCACCCGAGGGACGCACTGATTACGCGGGCCTGCATACAGCAGTGGGAGAGGCGGTCGGCAATGCCGTCTACACAGCCGTGTTGCAGGGGGCGCAAGAGTGGAAAGAGGAACAGGGAGAGAACGTAAATGCTTGATCTTGCTGAAGTGGCGCAGGCACAGCTCAATAACCCGGAGACCGGCTGGAACATGGGCAGTTTTGGTGCAATTGCCGAGTTTCATCATGTTGCAGGTGATCCGCCAGCCCTGGGTCAGGATTTGTCCCGGTTTTCCGCGCGCGGGGGCATCCGCTTGAAGCTGACGGAAGGGGTGCGCCCCGTTGCCTATGAAACCCTGAGCCCGAAACCACATCGTTGGTCACAGGCTGTTGCTCTGTGTTTGCCTGCGCAGGCCGCAGCGATGAACCAGCGGGACCGACTGACAGAGCTTGGTCCTGACACCGAGGCGCTGCGCACACAAGATCAAAACGCGGTGCTCTTTGACATGGGCCTTGCGCAGCCTCAGGTCGATTTTTGCATACGCACGCAGGATCCTGAGCTGCTTGCCGTGCTGCGCGCAGCCGAAGGGCGCTCCCTCTTTGATGGCGATAATCCGGCCATGAGCCATATCCTCGCAGCGCATCCACACCGGGTCGCCCTGACACGTCTGGGGCGTGTCGAAGTCTATCAGATGATCGGCGGCCCGGACACTGGCGGTGTATCCCCCGAAGGTCCGCACACCCACGTGCTTCCGAAACTCCTGCGCGCCAACAGAACGCATTCGGCGAATGCGCCCATACCGGATGGCTGGGTGCCCTGCGCTGCGTTCCATCCCGACAGTCCGGTCTTTGATCGGATGGGGATCGACAAGGACTTTGACGCGCAAGCTTTTGAGGCTTTTCAAGTCCTGCTGCAACGCTGGGGCGTGGCGGAATACACCGAGGCAAAGTCTGCTGTTTGGGATGCGATGACCGCTGGCGTGTCGCCGAACCGATACCCGGAACCCGAAACGCGGCTCGGCCGGGCTGCGCTCCGAAATGGCATTCGGCAGAGGCGACGTCAGATGGGCGCGGCAGATGTCTTGGATGCCTGGTCCGCTTGTTTTGATCGGGGCACTGCCGAAACGGAAGATGAAAACCCGGGACACTGATGTACATGCCCTGGTCAACCTCAGAGGGGCCTAATCGGGGCAACTTTCCCTTTGATGGCGAAAAATCTTGACCGCCAAAAGTCGTTTCAAGGAAAGCGGTTCGCGGCGTGACAAATGGACTCGCGCGCCAGTCATTCAAGACCAAGCGGCTAGAGGCGGAACCCGCGGGAGCAGCACAAAACTGCCCGGATGCGATGCCGCAGCCGGGCCAGTTTCTTAGAGGTGTATCAGCTTACTCAGGCACAATCTGGCCCGGCAGCGAATTCACCGTCATCGTATCGTTGGGCTGAAAGTGAATGACCGAACGGATCGATTCGCCCGCCTTCAAGAGGTCAAAAGCCGTGTTGATTTGGCCGTGATTCATGTGATGCGTGATGTAGGGATCAACGCTGAAATCGCCGCGCAGCCATTCATCCACCATGCCTGGAAGCTGACTGCGGCCAAGTACGCCGCCGAATGCTGTGCCGCGCCAAACGCGACCGGTGACAAGCTGAAACGGGCGGGTTGCAATCTCTTGCCCGGCACCCGCAACGCCAATCACCGTGCATTCGCCCCACCCTTTGTGACAAGCCTCAAGCGCAGAGCGCATCAGATCGACGTTGCCGACCGCTTCAAACGTATAGTCCAACCCACCGTTCGTCATGTCGATCAGCACTTCGTGGATCGGGGAGGCATGATCTCTGGGGTTCACGCATTCGGTCGCACCCAGAGATTTGGCAAGCGGGAACTTGTTGGGGTTTACGTCAATGCCGATGATGCGCGACGCCCCTTTCAGCACCGCGCCCTGGATCACGGCCATGCCGACCGCGCCGAGGCCAAAGACCGCGACCGTCGAGCCCGGCTCAACTTTGGCCGTGTTGCGCACAGCGCCGATACCCGTGGGCACCGCACAGCCCATGACAGAGGCTTTGGACAAGGGCGCGTCTTTGGAGATTTTCGCCACGGAGATTTCGGGCAGCACCGTGTATTCGCTGAACGTGCTGGTACCCATGTAGTGCTTGATTTCGCGGCCTTTGTAGGAAAACCGCGAGGTGCCATCGGGCATCACGCCTGCGCCTTGTGTGGCACGGATGGTTTGGCACAGATTGGTTTTGCCCGATTGGATGTAGGGACAATTTGGGTCCTCTGGCACATAGAGGGGGATCACATGATCGCCGGGCTTCACCGATGTCACGCCTTTGCCGATCTCTTCCACAATCCCGCAGCCTTCGTGCCCGAGAACACAGGGGAAAAGTCCCTCAGGGTCTTCGCCCGAAAGCGTGAATACATCGGTGTGGCAAAGGCTGGTGGTGACGATCCGCACCAGCACCTCGCCTTCCTTTGGGCCTTCCAAATCGATTTCTTCGATTTCAAGCGGCCTGTTTGGCTCCCATGCAATGGCTGCGCGTGTTTTCATGAAATGTCCTCCCTGAATATGGTGCTAATGCATATACCCCGCTGCCACTTCGCTCTCAATGTCCGAAATGGGATCAAGAACGAGAACGAGACGGGTCTCACCCGTTCCCGCTATGGGCGGTGATCTGTGCACCAGGCCGAAAGCCGCTGTACTTGGCCAATGTGTACCACGTAAAATCATCGGACAGCCTGTCGGCACTTCATGGATGGCCTCGGGCACATCCCCCAGCGCACCATTTCCATATTGCGTTGCGTGGCCGCGGTAGGTGCAAATCAAGCGGGCCGTCAGGGCATCGATATGGAACTTGTGGCAGGCGTCGGTTTCGATCACGTCAAGCCGCAACCTCAAGTACCTGCTGTCCATTATGCCGGAGAACATCGCGGCGAGGGCTGCAACATCGTCAATCAGCATTGTGCGTTCAGGGCTGTCAGGCAGTCGATAGGCATCGGACACGTCCGTCATGGCCTCGCGCACCACCTCCGGGCGCAGCATGATCCGCGCACGTGGCAAATCAGTTGGGTCGATCCCGTCAATCCAAGTCTGAAACCTCTGCAAAGGCGCACGCTTCCAGATCGCGGCAGAGCATGCCGGGTCCTTGATCGCGCTTAGGCCTCTGGGCGTCTTCGTCAGGCTCACCCCAACGCATTGTTCCAGTACAAGGCTCTGATCTACGCTCATGCAGCCTCCTCAGCGCGTCGCCAGACAGGAAAGGGGTCGGGCAGATCTGGCAGCGCGTCAGGCCCTGGGGCGAGATGTTCAGGCACGAGGCAGGCATCCAGCGCGGCTTTCAGTGCCGCCCAATCGATTCCAGCGCCGATGAAGACCAGCTCTTGGCGCCGGTCGCCCCAAGGTTCCTGCCAGTGCTGTGCCATGTATTCACGACCGGTTTCGTGCTGCGGCCAACGCGCCTCAGGCACAGCGGCCCACCAGGTTCCCAGGGGTTGAATTGACGAAAGAGCTCCGGCCAGCGAAAATTCCGCAACCCAACCTGGGCGCGTTGCGATCCAAAAGTGACCTTTGGCGCGGATGACGCCGGGCAATTCACCCTTGAGCACGTTGAGGATCTTCTCTGGCTCAAAGGGTTGGCGCGCCCGGTAGACATAGCTTGCCACGCCGTATTCCTCTGTCTCGGGCACGTGATCGGCAAACCCGTAGAGCTCTTTGGCCCACATGGGATGTTCATGTGCCTTGTCGAAGTCAAAAAGGCCGGTGTCGAGGATCGCTTCGCTGGGCACGCCGGAATAATCGGTCTCGATGATCTTGGCATCGGCATTGAGCGACCGGATAATCTGGCGGGCTTCGTTCACCTTCGGGCGGCCAGCCTCAGTGACTTTGTTGAGGATCACCACATCCGCAAACTCGATCTGCTCAACCAGCAGATTGACGAGAGTGCGCTCATCCTCTTCGCCCAGCGTCTCGCCCCGGTCGCTGAGAAAGTCGTGGCTCGCATAATCGGTTGTCAGGTTCACGGCATCCACCACAGTTACCATCGTGTCGAGGCGGGAGACGTCCGACAGGCTTTCGCCGTCTTCATCGCGAAAATCGAAAGTTGTGGCGACTGGTAGCGGTTCCGAGATGCCGGTAGATTCGATGAGCAAGTAATCAAAGCGCCCCTCTCCGGCGAGGCGGCGCACTTCTGCCAGCAAATCGTCGCGCAACGTGCAGCAGATACAGCCGTTCGACATCTCAACCAGTGTTTCATTCGTTCGGCTCAGCTCCGTGTCCGCGCGTACCAGGTCCGCGTCAATGTTCACTTCGGACATGTCATTGACGATCACTGCGACCCGGCGACCTTCCCGGTTGTTGAGAACGCGGTTGAGGAGGGTCGTTTTGCCGGCTCCGAGGAAGCCTGAGAGGACGGTGACGGGAAGGCGGTTGTCTGGCATGGAAAACTCCGGCTTGAATGTAATGTGATATTATTACATATCAGGCGCGTGAGATATGCAACCCAGGCCGTGACATTTCTCTGACCAGAAGACGCAGCCCGGATATCTCTTCCAAGCCGCCCCAAAAAAGATGAGACCCCCGATGAACATTGCCGCAGACTTAGGCATTCCAGAGCACCTTCGGGTCCTGATCGTTGGCGCAGGGCCTGCGGGGCTTGGCGTCGCCCGGGTGCTGCGTGACCTCGCAATCCCCGACGTTTGGGTGTTTGAACGTGGGCAAATTGGACAGAGTTTTCGGGATTGGCCCGCAGAAACACGACTCCTGACCCCGTCTTTTCCAGGCAATGTCTTTGGCGTTACTGATCTGAATGCCATCAGCTTTGACAGCTCACCCGGCTGGTCTTTGCGGAGCGAGCACCCGAACGGGCGCGACTATGCCCAGTATTTGGAACAGGCCGCCGACATGTTCGGTGTCCATGTGCAGTGCGGCATTGATGTCTATGCGCTCGAACCCATCGACAACGGGTTCAGAGTTCCAACCAGTCGAGGCACATTCACAGTTGACTTTGTAATCTGGGCCTGCGGCCATTTTGGGGCACCCTCAGACGCAGGCCTTCTGGGCGCACAGCATGGACGCCACTACGGGTCGATCAACAGTTGGGATGAAGTTGAAGAAGATGAAGTTTATGTCATCGGCGGCTATGAAAGCGGGATTGATGCGGCGATCAGTCTTGCGCAGAAAGGCAAGGATGTCATCGTGCTCGACCGTGGGGCACCCTGGCTTGACGGTGATAAAGATCCGAGCCGCAGCTTGTCGCCCTACACCCAGCAGCGGCTGGATACTTTTCGCAGATGCCTTTCCATTACGCTTCTGCCAGACGCCGAGGTGATCGCCTTGGAGGAAGAGGGTGAAAGCGTCCAGATCTTGGCTGCAGACGGACGTTCTTGGCTGTCGGATGGTCCACCCGTGCTCGCAACGGGATTTGTGGGCGGGACAAAACGGGTCGCGCAATGGTTTGACTACGTTGAAGCAGGCGTTCCGATGTTAACACCGCAAGACGAATCGACGGTTATGCCGGGTCTGTTCCTGGTGGGACCCGAGGTCTCGCACCAGGGACATCTGTTTTGTTTCATCTACAAGTTTCGCCAGCGCTTTGCTGTTGTCGCCCGCGCCATCGCGGCGCGGATGGGTGCAGATACGTCCGTCTTGGAAATGTATTACGAGAATAACATGTTCCTTGATGACCTAACCTGCTGCGACGACGACAAATGCTTGTGCTGAAGAGGGGCGAGCTTTGGAGAAGATGACTTCCCCGTCAACAGCGCTGGTGCAAGAGAGTGAGGACGCGCCTGCACCGTTTGGCACTTCTGCGATGTTCCTCATTGCCATATGCCTTGGCGTTCTTGCAGGCCTCCTGTCGCCATCCGCGGGCGAGGCCTTTTCGCGGGGCATCGATATCACGTTGCTCGTGATGATCTTCCTGCTGTTTTTCGAGCTGCGCCTCGGGGCTATCTTTGGTGCGTTTCGAAACCTCAAGTTTCTCAGCATAGCATGGGGCGCGAACTTCCTCATCGTTCCGATCATCGGGTTTGCGGTCGCCAGCCTCTTTTTTTCGGGTCAGATGCTGCTCTTTGCGGGGCTGATGATCTATTTTCTCGCCCCATGCACCGATTGGTTTTTGGGATTTACGCGGTTGGCAAAGGGAAACACCGAACTGGGTGCGGCCCTCATTCCGATCAACATCATCAGCCAGCTTTTGCTGTTCCCATTTTGGCTTGCGTTGCTTGCGCATGCGACCGACCTCCTTGAATTTTCAGCGCTGCCCGGCATGTTGATCCAGTGGTTTATCTTGCCGCTGGTTGCCGCCCAATTGGTCCGTTTTGCGGCCGGGCGGTTGCTGCCACGAAACTGGCATGCGGCGCTGACATTGTCTTTGGGCCGGTGCGTCCCTTTCGTCCTCGCAGCGCTGATTTTTCAAATCTTTGCATCGCAGATTGAAACGATTTCATCGCATCTCGTGACGGTCGGGCTGGTCGTGATGGCGGTCTGCCTGTTCTTTGCCGCGACCGTCGCGGCAGGTGAGATCCTGTCTCGACTGGCCCGTCTTGGTGCGCCGGAACAGGTTTTGCTCTCGATGACGATGGCCGCGCGGAACGCGCCACTGATGTTGGCGCTTACAGCCGTTGCAATCCCGGATCAGCCCCTGCTGCTGGTTGTCATCGTCTCTGGCATGCTGGTCGAAATACCGCTACTCATCTTGCTCAACCAGTTTCAGCTCAGGCGATCCTCGGAAAGGTGACAGCCAACATG
This sequence comes from Pseudomonadota bacterium, assembly GCA_039197515.1. GTDB lineage: Bacteria > Pseudomonadota > Alphaproteobacteria > Rhodobacterales > Rhodobacteraceae > Sulfitobacter. Next base: position 184,835 of record JBCCUC010000002.1, on the reverse strand, counting down.
ACCATCGTGCCAACCACTTTCGAAGAATGGAAACACTGCATCACGGTCAGGTGCGACATTCCGCTGACGCAGGACTATGTGTCCGAGCGTCTGACCGCCCTAAACGATCTTTCAGACTACCATACGCAAAAGTTCATCGATCGTTGGGGTGACGCGCATCACGCCCAAACGGTTGCCTGGTTTGAAAAGGCAGCCGAAGATCTTGCCAAAGGGTAATTGCGACTGAGCTCCAGGACGCGCTCTGGGCAGCGGTCCGGGCACAGTGATCTCCCCCGCAATCCGGGCTAATGTTCACGCAAAAAATCCGCCTTGGGAAGGGCGAAGGCAGAGCGTACACAGCTCAGCGCATCTCTCGGTGATCTGCATGGGCAGCGCGGAGATGGGGCCGACTTAGTGTATCAGCCAAATCCACGCATCAGATTGATCTGTGTCAAGTCTCTTTTGGCTTCGCTGGTGTACGTTCGGGCTCAAGAACTTCGCAGAAAGGAACCACATAGATGATCAACACGCGTCTTTTTGACCGAGGGAAGCTGGGCTTGGCCCAAGCAGGTGGGAGCCTCAAGAAAAACCGGGATCGGCTCTTTTGGACCTGGATTGCGTATCAAACTGTGAAGGGCACGCTGACCACGGCGATCATCTGGGTTCCGGCGGCGGCCTATTGGTTCGGTTGACGGTCCGCTGACACGCCAAACACCTGTGAAAGAAAACCCGCTTTTGTGGGCTTTCGGCATTCAAACCCAGCAAAGGCGCGCGTTACGCATCTGGTTTCGTCGTCTTTTTGGGAGCGGCGGTTTGTTCACCGTCCGGCTCGAGCAAGATCCGAGAGGCTTGCCCAAAGGGGTCTTCGTACTGGCGCGCCCGGATCGTCCATACAAAGCTGATCAGGCCCAAAAGGCCAAGAAAAAGTGAAACCGGGATGAGAAGAACGAGAACATTCATGTGTTAAAACCTCACGCGCATGGCGTTCACAAGGACGGTGATGGAGGAAGCGGACATCGCAAGTGCCGCTAAAAGAGGCGTCGCAAAGCCCGCCATGGCCAGGGGCACCGCGACCAGGTTGTAGGCAAGGGCGATCCCGAAATTTTGCTTGGAGAGCGCGACTGTCTTGCGCGCAACGCGCACAACCGTTGGGACATCACCAAGCTTGTCGCCGATCATAACGATGTCCGCCGCATTGCGCGTGGCGTCGAGTGCGGTTCCAGGGGCGATTGACACCGTCGCGTTGGCTAGAGCGGCGGTGTCGTTGATGCCGTCACCGACCATGCAAACCGCACCGTCCAGCGCCCGTTCTGCAACGAGCTTTGCTTTCGTCTCAGGTGTTACGCCGCTGCGCCAAGTCTCAACATGGATGCGTCGGGCGAGATCGGCGGTTTTGGGTTCCGCGTCGCCCGAGATGATCTCAGTTGCAATCCCCTGCTTGCCAAATTGCGCTGCCAAGTTCTCCGCGCCGGGCAGAACCTCTTCTCTGCTGGGCAAGGCCACTGCTTGACCCCGGAAGGCCAACACAAGGCCGCTGCCGCTCTCTGCGAGCCATGTCGCTGAGCCGAGGGCGACCCGCTCGCCTTTCCAGCGTCCTGCGATGCCTAATCCCGGCTGCTCTTGCGCGTCCGCAATATCTGCTGGTGCAATGTGGTTGAGATGGCGCGCGAGCGCCTGGGCAAGGGGGTGAGAAGAGAGCTGCGCAAGTCCTCGTGCGACGGCGGCCTGCTCAGCGTTCAGGTGGTCCGCCTCAAACGAAAAGCCGGGGGCGCTTAGGGTACCGGTCTTGTCGAACATCATGGCCGACACGCCTGCCAACCGCTCGAGCGCGGTGCCGGACTTCACCAGAAACCCCATGCCGTAAAGGCGGCTGATCGCGGCCGTGGACACCGCTGGTACCGCCAGCCCCAGCGCGCAGGGGCAGGTGATGATCAGCACAGCGATGGCGATGTTGAGCGCGTTGCGCAGATCGCCCGTTGCGAAGACCCACCCGGCAAAGGTGACTGCGGCCAGTATGTGCACCACCGGGGCGTAAATCCGGGCGGCTTTGTCGGCCAGCGATGTATAGCTATTGCGCGCGTTCTCGGCTGTCTCAACCAGTGCCGCAATCCGCCGCAGACGGGTATCCGTGCCGATGGCTGTGACGTGCATCTCGAAAGGTGCCGCAAGGTTAATCTCACCAGCGCAAAGCGCCGCGCCCCGTGCGTGGCGGACAGGCTCGCTTTCTCCTGTCAAGAAAGAACGATCGGTGAAGGCCTCTTTGGCGTTCAAAAGGCCGTCGACCGGCACGCGCATACCGGCACCCACCAGGACGATATCGCCCACTGCAAGCGCATTGACCTCAACGGTTTCAAACCGGGTGCCGATTTTCCGCTCTGCGCGGTACACTTCCAACGCCGCAAGCTCGCGCGCAGCGGATTGTGCGGCAGATTTGGTGCGGTGTTCCAGGTACCGTCCGATCAACAGAAAGAAGGTCAGCGACAGGGCCGCGTCGAAATAGGCGTGCGCCCCGCCATGCAGCGCTTCGTAGTGCGACATGCCCCCTGCGAGAACGATGGCCAGCGATATCGGGACATCCATGTTCAATCGGCCGGCGCGGATCGCATCCCAGGCATGATCAAAGAAGGGCCGCGCGGAAAACAGCACCGCGGGCAGGGCGATGGCGGCTGAGATGAGGTGAAAAAGATCACGCGCGGCATCTGTCGCCCCGGACCAGACCGCAACGGAGAGCAGCATCACGTTCATCATCGCAAATCCCGCGACACCCATGCGCAGCAAGATGTCGCGCCCCAGCGGATCGGCCTCGCCTGACAAAAGCGCCTCATCCAGTGGGAATGCCTCGTAGCCGATGGCGCGCAGCTCTTGCAGTATCTCCTCCAAGGGCAGGTCCGTGTTCACCGTTACGCGCTTTTGCGTGGCATTGACGCGCGCGTCTTGCACGCCGACGACTCTGCTAAGGTGCCCTTCGATAACGCCGATACAGGCCGCGCAGCGGATCCCGGGGACGGAGAAGCGCTGACTTTTCGAGGTCTGCGCGATCTCCAGCGCAACGGGTGCTGCGGCGCAAGCTGGACAAGCGGCCGTCATTTGATCGCCTTGACCACAATGCGTTGTTTGAACAGCGTGCCGTTCGCCGACCGGGCCACAACACGCAGGTTCCAATTGCCCTCTCCTGCCACGACGGGTGCGGTGAAAACACCGTTGCGGAAGGTAAAGGCGGGCGCTTGGTCTGCGGCAACGCTGGTGGCGCGCCCAAAGACTGCGCGCTCAATCAGCGGGACGACCGCGACACCGTCACGGGCAAATCTCAGTGTGAGCAGATCACCTTGCAACGTTGCGGAGACATCCCAGCTCAAAGCCTCTTGCGCGGCGCGTTCTTCGTTAAATTCTTGGCTGGCGACGTAGGAGTTTTTGACCTCAAGCCCGGGAAACGTCCGCACCGCGTTGAGCGCAAGGGTGAGGTTGACTGCGATGATGGTCCCGAAGCCGAGCAAGAACATCCCTAAGACATGCCAACCTGTGATCGCTCTCATGGCGCGTCTCCTCTCCCGTTGAAGTGGCTGTTTTTGTAGGCGCGTTCGCCGTTGCCGAGGTCTTCGACCCAAAAGCGTACCGGGACTTCGTCGCCGCGCGCTGGTGTGCTGGCGGGAGGCGCGGTGAGATAGACCCGGACTTTCAGGGTTTCATCGGCGGGCACTTCAATCGCTTGATAGGGTGTGCCTTCCAACGACATGCTCAGGCTCAAATCGCCTTTGACGTTCACGCCGAAAAGACGGGGTGCGCCGTGTTTGTTGCGCAGGCGCAGCTCATACATGTTGCGGATGGATCCGTCAGACAGGGTGATGAAGGTCGGATTGCGCACAGGCGCGACGGTCACTTCGATCTCGGGCCGGACGAAGAGCGCGTACATCATGGCAAGGCCGATGCCAGCCCAGATCCAGGTATATAGGATTGTGCGCGGGCGCAGCACATGCCGCCAGTTCGCGCGCGGTGGCTCACCTGCTTGCTCATGCGGGGTATCTGAGAGGGCCAGGTAGTCAATCAAACCGCGGTCGCGGCCTAACTTGTCCATCATCGCATCACAGGCATCGATGCAGAGCGCGCAAGTGATGCACTGCATCTGCTGGCCGTCGCGGATGTCAATGCCCATCGGGCAGACATTCACGCAGGCCATGCAGTTTATACAGTCGCCCGCATTTGGATCGCGCGCTTTGCCGCGCGGCTCTCCCCGCCAGTCGCGGTAGGCCACGGTCAGCGTATCGTTGTCCATCATCGCGCCTTGGATGCGCGGCCAGGGGCACATGTAGATGCACACCTGTTCGCGCAGGAAGCCGCCAAAGACGAAGGTGGTCGCGGTGAGCGTTGCCACGGTGATCCAGGCCGCCGTCGGGGCGTTCAGCGCGAGAAAGCCCTGCGCCAGGGTGGGGGCATCGGCGAAATAAAACACCCAGGCCCCGCCCGTGGCCACACCGATCAGCGCCCAGGCCATCCATTTGAGCACGCGCAGGCGCAGTTTGCGAAAGGACCAATCCGCCCGGTGCAATTTGATCCGCGCGTTGCGGTCCCCCTCAATCCAGCGCTCGACGAGCACAAAAAGATCCGTCCAGACCGTTTGGGGGCAGGAATAGCCGCACCAAACCCGCCCAAGCGCGGAGGTGAACAGGAACAAGCCCAATCCCGCCATGATCAGCAGGCCTGCAACAAAGTAGAATTCGTGCGGCCAAATCTCGATCCAGAAAAAATAGAAACGGCGGCCAGCCAGATCTACCAGGACGGCTTGATCGGGCAGATTTGGCCCCCGGTCCCAGCGGATCCAGGGGGTCAGATAGTAGATCCCAAGTGTCACCGCCATGATCAGCCACTTCAGGTTCCGAAAACGGCCATAGACCTTTTTGGGAAAGATGGGCTCTTGGGCGGCGTAGAGGCTGTCGGTTGTCATGACCATGTGAGGGTGCTTTCTCGATTCCCTCAAAACATAGCCGCGGGCAGGGCGCGCGCACCTTGACCCAGATCAAGTCTCGGCTGGCAGGGTTAAAATTTCTGCATCCGCGGGTCGGTCAGTCCGTCTGTCACTCACCTCCACCGAGGCTGTGCACATAGGTCGAAACCGCGCGCACATCCGCTTCGGTGAGGCGTTGGCCCCACGCGGGCATGACGCCAAAGCGCGCGTTGGCAATCGTGTCGAGCAAACTGTCGTGATCGCCGCCGTAGAGCCAGATCGCGTCAGCCAGGTTAGGGGCACCCTGGAACGGGTCACCCAGACCCCGGTCGCCGTGGCACGCCGCGCAGTTGTCGGCGAAAAGAACCGCCGCCTCACCTTCCCAATCAGCATTTGCAAGGGTCGGCAAGAAGCGGGCCAGCGCTTCAATCTCTTCTTGCTCCAAGATGTCGGCGAAAGCTGGCATCTGAGACCATCGGGCGTCATCGTCTGTCTCGTTGCGGATCCCGTGCCGGACCGTCCATGCGATGTCTTCGAGCGTCCCGCCCCAAAGCCAATCATTGTCCAAAAGGTTCGGATAGCCAAGTGAACCCGCTGCGCCAGAGCCGTGACACTGGCTGCACTGCGCGCGAAAGACGGATGCCCCCCGCGCCACGGCGTATCGGTGCAAATCGGATTGCGGATCGAACGACGCCAGATCAACGGCGACAAGATCGGTAACGAGCGCGGCATTCGCGGTCTCATGCGCTTCTATTGCCACCGCCACTTCGCCGCGCGTTGAATAGCCCAAAAGGCCGGCTGTTGCGCTGGAAATCATAGGCCAGGCGGGAAACGCGATCGTGTAGCAAACCCCCCAAATCACGGTGAGATAAAACGTGATGAGCCACCATCGCGGCATCGGCGTGTTCAACTCTTCAATACCGTCAAACTCATGCCCAACTGTCTCGCGACCGGTGAGGTCATCTCTGCGCGGTTCACCCATTTTGGGCCTCGTTCAAGAGCGCGAGTTGCTTGACAGGGCAGTTCTGACAGGTGCCAGCGCATTTTGTGCGCCCGTCGCGCAAGGGGATCGATGCCGCCTCGTCACGTGCTGATTTGAGCGAGGGCCAAAAGGCGAAAATCCAAGTGCCGATGAAAAACGCAAACATTGCGAGTAAGAACCAACTGTCGGCGAATTCGCGCAAAAGGCTGTAGGTTTCCATCCGTGGGCTCTCCTTATCGGCTGGCGTCGGGCACGAAGGTCGAGAAATCGACCAAGGTGCCCAGCATCTGCATGTAGGCAATGAGCGCATCCATCTCCGTGAGCTCAGGCTGGCCGTCAAAGTTGCCGATGGCAGCCCCTGGATAGCGTTCCAGCATGTCGTCAAAGTCAGCATCCGGATCCGCTTGCGCCTTGAAATCCGCATAGGCGTTCTCGATCTGGGCGTCTGTATAGGGAACGCCGACAAAGCGGTGCGTGGCCATCAGAGCGCCTATCCCTTCACCATCAAGACGCGCTTCAAGCAAGAAGCCGTACTTCGGCATGATGCTTTCTGGCACGACCGACTGCGGGTCAATCAGATGGTCGAGGTGCCATTCATCGGAGTAGCGTCCCCCCACGCGCGCAAGATCTGGCCCGGTGCGCTTGGATCCCCATTGGAACGGGTGATCATACATGCTTTCGGCTGCAAGCGAGTAGTGGCCGTAGCGCTCCACCTCGTCTCGCATCGGGCGGATCATCTGGCTGTGGCACACATAACACCCTTCCCGGATGTAGATATCGCGCCCCGCTAGTTCGAGTGGCGAATAGGGGCGCATGCCATCGACCTCTTCGATGGTGTTCTCCAGCCAAAAGAGCGGTGCGATCTCAACAATGCCCCCGATGGTGACGACCGTGAGTGAAAAGGCGAGCAGCAGAGACGGGCTGCGCTCAAGGATGACGTGTTTGTCTAGGAGTGCCATCGAACGCGTCCTTACTCTGCTGGAGTGGCTGGGGCGGAGGTATGACCCGCAGGGGCGGTCATCTGCGACACGGGTTGCTTAACGCGCGCATACCCACGGATGGTCATCCACATGTTGCAGCACATAATCGCGCTGCCTGCGAGGTAGAGCACGCCGCCCAGACCGCGCACGACATACATCGGAAATTTGGCGCTCACGGTGTCGGCAAAGCTGTTGACGAGGAACCCCTGGTCGTCAACCTCGCGCCACATCAGGCCCTCCATAATGCCCGAGACCCACATCGAGGCCGCGTAAAGGACGATCCCGATCATCGCGAGCCAAAAATGCCAGTTCATCGCAGAGGTCGAATACATCGCCCCCCGGTTCCATAGGCGCGGTGTCAGAAAGTAGATCATGGCAAAAATGATCATGCCGTTCCACCCAAGCGCGCCGGAGTGCACGTGCCCCACGGTCCAGTCGGTGTAGTGGCTGAGCGAATTGACAGCCCGGATCGACATCATCGGCCCCTCAAAGGTCGCCATGCCGTAAAAGGCGAGGCTGGCCACCAGAAAGCGGATGATCGGATCGGTGCGGATCTTGTCCCAAGCGCCATTGAGCGTCATCAGCCCGTTCATCATGCCTGCCCAACTTGGCATCCATAGGATGACGGAAAAGACCATGCCGAGTGTTGAGGCCCAATCGGGCAGAGCGGTGTAGTGCAGATGATGCGGACCCGCCCAGATGTACAAGAAAATCAAAGCCCAGAAGTGCACGATGCTGAGTTTGTAGCTGTAGACCGGACGGTTGGCCTGCTTTGGCACGTAGTAATACATCATGCCCAGAAATCCCGCCGTCAGGAAGAAACCGACCGCGTTGTGCCCGTACCACCACTGGGTCATCGCGTCCTGGACACCAGCAAAGAGCTGCACGGATTTGCTGCCCCAAATGCTGACAGGCACCGCAAGGTTGTTGACCACGTGCAGCATCGCCACGGTGATGATTAAGGCCAGAAAGAACCAGTTGGCAACGTAGATGTGCCGCTCACGCCGTTTGATGATCGTGCCCAGAAAGACAATCAGGTAGGCGACCCAGATGATCGTCAGCCAGATGTCAACGTACCATTCGGGTTCCGCATATTCCTTGGATTGCGTGGCACCCAGTAGATAGCCGGTCGCGGCCAGCACGATGAAAAGCTGGTAGCCCCAGAAGACGAACCAGACGAGGTTACCCCCGAAAAGCCTTGTGCGGCTGGTGCGCTGCACGATGTAGATACTTGAGGCGATGAGCGCGTTGCCGCCAAAGGCAAAGATCACCGCCGAGGTGTGTAGAGGACGCAGGCGCCCGAAATTGGCATAGGGCTGCGCCCATTCAATGTTCAGAGCCGGGAAAGCCAGCTGGAACGCGATGTATGTCCCCACAGCCAGGCCAGCGATACCCCAGAACGCTGTGGCGATGACGCCAGCACGCACTGGATCGTCCATGTAGTCTCCGGTTGAAACTGCGGGCCGCGGCTCTCCAGACCGGCGCGAGACCCACAGAAACAGCCCGGCGCAAACCAGCATGACGAGCAAGCCATGCATCCGGAATGCGAGGTCATTTCCCTGGTCCGCAGCATATGCTGCAATCAGCGCCATCAATCCCAGCGCGCTCAGTTTTAACGCATCTGCCATACCAGCCCTTCCCCATCTGCAAGAGACGGAATCAGCCTCTGCCCATGGGTTCAGTTTGGTGCGGGTGCGCGTGGTAATCTTTGATCTAGGTCAAAACGGGCTCATCAATTGCCCATGTCGCCTTCCAGATCGTCACCGCTGGCGCGGTGCAGGGCCTGAAAATCCTTGATGACGAAGTTTCGCCTCCCTTCGAATTCGACCAGGCCTTCCTTTTTCATCGCCGACAGCTGACGACTGATCGTCTCCAACGTAAGCCCAAGAAAGTTGGCGATTTCTTCGCGGGTCAGTGGCAGGGTATATCGGCTGATTTGATGATGCGGCACCGCGCTACGGCGCACGATCATCTCAAGGAAAGTGGCAATTTTCTCCCGCGCGGTCTTGCGGCCCAGCAAGACCATCCACTCCCGCGCGGCATTCAATTCATCGAGCGCCATTTCCATCATGCGTTGCGAGATGTGAGGGACCTCGTCGACCAGTCGTTCGAACGGCTTTCGCCGAAACTGGCAGAGGGTGACATTGCTGACTGCCGTGACGTCGAAATCAACAAATGCGCGCCCCGGACGGCCGATAAAATCAGAGGGCAGCAAAAGACCGACAACCTGCGTGCGGCCGTCCTCCATCGTGCGCGAAAGGGATGCGATGCCGCTGACAATGGACGAAAACGTGACGAGCGCATCACCCCGCCAGATGATCGGCTGGCCCGCCTCGATCGTTGAATAGGATTTAATCTGTTCGAGCCGGGAAAGCTCATCATCGTCGCAACGGGCGCAGACAGCCCTGTGCCGTATGGGGCAAGAGCCGCATTTTTCGCGTTCGTTGAAAGCAAACGTCATGTCCGCTGCACAATCTGAAAATGTCCCTGTTAGAACACTAACAAAGCTGCGCAAAACATGCAAAGGCATGCCGTCAGAACAGGTCTTTCACGGCCCGCCCGGTCTTGGCAAATCACATCTCAGCGGTCGATGCGCAGGATCTTTAGAACCTCACGACATCTCAGATCAAGCATAACAATTGCACGATCATCCTTTCCGCGAAATCTGCGACAGGCAGGAACACCGACTAGTCGCCAGTGAAAGCATGGTGGTAAGCGCTGTCAGTTTTTCGAGGCATCAACGGACCTAGAAGGCCGTACCTGACAGGCCAAAAAAAGAGCGGGCGTCCATTTGGGCACCAACCGCGCGCTTTTCCCGTTTGGCAGGCGATTGGCATCGTTGCCGGCAAGGACCGTCTCGCTCGCGCATCGGCTCTTTCGTCTGATCTGAGCCAGTCAAGCAAAGGAAGGAGGCGCGGTGAACCAGGTCATATCCGAGTGCGTCATGTCTGAACTTGGGCCGTTGTGGAGAGCCGAATACAAAGATATTGGCTTTACTCAGGCTTACCAGCACAGACCATCAGAAGTTCAACGATACAACTCATGCAGATAAATCAACACGCCAGATTTTCCGTGGCCCCTATGATGGATTGGACGGATCGCCACTGCCGTTATCTGCACCGGTTGTTGAGCCGTCATACCTTGCTTTACACAGAGATGGTGACCGCACCAGCGCTTGTGCGCGGTGGGGCATCGCATTTACTGTACTTTGACCCGACAGAGCATCCTGTCGCACTACAGCTTGGCGGAGCTGAGCCGAAAGAGCTTGGCGAGGCGGCGCGGATGGGCGCGCAAGCGGGCTACGATGAGATCAACCTGAATTGTGGTTGTCCGTCCGACCGGGTGCAGTCCGGGGCTTTTGGAGCGGTGCTCATGCTGGATCCTCGCCGTGTTGCGGCCTGCGTTGCTGAGATGCGGGCTGCGGTCGATCTTGATGTCACTGTCAAATGCAGGCTCGGCGTGGACGACCAAGACGCCGAAGATCGACTGCCAGAATTCCTTGCCCAAATCGTGGCGGCGGGGTGCACGCGGGTGATCATCCACGCACGCAAAGCCTGGTTGCAGGGCCTGTCACCAAAGCAAAACAGAGAGATACCGCCGCTGGACTATCATCTGGTGCAGCGTATGAAGGGCCTCTTTCCAAACCTGCACGTCTCTCTCAACGGTGGGGTCACGACGTTGGATCAGGCTGTGGACTTGCTGGAAACCGGAATCGACGGGGTCATGATCGGCCGCGCGGCGTACCATCAACCCGCAGATATTCTCGCAACAGCTGACCGGCGCATTTACGGAGGAGGGAGCGATAGCCGACCCGAGGACGCGGCGCGCGCTATGCTGCCCTACATTGAGCGGCACCTCACGGCGGGAGGCAGGCTGCACCAAGTAACGCGCCATATGCTCGGCCTTTTTGCGGGGCGTCCGGGTGCGCGAGGCTGGAGGCGAACGTTATCCGAAGCGGCGCATGAGCCGGGCGCGGGACCAGAGGTTGTGCTTGCAGCGCTTGCACGTGTTGAAGCGCTGCCTACTGATAAAGAAGCTGTGTAGGCCCCTGAGTGTCTTGGCCGAGAGCCTATGATGGGGCGTAGATGACTGAGCCTGGTTTCACTCTTTTTGCCGCAGACCCTGACGTGGCCCGTTGGGCGCGGGCAGCAGAGGTCGCGGCTTCTGATCTGTTGCGTGATCCGCAGGTGCGCGCGCGCCAATTGCGGCATGGCGAGACCTGGTTTGTCGGGGTCGATCTTCTGCCCAACCTGCCAGATGGTTCGGTAGGTTCCGTGCCGCTCCGGGGGCCTTGGGAAAACCACATTGATCTGCCGATGACGTGGCATTCGGCGCAAGTCTCTGTTGTCTATCCGGGCTATCCGCGTCAAGATCCCGCGGAAAGCGATGCCAATCATCGCTACCGGCGCAACCGGCATGCGGCGCATGTGGATGGTCTTTTGCCCATTGGATCCGACCGGCGGCGCTTTTTGCGAGAGCCACATGCGTTTGTTTTGGGCCTGCCGCTCAACGGAGTTACGGGCGCGCCACTCATGGTTTGGCCCGGCAGTCATCTTGTCATGGGCGCTGCTTTCCGTGACGCAATCGGCGGGGAAGATCCTTGCGATGTGGATCTGACAGAGCCCTATCACGCGGCACGGCGCATCTGTTTTGACACCATTACCCCGATGCAGGTTGACATGAGGCCGGGGCAGGCCGTGCTGTTGCACCGGCATCTACTGCACGGCGTGGCAGCTTGGGCCGCGGAAGAAAGTGCGTGCCCAGAGGGGCGAATGGTCGCCTATTTTCGCCCGCAGTTTTCTGCGCAAGCTTGGCTCGCCAGATGATGAAAATCACCGTTCCGGCCTGAAGCCTGTTCAGCCGGCGTTCATTTTCGCGGCACTTGCCCACCGAAAACAGATTGTTTTCGCACAAACACCTTTGCCTTGCCGCAGTGTTGCCATGTGTCATTGCACAGTGGTGCGTATTGGAAATCAAACGTGGGATCAGAACCATGGCCTCTATTATGACCGGACCACACGGCGCGCTGGCGTATTTCAGTCCCACAGTGCTGCCTCAAGCCGCACCAGCATTTGATTATCATGGAAACTTCAGCCGCGCGCTGGAATGCGCTTTCGCACAGCTTTCGGCCTTTGCTGCGAACTCAAACCACCCGCCAAGCGATCAGGCGAGCGTTATGGATTGGGACGCAGGCATCGACCTGCTTTTTAGGATCGCGGGCGCGCGTAAATCGCAGTGAAGGCTTTCGGGGTGTACCAGCCTCCGACCGTTATCGGAACCCGTAAAGGCTGAGGTCACCTCGCCTGAGCTGATGTGGCATGCATCCTATCTGCCGCGCACAAGTCTTCCTGCTCGACCGCCGCGCCGTTTTTGTAGCCCGGCGGCGCGTGCGGGCAGTTCCAACATCACCGCGCGGCGGGCATCCACGGACATGCCGGACCAGCCGCCGATTTCCTCGAGCGAGCGAAAGCAGCCCGTGCAGAGTTTCGCCTCAGGATGGATGACGCAGATCTTGACGCAGGGGCTCTCAATCTCGTCGCGTTGCCAAATGTCATCGCTCATCGTTTCACTCTTCATTGCGCCTGATCGCTGTAAGGCGATCCAAAGCCCCCTGTAAGATAAACCCCGCTGCCACGTGGTCGATCACCTCTGCACGACGTTTGCGTGTCGTATCCGCCTCCAACAAGGCCCGCTCAGCCGCCACAGTGGACAGCCGCTCATCCCAAAAAGAGATAGGCAGCGCGGCGACTTGGTCAAAGTTTCGAGCAAACGCGCGTGTGGATTGGCACCGCGGTCCCTCACTGCCGTCCATATTCCGCGGCAGGCCGAGGATCAGCCCGCCAATGTGTCGCGCCTCAATCAGCCCGGCGAGCTTGCTTGCGTCGGCACCGAACTTTTTGCGCCGCAAGGTTTCAAGCGGGCTGGCCACGCTCAAGTGCCGATCGCTCACCGCAACGCCGATTGTCTTCTCGCCAAGATCCAGCCCCATGAGCGCGCGTCCTGCAGGAAGGGCTGCTGCGAAGACGGCGAAGTCGTCCGTGATCATTCCGCGACACCCGCATCCTGCCCCGCGCGGCGGATCACATCCATGGCTGCGGCACTGTCGGTGAAAACCTCCACCGCGTTCTCATAGACCGCCCGCGCCTGCGGCGCGTTGCCTAGGATCGCCAGCGAGGTGATCAGCCGCGCCCAATCGCTTGGCGGTCCTCCTTCGGTGGCAAGCCTGTTGGACAGCCCATCGACCATGCCGCCGATCATCGCCATCCGTTCTTCCGGTGACATCTCGGCGGCTGCTTCGATGTCGGCCACACTGGGTCCCGGGGCGAGGCCAGGTCCGATGGTGGGGATGGAGTAGTTCACCCCGGCAAGATAGGCTATCTCGTCGATCTGCTCCAAGATCGGCGCGATCCAGGGCGCGCTCTCGGGCCCGCGGCGCAGCAACTCGTCCCAAAGCCGGAAGGCGATATCAGGCCGTCCGGTTTGCAGCATCATCAGCCCGAGGTAGTAGCGAGAACGGCCGTCGGTTTCATCTCGTGTCAGCGCCGTGCGAAAAGCCATCTCCGCCTCCGGTGAGACATAGATGCCGGCTGAGAGCACCAAAAGCTCCCCGTAATCCGCAATGTCGTTTGCTGTTGCCGCATCCCCTTTGATGCGCAGGACGGTCTCCTGCGCCGCTGCCGCGGCCCCATAATTGCCTAAGCGGGCTTCATTTTGGGCCAAGAGCGCGTGCCCCTCAAGGTCCGTCGGCCGCGCTGCGACTGTCTCGCGCAGACGGTCCATCAGTTCCACGAAGGCACGATCAATGTCTGCAGGTTCGGTCCTGGCGGGCAGGCTTGCCACAGCCGTGGCTTGATCAGGTCGATTTTCTCGCAGCAGTTCGGCACGCGCGATCCGGTCATCAAGCGCGAGATCCCCATAGCCCGGCTGCCCGATCAGCGTGTAAAGTCCCAAGCTGCCCGCGACCAGGAGCACCGCGAGCAGGGCAAAAGGCCATTTGTCCGGGGCCGTCTGTGCGCTCACCCCGTCTCTTTGCTGCGCATCTGCTTGCAAAATGCGCCGCGAGACTTCGGTGCGCACGCGCTCTGCGTCGGCCGCCGCGATGATGCCGCGGGCAACGTCGCGCTCCACTTCCGCCAACTGATCACGGTACACTTTGAGATCGTAGTCCGCCGCGTCCGGAACGCCTTCGGCAGAGGGGCGGATCAAAGCCCGGCCGAGCATCAGCGCCACCAAGAGCGCGACCCCGCTGATGATCAACCAAAATGTCATGTGGCGTCCGGCTTCATTCCGCAAATACCTAAGCGGTTCTATCGCAGCAAAAAAGAGGTAGGCCTGCGTCACGCGACCGCAATTGAAGCGCATGTCGCAAAATTGCTAGAGAATGCCGGGCGCGGTATCCTCTTTTTCGCGTATCCCGCCAAAAGGATGCGAGCGCGGCATGCCGTCAGCCCATGCTGCCGCCAAGGGACATAGAAATGAAACGATATTCCGTTTTTGCCGTTGCGCGCGAGACCATGCGCCACCACAAAGGTTGGGACCGCGCCTGGCGCGATGCGCAACCCAAGCAGCGCTACGACGTGATCATCATCGGGGCAGGCGGACACGGGCTGGCGACCGCCTATCACCTGGGCAAGAATTTTGGCATCACAAACGTGGCGATCTTGGAAAAGGGCTGGCTCGGCGGCGGCAACACCGGGCGCAACACCACGATTATCCGCTCAAACTACCTGCAAGACCCTTCCGCCGCGCTCTACGAAAAGTCCCGCTCGCTTTACGAGACGATGAGTCAGGATCTGAACTACAACGTCATGTTTAGCCCGCGCGGCGTGCTGATGCTGGCACAGACTGAGCATGAGGTGCGCGGCTACAAGCGCACCGCGCATGCCAACGCCCTGCAAGGGGTAGAGACGGAGTGGATCGAGCCCAAGCGGGTCAAAGAGCTCTGCCCCATCATGAACATCGAAGGGCCGCGCTATCCGGTCTTGGGCGGGCTCTGGCAGGCCCGTGGCGGCACCGCGCGCCATGACGCGGTGGCTTGGGGCTATGCGCGCGCTTGCTCTGACATGGGCATGGATGTGATCCAAAAATGCGAAGTCACAGGCATCACGCGGGAGAACGGCAAAGTAACCGGTGTCACAACTTCCAAAGGCGATATCGCTTGCGACAAACTGGGGATTGTGGTCGCCGGTCACTCGGGCCATGTGGCCGAGATGGCGGGTTTTCGTCTGCCGATTGAGAGCGTGTCGCTGCAGGCGCTCGTTTCGGAGCCCATCAAACCCGCGATGGACATCGTGGTCATGGCCAACACCGTGCACGGCTATCTGTCGCAGTCCGACAAGGGCGAGATGGTGATCGGTGGCGGCACCGACGGCTATATCAACTACACGCAGCGTGGATCTTTCCACCACATCGAAGAGACGGTGCGTGCTTTGGTCGAGACCTTCCCGATGCTCTCACGCTTGAAGATGCTGCGCCAATGGGGCGGGATCGTTGATGTGACGGGAGACCGATCTCCGATCTTGTCGAAAACCCCGGTTGAAAACGTCTTTATCAACTGCGGCTGGGGGACGGGCGGGTTCAAGGCGATCCCAGGCTCCGGCTGGGCCATGGCGGAGCTCATGGCCAAGGGCCATTCGCCACTGACCGATGCGTTTGGGTTGGAACGCTTCACCGAAGGCCGCTTCATCGACGAAAGCGTGGCAGCGGGGGTAGCGCATTGATGGCTCACTCGCGCGTTCTTTTGCTCGCACAATTGCCAATGTCCTGCGGACCTCACTTGTGCGCGGTCGGTCGATACCTGTCCTCATGCTCTGAAGCCCAGTTGGCGATCTCTATCAGTCGTAAGAAATGGGGTGACGCATGCTCCTAATCACTTGCCCCTACTGCGGCGTCACCGCTGAAGAGACCGAGTTTCAGGCGCATGGCGAAGCGCATCTGAAACGTTTCGGACCAGGCTCGTCAGATGCGGATTTTGAGCAGTATCTCTTTATCCGGCAGAACACCAAAGGCGTGGTGTTTGAGCGCTGGCATCACCGCTACGGCTGCGGCAAGTGGTTTCACTTGGCGCGATGCACCATCACGCTGGAGGTTTTTGGCAGCTACTCCGCGCAGGTCCTTGTGCCGCCACCCGAGATCCTAGAGCGGATCAAAATCCGCCGCCCAACCTGGGAGATGGCCTCATGAGCACGCGGCTGGCCAACAAAGGGCGTCTCATCGACACCAGCAAACCGCTGAAGTTCACCTTCAACGGCCGCTATATGCGCGGCTATGAAGGAGATACGCTGGCATCAGCGCTTTTGGCCAACGACCAAATGCTGGTCGGGCGGTCGTTCAAGTACCACCGACCCCGCGGCATCGTCGCCTCAGGGGCGGAAGAGCCCAATGCGCTGGTGAACCTGGGCGCGGAGCGTCGGTTTGAGCCCAACCAGCGCGCAACCACAACGGAGCTTTTCCACGGCCTCAAAGCCACCAGTCAAAACCATTGGCCGAGCCTCGACTATGACATCGGGGCGATCAATGCGCGGCTCAGTCGGTTCCTGCCCGCCGGGTTCTACTACAAGATGTTCATGTACCCCCGCAGTTTTTGGAAGCACGTCTACGAGCCCTTCATCCGTCAATCGGCGGGCCTCGGAAGAGCGCCGAAGGCACGCGATGACGACACCTATGAGCACTTTTATGCCTATTGTGACGTTCTTATTGTCGGGGGCGGCGTCGCGGGTCTACAAGCTGCGGCAGTGGCCGGGCGCGCAGGCGCTCGGGTCATCTTGATCGAACAGACATCCCAATGGGGTGGGCGCGCGCCCGTAGACGGTGGCGTGATCGATAATGTCGCTGTGGACAACTACGTGGAAGAGACTTTGGCAGCGCTTAGGGCGATGCCGAACGTCACGCTCCGCACTCGCCTTATGGGTGCAGGCGTCTACGACCACGGCTATGCTTTAGGCTACGAACGGCTCGCCGATCACGACCCAAAAGCGGCCGGGCCACGCCACCGGCTTTGGCGCATCCGTGCCAAGCAAATCATCACTGCAACGGGTGCCATTGAACGCCCCTTGAGCTTTGCCGGTAACGACGTGCCGGGGGTGATGCTTGCCTCCGCGGTGCGCGATTATCTGGTCAACTTCGGGGTGTCTGTGGGCGATCGTACCGTGATCGTGACGAACAACGATAATGCTTATCTGACGGCCATTGCGCTCAAGCACGCGGGGCTCGACGTGCCCGCCATCGTGGATGCCCGCGCCCAGGTAGAGAACACAGGCTACGTGGAGCAGGCGCGCGCCTTGGGCCTGCGCGTAATGGCCGGTCACGGCGTCTCCGCCGTGCAGGGCAGCAAGCGCGTGACCGGTGTTCAGATCTGTGCGCAAGCTGGCGAGGGTACGGTGCAAGAGGTCATCCCCTGCGACGCAGTCGCGATGTCAGGAGGCTGGTCGCCGGTGGTGCACCTGTGGTCTCACTGCGGCGGTAAGTTGAAATGGGACGCAACCCAAGCTTGTTTTGCGCCAGACGGGGATAACCCGCCATTGGGGGCGGACGGCATGGGGTTTGTCACTGCTGCGGGTGCGGCTGCAGGCATGTTTTCACTCGGCGATGTGCTCAAAGATGCCCACGCTGCAGCCGAAGGCGTGTTGCGCTGTCTCGACATCAAGCCGGGCGATCATGCCGCCCCTGTGGCCCAGCGTCGCGAAGAGAACCCGCTTGAACCGGTGTGGCTGATGCCGCAGGGGGCCAGTCAAAAACTCCGCGAGAAATCCTGGCTCGACTATCAGAATGACGTGAAGGTCTCCGACGTGGAACTTGCCGCACAGGAAGGCTTTGTGAGCGTTGAGCATGCCAAGCGCTACACGACGCTCGGCATGGCCACCGATCAGGGTAAGCTCAGCAACATCAATGGGCTGGCCACGCTCGCAAGCGCGCTGGACGCGGAGATCCCGAGCGTGGGCACGACGACCTTCCGCCCGCCCTACCATCCGATCTCGCTCGCCTCCATCGCAGGCGAGGCAAAGGACCATGTCTTCCAGCCGCTGCGGCAGACGCCGATGCACGCCTGGCACGCCGAGAATGGCGCGGTCTTTGAGCCAGTTGGGCAGTGGCGCAGGCCCTATGCTTTCCGCCGGTCGGGTGAGAGCACGCATGACGCCGTGATGCGCGAGGTGTCAAATACGCGCAAGAACCTTGGCCTTCTAGACGCCTCTACCTTGGGCAAGATCATTGTGAAAGGGCCAGACGCGGGCAAGTTCCTCGACATGATGTATACCAACATGATGTCGACGCTGAAGCCAGGCCGCTGCCGCTATGGGCTCATGTGTTCCGAGAACGGCTTTCTCATCGATGACGGTGTCGTGGCGCGGATCGATGCAGACACCTGGCTGTGCCATACCACCACCGGCGGGGCGGAGAGCATCCATGCCCACATGGAGGAATGGCTGCAGACCGAATGGTGGGACTGGCCGGTCTATGTTGCCAATGTTACCGAGCAGTACGCGCAAGTCGCCGTCGTCGGGCCGAACGCACGCAAGGTGCTGGAAAAGCTCGGCGGTATGGATGTCTCCAAAGAGGCGCTCAGCTTCATGGGCTGGGCCGACGGCACGTTGGGCGGCTTTAAGGTGCGCACCTATCGGATCTCCTTTTCGGGAGAGTTGAGCTATGAGATTGCGGTCGATGCAAGCCAAGGCCGCGCTTTCTGGGACGCGCTGATGGCCGCCGGCGCTGAGTTTGGCGTGATGCCCTACGGCACAGAAGCGCTGCACATCATGCGGGCTGAGAAAGGCTTCATCATGATTGGGGATGAGACCGATGGCACGGTGATTCCGCAGGACCTTGGCCTCGGCTGGGCGATCTCTAAAAAGAAAGACGACTATCTGGGCAAACGCGCGCAGGCGCGCAGCTACATGACCGACCCGGCACGTTGGCAGCTTGTGGGGTTGGAGACGCTGGACGGTGCCGTGCTGCCTGACGGGGCCTATGCTGTGGCGGAAGGCACCAACGCCAATGGGCAGCGCAACGTGCAGGGGCGCGTGACCTCGACCTACCAATCGCCGACCCTCGGGCGGGGCATCGCGATGGGGCTCGTCAAACACGGGCCTGACCGCATGGGCGAGATTTTGGATTTTCCAGGGACAGACGGCACCACCTACCGCGCAAAGATCGTGAACCCGGTCTTTTATGATCCGGGTGGGGAGAAGCAGAATGTCTGAGCCCGTCACAGCGCTTCAGGGCGCAACCGATGCCGAGGGCCTCTGCACCGTGCGAGAGATTGGCCCGATCGGTATGATCTCCCTGCGCGGGCCACTGAGCGATCCGGCAGTGCGGGCCGCAGCGAAGAGCGTGGCGGGCGCAGACCTTCCCGCACAGCGCAAGATTGCTTTGACGCCGAAGGGAGGCTGCGCATGGATGTCGAGCGATGAGCTCCTGCTCTTATGTCCCTACAACGAAGCACCAGAACTCTTGGCCGCAGCGCAGGCGGATCTGGCAAAAATACATGCGCTGGCTGTGAATGTTTCGGATGCCCGCGCCCACTTCGAAGTCAAAGGCCCCGCCGTGAGAGATGTCTTGGCCAAGCTCATGCCCATAGACCTGCACCCCGATCATTTCGGGCTCGGGGACTTTCGCCGCAGCCGCCTAGCCCAGGTGCCTGCCGCGCTTTGGATGCCGGATCATGAGACGGCGCGCCTCATCTGTTTCCGTTCCGTGGCGCAATACGCCTTTGACGTGCTCAGCGTGGCGTCGCAGCCGGGATCAGACGTGGGTGTCTTCAGCGGCTAAGGGACCCGCCTCACAGCTCAGGCACGCATTCGTCGGCTTACAGGGCTTGACGAAGACAGAGCATGCGCTTCATTTGCGTTAACCAATCTCACTACCTCAAGGAGGCCCAAAGATGGCTTTTTCTCTTCCCGACCTTCCCTATGCACACGACGCGCTTGCGCCGCATGGGATGAGCGCTGAAACCCTGGAGTTTCATCACGACAAGCACCACAACGCCTACGTTGTGAACGGCAACAAGGCCATTGAG
Organism: Pseudomonadota bacterium; assembly: GCA_039197515.1. Taxonomy (GTDB): domain Bacteria; phylum Pseudomonadota; class Alphaproteobacteria; order Rhodobacterales; family Rhodobacteraceae; genus Sulfitobacter. The sequence goes on along the minus strand of JBCCUC010000002.1, from coordinate 164,946 downwards.
GAGACGGAATGGGCCGAAAAGTCCATGGAAGACATTATCAAGGGCACCTACGATCCGAACGCCGTCGCGCAAAGCGGCATCTTCAACAACATCAGCCAATTGTGGAACCACAACCAATTTTGGGAGATGATGGGGCCCGGCGACAGCAAGATGCCTGGTGAATTGGAAAGCGCGATCGTCGAGAGTTTTGGCTCGGTTGATCAGATGATGACTGAGTTTAAGGCAGCAGGCGCCGGCCAATTCGGCTCCGGCTGGGCGTGGCTGGTCAAAGAAGCGGGCGGCGGTCTGAAAGTCACCAAGACTGAGAACGGCGTTAACCCGCTTTGCTTTGACCAAACAGCACTTCTGGGCTGCGACGTGTGGGAACATTCCTACTACATCGATTTCCGCAATGCGCGCCCAGACTATCTGGCGAACTTTCTCGACAATCTGGTGAATTGGGAGAACGTCGCGTCGCGCCTCTGACTTCGTGCGACACTTGGGCGATGCGGCCTGGTGCGCCGCTTAGGACCGCGCGGATTGGGCTTTGCGCAAACATTGTGGCGTTCCCCCGTCAATTTGGGGGAAGCCCCTCACGTCAGGTGTGATCTTTGCGACACATCTCACGACGGCGCTTGGCAAGCATCTCCCTGGACTGTTGCGGTTTCTTTAGCCTCTCCCGGGATGCGCTCAATCTGGCTTGCGTAAGTCTCCTACCCATCCAGCGGGTGCCAAACTGATGGGCGAGGCGGGTTAGGTCTCCCCGCTGAGGCCCACCAATCCGGCACCCCGCGACGCTGTGATCGCCGCGCGCCTTGAGCCCGCGATTTGGAGGGTTTAGGTGCCGTTCAGAGCGCGCGCAGTGCCGTGATGGCGGCCTCCGCATCCGAAACAACCGAAATGAAATCGAGCAAGCTCTCTGCTGCAAACTCCTGGGCCACAACGTGCTTAATCAAAGCGATGAGTGGATCCCAGTAACCTGCTGTATTTACGATGAATATGGGCTTTCGATGCAGACCAAGCTGCCCCCAGGTCAGCGCTTCGAAAAACTCATCGAGAGACCCCGCTCCGCCGGGCAGCAACACCACCGCGTCGCAGTTCATGAACATGACCTTTTTGCGCTCGTGCATCGTCTCTGTGATCACGTAGCGGGTTAGATCGCGTTTACCGACCTCAAGATTGACGAGGTGCTCAGGGATCACGCCAAAGGTGTCCGCCCCAGCGTCTTGGGCTGCCCGCGCGACCTGGCCCATCAGCCCGAGGTCGCCAGCGCCGTAGACAAGTCGCATTCCAGAAGCGGCAAGACCTGCTCCAAGCGTCGCCGCCGCGTGCCCAAATGCGGGGTCGATCCCATCGCGGGAACCGCAGTAAACGCAAACGGATTTCACGCCCATGACCCAGTCCTTGCCCTAAAATTTTAATACTGTTTTGCGCAGTCTTTTGACCCCTGTTAGCGCGCTTGGTATGAAGGCTCAACCAAAGGGGACGTCTTGATGTTGAAACTTGGTGCTGGTTTGAGCTTTGGATCGGGCATGCTTGTCGCGTTTGCGGTCTGCGGCGTGCTTCTGGGCGCGGGCGTCTACATTCAACAGACCCGCAACGCCGATCAGTTGGCGCAACTGGCTGAGGCCGTGCAAGCCCCCGGGATTGAGCGGGTTGCTGCGCGCGCGCCCGACGTCACACCAGCGCCCCCGCTGGACAGGGCACCCGAAGTGATGATGCAGGCACCCGCCTTTGATGAGGTGCGCCGTGAAGCCGATGGGGTGACGGTGATCGCGGGGCGCGGTCTGCCAGGTGCCACCGTGCGGGTGATGCAAAACGGGGAAGAGATCGCGACATCAACCGTTGACCGGGCGGGCAAGTTCGCCACCATCGCGCTCATCCCCCCAGACGGCCGCGGGCACCGCTTGACCCTCTCGCAAATCGCCCAAGGCGCTGAACGCCTCTCCGAGGAGGAGGTTTTGTTGGCCCCGCTCGATCCGGTTGTGCCGCTGCCTGATGCGCCGGTTGCGCCCAAGGCTCTAGCGCAGGCCCCGACCTTGCCGAAAGAGACCGCAGAGCAATCCACGGGCGGCACCGCGCCGACCGGACTGACCGCTCCAAATGCCGCGTCAGACGCCTCGATCGATACGGCGGCTCAGGCTGCTCCAGCCGCCCCCGCCGCACAAGCAGATGGGACGCAGGGCACTGCGGATGCGGCGCCCTTGGTTCAAGATGAAACGCTGGCCGTTAACGCGCCCACACCGGTGATAGAGGGGGGCACAGTGATCGCTGAAGCTGTCTCTGGCAGGAATGCGGAAAGCGGACCGCCGCGCAAGCCAGGTGCGCCTGCAGCTTTGCGGGCCACGGCTGAGGGCGTCGAGTTGCTCAACCCAAAGCTGCCTGAGGTGATGGACAATGTTGCGCTCGACACAATCAGCTATTCAGATGAAGGCGAGGTGCAACTGGCCGGTCGGGCACAGGCCGAAGCGTCCTCTGTGCGGGTCTATCTCGACAACAGCGCAAAGGTGGACCTGCCGGTGGACGCAGATGGCCGGTGGCGCGGCGATGTCCCCAACGTCGATGAGGGGATCTACACCCTGCGTGTGGATGAGGTGAAGCAAGACGGCACCGTCTCCAGCCGGGTCGAGACCCCTTTTAAGCGTGAGCCTGTGGAACTCCTTGCCGCCGCCGCCGCTGCACAAGACGGGCCGATCAAAGCGATCACCGTGCAAAAAGGCGCAACGCTCTGGGCCATCGCGCGGGACCGCTACGGTGCTGGTGAGCTTTATGTGCGGGTGTTTGAGGCCAACAAAGATGCGATCCGCGATCCTGATCTCATCTATCCCGGTCAGATCTTCGACCTGCCGCAATAGATCGGCTGCGCAGGCCGCAAACGCTTCTTTCGGCTGGCAACCCCCGCTTGCGACAGCTAGATGTGCTGGTGAAAGGAACCGGCATGGCGAGCGACACAGCGGCCAGCGGAGCCAGCATGGCTGATCCCGCCACAGGCACCAAAGACAGCAAAGCAGCAGAACTGACCGACGCCCAGATCGCCCAGGAAGAGCGGCAATCAGGCCTTCTGGTGCTGCGCAAAACCGCGCCCTATCTTTGGCCTGACGATGCGCCGTGGGTGAAACGGCGGATCATGTTTGCCCTGTCCGCCCTCATCATCGCCAAACTGATCTCAGTGATGACACCGCTGTTTTACCGCGACGCTGTTGATGCGCTGGCGGGTGAAGGCGTGCCGCTGGTGGCCCTTGGTGCCATTGGCCTCACAGTTGCCTACGGGGGCGCGCGCCTTTTGGCAGTGGCCTTCCAAGAGCTGCGGGACGCTATTTTTGCGCGGGTTGGCCAGCGGGCTCTGCGCGCGCTGGCGCTTGAGACGTTTGAGCATGTGCACAGGCTCTCGATGCGCTATCACATCACGCGCAAAACGGGTGGGTTGAGCCGCATTATTGAACGCGGGGTGAAGGGCGTCGATTTCCTTCTTCGGTTTTTGCTCTTCAGCATCGGCCCGCTGTTCCTTGAGCTTTTGATGATCGCGGTTGTCCTGATTGTGCTTTTTGACTGGACTTACGTGTTGGTGGTGATGGGCACCATCGCGTTTTTCATCTGGTTTACCTTCAAGGTGACGGAACTTCGGGTGCGTCAGCGGCGGGTGATGAATGAGGCGGACACCGACGCCAACCAAAAAGCCATCGACAGCCTGCTGAACTTTGAGACGGTGAAGTATTTTGATGCGGAGACGCGCGAGGCGTCGCGGTACGACCGGGCGATGGCGCACTACGAAGAGGCCGCGATCAAGACGAGCCTCTCTCTCGCCCTGCTGAACATCGGGCAGACTTTCATTATCACATGCGGGCTTGTTGGCGTCATGGTGATGGCAGCGCTTGGTGTGCAGAAGGGCACATTGACCGTCGGGGATTTCGTGATGGTGAATGCCTACATGATCCAGATCACCGTGCCCCTCAATCTGCTTGGCTATGTCTATCGTGAGATCCGGCAGGCGCTTGTCGACATGGGGCAGATGTTTGGCCTGCTCGATCAACCCGCAGAGATCGAAGACCGTGTCGGTGCACGCGATCTGGTGGTATCGGGCGGACATGTGCGGCTCGACAACGTCTCGTTCGGCTATGATGGAGACCGGCAGATTCTGAAACGCGTCAGCCTAGAGGTTAAACCCGGTCAAACCGTCGCGATCGTGGGGTCCACGGGCTCCGGTAAGTCTACCATTGGGCGGCTGCTCTTTCGGTTCTATGACGTCACTGACGGTGCGCTCAGCATCGACGGGCAAGACGTGCGCGATGTGACGCAAGCCAGCCTACACAAGGCAATTGGCGTGGTGCCTCAGGATACGGTGCTTTTCAACGATACCATCGGCTATAACATCGGCTACGGCCGCGCTGGTGCCACGCAGGCGGATGTCGAAGTTGCGGCAAAGGCCGCGCAGATCCACGACTTTATCGCCGGCTTGCCGGCAGGATATGACACAACCGTTGGCGAGCGCGGCCTCAAACTCTCTGGCGGCGAAAAGCAGCGCGTCGGGATCGCGCGCACTCTGCTCAAAGATCCGCCCATCTTGCTCTTGGATGAGGCGACCAGCGCTCTTGACAGCGATACAGAGGCTGAAATCCAAGACGCGCTCAATCAAGCGGGCCGGGGTCGAACTGTCATCACCATCGCGCACCGGCTAAGCACAGTGGCAGACGCCGACCAGATCGTCGTGCTGGAGCGCGGGGCGATTGTCGAGACTGGGAGCCATGAGGCCCTGTTGGCGCGCGAGGGCCGCTATGCTCAGCTCTGGCAGCGCCAACAGTCTGAGGTCTAAAGTATCCCGCTTTTATCTACCTTGAAACGTCAAGTATAGCCGACGTCCCGAGAGCGCGAAGCGTGGCAGGGTATCGGCGATTCAGGTTTAAGGCGGGGCGCTATATCGTATCGGCGCGCGGGTCTAAGGGCACATGGCCTTGGCCGGGCCGCAGGCGTTACTCAGCGGCAACTGCTTTGCTGGTCAGCTTATCGAGCGCCCCGGTCATCATCTGAATGTACTTCGCATCTGCTGGCAGCCCGTGAGTTGCGGCGAGCGTTGCGGGCGCGTGATATGCCACCTGCACAACGCCATCCGCCCCCTCAAACGCCACAACGCGCAGCGGCAGGTCGAGGCCCGCGCTCTGACTGTCCAGCATCGCGGGCGTGCCGAGCTTCGGGTTGCCAAAAATCAGAAGCTGTGTCGGGCGCAATGCCATGTCCACAGACGCAGCCCCTGAAGCGTGGTCCACCCTTGCAAAGACTTTTGCCCCAGCCCCCTCAACCGCTGCTGCAAGACGGTCCATAGTGACCGCAACGGTATGCGGGCTGGCCTTTTGCACCATCTCCGCAAAGGCGGGCAGGGCGGTGGTAAGCGACAGAGCGGCGGCGGTCAAAAGGGTGCGAAACATGGCAGATCTCCTTTGAGTGTTCTGCGACACTACTCCAGCGTGCCGCAATTGTGAGGGGGTACCCCCTCACAACCCGGTGATCGGTGCTATTCCGCCGCCGAGAGGGGGCGCACAGGCGCGGGCGCAGGGGCGTCGTCTTCGATGTCCCAGATGATCTCGCCGCGTACTTTACGCCGTGCGTCGCGCTGCAATGCCCAGTCCTGCGCCGCCTTGCTGGCCCGGCCAAGCGACAGTTTCGCCAAAAGCCGCGCGATCCAGCGCACGTAGGTTGTGGCCCAGACCCGCACGGCCAGCATCGAAGGGGTCACCATGAGTGTCAGCACCGTCGCCACGCCAAGGCCAAAGACCACCGCCGTCGCCAATTGCTTCCACCAGAGCGCGGTCGGGCTATCGATGGTGTAACCGCCTTCCGCAAAATTGAGGCTGAGCCCGAACATCATCGGTGCGAGCCCCGCCATGGTGGTGATCGTGGTCAGCAGCACGGGACGGATGCGCGCCTGCGCGGTGCGGATGATGGCCTCAATCCGCGGCATGTAGCGTTCATACTCCTGATAGGTGTCGATCAGGATGATGTTGTTGTTCACCACAATCCCGGCGAGCGCCACAATCCCGGTGCCAGTCATGATGATCGAGAACGTCTGATCCATCACCAACATGCCGATGAGCACGCCGGTGGTCGACAAGATCACCGCCAAAAGCACCAAAATCGCGTTGTAGAACGAGTTAAACTGCGCCAGCAGAATGATGAACATGAGGCCAAGCGCCGCCGTGAAGGCGGAACTGAGGAACGCCTGGCTTTCCGCCTGTTCTTCCTGATCGCCGGTCCATTCGTAGCTGACGCCGAAGGGCAGGGGGTTGGTGTCAAGCCATTTTGTCAGTTCCGCGATCCGCTCGTTCGAGTTGATCGGGATGATCCGCAACCCGGCACCGTCGAATTCCGCTTGCAGGTCGATGCCGCGACCGGCTGCCGTGCGATCGGTCACCTTGAGGGCTTGTCCATCGCTGCCCATTAAATCGCCGCCATCGCCCACAGGGCGCAAAGTCGCAAGAATTGCGCCCAATCCGTCGGGGGCATTTCGGTCAACCGCGACGGCTTTCACAAGGCCCGGGGTGACGTCAGCTTTGATGTCCAGAAACCGCTTTTGATCCACCCGGTCGATCTGCGCCAGTTTTGGCACGGGTGTGCGGGTGATAAAGTTACTGAGCGGCACCAGACCGTCTCGCGTGCGCACTTTCAGCGTGTCCAGCGTGCTGAGCACGCGGTCCTCTTCAGGCAGACGCACCCTGATCTCGATCTCTTCATCGGAAGTGGGCACGCGCATATTGTCCAGCCACAGGCCGCGCGTGACAAGCTGCACCATCGCGCCTACCGTGGTGACATCCGCGCCGTAGCGCCCCGCCTTTTCCACATCGACGTCGATCTGCCAATCGATCCCCGGCAGCGGCCGCGTATCTTCGATGAGGGTTAGGCCGGGCGTGCTCTCAAATTTTTCGCGGGATTGTGCTGTCGCAGCCAGCAGGTCGTCAAAGCTGTCCGATTTGAGCCTCAGATGCACCGGCTTGACCGATCCAGGCCCGCGGTCCAACGCCAAGATTTCAATCTTGATGCCTGGGATACTGGAAAGCTGCTCGGTCAGGTCCGCCAGGACCACGTCACCGTCGAAAGCTGGGTCTTGGGTTTCGCGCGTGACCGCGTAGTTGAGAAACGGGATCGTCAGGAGCGGCTCAACGCGGTTCGGGCGATCTTCCCAAGCGATCGTCTCAATTTGGATCTGGCCAATCGTGTCTTTGGGCGGCTGCTGACCGGCGGTGTTATTGTTGAGCCCGCCGCGTCCGGCAAAGCTAAACACCGTTTTGATGCCCGGATGCGCCATCACGGTCGTTTCCGCGTCTTTGAGCAGATGGTCTTTCTCTTCTAAAGAAAGGTTGCCGCGGGCAAGCACGTAGATGATCGCCTGCTCGGGTTCGGATTCTACAAAGAACTCGACGCCTTTGGAGTTGTTGCCGAAAAAGATCATGACTGTGCCTACGAAGACGAACACGGTCCCCGCCATCACCAAAGGCATGACCGGATTGCCGACAACAGCCGCCATGAGCCGGCCAAAACCGCTGCGGCGATAGCCCGCGTGGATGCGGTCGGGCGCGCGCCGGAAGAGCCGTGAAGCTACCCAGCGTCCCGTCCGCCCGGCGCGGGTAAAGACTGCGAAGAACGACAGCAAAGCCATCATAAAACCGCCAAGCCCAACCCCCAGGACGGCGGCAAGCACCACGATGCACAGGAAGACGGTCAAGAAGGTGGGGATCACGGAGCCTAAGACGTCAAAGCCGTCCATCGCGGCGAATTGAGCTGAGATAATCTCAAACGTGGGCGGCGCGATGAGGATTGGCACCGCGAGCATCGCGGCGGCCAAAGCGAAGAGCAGCCCGTGCAAATACCATTTCAGCCCCGCGATGGTCTCCATGTTATCGGCCATCCAGCGTTCCAGCCGCCCCGTCACCCCGCCCATCACGGGCAAGTAGACCAACGCCACCACCAGAGAGGCCGAGAGCACAAAGATCAGCGTTACCGGCAACATGCCCATGAACTCGCCCGGCACCCCGGGCCAGAAGAGCATCGGCAGAAACGCGCAAAGGGTCGTTGCGGTAGAGGAAATGATCGGCCAAAACATGCGTTTCGCCGCATTCGTGTAGGCCTGCATCGGGCCTTCCCCCTGTTGCTGGCGCGCATCGGCGTATTCCACCACCACGATCGCCCCATCAACGAGCATGCCCACCGCGAGGATGAGGCCAAACATCACGATGTTGGAGACCGAAATCCCCATGAGGGCGAGAAAGGCAAAGCACAAAAGAAACGACGTTGGGATGGCAAATCCGACGAGCAGCGCTGCGCGGATCCCCAAAGCCGCCAGCACCACGATCATCACCAGCGCGATGGCGGTGAAGACCGAGCCCAGGAGTTGCTGCACCATCGAATTGACAACACGGCTTTGATCGTTCGAGGTGCCCACCGTGACCGCCGCCTGTAGGCCTTCGGGCCAGGCAGCTGACTTTTCCTGCACGATGTCGGAGACCAACGCCGCTGTGTCGATCAAGTTGAAGCCCTTGCGCTTGACCACTTGCAAGGCGAGCGTCTTTTCGCCGTTAAAGCGCGCCGTTCCTTCGCGGTCCTCGAATGTGAGGCTCACCTCGGCCAAGTCGCCCAAGGTCACAACCCGCTCGCCGTTTGTCTTCACTGGCAGGGCGTAGACGTCGCGCGGATCATCAAAAGACGACGGGATCTTGACCGCGAACGCACCTTGGCCGGTTTCCACCTCGCCCGCGGCAATCAATTGATTGTTGTTGCGGACCACGTTGATAAGTTCGTTGGCGGTCACGTTATAGGCTTCAAGCCGCAGCGGATCGATGATGACCTCGAGCATCTCATCACGGTCGCCCGCAATGCCTGCTTCGAGCACCGCCTCAAGCCCTTCGATATCGTCCTGCAGATCCTTGGCCACCCGCGCCATCGTACGCTCGGGCACCGGGCCGGTGAGGTTCACAATGATGATCGGGAATTGCGAGAAATTGATCTCGTTGATCGAATACTTCTCGTACCCCTCTGGAAAGAGGGATTCTGCTTTTGACATGGCATCGCGGACATCCGCGATCACTTTGGTCTTGTCCCAACCAAATTCGAACTCAAGCGCGACACCGGCGTAGCCTTCGGCCGCCGTCCCGCTCATTTCTTTCAGACCGTCAAGATCCGAAAGCTCCGTCTCCATCGGTTTCACCAAAAGCTGTTCGCTGTCGGCGGCTGAGATGCCTGGGAACTGCAGAGAGACAAAGAGGGCCGGCACCTCGATATCGGGCTCACCCTCTTTCGGCAGCGTCGAATAGGAATACCCGCCGACAACGAGGCTCAGCAGGATAAAGGCCATGACCATGCGGGCGCGGCTGGCGGCCCAATCGACGATGCCTGTCATTGCGTTGCTTCCTCCCATGAGGGCGTGACTTTCACACCTGCCGTGACAAACTCCTGCCCGACCACGATCACATCCGCCTGCGCTGGCAGGCCGGTTACCCAAACCCCATCGGGCGTGTCCCGCATAATTGTGACGGCCGCAAAGGACACGATGGCCTCCTCATCGACCATGCGCACGCCCAAAGTCCCCTCGTCATTGAGGGTGAGCGCGGACTGCGGCAGCAGATGGGCATCCGCCCCCGCCGATGAGATGGCGATTTCGGCGGTCTGACCGTCGCGGATCGCAAGATCCGAATTTGACACTTCAATTTCGGCGCGGAAGGTCCGTGTATCTGGATCAGCGGAGCGGGACAGAAAGGTCACTGTCCCCACAACTTCGCTGCCCCCCGCTGCAAGACGCGCGCCAGCCGCGGCCCCAAGCGTGACCCGGTTCACTTCGGTTTCGGGCACAAAGGCGACCAGCTTAATTGGATCAAGCTGAATGATCGTTGCGCAGAGCGCGCCGGGCTGTAGCAAGCTGCCAAGTTCGGCGGTATCGCTTTCCAAAAGCCCGTCAAAGGGGGCTTTGATGCTCAAACGTTCAATCTCTTTTTGCGCGCTGGCCACCGCGGCAGTGGCCGCCTCAATGCCGGAGCGCGCGGCCTCAAGCCCGGTTGTAGCAGAGCTTATACCCGCTTTTGCGGCAGCAACCGTCGCGTCAGCGCCTGCCACGCGGGTTTGGGAGGCAAAGCCCCCTTCGCCCAGCCGCGCCGCTGCGTTTTGATTGATCTCAGCTTCCTGCAGCCTTGCACGTGCCTCTGCAACCCGCGCCTCGGCCTCGGGGATGCGCGCGCGCGCCTCTGCCAGCCGTGCCTGCGCCTCTTCGAGCGCCGCACCGCGCGTGCCGGGATCAAGCTCGCACATGATGTCGCCCGCAGTGACCTGCGTGCCCTTACGGATCGGGGCGGAGGCGACGACCGCGGATGTCTCAGACCTGACATCTACCTGGCGCGCGGCTTGGGTTTCCCCGCGCAGAAGCACTGCGCTGTCTACTTGCTGCGCCATCAGACGCTTGACCCGGACTTTAACGAGGTTTTCCAGAGTATCCTCGGCGTCCTGGGTCGTGGTCTCTTCCGCCACAACCGGCGCATTCGCCGCGTCGGCAGGGGCAGGTCCGCCGAAAAGCGCCAGCAGTTGTGGTCTGGCGAGAATAGACATGGCGAGAATGACAGAGACTACCAAAGCTGCCACGATTGAGAAAATACGCATCACGCGCCCCCAATAGCATCGCGCCTGGACCGCTTACCAAGCGACTCACATGTCATTTAGGATACCAAAACTAAACTGACCAGTTTAGACCCCCTGATTTTTTTACATTTCTGCTATGCAGACGGCCCGGATCGATTAATTTCAGGTCACAGATCTTCCTTGGCTTGCGCAGCACCCCGCGCTAAGACGGCGCAAACCTAAAAGGCGGCGAGATGAGCAATACCGACAGCTTTATCGAAGAGGTGAACGAAGAAGTTCGCCGCGATCAGATGCTGGGTTATCTGCGCCGCTACGGCTGGATTGCCGTCCTTTTGATCGTGCTGATCATCGGGGGGGCCGCTTTTTCTGAGTACCGTAAGGCGCATGCCCGTGGGCTGGCAGAGAGCCTCGGTGACGCGACGCTCAAGGCCTTGGCCCTTGATGATCCCGCTGCACGCGCGGCGGCACTTCGCGAGCTGAGCGCTGAAAGTCCGCGTGGCACCGCCGTTCTGGCGATGTTGAATGCCGCGGCGCTGATGGATGCGGGCGATGAGGCCGGCGCGGTTCAAGCGCTCAACCAAATTGCTGTCGATGGCGATCTGCCAGAGATCTACCGCCAACTTGCCCAATTCAAAGCATTGACGGTGCAAGGGGCAGATGCGCCGCTTGCGGACCGCCGCCAGGCTTTTGAAGCGCTCACACAGCCGGGCAATCCGATGCGCCTCTTGGCGACAGAGCAGCTGGCGCTGATCGACATTGAGATCGGTGAGGCTGCCGCTGCGATCAACAGGTATCAATTGATCTTGGACGACGCGGAAGTGAGCGCAGACTTGCAACAGCGCGCCTTACAGGTGATTGTGGCGCTGGGTGGAGAGCCGGATCTATCGGCAGCAGCGTCATTGGCCGCGCAGGCTCCGCTTGAAGTAGGGAACTAAACGCTCGGTTCCGGGCGCAATAAGGCGTAGAATGAATATGCTGAGCAGGGCGATTGGGATCCCAGATAGGTATCGGGGCGCGGGTCTGCGTATGGCTTTTGCCTGCGCTGCGGTGCTGCTGACCGCTTGTGAGGAGCGGCAAGTCTTCCAGCCGGGTCTGCGCGAAGACATCAGTTCCGTGCTGCAGGATCCCGAGTTGCTGGCAACGCCGCAATTGGGCAATGAGAACACCGCGCGGCCCATCACGCTCGGACCGCAGGTGCGCAACACCAGTTGGAGCCACAGCACCGGGCAGGCGCAGTACCGCACCGCCCATGCCGCGCTCTCAGGCGCGCCGCAGCTAGCATGGTCTGCCAACATCGGCGATGGCGACAGCCGCCGCTTCCGCATCACCGCGGATCCGGTTGTCTCAGGGGGCCGTATCTTTACGTTGGATGCCGGGGCCACCGTTACCGCAACCTCCACTTCCGGCACGACGCTCTGGTCGACCGACCTCACCCCCGCCAGCGACCGCGACGGGCAGGGCTCCGGCGGTGGGCTCGCGGTTGAGGGTGGCACGCTTTACGTCTCCATCGGCTACGGCGTGTTGGCGGCGCTCGACGTTGAAACCGGCGGGGTACGCTGGTCCCAAGATCTGGAGGCCAGCGGCAGCGGTACCCCGACAGTTGCAGGCGATCTCGTCTACGTGACGGCAGGTGATGACACCGGATGGGCGCTTAACAAGGCTGATGGAAGGGTTGCCTGGCAAACCACTGGCGTTGACTCAGAGGCCAATGTCCTGAGGGCCCCAGCCCCGGTGGTTTCGGGCTCATTGGCTATTTTTGCATTCGGGTCAGGCGAAATCCAGGCGGTGTTTCGCCGGGGCGGGCTTGCCCGGTGGGACAGCAGCGTGTTGGGCAAGCGACCCGGGCGGGCGCTTTCCGCGATATCTGATGTTACCAGCCCGCCCGTTGCCGCGGGGGACACGCTTTACGTTGGCAATCAGTCGGGTCGGCTTGCCGCGCTCGACATCGGTGGCGGCGCGCCAAACTGGATTGCCCCAAGTGGTGCCGTCACGCCGGTTTGGCCCGCCGGCGACAGTATCTTTTTTGTGAGCGATTTGAATGTTCTCATGCGCTTGAACGCATCAGACGGCAGTCGCATCTGGGGCACGCCTCTCCCTAACTTTACCAAAGACCGCCCGCGGCGGCAGGGAGAGATCTTTGCGCACCATGGCCCGATCCTGGCGGGCGGGCGGATTATCATCGCGTCGGGTGACGGTGTACTGCGCAGCTACGATCCGGTCGATGGCACCTTGGTTGCCACAGCGGAGATCCCCGGCGGGGCCACCACCGCGCCGGTCGTGGCGGATGGCACGCTCTATGTGGTCTCTCGCAAGGGCGAGCTGCTCGCTTTCCGTTAGACGGGAAATGCGCTAAACGACCGCTTTTCGCGCCGTGTCGTGCCTGGGAGTTTTCAGATGTCCTTCACCCTCGCCTTGGTGGGCAGGCCCAATGTGGGCAAGTCGACGCTCTTTAACCGGCTGGTCGGCAAACGTCTGGCCCTGGTCGATGATCAGCCCGGTGTGACGCGCGATCTGCGCGAGGGCGCAGCAAAGCTGGGCGATCTGCGCTTTACCGTGATCGACACCGCCGGGCTGGAAGAGGTCACTGACGATAGCTTGCAAGGCCGGATGCGTCGGCTGACCGAGCGGGCGGTCGATATGGCCGACATCTGTCTTTTTCTCGTGGATGCGCGCGCGGGCATCACGCCGACCGATGAAGCCTTCGCTGAGATCCTGCGCAAGCGCGCGCGGCATGTCATCCTGGCTGCGAACAAGGCGGAGGGCCAGGCGGCTGAGGCTGGCGTGCTCGAGGCCTTTTCTCTTGGTCTGGGGGATCCGATCGCCCTGTCAGCTGAGCACGGTGAGGGTATGCCCGATCTCTTCGCGGCGCTGATGCCGCTTGCGGATGGTTTTGCCGAAGTGGCAGCAGAGGATGGGCCTGAGGTCGATGTGGCTTTGGATGACGATGCGGCAGAGCATGCGAGCCACCCAAAGCCCACGTCTGCAAAACCTTTGCAAGTCGCTGTTGTGGGGCGGCCCAATGCGGGCAAATCGACCTTGATCAATCAGATCCTGGGCGAAGACCGTTTGCTGACCGGCCCGGAAGCTGGGATCACGCGAGATGCCATTTCGATCCGCACCGAGTGGCTGGGCACGCCGATGCGCATCTTCGACACCGCAGGCATGCGCAAGCGTGCCAAGGTGCAAGAGAAACTGGAAAAACTGAGCGTGTCAGACGGGTTACGCGCTGTGAAGTTCGCTGAGATCGTGATCGTCCTGCTTGATGCCGAAATTCCATTTGAACAGCAGGACTTGCGGATCGCAGATCTTGCAGAACGTGAAGGGCGCGCGGTCGTTGTTGCGGTCAATAAATGGGACATTGAGACCGACCGCCAGGGCAAGCTTTCCGCGCTTAAAGAGAGCTTTGAGCGGCTCCTGCCTCAATTGCGCGGAGCTCCGCTGATTACGGTCAGCGCGAAAACAGGCCGCGGTTTAGACAGGTTGCACGCAGCGGTGTTGCGCGCCTATGAGGTGTGGAACCGGCGCGTGAGCACGGCTGCGCTCAACCGTTGGCTCGCAGGGATGATGGAGGCGCATCCGCCGCCTGCGCCGCAAGGCAAGCGGATCAAGCTGCGCTATATGACCCAAGCCAAGACCCGCCCGCCGGGCTTTGTTGTTATGTGCAGCCATCCTGACAAGGTGCCTGAGAGCTACAATCGCTATTTGGTCAATAACTTACGGCTCGACTTTGACATGCCTGGCACGCCAATTCGCCTTTGGATGCGCGGCCAGCAAGAGGCAAACCCCTACAAAGGGCGCAAGAAACCAAAGCCCTCCAAACTGCGAAAGCATACCGCAGGGCGCAGGCGGCCCTAGCGCAAAGCCCGCAGTGTTGGCAGCAGCACCAGGGCGGCCCCGGCAAGCGCCAAGGAGAAAACGGCGGTGCTTTCGTTCCAACTGTCGAAGGCCACGGCAAGGAGGGCCCAAATGACAGCCATGCCGTAGGTAGGGGCCCGCCGCAGCCGGGCCTGGATCGCAGCGCCTAGGGCGATGGCCACCCCGATAAAGACGAGAGCGGCGGTTTCTTGGCTGAAAAGGCCGTAGCCCGCGCTCAAAAGCCCCAGTGAGACGCAAGAGGCGGCGGAAAGCCAACCGGCATATAGACCGATGGGCAGGGTAGCCCAGCCTGCGTCGTCTTCCGGTGACAGAAAGAGGGCCGTGAGCGCGGTGAGCAGCATGATCCATATCAGCACCGACGCCCAGACGGGGCTGACCACCGCAACCGCAAGCCATGCGGTGCCGACGGCCAGTGACACGCAAAGCGGGCGCCGCATTTCATCCCAGCGATAGTCTTCGGCGCGGCGGAAAAGCCCCCAGATCATGCCCACCACGAGCCAAAGATAAATAACGCCCCAAATCGAAAAAGCGTAGCCCGCCGGCACGACCGGCGGGTCTTCCTGTGCGACCGGAAACTGATCGGGATCGAAGCCCGAAAAATCCTGCACGAAAAAAGGCGAGGCGGCGAAGGTGATGCTCACGGCTGCCGTTAGCAGGGCGCTGACGTGTGCTTTCGAGATCATTTGGAGAAGTCTCTTCGGCCGATGCGGGCGTGCATCAGACGAGCTTACCTTGAGCGTTTAGCTGCGTTTTGCCGCCCAGATAGGGAGCAAGCGCTTGAGGTAAAGAGACAGAGCCATCAGCGCGCTGACCATTTTCCAGAACCGCAATGAGGCAGCGTCCAACCGCGAGACCTGAGCCGTTGAGCGTGTGCACAAACTGAGGTTTTCCACCGTCCTTGGGCTTGAACCGCGCGTTCATGCGGCGGGCTTGAAAGTCGCCAGTGGTGGAGACTGAAGAAATCTCGCGATAAGTGTTTTGCCCCGGCATCCAGGCTTCGATGTCGAAGGTGCGGCGCGCGCCAAAGCCCATGTCGCCCGTGCAGAGGATCACGGTGCGGTAAGGGATCTCCAAACGCTCCAAGATGTCTTCGGCGCAGCGCAACATGCGCTGTTGCTCACCGTCACTATCGCTTGGGTGCGTGATGCTGACCATCTCAACTTTCTCAAACTGATGCTGACGCAGCATGCCCGCGGTGTCGCGGCCCGCACTGCCGGCCTCGGAACGAAAGCAGAGGGTATGGGCGGTATAGCGGCGCGGCAACTGCTCCTCATCGACCACGTGATCTGCAGCGATGTAGGTCAGCGAGACCTCTGAGGTGGGTACAAGCCACATGCCCTCTTCGGTCTGGTAGCTGTCGCCACCGAACTTGGGCAGCTTGTCCGTGCCATACATTGCGGCGTCTTTCACCAGCACGGGCGGGTTGACTTCGAGCAGGCCGTTTTCGGCGACATGGGTGTCGATCATGAACTGCGCCAAGGCACGGTGCAGGCGTGCAACCGCCCCGGTCAGCAGGACAAACCGGCTGCCTGAGATTTTTGCGGCGGTCTCAAAGTCCATGGAGGCCGCGACACCGCCGATCTCATAGTGCTCTTTCGGAGGGAAGGCGAAGTCTGGCACCTCTCCCCACCGACGGGTTTCCACGTTGTCGGCCTCATCCGTTCCCTCCGGGACGTCTTCGGCAGGCACGTTGGGAAGCTGGGCGAGCTGATCTTGCAGGGCGGCATCGAGCTTTGAGGCTTCTGCCCGCATGGCAGCGACCTCGTCCTTTTTCTGCGCGACATGGGCGCGCAGACGCTCAAATTCGGCGTCATCGCCGCGGGCCTTTGCGGCCCCAACCTCTTTGCTGGCCTTGTTCTGCTCGGCCTGCGCGGCCTCAGCCGCCGCAATCTTAGCGCGCCTTGCAGCATCTACGGCCAAAACGGCCGAGGACACCGGCGCATCCCCCCGGCGCTCAAGGGCGGCATCGAAGCCTTCGGGGTTTTCGCGGATGGCGCGGATATCATGCATTGCAGGAGGTCCTTGGGGGTGAATCGTTTTTGGGCCTTATGCCCGATCCGCGGCGCGCATGGTAGGGTGCGGGGCATGCGCATCCGCGCCACGTTCCGCGTCCTTTCCACCTTGCGCCTTGGCAGTGCCGCGCATAGGTTCCCCGAGATCTTGCAGGGTCGTCTTCTCGCCTGCGCGCACAACGATAAAAGGACGCAGCACATGGGTGGTATTGAACAATTCATCCCTTTGATCCTCATCTTCGCGATCATGTATTTCCTGCTGATCCGCCCCCAGCAGAAGAAGGTGAAAGAGCATCAGGCGATGGTCGCGGCGCTGCGCCGCGGCGATCAGGTGGTCACCCAAGGTGGCATGATCGGTAAGGTCGTAAAGGTCAAAGACGACGGTGAGCTTGAGGTGGAAATTGCCGACGGTGTGAAGGTGCGCGTCATTCAGTCGACGATCGCAACAGTGGTGTCCAAAACCGAACCTGCGAAGTAACGCCAGGGAGGCGCGCGCTCATGCTCCAAATCGACCTGTGGAAGCGTATCATGATCGCCCTGACGTGCGCGGTGGGTCTTTGGCTGGCGTTGCCGAATGCGTTCTACGGGCCGGTGGAACGGCACAATGATGCGGTAGAGGCGATAGAATTGCGCGGTGCCACCGCCGCGTTGGAGGCGGATCGTGCGCTTTGGCCCGAATGGCTGCCGTCGGGGCTTGTGAACCTCGGGCTTGATCTGCGCGGCGGTGCGCATCTGCTGGCGGAGGTGCGGGTGAAAGAAGTCTATGCCTCGCGCATGGAAGCCCGCTGGCCGGAGGTGCGTGACGCGCTGCGCAGCCTAACGCCTGTGCGCCGCCAGCAATCGGCTGAGGACGAACTGCGCGTGCGGCTCAATGATGCGGAGGTGATGCCACAGGCTCTCGCGGCCGTGCGAGCCTTGGCGCAGCCTATTCAGACGCTCACCGGGCTCGGTGCGAACGACATCGAGGTGAGCGGGGCAGACGGCATGCTGACCGTGCGGTTCACCGATGAGGAAAAGACCGCCACGGATGAGCGCACAATGCAGCAATCGCTCGAGATCATCCGCCGCCGGATCGACGAAGTGGGCACGCGCGAGCCAACGATCCAGCGCCAGGGGGCAGAACGGATCCTGATCCAAGTGCCGGGCCTCGGCTCAGCGGCGGAGCTGAAGGCGATCATCGGAACCACGGCGCAACTCACCTTCAACCCCGTGGTGCGCATCGCGACCGACGCGGATCAGAACCCCGGCATCGGCAACAAGATCCTGCCGTCGATAGATGAGCCGGGGCTCTCTTACGTCCTGGAAAGCGCAGCCGTGGTCACCGGAGAGGAACTGGTCGACGCGCAGCCCAGCTTTGACCAAAACGGCAATCCTGCGGTCACATTTCGGTTCAACACGTCCGGGGCGCGGAAGTTTGGCGATTACACGGCTGAGAACATCGGTGCGCCCTTTGCCATCGTGCTTGACGAGGAGGTGATCAGCGCCCCCACGATCCAAAGCCACATTGCCGGCGGATCGGGGATCATCACCGGGAATTTCAACGTGGAAGAAAGCACCAATCTCGCAGTGCTTCTGCGGGCGGGTGCCTTGCCAGCGGGGCTCGATTTTCTCGAAGAGCGCACGATCGGACCCGAGTTGGGGCAAGACAGCATCGACGCGGGCAAGATCGCGACGATTGTTGCCTTTGTCGCGGTGCTTGCCTTCATGTTTGTGAGCTACGGGCTCTTCGGGCTTTTCGCAAACATGGCGCTCATCATCAACGTGGCCATGATCTTTGGCCTGCTGAGCCTTGTAGGTGCGACTCTGACGTTGCCGGGGATTGCCGGGATCGTGCTGACGGTCGGCATGGCGGTGGATGCCAATGTGCTGGTCTTTGAACGGATCCGCGAAGAGCTTCGCACGGCGAAAGGGCCGGCGCGGGCCATCTCGTTGGGTTATGAAAAGGCGCTCTCGGCCATTGTAGATGCCAACATCACAACGCTCATCACTGCAGTGATCCTTTTTGCCATGGGCTCGGGTCCCGTGCGCGGCTTTGCCATCACCTTGGGCTTTGGAATCATCACATCGGTCTTTACAGCGATCTTCGTCACCCGACTTTTCATCGTGATCTGGTTTGAACGGGCGCGGCCCAAAACGATTGAGGTCTGATTTATGCGTCTGCGTCTTTTCAAACAGGCTCCGAACTTCGATTACTTTAGCCGGTGGAAGCTCTGGTTGGGCATCTCAGGGCTCCTGATGGTCGTGGCGTTGGTCTCATTCCTGATCCAAGGGCTGAACTTTGGCATCGATTTCCGGGGCGGCACGACCGTCCGCACGGAAAGCGCTCAGGCGGTTGATGTGGCCGCCTACCGCGCAGCGCTCGAAGTGTTGGAATTGGGCGATATCTCCATCACAGAGGTTTTTGACCCCAACTTTCGCGACGATCAAAACGTGGCGATGATCCGCATCCAGGCGCAAGAGGGCCAGGAAGCGGTGACAGTCGAAACGGTGGGACGCGTGCAGGGCGCGATGCGAGCGATAGATCCGGACATCAAATTCGTCTCAGTCGAGTCTGTAGGGCCTAAAGTCTCCGGAGAGTTGATCCAGACCGCTGCCATCGCGGTTGTCTTGGCCATCGGTGCGGTGCTGGTCTACATCTGGCTGCGGTTTGAGTGGCAGTTTGCGGCTGGAGCGGTGCTGGCCCTTGTGCATGACGTGGTGCTGACCATCGGTGTCTTCTCCGAATTGCAGATAAAATTTGACCTCGCGATCATCGCGGCACTTCTGACCATCGTGGGATATTCGCTCAACGACACGGTGGTCGTCTTTGACCGGGTGCGGGAGAACCTGCGCAAGTACAAGAAGCGGCCCTTGCAAGAAGTGATGAACCTGTCGATCAATGAAACGCTGAGCCGGACGTTCATGACCTCGGTCACGACGCTCTTGGCGCTGATCGCGCTCTTTGTGCTGGGCGGTGACGTGATCCGCGGTTTTGTCTTTGCGATGATCTGGGGCGTGATTGTCGGCACCTACTCCTCGATCTTCGTGGCCTCGGCCATCCTGCTCTATTTCGGGGTCAAGCGCGATTGGTCCAAGCCTGATGCGAACGCGGGCAACCAATACGCCAACATTGATGCCTGATGCGCTCACGGCGGCGCTGGCGACCAACGGGCTGATCTACATTGCACTGACCTACTTGGTGGCGGGTGTCGTGCGCGGCTTCACGGGTTTTGGGACCGCGCTCATCGTTGTGCCCGTTGCGGGGATTTTCCTGTCGCCGGCTGAGATCATCTTGATGATCGGGGTTACGGGCATTCTTTCGAACATTTTGTTGTTCCCTGAGGCCTGGGGCAAAGCGGATCGCGGCGAAGTGGGCATCACAGCGCTTGCCGCCTGCATTGGGGTGCCCATTGGTGTGGCCTTGCTAGGGCGCGTTGATCCGCTGGCCGTGCGGTGGGTTGTGGCCGTGGCGGCGTTCTGCACGCTGGTCGCTGTAATCTCTGGCTGGCAATGGCGCGGGCGTTTGGCTGTTCCGGGGCTGACAGGTATTGGGTTGAGTGCGGGTGTGCTTGGCGGCATGACCGCACTTTCAGGGCCGATCCTCATCATTTTCTATCTGGCGAATGCGCGCAAACCGGAGGCGGTGCGCGCCAATATGATCCTCTTTCTCGGCAGTCTGGACGTGCTGTTGATCGCCAACATCTGGATTGCCGGGACCGCCACGTGGAAGATCATCTGGGTCGGACTTATCGTCTCTGTCCCCTACCTGTTCTCTATCCGCCTGGGCCAGGCGCTGTTTGATCCTGCGCGGGAGACGGCGTACCGTGCCGCAGCCTACGCAGTCGTTGCCGGGGCGCTGCTCACCGGCCTTCCACTATGGGAATGATCCATGCGCCTGACAGAAACTGAGCTCAACGGTCGCTCTGCGGTTCAGCGTGCGAAGTTCGCCACATTGTGCAAGCCTGCGCGCCTACGGATCCCACGGGCGCGGGTCTGAGGATGGGCGTGCTGCTGCAGTGTGACAACCTGGCTTTGGCCCGCGGCGGCCTGCCAGTGCTGCGGGGTTTGAGCTTTAGCCTGCACCGGGGTGGCGCGTTGACCTTGCGCGGCCCCAACGGCGTTGGAAAAACGACTGTGCTGCGCACGGTTGCCGGGCTGGTGGCACCGCTCGAAGGAGAGATCACCCGCCCGAAAGACGGGCTCGCCTATGCTGGTCATGCCGACGGCATCAAAGTGATGTTGAGCGTGAGAGAAAATCTGCGGTTTTGGGCGGATATCTTTGGCGCGCAGGGGGTAGAGGATGCGATGGCAGCTTTTGTGCTCACGCCGCTGGCAGATCGATTGGCGGGCAGCCTTTCGGCGGGGCAAAAGAGGCGGCTGGGTCTCGCACGGCTCTTGGTAACAGGCGCGCCGCTCTGGGTTCTGGATGAGCCGACGGTCTCGCTCGACAGCGCGTCGGTTGAGCTTTTTGCGGCGGCTGTTGAGGCGCATCTGGCGCGTGGCGGTGCCGCGCTCATGGCCACGCACATCGACATCGGCCTCCCCGCTGAGGCGCTGGATCTTACGCCCTATCGATGCGTGGCCGTAGATAACTGGGGCACCAGTGATGAGGCCTTTTTGTGAGGTCACTTCTGCGCCGCGATTTGGCGCTTGCCGTGCGCGCAGGCGGAGGTTTTGGCCTGAGCCTCGCCTTTTTCTTGATCGTCGTGATCCTTGTTCCGTTCAGCGTCGGCCCCGCGCCAGAGCTCCTGTCCTCAATTGCGGCCGGTGTGCTTTGGCTCGGCGCGCTCTTGGCCTGTCTGCTGTCTCTTGACCGGATATTTGCCCTCGATTTTGAAGATGGGACCTTGGATCTCTTGCTCACAGCTCCTCTGCCTCTGGAAGCGGTGATGAGCGTTAAGGCTTTGGCCCATTGGCTCACAACAGGTTTGCCGCTCGTGCTGGTCGCACCTCTTCTGGGCCTCGTGCTCAACTTGCCCCCAGCGGGCTATCTGTGGCTGCTGGTCTCACTGGGCTGCGGTACGCCCGCGCTCTCGGTGATTGGCACCTTTGGCGCGGCGCTCACCGTTGGGATCAAACGGGGCGGGCTGCTGTTGTCGCTGCTTGTTCTGCCGCTTTACGTGCCGACGTTGATTTTCGGGGCAGAGGTCGCTCGACGGGGCAGTGCGGGGCTCGATCTCAACACGCCGCTTTTGATGCTCGCAGGCATCACCTTGGGGGTCGTCGCTTGCATGCCCTTTGCCAGCGCCGCAGCGCTGCGCATGGGCCTGCGTTGACGCCTCAGATTTATGGCAAGCGACCCATCTTGCGGTTCATGGCCGCGTTCTTCTCGCCGCCGCCGCCGCAGCAGCAAAGCGGCACCTTTCGACTGCGCAGAGCTCGGTCGCAACCGGATATGTGATGATTTGCCCATTGAGACAGAAAACCCACGCGACTAGATACTTAGCATGTCGATCTGGTCATACGCCAATCCAGTGAAGTTTCTCGCACTCAGCGCGCGGGTGCAGCCTGTGCTCTGGCTGCTCTCTGCGATCTGCGTTATCGGCGGGTTGGCCTGGGGTTTTTTCGGCACACCGGATGACTTTCGCCAAGGCTCCACCGTGAAGATCATCTATCTGCACGTCCCCTCTGCGCTCATGGCGATCAACGCCTGGTTCATGATGTTCGTGGCCTCGCTGATCTGGCTGATCCGGCGGCATCACGTGAGCGCGCTTGCCGCAAAAGCTGCGGCGCCCGTGGGCATGGTTATGACGCTTATTGCGCTGGTCACCGGGGCCATTTGGGGCCAGCCGATGTGGGGGACATGGTGGGTTTGGGATCCGCGTCTGACGTCCTTTCTGATCTTGTTTCTGTTTTACTTGGGGTACATCGCGCTGTGGGAAGCGGTGGAGGACCCTGACACCGCTGCTGATCTGACCTCAGTCCTGTGCATGGTGGGATCGGTTTTCGCGGTCCTCTCGCGTTACGCGGTGCAGTTTTGGAACCAAGGGCTGCATCAAGGCACCTCCGTGCCTGTCGCTACGGGAGGGCGCACCGTTGCGGATGTCTTCTTCTACCCGCTGGCCACCTGCATGGTGGGGTTCAGCCTGCTTTTTCTGGCTCTGGTCTTTTACCGCACCGGCACCGAAATCCGTCTGCGCCGCGCCCGCGCCCTGCAGGTGCGGATGGAGCGAGCGGTGTGATGCCGGATTTGGGCACATACGCGGTTGAGGTGGTCTCGGCTTACGCCGCGTCTCTCATGCTCCTTGGTGGATTGCTGTGGCACACGCTGAGGCGTGGTCGGGCAGCGCGCGCCGCCCTCGAAGCGGTTGAGGAGGAGGTTGAGAAGCGTGCGTAGGTTCAAACCTTTGATGATCGCGCCCCCGCTGATTTTTGTGGCCTTTGTCGCGCTGGCGGCGGTGGGCATGTACCGTGACGACCCCGACGCGCTGCCCTCGACCCTTGTTGGCCGCGCGGCCCCGGGCGTGCCGACAGAGGCGCTTGACGGCTTTCCGCAAGCCACCGCCGAAATGCTCGCCTCGGGTGAGGTGACGCTGGTGAACTTTTGGGCCAGCTGGTGCCCGCCTTGCCGGGCAGAGCATCCAACGCTCTTGCGCCTGCAGGCTGAAGGGGTGCCAATTGTCGGCATCAACATCCGGGACACGCAAGAGAATGCGGGTCACTACCTCCGCGAAGATGACAACCCCTTTGTCGGTGTCGGCTTTGACCCACGTGGGCGCACCTCCATCGATTGGGGGGTCACGGCACCGCCCGAGACGTTCATTCTCGACGGCGACGGCACGGTACTTTTCCGATTTGCCGGGCCGCTGATCGGCAGCGATCTGGAGCAGCGTTTCATGCCGCCTTTCCAAGCAGCGCTTGGCGAGGACGCGCGCTAGACCGGAACGCTCTAAAGGCGATAGCCGCCGGAGACAACCAGGGTTTCGCCCGTGATAAAGCTGGCGTCATCGCTGAGCAAAAAGCGCGCGGCTTTGGCGATGTCCTGCGGCACGCCCGGGCGGCCAAGCGCTGTGAGAGCCACGAACTTCTCCAAAAGTTCCGGCGGACGCGGGGCCTCGACACGCTCAATCGCGCCGGGTGCGATGGCATTCACACGGATGCCCTGTGGTCCCAAGGTCTTGGCAAGGCCCCGCGTCCAAGTGTCGAGCGCGGCTTTGCTCGCTGAATAGCCCAAGGCGCCCATGGCGGGCAGCCTGGCGTTCATAGAGCTGATGTTGAGGATGGCCGCACCGCGCCCAAGATGGGGCAGCGCGGCCTCGACCAACGCGATTGGAGAGGCTAGGTTTACCGAAAGCATCGCTGTGAGGTCTGCGTCATCGGCCAACACTGTGCCTGCGTTGTTAACGATCACATCCAGCCTGCCGAAACGGCGGAGGACTTCAGCGACGACATCACTTGGCACGTCGCTACGGCTCAGGTCGGCTTGGATCGACAGTGTCTCAGGCCATTTTGCCAGCAGCCCGTCGGGCGGTGTTGTGTTGTAGCTGATGGCTATGGCGTGGTCGCGGGCAAGTTCTTCGGCGATGGCGCGCCCGATCCCACGCGCGCCGCCGGTGATCAAGGCGACTGGTTTCATGTGCTGCCCTTTCAATTGGTTCTATCGCAGCCTAGAGCGTTGCGATTTAGACTTGAATCACTAATGTTCTGCAACGCCTTTGGCGCTCTCGTGACATTGGCGATGTTTGATTGCTCAGTCTAGAACCGAACAGCTGGAGCGCGCGCAGATGCGTGCGCAAGCCGTCACCCCATCTTTGCAATGTCGGCAAGATGCGGCTTCAGCGCCTGCAGGACCGCGCTCGGGCGCTCCTCCACAAGAAAGTGCCCCGCGTCAATTGGGGCTCCGCGGGCCTTGGGAAACCACGCTTGCCAGACGGCAAGTGGATCGATCTGGTGCGCGACGACACCTTTGCCGCCCCAAAGCACGTGGCATGGTATGTCACTGGTCTGGCCAAGGTTCGCGCGGTCATGTTCAAGATCGATACCCGCGGCTGCGGTGTAATCGGCGCACCATGCGGCCACGACCGACGGTTTGCGCGCAGCCTCTTCATAAGCTGCTAGAGCCGCGGGGTCGAATGTCTCAATGTCGCCCGATAGCCCTTTCAGCGCCGCGTGCAGATAGCGGATGGGGTCACCCGAGATGAGCTTTTGCGGCATGTCTCCGGGCTGCGCGAGAAAGAGCCAGTGAAAGTACCGCATCGCCAGATGGTCGTCCATCGTGCGCCAGACGTCCAACGTGGGCAGGATGTCGAGCAACACGACCGAGCGCACGTTGCCCGGGTGATCAAAGACCATCCGATGCGCGGTGCGTGCCCCACGATCATGAGCCAGGACGTGAAAGCGGGCATGTCCCAGCTCGCGCATGAGCGCCACTTGATCAGCGGCCATTGCACGAAACGACATGTCGCCTGATGTCGCCTCTGACGCACCATAGCCGCGCAGATCTGAGGCGATCACGGTAAAGCGCGCCGCAAGCTGCGCCGCCAACGGATGCCACATCAGATGAGTTTGCGGGTAGCCGTGCAGCAGCAAGAGCGGCGGACCGATGCCGCCAACCCGCGCGTGGATCAGCGCGCCGGAAACGCCGATATCAACAGACTTAAAGCCGGCGAACATCGACGTCGCATACCTCGGAAGCGCCGGCTCTGAGCATCCTACTCTGCGGCAAGCGCTGTCTCCCGCGCAAGGTCGCGCAGCACGTAATGCAGCACGCCGCCGTGCTCGACGTACTCAATCTCAATCGCGGTATCGATCCGGCATTTGAGCATGATGTCGCGCGCGGTGCCGTCGCTGTAGGTGATCGTACATGGCACCTCTTGCAGGGGCTCTACGGCGTCGAGACCGCTGATCGAGACGCTCTCATCTCCCGTAAGCCCAAGTGTTTTGCGGGTATCGCCGCCTGTAAACTCAAACGGGATCACGCCCATCCCGACAAGGTTGGAGCGGTGGATGCGCTCGAAGCTTTCTGCGATCACCGCTTTCACGCCCAGAAGGGCAGTGCCCTTTGCGGCCCAGTCGCGTGAAGATCCGGCACCGTATTGTTCGCCTCCAAAGATCACTAGCGGCGTCTCAGTCGCTTGATATGCCATGGCCGCGTCAAAGATCGATGTCTGCGCGCCGTCCGGTCCCTTTGTGTAGCCGCCTTCAACACCGTCCAGCATCTCATTCTTGATACGAATATTCGCAAAGGTGCCGCGCATCATGATCTCGTGATTGCCCCGGCGCGAGCCGTAAGAGTTGAACTCTCGCTGCGGCACCTGACGCTCCATCAGGTAGCGGCCCGCGGGCGTCGTGTCTTTGAACGCACCGGCGGGCGAGATGTGATCGGTGGTGATCATATCACCCAAGAGCGCGAGGATCCGCGCGCACTCAATGTTGGTGATCACCCCGGGTTCGGGAGACATGCCCTGAAAGTACGGCGGGTTTTGCACATATGTTGAAACGGGTGGCCAATCATAGGTCTTTTCGTCGGTTGTCTCGACACTGCGCCACTTATCGTCGCCTTTGAAGACATCGGCGTACTTTGTTTGGAACGCCTCGCGGGTGACTGTCTGTTCGACCAATTCGGCGACCTCTTGTGCGGAAGGCCAGATATCTTTGAGGAAGACGTCTTGTCCCTCAGGCGTTTGGGTGATGGGCTCGCGGGTCAGGTCAATGTCCATCGTTCCCGCCAGCGCATAGGCGACCACAAGCGGGGGCGAGGCCAGGTAGTTGGCCCGCACATCCGGGCTGATCCGCCCTTCGAAGTTGCGGTTGCCTGACAATACAGAGGTTGCCACCAAATCGCCCTCGGCAATGGCCTGGCTGATCTCGGGCTGTAACGGCCCAGAGTTACCGATGCAGGTGGTGCATCCGTAGCCCACCAGATTAAACCCAATCTTGTCGAGGTCTTCTTGCAGTCCAGCCGCTTCGAGATAGGCACTCACGACTTGGCTGCCAGGGGCGAGGGAGGTTTTGACCCAAGGTTTGCGATCAAGTCCGAGGGCGGCAGCTTTCCGCGCGACCAGTCCCGCGCCGATCATGACGTAAGGATTAGAGGTGTTGGTGCAGGAGGTGATGGATGCGATCACCACCTTACCGCTTTCCAACGTGTAGTCTTCATCCTCCACGGCAACCTCTTTGCCCATGGGACGCTTGAATGTGTCGGCCATCTCTTTTGAGAAGGAGGCTTTCGCTTCTGTCAGCCGCACAAAGTCCTGCGGACGCTTGGGCCCGGAGATCGCCGGCACGATGGTGCCCATGTCGAGGGTCAGCGTATCGGTGTAGATCGGCGCATAATCTGGCCCGCGCCACATGCCGTTTGCTTTGGCGTAAGCTTCCACAAGCGCAATCCGGTCTTCATCGCGTCCTGTGGTGCGCATGTAGCGCAGGGTCTCATTGTCGATGGGGAAAAAGCCGCAGGTCGCGCCGTACTCGGGGGCCATGTTTGCAATTGTTGCGCGGTCGGCAAGCGGCAGGGTGTCGAGGCCCGCGCCAAAGAACTCGACAAATTTGTTGACCACACCCTTTTCACGCAGCATCTCAACCACCTTGAGCACCAGATCAGTGCCGGTGGTCCCCTCGACCATCTCCCCGGTCAGCTCAAAGCCAATGACCTCGGGGATGAGCATGGAAATCGGCTGACCCAGCATCGCGGCCTCCGCCTCGATTCCGCCCACGCCCCAGCCGAGCACGGCCATGCCGTTGACCATGGTGGTATGGCTGTCGGTGCCCACAAGCGTGTCGGGATAGGCCACCTCAGCGCCGTTTTGATCCTGATCGGTCCAGACGGTCTGCGCGAGATACTCTAGGTTTACCTGGTGGCAGATGCCCGTGCCGGGCGGCACCACGCGGAAGTTGTTAAAGGCCTTCTGGCCCCATTTCAGGAAGGTGTAGCGCTCTAGATTTCGCTCATACTCGCGGTCCACGTTCATTTGAAAGGCACGCGGGTTGCCAAACTCATCGATCATCACCGAGTGATCGATCACAAGATCCACGGGGTTGAGCGGGTTGATTTTTTCAGGATCGCCACCCAATGCGACAAGCCCGTCGCGCATCGCAGCCAAGTCGACCACGGCAGGCACGCCGGTAAAGTCCTGCATCAAGACCCGCGCCGGGCGATAGGCAATCTCGCGCGGGTTCTGCCCGCCTTGCGCGCCCCATTCTGCAAAAGCGCGGATGTCATTGACGGTGACCGTCTTGCCATCCTCAAAGCGCAACATGTTCTCAAGGACGACCTTGAGCGCCGCGGGCAGTCGCGAAAAATCCCCAAGGCCCGCGTCTTGCGCGGCCGGGATGGAGTAATAGGCGATCTGTTGCGCACCGATTTGGATCGTTTTGCGGGTTTGGCTGGTATCCTGGCCGACTTGGATCGTCATAAGATCGCTCCTTTTGCTGGTACGGATGACTGGCGAGCCTCTTTTGAATGCCATCCTCTGCTACTTCGATCAACAAAGATCAGGCCTGACAGGTTCCAGAAAACGGGGCGCACACGCGCGGCTCAACAAACATTGATTGGTTATTACAGCCCGATACGCATACTTCTGCTCTCCACTGTCCTCGCATGTTTGGAATCAAATGAGACTTCTCCGCCACGCCTTAGCGCTTGTAGCCTTTGTCTTTGCCTCACCCCTGGCCGCGCAGACCTCGCCCGTTGTCGTTGAGCTTTACACATCGCAGGGCTGTTCAAGCTGTCCGCCAGCGGATGCTTTGATGCATGAACTGGCGGCGCGGGACGATGTGCTCGCCCTCGCGCTGCACGTGGATTATTGGGATTACATCGGTTGGAAAGACCCCTTTGCCGATCCTGCGCATGCCGCGCGCCAACGCGCCTACGCGACCGCTGGGGAGCGGCGCATGATATACACGCCCGAAATGGTTGTAGGGGGTGTCACTGACATCGTCGGCACCAAACCGATGGCGCTGTCAAAGGCCATAGCGGAACATGCCAGCCAGCCTGCCGCGGTTGGTTTGGATCTGCGGCGGGACGGCAACGTGCTGCACATTGATGCGCAGGCCCTGACGGCCGCGACCGAAGAAATGACCGTGCATTTGATGCGCTACATGCCCAAGCAGACGACACAGATTAAGCGCGGTGAAAACCGTGGTAAAACGTTGGATTATGCGAATATCGTGCAGGGTTGGACGGTGCTCGGGTCTTGGGACGGCCGCACGCCCCTGTCGCTGACCCGCGCGATAGAAGGGGACGACCCGGTGGTGGTCCTGATCCAAAATGGGGACGTTGGCCGCATTGTCGCCGCAGCGCGCGTGCGCTGAGGCTCAGCGCATCTGAGTTCAGATCTACTTCACTTCATCTGCGCGCCAGCGGCGGTGTACCCAAAACCACTGCTCCGGCGTTTCCCGCACACGCGCGGCGAGGCTGTCGTTGAGCGCTTGGGTCATGCGCATCGGGTCCGAATGCGGCACCGGGGCCTCTAACACGCTCTGAAAGCTCAGTCCGTCGGGCTGGCGGATGCCATAGAACGGGATGAGCAGCGCGTCATAGCGCAGCGCCAGCTCGGCAGCGGAGAGCGCTGTGCGCGCAGGCTCTCCCAGAAAGTCGAGCACGGGGGCGTAAAGCACGTGTTGGTCAAAAAGCAACACCAGCTGACCGCCGGCTTTCAGATGGCGCACAAATCCGGCAGTCCCCCGCCTGCCCTGCGGGAAGACCGGCCCGCCGAAAGCCTCCATCGTCTTCACATAATGGGCATTGAAGTACGGGTTCTTCATGTCCCGGTAGAGACCGCCGATGTCATACCCTTGCGCCACAAGCGCCGCACGTGTGGCCTCGTAGTTTCCAAAGTGCCCCGTGACGAGGATCACAGGACGCCCGTTCGCATTGGCTTGCGCCAGGGCGTCAGAGCCAGGGCCGCTGATGGCCTGGTTCGCCATTTTTGCAGGAAATTGATTTTCGGAGTAGTTTTCGATGAAGCTGCGCCCGACGTTGTTGAGACAACGGTCGGCAATTTTCATGCGCTGTGAGAGTGGCATCTTTGGCCAGATCATCTTGAGATTGCGCAACGCACGGCGCCTGTAGCCCGCAATGGGACCGATCACCCATTGCACGAGCCATCCGAAAAATCGGACGCGGGTGACATAGGGCAGTGCTAACGCGAGCTTGATAATGCCTAAGATGCAGGCATTGATGACAAAATCGCCAACCTTTCGAATGGGCTGCGCATGTGGATCATCTGTCGATGTTT
Organism: Pseudomonadota bacterium; assembly: GCA_039197515.1. GTDB lineage: Bacteria > Pseudomonadota > Alphaproteobacteria > Rhodobacterales > Rhodobacteraceae > Sulfitobacter. The sequence goes on along the minus strand of JBCCUC010000002.1, from coordinate 135,314 downwards.
GGTCAGACATGGGCACCGGGACGAAAGGAAGTCATTGCAAAGACATAGCCTGCGCCCTGCTGCGCAACAAGCGCGGTTTGCGGCCGCATCTCATTGCGGGGATGCGTCTCTCGCGAAAACGCACCTGTTCGGCCCGGGTCAAGCGCTGTAGCGCCCGACCTTAAATTTCAGACGCGCGGAGCCTGCCACGCCTTCGGCGCTCTGGAGACATGCGTGTCTCCTCATGTCTCAGTTTACTGGCCGGACAGGCTAATCTTCGGCCTCTTCGTCGTCCATGATCAAGAGCAGGTTACCTGCTTGCTCCATTTGCCGGATCGTGTTGACCACCTCGCCCATCGCCTCTTCGGCGTCGGCGGCTTTAACCTTTCCGGCGGCTGAGATGTCTTCGCGCAACTGATCGGCCATGCGGCCGGACATATTTTCGAGGATGTAGTTTTGGCTGTCGATGAACCCGGCTGCCTCCGCACCTGCAAGCGCGGTGATGAGCATGGCCGGATCCACTTCGCGAATGATCCGGGGGATATCGCGGGGCGCGATGCGGGCGGGGATATTGCCGAAGGTAAAGATGGCCTTGCGCACGGCCGCGGCAAACCCTTGGTCGGTTTCATCAAGACCGGTCAAAACATCGTCGCGGGTGATCGTCTTGGAAGAATTCAGAATTGCGCCCACGCGCTCAACCGGTCCCTCGTCGAAGGCACGCTTGGGCTGCGCGTCCAACTGACTGGCGAGCGACAGGCCGATGCGATCCACAGCCTCCGGCGTCACCGCGCTGGTGAGAGAGACAGCATAGGTGATCTGCCGCGCCTTGGGTCCTGGCAAACGGCCCAGCAGTTCCGCGGCCTGTGAGACCGGAAGCTTTGAGAGCGTGACGGCCGCCACCTCGATGCTTTCACGCTCCAAAACGGGGAGAAGGGCGTCGGTGCCCAACTCTTTGAGCCGCCCCCAAGGATCGCCAAATTGACGCACGCCGGCTTCTTTGCGTAGGCGCGCTGCCGTTTGCGGGTTCAATTTGCCATCCAGCACATCAAGGGCACCGGCGATTCCGGCCGGAAATGAAAGGCCAATTTTATCTAACTCTGCCGCGAATTCTTCGACCACAGCAGCGAGGGTGTCACGATCAACCGTGCGCATCTGGCCCATCTGATGGGTCAGACTGACCTGCAGGTCGTCGGGAAGATCTTCGAGAGGGACATCAGCGCCTTCACTTAACAAAAGCCGCACCACGATCGCGGCCTTTGCTTTGCCGCTCAGGTTCACGGGCTTGAGGGGCGCAGCAGACGGGAGAGAGGGGGGCGACGCGGGCTCCGGCAGGTCAGAGAGACCCGGCAGCGGCGGAAAATCATTCATCGGCACGATGTCATTCAAAACAAACACCCCCATTCTGGATGGGGGTGTTATCGGACGCAAATATGAAAGAAGGCTGAAATCAGTAGTCTGTTGGCGTGCCGTCCATGATGGCGCGGCGCAGCGATGCCTCGGCCCAGGTGCCCGACCCGCCATGCTCTTGGATGGCGCGCAACTGTGCCACCGCTTCGATCAATCGGCCTTGTGTCACGAAACCTTGTCCCATGTAGGAGCGCGCCAGAATGTTTGCCGGGTTCACTTCCAGCGCACGCGTGTAGTAGGCATTTGCCGCTTTCATATCGCCGGTTTTGCGCGCGGTGAAGCCCAGATAGGTCAATGTGCGATCGTCATCTACAGGCATCTGTGCCAGCACCGAGCGCGCATCGTCATACCGGCCCGCATAGGCCAGTTCGCGCAGGTTCTCGTACAAACTGTCGACGTCCAGGTTGCTTTCCTGCGCACTCACGCAGCTCTTTGATTTTTTGTCGTAGATGAGCCCCTTTTGGCACTTGGGCTTTGAGGGCGCTTTCTCCTCACCGCCTCCGGCGGCAAAGAGCGCGGTGGCTGTGAACGGAAGGGCGAATGCAGCGGCGAGGGCGATAGATTTCATGACGTTCTCCTAAAGGCTCTGTCGTTTCAATTAGGTCAGCGGAGAAACCCGCCAACTACACTCCTTATTCGATTGAGCCTCGGGAAAGGTTCAATTTTTCATGAAAAAAGCACAGGCCACTGCGACCTGTGCTTTCAATGCGTTCAATCCAAATGGATTTATGTGGTTACCGGCTGACAGGTCTGTGTCGCGCTGTCGTAGGTGGTGCCGGCCGCGCAGGACATCGCCTGCTGCTCTTTGCCGTAGTTGCAGCCCATTGCAAAGCTCAGTGTCGGCGCGACAACCATAGCTGCGGCAATGGCAAGGGTCTTGATCTTCATGGTCCGTCTCCTTTGCTAATCCCACAAAAGTACACCGGGTGCGCAAGATATCAAACGATCCGATGTCGGATGCGACATAATGTGCCGAGGGCCGTTTCGCTAATGCGTATATTCTGACCCAAAGACGCGGGCAAAAATCGTATCAACGTGTTTGGTGTGATAGCCTAAGTCGAATTTTTCTTCGATTTCCGCAGCGCTCAAAGCCGCCGTCACATCCGCATCGCCCAAAAGCTCGGTTTTGAAATCCTTGCCGTCCTCCCAAACCTTCATCGCATTCCGCTGGACAAGCTTATAGCTGTCCTCACGGCTGACCCCGGCTTGGGTGAGCGCCAAGAGCACCCGCTGCGACATTACCAGTCCGCGGAACTTGTTCATGTTGTCCAGCATGTTTTGGGGATAGATCACCAGTCGGTCGATCACACTCGTGAGCCGCGCCAGCGCGAAGTCGAGCGTCACGGTGGCGTCCGGGCCGATGTTGCGCTCAACCGAGCTGTGCGAGATGTCGCGCTCATGCCAGAGCGTCACGTTCTCCAGCGCTGGGATCACCGCCATGCGCACCAGACGGGCAAGCCCGGTCAGGTTCTCGGTCAGCACGGGGTTGCGTTTGTGCGGCATGGCGGATGAGCCTTTCTGCCCGGCGGAAAAGAACTCTTCGGCCTCCAAGACCTCGGTGCGTTGCATATGCCGTATCTCGGTCGCGATGTTCTCAATCGAAGAGGCCACAACGCCCAGGGTCGCAAAGAAAGCCGCGTGGCGGTCGCGGGGGATCACTTGGGTCGAGATGGGCTCAGGCACCAGCCCCAGCGCCGCGCAGACCTGTGCTTCGACCCGAGGGTCGATGTTGGCAAAAGTGCCTACGGCCCCGGAAATGGCCCCTGTTGCGATTTCCGCGCGCGCAGCGCCCAGCCGGGAAAGATTGCGGTCCATCTCGGCGTAAAAGCGCGCAAAGGTGAGGCCCATCGTGGTCGGCTCCGCATGGATGCCATGCGAGCGGCCAATGCGCAGGGTGTGTTTATGCTCATAGGCGCGTCGCTTCAGGGCGGCGAGCAGCGCCTCAACATCGGCGATGAGGATATCAGCCGCGCGGGTCAGTTGCACATTAAAGCAGGTGTCGAGCACGTCAGATGAGGTCATGCCCTGGTGCACAAAGCGCGCTTCTTCCGCGCCGACATGCTCAGCCAGATGGGTCAGAAAGGCGATGACATCGTGTTTGGTGACGGCCTCGATCGCATCAATGCGGGCCACGTCAAAGGTAACGTCCTTGGCTTTCCAAACCGCGTCCGCATTGGCGCGCGGGATCACTCCAATGTCTGCCATCGCCTCGCATGCATGCGCCTCAATCTCGTACCAGATGCGAAACTTCGTTTCAGGAGACCAGATGGCGACCATGTCAGGGCGGGAATAGCGGGGGATCATCTGCGGCACACCTTTTTGTGACTGTCGAGCGCGTCGTTGGCGGGATAAACCGCAGGGGGGATAAGGACAAGGCGGGAGGTTGTATGCGCCAGCTGCTCATCGTGCTTTTGGCCGCCCTGCCAGGCGTGGGTGCCGCGGAAGAAATCAGGTGGATGCCGATGCAGGGCGATGAGATCGCTCAGGTGCTGACCGGTGCCACGGTTGATTACGCAAACGCTTGACAGGATTTTCGCGCCTCCGGGCGCACATTGTACAATGCCGGGCGCGACAGTTGGGGCTACTGGGCTGTGCGGGATGACCAATACCGCAGCATGTGGCCGCCCTCCGATCTTTGGGTTTGTTATGCCATGACGCGCAGCGGCTCTGCGGTGCGCTTCATCGGTGCCGCAGGTGACATCACCGAAGGCATCCTGCGCCAGGCCGATTGATATTGCTAGGCAGGAACCTCCAAAAGCTCCGTTACGACCTTTGACGCGCGTTCAAGCGTGCGGTGCACCGGGCATTTATCGGCGATTTCCATGAGGCGTTGACGCTGCTCCGCTGTCAGATCGCCGTCGAGCCGGATCCGCCGATGCCAGACGTCGACTTGTGCCGCTTGCCCCAGTTCAGCGTCCTGCGCGTGCACTTTGTCGTGGTGCACATCAACACTCACATGGCTGAGGGGCCAACCCTTGCGCCGGGCGTACATGCGGATGGTCATTGAAGTGCAGGCCCCCAGACCTGCCGAGAGGAACCCGTAGGGCGACATGCCCTGGTTGGTACCGCCGTAAGCCATTGGTTCATCGGCCACGCTGTGATGATGCGGGCCGGATTGCACGTCCTGCAAAAAGCCCTTGGGGTCTGCCTCCGAGACCCGCACGATACCCTCTGGCGCGCCAGGTGGCGGGGCGGGCGGCCGCAGATCGATGTAGCGGCTGGCCCAAGCGGCGATGACATCCGCCGCATAACCCGCATCGCTTTGCTCGCTGATCAGATGATCGGCATCGTCGAGCGTCACAAAGCTCTTGGGGTGCTTTGCGGCCAAAAAGATCTCCGTTGCATTGTCGATCCCCACGACATCGTCTCGCGGCGCGTGCATCACCAAGAGCGCGGCGTTCAGCCTTTTGATCGCGGGGGTAAGTTCCGTCTCGGAGACGTCCAGCAAAAAGCGTTTGCCCACACGGAAGGGGCGCCCGCCAAGAGAGACTTCTGCCGATCCTTTGGAAATGATCTCTGCCAGCGCGTCGGTAAAGTTATGCGTCACATGCTCAGGGTCTGAGGGCGCGCCCAGCGTCACCACCGCCTTGATCCCGTCAAGTTCTGCTGCCGCGCGCAAGATCGCCGCACCGCCCAGCGAGTGACCGATGAGCAGCGTGGGCGGCATATCTTTGCCCACGAGGTGCTGATGCGCTGCGATGATGTCGTCCACATTCGACGTGAAGGTGGTGTTCTCAAACTCCCCTTCCGAATGGCCAAGACCGGTGAAATCAAAGCGCAGCACCGCGATCCCCATGCTGGCCAAGCGCGCCGATATCCGCCGCGCGGCGGGGATGTCTTTGCCGCAGGTGAAGCAATGGGCAAAAAGCGCCGTTGCGAGATGGGGACCCTCTGGCAGATCGAGGCGCGCGGCCAAGGGTGCCTGATCATGCCCGGGGAAGGTGATACGTTGTGTTGGCATTGGCTGTCCTTTGGTCAGGCCACAAGGGTGGGGGGCCGCAATCGGTCGCACAAGGGCAGTGTGCGTTTCTTCACGGCTGCGTGATTTGGGAAGAGGTGCCGTGATTGCCTTGTCCACAGCGCCGGTGTAACAGGTCAGTATGTCTGTCCTGTCTGCCGAAAGGGACCTCTCGTGAAAGATGCATCCAACCGTTCCTACGCGCCGGCAACCCTCGCGGCCCATGCGGCCGGGGCCACGGACACGCGCACCGGAGGTGTGGTTCCAGCCATCCACATGGCGACGACCTTTGGCCGTGATCCAGATTATGCGCTGCTCAATGCCGACAACCTTTACCAGCGGCCTGACAGCGAGACGGTGCGCGTTGCCGCAGATGTGCTGACCGCCTTGGAGCAGGCGCAGGATACGTTGCTTTTTCCGTCTGGCATGGCGGCTGTAGCGGCCGTTTTTCAAGCTTTGCCCGAGGGCAGCGCGGTGATCGTGCAGAGCCAGATCTATTATGGCACCACGGGCTGGAGCCGCGAGATATGTGCGCGCCGCAATATGTCGCTGACCGAGGTGGACACGAGCGATCACGCCGCGGTCGAGGCAGCCTGCGCGGCAAAGCGGCCCGCGCTTATCTGGGTGGAGGTGCCGTCGAACCCTTGGCTGCGCATCACCGACCTCAAAGCGGTGGCTGAGATCGCCCGGTCCGTCGGCGCGCTTCTCGTTGTTGACAGCACCGCGGCATCACCGGCGCTTAGCCAGCCGCTGACCCTCGGGGCGGATATTGTCATGCATTCCGCGACCAAGGGGATTAACGGTCATTCTGACGTCCTCGCCGGGGCGCTTTGCGTGGCCGATGCGTCGGCACCGATTTGGACCAAAATCCAGATGGATCAAAAAATGGCCGGTGCCATGCTGGCCCCGATGGAGGCTTGGCTGCTCACAAGAGGTATGCGCACACTGCCCCTCCGCATGCGTGAGATGTCGGCGAATGCGATGAAACTGGCGTTATTCCTTGCCGATCACCCGGCGGTTGAGGCGGTGCTCTATCCAGGCCTGCCAGATCATCCAGGACACGCGGTGGCCGCGCGTCAGATGCCGGGCGGTTTTGGTGGGCTGTTGTCGTTTATCGTCAAAGGCGAGCGGGAGAGCGCGCTGCGCACGGTCGGCAGGCTCAACCTCTTTCACCGCGCGACATCCTTGGGCGGGGTGGAGAGCCTGGTGGAGCATCGCCATTCGATCGAGCCGGATACCGGCATCCCACAGGGGCTGATCCGACTTTCCGTCGGGATCGAAGCTGCTGACGATCTGGTCGCAGACCTCGCGCAGGCCCTGGGTCAATAGCGGCTCAAAGCCCAGGCGTGAGGGCTTCGGCGATGCTTAAGGCTCCGGCATTCGCGCGTGTGGCGTAGAGGTAGAATGCGCTGAGCGCGACCAATCCCCATTTCATCATCCGAGTGTCCCTCCTCACGGCTGAATTGGAGGGTGGGCGCGCATTGTGTCGAAACTTTGCAGAAGATTGGAAATTTGATTGTCGTCATGCGCGAAACAACATCTTGGCATTTCGGCGAACCTAGAAACATAGGGCTCCCATGCTGCTTTCGCCGAGGCTTGGCCCCCTGCGCGCTTGGCATAAAATGGTTTCTCGGCTGGTAGCCTCAATGGTCCTGAGCCAGCCCCATAAGTGCCGGATCAAACGGATACCGCGTGAGGTTTTCGAATCCGTCATCGGTGATCAGAACCTGGTCTTCCAGCTTGATCGAAAAATCGCCCCCCTCGGGCGAGACCAGGACCTCAACGCAGAGCGTCATCCCCGGCTCCAACGGATAGTCAAAGGCCCCCGGCACCGCGTGATCGGGATAGGCCACAAGCGGCCACTCATCACACAGCCCAACACCGTGCATCAGGCAGCCGTATTTGCCCTTTTGATACTGCGGATCAAGCACATGGGTGCCGGCCGAAAGCTCCGGGATCATCACACCCGGTTTGAGCATTTGCATGTTGGTTTGAATGTGCTCTACGCCGTGTTGCATGGCATAGATCATGTCGGGGCGCGGTGGCTCATCCCCGATCCACCAGGTGCGCGAGATGTCCACGCAGATCCCGTAGCTGCCCACCAGATCAGTATCAAACGCAATGATCTCATTCGGACGGGTCAGGCGGGGGCCGCATTCTTGGAACCAGGGGTTGGTGCGCGGGCCTGACGTGAGCAGCCGCGTTTCAATCCACTCGCCCCCGCGGCGGATGTTCTCGGCATGGAGCACGGCCCAAATGTCAACTTCAGAGGTCTCTCCATTCCAAACGTGGGTGCGGGCGAAGTCCTCCATCGCCTGCACGGCTGTATCGCAGGCATGCGAGGCGCAGCGCATGGCCAAGATCTCATCCGGGCCTTTGACCGAGCGGCTTTTCTCGGTGACCTCCTCGCCTTCCATCACCTCAAAGCCCTGCGCTTGCAAACTGCGCAGCCCGTGCAGCATGATCTTGTCCACGGCGAGCCGATTATTCCCGCCCGCGTGGGCGTCGATCAAAAGGCGCACCTCGTTGGAAAAGACGTCTGCCGCGACATCGACTTTATCGCCGCGGTCAAAGTAGAACAGATCCGCGCCCGAGCGTTGCTCACGCACCAATGGATTGAACTCACTGAGAAAAGGCGCGTTCTTGTAATCCCACATCACCATGTAGCCATCCGCACAGAGCAGCACCGCACGGAAAGGGTTATGCGTGTTCCAAAGCTGCATGTTGGTGCTGTCGGTGGCGTAACGGATGTTGAGCGGATCGAACATCAACAGACCGCCGTAATCGCGCGCAACGATGTGTTGGGTCAGCCGCTCCCAACGGTAGCGCCGCATCTCAGGCAGGTTCGGAAGCGTGAGGCCTGCCGCTTCCCACTCTTCGAAAGCCAGCCGCGTCGGACCAATCTCGACCCGGTCCGCGTCATTGGGGGTGCCGTCTGGCAAAAACGCGCCCTTGCGCGCATCAATCTTGGCGGGATCAATTTTGCGGCTGTCGCGGTAATGCTGGTTCATCACGGGCACCCTCCTATGACGAGAGGCTCGCGCAGTTATCGTCTGCGTGACCCGACGCCTGCGACATATGAGCGTGCCGTTTGCGCCAGATCAGCGGCGAATTGGGCCGCTCTCTGCAAGGGCGGCCCAGGCTTTCAGGGGAGGTCAAGCACCACGTGAGGTTGCCCGTCAGAAGTCTTTTGCGGAGAGCGCCCTTCGGCGTTCACGGTGGTGTTGACCTGGCGGCGAAAAGCGCTGAACTGGCTTGACGCCACAACGTCGATGGGCGCGTCAAACCGGAGCGTGAGCGCCCAGAAACCATTGGCCTGCTGGCGCGCCGCTTTCACAATACCGCGAAACGCATGACCGAGGTAGCGGCCGCGTACCGGTTGCCCTGGTGTCCAGCCGGTGTGCAGACGTGCGGACTGCGCGCTCAGCGTGTTCCAGTCGCGTACGCCCCATTGGTGGGCGATGGTCTCCAGCGCTTGCGCATGGGTGATGGGGTTCCCCCGTTTGGCCAGATCGCCGCGCAGCCGCTTGGCTTGCGCTTTCAGCACGTCGCGGGGCGGAATTTGTGTGGTTGTCATATCAAACACTCCTCGCGCATATGTTTGGGGTCCGCGTTACCAGTCAATCGGCGCGATTGAAGGCTTGAAGAGAGATCCACAGGGCTTCACCGAAATGCGGACGGCAGGGGCCTGACCCTGTCAACGCACATAGGCGCAGGCTGTGAAGAGCACAAGGGGTGCCGGTCAAGCGCGTCCGTCAGCCGTCCACCAGTCCCGCAGCATAGGCAATCGCGCGGCGGTAGTTGCCGCTGTCATTCCAAACCGAGAGCACCCGAAAATTCGGTGTCCCATCGTTGAAAGGTTGGCCTGCGATCCAGCCATTCTGGCTGAGCATGTTGGCCGCCGTCGCAAGCGCATCCACAGCACTATAGGGGTCTGCGCGGCCATTGCCGTCTGCGTCGACCCCGTAGCGCAGCCAATTGCCCGCCAAAAACTGCATGTGGCCCAGCTCACCCGATGGCCCGCCGCGCGTGTCTGAACTGATGAGACCGCGGTCGGCCATGGTGAGCGCTGCAAGTGCGTGGGGCTCAAACTTTGGATGACGGCGGCAATAGGAAGACAGCGTGACCGCCCCGCTGACAATCGGCGTTCTGCCCAGATAACCGCCCCAGCTTGTTTCTAACCCCCAGATGGTCGCCAAGATGCTCGCGGGCACCCCGTACCGGCGCTCAATCGATGCGAAGGTGTTGGGGTTGCGGGCAATTTTTTGGCGGGTTAACGCGACGAAGTTTTGCGCGGTGCCGCCTGAGCGCTTGGCCAGAAAGCGGGCGGGATCCCCCTGCGAGACGCCGGTCTGGCTTGATGGACGGGATTCAAATCTCCAGGTGATGTCGGAAAGTCGCGCGGCCTGCAGCGCTTGCATGCCGCGGTTTCCGATGCCCGCCGCCGCTGCTTCGCGCCCTAAGGTCTGTTTGTAGCTTCCAAAATTCGCTTTGCTTGTGATGCACTCTGCCGCCACAACTGCGCCGCCGAATGCTATACTGAGCACAGCTGCGCCCAATGCCGTTTGTAATTGCCGCATAACATTCCTCTGAACGTGTCTGTCCAGGGGAAGAGTACAGTGCTTTCACACCGGTTCAACGTACAAAAAAGACAATCTACCTCGCGCGGTCGCTGCTTAGAGCCCCGCCTTCTCGGGCAGGCTGGCGAGGGCAACCATCCAGCGCACGTCGATATCGGGCTGCGAGTCCACATAGGCATAGCCGGTGCCACCGCCCAAAATGCTAAGACCCAGCCAAAATGGAAACGTCAAGCACCGCTCTCGAAACGACCGACGCCGACGCCGACGCTTGCTGTTGGCGCGCCCGGTCTCTGTCTTTCCTTGATTGATGCGCGTGATGCGCTGCTCAAATGTCGTTTGAGAGATCGGCACTCGCTACAACTCCTTCACAATCAGGCACACCTGATGCGGGAAGTTCTGGACGAAATTGAGGCTGGGCTGCGGCAAATGTTGAGCGCGTTAACCAGATGGGCGGCATTTTCACAAAATTGTTATGCAAATCGATGGGCTTGGGAACCTGCAGTAACCAATTCATCGCAAAAGGCCGCCCGACGCGGGGCGGCCCTTCAAAATCCTAAGCCGCGCGCTAGCAGCTATAGTACATCCCGAACTCAACAGGATGTGGCGTGTGCTCATATGTCTCGATCTCTTCCATCTTCAGATCGATGTAACCTCCAATCTGATCTTTGGTGAACACGTCACCGGCCAGAAGGAAGTCCATGTCTGCCTCCAGTTCGGTCATCGCCTCGCGCAAGCTGCCGCAGACCGTTGGGATATCCGCCAGCTCCTCTGGCGGCAGATCGTAGAGGTCTTTGTCGTTGGAGGGGCCTGGATCGATCTTGTTGGTGATCCCGTCAAGACCCGCCATCAGCAAGGCCGCAAAGCACAGGTAGGGGTTCGCCGACGGATCAGGGAAACGTGCCTCAACCCGCTTGGCCTTGGGGCTTTCAGTCCACGGAATACGCACGCAGCCAGAGCGGTTGCGGGCCGAATAAGCGCGCAACACCGGTGCTTCAAAGCCCGGGATAAGACGCTTGTAGGAGTTGGTTGACGGATTGGTGAAGGCATTGAGCGCCTTGGCGTGCTTGAGGATGCCGCCGATGAAGTAGAGCGCTTCCTGACTCAGATCCGCATACTTGTCGCCGGCAAAGAGCGGCTTGCCGTCCTTCCAGATCGACATGTTGCAGTGCATGCCAGTGCCGTTGTCGCCCGCGATGGGCTTGGGCATGAAGGTCGCGGACTTCCCGTAGGCATGCGCCACGTTGTGGATCACGTACTTGTACTTTTGCAGCTCATCCGCCTGCTTGGTCAGGCTGTCAAAAATCAGGCCCAACTCGTGCTGGCAGGAGGCCACCTCGTGGTGGTGCTTGTCCACTTTCATGCCGAGGCGCTTCATGGTGGAGAGCATCTCGGAGCGCAGATCCTGGCTCTCATCCGTGGGATTTACCGGGAAATAACCGCCTTTGACGCCGGGGCGATGACCCATGTTGCCCATCTCGTACTCGGTGTCTGTGTTCCACGAGGCGTCCGTGGCGTCTACTTCATAGCCAACCTTATTGATTGTATTGCTGAACTTCACATCATCGAACAGAAAGAACTCCGCCTCGGGGCCGAAGTAGGCCACATCGCCGATGCCGGAGGACTTTAAGTAGGCCTCTGCTTTTTGGGCTGTTGACCGAGGATCACGCTCGTAAGCCTCACCCGTGTCGGGCTCTACAATTGAGCAATGCACGCAAATTGTTTTCTCAGCATAGAAAGGGTCGATATAGCCGCTCTCGGTGTCTGGCATCAATTTCATGTCTGACGCTTCAATGCTCTTCCACCCCGCGATGGAGGAGCCGTCAAACATGAAGCCTTCTTCCAGAAAGTCCTCATCCACCTGATCAGCGCAGACGGTCACGTGCTGGAGCTTTCCCCGCGGGTCGGTAAAGCGGATGTCGACGTATTCCACGTCTTCATCTTTGATGGTTTTCAAAAGATCAGATGCGCTCATCAAGGAAGTCCTTTTCTTGCATAGATTTGGAGATGTTACAGAGCATCAGACCCGGACTCGCCGGTTCGGATGCGGATCGATTGCTCGACAGGGGAAACGAAGATCTTGCCATCGCCAATCTTCTCAGTTTTCGCTGCCGCAACAATTGCTTCGATTGCAGCGTCTACCTGGTCGTCGTCGAGCACAACCTCGACTTTTACCTTGGGTAGGAAATCAACAACGTACTCGGCACCGCGGTAGAGTTCGGTGTGGCCTTTCTGACGCCCAAAACCCTTGACTTCTATCACGGAAAGCCCCTGAACGCCGACGTCTTGCAAAGCTTCTTTGACCTCATCAAGCTTGAAAGGCTTGATAATCGCTTCGATCTTTTTCATCTTTGGCCCTTTGAACATTTTTCGGCTGTGTGCGGTCATTTCACTTTGGATGGGGGGAATCTACACGGCGCGCGCGGGTGGCCGAGAGGCGCGACCGTTAATCAATAATTAACGCTCACTTTTCGCGCATTGCGACGAACTTTTAGGCATTTATGATTCAGGGTTGGAAGACGTGATACAGTTGCTGACAGCGAAACAAATGAAAGCGCTTGAGAGAGCGGTTATCGAGCGCGGCCTTGCGGGGCTTGATCTGATGGAACGCGCCGGTCGCCGGGTGGTGGCGGCAATCTGTGAGACATGGCCCGCGCTTGCGGATCAAAAACCCAGCGTGCTCGTGCTCCGTGGCCCAGGCAACAACGGCGGTGACGGCTTTGTCATCGCGCGTTTGTTGCGAGAGCTGCATTGACAGATGCGTGTGCAACTGTTCGGTGATCCTGCCGGCCTTCCTGCGGATGCGCATGCAAACTACGCGCTCTGGGCGCAAAACCATGACGTGGAAACGCTGACGCCCGAAGCCGTCTTCTCCGGATCTCGTCCTGACATCGTGATTGACGCCATTTTTGGGATTGGTCTGAAGCGGCCACTGCCGCCTGAGCTCATGGACATTCTTCAGGGGCCGACCCCAAACAACTGGGCGAAGGCCGCTGAAACCAAATGTGTTGCGGTGAATTGTCCGTCATGGCCGAAATCGCAACCTACCTGCACGCCGAGGCGGCACGCGCGTTTGGCCCAGGGCTGATTGCTGACGACCTGCCTGACATGCTGCCGCAGATTTTACGTGATCTTGGCGCCTGAATTTGGCCTCGCCATCTGCCGCGCTCTTTGCTAGGCACCGCCGCAAAGAGCTTCTGTGCGGGTGTGGCGGAATTGGTAGACGCACCAGATTTAGGTTCTGGCGCCGCAAGGCGTGGGGGTTCAAGTCCCTTCACCCGCACCACTGGCCTTTCCGAAAGAAGATGGCGGCGCAAGCGAAACAGTTGAATGCAGCAGCTGCTCCCAAGGACCAATGAGAGCATCGGGTTCTAGGGTGTTCGTTCCGAAGTGAACTACTGATTGCACTTCCTATTGAAAATAGCGAGGCATCTGAAATGCGGGGCCTGTTGGGGTCTGTGCGCTTTTGGTTTGCGCCTGTCGGCCCCTCTCAGGCTGTGCGCAAAGGGGAGCGCTGTGCAATCTAAGGTATTGTCCTTTCGTGGTTTGCAGCGTTGTGAAGGTCGACCGATTGGTCTCGCCCCCTGGATCTGAGGGATCAGGGCAGAGGCCGGTGAAGGTGCAAGAAGCGGCTCAACTTGCACTCCAAGCCGCCAGAAAACGGGGCCGTCCGCGGAAACTCGGAGCTATGCCCAGAAATCCCGTTCATGAGGCCTGCAGAATTTGGCTAACGGCTCGCTTGACATCTTCGTACAGAGACGCGGTCTCCTCCAGGACAGCCTTGGTCTCTAAAAAGTCAAGCACGCGAAATCGGTCTACGGGCGGACGCAGGAGCGCGGCAACCGGGGAGTGTTCAAGCATGTACTTCACAATGGATTGCTGCATGAGTTGACTTGTGGCGTAAATGGCGTCGATTTTGCGTGGACGCTTGGTTGGTGTTCCGAGCGGTCCGCCAGACACGTCAATGGCAATCAGATGGTCCGCCTTGCCTTGTAGCACGTCAAACGGGCAGGGGTTTGTGGCGCTGCCATCGGTATAGTATCGCTCGCCCACCTTCACCGGTAAAAACACGGCTGGGATGGCGGCTGAGGCGGCTAACGCAGGTTTGACCGGTCCGGCGTCAAAAAGTTTCGCCTCGGCGGCGTAATAGTCTGTGGCCACCGCGATGATCGGTATCTCAAATGCCTCAAAGCACTCCGCGACTTGATCCGGAAGAAAGGCATCAAGGATGCGTTCGAGGTTGATCTCACCAATGCGCAATCCGCCGTCTCGCAGAAAATCTTCGAAGCTGTCCGGACGGATGCGCATCGCCTCTCCAAGCAGGCGCAGCGGATTGTCGAACTTTTCCACAAGATAGTCTTCGATCTCCTGCCCGGACATCCCAGAGCAGTAGGCAGATCCGATAATGGCACCAATGGAGGTTCCGGCCAAGATCTCAGGCTTCACCCCCAAATCGTCCAATGCCTTGAGGGCATGAATGTGGGCAATGCCCCGCGCACCTCCTGCGCCGAGCGCAAGACCAAATGTGCCCATCGCTTCGAACCTTTCCTGCCTACGGTGCCGCCAAGTGTTTCATGTTTGTCTGTCGTCTTGGTTTCCAACCTGCAATTCTGATCTTCGCGGCGTTGTCGCAAGTTCTCAAAGATAAAGCCAGCACGCACCATTCTAAGGGATCGCATCAGATCGCGGCGCAAAATCTAGTCGCAGCGCCCGTTTCGGCACCGGCTTTGCAGTCAAGAAAGCGCCCTCTTGCGCGCAAGCTGCACGCGGAGAAGCCCGCCCGGTGGGTTTAGACAGCCTGCATGCCGCCTCATTGCTAGACAATCTTTTCCGCGTCACCTAAACGGGCACGCGGCTTTGGGCTCTCCTGCAGGCCCGCTCCGCGAGGGCAGCGGCGGTCCTGGCGCAGGATGCACCGGCATCCGGTCTGACGAAAAGACGCACCCATGGCAGATGATCTGTAAATCGCGGCGGGGCGCACCAATGTAAGGCGGCGAGGTGCCGAACGTCCTGCTCTGCGGAGCAATCGATGCTAGCGGCATGATTTGAATGCCGCAGGGGCGGCGGGCAAGAAAGGAAGAACAGATGCCTGTGAGGCCGCTTTTTCGGGGTCGGGCACCCTTTAAGGCTGTAAATCGCGCCGACGGTAAAGAAATCGAAGCGAGATTGGTCTATCAGCAGCCCAGTGGCCGAATTGGAACATGGCGGCGCGCCGCGTGTTTCCGGTCAGAGTTCATACTGATACGGATCGCCCGACGCTGATTGGAGCTTGTGACATGAGACATCAGATGGATCGCGCGGGCGGTCGCCTTGGCCTGGCACTTCCGCTTTTCTGCGTGCTGATCGCAACCGCTTTTTGGGCGACGAAGGCGTCGGCGCATGTGCGTTGGTTTGTTGACGGGACTGCGACGGTCGAGACCTTTGAGCCGTTTCGTCTGACCGACATCGAAGTGATCGTTTGGGCGGCGATCGCGCTGGTGGTGATCAGCGCGTCTGTCGTTCTCGACATGCGCCTGCCCAACGTGCGGATCGTGGACACCAAGACGCGTCACGATTTTATTGAGATTTTGCGCGTCTTTACGGGCATGTCGATGCTGCTCACCGCCTATGAAGGCGCGGTGGTCGCCCCACACCTGATAGCGTTTGGCAGCTTCGGCAACATCCTTTTGTTTGTTCAGGCCGGCATCGGGATCTTATTGATCTCAAATCGTTTCATCCGGCATGCCGCTATCTTGATGATCCTTCTGCACCTGGGGCTGGCGATCAAGTTCGGGCTGTTGTCGGCTCTCGAATATTTCATCATGCCCGCCATCGCGATCTTTTTGCTGATCAACAACCTACCCACCGCTGAGCTGCGGGAGCGTTTCAAACCGTATTCGGTCGATCTGCTACGGATCATGACGGGAATTTCTTTGATCACCCTGGGCATCTCAGAAAAGCTGGTCGGCGCGATGATGGCAGAGAGCTTTTTGGTCCTTTATCAGTGGAACTTTATGCAGGCGCTTCAGATCGACTTTTTCACCGACCGGCTGTTTGTGCTTTCGGCAGGCGTGATTGAGGTGCTCTTTGGCGTCATCATGGTGCTGGGGACAACCACGCGGCTGAACGTCTTTGCTTTTTCTCTGGTACTTTTTGCGTCTAACGTGCTGTTTCTGATCCAAGGGGAAAATGAAGCGGCGATGGTCGAGTTTATTGGGCACATGCCCGTGATTGGTGTCGCGCTCATCCTTTTGCTCCTGGGCGCGGGTCAGCGGTTGCGGGTCACAAACTTCATGCCGCACCGCCAGATCAATACCACCATCCGAACAGTAGAGGTGCCGAGCGATGTCTAGCTTTTCACTGCGCCTGCCGTACCTCATCTATCTATCTATCGGCTCACTGCTTTTGGGTGTCCTCGTGGCACCCGCCTTCCGCGACATTCCTGAGCCCTCCGCGCCAGCCATGCCGATGATGGCGATGCAGGAAAGCATGGTGCATCCCACCCGCGACGTGCCGGCAGCTGGGGCACCTGCGCTGACCATGACCGTGTCAAAAGACCCGATGTCGGGCTGGAACATCTTACTGGGGCCGGAGAACTTTACCTTTGCCCCGACAGAAGCTGGGGGCGCGCCCACTCCCAACACCGGTCACGCGCATCTCTACGTCGACGAGCTTAAGGTCGCGCGGATTTATGGGCCGCACTTTCACATTCCCGATCTGCCTCCGGGTGAACATACCATCACTGTCGCTTTGAGCAGCAATGATCACGCCTATTACACGGTCGCTGGCAACCGAATTGAGGCGCGGGCCGTTGTGCTGCAAGAGAACATGGAAATGGCAGACAAATGATGGGGCGCGCGCAGTGGCGGAAGAGAGCAGTTTGAACGGTCCACTCCTGATCCTCGGGGCCACCTCGGGCATCGGTAAACTTTGCATGAACACAGCATTGGCGCGCGGTATTCCCGTTCGGGCCTTTGCGCGCTCGGCGGAGGCGTTGGACGAGCAACCGCAGTTGGAGCGGATGTCTGGTGATGCCCGGGTCGCAAAAGACGTTGCAAAAGCGCTTAACGGCGCAGGAGCCGTGGTCTTTGCGCTGGGGATACGCGAACGGCTTGCAATGCTTTGGGAGCAGGAAACGCTCTTTTCGCAGGCCACCGAAATTCTCTTGAAAGCGATGCCTGACGCCAAGGTTTCCCGTCTGGTCGCGGTCACTGGGTTTGGTGCGGGCCGCAGCCGGTCCGCGATGAGCGCGCTTGAGCGCTTGGGCCATGGTGCCGTCCTGGGGCGGGTCTATGCAGACAAGACGCGCCAGGAAGAACTGATTGTGAAAAGTGCACTTGATTGGACAATTGCGCGGCCTGTCATCCTGACCAATAGACCGGCTTCGGGGCGTCTTCGGGTGCTGGAAGAGCCAAAAACGTGGCGCAACGGCATCGTTTCACGCGCCGACGTGGCCGCCTATCTCGTGGATGCGGTCGCGCAGGGTCTGCACATCCGAAAAGACGTTGTTCTTGCCCGTTAGCGCACAGGTGCCGGAGCACGGAAGACCCGTGCGGGGTGGGCGGTTCACCTTTGGCCTTTATCAACCCACGATCGGTTTGAACCGCAGTTTTGGGCCAAAGACTGGGCGAAGGCCGAAAACTCCGCTATGTCACCGGAGTGAGGGAGAAATTGCCACTTTGGGCCCTTCCGATTGGCCGGTGACCCCGGCACTTTCCCTTGGCCGTTTCGGACGAGGTTGGAACAGGACGCAGTATGGCCACCGCACCACCAATTGAGATGACCGAAGAGCGGGCGAAGTCGCGCGACGTTGGGGCGCTGCGTGCCCTTGGTCCTTTTATGCTGCCCTATCGTGGATTGATGGCTGCGGCAGCCCTGGCTTTGGTGATCACGGCCATGGTGTCGCTGGCCTTGCCGCAGGCGGTCCGCCGTGTCGTTGACACCTTTGGCAGCGGGGATCTCATTCTCCTTGATCAGTACTTTGCGGCGGCCGTGGGCATTGCCGTGCTCCTTGCGATTGGGACGGCGCTGCGTTTTGCGCTTGTAACGCTGCTGGGGGAGCGCGTCGTGGCCGATGTGCGCAAAGCGGTCTTTGACCGCGTCATCACAATGAGCCCAGCCTTTTATGAGCGGTTGATGACCGGTGAGGTTCTCAGCCGCATCACCACCGATACGACGCTCATTCAGACCGTGATTGGCTCAACGGTTTCAGTTGCCTTGCGCAACGTGCTGCTGCTGATCGGCGGCTTGGTGCTGATGCTCTTGACCTCCCCAAAGCTCTCCGTGCTGGTTCTGCTGATCGTGCCCGTGGTGATTGTGCCGATCCTGACGTTGGGGCGGCGTTTGCGCCAGATCAGCCGCGAAAACCAAGATTGGATTGCGTCTTCCTCGGCCCAGGCCTCAGAAAGCCTGCTTGGCGTGCAAACGGTGCAGGCCTTTACCCACGAAGGGCAGACGCAGCGCGCCTTCGCGGACCTGACGGAGACATCTTTTGGTGTCGCAAAACGTCGCATCGCGGTGCGTGCTTGGCTGACGGCGATTGTGATATTTCTGGTTTTTGCTGGGATCGTTGGCGTGCTTTGGATCGGGGCCCGCGATGTGAGTTCGGGGGCCATGAGCATTGGCCTGCTGGTGCAGTTCATCATTTATGCGGTGATCGTCGCCGGGGCGGTTGGACAGCTCTCGGAGGTTTGGGGCGAGATACAGCGTGCCGCTGGCGCGACCGAGCGCTTGGTTGAGTTGCTACACGCCGAAGAAACGGTGCGCGATCCCGATACACCGCTGCCGCTGGCGCAACCGGTGAGAGGAGAGATTGCTTTTGACCAGGTGCGCTTCTCCTATGTCGCACGCCCCGATCACGCAGCGCTTGACGGCGTGTCTTTTACCGCGGCTGCGGGAGAGACAATTGCCTTTGTCGGGCCATCCGGATCCGGCAAGACGACACTCATCCAACTGCTTTTGCGGTTTTACGCCCCGCAGGAGGGCACGATTCGCTTTGACGGCGTCGATCTGGCGTCTCTGGCACGGCAGGACTTTCGCCGCGCCATCGCGCTTGTCCCGCAAGACCCGGTGATCTTCGCCACCAGTGCACGTGAAAACATTCGGTTTGGCAGGCCTGAAGCGCGCGACGACGAGGTCGAAGCGGCCGCACAAGCGGCGGCCGCGCATGAGTTTATCGCGCGTTTGCCGGAGGGGTATGACAGCTATCTGGGAGAGCGCGGCGTGATGCTCTCGGGCGGGCAAAAGCAGCGCATCGCTATCGCGCGTGCAATCTTACGCGATGCGCCGGTCCTGCTTTTAGATGAGGCGACAAGTGCGCTTGACGCTGAAAGCGAGCGCGCCGTGCAGGTGGCGGTCGAACGGCTGAGCCGGGAGCGGACGACACTTGTGGTCGCGCATAGGCTCTCAACGGTCAAGAAAGCTGATCGCATCATCGTGCTCGACCAGGGGCGCGTGGTTGCCCAAGGCACGCATGACGAATTGGTGGCGCGCGATGGCCTTTATGCCCGCTTGGCCCGGCTGCAGTTTACCGATGGGATCGCGGCCGAATAGCGCGCATCGAAAAACTCGCTCGCACTGTTGACCCAGACCAGCGGCATGGTGCGTGTTTGCGCCTATTTTCTCCCAAGAGGACTCCTTCATCCGCAGTCAAATTGTTCAATCCATTTGACAAGCGGCTGTCAGTCTTTCGCGGAGCGGCCGAATTCGTCAGTTGACCTTGCGTGAACACCGACCAATCGCTTGCGTATGTGATCTAAAATCGGCATTTTACCGCAAGTAGAACAAGGTCGGAAACCGGCCACAGGGGAGGAACGATGATGCCTTACTCAGGGATGAAAGACCGTAATGCGATTGAGGCGGAGATGCCTTGGGAGGCGCGTAAGGTGCCCAAGACGCTCTACGCGCAGTTGAGCGAAACGACAAAAAAGTTCCCAAACCACAACGCGGTCAGCTTCCAACTTCTGTCGGGAGCGACCGATAAGAAAGAGACTTTTTCCTGGTCGCAACTCCACGCAAAGGTCACACAGGCGGCAAATCTCTTCCGCTCGCTCGGGGTAGGGCCCAAGGATGTGGTGGCCTATGTGCTGCCCAACGCAAATGAAACAATCCTCACGCTGCTTGGTGGGGCGGTCGCTGGTGTTGCCAATCCAGTGAACCCGCTTTTGGAGCCGGAACAAATCGGCTCTATCCTGCGAGAGACGAACGCCAAGGTTGTGGTAACGCTCAAGCCATTTCCAAAGACCGACGTTGCAGAAAAGACTGCCGCGGCGGTCAAGCTTGCCCCGAATGTAGAAACGGTTCTTGAGGTCGATCTCAACCGCTACCTCACCCCGCCGAAAT
The DNA here is from genome assembly GCA_039197515.1 of Pseudomonadota bacterium. GTDB lineage: Bacteria > Pseudomonadota > Alphaproteobacteria > Rhodobacterales > Rhodobacteraceae > Sulfitobacter. The sequence continues at coordinate 115,073 of JBCCUC010000002.1, read as the reverse complement.
CATGGATCGTGCCGTTCGTCCGGCCAAAGCTGACGGTCAAGAACCAGGCAAAATACTTGGATTTCAACACTGAACTGAAAAAGCACTCCACGTCTCTCAGCTTTGAGGACGTGCAAGAGGATCGCGTTGGGTTCTACTTCCATACCGGTGGGACGACGGGCATGCCCAAAGTCGCGCAGCACCTCTATTCGGGCGCAATCTACAACGGCTGGGTTGGGGCGACGGTGCTCTTGACCGAAGAGGACGTGATGCTCTGTCCGCTGCCCCTTTTCCACGTGATGGCCTGTCAGGTTATGCTGATGGGGGCGGTGGCCTCTGGTGCCCATCTCGTTTTCCCCACGCCGCAGGGCTACCGGGGCGAGGGCGTCTTCGACAACATCTGGAAGCTCGTTGAGCGCTATAAAGTCACCTTTGTCGTGTCGGTGCCCACTGCGCTTGCCGCGACCATGCAGGTGCCAGTGAATGCCGATATCTCGAGCGTTAAGACAGCTTTTTCCGGGTCTGCCCCGCTGCCGCTGGAACTTTTCAAACGGTTTGAGGACAGCACCGGCATGACCATCGTTGAGGGCTACGGCATGACCGAGGCCACCTGCCTTGTTTCTGGAAACCCGGTGGATGGCGAAAAGAAGGTGGGCTCCATAGGGATCCCGTTCCCCTACACGGACGTGAAGATCATGAAAGGGTCTGCTGACGGTCCTGTCGAGGCCGCGGTTGATGAGATCGGAGAGATCTGCATCTCAAACCCCGGTGTCTATGCGGGCAACACTTACACCGAAGCTGATAAAAACAAAGATCTCTACTACGACGGCAAGTTCCTGAGGTCAGGTGACTTGGGCCGAGTGGATAAGGACGGCTATCTTTGGATCACCGGGCGTTCGAAAGACTTGATCATCCGCGGTGGGCACAACATTGATCCCGCCGAAATTGAGGAGGCGCTTCTGGGGCACGAGGCCGTCGCTTTCGCTGGTGCCATCGGCCAGCCCGACGTGAAGGCGGGAGAACTGCCTTGCGCCTTTGTCGAACTTGTTGACGGGGCCAATGTGACGCCGGAGGAACTCATCACCTTTTGTCAAAAACACGTGGCCGAGCGCGCAGCGCACCCAAAGCACATTAAGATCATGCCGGAATTGCCGAAAACGGCGGTGGGCAAGATCTTTAAGCCCGACCTGCGCAAGGACGCCATCATCCGTATCTATGACGAAGCGCTCGCGAAAGCAGGCAACCCGGCGCGGGTCTCGAGTGTGATTGACGATAAAAAACGCGGGCTCGTCGCTCAAGTCGCGATGAATGGTGCCGCAGATGGGGACGTGGAAGGTGTGATTGGTGGCTTCACCCGGCCCTGGGAAAAGGCAGCCTAATCAAGACACTGAACAACCTCTTTGGAGGTATGCGCCGGTGCTGTTGGGGAGGCAGCGCCGGTGCTTTTCTTTGGGGGGGGAGAAGCCGGCAGGCGCTTGCCTGAAGCTTGAGACATCTCTTTCAGACGTTTCATTCTGCCGACCGCGCCAGTCCGCCCGACAGAGCGCGAGGATCGTTTGTTGAGGCGTTTCGGTTTGAGCGTGAACTGCCGGAGGACAGTCACGCCTCCGGCCCCCACAAGACTGAGCTGAGCCCTATCTCAGGAAAGGTTCGGCCTTCATCGTCTCTGCCGGGGCAATGCCAAGCCGGTTGAGGATCGTGGGGGCGAGTTGTACTTGGTCAATCACGCTGTCCTCTGACGGGCCTTCCGCAGAGCCAAAGTAATAGAGTGCCGTTTCTTGCTGAAGCGCGCCTCGCCCGCCATGGTGGCCGCGCTCATCCTGCCCGTGGTCGGCTGTCACAATGACCTCATAACCCGCCGCACGCCATTTCGGGATGAAAGGCGCAAGCATCTCGTCCATCACAAAACAGGCGTGATCCATCTCTTGGCTTGCATGGAAAAACCGGTGGCCCATGCTGTCCAGCGTGCAGGTGTGTAAAAGGCCGTAGGTCAGGTTGTGCCTGAGACATAGATTGGTCAGGGTCGCAAAGAGGTCCACGTCTGAGGGCGTCATCTGATTGTCGCGGCTGTAGCCCGTCATCGTGTGAAAGCGGCCGTGGTTGATGCTCTCGCTCTCTGGCTCGTCATATTCCACATCGCGCACGTAATCGAATGGATGACGGTTAAAGAACTCGGACCAAAACGAATGCGCGACCGCGCCGGTGGAGCCACCCGCTGCCCGCACCGTTGAGAAGATGTCTGGATGCCGAAGGCGAAAGACGTTGCCATTGCCGGTGGAGCCGTGTTCGGCAGGGGTGAGGCCCGTGTGAATGGACGCATAGCAAGAGGCCGAGATCGAGGGGACAACAGAGCGGTGTGTCCAGACCCGCGCCTCTCCAGCGGCAACCCAGCCTTCTAGATTGCCAAACAGGCGTCTGAAATTACGGTAGGGCACCCCGTCCAGAATGATCAGTAAGAGCTTGTTGCGCATGAAAACCTTCGCTTTTGCGAGAGCCTCGCTGTTGCGGGGAAAAGGTGCAAGAGGATTGAATCAGAAGACCCGGTGTGCCCCCCGTTGATCCTCCGCATGGCCAGTCGCAACTGCGCGAAAGTGCTCTTGCAGCGTGTCGGTGCCAAAGGCTGGCGTCGCATCGGGATCATAGCGTTGGGTCTCGGGATCCCACAGCAACATGGACTCTGTGGCGTAGTAATGCCCGATGCGCGCAAGTTCTGCTTTTGCTCTGAGGCCCGGTATCAGACGCCCGGCGAGATCCAGAGCGATGGCAATGCTCGAAATGACCTTAGGGGAGATGGATCTGTAGCTGGGCGGCCGTTCTAGCGCGTCGAAAAGGAGGGCCCCGATTTCCTTGGACGTCAGCGCGTGCCCGGGACCGCCAACGGGCAGGATCGCGTCTTGCTTGGCGGGATCGTCGATACAGGTTGAGATAAAGCGCGCAAGATCACGGTCTGAGATGGGCTTGCAGGCCGTGAGCGTGCCGTCGCCGAAGAGAAGAAAAGGTCTGCCACCGCGCAAACGCTCCACTTGGCCGGAGAGGGATTTGAAAAAGGCGGTTGGCCGCACGATTGAATAGGTCAGACCGCTTTGGATCAGGGTGCTCTCAAAAGCGCGCTTGGCATGCTGAAAGGCAAGCTTTGGCTTTTGTACGCAGATGGCAGAGAGCAGGATGAAATGATCCGTCCCACTCGATTTTGCGGCCTGCAAAAGAGCGAGGTTTGCATCATGGTCAACGGCCCAAGCGTCATCGGGGACACCGGTGCGAGAGGCTAAACAGGAGATCACCACGTCAGGGTTGACCCGCGCAAAGGCGACTTTCAGGTCGTTGTGCTTTGCTGCGTCGAAGGGCTGAAAACAGACGCCCGCGATGCTGGGATCCTGGCGGCAAAAGGCAGTCACCGCGTGGCCGGCTTTTGCCAAGTGGATGGCGACAGCCCGTCCTGCGGTGCCGGTTGCGCCAAAAAGAGCGATGCGTTTTGAACCCGCGGCCATGCCTTGTGTTAAGACGCGGTGCCTTGAGCCACAAGTGCAACGCCTCGCGCAATTGTGAGGCCAATGTTGCAGGGAACAGGAGTACTCGTGGAGATCTAGACGAGGAGCATCTCATGGCCAAGAAATCAAAAACCAAAGCGCGCAAAGAGAGACAGGCCGCGGCCCGCGCCGTGGTCGAGACGCCGACGCGGCGCGATATGATGCGGCGCATTGGTTTGGGTGGGCTCGTGTTGGCGGGTGCGGGTGGTGCCACCTATGCGGGGATTGATATGTACCGTGACTACATGGTCGAGCACGATTTGAGCCGCCTAGGGCAGGGCAAACCTGCGGTGGTGCAGGTGCATGACCCACAGTGTGGCACGTGCCTTGCACTGCAAAACGAAACCCGTCGGGCGATGCGCCAGTTCGGCGAATGTGACGTGATCTATGTCGTGGCTGACATCCGGCAGCCGGAAGGCCAAGTCTTTGCCCGTCGCCACAATGTACCGCATGTGACCTTGGTGTTGATGGATGGGCGCGGGGAGGTGACGCAAGTGCTCTCTGGGTTTCGAGAGCGCGCTGATTTGGAGCCGATATTGAAAGCACATTTTGAGGCGCATGGACAGCGGAGCGGCGCTCTTTCCTAGGGGAAAGACGCCCCGCCCACCGTCCCCTATAGGTGCATCCCGTTTAGTCGCGAATTTCGTTTGTACCGACGCCCCAGACACGTACTTTGGGGGCCCAGCCGCGATAGCGGCCCGCGCGCAACTCGCACCATTCCAGATTGCAATCCCCAAGCCGGGCGACCACGCCAAGCTCAAGCGCGGCGATAACGGGTGCCTGCGGATCCGGGCGGCTGAAAAGCTTCAGCATGTCTTGCTCGACCAGCACGGTGCGCACCCCCGAGAGCAGGGAATAGTGGATCCATCCCCCCATGCCGTCCCGGTCTTCGACACGCCGCCAGTGGCCGTGTTCTGCGATGATGCGCAGGGGCATGTATCGACGCTTGAAGACCCAGTCGATGCGATGTGATAGCGAGGGGCCCCGGCGCACATTGCCCTCGCCCGCCTTCATTGACACGTAGCGGGGAAGGGGCAAATTGGTCTCACGCCCGGTCTCAGCCGCGCGCAGCGGGGGGGCGAGCGCGAGGATCGCCAAAAGCCCGGTGAGAAGGGTTCGATGCATGGACCTGCCCGTTCTAGCGGATTTTCTCGCCCGGCGTTCTTGTGCGCCGTCACGACATGCGTCACCATGCAGCGGCGGGCGGGGCAGGCCAAGTCTGGGAGGACGCAGATGTCAAAAAAGCGCTTGAGTGTTGTTGTGACGCGACGGTTGCCGGACGCTGTTGAGACGCGCCTATCGGAGCTTTTTGATGTTAAGCTGCGGTTGGACGATGTGCCAATGACGCGGGCAGAATTGATCGCTGCGATGAAATCGGCAGATGTTCTGGTGCCAACGGTTACAGACGAGATTGACGGCGCTATGATCGGCCAAGCGGGGGACGCGCTCAAGCTTATCGCTAACTACGGCTCAGGGGTGGATAACATTGATGTGGCCACAGCGCGCCAACGCGGGATCTTGGTCAGCAACACGCCCGGGGTGCTGACCGACGATACGGCGGATATGACGATGGCGCTGATCCTTGGCGTCACCCGGCGCATGTCTGAGGGCATGGCGATGATGCAAAAAGGCGATTGGTCCGGCTGGGCCCCAACCGCGCTTCTGGGCGGGCGGGTGTCTGGCCGACGGCTTGGGATCCTGGGGATGGGCCGGATCGGGCAAGCGGTGGCCAAACGCGCGGCGGCTTTTGGCATGCAAATCCACTATCATAACCGGCGACGGGTGCATCCTGAGATCGAGGAGGCCTTGGAAGCGACCTATTGGGAGAGCCTGGATCAGATGGTGGCGCGCATGGATGTGCTGAGCGTAAACTGCCCGCACACGCCGTCGACCTTTCATCTGATGAACGCACGGCGGTTGAAACTGATGAAACCCGATGCGGTGATTGTGAACACATCGCGCGGCGAGGTGATTGACGAAAACGCGCTCACCCGGCTCTTGCGGGCACGGGAGATCAAGGGAGCGGGTCTCGACGTCTACGAGAACCGATCTGAGATCAATCCGCGGCTTCGGGCGCTCGATAACGTGGTGTTGTTGCCGCATATGGGGTCAGCCACGATGGAGGGGCGGCTTGAGATGGGCGAGAAGGTTATCATTAACATCAAGACGTTCGATGATGGTCACAGGCCACCTGATCAGGTGGTCCCATCCATGTTGTAGCGTGCGGGTATCCAAAGGTGCGCGCCGCGCGCGCACGCGATTTTATTGATTTTCCATCCGGAAAATCGATTGGGGTCTGTAGCTTGGCCAGGGCGCGGGATGCGGCCGAGAGGAGGAAAAAGGCAATGAGGGCTCTATTCACTCTGGTGACGATGCTGGCGGCGGCGGCCGCTTATGCGCAGGAGGCCGCGGACGCTGTTGCCCCCGAGGCTGGCGGTGTCGGCGCATTTGACGGATTGCCTGAAGGGCTCGCAGCATCGATGAGCGCGAAAACGGAAGGCCGCGTTGTTGAGGCGGAGCGTTGGATGATCGCCGCAGCCAACCCACTGGCGGTGCAGGCGGGCGCTGATGTTTTGGCGGCAGGGGGCTCTGCCGCGGACGCGCTGGTAGCGGTGCAGGTGATGCTGGGGCTGGTTGAGCCGCAGTCCTCGGGCCTGGGCGGCGGCGGATTCTTGGTCTGGTATGACGCTGAAAGCGGTGAGGTGACCACGCTCGATGGGCGTGAGATGGCACCGCTGGCGGCGACGCCGCAGATTTTCCAAGATGAGACAGGGGCGCCGCTCAAGTTTTTTGATGCCGTCGTCGGCGGGCTTTCGGTCGGCACGCCAGGCACGCCGGGTCTTTTGGAAGAGGCGCATCGGCGGTGGGGCGATTTGGCCTGGGGCGGGTTGCTGGCATCAACGGAAACCTTGGCTGAGGCAGGGTTCACCGTGTCGCCGCTGCTGGCGATGTTGGTGGAGCGGGATCAGGAGCGGCTGACCTCATCTGGCGTGACGGCGTCTTACTTCCTACCAGAGGGTGCGCCGATCCAGGCGGGTCAGACTCTGAAAAACCCCGCCTACGCCGAGACATTGCGGGCTTTTGCGGCTGAGGGCGCAGCGGCGTTTTACGGTGGGTCGGTGGGGCGGCAGATCGTGGCGGCGGTGCAAGGCGCTGCCAAGCCGGGCCTTTTGAGCGAGGTGGATTTGGCGATTTATCAGGTCAAGGAGCGGCCCGCGGTCTGTGCGCCGTACCGCGCGCACGAGGTCTGCGGCATGGGGCCGCCGTCGTCGGGTGCGGTGGCTGTGGGGCAGATCCTGGGGGCGCTTGAGGCCTATGACCTCTCTGCTGGGCCGCAGGATGCGGACGTGCGTCGGCTTATGGGGGATGCGGCGCGGCTCGCCTTTGCGGATCGCGGCCTGTATCTGGCAGACAGCGACTTTGTGCCGGTGCCTGTACCAGGGTTGCTCGACCCAGGTTACATGGCCACGCGCGGTGCGCTTTTGAGCACCGACAAAGCGCTTGAGACGGTGGCACCCGGCGCGCCGGAGTGGGATCATGCCGGGCTTTGGGCGACGGGTGCGGATATGGAACGCCCCTCGACGACACATGTGTCGATTGTGGATGCGGACGGCAATGTGGCCAGCATGACCTCAAGCATTGAGAACGGGTTTGGCTCGCGTCTCATGGCGGGTGGCTTCTTGCTCAACAATCAGATCACGGACTTCTCCTTCCGTTCACATCGCGATGGCGTACCGGTGGCCAATCGGGCCGAGCCGGGCAAGCGGCCACGCTCATCCATGTCGCCGACCATCGTGATGAAGGACGGTGCTCCGGTGATCGCCCTGGGCAGCCCGGGCGGCAGCCGCATCATCGGCTATGTGGCGCAGACCATTGTCGCCATGCTCGACTGGGGCATGGACGCGCAGCAAGCGGTGATGGTGCCCCATGCGGTGAACCGGTTCGGGACCTATGATCTTGAGGAAGGCACGGACGCTGTGGCGCTGGAGGCACCGCTGACTGACATGGGCTTTGAGGTGGGCACACGCGCGCTGACCTCGGGCTTGCACGTGATCGCCATTGGCGACGGCCTTCAGGGCGGGGCGGACCCCCGGCGCGAGGGCATTGTGTACGGCGAGTAGGAGGACAGCATGGCAGACGGCGGCACGCTGGCGCGCAATGACGTGGGCATCGAAACGGTGCTGGGCGTTCTCAAGCAACGCTTTGGAGAACGGCTGCAGACCGGCCAATCGGTTCGCGCGCAGCACGGGCACACGACCACGTGGATTGCGAATGAAATGCCCGACGGCGTGGTCTTTGCCCAATCGACCGCTGACGTTGTGGAGGTGGTGAAGGCCTGCGCCGCGCACAAGGTGCCCATCATCGCCTACGGCACCGGCACTTCGCTGGAAGGGCATGTGAACGCGCCCATCGGCGGGATCTCCGTCGATGTGAGCCAGATGGACGAGGTGCTGGAGGTTAACACGGGCGATCTCGACTGCCGTGTGCAGCCTGGCGTCACGCGAGAGGCGCTTAACACCCATTTGCGCGATCAGGGGTTGTTCTTTCCCATCGATCCAGGGGCCAACGCCTCCATCGGGGGAATGACGGCCACGCGCGCCTCGGGCACCAATGCCGTCCGGTATGGCACGATGAAGGACAATGTGCTGAACGTCGAGGCGGTCATGGCGGATGGCCGCGTGATCCGCACCGCGCAGCGGGCAAAGAAGACCTCCGCCGGCTACGACCTCACCCGGTTGATGGTCGGCTCAGAAGGCACATTGGGCATCATCACCGAGATCACGCTGCGGCTGCAGGGGATACCGGAGGCGATTTCAGCGGCGCGCTGTACCTTCCCCAGCGTCGAGGCAGCGGCGAAGACGGTGATCGCGACGATCCAGTATGGCCTACCTGTTGCGCGGATTGAACTTTTGGACGTCACGATGGTGAAGGCAGTGAACGGGTACTCCAAGCTCGGCTTGCCCGAGGCACCCTTGCTGCTTTTGGAGTTTCACGGCTCAGAGGCTGGGGTGGCCGAACAGGCGGAAACCTTTGGTTTGCTGGCCGCAGATGAGGGCGGTACGGGCTTTACCGCGACGGCCACGACCGAGGAACGCAACGCCCTCTGGCAGGCGCGTCATGACGCCTATTGGGCGATGCTCGCGCTGCGGCCAGGATGCAGCGGCGTGGCCTCGGACGTCTGTGTGCCCATATCGCGGCTGGCCGAGGCGTTGACCGCAGCGGAGCACAAGGCGGTTGAGATGAACCTGCTCGCACCGGTGGTCAGCCACGCGGGCGATGGCAATTTTCACGCCACTGTATTGCTGGATATGGACGACCAAGACGAGGTGGCCCGCGGTGCGGCTTTTGTTTCTTGGCTCAATGATCTGGCGATCGGGATGGGCGGCACCTGCACGGGTGAGCATGGGATTGGGCAAGGCAAACGCAAGTACCTGATGCGGGAGTTGGGGGCGGAGACGCTTGACGTTATGGCCGCCATCAAACGCGCGCTCGACCCCGATAACATCATGAACCCGGGTAAGATCTTACCGACAGAAACGCTGACCTAACAGACTGTGTCTTTTCGCCCGCGCCAAGTCGGTTTTGCGCGTCCGGGCGTCGGCATGTTGCCACGGAAAGGTCGCCTTCTCTCTTAGAAATGCGTAGCAATTCTGCGGGGAGTGATGGTCATGAAAACAAACGTGAAAGCCCTGGTTGTGGGCGGCGGTGCGGTTGGTACATCTATTGCCTATCACCTGGCCCGCGCGGGCTGGGACGATGTCATGCTGTTGGAGCGGGATGAGTTGACCTCTGGCTCGACCTGGCACGCAGCGGGGCTCTTACCCTATTTCAACATGTCCTACGCCACGACCCACATTCATGACTATTCCATCAAGTACTACAAAATCTTGGAGGAAGAGACCGGGCTTAACGCAGGCTTTTACGTGGTGGGCAACCTGCGCATGGCGCAGAGCCAAGAGCGTATGGATGAGTACATGCTCTATGCCAGCACCGCTGAGACTTGCGGGGTGCCTTACGAGTGGCTCTCACCCGCGCAGATCAAAGAGCGCTATCCGTTGGTGCGCACCGAGGATCTGAAGGGTGCGATCTACCATCCGACCGATGGCTACATCAATCCAGCGGATGTGACGATGGCCATGGCCAAGGGCGCGCGGCAACGCGGTGTGGCGATTGAGCGCAAGTGGCAGGTCGACGGCTATCATTGGACCGGCAGCCATTGGGACGTCACCTGCACCAAGATGGTGGAGAAGGGCGGCAACCTTGTGGCCTCGGACGAACAGGTGGTGATCCACGCCGAACATGTGGTCACAGCCACCGGCAATCACGCGCAGCGCACCGCACAGCTTCTCGGCATCAAGATCCCCGCGATCCCGGTTGAGCATCAGTATATCGTGACCGAGCCCGACCCGGCGCTGGTGGCGTGGCGCAAGGACAATCCCGAGCATCCGGTGCTCCGCGATGCCGACGCGAAATGGTATGTGCGCGAGGAACGCGGCGGCTGGATCCTGGGGCCTTATGAGTTGGGCGCGCCCGCCCGCTTTGAATACGCGGTGCCTGAGAGTTTCCGCGCAGATCTCTTCCCCCTCGATTTGGAGCGGATCGAGGAAGAGTACATGTCCATGATACACCGCATCCCCTCCTCCGAGACGGTGGGGCTCAAGGACGACTACAACGGCCCAATTTGCTACACGCCCGACGGCAACCCGTTGGTGGGGCCAGCACCGGGGCTGCGCAACATGTGGCTCGCCGAAGGCTTCTCCTTCGGGATCACCGCTGCGGGCGGCACGGGTTACTACCTCGCGCAGTTGATGGTCGAGGGCGAGGCCGAGATCGACATGGCCTCGCTCGACCCTAAGCGCTATGGCGCGTGGATGACCACCGAATACGCGATGAAGAAGAACGAGGAATGCTATTCCCACGTCTACATCCTGCACCATCCCGATGAAGAGCGGCCCGCCTGCCGGCCTCTGCGCACCGCCCCCGCCTATGACCGGCAAAAGGCGCGCGGGGCGCAGTTCGGGCAAGTCAATGGCTGGGAGCGGCCCAATTACTTCGGCCCAGTGGATGCGCCTGACAGCTTTGATCACGACGCCCGGTCGTTCCGCCGTGGCGGCTGGTGGCAGTATGCGGTGCAGGAGGCGAAAGCCATCCGCGAAGGGGTGGGCCTGATTGATGCGACCGCCTTCACCAAACACATCGTGCAAGGCCCCCGTGCGACTGAGTTTCTGGATTGGCTGACCTGCAACAAGCTGCCGCGCGTGGGCCGGATCAACTTGACCTATGCGCTGACCGCCCATGGGACGACCCGCACGGAATACACCATCGTGCGCCTGGCAGAGGATACCTATTATCTGGTCTCTGCCGGGGCCTGGACTGCCTATGATCAAGATTTCCTGTTGAAAGCAATGGAGGACCGGATCGGGCGTTACAACGGCGTGGAGATCCGGGATGTGACCAGCCAGTGGGGCGTCTTCGCTATTGCCGGCCCGAAGTCTAGGGCCGTCTTGTCATCGCTCATCCGCGACGCGGATCCCGCGACGGCGCTCAGCAACAAGCGCTTCCCTTGGCTCTCGATGCGCCAGATTGAGCTTGGCATGTGCCCGGTGAAGGCCATCCGCGTGGCCTATACCGGGGAGCTTGGATGGGAGCTGCACCACCCGATGGAGATGCAGACCTATCTTTTTGATCAATTGGAGGCGGCTGGAGAGCCGCACGGCTTAAAGCTGGTGGGCGCGCGGGCGCAGAACTGGCTCAGACAAGAGAAATCCTACCGCGCCTTTGGCACCGAACTTGGCCGCGATGCCACACCGCTTGAGGCGGATTTGCCGCGCTTTGTTGATTTAAGCAAGGCGTTTCACGGCAAGGCCGAGATGCAGGCCAAAGGCATCCGCTCCAAATGCGTGACCCTGCTGATTGACGGGCCGGAGGACGCCGACCCTTGGGGGCGCGAGGCGCTTTATGTCGGGGACGAGCGGACCGGGCGACTGACCTCAGGCGGGTATTCCGTTGCCTTTGGCAAGTCCATCGGGATGGGGTATGTCCGACCTGAGCACGCGGTCCCTGGACTAAAGCTGCAGGTTAAGATGTTCGACGAGCTTTGGGACGCTGAGATTGTCGAGGACAGCCCCTATGATCCTAAGAATGAGAAGATCCGCATCGACGGCTGATCGAGGGGGCGCCTGATGCGCCTGGGGCGCGGGGTTCTGCTGGCGCTCTTGGTGCTGGCCTGTTTTTTGACCGTCTATCGGGGCAATCCGCTCAACGCACAGGCGCAGCGCTATGCCCAATCCATCGCCACCACGGCCGCCGCGACATATGTGACGCTGCGCAGCCTGAACGCGTTTCTCTCAACAGCGCAAGAGGTCGAGGTGGGCGTCGCCTTTATCGCGCAAGGCACCGCACAACCGTTGAAGGTCCTGGAACCCATTGATGACACGGTTGAGCGGATTGCCAGTCTGATCTTTGCCGTGATGGTGGCGACGGGGGTGTTGGCCGTCTCCCTCGGCCCGGTGAGCAGCATCGGTTGGGCGCTCTTTGCGGTTGCAATGGCGCTTGCATTGATCCAGCGGCGCGGGACGGCCACGAACTTTTTGGCCCTCTACGGTGTCTTCTTTGGCCTGGGTCTGCCATTCGCGCTTGTGCTGTCGTCAACGCTGTCCGCAGTGCTCACCGAAGCGACCTACCAGGAGAACCTCACCACGCTGCAGGACATTACGCGCGCCGTCGATGGCGCAGATGTGCTGCAAGAGGCTGGCCCCGGATTGGCGGAGTACCGCGCCCTGGCCGCCAGTGTCTGGAGCCGTGCGGATGAGCTGATCTCAGCCCTGATCGCGATCCTGTCTGTCTATGTCTTTCGGATTTTTGTGATGCCGCTCCTCTTGGTCGGCGGGCTTTTCCTGCTGATCCGGCGCCTGGCCTTGGCAGATCCCTTCCGGAGCGGTTAGCGCGTGTTGCGTGCAAGCCAGTCCTGCCAATCCGCACGGCTGCCGTTAAAGGCGTTGAGATCAACCTTTCCGGCAATACCGTCGATGCGGCCAGTGGCGGAGTATTGCCAAAAGCGCCAAGTCTGCCTGGGGTAGGCTTCGCGGGCTGTCTTCGCCGTGCTGCGCAGCCAAAAGTCATAGCCGCGCAAGCGGGAGAGTTCAGCATCTTTGAAAAAGCCGGGGGTGGTGTAGATGATCGGGCGCTGATCGAAGTGATCCTCAACAAGGCGCAGCCAGACGCGCATCTCGCGCTGCACCTGCGCCGCGGCTGGACGGCGGCGGCACGTTGGGGAGAAGGGGTTCCACTCCATGTCGAGCACCGGCGGTAAGCTCCCACCGGAGCGCGGGACGTTGCGGATGAACCAACGGGCCTGCACCTCAGGTGCGGTACAGAAGTAATAGAAGTGGTACGCCCCGCGCGCCACGCCCGCGCGCCCTGCGCCGCGCCAATGAGACGTGAAGGCGGGGTCGAGGAGATCGCCCCCCTCGGTGGCTTTCAGGAAAGCAAAGTTCACGCCGTTGGCGCGCGCCAACCTCCAATCAATCTCAGTTTGAAAGCGTGCGGCGTCAATGCCATGCACTGGAAAGCTCTCGGGGCGCGGTCGGGCAAATGCCACGGGGTCGGCGTCACCGAACTGCGGTGCGATGACCTCGCCCGGCGCAACCGTGGGAGCCCGCGCGCAGGCGCTGAGGAGCGCAACAGCAAAGGCACAAAGAAGCCAGGCCCGGATCACCGCACGGCCATGAGGGCTAGGTTGTTTGCGGGCATTTCTCGGGTAGGGCGCAAGGACAGGCCCGCGTCCCTGTACCACGCTAAAACAGTCTGAAGGTCTTTGTAGCCGATCTGAGGGTCAGCGGCCTGAAGCTCGGCATGAAACCGTTGGTCCCCCGCGCTTGTCAACGCGCCATCGCGCATGAAGGGGCCGTAGATGATCAGCATCCCGCCAGGCGCAAGTGCCTGTGCCGCTTCCACCAAAAGGACCTCTGCTTCGGACGTCGATATGAGATGCAAAAGGTTGCTCAGAAAGATCAGCGCCTGACCCTTTTGCGCATGTCCCCACCCGGGCCGGACCGCATCGAGGGTGAGCGCGGGGGCGATGTTGGTAATCTGCGCCTCGCGCGCGTAGGCATCAATGCTCGCCCTTCGGTCTGCCGCAACATCGCTTGGCTGCCAGAAAAGACCGGGCATCGCCTGTGCAAATTCCACAACGTGCTGGCCTGTTCCGCTTGCCAATTCCAGGGCCCGCCCGCTCTTAGGTGCGACTTCGGTCAGGAACTCGGTCAGCACCGCGACATTGCGTGCCGCAGAGGGCGCGTGGCGTTTGACCCCCTCCACGCAGCCAATGACGCTTGCGCTTGGGGGCAGGTCGCGGCTCATGCGCGAAGCCGATCAGGTGTCAGAGCCGCTAGGGTTTCAGCGGGCAGTTGCGCCTTGCGCCCGAGGATCAGATCCGCCACCAGCGCGGCGGCGGCGGGGGCTGTCTGAAATCCGTACCCTCCTTGACCTGCTGACCAGACGAAGGCGCTGTCCAACGGATCGGGGCCAAGCACCAGCGCCCGGTCAGGTGCAAAGCTGCGCAGGCCAGCCCAATTGGACAGCATGCGCGTGACAGGCTCGGTCACCATGGCAGCGTAGCGGTCAAGCCCTTCTGCCAGCACCAGATCATCCGCCCAGGCGTCTTGCGGCGGAAGCGGGTCTTCATCAGCTGGAGAGACGATCAGCGCGCCCGCGTCGGGCTTGGCGTACCAGGTCTCGCCGGTGCCAAAAAACATGGGCCAGCTGGTGACATCGCGCCCACCAGGGGCTGCGATGCGTGCCATGGAGCGCCGGTGCGGCGTGATCCCCAGGGGCGGCAGGCCCGCCAAGCGGGCGATCTCATCCGCCCAAGCACCGGCCGCGTTCACCAAGATGGGTGTGGTGTAGCGCCGCCCCCCGGCCGTGAGCCGCCAACCCGTTGAGGTGCGCTGGATCGCGCTCACAGGTGCCTTCGTCACGATCCGACAGCCGGCTGTCTGGATTTTACGCCTGAGGTCCTGCAACAGGCGGTCCGTGTCAATGTCGTAGGCCTCTGCGCGGTAGGCTGCAAGGGCAACAACTCTACGGTCTAGTATTGGGAGGATTTCGCAGGCTGCATCAATGGAGACTGGATTTGCTCCAAGGTCTTCGGCGTCCTTTTCAAAGGCTTCTTTTTCCGCGGCACGGGCGATGATCAGAAATCCACGTGGGCTGAGATACCCACCCCCGGTTTCGATATGCGCAGGCTTGCTGGCCTTGTTCAAGGCAACGGTGCTGGGGCTGCCGTAGTTCTCCTCAAACATCGCGGCTGAGCGGCCGGAGGCGTGGGTGCCACAATGCGCCTCGCGTTCAAGTAAGGTGACGCTCAGGTCCGCTGAGAGCGCTGCTGCTGCGGAGAGGCCGGCCACGCCGCCTCCGATGACGATGACATCGCTCACGACTGCTCTTCCAGACGGTCGGTGGCGGGCGCAGGCTTCGGACTCAGCGCGCTGATCTGGTCGTAAAGTGCGGGCGAAATGTCAAAGCTCAGTGCCTTGAGCGAAGGGGCCAATTGCTCCACGGACCTGGCTGAGATGATTGGGGTTGGCGCGCTCTCATGCGCCGCCGCCCAAGCGACGGCGAGGGTCGCGGGGTGCTGCCCGAGGTCTTGGGCCACGGCATGCAAGTCGCGGGCGGCGCTGTGCATCGCCTCTGGCCCATAGCGCGCGGCATAGCGGCTATCTTCCGTCAAGCGCCCCGCACCGCCGCTGGCATATTTGCCTGTCAGCAGCCCACCGCCCAGCGGTGAGTAGGGGGCCACCAGGATCTCCAGGTCATCCGCCATGGGAAGGATCTCCACCTCCGCTTGGCGCTTGACGAGGTTATACATCGGCTGGATCACATCGATGCGCAGGTCAAATTCGGCGGCAACCCAGGCGGCTTTGACTACCTGCCAAGCGGCGAAGTTAGAGACGCCGATAAAGCGGATCAGCCCTCGTGATTTCAGATCTGCAAAGGTCTCAAAGCTCTCTCGCAAGTCCGTCTGAGCGTCAAACCGGTGCAGG
Source organism: Pseudomonadota bacterium (assembly GCA_039197515.1). Lineage (GTDB taxonomy): Bacteria > Pseudomonadota > Alphaproteobacteria > Rhodobacterales > Rhodobacteraceae > Sulfitobacter. The sequence goes on along the minus strand of JBCCUC010000002.1, from coordinate 99,523 downwards.
TAGAAGAGATCGATCGTGTCAATGTCGAGCCTTTGGCGGGACGTCTCCGCTGAGTTCAACATGTTCGCCCGTCCCGCCCCGCCGGAATAGCCCGCTTTGGTGGCCACAATCAGATCGTCGCGGCAGTCCTTGATGAACCCGCCGAGCAAGGTCTCAGACGCGCCGTCTGTATAGACCAATGCGGTGTCAAAGTGATTGATCCCGGCGTTGCGGCAGGCCTCAAACATCGCCTGCGAGGCGGCGGCGTCTGCGCGCCCGCCAAACTGCATAGTGCCAAACGCCAAGGTGCTCGCGGTCGCGCCGTTTGGGCTGCACAGGGAGCGTGTCATTGCGGCGATCTTTGCCGCGCAGGCGGGCCGAAGGCTCTTAGACCGCCAAAAACCAGGGGCTTTGGGCTCGGCCACGAGTGCCGTCCCGTGTTTGAGATACACATGCGCTGCGCAGGATTGGTCAAGAGTAACATCCTCCCATCACGAATTGCCCTTTTCCATCGCGCGCTGGTAGGCCGGGCGGGCTTGGGTCATCGCGGTGAACGCGGCAAGCTTTGGATATTGCGCCGCATAGCCGAGGCGCGCGGCAATCTCAGCAGGGAAGCTGAGCATCACATCCACTGCGCTGAGCCGGTCGAGCACGAAGTGACCGGAGGGTCGCACGAGGCTTTCCATGTAGCTGAAGTGGCTTTCTAATTCTGAGGCGATGCGAGGCTGCAGCGGCGCGCCGGCGTCCCCCAATCGGCCGACGTAGAGGTTGAGCAGGATCGGTATCATCGCGGAGCCTTCCGCGAAATGCATCAGCTCCAAATGGCTGAGATACGCATCGCCGCCGGGCTCTGGGATCATCTCGGGTGCAAAGCGCTGGCACAGCAACTCGGTAATTGCACCGCTTTCGGTGATAAGGTGCCCGTCCAATTCGATCATTGGGGATTTGCCCAACGGGTGCACGCCTTTGAGTTCCGGCGGGGCTAGGTTGGTCTTTGCGTCGCGCGCATAGGCGCGGATTTCATAGTCTGCGCCAAGCTCTTCCAAGAGCCAGAACACCCTGTGCGAGCGGGATCTGTTGAGATGGTGCAAGATGATCATAGACGGGCCGCGCGGTTACTTTGTTCCATCCTAAGCGTTGCCTCTGAGATTGTAAGGCAGGATCGGCAAAGCGGCGCAAAAGTTTGGGGGTGTTCCCGTCCCATTTGCATGCGGATGAGTGGAGCGTGAAGTGGGAGGACAAAACAGCGCGTGCGCCCGAGCGACGCTCGCACTTTTTTGAAAACGCGGCTTCGCTTGCCACGCCGCCAACGGCCCGGAAACAAGTGCTGGACGTACAGTTGCCCCAGGGTTTCGCAGATCAAGGATGCCGCCGACCGTGCCGAACGCCTGGGCCGCGCGCCGTTCAAAGAGCTGTTCGTTGAAGCCGATGGCTTTGTCGCCGTTGCCGATGGCCCGTCGGGCTCATCGCGGCGCGCCCCTGTGGACCGCTTGCTCTTCGCAAAGGCCCCTTGATCAGAGCGCCAGACGCTTGACGAGCTTGCGTCCGCGCGAGAGGATCGCAGGCCATGACAAGTTTAGAACTTCCGCACGCAGAATGTCGGCTCTAGAAACGGAGTTCCGCGCGCTTCGTGAGGAGCTTGACGCCGAGATTGCGGCACTTGCTGAGGCGATTGAAGATCCTGCAAAGATCGATAGAGCCCGCGTTGAGCGCAGGATGACCGCAATAGATCAGATACACAGACGGTTTGGTTCCCGCGCGGCGCGCGATTTTCCGCGCCCCTTCCCAACAGGACAAGCACCTGCTCAATCTCTTCGTGGCTGGCATTTGTTCAACAAGGAGGTGTTGGACATGCGCCATGCATTTGCACAGTGGCCGGGCTTGCGCGCGGCCATTTGGCAACAACTCTCAGCGCGGCGGCAAAAGCTATACCCGTCCCTGCCGAAGGATAGAGATGTCGCCGCCGCTCAGCAGCTTGCCTCGGATCAGGCCTTTCGCCATCTGCACCGCTTCGTCAACCAAGAAACACAGCATGGCGATGCAGACGCGGCGGGCGCTTACCCAGACATCGCATTGCCGCACTCGGTGTTCTTGCGCCATCTGCTGGCCGCGCACCGGATCATGCTCGCGCGGCGGCTCGGACGGCCAGCGCGGTTTTTGGACGTGGGCTGCGGCGCGGGCATGCAACTGCTCATCGCCGCGCAATTTTTCAGACCGTCGGACGGCTTTGATTTTGATCCAGGCTACGTGGCCGCCGCGGAAAAACTGGTGGCGACGGTGGATCTGGCAGAGGTCGAGATCTTTGAGCAGGATGCGCTCACATTCGATGGCTATGCGGCCTACGATGTCATCTACTTTTATCAGCCGATGCACGACGAGGTGAAGCTGCATCAGCTTGAGGAACGCATTGTGAGCCAGGCCCCACCGGGGACACTGCTGATAGCGCCTTACGTGAGTTTTGAGCATCGTTATGACGCGCTCGGCTGTTCCCGGGTCGCGGGGCGGTGTTACTTGGCCCATACTAAGGCGCGGGCAGCCGCGCGGGTGCGTCGGCGTGCCGAGCTTATGGGGCCAAATACAACGCTCTCCCCGCGTCGGACGGTAGAGATTTGGGACCCCGTAGTGATAAGGCTGCGCGCGAACGGGTACTTTTCGGGCGATGCGTTCTCCTATCAGCCGCGCTCTGTGATTTGAGCGCGTGCCAGCACTTAAAGAGACGCGCAAGGGTCAAGGAGACCCGCTGTCTGCGGATCTCTATCCTGTTTTGCGTTTATTGAGGGATCTCGCCCACGATACCTTCGACATAGAAGTTCATGCCAGCGAGTGTACCGTCATCTGCGGTCTCACCTTCGGCTAAAAAGACGCTGCCGTCCTGTTTGTTCAGCGGCCCCGTGAAAGCGTGATAGGACTTGTCGGCAAGCGCAGCTTTGAGCGCCAGGGCCTCTGTCTTCACGTCCTCCGGTACCGCGTCGGTGATCTCGCCAATGGCGACCATGCCCTCGGCGATGCCGTCCCAGGTGTCCGTGCTTTCCCACGTGCCGTCCATCACCGCCTGCGTGCGCGCGATGTAGTAGGGGGCCCAATCGTCGATGATGGAGGAGACCCGCGGAAAGGGCGCGTATTGCGCCATGTCAGAGGCTTGGCCAAAGGTGATGACAGTCCCAGCCTCCTGCGCGGCGGCTTGCGGCGCGGTGGAATCGGTGTGCTGCAACACCACATCCGCGCCCTGGTCGATCAGCGAGCGCGCAGCGTCCGCTTCTTTCGCGGGATCAAACCACGTGTAGACCCAGATGATTTTGAACTCGACATCGGGGTTGGCTTTCTTGGCATGGATAAAGGAACTGTTGATCCCGCGGATCACCTCAGGGATTGGGTAGGAACCAATGTAGCCGATGGTGTTGGTCTTGGTCATTTTGCCCGCGATGTGACCCTGGATCGCACGGCCTTCGTAAAAACGTGCGGAATAGGTCGAGACGTTGTCAGCGCGTTTGTAGCCCGTCGCGTGCTCAAATTTCACATCCGGGAACTTCTTGGCCACGTTGATTGTGGGATCCATGTAGCCAAAGGAGGTTGTGAATATCAGGTCCGCGCCATCCAGCGCCATCTGCGTCATCACCCGCTCTGAATCTGGGCCTTCCGCGACATTCTCGACATAGACCGTTTCCACCTTATCGCCAAAGGCTTCCTCGACCGCCAAGCGTCCCTTGTCATGCTCATAGGTCCAGCCGCCGTCACCGATGGGTCCGACGTAAACAAAGCCGACCTTGGTCTTTTCATGCCCGTCGGCAAAGGCGGCTGCGGCAAGGCCGATGGCGGCGGTGGCAGCCGCCAGGAGTTTGGTGAGTGTCATAAATCCCCCAGTTGAAGCGCCCCGTTCGGGGCGGTTTTGGCCCCTTAGGATGAGGCGTGGAACGTGCGACCCAATGCGGCGGGTGCGCCCGCGCGGTCGCGGCTCAAGATCACCAGCACGATGATCGTGATCAGGTAGGGTGACATTGCCAGATACTCGACCGGAATGGCAACGCCCGCGCCTTGCAGATTGAGTTGCAACTGGGTGATGCCGCCGAAAAGATAGGCACCGATCAAAAGCCGCAGGGGCTTCCAAGAGGCGAAGACGACAAGCGCCAGCGCGATCCAGCCGATGCCTGCGGTCATGCCTTCGGTCCATTGCGGCACGCGGATCAGGCTGATGTAGGCCCCGCCCAGCCCCGCGCAGGCCCCGCCGAACATGATGGCCAGCGTGCGCACGCGCACCACTTTATAGCCCAAGGCGTGTGCCGCGTCGTGGTTCTCTCCCACGGCGCGCAGAATGAGGCCCGCCCGGGTGAATTTGAGCATCGCCCACGTGGCAATGACCAGAAGGATGCCGAGATAGAGGAAGAGATCATGACTAAAGAGGATGGGTCCGAGCACGGGGATCTCGGCCAGGGGTCCAAAGTTGATGTCGCCCAGCCGTGGCGGTTTGATGCCCACGTAGGATTGCCCCAAGAGCGCTGAGAGCCCCAGCCCAAAGAGTGTGAGCGCGAGGCCAGAGGCGATCTGGTTGGCGAGCGCGATTTGCGTGAGAAAAGCAAAGAGCAGGCTCAGGAGCGCGCCACCCAGAGCGGCTGCTGCAAAGCCCAGAAAGGGAGAGCCTGTCTCCACGGCCGTGGCAAAGCCGCAGATCGCGCCAGTGATCATCATCCCTTCGACGCCAAGGTTCAGCGTGCCCGATTTCTCCGCGACCAATTCACCTAACGCCGCAAAGATCAGCGGTGTCGCGGCGACCAGAAAGCCCGCGATGAAGAGGACGGGGTTGATGGCGGAGAGGTCCATTTGGCGTTTACCCAGCGAGACTGCCGTAGATTGCAAAAGCGGACCAAGTCCCTATCGGCCACCCTAGAGCGAACGTCGAGAACAACACAGTCACGCGGCGTGCGGGTCCTTCATCCATGCACGTCGCAACAAATAGCAAAACGAACGAGACAATTAGAAAAACCGGTGAAAAAAGCCCAATCAAGACCAACCACAAAGAACCACTTTCCGAGCCAGCGAAGAACACAGCCATCGGAATAGTCATCCCGACACCTAGCCCCTTTATTGCTTCGTGTTTTGTTGCCATCACACCACCTCCCGTTGCCCGAACTGCAGGCGGTAGTTGGTGAAGACGTCGAGCGCCAGAAGGAAAAAGAGCAGCATGCCCTGAAAGACTTGGATCGCGGCGGAAGGCAGGCCAAGCTGGCTTTGCGCAATGTCGCCCCCGATGTAGGTGAGTGCCATCAAGAGCCCCGCCAGCAAAATCCCCACCGGGTTGAGCCGCCCCAGGAAGGCCACGATGATCGCGGTAAAGCCGTAGCCGACGTTGAAATCAATCGTGACCTGTCCGGCGGGGCCTGAGACCTCGAACATGCCCGCAAGGCCCGCCAAAACACCCGATGTGCCGAGACAAAAGAGCACCAGCCGCCCTGGATTGACCCCCGCAAAGCGCGCAGCGCGCGGGGCGGCACCGGTGACCCGGATGGCAAAACCCAGGCGGTGTTTGGCAAAGAGCACATAGGCCAAGATCACAGCAATCATCGCGGCCACCACGCCCCAATGCATGCCCGTCCCGGCGATGAGTTCGGCGTTATGCGCGCTGTCATATTGCTGCAAGTTGCGGCTGCCGGGAAAGCCGAAACCCTCGGGATTTTTCAACAACCCCAGGGACATGGAGGCGAGGAATTGTTCAGCAACATAGACCAGCATCAAGGAGACGAGGATCTCATTGGTGCCAAAACGGACCTTGAGGAGGCCGGGGATCATCGCCCAGATCCAACCGCCGAAGGCACCGGCCAGCACCATCAGGGGAAAGATGAACCAGCCCTCCGCCGGGTAGAAAGCGAGGCCCACGCCCGCGCCAAAGAGCGCGCCCATGATGTATTGCCCCTCCGCCCCGATGTTCCAGATCCCCGCCTTGAACCCCAGGCTGAGACCGATCGCGATCAACACCAAGGGCGCGCCTTTGATCAGGAGTTGCGGGCGGTAAAAGAACGCGAATTCGCCAAAGAGCGGATCCCAAAAGATCGTGCGGATCGCGACAAGCGGGTCTTTGCCCAAGACCGCGAAAAGCAGCCCGCCAAAGAACATGGTCGCCAAGACCGCAATGATAGGGATCACAAACGCCACGCGCGCGCTGGGCGTGGGGCGTTTCTCCAGCCGGATCATGCGGAGAAGTCCTTGAACGACGTGCTCCAGCGACGCTTGGGGCGGCACTGCGAATATGTCAGCCCCCTAAGCATGCGCGACCTCGATCCTTGCAACGCCGCCCATTATCAAACCGATTTCTTCGACCGTGAGGCCGTCGGTTGGTCTTGGCGGCGAGAGCCGCCCGCCGTTGAGCGCTGCAAATCGGTCTGAAATCGCCATGAGTTCGTCGAGATCTTGGGAGATTACAACAACGGCGGTGCCACCTGCTGCGAGATCCAAGAGCGCTTGCCGGATCGCGGCGGCGGCGGCGGCATCCACACCCCAGGTCGGTTGATTGACCACAAGCACCTCGGGACGCTGCAGCACTTCGCGCCCGATCACGTACTTTTGCAGGTTTCCCCCTGACAGCGACCGCGCAGCCGTTGCTGGGCCCGGCGTGCGCACGTCAAATGCCGCGATGATCTTTTGCGCGAAGCCTTTCGCTCCCTGCCAGTCCAAGATCCCGCCGCGCCCCAACCCTTCCCGGTCTGCGGCGGTCAGCATGGCGTTTTCAACAAGCGACATATCGGGTGCCGCTGCATGGCCCAAACGCTCCTCCGGTGCCGTCAAAAGCCCCATGCGCCGCCGTGCTGCCGGGCCCAATCGTCCGATCTCGGAACCGCGAAAAGCGACCGACCGGGAAGCGCTGAGCGTCTCTCCGGAAAGCGCGGCCAAAAGCTCATCTTGGCCGTTGCCCGCCACGCCGCCGATGCCGAATATCTCTCCCGCCGCGACCTCAAGCGATATCTCATGCAGCGGTACGCCAAAACTTGATGGCGCTGGCTGCGAGAGGCTGTGTAGGGCCAACACGTTTTCTCCAAGCGTTTTGGCGGCCCGTTCAGGGCTTTGGAGCTTCTTGCCTACCATCATCTCCGCCAGTTCCCGCGCAGAGGTCGCAGCCGCCGCGCATTGCCCCACAACTTTGCCGCGCCGCAGGATCGTGGCGCGCTGGCACAGTGCGCGGATCTCTTCGAGTTTGTGTGAGATATAGAGGATCGCGGTGCCCTCCGCGCTCAGCTTGCGCAGCGTCGCAAAGAGGATCTCAACCTCCTGCGGCGTCAGCACGCTCGTGGGTTCATCCATGATCAGCAGCGCAGGCTCTTGCAAAAGGCAGCGTATGATCTCAACCCGCTGCCGCTCACCTGCGGAGAGATCGCCGACACTGCGGTCAGGCGACAGGGGCAACCCGTATGTGTCCGAGACATCGCGGATCTGGGCGCTCAAGAGGCGCGGCGGGGGCGCATTCTCCATCCCAAGAGCGATGTTTTCGGCCACGCTCAGCGCATCAAAGAGCGAAAAGTGCTGGAACACCATGCCGATGCCCGCCGCGCGCGCCGCACGCGGTTCCGCGGGGGCGAAGGGCGCGCCGCGCAGGCGCATCTGGCCCGCATCCGGTTTGACCAGCCCGTAGATCATCTTGACCAATGTCGATTTGCCCGCGCCGTTTTCGCCCAAGAGCGCGTGCACTTCACCCGCTGCGATCTTGAGCGACACATTTTCGTTGGCGACAACCCCCGGATAGGCTTTGGTAACGCTCTCGATCTCAAGCAGGTCGCTCACGCGGGCCCCTCGTATAGCAGCAGCGCGCGCGCGGTGGAGGCCGCGATCGCGTCGGGGTGTTTGCCCAGGGCTTTGTCGCCGATGGGACAAGTGATGTCATTGGCGTAAAGGGCCAGGGCATCCAACCGTTTGCGGAACCGCGCCCATTTGGTTTCCGATCCGATGAGCCCGCAGGTGACAAAACCGCGCCTGAGCAGGACCACGCAGAGGTTGAAGTCGATGTCGTGGCTGTAGGTGGCGATGATGTGATGGGCGCGCGGGGCGCGTTTGGCGAGCCGTGGCATGTCCTGCGCGGGCAGGGCTGTGACCCCTTCGGTGATCTGCGCCGGGAAACGCGCGCGATCCCGGTCGATCCATGTGATGTCGAAGGCGCGCTCCGGCGCGAGGACCCGCACCAGCGCCCGGCCCACGTGCCCGGCACCCCAGATCCAGAGCGGCACCTCCGGCCCCTGACGCGCGGGTAAGACTGGCAACTCTTCGGCCACATCCGTGGCGCAGGGCCTATCTGTGTAGCGCAGCGTGACACTGCCGCCACAGCACTGGCCGAGCCCCGGGCCGAGGGGCACTTTATCGGTTGCCGCCCGCTCTCCCTCTGCGAGCATGTCGCGCGCCTTTTTGATCGCGGCAAACTCAAGCGCCCCGCCGCCGATGGTGCCTTCTGTGTCCGCCTGCGTCACCTTCATCGCCGTGCCCGCGTCACGGGGAGCGGAACCGCGGGTCTCGGTGATCTCAACCCAAAGCGCATTCATGCGCGGGTACGCTCCACCGCCGCCAAGACCGCCTCGGGCGTCGCCGGGGTTTGCAGATCTCCAAACTTTGGCCCGCAGGCCGCGACAGCATCGCTCAGCGCCAGCCAGGCCGATATCCCCAGCATCAGGGGTGGTTCCCCCACGGCTTTGGAGCGGTAGATCGTCTGGGCCGGGTTGGGCTGATCCCAGAGCGCCACGTTAAAGACGCGCGGCCGGTCTGAGCAAGCTGGGATCTTGTAAGTCGCAGGCGCATGGGTTTTGAGGATGCCTTTTTCGTCCCAGACGAGTTCCTCCATTGTGAGCCAACCCGCGCCTTGCACGTACCCGCCCTCAATTTGGCCGATGTCGAGCGCGGGGTTCAGCGACTGTCCCGCATCATGCAGCAGATCTGCGCGCAGGATCTTGTTCTCGCCGGTGAGCGTGTCGATCACCACCTCGGTGCAGGCCACTCCGTAGGCAAAGTAGAAAAAGGGCCGCCCGCGGCCTTTGATCCGGTCCCATTCGATGCTGGGGGTCTTGTAGAACCCGGTGGCCGAGAGAGAGATGCGCGCCTGGTAGGATGATTGCGCGGCCTCGGCGAAGGTGATGGTTTCGTCTGCGATATGCACCTGGCCCTCGGCAAAGCGGATATCGCGGGTCTGATACCGTTCGGCCAGGTGCTCTTCGATCCTTTGACGGATCTCATCGCAGGCGTTGCGCACGGCCATCCCGTTGAGATCTGTCCCAGACGAGGCAGCGGTGGCGGACGTATTGGGGACTTTCGCCGTGTCGGTCGCGGTGATTTTCACAAATGACAGCGGGACACCAAAACGGTCAGCGGCGACCTGGGCAATCTTCTGGAAAAGGCCCTGGCCCATTTCCGTCCCGCCGTGGTTCATGTGGATCGAACCGTCTTGGTAGACATGCACCAAGGCCCCCGCTTGGTTTAGGTGGGTCAGGGTGAAGGAGATGCCGAATTTGACCGGGCTCAGCGCGATGCCGCGTTTAAGGACTTCGTTTTCGGCGTTCCAGGCCGCGATCGCACTTCGACGTTCCTCGTACTCGGCGGTTTGGCAAAGCCGGTCCGTCATCGCACCGATCACACAATCGGTGACGGGCTGGTGATAGGGGGTCTTCTGCACCACGTCGGGGGCGTCGGCATAGTAGTTGCGGCGGCGCACTTCCAGCGGGTCCAGGCCCAAGTATTGCGCGACATGGTCCATGATCCGCTCCATCCCGAGCATGCCCTGCGGGCCGCCAAAGCCGCGAAAGGCCGTGGCGGATTGGGTATTGGTCCGGAGACGGTGCGAGGTGATGCGGATGTTATCGAGATGATAGGCATTGTCGGCGTGCAGCATCGCGCGGTCAGCGACAGGCAGGGAGAGATCTTGGGCCCAGCCGCAGCGTGCATAATGGGTCACGTTAAGTGCTGTGATGCGACCGTCAGGCTCAAACCCGACGTCATAAGATATGCGAAAGTCATGCCGTTTGCCGGTGATGATCATATCGTCATCCCGGTCATAGCGCATCTTGCAAGGCTTGCCGGTGCGTTGAGCGGCGACCGCGCAGGCCACGGCGAGGGCGTTGCCCTGGCTCTCCTTACCGCCAAACCCGCCGCCCATCCGGCGTGTTTCCACCCGCACGGCATGCATGGGGCGGGCGATGGCCTCCGCAACCTTGTGCTGGATTTCGGTGGGGTGCTGGGTGGAGGCGTGGATGCGCATGTCGCCGTCTTCTTCAGGCAGGGCGAGTGCTGCCTGCCCTTCGAGATAAAAGTGCTCTTGCCCGCCGATGACGACCTCCCCGCTCAACCGGTCCTTGGATGTGGCAAGGGCCTTTTGCGCATCGCCTTTTTCATAGACCCGGGGGCCCTCTTCAAATCTGCTGTTCGAGGCAAGGGCGTCGTCAATGGTGAGGATCGAAGGCTGAGGTGCAATCTCAACCACGGCTTGGGTGGCAGCGAAGCGCGCAGCGCGGTGAGACAGGGCGATGACAAGAAAGAGCGGCCGCCCGGCATAGTGCACGTCTGTGTCAGCGAGAAGAGGTTCGTCATGTGCGGCAGGTGAAACATCGCAAGCGGTGGGCAGGTCTTCAGCGGCGATTGCCGTGATCACATCGGGCGCGGCTCGGACCGGATCGAGGTTCATCGCGATGATCCTCCCCGAAGCGACCGGCGAGGTCCCGAAGGCAAGATGCAATGTGCCCTTGGGCGTGGGGATATCATCGGTATAGCGTGCAGCGCCCGTGACATGCAGCCCTGCCGCGTCATGGGGCAGCGGTTTGGTGACGCTCATGCCAGCACGTCCTGCAGATCCGTGCGGTGTCCCGACATCTCAAGATAGTAGCGCATCAGCATGTTCTGGGCGGTTTTCATTCGGTAGGCGGCCGAGGCGCGCATGTCTGAGAGTGGCGCAAAGTCCTCCTTCATCGCGGCCATCGCTGTCGCTACGGTGGCCGCCGTGAACGGGTTGCCGCGCAACGCGGCCTCAGCCGAAGCGGCGCGTTTTGGCGTGCCAGCCATGCCGCCGAATGCAATGCGGGCCGATCCTATCGTCTCGCCCGAAACCTGCAGGGCGATCGCGCCGCAAACCGCCGATATGTCTTGATCGAAACGCTTTGAAAGCTTGTAGCAGCGCAGCCGGTCATCTTGGCGCGGAATGCTGACGGCTTCGACGAATTCGCCAGGGCTGCGGTCTTGCTGCCCATAAGCGACGAAAAAGTCTTCCAATGGGATGGTTCGGCGGGTATCGCCGAGGCGCAGGTGCAAGTGCGCTCCAAGAGCAATGAGAGCGGGCGGGCTATCGCCGATGGGCGAGCCATTGGCGATGTTGCCGCCCAATGTTGCTGCGTTGCGCACCTGGAGCGATCCGTAGCGCCGTAGCATTGCGGCAAAGCTTGGGTGGTGAGGCGCAATGGCCTGTTCCAGTTCGGCGATGGTCGTCATAGCTCCAATCCGTATCTCATCGCCTTCTAGCGTGACACCGCGTAGGTCGGCGCAGGTACCCAGGAACGCGACCGGTCCGAGCGATTGATTCCCCTTCGTGACCCACAGGCCCACATCCGTCGCGCCAGCGACCAGGGTGGCATCTGGATGCGCGAGGTACCAGGCCGCGAGCGCATCCGCAGTCGCAGGCTGCACAAAGCGCAGCCCAGAGGCATCCTGAGGCACCTCCCCGTTGGCCGTCGGCGCGGCCCAAGGTTTGCACAGATGCGCCGGGACAGGCGCGTCGACCATCTCCTCCGCCGCGCGCACGATGGGCGCATAGCCCGTGCATCGACACAGATTACCCGCAAGCTGGACATCGTGATCCCGCGCACCGTTGATCTGCGCCGTCGCCATGGTGACTGCGATCCCGGGGGTGCAAAACCCACATTGGCTGCCGTGATGGGTGACCAAAGCCTCTTGCGCGGGGTGTAGTGTCCCGTCCGGCGCGGCCAGGCCCTCCACTGTGGTGACGCGCTTGCCGTTTACCTGCGGCATAAAGAGGATGCAGGCGTTGAGCGCGCGCGCGCCCGTCGCATCGCGGACCATGACCGTGCAGGCCCCACAATCACCCTCGTTGCAGCCCTCTTTGGTGCCGGTCAGGCCGCGTTCTTCGCGCAGCCAATCCAGCAGCGTGTGGGTCGGTGGCACATCTTTCAGCGTCACGGCTGATCCGTTCAGGTCAAACGCAATCTGCATGAATTGAGGTCCGTCGCGTTACCAAAGCCGTGTCGTGGCGGAAGCGCTCGATGCGACGTAGAACGCAGGTGCCCGGCAGACATCTGAAAATTATCGATAAGCTGCAGGTCTTTGCAAGAAAAATTACGCGCCGTGTTCTAAGCCTCTGGCAGTGCTGGCGCGGGCTGACTAATCTTTCAGCATGCCGAGAACGCCGCGATTCATCCATCTGCGCACCCATTCTGAATACTCGCTGCTGGAGGGCGCATTGCGCCTGAAAAAGCTGCCGGATTTATGCGTGGATGCGGGCATGCCTGCGCTGGCCTTGACCGACACCAACAACATGTTTGCGGCGCTCGAATTTTCCGTGACCATGGCGGGCGCGGGGGTGCAGCCAATCATGGGATGCCAGGTGGATCTTGCCTATGAAGAGCCGGTGCCAGGCGCGCGCGCCAAAGATCCCGCCCCCGTGGTGCTTTTGGCGCAGAGCGAGGCGGGCTACGAAAACCTCATGAAACTCAATAGCTGCCTCTACGTTGACAAAGGCGGGCAGCGCGCGCAGGTCAACTTGCCCGAGCTTGAAGCGCATGCCGGTGATGTCATCTGCCTCACCGGTGGCGCAGATGGTCCGCTGGGCCGCCTCTTGCAAGCGGGAAAACGGCCCGCCGCCGAGGCCGTGCTGAAGCGGCTGTACTGCGCCTTTGGCGACAGGCTCTACATCGAGATCCAGCGCCATCCAGGAGAGACGGGCCTGCCTGAAGCCCAACAGCGCACCGAGCCAGGGTTGATCGACATGGCCTATGCCTTGGAGATACCGCTGGTGGCAACCAACGACGTCTACTTCCCCAAAGCCGATATGTACGAGGCGCACGATGCGATGATTTGCATTGCAGAGGGGGCCTACGTCGATCAGCAGGACCCGCGACGCCGCCTCACGCCACAGCATTTTTTCAAGTCAGAAGCGGAGATGTTGACGCTTTTTGCCGATCTGCCGGAGGCGACAGAAAACACAGTTGAGATCGCCCGGCGCTGCGCCTTCATGGCCTACAGGCGCGATCCGATCTTGCCGCGTTTTGCCGAGGATGAGGTCGCTGAACTGCGCCGTCAGGCTGAGGAAGGGCTGCGGGCGCGACTGGCAATCATTCCGCATGCCGCGCCGGTAGAAGACTATGAAAAGCGGCTCGCTTTTGAGTTGGGCATCATCGAGGGCATGGGATTCCCCGGGTACTTTCTCATTGTTGCTGATTTTATCAAATGGGCGAAAGACCGACAGATCCCGGTGGGTCCTGGGCGCGGCTCCGGCGCGGGCTCGCTTGTGGCCTATGCACTCTTGATCACCGATCTTGACCCGCTGCGCTATTCGCTGCTCTTTGAGCGGTTTCTCAATCCCGAACGGGTTTCGATGCCCGATTTCGACATCGATTTTTGCATGGACCGACGCGAGGAGGTCATCCAATACGTGCAACAAAGGTATGGCCGCGACAGGGTGGGTCAGATCATCACCTTTGGCGCTCTGCTCTCAAAGGCCGCCGTGCGCGATGTGGGCCGGGTGCTGCAGATGCCCTACGGACAGGTTGATCGCCTGGCCAAGATGATCCCGGTTGAGGGCGTAAAACCCGTCTCGATTGAAAAGGCGCTGGCCGATGAGCCGCGGCTCCGCGAGGAAGCTGCGCGCGAAGAGGTCGTGGGCCGCCTGTTGGACTACGGCAGCCAAGTCGAAGGGCTTTTGCGCAACGCCTCAACCCATGCCGCGGGCGTGGTGATCGGGGACCGTCCACTTGACGCGCTTGTCCCGCTTTACCAAGACCCCCGTTCCGAGATGCCCGCGACACAGTTCAATATGAAATGGGTGGAACAGGCCGGGCTCGTCAAATTCGACTTTCTGGGCCTCAAAACCCTGACGGTGATCCAAAATGCCGTCGATCAGATAAAAGCCTCCGGGCGTCATCTGCACATCGCGGCTGATGGCACGGAGCTTTTCAGCCCGCCTGAGGGCCTGCTTGACGATATCGCCACAATTCCGCTGGATGACGCGGCGAGCTACAAGCTTTACGCCTCCGCTAAGACAGTGGCCGTCTTTCAGGTGGAAAGCTCTGGCATGATGGACGCGCTCAAGCGCATGAAGCCCACTTGCATTGAGGATATCGTGGCGCTTGTCGCGCTTTACCGTCCCGGTCCGATGGAAAACATCCCCACTTACTGCGAGGTAAAAAACGGCCTGCGCCCGCGGACGTCCATTCACCCGCTCATTGACGATATCCTTGAGGAAACCCAAGGGATCATCGTCTACCAAGAACAGGTGATGGAGATCGCACAGGTCATGGCAGGCTATTCGCTGGGTGGCGCGGATCTCCTGCGCCGCGCCATGGGCAAGAAAATCAAGGAGGCGATGGATGCCGAGAGGCCCAAATTTGAAAAAGGGGCCGCCCAAAACGGTGTCGACAAGAAAAAAGCCAAAGAAGTCTTCGACCTTCTAGAGAAATTCGCCAACTACGGCTTTAACAAATCCCATGCGGCCGCTTATGCGGTGGTCAGCTACCAGACCGCGTGGCTGAAGGCCAATCATCCGGTGGAGTTCATGGCTGGCGTGATGAACTGCGACATCCACCTCACCGACAAACTTGCCGTCTATTTCGAAGAAGTGCGCAAGCAGCTTGGCCTGCCGCATGTGCCGCCGTGTGTAAATCGCTCGGGCGCTACCTTCACCGTGACGGATGGCGCGTTGGTCTATGCCTTGGGCGCGCTTAAAAACGTGGGCGTTGAGGCGATGCGGCTCATCGCCGAGGGTCGCGCGGACAAACCTTTTGCCACAGTCTTCGATTTTGCCCGCCGGGTTGATCTCAAACGCATTGGCAAACGCTCGCTTGAGATGCTGGCGCGTGCCGGGGCATTTGACCAACTCGACCCCAACCGCCGACGGGTGTTCGACAGTCTCGACAGGCTCACGACCTACAGCGAGGACGTGCACTATCCAAAAGAAGGGGCGATCGGTGACATGTTTGGCGGTGCCGCAGGCGGCGAAGAACCCCGGCTGGCCAATTCCCCAGACTGGCTGCCCGCCGAACGGCTGAGTGAGGAGTTCACAGCCGTTGGCTTTTACCTCTCCGGGCACCCGCTTGACGATGTGATGACGCCTTTGAAACGCAAATGGGCGCAAGAACACAACATGCCGTTCCTCACGCTTGACGGCCTCGTGGAAAAACTCTCCACCACAGGAGCGATGAACGCCCGTCTCGCGGGCGTCGTCGCCGCGCGGCAAGAGCGGAAATCCGCCCGGGGCAACAGATTTGCATTTGTCCAGATGTCCGATCCAACTGGCGCATACGAAGTCACGCTTTTCTCAGACACCCTTGAAGCGGCACGCCCGTATCTTGAGCCCGGCGGCAAGGTCGTCGTGAACGTCGAGGCGACCTATGAAAGCGACCAACTTAAGCTATTGGGGCGTGCCGTGCAGCCGATTGAAAGCGCCATCGACGATGTGGGCGACGTGGGCTTGCGGGTTTTTGTGGAAACGCATGAGGCCGTTCCGGCGGTGGCCGATGTGCTCGACGGTCTGCGCGCAACCGCGCAGGCGCAGGGGCGCGGCCCCATCCAATTGTGTCTGATGGATCCCAGCTTGCCCGGGGAGGTCGATGTCGATCTCGGCATTGATTTTCCAGTGACCCGCCAAGTCAAACAGGCGCTTCGCTCGGTCTCAGGGGTGTTGGAAATAGAAGAGATCTAGCCGCGTCACGGCCGGTAGACACATGCCTGTGGATAAGTTAGCGTCACCGCGTGATGTCTGGGGGGACAATGCGCCTAGTTTGCTTGGTGATCTGTTTTGGCGTTCTTGCGGGATGCGCGGACCCTCTGCGGGACATGCCCCGTCTTTCGGACGTTGCGCTGGCTGAAAATCCTCCCGTCTCGCAAGCTCTCGCGGCAAATACGGCAGCGGATCAGCAAGAGGCAACGGTAACAGCTTTGGCCGAGGGGGCAGGGCCCGCACCGCGGCCACGGCGAGGCCTGCGCAACCTCTTTGGCCGGGTCATCGGCCCAACTGCGGCTCGCAGGCCAAACGCGGAGCGGACCGCCAAACCGAAGACAGCCGAACCGCAGAGGCTGGATGAGGGTGCCGCTGATGCGACGCTGGCGTCTTCACAAAACCAAGTGCTGCCTTCTTTGGCGCGCCTCAACTCACCCTCAGCTGGCGGCGGAGAGTTGAGTGAACCCGGCACGATAGACACCGCTTTCGGCACAAAACTGCCCTTCGGGGTTCTGGGCCGCACCTGCGATGCGCACCGTAAGCTCTTGGGGCGGGCGACACAGACGGCACCGGCGCGCGGCTACCGGCTCTATGACAGCGCGCCCACTTCAAACGCGCCCCGCAGCTTTTACATCACCGGCTTCGCTGACGGCTGTGCCCGCCAGTTAACGGCGACAAATGTTATGTTCGGCGCACCGTCGTTTTATGAGCTTCTGCTCTACGGACCCGCTGGCGCGGATCTGCCGGTGGCCGAGACGGACCGCGCATATGAGAGGATCAAGCGCAACATCTGCGGCGCGCGCAAAGGCCGTCCTTGCGGTGCCAAGATCCGGCAACTTGAAAGGACAACCTTCTTCATCAGCGCCTACCCTGGTCTTTACCAAAATGCCGAATGGGCTGAAATGTTGGTGCATGACGGTGCCGTGGTCGCCACAGCAATCAAGCAGAACTAGACCGAGCTACCTTCCGCCTTTCTCAGCAGTGGCAGCATTCTCAATAGTGCGTCGGGCGCTCATTTCCCAAGACAACCGCGGCACCGTCTGCGGCCTCGCGTTCCGCTTCGCGTTGCATCAACATGTCCACCCGGCGGGTAAGCACGCCGATCTCTTTGTCTTGCCGCGCGATCACATCACTGAGGTCATCCAGGCTGCGGATAAGATGCGCGATCTGTTCTTCGAGCTTTTCCATGGTCGCAGCGTAGCGCAGACGCGCGCCAGATTGAACAGGATCCCCACCAAAGCCTGGGATTTTTGGCAGCCGGCGATTGGCGATTGCTTGCCCCCGTGTCCGCCATCCGTTACTTCCCCGCTGACGCAGATGACCCTCATAAGGTGCCAGATGGCCAAGCCCAAAAAGAGCCCCCGCCCCAAGGCCGAGACCCCAAAAGGCTTTCGAGACTATTTTGGATCCGATGTCTCGCGCCGCCGCGAAATGCTCTCAAAGATCGCGGCGGTGTATCATCGTTATGGCTTTGATGCGCTTGAATCTTCTGCCGTCGAGACGGTTGAAGCGCTGGGTAAATTCTTGCCAGACGTGGACCGCCCGAACGCGGGCGTTTTTGCCTGGCAGGAAGATGCGGGGGCTGACAAGCCCGGCGATTGGCTGGCGCTGCGCTACGATCTGACGGCACCCTTGGCTCGGGTTTACGCCCAGCACCGCAATGACCTGCCCACACCCTACCGGCGCTACGCGATGGGGCCCTTGTGGCGCAATGAAAAGCCCGGTCCAGGCCGATTTCGTCAGTTCTACCAGTGTGATGCCGACACCGTCGGCGCGCCCTCCATCGCCGCAGACGCAGAGATTTGCGCCATGCTCGCCGATTGCCTCGAAGAGGTCGGGATTGAGCGCGGCGACTATGTGATCCGGGTGAACAATCGCAAAGTGCTCAATGGCGTGCTTGACGTAGCGGGCTTGTCCGAGGAGGAAGATGCCGTGTCGCGTGGCATCGTGTTGCGGGCAATCGATAAACTCGACCGGCTGGGACCAGACGGTGTACGCGCGCTGCTTGGGGAAGGCCGTAAAGACGAAAGCGGGGATTTCACCAAAGGTGCGGGCCTCAGCGAGACCGAAGCCGCTCCAATCCTTCAGTTTTTAGAAATCGGCCAGCGTGTCTCAGACGCCGAGCCTTTGCAGGACGGTGTGAATGCGGACACAGTATCAGCGCTGCAAGCGCTTGTGGCTGAAAACATGCTTGGACAGGAGGGCGTTACCGAACTGCGGCACATAGCCGAATTGCTCTCTGCCCAAGGATACGGCCCCGACCGCATCGTCATCGACCCTTCTGTTGTGCGGGGCTTGGGATACTATACCGGGCCGGTCTACGAGGCGGAGCTCACCTTTGAGATCGAAGATGAGAAGGGTCATAAGCGCAACTTTGGCTCGGTTGCCGGGGGCGGACGCTATGACGATCTGGTCAAGCGGTTCACCGGGCAAGCGGTCCCGGCAACGGGTGTTTCCATTGGTGTGGACAGGCTGCTCGCTGCATTAGAGGCCAAACAGCAGCAACGGGCGCGCGCGGAAGGCCAGACGGTGAAAATATGGGACGGGCCCGTGGTTGTGACGGTGATGGACCGCGCGCGGATGGCTGACTATCAGAAGATGGTGGCCGAACTGCGACAGGCAGGCATCCGTGCAGAAGTCTATCTCGGCAATCCCAAGAACTTCGGCAATCAACTCAAATACGCCGACACCCGCGGCGCACCGCTTGCTGTGATCGCAGGTGGCGATGAGTTTGACCGCGGCGAGGTTGAGATCAAAGACCTGATCCTCGGGGCTAAGATCGCTGAGAGCGCCACGCATGACGAATGGAAGGACCGGCCCAGCCAATACGCCGTGCCCCGCGATGCGCTTGTCGAAAAGGTCCGCGAGATTTTGAGCAGTGACGGCTGATGGCCAGCCGCAGTGAGACCAACGCCCGCGCTGCTGCACTCAGGGCACGGTTTGAGGCTGCTGGCGCTGTGGTGGTTGAACCGCCAATCCTGCAGCCCGCTGACACGCTGCTGGACCTCTACGGCGAGGACATCCGCGCGCGGGCCTATGTGACCCATGACCCCCTTCGCGGGGAGCAGATGCTGCGGCCGGACTTCACCGTGCCCGTCGTTGAAATGCACATGGCCGGTGGCGCGGAGCCTGCGCGCTACACCTATGCGGGCGAGGTCTTTCGCCGCCAAGAGGACGACCCCGCGCGCGCAAGCGAGTACGTGCAAGTGGGGTTTGAGATCTTTGACCGGCACGCCCCCGCCGAGGCAGATGCGGAGGCCTTTCATTTGATTTCTCAGGCGCTTGCCCATGTGAATGCCCGTCCTGTGATGGGGGATATTGGGATCCTCATGGCGGCTGTTGACGGGCTTGATACGTCGGCACCGCGCAAGGCGGCATTGATGCGCCACATCTGGCGCCCACATCGGTTTCGCGCCCTCCTCGACCGGTTCGCGGGGGCATGCGCGGGTTCAGAGACCCGCGCAGCCGTGCTGGCTGGCTCGGTCGTGCCGGGCGCACCGCTGATCGGACTGCGTTCAAAGCACGAGATTGAAGCGCGCATCACCAATCTGCGCGAGGACGCAGAGGTGCCGCCCTTGGCCGCCTCTGCCGTTGCCGCGCTTGATGCGCTTTTGGCCGTGTCCGGGCCTTTGCCGCAGGCCTTGTCCGCATTGCGCGATCTAAGTTCTCAGATTCCCGCAATAGCCGCCGCGCTTGCCCTGCTTGAAGAACGCGCCCTTGCCTTGCAAGCGCGGGGCATCGCCGTTGAGACCTTGCCGTTTGAGGCAAGCTTTGGCCGCACATTGATGGAGTACTACGACGGTTTTGTCTTTGCCTTCCACAGTCCGTACGGCCCAGACGGCGCACCGCTTGCGAGCGGCGGCCGCTATGACGCGCTCACTCGGCAGCTCGGCGGAGGGCGATCGATCCCCGCGGTCGGCGGTGTGATGCGTCCTGGGCTGCTTCTCGATGTGGAGCAGGGGACGTGACCGTCAAACTCGGCGTCCCCTCCAAAGGTCGGCTGATGGAGCGCACTTTTCATTGGTTTGCCGCCCGCGGCATCACTTTGGAGCGTACGGGCGGCGCGCGCGAATATGCAGGCCGTGTCAGCGGCGCCCCTGGCATCAGCCTGATCTTGCTGTCCGCCTCTGAGATCCCGCGGGAGCTCGCCGCGGGACGCCTGCACCTCGGCGTCACGGGCACGGACCTTGTCTTTGAAAAACTCCCTGCGTGGCAGCGTTCCGTCATCCAGGTGGCAGAACTCGGTTTCGGACAGGCCGATTTGGTGCTTGCGGTGCCCGAGGCATGGGTGGATGTGGAAACGCTTGACGATCTTGACGCGGTGGCAGCCGCCTTTCGTGCGCGCCACGGGTTTCGCCTGCGCATCGCGACGAAATACCACCGTCTCGTGCGGGACGCGTTGCGGGCGGCGGGCGTTGCGGACTACGCGCTGGTCGACAGCCAGGGCGCGACCGAAGGTACAGTTGTCAATGAGACCGCTGAGGCGATTGCTGACATCACGTCGAGCGGTGAGACCTTGCGCGCAAATCACCTTAAAGTGCTCGATGACGGGCTGATCTTGCGCTCCCAAGCAACGCTTTGGAAAAGTCGCCTAGCAGCGAAAAGCGATGTGGAGGCTGCTGACCTGGCTGCGCTTCTTGCTCTGCTTCAACCGTCTGAGCGGGCAGAGACTTCTTAACCGGCGCGGGCAAACCCGCATGCGATTTATGGATTTGCCTCCGGCAAATCGTATTGGGGCGCGGCCCCGACCGTGACGGTCTAGAGCGCCCGACCCTCAACTTGAGACGCGCATACCCTGCCACGCCTTCGGCGCTCCCGGGACATGCGCTTCGCATGATGTCT
Source organism: Pseudomonadota bacterium (assembly GCA_039197515.1). Taxonomy (GTDB): domain Bacteria; phylum Pseudomonadota; class Alphaproteobacteria; order Rhodobacterales; family Rhodobacteraceae; genus Sulfitobacter. The sequence goes on along the minus strand of JBCCUC010000002.1, from coordinate 78,807 downwards.
CAGCTTAGAGGGCGGACGCTTCAGAGAACGCCGATTTCAGCCAGGGCGCGGTTCAACGCCACGGGCAGAGGTGGTTCGGTCCTGCGATCTTTGGGTAGGTCGCGCGGCGCATCTTCCGGTTTCAGGTAGCGCCAGCCCTGGAAGGGGCGTTTGAGGGTTGGGACCACCTCGATGATCTGAGGATCCAAGACAAAGCCGCAGCGACGGATGCCGTCTTGTCCAATCTTCTCATCGAAACGCAAGACGCGCTGGCGCGCCTGGACCTCGCCCTTGATGACCCAGTAGATGGACCCGCCCGCAAGCACGTCCGCCTCGCGTCTGGGCCACATGCGGGTGACGTGATAGTACAGACCGTCAGGCTGGAGCTTTGCGCGTTCCTGCTGCCAGTGGCGCAAGGTATCAACGCTTTCGCTGCCGACACTCAGTTTGATCAGATGCACCATTTTTCCCACAGGCTTATCCCCAGACTCACCCACCGCCTACGAGATAAGGTATGTGTTAGGTGCTAAGTGTCAAACTGTGGTGTTTTTTCGCAAGCTGGGGTATCGTCCCGATCTCACTGTCGGAAGGATTCGCCATGACCCGCTTCGCCGCGCCCATTGCTGAGCAGATCTGGGATATGAAGTACCGGTTCAAATCTGCGGACGGCGCAGTGGGCGATGCCACGGTAGAGGATACTTGGCGGCGGATCGCGCGTGATCTTGCGCAGGTCGAAGAGGACCCCGTGCAGTGGGAAAACGCATTCTATGAAGCGCTGGAGGACTTCAAATACCTGCCAGCCGGGCGGATCACGGCGGGGGCGGGGACCGCGCGGCGCGTCACGCTCTTCAACTGCTTTGTGATGGGTACAGTGCCCGATGACATGGGCGGGATCTTTGACATGCTGAAAGAGGCCGCGCTGACCATGCAGCAGGGCGGTGGGATCGGCTACGACTTCAGCACGATCCGGCCAAAGGGCGCTGACGTTAAAGGTGTTTCGGCCGATGCCTCAGGACCGCTCAGCTTTATGGATGTCTGGGACGCGATGTGCCGTACGATCATGTCGGCAGGCTCGCGCCGCGGGGCGATGATGGCCACGATGCGGTGCGATCACCCGGATGTTGAGGCCTTTATCGGGGCAAAGTCAGATCCTGCGCGGCTCAGAATGTTCAACATGTCGGTGCTGATCACCGATGCTTTCATGGCGGCGGTGAAGGCCGATGCCTCCTGGGATCTGGTCTTTGAAGGAAAGGTCTACCGCACCGTCGAGGCGCGGGTGCTGTGGGATACCATCATGCAGGCGACGTATGATTACGCCGAGCCAGGGGTGATTTTCATCGACCGCATCAATGCGGCCAACAACCTGCAATATTGTGAGACCATCGCCGCGACCAACCCCTGTGGCGAGCAGCCTTTGCCACCCTATGGTGCATGCCTTTTGGGGTCGATCAACCTCGCCCGCCTGGTGCGCGATCCTTTCGAAGACAGCTGTCAGCTGGATGAGACCGCGCTGGAGGCGCTGGTGCGCACAGCCGTACGGATGATGGACAATGTCGTGGATGTCTCCAAGTTTCCGTTGGAAGCGCAAGCGCGTGAAGCGCAGGCCAAACGCAGGATCGGGCTGGGCGTCACCGGCCTTGCCGATGCGCTTTTGATGATGCGGTTGCGCTACGGCTCTGACGCGGCCGCCGCGCAGACCGAACGCTGGCTCAAGACCATCGCGCGGGCGGCCTATCTCGCCAGTGTTGATCTGGCCAAGGAAAAGGGCGCATTCCCGCTCTTTGATTCGGAAGCTTACCTGGCCTCGGGCACGATGCTGCAAATGGATGAAGATGTGCGCGCGGCGATCCGCACCCACGGGATCCGCAACGCATTGCTCACGTCGATCGCGCCCACCGGCACGATCAGCCTTTACGCTGGTAATGTCTCCAGCGGGATAGAGCCTGTTTTTGCCTACGCCTACACCCGCAAGGTGCTGCAAAAGGATGGCAGCCGCACCGAAGAAGAGGTGGTCGACTACGCTGTGCAGCTCTACCGGCAAAAGTACGGAGACGGGGACCTGCCCGCGTACTTTGTGAATGCCCAAACCCTAGCCCCGCTCGAACACGTAAAGATGCAGTCCGCTGCGCAGAAGTGGGTGGACAGTTCGATCTCCAAGACCATCAACTGCCCCGAGGACATCAGCTTTGAGGCGTTCAAGGACGTCTACATGGAAGCCTGGGACACCGGCTGCAAAGGCTGCACGACCTACCGGCCGAATGCGGTGACCGGGTCGGTCTTGAGCGTCAGTGACGAGACTCCCGCCGACAAACCTGTGCCGGTCAGCGAGGGCGGTGAAGTGGTCTATATGTCGGAGCCTTTGGACCGTCCGCACGAACTTGAGGGTATGACCTATAAGGTGAAATGGCCCGACAGTGAGCATGCGCTGTACATCACGATCAACGACATCGTTTTGAACGGCCATCGGCGGCCCTTTGAGGTCTTCATCAACTCCAAAAACATGGAGCACTTTGCGTGGACCGTTGCGCTCACACGCATGATCTCTGCGGTCTTCCGGCGGGGGGGCGATGTGTCCTTCGTCGTCGAAGAGCTCAAAGCGGTATTTGACCCGCGCGGGGGGGCCTGGATGCATGGCAAATACGTGCCCTCGATCCTGGCGGCCATTGGCGGGGTGATTGAACAACACATGGTCTCCACCGGCTTTATCTCGGGAGAGGGCATGGGGCTCAAATCAGACCCGCAGGCGCAGGTCGTTGGCCTAGAGAGCCCGCGCCCGGCCGCTTGCCCAAGCTGCGGGCAGTTCGACATGCGCATGATTGAGGGCTGCATGACCTGCGCCTCTTGCGGCTATTCGAAATGCGGCTGACCAACCGAGCTTCACACGTCCGGCATTGAACTTTCTCGGGATACGCCATAGCAGGCTGGACACGCGGGCCCGCTGGCATACTCTCATCCGAAACGGAGAGTGGACATGGGCACCGACGGCTTCAAGCAGATGATCGACGACAGCAATGCGTTTTTTGCAGAGCTGAAACAAAACAATTCGAAAGACTGGTTCGCGCCGCGGAAGGCGCATTACAACGCTGCGATCAAAAAACCCGCGGAGTTCTTTGCGGATCTCTTGGCAGATGATTTCAGCCGGATCGCCGCGCGTCCCTACAAGCCAAAGGTCTTTCGCATTTACCGCGACGTCCGTTTTTCCAAAGATAAAACGCCGCTCAACGCCCATTTGCACATTCTTTGGTCCCCAGTATCCGAAAACCCGCTGGCACCTTTCTTTTTCTTTGGTTCTGAGCCGGGGGATATGAGCGTGGGCTTTGGAATGCCGTCCTTCAAAGGGGAGGCGCTCATCCGGTTTCGCGCCTTCGTTGATGCTTGGGGTGATCAATTTGCGGATGCTATTGCTCAGACAGGCATGGTTTGGTCCACCTGGGGTGCGCCACCGCTCAAGCGTGTGCCCAAACCCTATGATGCGGATCATCCATATGCGGAGTACCTCAAGCAAAAGGGTATGATTTTGTCGCGCAAGATGGACGACACATGGCGGACCTCTTCGGGCGGGCTTGTTACGGCGGTGCGCGCCCAGTTTGAGGCGACCGCGCCTGTGCGCAAGCTGCTGGACGAACGGCTGTCCGCCGATGGTTAACCGGGTGGCGCGCAGATGTTTGATCTGATTGTCAAAGGCGGCACTTTGCCAAGCGGTGAAGTCGCCGATATCGGGATCCAAGGCGACAGGATTGCGGCAATCGAGAACCTGGAGGCGAAGGCGCGCGAGACCATTGATGCGCGCGGCGATTTGGTCAGCCCGCCTTTTGTGGATCCACATTTCCACATGGACGCAACGCTGAGCTACGGCACGCCCCGGATCAACGCCTCCGGCACGCTCCTTGAGGGCATCGCCCTTTGGGGGGAGCTGAAAGAGACCACGACGCAAGAGGCGATGGTCTCGCGGGCGGTGGCATATTGTGACTGGGCGGCCTCTATGGGGCTTTTGCACATCCGCAGCCACGTGGACGTTTGCGACGACAGCCTAAAGGGTGTTGAGGCGCTGCTTGAGGTCCGCAAGCAAGTCTCTGGCCACATCGACCTCCAACTCGTGGCGTTCCCGCAAGACGGCCTATTCCGCGACCCGACAGCGCATGCCAATCTGATCCGCGCCCTCGACATGGGCGTCGATGTTGTGGGCGGTATCCCGCATTTTGAACGCACGATGGCGGAGGGCGCGCGCTCTGTCACGACGCTGTGTGAGATTGCGGCGGAGCGGGGGCTGATGGTGGACCTGCATTGTGACGAGACCGATGATCCGCAGTCGCGCCACATCGAGACGCTGGCCTTTGAGACGCAGCGCCTGGGGCTACAGGGCCGGGTGGCGGGCTCGCACCTGACCTCGATGCACTCGATGGACAATTACTACGTCTCCAAACTCTTGCCGATGGTGGCTGAAGCTGAAGTTGCAGCGATACCCAACCCGCTCATCAACATCGTTTTGCAAGGGCGCCACGATACCTATCCCAAGCGTCGCGGCCTGACGCGGGTGAAAGAGATGCAAGCGCACGGGGTCGCTGTGGCCTGGGGCCAGGACTGCGTGCTTGATCCATGGTACTCGCTTGGCACGGCAGACATGCTCGACGTGGCGCATATGGGCCTGCATGTGGCGCAGATGACCGCCCCCGAAGATATGCGCCGCTGCTTTGATATGGTGACAGAGGTGAGCGCGGGCATTTTGCGGTTGCAAGACTACGGGTTGAGCGTTGGGGCACAGGCGTCGCTCGTGGTGCTTGATGCGGCCGACCCGATTGACGCGCTGCGGCTCCGGCCCGCACGGCTTTGCGTGATTTCCAAGGGGAAAGTGATATCTCGGCAACCGCGCGGTGACGCGCAGCTCTCGCTCGCGGGGCGGCCGGAGACGTTACGTCGGCGTCAGCTCCTCTAGAACCTCGGTCAAAGGCCGCGCTGCGAAGACATCTGAAAGATGGATGAGCCCGGCTATGTCACCGGGCCAGCGGCCTGCTCCGCCGGGGTTTCGCAAGAGACCCGCTGGGATCGACGTCGCGCGTTGTAGCGCTTTCTCAAGCGGTTCACCCACCTCTTGCACCATCACTTGCACAGCCCGCGCCATCGTCAAATCAGCGCCCGCGAGGGTGCCATCCACCAATGTCAGCGTGCCACCCCGGCGCGTCACGCGCCGCCCATTCAAAGCGAAGTTGGTGATATCTGACCCGGCGCAGGCCATGGCATCGGTCACCAGAAACACCTCTCCCGCCCCGCGTTTTGCGTCCAGTGCCGCGCGAATGGTGGCTGGATGCACGTGCACGCCATCTGCGATGATCCCGGCCGCTGCCTGGGCTTGGAGCGTTGCGCCAACCAGGCCGGGTGCCCGGCTCCGCAGCGGGGACATCGCATTGAAAAGATGCGTGACGCAGCGCGCGCCTGCTTGAAAGGCCGCCATTGCGGTATCGTAGTCGGTATTGCTGTGGCCAAGGGAAACCAGCGCCCCAGCCGCGGTCAGATGGCGGATCTGGGCGGCTGTGGCGGCCTCTGGCGCGAGCGTCAATTTGAGGTTTGGAAGCGCGCTCGCAGCTGCGATCAGCATGGCGAGATCTTCATCGGTCATCTGCCGCAAAAGAGACGGGGCGTGGGCCCCTGCCTTTGCAGGGTCAAGATGCGGCCCTTCCAAATGCAGCCCTAGGATGCCCGAAACTGGCGTGTTCACAGCGGCCCGCACCGCCTCAATGGTTTGGCGCGTCTTCTCCGGCGTGTCGGAGATCAGCGTTGGCAGCATACCGTGAGTGCCCAGCTTGCGATGCGCGTCAGCGATCTGGCGCAGTGTATGGACGTTTGGCGCATCGCCCAGCATCACGCCGCCGCCGCCATTGACCTGCAGATCCACAAACCCTGGCATCACCACGCCGCCCCTGAGCGTGTAGCACTTTGTCCCCGGCTCGATTTTGGGGTCTGAGATGATCCTCGGTACCCCGCTTTCGATGAGCACAGCGCACCCTGTGTGAAGCGCCTCACCATCAAAGATCTGCACCCCGGTGAGGCAGATCCGCGTCACTTGACCGCCTCAAGCGCCATTGCAAACGCACCGTCCAGCGCCGTCCCACGCGGCGGCTGCAAGTTGCGGGTCAGATCTTCGGCAAGGTAGGGCGCGTAGTGCGGACCGAGGCCACCTGCCAGCGACAGAAGATCCCCTGGGGCATAACCCAGATGGTGCAAGGCGCGCGTAACATAGCCCGCTCCTTCCAGCATGAGATCTCTGCCCAGGCCGTCTCCCTGCGCAGCCGCTTCGACCACCGTGCGGGCGAGAGGCGCATAGGTCGCTGGGCGCGCACCGGTGCTCAGCGCGATCAGGCCCGCGAGCCCCCCTAGTTCGGAGAGGATCTGGGCGCTGAGATCCGTCGCCGGGCGCAAACCGTCTTCGACAAGCACGGTCTCTTGGCATAGGCGCAATCCCAGCCAGGCGCCCGAGGCCTGATCTGAAAGATCAAAACCCCAGCCGCCGACCGTCCGCGTCTCCAGGCAGTCTTGTCGGGCGATGATGGTGCCAGTGCCCAACGCCACCACATAGCCGTCCGCCGAACCTAGGACACCGCGGACGCTCGTTGCCCTGTCCCCGGTGACGGAGGTCTGACCATAGGGTAAAGCGGCTTGCACCGCAGCCATCTCGCCGGGGGTATGGGCACCTGCCACGCCAAAATGGGCCGTGATTGCACGCGGATCGGCTTCCGCCATCCCAGCTTTCGCCAAAGCTTCCCTCACCGCACCCGTGAGGTTCCGCACCGCGCCGTCAAAGTCGCTATGAACGTTGCCCGGCCCGCCTCGGGCGTGTGCTAAGATCCCGCGCGATAATGTCCCGGCACAGGCGCGGCAGCCGCTGCCGCCGCCGTCGGCGGCCACGATGATTGGATCGAGCGCATGCGTCATTTCCTGTGTTCTATGCCACTGCTCTTGGAAAGGGGAAAGTGCTTGCCGCTAAAGCGAGGCTGCGGCCCGGCTGGCTTGATCGTATTGGCCCGACATAGCGCGCAGTCCCACCGCGATCTCGCGCAGATCCTCGCCGCTGACGTCAATGCGAGCGATGCCGTCGAGCAGACATGTTTTGCGCACCTTCCGGTAGGTCTCACACAATGCCGCGCCGGACACCGACGTCGAATAGAACATCTCCTTGCCCCGTTTTTCTGCTTGCACCAGCCCTGATTTCAGCAATTTGCGCAGGGCATAATTGACGGTGTGGCTGTCTTCGATGTTGAGCAAAAAGCATATGTCAGAGAGCCGTTTTTCCCGCCCGCGATGATTTGTATTGTGCAAAACCAGTATTTCAAGCGCTGTAAGATCTGGATTGCCTGCGGCGGCCATGCATCGGGTCATCCAGCGGGTAAAGGCATTGAAGGCGATGATCATCCCGTATTCCAACTCCGATGCCTCCCAGCCTTCGCCTTCTGCGAGGTGCCGTGAGGAGACGATCCGACGCTCGGGCAGGCTCTTTCCAGATCTTGACATGTGGCGTTTCCTTTTTTGATTACGCTAGCGATTTGCTGGTAATTTGCAAGAATTGCGCGGGCCTAGGGGGAGAAACCAGCCCTTAGGTGTGCCTGATTTTGAACGATTGAGCGCCCCTCTGCTGCTTTGCGATTTTCTGCGCAATCTGGTAATCTTCCTAAAAACGAGCAGAGTTGATGAGAAAAGCAGGCGTGCAGGGCTTATGCGCTGTGTCTTGGTCGCAAACAGAGATCGAAGGGATTTCTGCGGCGGCTCTGGACTTGATTGAAACGGGTGCTGTCTGGCGGTGGACCGGGGATTTGGTGCGTTTGGATGGGCCCGCGTCTCTGTTGCGTTTGCCCGAAGCCCTCGGCCGCACACAGTTGCGCCGCCGTGCTGGCCAGATGGCGCAGAGGCTTTTGGCCGGTGCCGGGACGGCCAATACACCGCAGCCGCGGCAAGATGGCACTTTCCAGGCCGCTTTTGAGCCGACCTTCAAACACAGTTTTTGTGTGACCGATGGCAGGCAGCGCTTTGAGATCGGCCTTGTGATGCGTGAAGAGGGTGTGACCCCCGTTGCAGTCTTCCAAGATGCGATCCCGCCAAAGGACTGCGATCTTTGGGTGCTCGAAGGATCCTTTGTTGCACCAAAGGCGGAGGCGCAAGAGGCACAGCAGACCCTCCCATGGTTTGCGCTGGGAACTCTGATCCAGACACCGGTTGGGCCGCGATCTGTTGAAACTCTACATGCAGGCGATCTCATTGAGACCAAGGACAGCGGCCCGCAACCGATCTGGTGGACGGGGCAGCAGAACCTGCATGGCGATGGGCTTGCCAATACCGCTCAGATGCCCACAATTTGCATTGATCCGCAGGCTTTTGGCAAAGCGGGATCTGTGGTGCAGCTTTCGCCCGATCACTGCCTGTTGCTGGGTGGACATGCAGTGCAAAGGCTCTTTTGCGACCCTGAAGTCCTGGTGCGGGTGAAAGATCTACTCGGCCACCCGGGAGTTTGGGCTTCAAAGAGCCAAGAGATAGACAGCAATGCCTTCATCATGCTGCAAAATCCTGAGATGATTTTTGCCAACGGGTTGGAGGTTCACTGCCTTCACACGGGGGACGCGCCCAGGAGCCTACGCGCTTTTGCGGCGCTTACCCATCTGGTTGAAGTTTTGCCACAGACTGGATCGCATAGGGCTTACGATCGCGGACCGCCGCGGCGTGTCTTAACTGCGGGTGAGGCCGCAATCTTGGTGTATGGGATGAAGCGCAGTGGCTCACCGCACTAGGGCGGGGTGCGTGCTAGCTTTCGCTGCGGCTCTCGATCAGGGTTTGGATGATTGCTTTTGCACTCTCGCTGTCCCACTTCGCATCACCGCGCAGGCGCGCAATTTCCTGACCTGCGGGATCAAGGATGACTGTGATGGGCAGGCCGAAGATACCCATTTGGCTGGCCAATGACTGCCGTGGATCTTGATGACGCGGCAACTGATCAATCCCCTCTTCCTCAAAGAACTTTTTGATTCCGGCAGGAGAGTTGCGCCCCGTGGCAATTGTGAGCACTTCAAATTCAGGGCCGCCCAGTTCTGAATGCAGCGCATTGAGATCCGGCATCTCTTTGCGGCAGGGGGCGCACCAGGTGGCCCAGAAATTCACCAGCACGTACTTTCCGGTGTAATCGGCAAGCGTGGCTTCGCCCGCGCCATCTGCCAGATCGAAGGGGGCATCGCTCACCACTTGTGGGCTATCATGCACCACAAGTTTTTTCATGTCACCCTCGCGCAGGCTGGCGATGTCAGGCCCTGCGGCCCAAGCGAGGTTTGCACCTGCGAGCAGGGCCGTATAGATCAGGCCGAGCACCGATTTTCGCATTTGTCCCTCCGAGGTTTATCCATGACTGCAGACGCATCCAACAAAATGTGGGGGGGCCGCTTTGCCTCGGGTCCTGACGCCATCATGGAAGCGATCAATGCCTCGATTGGCTTTGACCAGCGAATGGCCGCTCAGGATATTGCAGGCTCAAGCGCCCACGCCGCGATGTTGGCCGCGACCGGTATCGTGAATGATAAAGACGCCGAGGCCATTCGGGAAGGCTTGCTCACAGTCTTGTCAGAAATTGAGCAGGGGGGCTTTTCGTTTTCAGCCGCGCTGGAGGATATCCACATGAATGTGGAGGCGCGGCTGACCGAGGTGATCGGTACGGCGGCGGGCCGGTTGCACACGGCACGTTCGCGCAATGACCAGGTGGCAACAGATTTCAAGCTCTGGGTGCGCGATCAATTGGATGCCTTTGAGGCAGGGCTCCTCGCTTTGCTGCGCGCGCTCCTCGCGCAAGCCGAGGCTGGTGCGGCGTGGGTCATGCCTGGCTTTACCCATTTGCAATCGGCGCAGCCGGTGACCTGGGGCCATCATATGATGGCCTATGTAGAGATGTTTGGGCGAGATCTGAGCCGGGTGCGTGATGCGCGGGCACGTATGAACGAATGTCCCTTGGGAGCGGCCGCTCTGGCGGGCACGTCCTTTCCGATTGATCGCGAGATGACGGCGCGGGCCCTGGGCTTTGACCGTCCGGCGGCAAATTCGCTGGACGCAGTCAGTGACCGAGACTTTGCCTTGGAGTTCCTCAGTGTCGCCAGCATCTGTGCGGTGCACTTGAGCCGGTTTGCCGAAGAGTTGGTCATTTGGTCGTCCGCGCAGTTCCGGTTCGTGGCGCTCTCAGACAGGTTTTCGACCGGGTCATCGATTATGCCGCAAAAAAAGAACCCGGATGCGGCGGAATTGATCCGAGCTAAGGTCGGCCGCATCTTTGGCGCGCAGACCGCGCTGACGCTGGTGATGAAAGGGCTGCCGCTGGCCTACTCCAAGGACATGCAGGAAGACAAAGAGCAGGTTTTTGATGCGGCCGATCACTTGATGTTGGCGCTGGCGGCGATGGAGGGGATGGTGCGGGACATGCGCGCGCAGCCTGAAGCCTTGGAAGCGGCGGCAGGTGCGGGGTTTTCGACCGCCACGGATCTTGCGGATTGGTTGGTGCGGGTTTTGGACCTTCCCTTTCGGGAGGCGCATCATGTGACCGGCGCATTGGTGGCCTTGGCCGAGCAAGCGGCGTGCGATCTGCCAGATCTGACGCTTGCCCAGATGCAGTCTGTCCATGCCGGGATCACAGAAGATGTTTTTGGCGTCTTGGGCGTGGAAAATTCCGTCAATTCCCGTATTTCCTATGGAGGAACAGCACCGTCACAGGTGCGGTCCCAGATTGAACGGTGGCGGGAGCGGCTATCATGAGATGGATTTTAGCAAGTACATTGATGTTGGGGTTAGCGTGCTGTGGCGCAGACGGGGAACCTGTGCCGCCCACCCGCTCAGCGACCGTAACCCTGTCAGACAGTGGCGTTTCGGGAGCGGCACGGGTCGAGACGGGGCGAGGACCTTTCCGGTTGTCGCTCGGAGTGGGGTTTTGAGACGGCGCGCGCTCATCGCGTTGCTCATCGCTTTGACAGGATGCGGAGCGCGCGATCCTGCCTTCGACCCGGGGACTGGCACGCCTGAGCGGCAGGTGCCGAGCAACTTGACACCCGGGGTGCATTTTTCCGGTGATCTGCGCGTCGGGGTGGTAAAAAGGTTCTGATATGTCTCTGATGCGAATGATTTATTTGGCCCTCGCCATCTGGGGAGCCATCCACCCGATGTATTACTTCATTTCCTGGTTCAATGAGAACGGCTACAGCATAATGGCGATGGTGGACGCATGGCACGTGAATGCGGCGACCAGCGGGTTGGTCTGGGACCTCACCATCGCGGCAGTGACGCTCACCATCTGGATCATCGCCGAGGTTGCGGTGCGGCGGAATTGGTTGGCGCTGATTGCGATCCCCGCGACCTTTTGTATTGGGGTTTCTTGCGGCCTGCCGCTCTATTTGTTTTTGCGGTCCGCACCGGTGCGGGCTGAGGCACACTGAGCGCAAGGGAAAGGCAAGGCGTGGATCACTTCCTTTATCGTGACGGCGCGCTTTTTGCAGAAGACGTCGCCGTTTCCGAGATTGCGGCTGCGGTGGGCACGCCGGTCTACATCTATTCATCGGCCACTTTATTGCGCCATTTCAACGCTTTTGATGATTCTCTTAAGGGGATGGATCATCTTGTCTGCTACGCGATGAAGGCCAATTCCAATCAGGCGGTGCTGCGCACCTTGGCCCAGGCCGGGGCGGGGATGGATGTCGTCTCTGGCGGGGAGTACGCGCGGGCGCGGGCTGCTGGCGTGCCGGGCGAGCGCATCGTGTTCTCTGGGGTTGGCAAAACGCGGCGTGAAATCGAAATCGCGCTGGCCGGGGGGATCCGACAGTTCAATGTCGAAAGCGAACCGGAGATGGCTGTGCTGGATGCGGTGGCGCAAAATCTTGGCGTGGTGGCCCCGATCACGGTGCGGGTGAACCCAGACGTGGACGCAAAAACCCATGCGAAGATTGCCACGGGCAAAGCAGAGAACAAATTCGGCATCCCCATCAGCCGGGCGCGCGATGTCTACGCCCGCGCCGCGCGCATGCCAGGGCTCAAGGTCATTGGCATTGACGTGCACATTGGATCCCAGCTGACGGAGCTTGCTCCCTATGAAGCGGCCTATCAGAAGGTTGCGGAACTGACCGCTGTGCTGCGCGAGGACGGCCACGAGATCCGCAGGCTCGATCTTGGTGGCGGTCTCGGCATTCCCTACGTGCGCGACAACAACCAGCCGCCGCTGCCGTCAGACTACGGTGCGGTCGTACGGCGTATCCTGGGACATCTGGGCTGTGAGATTGAGATTGAGCCTGGACGGTTTATTGCCGGGAATGCCGGGATCCTGGTCAGTGAGGTCATCTACGTCAAATCGGGCGAAGACCGCACGTTTCTCATCCTCGACGCTGCCATGAACGATCTCATTCGACCGGCCATGTATGAGGCGCATCATGACGTGATACCGGTGCTCGCCTCTAAAGCCGGGGCCGAGCGCGCGCCGGTTGATATCGTCGGCCCGGTCTGCGAATCAGGAGACACTTTTGCCAAAGCGCGGCCAATGCCGCCGCTGACCGCAGGAGAGCTTGTGGCGTTCCGTTCTGCCGGTGCTTATGGCGCGGTTATGAGCAGTGAGTATAATTCGCGACCACTGATCCCAGAAGTGCTCGTAAAGGACGATCAATTTGCGGTTATTCGCCCAAGGCCAACCTTTGACGAAATGATAAATAGAGATACCATCCCGGTATGGCTGTGAGGCATCCGCGCGCGGCGGAGCGGCAGGGAGCAGAGCGATGAGCACATTTACCCCCCGAGATCTAAGGCGTGGTCTGGCAAAACTGCGGCGGCCCATTCGCCTCACCTGGATCGGGATGCTGGCTGAGGTCATCCTGCGATCGCTCTGGCCGTTGGCATCGGTGGTGATGCTGACCCTGGCCGCCCTGATGCTCGGCCTGCATGAGCGGGTCTCGATCGAAGTTGTCTGGGCAATCTCTGTCCTTGTCATCGGCGCTGCGAGTTGGGCCACTTATTATGCTCTGCGCAGGTTTCGCGTGCCGACCCAGGCGGAGGCGACGGCGCGGCTTGACGAAAGTCTCGAAGGCCGGCCCATTCAGGCGCTCATGGATGATGCGGCCATTGGTGCAGATGACGCCGCAACAATGGCGATCTGGCAGGCGCACAAGGCACGCATGGCCAAGCGCACTGCAAAAGCGGCACCCGTCCCAGGAGACTTGACGCTGTCGGACCGCGATCCCTACGCGCTGCGTTACGCGGCGCTGTTGGCGCTTGTCACCGCGCTTTGCTTTGGGTCGATTTGGCGCGCAGGCAGCATTGCCGGTCTGGCGCCCGGCGCGGCGGAAACGGTCTCTGGACCGATTTGGGAGGGGTGGGCTGAGCCACCGCGCTACACCGGGCTGCCAACGCTCTACCTGAATGATCTTGAGGCCGGGCCGCTTTCATTGCCGGAAGGCACGCTGATCACGTTACGATTTTACGGCGATGTAGGTGCGCTGGCGCTCGCTGAAACGGTCTCCGGTCAGTCGGCAACCGAAGAAGAGGCCGCCGATCCCGTGCAGGACTTTACTGTGCTGCAAACTGGAAGCATCACTGTTGAAGGACCCGGCGGGCGGCGTTGGGATGTCGCGATGCTGGCTGACGATCCGCCGTCTGTCGAGGTGCTGGGCGCGCCTGAAGTGGCCGCCTTGGGTGAGATGCGCCTGCCGTTTGGTGCCAATGACGACTACGGCGTTGAGATCGGCGAGGCTCGGATTTCGCTGGATTTTGACGCGGTGGACCGGGTCTATGGTCTCGCGCTTGAGCCGGAGGCGCGTGAGGACATCGTGGTGCCGCTGCCAACGCCGATCTCTGGCGATCGCGCCGCTTTCGAAGAAAACATAATCGATGATTTCTCCAAGCATCCCTGGGCAAACTTGCCGGTCAAAATCACTTTAACGGTGCTCGATGCGGCTGAGCAATCAGGGGTCAGCGCGCCAACAGAACTCGTGCTGCCGGGACGGCGATTCTTCAACCCATCCGCCGCGGCTTTGATCGAAATGCGCCGTGATCTGCTTTGGTCGCGCGAAAATGCGCCCCGAATGGCCCAGGTGTTGCGCGCGGTGTCGTATCTGCCGGGAGAGATCTACAACAGCGAGGTTACGGCCCTGCGCGTGCGCAAGCTGATCAACCGTTTGGAGCTGCGGACCCGCTACGGCCTTGACGATGAAATTCAGAACGAACTGGCCGAAGAGCTCTGGGGCCTTGCGCTTGAGCTTGAAGAAGGGGTTCTTGCGGATGCGCTTGAGCGGTTGCGTCGCGCGCAGGAGCGCCTCGAAGAAGCCATGAAGAACGGTGCTTCGGACGAAGAAATCGCGGAGCTGATGGATGAGTTGCGCCGAGCCACCGAAGAATACATGCGCCAATTGCAGCGCCAGCAGGCGCAAGAGCAGGGCGACATGGACCGTGAGGCGCGCCGTCAGCAAGGCGAGTCTATGCAGATGACCCAGGATGACCTGCAGCGCATGATGGACCGCATCCAGGAGTTGATGGAGCAGGGGCGCATGGCAGAGGCGGCCGAAGCGCTGCAGCAGCTGCAAGAGATGATGGAGAACATGCAGGTCACGCAGGGCCAACCGGGCCAAGGCGGAAACTCGCCGGGCGAACAGGCCATGGAAGGGCTCGCCGAGACACTGCGCGAGCAGCAAGGGTTGAGTGATCAGGCGTTCCGAGATCTGCAGGAGCAATTCAATCCCGGCGCGCAGGCAGGTGAAAACCAAGGCAACGAAGGGCGAAATGGCGGCCAAGGTCGTGGAGAAAGCCACGAAGGCCAGCAGGGCCAAGGTGAGGGCAGCGGCTCCCAGCAAGGTCAAAGCGGTCAGCCTCAGCAGGGTGGGCAAAATGGTGAAGAGAGCCTTGCTCAGCGTCAGCAAGCGCTGCGTGACGAGCTACGCCGCCAAGAGGGGCGTCTGCCGGGCCAAGGTACACCGGAAGGCGATGCCGCCCGCGACGCGCTTGGCCGTGCGGGAGATGCGATGGATGAGGCAGAGCGAGCCCTGCGCAACAGTGATCTGGCCGAAGCCATCGACAACCAGGCGCAGGCCATGGAGGCTTTGCGCGAGGGCATGCGCGCGCTCGGAGAGGCGATGCAGCAGCAACAGCAGGGGCAAAACCCCGGCCAGGGCAACTCAGAGGCGGACCGCCGTGCGGATTCGCGTGATCCGTTGGGGCGCGAACAGGGCGCAAACGGTGCTGACAGCGGCGACGGCCGCCTTGCGCTTGGCGACCGGGGCCTCGGTCGCGCGCGCGAGCTTTTGGACGAGATCCGTAGACGATCGGCGGAGACCAGCCGTCCCGAGCCTGAGCGCGACTATCTCAACCGTCTTTTGGATCGGTTTTGATACTCAGCGCGCCGGAAACAGCGGGCAGAGCACCTGCCCGCTCATACTGGCGCGACCAGGTCCAACAGATGAGCCTTACGACGAGGCTGTATCTGCCATCTGATTGAGGGCACCGACCACTGAGCGGAGCCATGCGTCCAAGTTGATCCGTGCTTGATCAACGATGTTCACATACCCTGCCATAACCGGCTTGAGCGGCGGCACGGCATCAGCCACGTCGGGCGCAAAGATGTAGGCCAGCACAAGCAGCATAAAGACCAGCATGACGGATAAAAACCCGCGCCGGAAGCTGCTGGTGGGCAGCGCTTTGTCGGTCACGCCGACTTCCTGACGCATCATGCTGTCGATAAGACGCGGCGCTTGGGCTGCCCTAAGAGTGGAATTCAATTCGTCGATATCCGGCAAAAATTCTCTGCGCTTTGGGGCGGCAGCCGCCGCCGCGGTCGCTTCCGCCGCAAGCTGGGGATCCCCGCGTTTGCGCGCCACAGCGGGGCGTTGGCCAAGCTCTGGTGGCGGCGCAATCAAGTCTCGGGGAGGTGGCGCTGGGGGCGGGACAGCCTCTAACCCGAGTTCAGGCTGACTTTCGATCGAATGTCCCTGCTGGCGCCTGCGCCGCGCTTCTCGCTCTAAAGCGGCCTCTTGCCGCAGGATCTCGGCAACCGCCGGGTCAAGCTCTCGGCGTGGCGTCCCCCGTGCAGGCAGAGGGCTTTCGGCGACGATCTCTTCGTCTTCTTGCCGCTCCGGGGCGCTCAACCCGGCTTCACGCGGATCAGACGGCTGCGACGGAAAATCTGGATGCGGCTGGAACCAAGTGTTGCCACAGGTCGAACATTGCACGTCCCGACCAGAGGGCGGCACCACCTCGCTCGGCACTTCGTATTGGGCCCCGCAATTTGGACAGGTTAGCCGCATATCGATCTTTGCCATCCGTTTTCGGCACTGCTCTTGTCGGCTTATACATATGGTCATCACGAGTGCAGTGAAAGACTTAACTGTCTGCATCTCCTTGACGTCGCGCATTGAATCCCCGGCGAGGCTCAGGCACAACGGGGCGCGAATTATGGGGTTGGGCCGTGATCGAGCTTGAGAATGTGGGCTATGGATATAGCGACGAGCCGCTACTGTCTGACATCTCAGTGAAATTGCCGGCCGGGTCCTTTCACTTTCTCACGGGCCCCTCTGGGTCGGGCAAGACCACGTTCATCAAGCTTTGCTACGGCGCGCTTTTGCCCAAAGCGGGCAATCTGCGGCTGTTTGGCGCCGACCTTGCGAGCATGGACCGCGATGCTATTGCGCACATACGTCGGCGCATCGGTGTAGTGCATCAAAACGTACAATTCTTGGATCATCTCGATGTGACCGAGAACATTGGATTGCCGCTTGCCGTATCTGGCAGGGCGCGCGAGACGGCGGTGGACGATCTGCGCGAGCTGATGACCTGGGTCGGGTTGACCGACCAGTCCTCCGCGATGCCACCGCAGCTATCGGGAGGGGAGCGGCAGCGCGCGGCATTGGCGCGCGCGGTGCTGATGTCACCGGAAGTGGTTTTGGCCGATGAACCCACGGGCAACATCGATTGGGAGATGTCGCAGCGCTTGCTGCGTTTGCTGATTGAGCTCAACAAGATGGGAAAGACCGTGCTCATCGCCAGCCATGACCTCAGCCTTATTCGGGCGGCAAAAACGCAAGTGCAGGCGCGTGTGCTGCGGATTGCGGGGCACCGGATCCAGCTTGCTGGAGCGGATCTGTGAAGCGCATCTGGCTCTTTTTGCGCGCGCAGCATGCGGACCGGGTTGTGCCGCCTTCAGGGTTTACAGCGCGCCTGACAGTCTTTGCAGCAGGCGCTATGGCGTTTCTTGCAGTCTTCGCTTTGGCGCTCTCGCTCGCCGCGGACCGTTTGGCTGATCGGTGGGTCGAGGCTTTGGCCGGATCCGCGACCGTGCGCATCATGGCCCCTCTCGACCAGCGCGAACAGCAGACCGAAGCGGCCTTGCGCGTTTTGCAGACGACCACAGGCGTGGCCAGTGCCCGCAGGCTCAGCGATGCAGAGCAGAACGCTTTGCTGGCCCCGTGGTTTGGCGACGGCCTGGCATTGGAGGCGCTGCCGATGCCACGGCTCATCGACGTGCAACCGACCTCAGGGGGATTTGACGCTATAGGCCTGCGTCTGAGACTGGCGGCGGAGGTGCCCGGTGCCGTGCTCGATGACCATAACCGCTGGCGCGCACCTCTCGTGCAGGTTGCAGGGCGTCTGCGGATGATGGCATCGGTCTGCATCCTGTTAATCACTGCTGCGGTTGCCGCGATCGTCACCCTCGCGGCAAATGCCGCCCTGTCTGCCAATGCGCAGGTGATAGAGGTGCTCCGGCTGGTTGGCGCGACGGACAGTTACATCGCGCAAGCCTTCATCAGGCGCTTCACTTTGCGCACATTTGTCGGCGCGCTCGCCGGGGTCGCTTTCGCTGTTGGGGCGGTGCTTTTGCTTCCTCGGCCCGAGATTTCTGGAGACTTCCTGACGTCTTTGAGATTTGAAGGGTGGGACTGGATTTGGCTGCCGCTGGTGCCTCTACTGGCCGCGACGGTGGCGTTTCTGGCAACCGGTGCCGCAGCACGGCGCACGCTGCGGGGGCTCACGTGATGCTGCAATGGATCCGCTCGATCATCTACGTGGTGCAGGCCACCGTTGCGATGCCGATCTTTGGATTGGCTTTCGCCCCTTGGGCGATGTTCTCTAAAACGGGGGCCTATATGGCCTGCAAAAGCTATGCGGCCTGGTGCATGTGGACTGCCCGTTGGCTCATCGGGTTGCGCTGTGAGGTGCGCGGTGAGGTGCCTCAAGGCGAGGTGCTCGTCGCGGCAAAGCATCAGTCTTTCCTCGACATCATGATGATTTTTCACGCTTTGCCTCGGGCGAAGTTCATCATGAAAAAGGAGATCCTCTGGACCCCCGTGATCGGCCAATATACGAAGCGAATGCAGATGATTTCGGTGGATCGCGGCAAGCGTGGGCAGGCGATCGAAAAGATGATGAAGGACGTGAAAGCGGGGCTCATTGAGCCAGGCCAAATTGTGATTTATCCGCAGGGGACGCGGGTCAAACCAGGTGGCAGCGTGCCCTATAAGGTGGGCACCGCCGTGCTTTATTCTCAATTGGACCAACCTTGCGTCCCGGTGGCCACCAATGCGGGCTACTTTTGGCCGCGGCGAGGGCTATACCGTCGGCCGGGCACGGCTGTCGTGCGCTTTCTGGACCCGATCGCACCGGGTCAGAAGAAAGAAGACTTCATGAATGAACTTGAGACAGTGGTGGAGGAAACCTCTCTCGCATTGCTCAAGGAGGCTGGGTGGCAAGCCGATGCGTAGGATCGCTGATATTGACGCGCTCGAGGCGCTTTACGGCACGCCCGGAGCACCGGCCCTGAAGAAAGTGGCGGATCAGCTCACGCCGCTGTACCGCAAGTGGATCATGGGGTCGAAGTTTTGTGTGCTGACGACGGTGGGCCCCGACGGCACCGACGGCAGCCCGCGGGGCGACGACGGCCCGGTTGTGATGGAGCTCGACCCCAAGCGGCTGGCGATGCCCGATTGGCGCGGCAACAACCGGCTTGATTCGCTGCGCAACATTGTCAGCGATGGGCGTCTATCGCTGATGTTCATGGTCCCAGGCTCCCAGAATGTGGTGCGTGTGAACGGCACGGGGTTTGTCACCGATGATGCTGACCTGCGTGGGCGCTTTGCCAAGAAGGGGCGGTTGCCTGCGACAGTGATCGTCGTTGAAATTGCGCAAGTCTACATGCAGTGTGCGCGCGCCCTGATGCGGTCTGGCATGTGGCGTGGCGGCGATGAAAGCGGCGATCTCCCCTCGGTCGGGGACATTTTGGCCGAGATGACGGACGGGGCAGAAGGAGGCGCAGAGTATGATGGTGCCTGGGCACCGCGGGCGGCCAAGACCATGTGGTAGCCTTGGCTTGGCGTCCCGTCCAGTGACGTCACACCGCCCTCCCCAGCCTACATGTGGATTGGTCCATCCCCGCAGGCGAGCGCGGCCTCCCGCACAGCCTCTGAATAGGTGGGGTGCGCATGGCAGGTCATCGCCAGATCTTGAGCCGAAGCCCCAAACTCCATCGCGACACAGACCTCGTGAATAAGATCACCCGCCGAAGGACCAACCACATGCGCGCCAAGGATGCGATCTGTTTCTTTATCAGCAAGGATTTTCACAAAGCCGTCGCCTGAAAAATTGGCCTTGGCCCGCGCATTGCCCATGAAGCTGAACTTGCCAACTTTATAGGCACGGCCCGCGTCCTTCAGGCTGGCCTCGGTCTCTCCCACGTTTGCGACTTCGGGGTGCGTGTAGATGACGCCCGGGATCACGCTGTAGTTTACATGCCCGTGCTGGCCCGCGATGGTTTCGGCGACCGCCATACCTTCATCCTCGGCCTTGTGGGCGAGCATCGGACCTTCGATCACATCGCCAATGGCATAGACCCCAGGCACTGCGGTACGCCACTGCGCATCTACTGCAATTTGACCGCGCGAGGTGAGTTTGACGCCAAGCGCGTCCAGCCCGAGCCCGTCGTGATAGGGCTTGCGCCCGGTCGCCACCAAGACGACGTCGGCATCCAGACTTTGGGTGCTGTCATCCGCATTGAGGGTGTAATGCACCTTTGCTTTTGTTTTGAGCACTTCGGCCTTTTGCACGGCGGCTCCCATAACAAATTCCATGCCCTGCTTTTTGAGCATCTTTTGAAACGTGCGCTGGACCTCTGCATCCATGCCCGGCGTGATCACATCAAGGTATTCGAGCACTGTCACCTCGGACCCGAGCCGCGCATAAACACTGCCAAGTTCGAGGCCGATGACGCCCGCCCCGATCACAACCAGCTTTTTGGGGATTTTCCCCAGTTCCAGGGCACCTGTTGACGTGACCACGACCTTTTCGTCGACCTCCACCCCAGGCAAATTGGCCGCGGCGGAGCCGGTGGCGATGATGATGTTCTTGGCCTCGTGGACCTCGTCGCCAACCATGACCTTGCCGGCTTCGGGGATGGAGCCCCAGCCTTTCAGCCAATCGATCTTGTTTTTCTTAAACAGGAACTCGACACCTTTCGTGTTGGTGTCGATCGTTGAGGTTTTGTAGGTCTGCATCTGCTTCCAATCGACCTTTGGCGCGGATGTCTTGAGCCCCATCTCAGCGAAGTTATGCTCCGCCTCGTGCAGCATGTGTGAGGCATGCAAAAGCGCCTTGGACGGGATGCAGCCGACGTTGAGGCAGGTGCCGCCCAGGGTCTCGCGTCCTTCGACGCAGGCCGTTTTGAGCCCCAGTTGCGCGCATCGGATCGCTGCGACATAGCCGCCGGGCCCGGCACCAATTACGATGACATCATAGCTGGACATGAACGTCTCCTTAGATCAGGGGCCAAGCCATCATGGCCAGCCCGGCAAGAGAGGCAAACCAAGCGACCGAGCGCAGCAAAGGCAGGCCTGAGGCATAAGCCGGTACATAGGCGACACGCGCCCAGAACCAAAGCATCGCCCCGAGTGCGGTGTTCGCCGTGTTGCTTTCTGTCACGGCGAGCAGCAGGGCGAGCGAGATAAACGCTGGGAAGTTGTAAACGTAATTGCGCAGCGCCCGATCCACGCGGCCTGCAACCGCGTTTTGGGCGCGCGCTTCATCCTGCGGGCCTAAGGCCCAGCTGATGCCCTTGGACAAGTCTGACAGCGTGGCCTGCACCAGCATGTGCACGATCAGCAGGATCGCAGCATAGAGGAGATAGGTAAGTTCGGTTATCATCACAAGGGTCTTTCTAAAGGGGTGTTGGCACGCGCGGGACGTAGAAGGCAGGCAGGCGCAGTGAACGCCAAGCCCGCATCTAGATGTCCATCAGCAAGCGGCGCGGATCCTCCATCATTTCTTTGACCCGGACGAGGAACGTTACCGCGCCTTTGCCATCAATCAGCCGGTGATCGTAGCTCAGCGAGATGTACATCATTGGGCGGATCACCACCTCGCCGGCAAGGGCAACGGGGCGGTCCTGGATCTTGGCCAGGCCGAGGATCCCCGACTGCGGTGGGTTGAGGATGGGTGCCGTCATCAGGGAGCCGTAGACGCCACCGTTTGAAATGGTGAACGTCCCGCCGGTCATATCCGCCATGGTGAGCTTGCCGTCTCGGGCTTTTTTGCCCAAGCGGCTGACTTCTTTTTCGATGTCCGCGAACGACAGTGCATCCGCGTTCTTGATCACGGGCACCACGAGGCCCGTGGGTGTGCCCGCGGCCATGCCCATGTGCACGTAGTCCTTGTAGATGACATCGGTGCCATCGATTTCGGCGTTCACCTCGGGGATCTCGCGCAGCGCATGGCAGCAGGCCTTGGTGAAAAACGACATGAACCCCATGCGCACACCGTGCTTTTTCTCAAAGTCGGCTTTGTATGTGTTTCGGATCGCCATCACTTCGGTCATGTCGACCTCATTGAAAGTGGTGAGGATCGCGGCGGTGTTTTGCGCCTCTTTCAAACGGCGCGCCATGGTCTGTTTGAGACGCGTCATGCGCACCCGTTCTTCGCGCGCCGCATCGTCTGCTGCTGAGGGCGGGCGCGGGGCCGATGAGGCGGCGTGAGCAGCCGATGAGGCCCCTTTGGCCTGCGTTTTCGCCACGTCTTCCTTCATGATCCGGCCATCCCGACCCGTGCCGGTCACGGCATCGCGGCTGATCCCGGCCTCGGCCATCGCCTTTTTCGCCGAAGGCGCGTCCTCGATGTCTCTCGCATCGCTTGACCCAGAGGGTGCCGCGTTGCTTGGCGGCGCACTGGCTACGGGGGCTGCGGCAGCGCTCGCGTCGGTGGACAGCACAGCCAATTTGCCGTTTGCCTCAACAGTGCTGCCCTTTTCGGCCAAGATTTCGACAAGTGTGCCAGCGGCGGGCGCGGGAACCTCGACACTGACCTTGTCGGTCTCCAATTCGCAGAGCATCTCATCTTGTGCTACTGCGTCTCCCACCGCTTTGAACCAGGTGGCCACCGTGGCCTCAGAGACCGACTCGCCCAGCGTCGGTACCATCACATCAAAAGTGCTGCCAGCTTGTGCCACGGGGGCCTCATCCGCGACTTGCGCTGCGTCTTCGCGCGGCGGGGTGGCACCCGCCCCTTCGGTGATCGACGCCAGGAGAGCATCGACGCCAACGGTGTCTCCTTCGGCGGCCACAATCTCCGCCAATGTCCCTGCCACGGGGCTTGGCACTTCTACGGTGACCTTATCCGTCTCCAATTCGCACAGCATTTCGTCTACAGCGACCGCATCACCGGGCTTTTTGAACCACGTGGCCACCGTTGCCTCGGTCACGGATTCGCCCAAAGTGGGCACGCGTACGTCGGTCATGTCTTGGATCCTTTAAGTGTCAGCGCCTCATTCACAAGCGCGGCTTGTTGGTCTTTGTGGGCAGAGGCGAGCCCCGTCGCGGGCGAAGCAGCGGCAGCACGCCCTGCAAACGCGGCCCGCGTGTGCTTGGCTTTGATCCGCGTCAGCACCCATTCGATATTGGGCTCAATAAAGGACCACGCCCCTTGGTTCTTGGGCTCTTCTTGACACCAGACCATCTCCGCATTTTTGAAGCGCTCAAGTTCCTTGACAGCCGACTGCGCAGGGAACGGATAGAACTGCTCAAACCGCATGAGATAGATGTCATTGATCCCCCGCGCGTCCCGCTCCTCTAGCAGATCGTAGTAGACCTTGCCCGAACACATGACCACGCGCTTAATCTTTGCGTCAGCCACCAGCTTGGTCTCTGAATTTCCAGACTGCGCATCGTCCCATAGCACCCGGTGAAACGAACTGCCCGAGGTAAACTCCTCGGCCCGGCTCACCGCCATTTTGTGGCGCAAAAGCGATTTAGGCGTCATCAGCATCAGCGGTTTACGATAGCTGCGGTGCAATTGACGGCGCAAGATATGGAAGTAATTTGCGGGGGTCGTGCAGTTCGCGACGATCCAATTGTCCCCGCCGCACATGGTCAAAAACCGCTCCAACCGGGCGGAGGAATGTTCAGGCCCTTGACCCTCGTACCCATGGGGCAGGAGGCAGACGAGGCCGGACATGCGCAACCACTTGCTCTCACCCGAACTGATGAACTGGTCAAACATGATCTGTGCCCCGTTGGCGAAATCGCCAAACTGCGCCTCCCAAAGCGTCAAGGCATTGGGCTCGGCAAGGGAATAGCCGTATTCAAAGCCAAGCACCGCGTATTCGGACAACATCGAGTCGATTACTTCGTACGCGGCCTGACCCGCGCGGATGTGATTGAGCGGATAGTAGCGTTCCTCCGTTTCCTGGTTCACCAGGCCGGAATGGCGCTGCGAAAAGGTGCCGCGGGCGGAATCCTGCCCTGCCAGGCGCACCTTGTAGCCCTCTGTCAGGAGCGAGCCAAAGGCGAGTGCCTCCGCAGTGGCCCAGTCAAAACCCGCGCCGCTGTCAAACATCTTCGATTTTGTTTCAAGCAGGCGACCGACGGTTTTGTGCAATGGAAATCCGTCAGGGGCTGTCACCAGTGCGCGGCCAACTTCGTGCAGCGTCTCTTCTGCGATCGCGGTCTGGCCGCGTTGGTACTGCTCACCGCGCTTATCCAGATGAGACCATTTGCCATCCAGCCAATCCGCCTTGTTGGGGCGGTACTCTTTGCCCGCCTCAAACTCGTCGTTCATCCGTTTTTGAAAGTCGGCCTTCATGTCTTCGATCTCACCCTCGGGGACAAGACCGTCTTTGACCAGGCGTTCAGAGTACAGGCTGAGCGTGGTCTTTTGGCCTTTGATCTTTTTGTACATGACCGGGTTGGTGAACATCGGCTCATCGCCCTCGTTGTGGCCAAACCGACGATAGCAGATCAAATCAATCACAACGTCTTTGTTGAACTTTTGACGGAACTCGGTGGCGACACGCGCGGCATGCACAACAGCCTCAGGATCATCGCCGTTCACATGAAAGATCGGTGCCTCCACGACGAGGGCGTTGTCCGTGGGGTAGGGGGACGAGCGCGAGAAATGCGGTGCGGTGGTAAAACCGATTTGGTTGTTGACCACGATGTGCATCGTCCCACCCGTCTTGTGCCCGCGCAAACCGGAAAGGGCAAAACACTCTGCCACGACGCCCTGTCCCGCAAACGCCGCATCTCCGTGCAGCAAAAGAGGCATCACGGCTGACCGATCTTTGTCGGGCAACTGGTCTTGCTTGGCGCGCGCTTTGCCAAGCACCACCGGGTTGACGGCCTCTAAGTGCGAGGGGTTCGCAGTCAGGCTGAGATGCACAATGTTGTCGTCAAAGCTGCGGTCCGACGAGGCCCCGAGGTGGTACTTCACGTCGCCCGAGCCATCGACGTCCTCAGGCTTGAAGCTGCCGCCCTGAAACTCGTTGAAAATCGCGCGGTAAGGTTTGGCCATCACATTGGCAAGCACCGAAAGCCGCCCGCGGTGCGGCATGCCAATGACGATCTCATTGACGCCGAGCTGGCCGCCCCGTTTGATGATTTGCTCCATCGCTGGCACCAGGCTTTCGCCGCCATCTAGGCCAAAGCGTTTGGTGCCCATGTATTTGACGTGCAGAAACTTCTCGAAGCCCTCCGCCTCGACCAGCTTGGCCAGGATGGCTTTGCGCCCATTTTTTGTGAATGCGATTTCTTTGCCGTACCCCTCGATCCGCTCTTTGAGCCAACCGGCTTCTTCGGGATTGGAGATATGCATGTACTGCAGCGCAAAGGTCCCGCAATAGGTCGCCTTCACGATCTCAACGATCTGCTTGAGCGTCGCGAGCTCGAGCCCCAGCACGTTGTCGATGAAGATCGGACGGTCCATGTCCGCATCGGTGAAACCGTAAGCGCGGGGGTTGAGCTCTGGATGGTCACCCATATCGCGCATCCCCAAGGGATCAAGGTCCGCGGCGAGATGCCCGCGGATCCGGTAGGCGCGGATCAGCATGAGCGCGCGAATTGAATCGAGCACCGCTTTGCGCACATCTTCGTCTGATATGGAGACGCCCTGGTCTTTGGCTTTGGCTTTGATCTTGTCGCCTGCGGCTTTTGCCTCCTCCGGCTCGGGCCAAACGCCGGTGAGCGCGCCCATCACATCGCCGTTGGGCGCAGGCGGCCAGTCGCGCCGCGCCCAGGAAGGCCCCGCCGCCTCAGCCTCTACCGCGCGGCGTTCGTCGCCCATGGCGCGAAAGAACGTCTGCCACGCCTCGTCCACTGCGGAAGGGTCGGCGCTGTAGCGCGCATAGAGCTGTTCGAGGTAGGCCGCATTGTCGCCTTCCATGAAGCTTGAGGCGTGGAAGGTATCATTGGAGGGCTGTTCGGTCATAGCGTCACCTGTTGGCTAGAAGCTGTGGGGTTAGGAGGTTTTGCGCGGGGGCGGGCCGTAGGCGTTGGTTTCCGGATCTGAAGGGCGCGTGAGCCACCAAAGAAACACAAGTGCCACGATCAATTGCACAAAGCCCAACACGGCAAAAAGGCCTATGCCGCCGATGTCAGGAATGGCGCCAGCCGCGATATCAGCCTCACTTGGCACGTCAGGGGCAAAAAGACCGGCCACGACACTGAGACCAAAGGGGATCACGATGTACCAGCCCGGTTTGCCGGTATCCTGAAGGCGGCGAAAGCCCACCGCAAGGGCGGGGCAAAGCACCGCGAGCGAATAGATGATCGACAGCGGCCCCAGAAAGCTAAAAACGACGGCCCCGATGAAGAGGGCCAAAAAGAACCACCAGTATTCGGGTCTTGACGCGCGACCGGTGAAGCGCGCGTACTTTTGAGTGAGGCATGTTTTGACGGCTGTTACAAAGTCCATGTCTTTTCAGGGGCTCCTCTTCGCTGGGCTCCGCCCACTCATCGGTGAGCGAGGTGCCTTAGCCTTTCTCGATCGCTTCTTTCACGGCCTCACCCAGAGTGGCGGGGCTATCGGCCACCACGATACCGGCGCTGCGCATGGCTTCGATCTTGTCCTCAGCACCGCCTTTGCCGCCGGCCACGATGGCACCGGCGTGGCCCATGCGGCGCCCGGGCGGGGCTGTGCGGCCCGCGATGAAACCTGCGGTGGGCTTCCAGCGTCCCTTCTTTTTCTCGTCTGCGAGAAACTGCGCGGCGTCTTCTTCGGCTGAACCGCCGATCTCGCCGATCATGATGATGCTCTGTGTTTCATCATCTGCGAGAAACATCTCAAGCACGTCGATATGCTCCGTCCCTTTGATCGGGTCGCCGCCGATGCCCACGGCGGAGGATTGGCCGTAGCCCAGATCAGAGGTCTGTTTCACCGCCTCATAAGTCAGTGTGCCTGAGCGTGAGACCACGCCGCAAGAACCGCGCTGGTGGATGTGTCCCGGCATGATGCCGATTTTGCAGGCCCCTGGTGTGATGATGCCTGGGCAGTTTGGGCCGATCAGGCGGGAGCTTGACCCCTCCAAGCTGCGCTGAACACGCATCATGTCGAGCACTGGGATGCCCTCGGTGATGCAGACAATTAGCGGCATGCCCGCATCGATGGCTTCGAGGATCGAGTCGGCGGCGAAGGGCGGCGGCACGTAGATGACAGAGGCATTGGCCCCGGTCTCATGCATCGCCTCATGCACGGAATCGTAGACCGGTAGGTCAAGATGGGTCTGGCCGCCTTTGCCGGGGGTCACCCCGCCGACCATTTGCGTGCCATAGGCAATGGCCTGCTCGGTGTGAAAGGTGCCTTGGCTGCCGGTGAGGCCTTGGCAGATGACCTTGGTGTTTTCATCGACGAGTACGGCCATGGGAAGTCCTTTGAGTTATAGTGATATCATGATCTGGGCGGTGCCGTTTTCGACGCAAACGGGGTCTTGGCCCTGGGTGCCGAATTGGAACCAGATCACGGTCCGTCCGGGCAGAATGTGAAAACCGCTGCAACTTTTAGACGCCGCGTCGGGTGAGTTCAGCGTGACATTGACCGCTTCAGGCGAGCCGTCCCAGATGGGGCCCTCGTAGAGCTGATCGAGCACGGCGCGGGCAAAGGGGATCATCTGGCTCACGCCGTATTGGTCGGTTGAGATGCTGCAATGGGGTGTGGGTCCGCGCAGGGAGACGGCGGTCGCGACCGTTGCGTCCGGCGTGCCGTAGTGGTGGCGCACCTCGCCGCCGCCAAAGTCTTCCGCGGTGTAGCTATGGCCCGTGCTGGCAAAGGCCGCGCGCAGTGCGGCCCCGTCATGGCTGTTTTGGACGCACAGGGTGATCGCCAGTTGGATGTTTTGCGCCGCCACCTCTGCTTTTGTCTGGGCAAAGGCCGGCACGACGCTTATGGCGCTGAATAGGAGTGCGGTTAGGGTGTATCTGAACATCTCAGCCGTCCCCTTGCGTCGGGAGGAGCCGGTGCACGCTCATAAAGGTTTCGACGCCGCGCGCCCCTTCTCGCGTGCCCACATGAACCACCGCCACACGGCGCGGGTTTAATTTGCGCGCGGCAAGCAGGGTCGTCGTCTCTGTCGGTGTAAAATTTGCGGGCAAAGCTGCTGGGGTAAAGATCATCTCATGCGCCAACGCGCTCATCGCTGCCTCAGCGGCGCTCTTCGCGTGATCGCCCGCAAACGAGACCTCGCACCTGCGGTCGGTGCCCGGAGTAACGGTTGTCATCGCGGGTGAAGGTGCCACTTTGGAGAACGGGTCAAGGTCGTAGAAATTGTAGGTCATCCCGGAGAGCGCGAACGCCTTGCGGGCCTTCTTGGCGGTCAGAACGGGAGAAAAACAGTGCTCGGCGAAAAGGGCCATGGCGCTGCGGGCTGTGGCTTTGGGGCCGCCGGCGAGGGCGGCTGAACCTATGGCGAGTGCCAGCGCAGCTAAACAACAAATGCGCCTCATCTGCGCGACCCTTCATACGTGTAAACGGCGGTAAAAAGGTGCACATTGACGTCTACTTTGCGCTCTGTCGCGACCACGCCTGCGATCGGTGTTTGCACCTGCCAAGCTTTCTCAATTGACCGACCAAGGGACGCGAGAGGAAGGGCACGTGCGTCTGAAAAAGTCTCTTTCACAAAGCTGTCAAATTTCTGGGCCTGCCCTGTGCGCGCCTTCGCGCGGACCAAGCAGCCCTTTGGCGAGATGCCAACGGCGGGACGACCGTCATCTACGAGATAGGCCCGCACAACTGGATCGCGGCGATTGGGCAGTGGCACGTAGCCTGCTGCGCGCAACTTGGCATCTGCTGCCTTCAACGTAGCGGGCGCGTTCACACAATAGCTTTGGAAAGCGCGAACGAACGCGGTTGGAGACGCGCGCGGGATTTCATTCCATGGCCGGATGTTTGCAAGCTCGGCCTGATCTGCGTTGGGCGCGTGGCCGCAGCCAGCGACGGCAACAGCTATGATAGCAACGCAGGTCCACCGTAGGCAGCGCCATGGCTTCTCCCGTGAGACGCACAAACGCTCCGTGGGAGCCTTTGCCGACATCAAAGATGTCGGATCGCATGTCACCCCTTGACCGCCTTCACGATCTTTTCGGCTCCGTCCTTCAGATCGTCCGCCGCGATCACGTCGACGTCTGAATTGTTGATGATGTCTTTGCCTTGCTGGACGTTGGTGCCTTCCAGACGCACGACCAGCGGCACTTTGAGGCCGACCTCTTTGACTGCAGCCACAACGCCCTCGGCGATCACATCGCAGCGCATGATGCCGCCGAAGATGTTGACCAAAATGCCTTTCACATTGGGATCGGAGGTGATGATCTTGAAGGCCTCGGTCACTTTCTCCTTTGTCGCCCCACCGCCCACGTCCAGAAAGTTGGCAGGCTCCGCACCGTAAAGCTTAATGATGTCCATCGTGGCCATCGCCAGCCCTGCGCCATTCACCATGCAGCCGATCTCACCGTCCAAAGCGATGTAGTTCAGGTCATACTTGGAGGCCTCAAGCTCTTTGGGGTCCTCTTCGGTCGTATCCCGCAATTCGGCGATATCGGCGTGGCGGTAGATCGCATTGCTGTCGAAGGCAAGCTTTGCATCCAGCACTTTGAGGTCGCCCGCGTCGGTGACGATCAGCGGGTTGATCTCCAGCATCTCCATGTCTTTTTCGATGAAGGCTTTGAAGAGGGTGCCCATCAGCGCCACGCATTGCTTGACCTGTTTCCCGGTCAGCCCCAAAGCAAAGGCGATGCGGCGGCCGTGGAACGGCTGATATCCGGTGGCTGGATCTACAGAAAAGCTGAGAACCTTTTCGGGCGTGCTGGCCGCGACCTCTTCAATGTCCATGCCGCCCTCGGTCGAACAGACAAAAGACACCCGGCTGGTCTGTCGGTCGACCAACAGGGCGAGGTAGAGTTCCGTGGTAATGCCAGAGCCGTCTTCGATGTAGATCCGATTGACCTGTTTGCCCACAGGTCCAGTTTGATGGGTCACAAGCGTCCGGCCCAACATCTTTTTCGCTTCTTCAGCGGCTGCCTCTACGGATTTGGCCAGCCGCACACCGCCTGCGTCCCCGGCGTCCGGCTCTTTGAACTTGCCTTTGCCACGTCCACCGGCATGGATCTGTGCCTTGACCACCCACAGTGGGCCGTCCAATTCCCCCGCGGCGCTTTTGGCATCTTCTGCTTTCAGTACGACGCGGCCGTCAGACACAGGAGCGCCATAGCTCCGCAGCAAGGCTTTCGCCTGGTATTCGTGAATATTCATGAAGAAGGTCCCAACACTTTAATCTCATCACGGGTTGGCTGGCCCATGAGTCTTTCCACCTGCGACCTTTTACCTGTTTGCAGCGCAAATCTAGGTCAAATCGACATTTGTGATCACATGAAAAAATTGCGTGATCACAAATACGGGCGGGGTACAGATTTTGGGCTGTGCAAACCACGCTCTTGGTGAATGAGTGTGTTTTTAACGTCGGATCGGAACGTCAGGTACCACTTTATAGATGGCCAAGCGCCCCCTCGGCACCTCGGACGCGTTGTCGTGCGCGGATCGGGCGGCTGTAAAAAAGACCTAAAGCGGCATCAACGCCCAATAATCCAGATCAAGCAACACCGTGGAGAGATAATTGCCATCCTCTCCGCGCAATCCAAAAGCGTCTCCCCCTTTTGTCGCCACAAGGCGTAACCGGATGGCACCCACCCCAGGTGCCGTCGTCTCCGCCTTGTCGAGCACCTCGGACCACGCGCGCAGGGTGTCGCCGGCGAGGCAGGGGTTTGCATGTGCTCCGCCGTTCAATCCGACGATCATTTGCGCATTTGCCAATCCGTTGAAAGAAAGCGCACGCGCCATGGAAATGACATGCCCGCCGTAGATCAACCGGCTGCTGTCGGGACGCGCGGACGTGTCAAAGTGGACCTTTGCCGTGTTCTGCCACAACCGCGTGGCCATCATGTGTTCGGCTTCTTCGATGGTGACCCCGTCAACGTGGTCGATTTTCTCACCGATTTCGTAATCGGCCCAGCGGTGGGCTTCTCCGGCGCGTGTGAAGTCATACCCGTTGAAGTCGAGGCCATCCGGCACGTAAAGATCCGCAGCACTGAGCGCGGGCGCTAACGCTGGCACATGCGGATCCGGGGCGGGCGCATCCAGGTCGCGTTTGCGCACCATGACCCAGCGCACGTAGTCCAGCACCACTCTATCGTGTTGATTGATCCCAGTGGTCCGGACATAGACAACACCGGTACGGCCGTTGGAGTTTTGCTTGAGCCCGATGACCTCAGACTGGCTGCGCAGTGTATCGCCTGGCCAGACCGGTGCACGCCAACGCCCCTCTGCATACCCCAGGTTCGCAACCGCGTTCAAAGAGATATCCGGCACGGTTTTTCCGAAAACGATGTGGAAGGCGATCATATCGTCGAGCGGGCTCGCCGTGAGACCGCAACTTTGCGCGAAGACGTCTGAGGAGTAGAGCGCGTGACGTGCCGGATAGAGCATATGGTAGAGCGCCCGCTCTCCTGTTGTAACACTGCGCGGCACGGCATGTTGGATGACCTCGCCCAAGCGGTAATCTTCGAAAAAGCGGCCTGCATTTGTTTTGGCCATCTTGGTTCTCCTTGATCGTGCGGGCCTTAGAATGGAAAGGGCCAAACGCCGAGCCAAATATGGATTGCGGCGACCAGACCCGTGAGTGCGGCGGTGATGATTGCAAGCCGGGCATAAGTTGCAGCCCCGGCCGGTGCTGGCGGGATCCAATCTGGCTCCGCCCTGTTAATGGCGATGACTGTCAGCACAGCCCAGCTGAGCAGGACCCCAAAAAGCAGCATCGACGCCAGATCACCATTGACCAGTAAGTGCGCGATTGCCCAGATTTTGAATCCCAGCAGCTGCGGGTGGCGGGTTTTGTTGGCGGGCCAGGCTCTTGCGTTTTTGGCCGCGGACGACCCGTAGACCCAGAACGCGAGCACCATCAAAAGGTTGTTCACATGCGTCAGATACGCGGGCGGATCCCAAACTGGGATGAAGTCCACCCGCCGGTTGCCCATGACAATGAGCACGATGCTGCCGACCAGCAGGACAGAGACCAAGCCCTTGCCCGGCTCCCCCAACCGCGCCCGGGTCTGAGGCGCAAAGCGTTTGAAAAAATGCGCGCCGTTCCACAGCGCAAGACCAAGCAGCAAGAGGCCCAAGCCGCTATCCTGCCCGGAGCGCAGCGATCGCTTCGCGCTTTGCCAGCGTCTGACGAGCGGTTGCGACATGCAGGTTTTCGACGATCTTTCCATCAACCACCGCGACACCTTGACCTGCGGCCTCAACCTCTTCGAGAGCTGCGATTTGACGCCGCGCCAGATCCACTTCTTCTTCGGATGGCGAGAAAGCCGCGTTTGTCACGGCAAGCTGTGCCGGGTGGATCAGGGTTTTGCCGTCAAAGCCCATGTCTCGACCTTGCGCACATTCGATCTCAAGACCCGCATCATCTTTGAATGCGTTATAGACCCCATCAATGATCGCGCAGTCGTGTGCTTTGGCCGCCAGCACGCAAAGACCGAGGCTTGTCAGCAGGGGCAAGCGGTCGGTGCGTGAACGCGTCTGCAGGTCTTTCGCCAGGTCGTTTGTCCCCATCACCATCGCTTCCAAAAGCGGGTACGCCGCGATTGCCGGGGCGTTTAGCATTGCGATTGGTGTCTCCATCATCGCCCAAAGCGGCCGGTCTCCAGTGATCGCTGACGCCGCCTCAAGATCGGCTGGGCTGCCGACTTTGGGCAAAAGGATCGCGTCGGCCGGCATCTTTGCTGCGGCAGCGGCGTCGTCGGCCCCCCAGGGTGTGTCGAGCCCATTGATCCGCACCACCTTGTAGCGATTGTCGTAGCCGCCGTTCTCGAGCGCTTCGCGCAACGTGGCGCGCGCGGTGACTTTCTCCTCTGGCGTCACCGCATCTTCGAGGTCAAATATGATGGCGTCGCAAGCCAACCCGCGGGCTTTGTCCAAGGCCCTGGGTTTGGATCCCGGGATGTAGAGGACAGAGCGTAGCGGGCGGGTGATCTTTGACATCAGGCGTCAATCCGGTCTTCACGGGCGGGTCGTGCGCCCGCGGGTAGAAAAAATTGGCGGCAAGGGGACATTTTTTGCGCAAAAGCACAAGCATTTTTCTGCCGCATTGCAGCAAAATCTGAAATTATGACAGTTCAGGTCGCCACGTTAACCAGTACTTCAAGTCTTTGCAGGCAGACTTTGCCAGTGGTGCAGCCCTTAGGGAGAGCCGTTTCGGCAAGGCCGTCGATGAATACGGGCGGGCATGCGTAGCCACAAGGCAAAACCTAGGGCCGCCCAGGGTCTCGCCGGGAAAACCCGGAATTGGTCCGAAGATCCACAGGGTGCCGCCTTTTTGAAGGAAGGCAAGAACGATGACGAAAGTCGAAAAGATCTATAAATTCTCCGCTCTCTCCGCCGTGGCACTCGCCTATCTTGCGATGACGACCGATGCCAGTGCGCAGTCCCGGGGCAATTGCGGCCCCCGCGACGCCGTGCTTGAACGCCTGGCCGAAGGGTATGGCGAGACACGCCAATCGGTCGGATTGGGCTCCAACAATTCAATGGTCGAGGTCTTCGCATCCAACGAGACCGGGACTTGGACCATCACGGTCACATCGCCAAACGGTCTGACCTGTTTGGTCGCTTCGGGACAGTCCTATGAAGCGATTGAAGCGGCAGTGCCTGCCAAAGGCGAAGAGATCTAGCAGCCGCGCATTCCACTTAGGTCAAGCCGTCCCAAATGAGCTTGCTGCCGGTTATGAGCAGCAACGCGTATGTCACCGCGAAAAATAGGCGTTCGGGTACCAGCCGGTGCGCCCGTACGCCAAGCCAAGTGCCGATCAGGGCGCAGGGGGCGAGCAGAACATTCGAAAGCAGTGTTTGGGTGGTGAACATGCCAAGCGCGGCGTAGGGGAAGAACTTCGCGATGTTAAGCACCCAAAAGACGAGGACAGTGGTCGCCTGAAACGCGGTTTTGGTAAGATTGCGTCTTAGCAGGTAGACCGCTGCTGGCGGTCCACCCGCGTGACTGACAAAGGTTGTAAATCCCACAACAACGCCGATCAGCGCCCCAGCCCAAAGAGGCAAAGGCCGCCGGGTCGCGCCGCGCGCCGCTTGCTGGCTGATCTGCCAGAGCACAAACCCCACTGAGGCCGCGCCGATCAGCAATCGAAAAAGATCGGGCGAGGCCACACTAAAGAGCGCGGCCCCTAGGGCGACACCAGGCAGCCCCCCGAGAATCAGCACGCGCACGTCGGGCACACTCCACTTTCGCCAGTAGGGCTTGAGAGAGGAGACATCGATCAGCATCAGCAGGGGCAGCATGACGCCCAAGGCCAAGCCGGGCTCGACCACCAGGGCGAGCACGCTGGCCGATGCAAAGGCCGCACCTGAGCCAAATCCCGCTTTTGAGATACCCGCAAAAACGACCGCCGGTCCTGCCACGCAGAAAAAGAATAGATCAAGCGTCAACATCTGGTGCAGTTCACAGGATCTCAGAGCGCCTGTCCACGACGGTCTCATCGCGAATGTTGCAGCGCAGCGTCGGCGCTTGCAGGCAAAGGAGCATTTCGCTATCCCGGCGCGGACATAACTCACTGGGAGAGACTTTATGGCCAGACCCAAAATCGCGCTGATCGGCGCGGGGCAGATCGGCGGTACGTTGGCGCATCTTGCCGCCCTGAAGGAATTGGGCGACGTGATTTTGTTCGACATCGCTGAGGGCGTTCCTGAGGGCAAGGCGCTCGACATCGCTGAGTCTGGTCCAGCCGGGAAATTCGATGCGGCGTTGTCTGGAACGCAGGACTATGCAGACATTGCTGGCGCGGATGTCTGCATTGTGACTGCCGGCGTTGCCCGTAAGCCCGGGATGAGCCGCGATGATCTGTTGGGGATCAACCTCAAGGTCATGAAGTCGGTTGGTGAAGGGATTGCTGCCCATGCCCCGGAGGCCTTTGTGATCTGCATCACCAACCCATTGGATGCCATGGTCTGGGCGCTGCGCGAGTTTTCCGGTCTGCCGCATGAGAAGGTCTGCGGGATGGCGGGTGTGCTCGATTCCGCACGGTTCCGTCACTTTTTGGCAAGCGAATTCAACGTGTCGATGAAAGATGTGACAGCCTTTGTTCTCGGCGGGCACGGCGACACGATGGTGCCTCTGGTGCGCTATTCGACCGTTGCGGGCATCCCTTTGCCTGACCTTGTCCAGATGGGCTGGACCAGCCAGGAGAAACTCGACGCGATTGTGCAGCGGACGCGGGATGGCGGGGCAGAAATTGTCGGGCTGCTAAAGACTGGGTCAGCCTTTTATGCGCCCGCGACCTCAGCCATTGAGATGGCGGAAAGCTACCTCAAAGACCAAAAGCGCGTGCTGCCCTGCGCCGCCTATGTGGATGGTGCTTATAGCCTGGATGGCTTTTACGTCGGCGTGCCCACAGTCATCGGGTCAGAAGGGGTCGAGCGGATTGTAGAGATCGCCATGAACAAAGAAGAACAGGCGATGTTCGACAATTCGGTCGGGGCCGTAAAGGGGCTCGTCGAAGCCTGCAAGGGCATTGACGAAACGTTGGCCTGACTGTCCTTGCGGGCAGGCGCGTCTTGCCCGCAGGCTCGCGGTTTTTCGGCCGCAGAAACTCGCGAAAAGCGATGGCGCGTCCGGTTCAGGGCGTTAGTCTGGTGCCATGCGTCCGCTCAGTGTGCTCTTTTGGCTGATACTGTCGTCCCGGGTATTGGCCTGTGACTTGGCACTTGTGCTCGCTGTGGATGTGTCAGGTTCTGTTGACCGGCAAGAGTTTCGCATGCAGATGGACGGCCTCGCTGCCGCGCTGCGAGACGGGCTTGTTGTGGATGCGTTGGTGGACCAGCAGGGCGCGGTCAGCTTGATACAATGGTCGGGCTCTTCAAGACAGCGACAAACGCTGCCATGGACGCATATGAAAAGAGCCTCTGATGTCTACGCTTTTGCGGATCGGATCGCAGAGGATCCGCGGGTTTGGCAGAACTACTCTACAGCTGTTGGCGAGGCGCTGGATTTGGCGGTTGAAAGTTTTGAAGACGTGCCGATGTGCCGCCGGCGGGTGATCGATGTCTCGGGTGATGGTATCTCCAATGAGGGGGAACCGCCCGAGACAAAGCGCCCGATCCTTGATGCGCAAGGGATCACCGTGAACGCGCTTGCAATTGAGACAGGTGACGAAGATCTCACCGCTTACTTTTATGAGAAGGTGATCTATGGGGAAGGCGCATTTGTGATCACAGCGAGCGGCTTCGAAGAGTATCCCGAGCAAATTCGTAGAAAACTCCAGCGCGAAACCACGCGGCAAGTGAGTCGGTTAGAGTAACACTAGTTTTTGTGATCACTGGGCTGAATCTTGTGATCACAAATTGGGAGGCGTCATAGATTGAGAGAGTTCTTTGTGTTATTGAGGTCCGGCAGCTGCGGCAAATGCGCAGACCTACGTGACAAAAGGAGAATTTCCGTTAAACTACTCATCAGCCATGTTTTTGTATCAGCCACACAAAAGGACCTCGTATGGCCGATGTGAACAGGGGTAATCGGCCCCTCTCCCCGCACCTTCAAGTTTATCGTCCACAGCTGACGTCGATGTCATCCATCATGGTGCGCATCACGGGTATTGGATGCCTGTTGCCCGCAGCACTTGTGGTCTGGTGGTTTCTTGCCGCGGCGACATCGCCCGGCGCTTTTGCTTTCATCGACGGTCTCATGCGCAGTTTCTTGGGCGATCTGGTGATGTTTGGGGCGGTTTGGGGCATTACCTATCACATGCTCGGGCGGCTGCGGCACGTGGTTTGGGATTTTGGGTACTGTCTGGACGTTCCGACTTCTGAGAAGATGGCGTTTGGCATGTTTGGGCTCTCGACCCTCGTCGCGCTCGTTGTGGCAGTGATCTTCTGAAAGGCGGCGCGATGCAAAGATATATGACAGACAGAAAACGTGCCTTGGGTCTCGGTTCCGGCCGCCAGGGCACCCACCACCACTGGCAGATGATGGTCACCTCAATGCTTCTCGTTATTCTTGTGCCTGCCTTCGTCATCACCTTCGCGTTGGGACTGGGGGGCACTTACGAAGAAGTTTTGGCCTACTACAGTCGACCGATCCCCGCGATCATTTCGATCCTCACACTGGCTGTGGTGATCTTTCACTTGATGAGCGAAACGCTCGTCGCTGTTGAAGACTACGTTCACGGGTTGGCGGGTAAACTGACCATCGTTGCCGTGACGGCGGGCTGTTACACGCTCATCGTCGCAGGCGTTTTTGCGGTTGCAAAGATAGCACTATAACCGTTGCCACTAGGAAAGGTTCTCAGATGGCTGCATACGATTATCAAACCCACGAATACGACGTTGTCGTCGTAGGCGCAGGCGGTGCAGGTCTCCGGGCGACGCTCGGAATGGCGGAACAGGGGTTCAAGACCGCCTGTATCTCGAAGGTGTTCCCGACCCGCTCCCACACCGTTGCGGCACAAGGCGGGATTGCCGCCAGTCTCAGTAACATGGGGCCGGACAACTGGCAGTGGCACATGTACGACACGGTCAAAGGCTCTGACTGGCTGGGCGATACAGATGCGATGGAATATCTGGCGCGTGAGGCGCCCGCGGCGGTCTATGAGCTGGAGCATTACGGCGTGCCGTTCAGCCGGACAGAGGATGGCGAGATCTATCAACGGCCCTTTGGCGGGCACACAACCGAGTTCGGCGAGGGGCCGCCGGTCCAACGCACTTGCGCTGCCGCGGACAGGACAGGCCACGCGATCCTGCATACGCTTTACGGTCAATCGTTGAAGCAAAAGGCCAACTTTTTCATTGAGTATTTCGCGATCGATTTGATCATGTCGGAGGATGGCGTCTGTCAAGGCGTGCTTTGCTGGAAGCTCGACGACGGGTCGATGCATTTGTTTGCCTCCAAGATGGTGGTGCTGGCCACCGGTGGCTACGGACGGGCGTATTTCTCGGCGACCTCGGCGCATACCTGCACCGGCGACGGCGGCGGTATGACGGCGCGTGTGGGGCTTCCTCTGCAGGACATGGAGTTTGTGCAGTTCCACCCCACCGGTATCTACGGTGCGGGCTGTCTGATCACCGAGGGCGCGCGCGGCGAGGGCGGCTATCTGACCAATTCCGAGGGCGAACGCTTTATGGAGCGCTATGCGCCGACCTATAAAGACCTTGCGAGCCGTGATGTGGTCAGCCGGTGCATGACGATGGAGATCCGCGAAGGGCGCGGTGTGGGCGAGCAGGGGGATCATATCCATCTGCATCTCAACCACTTGCCACCAGAGACGCTTGACCTGCGCCTGCCCGGTATCTCTGAGAGTGCGCGCATCTTCGCTGGTGTGGATCTTTCCAAGGAGCCGATCCCCGTTCTGCCGACGGTGCATTACAACATGGGCGGTATCCCGACGAACTATTGGGGTGAGGTTTTGGCGCCGACGAAAAACAACCCTGACAATGTCTCCCCGGGCCTCATGGCGGTGGGGGAAGCGGGATGCGCTTCTGTTCACGGGGCCAATCGTCTGGGCTCTAACAGTTTGATCGACTTGGTGGTCTTCGGCCGCGCAGCGGCCATTCGCGCCAAGGAAGTGGTCGATGCAAAGTCACCGGTACCGACACCCAATCACCGGTCGGTAGAAGCGGCGTTCAGCCGTTTTGATGGTTTGCGCTATGCCAAGGGTCATGTCCCAACGGCCGCGCTCAGACTTGAGATGCAGCAAACTATGCAGGCCGATGCGGCGGTGTTCCGTACCGACAAGACACTTGCCGAGGGCGAGGAGAAGATGAAGGCTGTGGCCGACAAGCTAGACGACATTTCCGTCACGGATACCTCCATGGTCTGGAACTCAGACTTGATGGAGACGCTCGAGCTGACAAACCTTATGCCGAACGCGGTGGCGACTATTACGGCGGCAGCCGCGCGCAAGGAGAGCCGCGGGGCCCACGCGCATGAGGATTACCCGGACCGTGACGATGTGAACTGGCGCAAGCACTCCCTGATCTGGTTCAAAGGCAATGAGGCCTCTCTGGGCTTCAGAGGGGTTCACTTGCAGCCGCTCACCAGCCACAATGAGGGGGGGATTGACCTCAAGAAGATTGCGCCGAAAGCGAGGGTTTACTAATGATCAAACAGATATCACGCGCCGTTCTGCTCAGTGCGGTGATGGCAACGCTGCCGCTCACGGCTTGGGCCGATGGGCATACCGGGGCGTTCCCCGGAAACAAGGGCTTTGTGGGCCATGTCAGTCAGCCTCGGCCGGTGACCAATCAGCATTCCCACAGCAGCAAGTTCAGCCACCGCACGCGCCTCGCCGTTCGGGCTTTCTGTCCGCCGCATTTTTACGGCATGTACCGTGGGACAACCTACTGCCAAAACGGTGTGGCGCTGCCCAATTGATGGCATGCGGCTGCTGACATGCGTTTCTACACGGGAGGGTTTTTGATGCTGGTCGCAGCTTGCGCTCCCATTGAGGAACGTGTCGACGGTGCCGCGCGGCAAGCAGCAAAGGGGAGCGTGGCCGAAACCTTGGCCACGCGCTTTCCAGAGGTGACAAGGCAACTCATATCTCCCGCGACGGATTGCATCGTTGAGTTTGCGATGGCATCGGAAGTGCGTACTTTTGCGCGTTCAGGCGTCGTCGGTGTGGATGATGAGACCGAAGCCGCGGCCCGTGCGGTGCTCGCCCGACCCAAGACGCAGCAGTGTCTGAGCGCCCGCGGTGCTGCCCTGAGGCCGCTTTGAGCCATGATGCAGATGAGCTATCCGACCGCTGATCCTGGCTCGAGTGCTGCACTGCGCGCGGTCTTCAAGTCCGCCGATAAGGACATGCGACAAAAGCTTGTGCCGATGTTGCCGCCCGAAATCGTCTCTTTTGCTGGAATCCGAATGTATGTCGATCCGCGGGACAATTACACCGACCGGATGATATGGCGTGATGGCGTGCCGCCCGAAAACCGGTGCCTTGCAGCCCTATCGGCCCTTGTGGCGGGGCGCAACACAGTCGTTTTTGATGTCGGTGCCAACTCGGGCGCCTATACTTTGCCTTTGGCCCGTGCGGCCGGTGCCGGCAGCAAGGTGATTGCGATTGAACCTAATCCAACCATGATTGGTCGGCTCGGTCATAACCTGCGGCTAAATGATCTCGGCGCGATTGTGCGGATTGAAAGCTGCGCGCTTGGCGCGTGCGCTGGCGAGGAGATGCTTTACTTTCGAAGCCGCAACCATGGCCAAGCCTCGCTCCTGCCGATCCGCGAACGTGTGCGTGATGGCGCGACGCTGGTCCCTGTGCGGACTTTGCTGGAGTTCTGGCATGAAGCCGTGGCCTTCGACCGGGTCGTTTTGAAGATCGATGTCGA
Organism: Pseudomonadota bacterium; assembly: GCA_039197515.1. GTDB lineage: Bacteria > Pseudomonadota > Alphaproteobacteria > Rhodobacterales > Rhodobacteraceae > Sulfitobacter. The sequence goes on along the minus strand of JBCCUC010000002.1, from coordinate 38,679 downwards.
GGGGACTGAGGACCGCGTTCTTGCGCCTTTGCTCGATGCCGACGTGGCGTTGCCCCATGCGATTTTGATGGAGACCGCCCATGCAGACGCCTGGGCGCGACCATTGGTCAGGGATCTTTTGCGCGCGAATTACGCGATTACATTCGAAGCGGAGAAAAACACTTTGTTCGTCCGAGACGTCGGATAACAGGAAACGGGCAAGCCTCTGCCCGGAGATAGGAGATCTAAATGGTCCAGCTGACACTGCCAAAAAACTCCCGCATGACCACGGGAAAAACCTGGCCCAAGCCGCAGGGTGCCACCAACCTCAAGGAGTTCCGCATCTATCGCTGGAGCCCTGATGACGACAAGAACCCTGCAGTTGATACCTATTTTGTAGATCTTGATAGCTGCGGCCCGATGATGCTTGACGCGTTGATCAAGATTAAGAATGAGATCGATCCCACGCTCACGTTCCGGCGGTCTTGCCGCGAGGGGATCTGCGGATCCTGTGCCATGAACATAGACGGCATCAATACGCTGGCCTGTACCTACGGCATTGAAGAGGTAAAGGGCGTTGTGAAGATCTATCCGCTTCCGCATATGCCGGTGGTCCGAGATTTGATACCAGATTTGACCCATTTTTACGCGCAGCACGCCAGCATTCAGCCTTGGCTTGAGACGGAAACGCCTGAGCCTGCCAAAGAATGGAAACAGTCCATCTCGGATCGGGAGAAGCTTGACGGGCTTTACGAATGCATCATGTGCGCCTGTTGTTCAACGTCTTGCCCCAGCTATTGGTGGAATGGCGACCGTTACTTAGGACCAGCAGCGCTCCTGCATGCCTATCGCTGGATCATCGACAGCCGTGATGAGAACACCGGTGAGCGGTTGGACAATTTGGAAGACCCGTTCAAGCTCTATCGCTGCCATACGATCATGAACTGTGCAAAGACCTGCCCGAAAGGCCTCAACCCCGCCGCGGCCATCGCAAAAATCAAGAAGCTGATGGTCGAGCGAACGGTGTAGGCCTCTTCCATCCGCCGGATGTCATCGGTTGTTTGCGAAGACATCCACCGGATGGATGAGCCGCTGCGTCGCTCTCGACATCCTTGTGTGACTGCCGCTACCGTCAGGTACGGCGAGGCATTGCCAGCCACACGGGGGGAGATTGCGCGTGACGACAGCGGATGTGATTATTGTAGGGGCAGGTCTTGCGGGGATGGTCGCGGCGGACGAAGCGGTCAAGCGAGGCCGGAGCGTTTTGTTGCTGGACCAAGAGGGGCAACAGTCTCTCGGCGGGCAGGCTTATTGGTCCTTGGGCGGCCTCTTCATGATTGGCACGCCTGAACAACGGCGCCTTGGCATCAAAGACAGTCGGGATCTGGCGTTCAACGACTGGATGGGCTCGGCTCAGTTTGACCGACCCGAAGATGAAAACCCGCGCATCTACGCAGAGCGGTTCATCGATTGGGCCGCCGGTCCAATGCGGCGCTGGTGCGCGTCGCTTGGCATGCGCTGGTTTCCAGTTGTTGGTTGGGCGGAGCGTGGTGGTTCAGATGCGCAGGGTCATGGCAACTCCGTGCCACGCTTTCACATCACCTGGGGGACAGGAACGGGCGTTGTCGCGCCTTTTGCTCGGCGCATGGTCAAGCACGCTGAACAAGGGCATCTGGTCTTTGGGTTCCGCCACCGCGTCACAGACCTCATCACCACCAATGGCTCGATCGTTGGCGTCCGCGGTGACATGTTGGAGGAGGCCTCGGACCCGCGGGGCGTCAGCACATCGCGCCGCATCATTGGCCAGTTCGATCATCACGCCGAGGCGGTGATCCTAACGACGGGAGGCATTGGGGGCAACCATGATCTGGTGCGGCGGCATTGGCCGACCGAACGGCTTGGGTCGGTGCCAGCCAACATGGTCTCTGGCGTCCCCGACTATGTGGACGGCGCAATGCATGACATTGCGCGCACAGCCGGTGCTGGGCTGATCAACGAGGATCGGATGTGGCACTATTGCGAAGGGATCCAGAATTGGAATTCAATCTGGCCCAATCACGGAATTCGCGTGCTGCCCGGGCCGTCATCTTTATGGTTTGACGCAAAGGGCGATCGGATGGAGGCTCCCCATTTGCCAGGTTTTGACACTTTGGCCACGCTCAAGCGGATCCTCGCTGCGGGTGAGCACTCTTGGTTCATTTTGACCCAAAAAATTATCGAAAAGGAGTTTGCGCTCTCCGGCTCCGAACAGAACGCTGATTTGACGGACGGCGGCTGGCTTGACGTGCTGAAGGCGCGTCTTGGCAAAGGCGCAACGCCGGCGGTTGAAGCTTTCAAGCGGCACGGTGACGATTTTGTTGTTGCGGATGATCTCGAAACGCTGGTCGCGGGCATGAATGCGAAGACCCCAGCACATCCGTTGAAACTGGATCACATTCGACGTCAGATCGAAGCGCGTGACAGTCAGATCAAAAACCCCTTTGCCAAGGACGCCCAGATCACGGCGATAAACGGAGCGCGGGCCTACCTCGGTGATCGTCTCATCAGAACGGCAAAGCCCCACCGGATTTTAGACAAAGCAAATGGTCCCATGATCGCTGTAAAGTTGAATGTTCTGACCCGCAAATCGCTTGGCGGCATTCACACCGATATTGAAGGGCGCGTGTTGCGTCCGGACGGTACAGTGCTGCCCGGTCTGTTTGCCGCGGGCGAGGTCTGCGGTTTTGGCGGAGGCGGGTATCATGGCTACAATGCGCTTGAAGGGACCTTTCTGGGTGGGTGCCTTTTTTCGGGTCGGATCGCAGGTCAAAACGCATGACGCAACCGCCCAGAGACGCGCAAACGCGCCGCGCAGTCGCTCCGGTCATCTGTTATCCGCCAGAGACGTTGCCGAAGCCTGATATGGCCGGCCATGCGCGGGCGCGTGCCTCTTTGCGCAAAACGAGTGCGCTGCGCGTTCCCCCTCGCGATGCCCGTTGCCTTTTCATTCCGGCGGGGCACTATTTCCGCATCGTCTCCATCGAGGGGCCTCAGGTGGGAGACTTCAATTTGTGGAATGCCCATGATCTTTCGGAACGCTTTTACTCCGGTAAAACGCGCGCATTACACGGGACACATCTCACAACGGGCGAGCGGATGTTGTCTTCTTTTCCCCATCTGCGGCCCATGGCAACGATTACGCATGACACTTTGGCTTGGTACGGGATCGATGCTTTCGGTGGCTCTGTGCATGACGTCATCGGAACCCGGTGTGATCCTTACACGCATAACCTTTTGCACGGGGGTCAGTACCATTATTGCTGCCATTCAAATCTGACTCGGGCGCTGTCGACGCATTTGGGGCAGTCTTTGCAAGAAGCCGAGCCCCATGTGCACGATGTCTTGAACGTCTTCATGTGCACAGGTTTTACCCGCGATACGGGCCAGTACTTTATGAAGCAAAGCCCGGTCAGACCGGGGGATTATCTGGAGTTCTTTGCCGAGATCGATCTGATTGCGGGTTTGAGCGCCTGTCCAGGTGGCGATTGTTCTGCGACGCATTCATCGGACGCCGCCGCGTGTTTTCCATTGCTCATTGAGGTTTTCGCCTCCAGTGATCCGGTCAGCGCAAGTAAAGCCTTGAATGGATATGACCGAACGCATGGTCTGTGATGGATGCAATTCGATGAAGCAAAATCTTACGCGTCCCCAGACCGAAATACCGTGAAACTGATATGGGCTGACGCCCTTTATGTCTGCGTTTGGAATGCGGCCGTCAGCGCAATCTCCACCATGTCGCCAAATGTCTTTTCGCGATCCATCGACGAGAGGGCCTCGCCGGTTTGCAGGTGATCAGAAACGGTGAGGACAGCCAAGGCGCGGCGGCCATGGCGGGCGGCGAGGGTGTAGAGTTCGGCGGCTTCCATTTCGACCGCCAAGACGCCGTGGCGCACCAATTGTTCGTCAAGATCTGGCCGTTCCGCGTAAAACACGTCCGTCGAATAGATGCCCCCGACGTGCGTACGGATATCTTGCGCCTCTGCCGCAGCCACCGCAGCCCGGAGCAGAGACCAATCTGCAACAGGCGCGTAATTTAACTCCCGCAGAATGCCAGAAGACGGAGAAGTGGTCGTACTGGCTGTCATTGCAATGATGACATCGCGGAGGTTCACGTGGCTTTGCATTCCACCGCAAGAGCCTATCCGGATTAAAGCCTGCACATCATAGTGGCTGATCAATTCGTTCACGTATATTGAAAGCGAAGGCATGCCCATGCCAGATCCCTGAATGGTCACACGGTTACCTTTCCAAGAGCCGGTGAAGCCAAGCATCCCCCTGACGTCGTTCACGCGTTCGACGTTTTCCAAAAAGGTCTCTGCGGCCCATTTGGCGCGATAGGGGTCGCCCGGGAGAAGTACAGTTTCTGCAATTTGGCCTGGTTCAGCGCCTATGTGGACGGTCATGTGGTACTCCCAGCGGTTCTTCGCTCATTTCATCTGAAAAGGCGGTGCGAGCAAAGGCTCTTGTCAACGGAAATAGGCAATTCAAATTCTGAGCGCGCAATTGCTCAAGTGGCAAATGCGCGCTCAATTCTCTGCAGGCAAACAACTGGCCGCAAAAGGGCCTTCGACAAAAACCATCTGTCGAATGTCACGTAACGTGACGTGTCTTTATCGGCGAATATCTGCCTATGGTTTTGTGAAAATAACTCAGAATTGAAACAGCCGCTGTGCCGTTCAATTTTTGCGCGACTACTTGATTTTCATCGACTCGCGCGAAGTGCCTTTTTCGATCTCAGCCCGATACCAATTGGGCTGGCGACCTTTGCCAGTCCACGTTTCTTTTGGATTTGCCGGATTGACGAATTGTGGCTTAGACGGTTTGGATGGCGGTTTTGCCTTCTTTTTCGGCTGCTTAGCTACTTTAGCTTCGCCCTCTGATAGGTCGACGAGCGAAAAACCAAACTCCGCTGCAGCTTTCTCAGCCGCGCGTTTGGCATCGCGCCTGTCTCGATTTTGGGCGTTTCTCAAGGCTTTCGCGACATCAGCTTGCAGTTTTTCAAGCTCTTTGCGCGACATGGATTTTAAGTCTGGCATCATAGGTTAACCCCTTTTTTTACCGATTACGGCAAAGGGGTTAATGAAATCTTAATAAACCTTAAAGCTTTAATTTGTGTCACACCTATTCCGCAGCAACCGCAGCGGGATCTGCGAGTTCTACGATATCGTTCATGATCATGTTGAGCTCAAAATCTTTAGGCGTGTATACGCGCGCAACGCCCATGCTCTTTAGCCGCAGCGCGTCATCGTCAGGAATGATGCCGCCAACAATGACAGGTACATGTCCCAATCCTGCCTCACGCATCTGCGCCATGAGGTCTTCGACCAGCGGAATGTGTGAACCAGATAGAATGGAAAGTCCCACCACATGCGCGGCATCGTTGCGGGCCGCTGTGACAATTTCGGATGGGGTCAAACGAATACCTTCGTAAGCGATGTCCATGCCGCAATCGCGGGCGCGCACCGCAATTTGCTCTGCGCCATTCGAATGCCCATCGAGGCCCGGTTTGCCCACGAGGAATTTCAACCTCCGGCCGAGCTTGTCACTGACGGCATCGACGGCTGCGCGCAAATCGTCCAGGCCTTCGGTCTTGTTTGATTGTCCCTTGGCCACGCCAGTTGGGCCACGGTATTCCCCGTGCACGGCACGCATTTGAGCGGCCCATTCACCAGTGGTCACACCGACTTTTGCCGCAGCGACGGAAGCAGGCATCACGTTTTTGCCCTCAGCCGCTGCCGCGCGCAGGTCAGCGAGGGCGCTTCTCACAGCCGCACCATCGCGCGTCTCCCGCCATTCATTGAGCCGGTCGATTTGATCGGCTTCAACCGCAGGATCGACGACCATAATCCCCCCGTCTCCCGTCATGAGCGGTGACGGCTCACCTTTTTGCCATTTGTTGACACCGACGACGACGGTTTCACCCGCTTCAATGCGGCCAAGTCGGTCAGAATTGCTCTCAACCAATCGGCCTTTCATGTAGTCAATCGCATCAATGGCACCGCCCATGCCGTCTAGAAGTGCCAATTCAGCGCGCGCGCCTTCTTTCAATTCTTCCACTTTGGCGTCGACCGCAGGATTGCCATCAAAGAGATCGTCGAACTCCAAAAGGTCCGTCTCATAAGCTAAGATCTGCTGCATGCGCATCGACCATTGCTGATCCCAAGGGCGGGGCAGGCCGAGCGCTTCGTTCCAGGCGGGCAGTTGCACAGCGCGGGCACGGGCCTTCTTGCTCAGCGTGACGGCGAGCATTTCGATGAGAATGCGGTAGACGTTGTTTTCCGGTTGCTGCTCGGTCAGCCCAAGTGAATTGACCTGCACACCGTACCGGAAGCGCCGGTACTTGCCGTCTTTGACGCCATAGCGCTCTGCGCAGATCTCGTCCCACAAATCGACGAAGGCGCGCATTTTGCACATCTCGGTGACAAATCGGATGCCCGCGTTCACGAAAAACGAAATGCGTCCGACCAAGGCTGGGAAGTCCTTTTCATCCACGCGCGGGCGCAATTGATCGAGCACAGCGGTTGCCGTTGCCAAAGCGAACGCCAATTCCTGCTCCGGTGTCGCGCCGGCCTCTTGCAAATGGTAGGAGCAGACATTCATCGGGTTCCATTTGGGCACGTTTGAATAGCAGTGCTCCGCCACGTCCGCGATCATCTTAAGTGACGGGGCGGGTGGGCAGATATAGGTCCCGCGGCTCAGGTACTCTTTGATGAGATCGTTTTGCACCGTGCCTTGCAGCTTCGAGACATCCGCGCCCTGTTCCTCTGCCACGGCGATGTAGAGCGCCAGCAACCATGGCGCAGTTGCGTTGATCGTCATCGACGTGTTCATCTGCTCGAGCGGGATCTGGTCGAAAAGCGTGCGCATATCGCCCAAATGGCTGACCGGGACCCCGACTTTTCCCACTTCGCCGCGGCTGAGAATGTGATCGCTGTCGTAGCCTGTCTGGGTCGGCAGATCGAAGGCCACCGAAAGCCCGGTCTGCCCTTTCTCTAGGTTGGTGCGGTAGAGCGCGTTCGATGCCTTCGCGGTCGAGTGCCCCGCATAGGTGCGGATCAGCCAAGGACGGTCTTTTGCGGCGGCGGACATAGAACACTCCTTCAAGCAAGCAAACAGGCGGGCAAGCAATAAAATTACATTACTGCGGTTCTAAGCGACAGATTATACCGTTGTCAATTCGCTGCATTGCGGCGATTGTGTGGTAGTTAACACAACTTATATGGCTGCCCTAGATGTTACATGGCTGCCCTAGATGCGATTTTGGGGAATGTCTTGACGCTGATCCCGCGTCAGCGTCACATCTGATCGGCATGACCCAAACTATTGAACTGCCGCTCTGGCTCTTTTTGCTTATCGTCGTCTTTGCGGCAGTCACAGCACTTAGCCATCTGTTGATCCCCTCGGTGCGCTGGTTCTTTCGCCTCAGACTGGAGCGCGCGGTCAAGCGGCTTAATGCGAGGCTCAAGCGACCGATTGAGCCTTTCAAGCTCGCGCGACGCTACGATATGATCCAGCGGCTGATCTACGATCCTGAGGTTACCGAAGAAATCGTCGCCTTTTCCAAAGCGAAGGGTGTGCCGGAGAATGTGGCCTTTGAAACTGCGCGGACCTATGCGCGGGAGATCGTCCCGAGCTTTTCGGCTTTTGCCTATTTCAGCTTTGGGATCCGCGCGGCCAGGCTGTTGGCCACGTCGGTCTACCGGATTGAGACCGCGAAAACCAATGACGCGGTGATTGCGGGTATTCCGAAACAGGCCACGGTGGTCTTTGTCATGAACCATCGGTCCAACATGGATTACGTGCTTGTGACCTATCTCGCCGCGCGGGACATCTCATTGTCCTATGCGGTGGGTGAATGGGCACGTGTCTGGCCGCTGAGTTTTCTCATCAAATCTCTGGGGGCCTACTTTATTCGACGGCGCGCGCGGGATGCGCTCTACCGGCGCGTGCTCGCGCGGTATGTTCAAATGGCGACAGCCGGGGGGGTAAATCAAGCGTTCTATCCCGAAGGCGGGCTCAGCCTCGACGGTCGCATGAAACACCCCAAGATGGGGCTTTTGTCCTACATCGTTGATGGGTTTCATCCTGAAGAGGGGCGCGATGTCATCTTTGTGCCGGTGGCCATAAACTATGACCGCGTGCTTGAAGATGTGGTCCTTGTTGCGGCGCACAAACGGGGGGATCGTCGGTTTGGCGTGCGCATCAGCGTGATCCTGCGGTTCATCCTCGCAAAGCTGTGGCAGCGGCTCACGTTGCAAGAAACCCGATTTGGCACAGCCGCCGTGGCTTTCGGCACGCCGCTTTCTTTGCGCGACAGTCTCCATGATCGCAGCGTTCCCCAACTAGGGACAGAGCTCATGGCGCGGATCGGTGACGGCATGCCCGTGCTGGCAGCGCCTGCAATGAGTACTGTCCTTTTGCAACACGGGGCTCTTGCGGAAGAGGCTCTGCGCACAAAGATCACGGCGCTCTTTAAGAGCTTACCGGAGGCGAACCGGCTATCCTCTTTAGAAGTCGAGTGTGCCGACGTGACGATCGCATTGAGAGAGTTTCATAAGCGCGGCTTGATCGCAGAGACCTCAGGCCAGTGGTCGATCGCGCCGGGAAAAAAAGAACTCATGCAATTTTATGCGAATTCCATCGTCCATCTACTGGAAACAAATGCTGCACCTGCGAGTTGATTTCTGCAAATGCAAGGTCATAAAATTACGGAATGTCCCTCTCAAAGATTGCTTTATTGCGCGCTGATACATATTCACGGCTAACCGGATGCGATTCTGCGTCGCGGCACAGACTTTTGGTCCGAAGGAGGCCCCAAATGGCACTTGATTCCAGCATCGCCCATTATGAAGCGCCCGAGAAAGACCTTTACGAGATGGGTGAGATGCCGCCGATGGGGCATGTGCCCAGCCAGATGTATGCTTGGGCCATCCGGCGCGAGCGGCACGGCGAGCCGGACACTGCTATGTTGCAAGAGGTGGTGGATGTCCCAAAGCTCGACAGCCAAGACGTGCTGGTTCTCGTGATGGCTGCGGGTGTGAACTACAATGGTGTCTGGGCGGCGCTGGGTCAGCCGATCAGCCCTTTTGACGGCCATCAGCAGCCTTACCACATCGCAGGCTCTGATGCCTCAGGGATCGTTTGGGCGGTGGGAGAGAAGGTCACGCGCTGGAAGGTCGGAGATGAGGTGGTCATCCACTGCAACCAGGACGATGGCGATGATGAGGAATGCAACGGCGGCGATCCGATGTACTCCCCGTCCCAGCGGATCTGGGGCTACGAGACCCCCGATGGATCCTTTAGCCAGTTCACGCGAGTGCAGTCACAGCAGCTCATGCCGCGCCCCAAGCACCTGACTTGGGAAGAGGCGGCCTGCTACACCCTGACGCTCGCTACCGCCTATCGCATGCTTTTCGGTCATGAGCCGCATGATCTGAAGCCAGGGCAGAACGTGCTCGTCTGGGGCGCGTCGGGGGGCCTGGGCTCCTATGCGATCCAGCTCATCAATACGGCCGGTGCCAATGCTATCGGCGTGATTTCGGATGAGAGCAAGCGCCAGTTTGTGATGGACCTCGGCGCCAAGGGCGTTCTGAACCGCAAGGACTTCAACTGCTGGGGCCAGTTACCCACGGTGAACACGCCTGAATACGCCGACTGGTTCAAAGAAGCGCGCAAGTTCGGCAAAGCGATTTGGGAGATCACCGGTAAGGGCGTCAACGTAGACATGGTGTTCGAGCACCCTGGCGAGACAACATTTCCAATTTCCACGTTCGTGGTGAAGAAAGGCGGGATGGTCGTCATCTGCGCCGGTACCACCGGGTTCAACTGCACTTTCGACGTGCGCTACATGTGGATGCATCAAAAGCGGTTGCAGGGCAGTCACTTTGCGCACCTCAAACAAGCTGCTGCGGCCAATAAGCTGATGCTGGAGCGTCGCCTCGACCCTTGTATGTCTGAGGTCTTTGCCTGGAACGATCTGCCAGAGGCGCACATGAAAATGATGCGCAACGAGCATAAGCCGGGGAACATGTCTGTTTTGGTGCAATCTCCGAAGGTCGGGTTGCGCACCCTTGAGGATGCGCTGGAGGCGCGCAAGTAGCACAAACACAACCTATGGATGAATTTGAGACCCGCGAATCACCTGCTGATCCGCGGGCTTCTTTCCGTTTATTGTCTCGGCAAGCTACATCAATAGGTTGAATTTTCGGCCCTCGCTATTTCTGGGGAGGGGAAACCAGCGAATTTCTTTCAGATATCCACACATGCTATAGTTGTATTAACGCTCTGTTAACCATTTGAAGGAGAGGCTGACCATGCGAAGTGAGTGGATGTTAGATGTTCTGGCGGATTTGAGAACATTTGCGTTGTCGGTTGATTTGCCTGCGTTGGCGGAGCAGTTGGACGACACCGCATTGGTTGCGATGGCCGAGATCGCCGCTCTTGAAGAGAGGATGCAAACGCAACCGCATGAGAAAGACATCGCAACTGGAGCGTATTCTGGAGAGCTTGGAGCAAGCTGATACACTAAGCTGTCTACAACTGGCGACAGAGAACCTTCGAGAAGACCTATGCATAAGACACATCGCTTATCATTGGGTGGACTCGCGTGGTGATCAATATGGCTGTGGCACCTACTCGATCGCATGGCAAGAAAGATACATCGCGCAAAACTACGTTCGCATCGACCCGGTTATTTTGGGCTGCTACCAGCGCTTTCACCCGGTGGATTGGAAGCAACTCGATTGGTCTTCGAAAGCGGCACGGGCGTTTCTCACTGAGGCTTTGGAATATGGAATTGGCAATCAAGGCTACTCGATCCCGGTGCGCGGTCCGAATGGCCAGTTTGCCTTGTTTACGGCAAACCACTCCTGTGACGATGGTGTCTGGCAGGCCTTCATCGAAGAACAACGGCGGGGCTTGATCTTGATCGCGCATTTTCTCAACGAAAAGGCGCTGGAGCTTGAACCAGGCCGTGTCCAGGATGTCACGCAGGCGCTCTCCCCACGGGAAGTTGATGCCATGACGCTGCTCGCAATTGGCTACAGCAGGGCGCAGGTGGCGGACAATCTGTCGATCTCTGAGCATACGCTGAGGGTATATATTGAGAGCGCTCGGTTCAAATTGGGCGCGCTTAACACCACGCACGCGGTCGCCCGCGCCTTGAGCCGCGGCCTCATCGTTGTCTAGTGAATCGCAGCACCTAATCAGCAGAAAGGCCCTTTCAATTAACACTTGAAATCATCGCGCGGCTCTCCTTAAAATTGTGTTTAGGGACGTGAAGCAACCGTTGCTTGCTCGCCGCTGCTGGCGGGCGGAGCCTTTTGGTGGCCTTAACGGACGGCTGCCTAACGGTTCTATCACATATCACCGCACCGGGAGCCGACCATGCTACGTTTCATCTATGCCGATCAACTGCACCGCTTTCCAACACTGCGCGACACAATGTTTCGTGACAGAGCCGATCAGTTCAAGGTGCGCCTCGGTTGGGATGTAACGATCGATGCGGAAGGTTATGAACGCGATGAGTATGATGACATAAACCCGCTTTACGTCATTTGGGAAGAGCCTGATGGCACGCACGGCGGCTCTATGCGTTTTTTGCCGACGACTGGGCCGGCGATGGTGAACGACCACTTCGGGCACCTCATCCAAGGGCCCCTGCGCAGCCCGCTGATCTGGGAATGCACCCGCTTCTGCCTGCGGCGCAAAGCGGGTGCCCATGTCGCTGCTGCGCTGATGCTGGGCGGCGGCGAGATCATGCAAGGCTTTGGTATCAAGCACTTCGTCGGCGTCTTTGACGCGCGCATGGTGCGGATCTACCGTATGATCGGCTCTTCACCCGAAGTGCTGGGCAGCCAGGGCACCGGGCGGGATCTCATCTCGGTTGGGCTGTGGGATTTCACCCCTGAGGCCCAAATCCAAGTGGCTGCGCGCGCAGGCGTGACGCCAGAACAGTCTCGGTTTTGGTTCCGGCAAGCCTTTGGCACGCCGATGCCAGTCCTTGAAGCAAAATCGGCCTGAGCCACCGGTACCTCTGGTCGAAGTGGGGGTCTGCCTGTAGACCCAAGGCATGACCGCGCTCACCTATTCCGAAGATCAGGCCGGTGCTTATGACGCCGTGACGGAGATGTTGCGCAGCGCGGGCATCGATATCGGCGACAACCTGTTGATGCCGCCGCCGGGGGGGGGGGCCGATCAGGTTTTAGCGGTCACCGGGAAAGCGGGGTCGGGCAAAACGCTGCTGCTGGCAGAACTCTACAAGGCCCTAGAAGCGGCAGGCGTTGAAGTTGTCTCTGGCGATTACGAAAGCCGCAAGCGCAAGGACAAGCGCACGTTGGCCATCCTGGCGCCGACAAACAAAGCGGCTAGCGTGTTGCGCCTGCGCGGCGTGCCAGCGACAACAATCCACCGCATCCTCTATACGCCCGTTTATGATCCCGAGTACGAGCGTATCGCGGAATGGCTCGCTGGCAACGGCTCAAGACCCGACATCGAAGGTCTCACAGAAGAGGCGCTGACGCGCGCAGCAACCTTTTATGCGGGCAACAAGTCAATTCCTGGCGCGCTCGCCGCGGCAGGGCTGCGCGGCTCGGACTTCATCACGGGGTGGAAACGACGGGAGGAGCCGCTGGATGTCGGGTTCGTGGATGAAGCCTCGATGCTCGATGACAAGCAGTTTGACGATCTCAAAGAGATTTTCCCTACGCTTCTGCTTTTCGGGGACCCGGCGCAATTGGCACCGGTGAACCAGTCCGGGGCCATGGTGTTTGACAAGTTGCCAGAACCGCGGGTTCTCTCGCTCAATCGGATTTTTCGGCAAGATGCGGGCAATCCGATCTTGGACCTTGCTCATGCGCTCAGCGACCCGGACCTGGAATTCGAAGCTTTTGAGCGCTTGATCGAAGACACGGCCCGCCGCGATGATCGCGTTGTTTGGGGGCAGCGGGTTGAGGTTGACCTCATGGCCCGCTCGCCCGTGCTGGTCTGGCGCAATGCCACGCGCATCCGGCTTATCAATGCCTTTCGCCGGGTGCATGAGGCCCCAGAGGATGCGCTGTTGGCGGGGGAGCCGCTCATCTGTGACGGGATCGAATTGCCATTGAAGCACCGCAAAAGGCGGCTTGATCTGGAGGCACGCGGGCTCATCAAAGGGGCGCAGGTGATCTTTTTGGGGGAGGGGCGCAAGCCAGGCTTCAGCCGATTGCATGTCATGGGCGCGGAGGACCCCCAGGTGTCGGCCGCCTCAATCGTGAAGATCGAAAAGCCGGATGAGGAGGAACCCTTCATCCCCTTTGCCGCGCGCATGGGGGCCACGTTTTTGCATGGGGCGGCTGTCACCATCCACAAAGCACAGGGGTCTCAGTGGGAGGCCGTGCAGGTCTTTGCACCCGATCTTTATGCCGCGGCGCGGATGGGGCGCATGGAGGCCGGCCAACCCCTGTGGAAGCGGCTGGCCTATGTTGCGATCACACGCGCGCAGGAGCGCCTGATCTGGGTGGTGCGTAACCGCCTGTCCATGCCCAGCGGACCATTGAAAGTAGACGACTTGCGGTCGGTCCCGGCAGCACGCTTGACCTTCGACGCGCCGGAAGAAGACGCGCCGCTCAGTTGATTGGCGCGAACAGGTCGCCACCATTGTGGGTCCATCCGACCACTGATTCAGGGTAAAGCTTGATGTTGGGCATGCCCGCCAGCTCAGATGCGTAAAACCAGTTCAGCGCGGCGAGTTCGCCGACATGGCAAAAAGTCACGACCTGCCCTGTGTTGCCATCCGAGCCAAGCGCGCGAAAAGTCTCAAGAACTGTTTCGACGCCGTCCTCCACATTGACTTCCCCGCGCAAAGACGCGAGCAAAGAGGGCGCTGACAGGTTGCGCGCGCCGGGTAATGTGGTCGCAAGCGCCTTGCCTACGTTGTCGAACCGCTCAAAAACGCCGTGGGGGCGCGCGTCCAGGAGGTGGCCGGAGAGTTGGCCCGTGGCAATCCCGTAGACCGTGACTTCATCTGCGCGCCACTCCCAATTGAAGGCCACTTTTGCCTCATAGGGGCGCGGCGGTGCAGGGCGTGAAGCCAACCGCTTATCCGCCTGCTCCCAGGCTTTGTAGCCGCCGCGCAAGATTGCCAGCTGCTCCGCGCCCGAAGACTTCAGCAGCCAGTAGACGACCGCGGCAGAGCCTGTGCGCATGGGATGCTCTTTGCTGTGCACGATGACGATGGGCTGGTCGAGCCGCAAACCCGCGTCGCCGATGAGCGCCGCCAGGCTTTCCTCGCTCGGCGGTGCCCCAAGGTTGTCAGCTGGACCGCGCCATGCGGCGTAGGGGATCGTGATCGCACCGGGAATTGCGCCTTTCGCCACTTCTTTGGGCTTGCGGATATCGAGGATCTGCAACCGCGCCTGACCGCTCAATTCTGCAATCATTTCTGGGCTGGGCATGACCGACCAGCGCAGATCGCCAACCGGCGCACCCTCGCAAGGAATGGACAATTCTTGCCCGACATAGATCCGATTTGGATTGCGCCCAATGACATCTCTATTGACGTCATAAATCGTACGGTATTCAAAGATCGACCCAAGCTCTGCCCGCGCGATCTTGGAAAGTGAATCGCCTTTTTCAACAACGTAGTTTGGCGTACACGCCTCTGCCTGCACAGCGCCAAAATAAAGAAGGGTCGCCGCAACTCCAAAAATGTCTCTAAACATCTGTTCCGTCTCCGAGCAGCCCCGCGTGCAGGTTGACCCTAAAAAATTGTCGAAAATCGGGCAGATAGGATCACGAAATCGATAGCCTTTGTGATACCTTTTTGGTGCCGCCATCTGAACAAGCTATGGCTTTGTTTCCCGATCGGCGGTGAATAGACGCAGTAAAAAGGCCAATGAACCGTTTATGAATTCAATTCTGATCACAGGGGCCAGCAGTGGAATTGGCCGCGCGACATCTGAGCTTTTTCTTAAAGAAGGTTGGCGTGTGGGCCTTTTGGCCCGCCGGGCAGACAAACTTGAAGAGATTGCAGCAGGGCAGAAAAACGCCGTTGTACTGTCAGCCGATGTAACAGATGCGGATGCGGTTGACGCGGCCTTCACGGCATTTGGGTCAATTGACGTGCTTTTCAACAACGCGGGCCTTTTCGGTACAGCCGCGCCAATTGATGAGATCCCGCTGGATGTTTGGGAGGAGGTTTTGCAGGTAAACCTGCACGGCATGTTTCTTGCCGCGCGTCTCGCCTTTCGCGCGATGCGCCGGTCCGGTGGCGGGCGGATCATCAACAACGGCTCAATATCGGCGCAGACCCCCCGCGCGGGGTCGGTCTGCTACACGACCACAAAGCACGCGATCACCGGTTTGACGAAGTCTCTGGCGCTTGATGGGAGAGACTTCAACATCGCCTGTGGTCAGATTGACATTGGCAATGCAGAAACCGAGATTTTGACCGCGATCAAGGAAGCGGTGCCCGAAACGCCCACCATGGATGTGCGTCACGCGGCGCAGTCTGTTTTGCAAATGGCGAGTTTGCCGCTGGACGCCAATGTTCTGTTCATGACGGTGATGGCAACGCAAATGCCTTTTGTCGGCCGCGGGTGATCAGCGCGGCGCTGACCTCATTTCATCCCGGCGCTGGTCATCGGCGCAAAAGCGTGAAGGCCGCTGAGGCACCCCAGCCCGCTGCAATCGCAATGGTCAGTGACATGACCCCATAGAGAAACGCATTCTCTCTGCTCAATGCGAACAACCACCGTTCCAAGCCTACTTTGCGCACGTAGATGCTTGTCTCATAACTGGCGATGACCTCTCCGCCCCGCGTGAGGAAAATCCGAGTGAGATAGTCCCCCTCTGTTATGGCTGCTGGCAACTGGATCGCGGTGCGAAAGAGGGTCTGATCGTCAAGACTGACGGTCCCCTCGTTGAGTTGGTATTGCTTTTCAGCTATTTTGATCCGGATCAGCGCTTCGGTGAAGCGTTCGCTGTTGGCAATCTCCATGGGTGCACCGACCGACCGAATGGCTTGCGGGATAGAAATGCTGTGGCGCTGATCTTCGGTCTCGGACAGGGAAAGCCCCAATAGGGTGCTGGTGGAAACGGCGTAGAAACTGGGCGCGGCGTCGACTTCCACCGCTTCTGTATTGACCCAAATGCCGAACCGCCGCTCCTTTCGGCGCACCATGATGGGCTCCGATGGGCCCGCGACGGTCACGATGACATGCAAAGGCGGTTCAACGGGAATGGGAGCTTCGCGTTTGACCGCGCCAAAGATGAGGATTTCCGAGCCATCAAAGCTCGTGTTGATCGACACCTGATCTTTGCTGAGGCCCAGAACAATTTCCTCGGCTCTGAGCGGCAGCGCGGCGCAAACCATCAAAGCGGTGATGAGCAGGGCGCGCATCAGTGCCCCCCGACCGCGCCGAGAGAGTAGAGCTCTGCCGGTTGCAGCAGCAGATCCAGAGCCAGTTTCCCGCAGACCCCCAGCACCATCAGGGCAAGCAAGATGCGAAGCTGCTCCGCTTTGAGTTTCACCCCAATCCGAGTGCCCACCTGCGCCCCGATCACCCCGCCGACAAGGAGGAGCACGGCGAGCACGACATCGACGGTGTAGTTCGTAGTGGCATGCAGCATCGTGGTGAAGCCGGTCACAAAGATGATCTGAAAGAGGGACGTGCCGACAACCACCTTTGTGGGCATCCCCAAGAGATAGATCATCGCGGGCACCATGATAAACCCGCCGCCAACCCCCATGATCGCGGCCAAGATGCCGACGCTGATGCCGACAACGACCGGCGGGATAACAGAGATGTAGAGACCCGAGACGCGAAAGCGCATCTTGAACGGCAGTCCGTGGATCCAGTTGTGCCTTTTGCGTTTCGGTGGTGTGCCGCGCTGAGTATTCCGAATCGCCCGCAGCGATTCCATGAACATGAGCCCGCCGATCACACCTAGGAACACAACATAGCAAAGCCTGACCAGAAGGTCGACTTGTCCAAGTGATTTCAGATAGTTAAAGACCACAACGCCCAATGCAGCACCGATCAGACCGCCAATCAGCAAAACGGTCCCCATGGTGAGGTCCACGGTCTTGCGTTTGAAATGGGCCAGCACGCCGGAGAACGAAGAGGCGACGATTTGGTTCGCCTCCGTCGCCACTGCCACCGCGGGCGGGATGCCGATGAAGAAGAGGAGCGGGGTCATCAGAAATCCCCCGCCCACGCCGAACATGCCGGATAAGACCCCGACAAGGCCTCCCAAGCCCAAAAGTAAGAAGGCATTAACCGAGACTTCGGCGATGGGGAGGTAGATCTGCATAGGCTCCCTTAGCGTGGCGATTGCTTCAAATCAACGGGACGGGCTGCACCTCAGAAAAGCAGGCCTGGGCGCGGGGGTTTTGCTCACCTTTCCTTCACATAAGGCTCCCCGCCCGCGCGCGGCGGAATGGCCTTGCCGACAAAGCCGGCCAAAATGATCACCGTCATGACGTAGGGAAGTGCGCCCAGAAGCTGGCCCTGCACCTTCACGCCGATCACCGCCTCGATCACGTCTGGGCGGGTCTCAAGCGCGCCAAAAAGGCCGAAAAGCAGTGTCGCCCAGAGGGCATACCACGGGCGCCATTTGGCAAAGATCAACGCGGCCAGCGCGATAAAGCCACGCCCTGCGGACATGTCTTTCACAAACCCGGCTTGCAGCGCGGTGCTCAAGTAAGCCCCAGCGATCCCGCATAAAACACCGCAAATGGCGACCGCGGCGTAGCGCAATCCCACCACAGAGACGCCAGCGGTATCCACCGCTGCCGGGTTCTCCCCCACCGCGCGCAGGCGCAAGCCAAAGCGGGTGCGATAAAGAAGCCACCAGGTAAAGGGCACTGCTGCGAGCGCGAGGTAAACGAGGATTGAATGACCCGAGATCAGCTCGGCATAAAATGGGCCGATAAAGGGCGCATCCGCAAGTGCGTCGGCCCCCGGTAGAACGATCCCTTCAAACCGCGCGCCGCCCATCAGCGAGGGGGTGCGACCGCCCTGGCTGAACCAGTGTTGCGCTATGAGAACGGTCATGCCTGCTGCAAGAAAATTGATCGCGACACCCGAGATCAACTGATTGCCACGGAAGGTGATGGAAGCCACGCCGTGAAGCCCCGAAAGGGTCATCGAGGCCGCGATCCCTGCCAAGAGGCCAATCCAGACCGATCCGCTCAGCGCGGCGAGCGCTGCGGAAAAGAAGGCCGCGGCCAGCATCTTGCCCTCAAGCCCGATGTCAAAGATGCCCGCCCTTTCGCTGAAGAGCCCGGCCAAGCAGGCGAGCAGCAGCGGCGTTGCAAGACGGACGGTGGAGTCCAGCAACTGGATGAGCGTGAGGTAGTCCATTACTCTGCTGGGCCGATCCGTTTGCGGCGCAGCGCGAGAAAGAGCCGCTCAAGCGGCATGCGCACCATGTTGTCGAGGGCTCCGGTGAAAAGGATCACAAGTGCCTGGATCACCACGATGAGTTCGCGCGGGATCGACGTCCAAAGCGCAAGCTCTGCCCCGCCCTGGTAGAGAAATCCAAAGAGGATGGCGGCGATAAAGACGCCCAAGGGGTGCGATCGGCCCATGAGGGCGACAGCGATGCCGATAAACCCCGCGCCCTCAGTGGAATTGAGGACCAGCCGCTCCGCTTCGCCCATCACGTTATTAATCGCCATCATGCCTGCCAAAGCGCCGGAGATGATCATCGCAATCATGGTGATTTTGACCGGCGAAATACCCGCGTACTTTGCGGCAGATTCCGAATGTCCGTAAGCGCGGATCTCATAGCCAAGCCGGGTGCGCCAGATCAGCAGCCAAAGGCCGAAACAGGCAAGCACAGCCACGATGAGCGAGACATTGGCGGGTGCGGCTTTGGAGAAGGCGATGCCGAAAGGCGCGAGCAGCTCATGCAACGTCGGCAAATGGGTGGCCTCAGGAAAGCGGGCGGTGGCCGGATCCATCTGGCCCTGTGGGCGCAGGAGGTTGACCAGGACGTAGTTCAAAAGTGCTGCGGCAATGAAATTGAACATGATCGTGGTGATCACGATATGGCTGCCGCGCTTGGCCTGCAGCCAGGCAGGGATGGCCGCCCAAAATGCCCCCAAAAGCCCTGCCATCACGATTGCTCCGAGCAGCGCGAGCGACCAGTGGGGCCAGGGGATAAAGAGGCAGGCAAGCGCCACGCCAAGCCCGCCCAACATTGCTTGACCTTCGCCCCCGATGTTGAAGAGCCGCGCGTGAAAGGCGATGGCGACGGCGAGGCCGGTGAACATGAAATTGGTCGCGTAGTAGAGCGTGTAGCCCCAGCCGTAGGTCGAGCCGAGCGCGCCGGTGATCATCAGATTGACAGCCGCCACCGGGTCTTCGCCGATGGCCAGTATGACAAGCGCAGAAATGATTGCTGCCAGCAGGAGGGAGATCAGCGGCACGAGGACCACTTCGGCCCATTTTGGCATCACGTCCATCTCAGGCCTCTTCCACCGCTTGCGCCGATGTCATCGGTGTGGCGCCGCCCGTCTCCGTGATGCCTGCCATCAGCAAGCCCAGTTCTTTCTCATCGGTCTCTTGCGGCAACCGCTCCCCCATGATCTGGCCATCGAACATGACGGCGATGCGGTCGGAAAGCGCCAGGATCTCTTCGAGTTCCACCGAGACGAGCAGGATTGCTTTGCCTTGGTCCCGCAGCGCCACGATTTGCTGGTGGATGAATTCAATCGCCCCAATGTCCACGCCGCGCGTTGGCTGGCCGATCAGCAGGAGGTCGGGATTGCGCTCGATCTCCCGCGCCAGCACGATCTTTTGCTGATTGCCGCCCGAGAAATTCTTCGCCGCAAGCCGCGGGTTTGGGGGCCGCACGTCAAAGCGGCCCATCTTGTCCGCGGTGTCTTCGCGGATCGCGGTGTTGTTCATCAAGATCCCCGCACGGTATTCGGGCGCATGATGGTAGCCAAAGGCAGTGTTCTCCCAGGCCATGTAATCCATGATGAGGCCTTCGCGTTGCCGGTCCTCGGGCACATGGGCGATGCCTTGACCGCGCCGAGAGCGACCGTCAGAGAGCCTGCCGGAAAGATCCAAGGCTTGCCCACTCAGATGCGCGGTACCGGTCCCGTCTGCATATCCGCCGAGCACTTCGAGTAGTTCGGATTGCCCATTGCCCGCCACCCCCGCGATCCCGAGGATTTCGCCCGCGCGGATCTGCAGGTTGATTCCGCGCAGCCGTTCCACGCCCTTGTCATCGCGCACGCGCAGATCTTTCACGTCGAGCACGACCTCGCCCGGCTGCGCAGGGCGTTTGTCCACCCGCAACAGCACTTTGCGCCCCACCATCAGTTCGGCCAGTTCCGGCGGAGAGGTATCCGCGGTCTTCACCGTCGCTGTCATCTCTCCCCGGCGCATCACGCTCACGGTATCGGTGATCTCCATGATCTCGCGCAGCTTGTGGGTGATCAGGATGATCGTTTTCCCCTCAGAGCGGAGCCGCCCGAGGATCAAGAACAGCTGGTCCGCTTCAGCAGGCGTCAGCACGCCTGTGGGCTCGTCGAGGATGAGGATATCAGCCTCCCTGTAGAGCGCCTTGAGGATCTCAACCCGCTGCTGCATCCCGACGCCGATGTCTTGGATCAGCGCATCGGGGTCGACGTTGAGGCCATAGTCTTTTGAGAGAGCCAAAAGCGTTGCGCGGGCCTTGCGCAGGGAAGGGCGCAGTTGCCAGCCGTCCTCCGCGCCCAGTATGATGTTCTCCAGCACGCTGAAGTTCTCGACGAGCTTAAAGTGTTGAAAGACCATGCCGATGCCCGCCGCGATTGCGGCCTGACTGTCGGTGATCGTGGTCTTTTGGCCCGCGATGAAAATCTCGCCCGCGTCGGCTTTGTAAAAGCCATAGAGGATCGACATCAGTGTCGATTTGCCCGCACCGTTCTCCCCGATAATCCCGTGAATGGTACCCGGCATCACCCGGATGGAGATGTCTTTATTGGCCTGAACCGGGCCGAAGGCTTTGGAAATCCCTTTAAGCTCAATCGCAGGAGCGGCAGTCTCCGGCCGCCCCAGATTTTCGTCTGCAGTCACTTAGAAGCTCAGCGCAGGACAGCTATCATCCGACATATAGTCATGCACCTGCAAAGAGCCGTCGGAAATCTTGGCCGCGGCCGCATCGACCATCGCTTTCATCTCCGCCGTGACAAGTGGCGCGTTGTTGTCATCGAGCGCGTAGCCCACGCCGCCGTTAGCAACACCCAAAACCTGAAAGCCGGTCTCAAGCCCTGGGCCGTCTGTGAAGGCCTCATAAACAGCGTTGTCCACCCGCTTTAGCATTGAGGTCAGGACCTTGCCGGGGTGCAAATAGTTCTGGTTGCTGTCCACACCGATGGAAAGGATGCCTTCATCGGCTGCGGTTTGCAGCACACCGACGCCGGTGCCGCCCGCCGCCGCATAGACCACGTCAGAGCCCTGCGAGATCTGCGCCTTGGTCAGTTCTGAGCCTTTCACCGGATCGTTCCAGGCCGCGGGGGTCGTGCCTGTCATGTTCGCGATGATGGTGGCCTTAGGGTTCACCGCCTTCACGCCTTGCGCATAGCCGCAAGCGAACTTGCGAATGAGCGGAATATCCATGCCGCCGATAAAACTCACCGTCCCACTTTCCGAGGCCTGCGCCGCCATCATGCCAACGAGGTATGAGCCTTCATGTTCGTTAAAGACCACCGAGCGCACGTTGGGCTGGTCCACAACCATGTCAATGATCACAAAACTCGTGTCCGGATAATCGGCTGCCACCTGACCCAGAGCATCTCCAAAAGCAAACCCTGCCATCACGATGGGATTGGACCCCGCTTCAGCAAAGCGGCGCAGTGCCTGCTCCCGCTGCGCTTCGGACTGAAGTTCAATCTCGCGGAAGCCGTTGCCGGTCTCTTCGGCCCAGCGTTGAGCACCGTTGAAAGCCGCCTCGTTAAAGGATTTGTCGAACTTGCCGCCCAGATCAAAGATGATCGCCGGTTCCGCCAGCGCCGCACCGGCGCTTAGGGCGAGGGCGGCAGCGGCACCCATGAATTTAGTCATAAGGGTCATGTGAGTCTCCCAGTTTTTCCGTTGGAGGGTGGCGTGCAGCGGGCACCCCCAAGATCATGTGATCAGGCACGATGTTGGGATGCAGGGCAGTGCGGGTCAACCGCTTTCTCACATATCATCGGCGCTTTGAGGCGCTGTCAGCTGCGGTGCCATTCGCTGCATCACGATTGCATCGACCGGTGGCGCGCTGGTGCGCGCGTAGTAAGCGGGGCGTCGCCCCACCGCGTCGAACCCCTCGGTGGCGTAGATGTGCCGCGCGGGGTGGTTGTCTGCAGCTACTTCCAGAAACGCACGCGGGGCAACGTGAGCGGTCTTGGCCAGCCATAACCGGATGAGCTGCCGCCCCACACCAACGCCCTGATGGACGGGGTCAACGGCAAGCGTGAGCAACTCCGTTTCACCCGCAACCGTTCGGCTCAGCGCAAATCCATTTGGATGGCTGTGCAGGCTGACCTGCTCTGCACGGAGCAAATCGGCGAATTCGGCGGCGGTCCAGGCGCGTTGGGAGGCAAAGGCGCGCCGGTGCAGAGCAGCAAGCGCCTCAGGGCTCACGGCAAGACCGGTGGCGGTGCGTCGCGCGCGGGTGCTGCGTCGGCAGGGCGCAGGTAGAGGGGGGCGGGTCGTGGCGGATCATCCTGCCACCGATCTGCGGCAATCCTCGCGATGGCAAGGGCGGGGTTTGGCGGCGCAGTCAAAGAGGTGGCACCGAGGGTTGCCGCGAGGGCGTCCGCGTCATCGCCGATGCAGCGCAGTCCGGGCAGGTGCCATTGCGCAACCGCATCAACGGGGACCAAAGCCGGGCCGCGCGCGGCTTTGCCAAATCGTTGACAGAAGTAGTGGCCACGCCCCGCGGTGATGCTGGCGAGGAGGGGACCGCTATGATCAAGCGCCAGCGCCTCCAACGTTGAGACGGCCACCGACGGGATGCCAAGGCCCAAAGCCAAACCGCGTGCCGCGGCAATAGAGATCCTGATGCCGGTGAAATTGCCGGGGCCTGCGCTGACGCCGATGGCATCGAGATCTTGGTAGCGCACGCCGCCCTCTTCCAGCACTTCGGCTGTCATCGGAAAGAGCCGCTCACTCTGCCCTTTCGCAAGGCTTTCATGCTTTGCCGCCACGACCCGCCCCTGCGCTAAAAGTGCCACGGCGCAATAGGACCCAGCGGTCGTCAGGCCGAGGATCATGTCCAGAAAAAGCGCAGCGGTTTTGTCGCGCTGCGCCCCATTTCACCGCGTGCTTCGAGGTCGAGCTGTACCGTTTTGCACCACCACCCCGCTGTTTTTCCACCGGGGAAGAGATCCTGTGGCAGATAGGCTTTCACCGCATCTATCATCTGGGACTGTGTCAGGTGGCAAGGCCCTGCCAGGGCCACCTTCAGCGCGTTCTTCATTGCATCATATTTAGCCGCATCCGCCCGCCCACGGTAATCGGGATGATTGACATTGCGCACCTCTACGGTTGGTCTAGGCACGCGCCTGCCCCAATGATCCCTGCGCGCTTTGCGGCTGCTGCCGAGATACGGCGCGCAGATCCCGCCCAGCGACACTCGACCGCGTGGGCCTTGGTACCCGCAGCTGTAGCAAACCAATCCCTCCCGAAAAGTGCAAGCGCAGGCAAATCACCGCCTCCCGTGAACGCGCTTGCTCATTGTCCCCTAGCTTCTCACGTGAGCCGCAGTCCGCGAAAGTGCTAGGCAACGGGGCGCACTTCAGTCACTTCCGGGATGTAGTGCCGCAGCAGGTTCTCGATGCCCATTTTCAGCGTCAGCGTCGATGAGGGGCAGCCCGCGCACGCGCCTTGCATGTGCAGATAGACGACGCCTCGGTCAAAACCGTGGAAGGTGATGTCACCGCCGTCTTGCGCCACCGCGGGGCGCACGCGGCTGTCCAGCAGTTCTTTGATCTGGCCGACCACCTCGGCATCCTCACCCGTATGCTCCGCATGGCCGGAGGCTGGCGCATGATCCTCGCCCATGACCGGCTGGCCCGACTGGTAGTGTTCCATGATCGCCCCAAGAAGCGCAGGCTTTAAGTGGTCCCATTCGATGCTTTCGGCCTTTGTAATCGTGATAAAATCGATCCCAAAAAAGACGCCGGTGACCCCGGTCACAGCAAAGAGCCGCTGCGCAAGAGGCGACGTGCCCGCCGCATCAGGCGACGGAAAATCGGCGGTGCCCATTTCCAGCACAGTCTGGCCGGGCAGAAACTTCAGCGTTGCAGGGTTGGGCGTGGACTCGGTTTGGATAAACATCGGCGCATCCTTTCTGACAGGCCTTGCATATGCGCATTTTGACGCGCGAGTTCAATGTTAAAGGCGTCTTCGACGTGCCGGATGCCGCAACGCGACCTGCGCTCACACAGGTGAACGTATCTCGCAACGCCCCCGAGATGCTGGCATATGTGACGCTGCTTTGACTTCTTGCCGAAGCCCGGTCCATCCTGCGCCCGAGGCATGCGCCTGCACGCTCAAGTAATCGCTTCTAATCGCTCTTTGCTGAGATCACCGGGCACGATGGTCACGGGCACCGGCAGTGAACCCGCCGAACGCGTCATTTGGGTGACGAGCGGTCCAGGTCCTTTCTTCTTGTCCGCAGAGGCGCCCAGCACCAGAACACCGATCTCGGGATCATCTGTGATCTGCGCGGTGATCTCATCGATGGGCACGCCCTCCCGGATCACCAACTCCGGTGCGATCCCTTGTTTGTCGCGCATCCACTTGGCAAAAACCTCGAAATGAACCGCGATCCGCTCCCGTGCTTCCTCACGCATGATGTCGCCGACCCCGATCCAGTGGTTGAACTCCTCTGGGGGGATCACGGCCAATACCTCAACTCCGCCCCCGGTGTGGTTGGCGCGCAGTGCTGCAAATCGCATCGCGTTGAGACATTCGGTGCTGTCATCGAGCACGACGAGAAACTTGCGCATGATCTTTTCTCCCTCGGCGGCAATCATGGCGGGGCCGCCCAGCCCGTGCAACGCCAAAGTGCCCGGCCTCAGGCGGTGCTCGCCGCCATGCTCACCCCGATGAAGCGGCCCAATCCCAATACATCACTCGCACCCGGCGTGTGACCGGGTTGGCGTTCGGGCCAATCTCATAGGTCGTGTCATCAAAGGCGGAGACTGGCGTGACTTTCATCATGTTTCCGGAGGTGAACACCTCATCCGCCGCATGAAAATCCTCAAAGCTCAGAACTGTTTGATGCACCTTCATGCCGTCTGCTTCCATGTTTGATATGTGCCTTGCGCGGGTGATCCCGGCCAGGAAGGTGCCATTGGGGATCGGGGTAAAAACCTCCGCGTCTTTCACCATAAAGATGTTGGCGGTCGCAGCCTCTGCCACATTGCCCATCGCATCCGCGACAAGAGCATTTGCAAACCCCTTTCGATTGGCCTCCACCAACATGCGCGCGTTGTTTGGATAGAGGCACCCTGCTTTCGCGTTGACCACATTGTCTTCTAAGACAGGACGGCGAAACTGGGTTCGGGTGAGCGTTGTGCTGGCCTCCGGCGGTGCCATGGGACGTTCTTCGAGGCAGATGGCAAAGCCGGTTTTGCCCTCTTTTGGCACAATCGCAGTAACGTCCCCGTCGATGGCCCAATACATCGGCCGGATATAGACCGACTGCTCCGGCGAGTAGGCCGAAAGTCCGTCTTGCACGAGGGCGACCATATCCTCGGTGCTGACGGTCGGCGTAATCATCAGCGCCTCTGCCGAGCGGTTGACCCGCGCGCAGTGCTTGTCGAGGTCGGGGGCCCGCCCGTCCACGTAGCGCGCGCCGTCGAATACCGTTGTGCCGAGCCAAGATCCGTGATCCGCCGCAGACATGATCGGCACATCTCCCCCGTGCCAGCGCCCGTCAAAATAGGTGCGGATGTTGGTGCCAAAGGCCATGGCTAGCTCCTTTTCGGTGCACTGCGGTAGATGCCTTCAGGCAGATTGAGCGCTGCGGTCAAATCGCGCAATTGCTCAGGCGACAGCCGGATCCGCGCCACCTGATCCGTCCAGGGATCCCATTGTTCAAAGGTGATTTCGCTGTCAAAAGCATGCACAGCGACATCCTCGTGCAGCGGTGCGGTGCCTTCGTCAACAAGAGTGATGACGGTGGCGTCAAATTCGTGCTCAATCGTAAACATGCACGCGACCCTGCGGTTTTCGGGGACGCTTTGCAAGAGGCCTCATCATGTCGCTGGTCGCGGCGACGAGACATGCTATGCTTGAGCGTAAGCCAGTCGCCAAAGGGATCCCCCGCATGCTAAGATCGATGCTCGCCGCGCTTGCCGCCTTGGGTCTTGCTGCATGCGATGTGGCACCTGTGAAAAGCCCGTCGGCCACTGCCGCGGGCGATCCGGCGCTGCCCGCCACCCAAGCGGCCCGGGCCTTTGTTGAGGTTGTGCGCCAGGTGGAGCCTGTGGCCGAGCGCGAATGTCGGGCCCGCACCGACGGGGTGAATTGCGATTTTAACATCGTTGTCGATGACCGGCCCGGACAGCCCGCGAATGCCTATCAGACCCTCGACAGGCGGGGCAGGCCCATCGTGGTCTTCAACCTCGCGCTCATTGCGGACGCACGCAATGCCGACGAACTGGCTTTCGTCTTGGGCCACGAGACCGCGCATCACATCGCCGGGCACATTGGGCGCCAACAGCAGAACGCGGCAGCCGGGGCTGTAATCTTTGCCGGGCTCGCAACGCTCTCTGGCGGTGGGGCTGAGGCGGTGCGCTCCGCCCAGCGTCTCGGTGCGCAGGTGGGTGCACGCAGCTATTCCAAGGAATTTGAGCTCGAAGCCGATGCGCTCGGCACCGTCATCGCGGCGCGCGCAGGCTATGATCCCCTGAAAGGTGCGGAATTCTTCCGGCGTATCCCGGACCCCGGTGACAAGTTCCTGGGCACCCATCCACCCAATGCTGAGCGTATCGAAACGGTTCGAAAAGCCGCTGCAGGGCTCTGAGCGCTCGACAGTCGCGCCATCTGCGGCTCAGTCTTGCGCTTGGCGTCTGACGTGCAGGCGGTAGAGGACGGGCGCGAGCACGTAATCATAGACTTTGCAGGCACTCCAAAAAATGCCGGGCGTGCGGATGAGCCGGGCCAACCAACGCATTTGAGGGATGTCTTCCCACAGCACCAGAAAAGCGGGAACGCCGCCATAAGTGACCCCGTCCTTGCGCACGTGAAAGCGCCGCGCTGCGTCTTCGGGGCTGATCCGCCAATCTGCGAGCGTGTTGGGGTTGCTGATTCCATGATACGTAATCGGCAGCTCAGCTTTTGTGGTCATCTTTTCATACTGCGCGACCTCACGACTGCAGATCGGGCAGGTCTCGTTGAATAGCACTTCGGTCTTTTCACTCATGGCGGAGAGATAGTCATCGGCTCTCGGAGTTCAACGTGCGGCGGGCCTAGGTGCAAATCGGTCGCACCAGGGCCGGTTTGGGCGCGCCCGTCCGTGCAACACACGCGCATACGTCACTGCACGCCCCGGTTGAGGATTTGAAAATCGCCCGCCGTCTCTTGTCGCGCCGTGCATCCTGCCTAAACTGCACCGGAATCGAAGGGGTGCTTATGTGCGGGATTGTGGGGCTGTTCCTCAAAGACGCAACGCTTCAACCCGCACTGGGTGGAATGCTGACCGAGATGCTGGTGACCATGACAGACCGCGGGCCCGATAGCGCGGGCATCGCCATCTACGGCACGGCACACGAGGGCCGCGCGAAGCTGACCGTGCAGAGCGATCAACCCGACGCGGACTTTGAACGCCTCGAAGAAGACCTGAGCGCTGCCCTCGGGGTGCCCGTCTCCGTCAAGAGCCGCGACACCCACGCGGTCATCGATCTGGCAGGCGATCAGGCCGGACCCGCGCGGGCTGCGGTGGCAAAACTGCGCCCCGGCATGCGGATCATGTCGGACGGCGAAGTGGTGGAGATCTACAAGGAGGTTGGCCTGCCCGCCGATGTCGCCGCGCGGTTTGAGTTGGGCAGTATGGCGGGCACCCACGGCGTGGGCCACACCCGCATGGCAACTGAAAGTGCGGTCACAACCGAGGGCGCGCACCCGTTTTCCACCGGGCCTGATCAGTGTTTGGTCCACAACGGCTCACTGTCCAATCACAACGCGTTGCGCAGGCGGCTGCGTTGCGAAGGGGTTCGGATTGAAAGCGAGAACGACACCGAGGTTGGTGCCGCCTATCTCACCTGGAAGATGCAGCAGGGGGCAAGCCTGGGAGAGGCGCTGGAGGCGGGGCTCAAAGATCTCGACGGGTTCTACACTTTTGTTGTGGGCACAAGGGACGGCTTTGGCGTGCTGCGCGATCCCATCGCTTGCAAACCGGCGGTCATGGCGGAGACCGACCAATACGTGGCCTTTGGCAGCGAATACCGCGCGCTGGTAAACCTGCCCAAAATCGATAAGGCGCGGGTATGGGAGCCTGAGCCCGCCACCGTCTACTTTTGGAGCCACTGAGATGCAGACCTATGACATCCAAGCTGACGGTCTGCGCGGTCTCAACGCCGCTTTGCAGGCGCAGACGGCCGAGACCAATGCGACTGCCTGGAACGTGGTGAACGCGCGCGGCAGCCACGCCATCGCGGTGGGCCTTGATGCGCCCATTGAGGTGACGGTCAACGGCTCCACCGGGTATTACTGCGGCGGGATGAACAAGCGGGCCAGCATTCACGTGACCGGCTCTGCGGGGCCGGGGGTGGCTGAGAACATGATGTCAGGCCGGGTGGTGATTGACGGCGATGCCAGCCAATACGCAGGGGCCACGGGGCGCGGCGGCACGCTGGTGATCAAGGGCAACGCCGCCTCGCGCTGCGGTATCTCGATGAAGGGCATTGATATCATCGTGCACGGCAATGTCGGGCATATGTCGGCCTTCATGGCGCAGGCGGGCAATCTGGTCGTTTGCGGCGATGCTGGGGACGCCTTGGGCGATTCGATTTACGAGGCGCAGCTATTCGTGCGCGGGTCGGTGAAATCCCTCGGTGCCGATTGTGTGGAAAAGGAGATGCGGGCAGAGCATTTCACATTGCTGGCCGACCTCCTTGAACGGGGAGAGAGCAGCCTCACCCCGCAAGACTTCCGCCGCTACGGCTCGGCCCGCAAGCTCTACACCTTCGACATCGACAACGCCTATTAGGGAGGCTGCCATGGCCAAGGACGACATGCCGCGCACGGCACCGCGCCAAAGCTGGACCTTCTCCCAAGAGGTCAATGCCGAGATCCGCCGCGCGGCGGCGACGGGCATCTACGACATCCGCGGGGGCGGGGCCAAACGGCAGGTGCCGCACTTTGACGATCTGCTGTTTCTGGGCGCATCGGTCAGCCGCTACCCGCTGGAAGGCTACCGCGAGACCTGCAACACCGCCGTCACGCTGGGCACGCGCAACGCGGCAGAGCCGATGCATCTCGACATCCCGATCACCATCGCGGGCATGTCTTTTGGCGCGCTCTCGGGACCTGCAAAAGAAGCGCTTGGGCGCGGTGCCTCAGCGGCGGGCACTTCCACAACGACAGGTGATGGCGGCATGACACCCGAGGAGCGGGGCCATTCGAACAAGCTGGTCTATCAATATCTCCCCTCGCGCTATGGCATGAACCCCGATGATCTGCGCCAGGCGGACGCCATTGAAGTGGTCGTGGGGCAGGGGGCCAAGCCTGGTGGTGGCGGCATGCTCTTGGGCCAGAAGATCTCCGACCGCGTGGCAGAAATGCGCACGCTGCCCAAGGGGATCGACCAACGCTCCGCTTGCAGGCATCCCGATTGGACAGGGCCCGACGATCTGGAGATCAAGATCCTGGAGCTGCGCGAGATCACCGGCTGGCGCGTGCCGATCTATGTGAAGGTCGGTGCGACACGGCCCTATTTTGACACCGCACTGGCGGTAAAGGCGGGCGCGGATGTGGTGGTGATGGACGGCATGCAAGGCGGCACTGCCGCGACCCAGGATGTCTTTATCGAACACGTGGGCATTCCGACGCTGGCCTGCATCCGGCCCGCTGTGCAAGCGCTGCAAGATCTGGGCGTGCACCGGGAGGTGCAACTTGTGATCTCCGGCGGGATCCGCAATGGCGCGGATGTGGCCAAGGCCATGGCTTTGGGCGCGGACGCCGTGGCCATCGGCACCGCCGCGCTGATCGCGCTTGGCGACAATGATCCCAAGTGGGAGGCAGAGTATCAAGCGCTCGGCACCACGGCCGGGGCCTATGACGATTGGCACGAGGGGCAGGACCCCGCGGGCATCAACACGCAAGATCCAGAACTCGCCGCGCGGCTCGACCCGGTGGAGGGCGGGCGGCGTTTGCGCAATTATCTCAAGGTTATGGCGTTGGAGGCACAGACCATCGCGCGCGCCTGTGGGCACAATGATCTGCGCAACTTAGAGCCCGAAGACCTTTGCGCGCTGAGCGTTGAGGCGGCGGCAATGGCGCAGGTCCCGCTTGCGGGCACGCGCTGGATCCCGGGGCAGGCGGGGTACTAGGACGTTGGCTCAGACATATAGAGCCGACGCGCAAAAGCCACTCAACCAGACGCCGCGCTGAAAGCTGCGGAAGAACCGCGAGAGCAGCACCGCCGAGGAACAGGGAAAGGACACCAAATGACAACAGACCTCGCCGCCTTCGCCGCCGAAACCGGCATAAAGTACTTCATGATTTCTTTCACAGATCTCTTTGGCGGCCAGCGCGCCAAGCTTGTGCCGGCCCAGGCCATCGCTGACATGCAGGAGGAGGGCGCAGGTTTCGCAGGTTTTGCCACCTGGCTCGACATGACGCCTGCGCACCCCGACATGTTGGCGGTGCCCGACCCGGCGAGCGTGGTGCAGCTGCCTTGGAAGCCCGAGGTCGCCTGGGTCGCTGCCAATCCGGTGATAGAGGGCGAAGACGTGGCGCAAGCCCCGCGCAACGTCCTGCGCCGCCTGATCGCTGATGCCGCATCAGACGGGTTGCACGTGAAAACCGGCGTTGAGGCGGAGTTCTTCCTGATGACCGCTGAGGGCGATCAGATCAGCGACAGCCAAGATACCGCAGAAAAACCCTGCTACGACCAGCAGGCGGTGATGCGGCGCTATGACGTGATCCGCGAGATCTGTGACTACATGCTGGATCTGGGCTGGGGCCCGTATCAGAACGATCACGAGGATGCGAACGGCCAGTTTGAGATGAACTTTGAGTTCGATGATGTGCTTGCCACGGCGGACAAGCACTCTTTCTTCAAGTTCATGGTCAAATCGGTCGCGGAAAAGCACGGTCTGCGCGCGACCTTTATGCCTAAGCCCGTGGCTGGTCTCACCGGCAATGGCTGTCACACCCATGTCTCGGTCTGGGATGCGCCCGGCGATGCGGCCAAGACCAACGTTTTTGCGGGCGATGGCGCGGGCCCGACCGGCGAGGTGGGCCTGGGCGAGAAAGGCAAACACTTCCTTGGCGGCATCATGAAGCACGCCAGTGCGATGGCGGCGATCACAAATCCCACAGTCAACAGCTACAAGCGCATCAATGCGCCGCGCACCACGTCGGGCGCGACCTGGGCCCCAAATACAGTGACCTGGACGGGCAATAACCGCACCCACATGGTGCGGGTGCCTGCACCAGGGCGTTTTGAGCTGCGCCTGCCTGATGGCGCCGCAAACCCCTATCTGCTGCAAGCGGTGATCATCGCCGCGGGTCTGTCGGGGCTGCGGTCTCAGGCCGACCCGGGCAAGCGCTATGACATCGATATGTATGCGGAGGGTCACAAGGTGCGGGGTGCGCCGAAGCTGCCGCTCAACATGCTGGATGCGCTTCGACAGTTCGACAAAGACAAGGCGCTCAAAGAGGCGATGGGGTCAGAATTCGCGGCGGCTTTCCTCAAGCTCAAGCATCAGGAATGGGATGCCTTCACCGCGCATTTCTCAGTCTGGGAGCGGGAGAACACGCTGGATATCTGAGTGAGGGCATCCGGGGGCCGCGGCTCGGCTCAATGCGCGAGGCTCTTGGAGCGATGTGGCAGGATGTACCAACTGCCCGCCGCAGGCGCTTGGCAGCTTTGGATGGTGCAGCCGTAGACATCGCTCAACAGAGCGTCTTGCAGGGTCTCCTGCACCCCACCTGCAGCGGCGAGCTGCCCGCCCCGCATGACCAGAACGCGGTCCGCGAACATCGCGCTCAGATTGAGGTCGTGCATCACCGCAAGGACCCCGCCGCCCGCATCCGCAAAATCACGCGCGATCTGCATGACCTGCAGCTGATGTGCGATGTCGAGGCTTGAGACCGGCTCATCCAAAAACAACCAGCGCGGCGTCTCGCTTGGATGGGGGGACCAGACCTGGCAGAGCACCCGGGCAAGCTGCGCGCGCTGCTGCTCGCCGCCAGACAGCTCTTGATAAAAGCGTGCTTCATATCCTTGTAGGCCAACCTTTTCGATGGCACTGAGCACTGCTTCGTCAGAGCCCAGATCGCGGTATCTCAGCCCCAGCCGTACCACTTCAAGCACTTGAAAAGGGAAGGCCATGGGCGTGGATTGTGGCAGCACCGCGCGCATATCGGCCAGCACCTCGGGACGGGCGCGCCTGATGTCGACATCCCCCAACTGCGCATGACCTGTCGCATGAAGCTCACCCGTTAAAGCTTTGAGAAGGGTGGATTTTCCTGAGCCATTTGGGCCGACAACCGCGGTGAGTTGGCCCGCGGCAGCCGAAAAACCAATGTCTTCTAGGATCGTCTTGCGCCCAATGCGCACGCCCAGATCTTGCACGGACAGGCTGCTCACAGATCGACGATGCTCCGCGATCGCAAAAGGATCCACAGAAAGACCGGCGCACCGATGACAGCGGTGATGATGCCGATGGGCAATTCGGCCGGTGCCACAACCAGGCGCGCGACGATGTCTGCCGCTAAAAGCAGCGATGCACCCAACAATGCCGCGTTCAAAAGCAACCCTTGGTGATCCGGCCCCGTCGCCAGCCGCAGAAGATGCGGTACCACGATGCCGATAAAGCCGATCCCGCCGGAGACCGCGACCGCTGCCCCCGTTGCGGCAGATACCGTCAGGATGGCAGCCATTTTCAGCCGCTGCACGGGGATGCCCATGTGGTGCGCCGATGCCTCGCCAAGCGCCAGTGCGTTCAACCCGTGCGCCAGGGTGAGCCCGTAGGCCGTGGCACCCACGATGACCACGCCCGAGATCAGTGTCTTGTCCCAGCTTGCGCCTGAGAGCGAGCCCAGGCCCCAAAACGTCAGTTCGCGCAGTTGCAGGTCGTCGGCGCGGAAGATTAGGATGCCGGAGAGCGCAGCAGTCAGCGCCCCAAGTGCGATGCCAGCCAAGAGCATCGTGGCCACAGAGGTGCGGCCCGCGCGGGTGGCCACGCGGTAGAGGATCAGCATGCTGACCCAAGCCCCGACAAACGCAAAGATCGGCAGCAGGGCAGGCCCCAGCCAAAGTGTCAAGCCGACGGGCAGGGAGGCTGACATCACGATTGCTGTGATCGCGCCCAGGCTTGCGCCCGCGCTCACGCCCAGAATACCCGGATCAGCGAGCGGGTTGCGGAATAGCCCCTGCATTATAGCCCCCGACACGGCCAAGGCGGCACCAACGAGGACGCCCATGAGGGTGCGCGGCGCGCGTATGTCCCAAAGCACGACCGCCTCGATGCGCTCAAGCTCCTGGCCTTGCATGACTTTGAAGATTGCGCCCCACAAGGACGCGCCGGATGGCCCCGTGGCAAGACTGGTCAAAGCGACCGCCACCAGCAGAAACGCCAGCGCAACGTGGCCCGCGCGTGCGAGATGGCGTCTGTCAGGCGGCGCAGAAGCGCTCTGCGCCACGGAGACCATTAACTGCCCTCAAGAAGCGCGCTGTGCAGCGCGCTGATGGCTTCGGGTGTGCGGGGGCCGAACCCGAGCAGCAACAAGCCGTCAATCCGCACCACTGCGTCGTTCTGCGCTGCCGGCGTTTCAGAGAGCGCGGGCATCGCCCAGAGATCTTCATTGCTGCTAGAATGGTTGCCGCCCCGCGCCATCATAAGGATTACATCGGGCTGCGCGGCTGCGATGGCCTCTTCGGTCACCGGCTTGTACCCTTCAAAGCTTCGAATGACGTTCTCTCCCCCCGACAAGGAGATGATCGCATCCGCGGAGGTTCCAAGCCCGCCCGCCATGATGCGCCCGCCGCGGGTGGTCAAAACAAAGAGCACGCGTTTGTTGCCCGCAGGCTGTGCCGCAACTTTTTCGACCGCAGCGTTGAGATCCGCCTCAACCCGTGTGGCAAGAGCGGCGGCAGCATCTGGTACGGCCAAAGCATCGCCGACGATGCGGATCTTGTCGATCACACCGTCTGGAGAGTACACCTCGGGCACATCCACATAGGGGATGGAGGATTTGCGCAGCACGTCAACAGCGTTGGCGGGGCCGGCCCCTGCCTCAGCGATCACCAGTTCTGGCCCGACGGATAGCACGCCCTCAGGCGAGAGCGCGCGCATATAGCCAACATCTGGCAGAACGGCCGCCTCAGGCGGATAGAGCGACGTCGAATCGCGCGCAATCAAGCGGTGCTGCTGATCAAGCGCATAGACGATTTCTGTGACCGAGCCGCCGATTGAGACGATATTACCCTTCACCTCTTGCTGGTCCGCGCGCACCTGCCAGGCGAGCGCCGCCCCAAAAAACGCGATGAAAAAACCATGCAGTAGAATGAGGGGGCTGATGCGTTGCGAAAGTCGCTTCATCAAACGTTCTCCTGTTCTTGAGTTTCCAACTCGCCGACAAGCGCGCGCCAGGCGGGCCGACTGTCGCGCCCTTCTTTAGGTACGCCGAAGACCTGGAAGATCAACGCCCCCTCCTCGTCGAAGGCTTCAACAGACATAGCGGCACCGCGTTGCGTTGGCTTGTCTACGGCCCAGACCTCAGCCACGTGATCAAGCCTGAGATGCAGGTTAAAGCGGGGGTCCATCACGTTTTGCCACGGTCCCATCGGGCGCAGACTCCGCAAGGCACCGGTGTGAATTTGGATACAGCCCCGATTGCCGACAAAGAGCATGACTTCGGTGGCACTCTCCTGCAGCTTTTCCAGCATGGTGTTCACGGCTGAAGGCGGGAGCGGGCGCGCCATCGGCTCACCCGCGATCCGGTAGGCCCCCAACCGGTTCATTTTCAGCTTCGACGTCAAGCGCATGAACTGGTGCGTATCGGTCATCCGGCCCCATTCTTTGCGCAGGGTATCGACTTTGCTGACGTCCGCTTTCGGTGCTTCAGCCGGTTTGCGCGGCGCGACCTCTAGATCCTGCGGCACATCTGAGACCGCCATTGTGGTCTTGGCTTTTTCCCAGGCCGAGAGATCAGACCCCTCGCGCAGAAAGATCTTGTGAACCGCATCCCCGGCGGCATCGAAGACCTGCAAGGACCGCCGCACGTCACCCTCGCTCAACTCTTTTTCCACCATAAAGCCGTGGCACCAGTTGGAGGGGAAAATTCGCAAATCGATGTCTTCGGTCAGGACCATCGCCGCGTGATTGCCGGGATGGTAGTTTTCATATCGCCCCACCTTTTCATGCACGCACGAGGGGTTGCGCGTGAGCGCCATCACCTCGCCAAAGGTCTCAGCGCAGGGCATGACGTGGTCGGGGTGCGGATTGATCGCTTTGACCGCTTGACCCAGTTGGGCGGCAAGCAACTGCGCCTCGGAGATGCCAAGGCTCTCCGCGAGGTCTCGCTCGCGTTTTTTGGGGTTGTCCGCAATTGCTTGCCGGATCTCTTCCGGATGTGGCTTTGCGTTGGAATTCATGGCTCACTCATTGGGTTAGAGGACGTTGTCTGCTGCCAAAACGGACCTGTTTCGCCACGCCCGCATTATTCTTGACATTTTTACTAAGGAAACTTACCCAGTGCAAGTCGCCTGAGGCTTGCCGCCTTCGTATACCTAAAAATGCCCTTCGACTTTGCTTTTGCAAGGCACGGGCCGAGACACACAAAGGATCCGCCTTGCCTTCTTTGCCACAGCGTTTGCCTTTGGGTGGTGCGCAGATGCGGGGGCGCAAGCTGTTGATCGTCTGGAGCGGAAGAAATGAACGCAATGAATGATGTACCACGCCCAACAAGCGGCTTTGATGCGCCGAAGCTTGATACATATGACGCGCGGGACCTGATTAAGAACGGAACCCAGGCCTGCATCGTTCTGGACGACCAAGTCTATTATTTGCGGATCACCCGGGCAGGAAAGCTGATCCTGACCAAATGAGCACCGATCACCACGCACGCGGTGGCGCAGCCGTTGGACACCTCAACACCGTTGAACGTTGGGAGGCCGATTTGGTCGTGAACCTTCGGCTCTGGTGCGAGGGGCCGCAAGGCCGCCATCAGATCCGAGACGACTACGATGCTGCTTTTCCAGGCGAAGGGGCATCGGGCGAGTTCGAAGCTTTCGAGACGCTCCTGCATCAAATTATCGCAGGTGCGCGACGGCCTCTTGTGCGCCATTCCGTTGGCTGCGGCTGCATCGGGTGCGACGAGGCGGTTTTTCTCAACCTCGTGCGCACTGCGGCGGAAGGTCACGCGCGCGAGGCCGCGCTGATTGCTACGCTTCTTCTGAGCGCGCACCAAGCTGAGGAAGTGGCGCAGCTTGCCCGGCGGGTAGGGCTGTCGGCGCAACGCATGCACAACAACATACCCGAACATATCACACCGGCGCGGCCACCCAACGCGACGCTGCACTGACCCATAACGAGCTTATCATCAGGGAGATCCACCAATGAAACTGAAGTATTCAACCGCGCTGTGTTCCGCGCTTTTGGCAGCAACACCAGCACTTGCGGATAAATCAGCTGTGCTGGAGAACTATGCCAATATGGCGCTGGCCAAGTACGAGGACAGTCTGACGACCGCTCAGGCACTCGAAAGCGCCGTTGACGCGCTGCTTGCGTCTCCGTCTGCTGAAGCGTTGGAAGCGGCAAAGCACGCTTGGCTGCGCGCCCGCGTTCCCTACCAACAGACCGAAGTCTACCGGTTCGGCAATGCGATCGTTGACGACTGGGAGGGCAAGGTCAATGCTTGGCCGCTGGACGAAGGCTTGATCGACTATGTTGATGCCTCCTACGGCGGGGCAACCGACGAAAATGAATATGCCGTTCTGAATGTCGTGGCCAATCCGTCCTTCACGCTGTCGGGTCAGTCCATCGATGCCTCTGCCATTACGCCTGCGCTCCTTGAGAGTGAGTTGCACGAGGCGGACGAGGTGGAATCGAATGTCGCCACCGGCTACCACGCGATTGAGTTTCTGCTCTGGGGGCAGGATCTGAATGGTCATGGCCCAGGTGCGGGCAACCGGCCTTGGACAGACTATGCGATGGGTGATGCCTGCACCGGTGGCAATTGCGACCGTCGCGGCGAGTACCTCAAGGCTGCGACCGCGCTGTTGGTGTCGGACCTTGAGTGGATGACAAGCCAGTGGACCAGCGGCGGAGACGCTCGGGCTGCTGTGATGGCGGATATGGACGCGGGCATTTCAACGATTCTGACCGGCATGGGCTCGCTCTCCTACGGCGAACAGGCGGGCGAGCGCATGAAGCTTGGCGTGATGCTGAACGACCCTGAGGAAGAGCATGACTGCTTTGCCGACAACACGCACAACAGCCATTTCTATGACGCGATGGGCATCCGCAATGTCTATCTCGGAAGCTACACGCGCATCGATGGCACCGTCGTCTCCGGCGCGTCGCTTTCTTCGCTTGTGGCCGAGGCGGATGCGGCTGTCGACGCGGAACTCACCGCAAAGCTGAACACCACAATGCTGGAAATGTCAGAGATGAAAACCGCCGCAGAGGCGGGTTTTTCCTACGACATGATGCTTGAGCGCGGCAATGCGCGTGGAGAAGCGCTGATCATGGGGGCGGTGAACGCGTTGGTGGATCAAACACGCTCCATTGAGCGGGCCGTTGCGGCCCTGGGCGTTGACACAATCGAGTTTGAAGGCTCAGACAGCCTCGACAATCCGAACGCCGTCTTCCAATAGGCGCAAAGACCCAGCACGGTCGGTCCGGTTTGGACCGACCAACCTGCAAGGTAGGACATGGCAAAGACACCCAGCCCCTGTATCGACGTCTGCAAGTTCAAGCGTGAAGGGCATTGCATTGGTTGTTCAATGACCAAAGCCCAGAAGTCGCTTTTCAAACAGCTCAAAAGGAACAAGCACCGAGAGGCGTTTATTGCGATGCTGGTGGGGCAGCAGTCTCAAATGGGCAAGTATCGCCATTGGACGGCGCAATACATGCGCAAATGTCTTAAAAGAAAGGTCAAGCCAATCGCCGCGGTAAGGGATGTGGCTTGACCTCACTTGGGTGGCTGCCGCGCGGCTGGCGTTAAGCTGGCTGGCGCGGTGGCTTCCTCAACTGTTTTTAAACAACCCTCAAACTGGTTGTTCGGTAGTTGTGCGGCCTCGCTCGAACCGCCATAATGCTGCGGCACACGTGCGAGGCGCTTGGTTCTATACACCCCTCACCCCAGGTGTGCGCGCAGGAACCAGGCGAGTTTCTCGTGCTCTTGACCGCGTGCGATGCAGAGGTCTTCGGTCAGCGTGTCGCCGTGGGCGGCCGACAACTCGCCCGCCCCTGCCAGCGTCGCCGCGAGAGTTTCTTGCGCGGTCAGCAGGGCT
>JBCCUC010000001.1:0-348566 GCA_039197515.1 Pseudomonadota bacterium | reverse complement strand
TTGTCACTGAGAACTACCCGGTATTTTCACCGAGATTTGACCCACCCTCAGACATGCGTCGTGGCTTATGACGCGGTCAATGTCTTGGCCTCCTTCCCTGTTTTCTTTGCAGCCTCAGCGCTGGCCTTGAAGCGGTAGCTGTGGTTGCCGGTTTCGAGGATGTGGCAGCGGTGCGTCAGCCTATCCAGCAGCGCGGTCGTCATCTTTGCGTCTCCAAAGACCTGCGCCCATTCCGAGAAGCTGAGGTTGGTGGTGATGATGACACGAGTGCGCTCGTAGAGCTTGCTCAGCAGGTGGAAGAGCAGCGCACCTCCGGATGCACTGAACGGCAGGTAACCGAGTTCGTCTATTACCCGGCAGGCGATTGCGTAGCAATCTGCCGGGAGGGCAAGATGACCAAGTCAACCTTGGTGAGCATCTCAGCCAGTTTCCCTGCCTTGCCGAGTGCCTTTTCCTGCTCCAGCGCATTGACCAATTCCACGGTCGAGAAGAAGCGGACCTTGCGCCTGTGGTGCTCAATGGCTTGGACACCGATTGCTGTGGCTGTGTGGCTTTTGCCCGGTCGTCCGTGCAGGCGCCATTGGTTCGAGCCCAATGGACGACGGCCCACCAATCAGCACGACGTTCTCGGCCGCTTCCCCTCTCATCGTTTGCTATGCAAACGACTGCCGGGCAATGGATGAACTCGCAACGATGCAGCTGTTGCACTGTCGCTTCATTGATCTCACTCGACGCAAAATCAAAACCGGTGAGGTCTTTGTATGCCGGGAAGCGGGCGACCTTGGTGTGGTAGGCTCCCTCTCGGCAGCATCCTGCGGATTCGCCTGCCGGGCAATGATGGAGCGCACTTCGCGTTCTGCGATCTCCGCCTTGAGTAGTTGCGACAACATCGGGGTTGCTGCCTCGAATGCTGGCGCACCCTGGGCGACCAAATCCTCGACCGCATTTGCCATGTCGCACCAAAGGTGCGCGATTGAACATGCTCGCCTTTGGCGAGACAGAGCTTTAGGCTGCGCAGCATGATGACGATAGAGGCTCCTGCCGGATCATGACGCCCCGATTTAAGGATCGGCACACCTGCGGTGTGACGCGCTTCTCCCCAGCCTGTCTCAACCCGTCATAGCGATCTACGTTGGCCTCTGGCGTTGTCTGCAATGTCAGTGCGTCCGGCGGATCGACCTCGGGGTGATCTGTCGGCTTGCGGTCGATCAATCGGTGCAGCAGGTTCAGGATATGCGTTTTGGTTGGAACTCCTGCGTCCAATGCCAGCTCTACCGCGCACAGCACGTCTTCCTCTTTATGCTGAAGAACCAATGACAGAATGTCGACCATCTCCCTGTCGCCGCCATCCTTACGCAGCATGTGATCTTGCAGTCGACGGAAGGCTACGGGCATCTGTGCGAATGGCGCGCCGTTCACTGCCCCCTCTCACACATGCGTTGCATGTGTTGCCGGTCAATAGGCAGGCGATTTGCAAAGCAAATCTGCCGAGAGGGGCGAAGGGTGCCTGGTTTGCGTTGGAGCGAGGCCTTGTCCGCCATTGGTCCGAGGACAATGGACGAGCGCCAGATAGTGCCGCCAGTCATAGATGACTTTGCCAGGCTTTCGGTGCGAACGATCAATGATCCGTACGTGCTCACAGACTGTTTGCCCTTCGGCCACGACCACCAAACGCTCAGGGTAGACATGCAGGCTGACCCGACGGTTCGCAAAGCGAGCAG
Organism: Pseudomonadota bacterium; assembly: GCA_039197515.1. GTDB lineage: Bacteria > Pseudomonadota > Alphaproteobacteria > Rhodobacterales > Rhodobacteraceae > Sulfitobacter. Next base: position 346,845 of record JBCCUC010000001.1, on the reverse strand, counting down.
GCACGCTGTAGCGGTTCCGCTCAAAAGTGATCAGGCATGTAGGTGATACACGTTTGCTGTGTTCTATAAAGCCGTCGAATGCTGGCGGCAGCGCCATCAGCATGGGCTTCTCCGCTTCCCACACGTCGGCAATAGTGCCGGGCAGGTCGCGATGCGGGGTCTCAGACCAAAGTGTAATACAGCGGTCTTCTAGCCATTGGTTAAGCTCATCCAAATCCTTGAAGACCGGCATCACCTGCCACATGCGGTTGCGCGCATCCTGAACGCTCTTCTCAACCTGGCCTTCGCAGGATTGCAGAACTCAGGTTCAAAGACATAATGGCAGGCCCCTCCCGGCAGCATGCTGTGCATGCGCCTGCCGGGCAATGCATGGCTTTGAAGCGCGCGTTGATATCACGCTGCTTGCCTGTGCCAACACGATCAACAGCAGTCTTCGCGTCCATTGTCCTCGGACCAATGGCGGATCAATGAACGCTATCGTAGATCCCGCGACAGGGCACGCCGCCAAACACACGCAAAGCATGGTGACGGGTGGTCCGGAAACGATCCGGGGGATCGTTTCACCCCGGAACGCGCGTCGAACAGCATCCATTGACCGGCAGTGTATTTCCGCAGGAAATGTCACGAGAGGGACGTGCGTTTGCAGTGGATACGCGCGCACCAAGAATGCCCTGCTGTGCGATAGCTTGATATGGGCCACCTGGAGCTTGACCCGCTCGCCGCCGATAGTGGCCCAATCTTCGCTCCAGTCGAACTGGAACGCCTCGCCAGGCTGGAAAATCAGAGGCACAAAAGTGCCGCGACCGGTTGTCTGCTCGGCACGGTGCCGATCATCACGCCAAGCCCGAGCAAAAGCTGCAACGCGCTCATAGGATCCGTCGTATCCTAACTTCACCAGATCAGCGTGCATTTGCTTGACCGTGCGCCGTTCTTTGCGCGACTTGCGGGTCTGGATCAGAAGCCATGCGGACAACCGATCCGCATCGGGGTCCAGCTTGCTTGGACGCTTGGGCGTTTTGAACTTCGGTTCTACCGCGCCTTCGCGCAGATACCTTTTGATGGTGTTCCGAGAAAGGCCCGTCCGCCGGGCAATCTCGCGAATTGGCATTTGTCCCGCAATGCCCCCTCTCGGCAGCATGCTGCGCATGCGCCTGACGGGCAGTGAGCGTCTGATGACACTCAAAAATCCCATGTCGATCACTCCATGTCTCCCCAAACGAAAACGTCGGGGAAGTGTGTTCACATGGGTCAATTCTCAGTGACAATTTATGGGGCCACCGGGTCAGTTCTCAGTCGCAATCAACAGCACAACAAATGATGGAAATCTGTCGCAGGGCGGGCTAGGTTCACAAACAGAACAAATAGTGAACAATGGAATCATGTATGGCTGCCGATTCTTCTTTTGGGCAGGTGGTGTCCCTGTCTGGCAAACGTCTGGTGAATACTGTCCCGCGCCCCGATCAGGGGGGGGCGGTGCTGCGCGATGTGCTCGCTGCCAAACCTTTCGACGGGGCGGTCACGGGGTTTGTGCTCTCCTGTCTGCCGCAAAGCTGCGCGCCGGTGCTCTGGGTCTCCGACCGGATGTCGCGGCGCGAGAACGGGCAGCTTTACGGCCCTGCGCTGGGGCAGTTTGGGATCAAAAGCCCGGTGTTGCGGGTGGAGGTGAGCCACCCGCGCGATGTGCTTTGGACGATGGAGGAGGGGGCCGCCTGCGCCGGGCTGGCCGCTGTGGTGGGGGAGATCCATGGTGCGCCGGAGGTGCTGAGCTTTACCGCGACCAAGCGGTTGGCGCTGCGGGCGGAGGCCTCGCAGGTGCCGATCTGGCTCATCCGCACCGGCGAGGCGGGTGCGCTTTCGGCCGCGCGGGAGCGCTGGCGGCTGGGCGCGCTGCCCTCCGACATGCATCCCTGGAACCCCGCAGCGCCGGGTGTCGCGCTTTGGGAGGCGGATCTTTTCCGCGCGCGGGGGCGGGCGCCGGGCGTCTGGGCGGCGCGCTATGAGCGGGGCACAACCGATGGAGCCGCCGACGGGCGCGCGGCTGGTCTGCGTCTCTTTCCCCGATCTGGCGATGGACCGCTGGCGCAGGATCACGGCGCAGCAGCGGGTGCTGCCCGGGGATGAGGTGCCAGTGGTGCTCTCTACCCAGGGCACGCATGGCCCGGTGGTACATGCCATGAGTCCCGCGGCCCAGGCGCGGGGCATCACACTTGGCGCGCGGGTGGTGGACGTGCAGGCGATCCACCCCGATCTGCATGTGGAGCAGGCTGATCCTGCGGGCGACATCGCGTTTCTTGACCGCGCGGCCCTTTGGGCGCGGCGCTGGTGCCCCTGGACGGTGCGGGACGGCGCGGATGGCATCACGCTGGATATCACGGGGGCGGCGCATCTTTTTGGCGGTGAGGCGCGCATGCTGCGCGACATGGCCACGCGGTTCAAGATGCAGGGGCTGGAGAGCCGCGCGGCGGTGGCCCCCACGCGCGGGGCGGCGCAGATGTTGGCGCGCTACAGCCCTGGCACGCTCTGTGGGCCCGCCGATCTGGAGGTGGCGCTGGCTCCGCTGCCGGTGGCCGCGCTGCGCATTGGCGAGGAGACGGTGCCCCTGTTACAGCGGCTGGGGCTGAAGACCCTGGGCCGCCTGATGGAGGTCCCGCGCGTGGCGCTGATGCGCCGGTTTGACCGGCTGGCGGCGGAGGCGAATCCGCTGGTGCTTTTGGACCGGGCGTTGGGGCGGCTGGGCGATCCGCTGAATGCGCCGGAGGATGCGGTGCATTGGATTGCCCGCGCCCGGCTGGCCGAGCCGGTGATCGACCCGGTGCCGCATCTGGAGGGGCTGGCGGCGGATCTTTGTGCGCAATTGGCGCGGGCCGAGCAGGGGGCGCGGCGGCTCAGATTGACGATTTACCGCGTCGACGGGGAATGGCGCAGCCGCGAGGTGGCGCTGGCCTCAGCCGCGCGAGATCCGGCGCATCTGGTGCGGCTGATCACCGGCAAGGTTGAGGGGATCGACCCCGGCTTTGGCTTTGATCTGCTGACGTTGGAGGCGCTTCGGGTAGAGCCTTTGGCCCTGCATCAGGACCATCTGGACGGGCGGCGGGACCCGGGGGCGGATGTGGCCGCTCTCTTGGATCGGCTGACCGCCAAGCTGGGGCCAGAGAAGGTGAGTTGGTCGCAGTTTGTCCAGAGCTATCTGCCCGAGCGGGTGGAAGCGCGCCAGGCGCCGGCGGCAGAAGTGCCCGCGCAGGCTCCGGTGGTGGCGCGGGAGCGGCCTTTGCGCCTGTTGGACCCGGCCGAAGAGATCGCGGTGCTTTACGCCGTGCCTGAGGGGCCGCCCGCGCGGTTTCGCTGGCGGCGTGTGTCTTACCTGACGGCGCGGTTCGAGGGGCCAGAGCGTATCGCGCCCGAATGGTGGCGCGACCGGGCGGGCACGCGGCTGCGGGACTACTACAAGGTAGAGGTGCAGGAAGGCGGGCGGTTTTGGCTCTACCGCGAGGGGATTTTGGGGGATGGGCGCGGCGGCGATCCGCGCTGGTTTTTGCAGGGAATTTTTGGGTGAGGATTTTTGCGTGAGGGCGGGACGGACGCGCGTCTGCGACGACGCCCCGCCCGCCCTCCCGGTCTGATGGAGCGATGCCGCAGCAGGAAGGACATAAGCGCCGGACGCTTGAGGAGGACGATCCGTTTCAGTGGCATCCGCCGAGTGCCTTTGTGGAGCTTGGGGTGGCCACCTGTTTTTCGTTTCTGCGCGCGGCCTCCGATGCGGTGGATCTGACGGCAACGGCCAATACGCTGGCGTATGATGCCATCGGGGTGGCCGATTACAACACGCTGGCGGGTGTGGTGCGGGTGCATACGGAGGCCAAGACCGCCAAGGTGCGGCCACTGATTGGGGCGCGGCTGGTGTTGATGTGCGGGACCGTGCTTTTGGCCTATCCGCGCGACAGGGCGGCCTATGCGCGGCTCTCCACGCTTCTGAGCAAGGGCAAGATGGCCGATGTGGACGGCGGCTGGCAGGAGAAAGGTGAGACGCATCTGACGCTTGAGATGGTGGCGGGGCATTCTGAGGATGTGCAGCTCATCGTGATGCCGCCCGCCGCTTTGGACGTGTTTGAGGCGGGGCTGGGCCGGTTGGTGCGGGCTTTGCCGACGCTGCGGCACATTGGGGCGGCCTATCTCTATCAGGGGGATGATGTGGCGCGGATTGCGCGGCTGGATGCGATGGCGCGTGCGTTCGGCTTGGAGATTTTGGCCACCAATGACGTTTTGTATCATGCGCCTCAGCGGCGGCCCTTGCAGGATGTGATGACCTGCATCCGCGAGGGCGTGACGATTGAGAGCGCGGGGTTTTTGCTGCAGGCCAATGCCGAGCGGCATTTGAAGTCTCCGGCGGAAATGTGCCGGCTTTTTGCAGCCTGGCCGCATGCGATCCGAGCGACCCGTACGGTGGCGGATGGATGCGCCTTCTCGCTGGAGGATCTGGCCTATGAGTATCCGCATGAGATTGAGCCGGAGGGGCGCACGGCGCAGGAGGAATTGGAGCGGCTGACCTGGGAGGGCGCGGCGCGGCGCTACCCCAAAGGGGTGACGGCGGCCACGCGGGCGATCATTGAAAAGGAGTTTGCGCTGATCCGCTCGAAGAAGATCGCGCGGTATTTTCTCACCATCCACGACATCGTGCGCTTTGCCCGGGAGGAGGCCAAGCCGCCGATTCTCTGTCAGGGGCGCGGGTCGGCGGCGAATTCTGCCGTGTGCTTTTGTCTGGGGATCACGGCGGTGGACCCTGAGGAGCATGACGTGCTCTTTGAGCGGTTCTTGAGCGAAGAGCGGGATGAGCCGCCCGATATTGACGTGGATTTTGAGCATGAGCGGCGCGAAGAGGTCATTCAGTACATGTATAAAAAGTACGGGCGGGACCGGGCCGGGCTTTGCGCGACGGTTATTCACTATCGCCCGCGCTCGGCCATTCGGGAGGTGGGCAAGGCGATGGGGCTGTCGGAGGATGTGACGTCGAAGCTGGCGAGCACGGTTTGGGGCAGTTTTGAGGGGCAGTTTGGCGATCAACGGGTGAAGGATGCGGGGCTCGATCTGAGCGATCCGTACTTGCGGCGGGTGGTGCATCTGGCGCGTGAGATGACGGGCATGCCGCGGCATCTCAGCCAGCATGTGGGTGGGTTCATCCTGACCGAGCGGCCGCTGACCGAGATGGTGCCCATCGGCAATGGCGCGATGCCGGAGCGCAGTTTTATCGAGTGGGATAAGGACGATATCGACGCGCTTGGGATCTTCAAGGTCGATGTGCTGGCCTTGGGGATGTTGACCTGCATTGCCAAGGGCTTTGATTTGATGCGCGCGCATGAGGGGGTGGATCTGGAGCTGGCGACGGTGCCGAGTGAGGATCCGGAGACCTATGACATGCTCTGTGCGGGCGACAGCCTGGGGGTGTTTCAAGTGGAAAGCCGGGCGCAGATGGCGATGCTGCCAAAGCTACGGCCCCATACGTTCTATGATCTGGTGATTGAGGTGGCGATTGTGCGGCCCGGCCCCATTCAGGGGGACATGGTGCATCCGTTTTTGCGGCGGCGGCAGGGGATGGAGGGGGTCTCCTACCCTGCGCCGGGGCCGGAGCATCCGCAGGATGAGCTCTTGAAGATCCTCGGGCGGACGCTGGGCGTGCCGATCTTTCAAGAGCAGGCGATGAAGATCGCGATTGATGCGGCGCGGTTCACGCCCAAGGAGGCCAATGAGCTGCGCAAGGCGATGGCCACGTTCCGCTCACGCGGGACGATTGAGACCCTGCAACAGAAGATGGTGGGGCGCATGACCGAGCGGGGCTATGACGCAGCGTTTGCGCAGCGCTGTTTTGACCAGATCAAAGGATTTGGGGAATACGGCTTTCCCGAGAGCCATGCGGCGAGTTTTGCCAAGCTGGTGTATGTGTCGTCTTGGATGAAGTGTCATTACCCGGCGGTCTTTGCCTGTGCTTTGCTTAACTCCCAGCCGATGGGGTTTTACGCGCCTGCACAGATCGTGCGGGATGCACGGGAGCACGGGGTGGAGGTGCGCGCGGTGGATGTGAACCTCTCTGATTGGGACTGCACGTTGGAGCCGGGGGCGCAGGGCTTTGCGCTGCGGCTGGGGCTCAGGCAGGTGGATGGGATGCGCGCGGAGGCGGCGCACCGTCTGGTGGCGGCGCGCGAGGCACCCTTTGAGGACGTGGCGGATGTGAAGCGCCGGGCAAAGCTTGACCGGGGCACGATACGGCGTTTGGCGGCGGCGGATGCGTTTCGCTCCCTCGGGATCGACCGGCGGGCAGCGCTTTGGCAGGCGCAGGGGCTCAAGGACGCGCCGGATCTGCCGATCTTTACCCATGCCGAGGCGCGCGACGAGGGCGCGGAGCCGCGCGTGGCGCTGCCCGCGATGCCGCAGGCCGAGCATGTGGTGGCCGATTATCAGACGCTCAGGCTGTCTTTGAAAGCGCATCCGATGTCGTTTTTTCGCGCCAGCCTGCAGCGCCAAGGCTTTGGCGTGACGGGCGATCTGCCGGGGATGCGGCATGGGCAAAGGGTGTCTTTGGCCGGGTTGGTGCTGGTGCGGCAAAAACCGGGGTCGGCCAAGGGCGTGTGTTTCATCACGCTGGAGGATGAGGAGGGCGTGGCCAATCTGGTGATCTGGCCCAAGCTTTTTGAGACGTGGCGGGCGATCATCATGCAGGCGCGGCTTTTGGTGGTGCATGGCCGGGTGCAGACCGACGGGCGGGTCATTCATGTGGTGGCAGACCGGTTGGAGAACCGAACCGAGCGGCTCGACCGGTTGTCGCAAGAGCAGGTGCCGCCCACCTTTGCGCGCGGCGATGAGGTCACGCATCCCATTCCCAATCAGGTGGGCGCGGGCAGCGGGCGGCGGCACCCGCGCGATGTGCGCGTGATCCCCAAGTCGCGGGATTTTCATTAGAAATGCTGCAGGCTTGGGTGTAGGCAAAAGGCGCGCGCTGCGCGCGCATTCGATTTATGGATTTGGCTTCGCCAAATCACTGGTACCACGCATCGGAGGGGGCGCAGGATGGGGCTGAGGGATCTTTGCCGCGCTGTCGGCGTGACCAGAAGGCAGTGGCGATGAACCGGCAGGTGCCTCTGACGCAGGATCTCGTGCTGATTGGCGGCGGGCATGCGCATGCGTTGGTGCTGCGCTCCTGGGGGATGGATCCTCTGCCCGGGGCGCGGCTCACCGTGATCAATCCTGCACCGACGGCCCCCTATACGGGTATGTTGCCCGGGCATATCGCGGGGCACTACCCGCGCGAGGCATTGGAGATCGATCTGGTTCGGCTCTGCCGTCATGCGGGCGCGCGGCTCATCTTGGACCGCGCTGTGGGGTTGGACCGCGCCCGCGGTACGGTGCATTTGGCGGCGCGGGGGCCGGCGGCCTATGATGTGGCCTCAATCGACATCGGCATCACGGCTCAGATGGATTTGCCGGGGTTCAAAGCCCATGCGGTGCCGGCCAAACCGCTTGATGGCTACGCGGCGCGCTGGCGCGCTTTCCTCAGCGAGGTGGCAGCGGGGCGCGCCCGGGCCAAAGTTGCTGTGATCGGCGGTGGCGTGGCGGGGTGCGAATTGGCGATGGCGATGGCGCATGCGCTGCGCGCCGCCGGGACGCCGGGTGCGGTGACGCTGATCGAGGCGAAAGATCAGATTTCTGGCATGGGCCAGCGGGCGCGCGTGCAGGTCTTACGCGCGCTGGAGGCGCTTGGCGTGGAGCTGCGCCTCGGGGCGGAAGTGCGCCATATTGCGGCTGATCACGTTGCCTTGACGGGGCAGGACCCGGTGCCCGCGGCCTTTACCGTCGGCGCGGCGGGCGCTTTTCCCCAACCCTGGTTGGCTGACACCGATCTGCCTCTCAGAGCGGGGTTCATTGAGGTGGGCCGGGATCTGGGGGTGCGGGGTGATGCCAGGCTTTTCGCGGTGGGCGATTGCGCGGTGATGCCTGCGGACCCACGGCCCAAAGCTGGGGTTTTTGCCGTGCGCGCGGCCCCGGTGCTGCATCAAAACCTGCGCGCCGCGCTTGGGGCGGGCTACCGGCGGCGCTGGCGGCCGCAGAAAGACTACCTCAAGCTCATCTCGCTTGGCGGTAAATCGGCACTCGGGGAGAAGTTTGGGATGGCCCTGGCGGGTCCGGCGCTGTGGCAGTGGAAAGACCGCATTGATCAGGCGTTCATGCGCCGCTTGCGCGACTTGCCCCCGATGCCGCAGGCTGAGGCACCCGTGGCGGCGCGCGGGGTGAGAGAGATGATGCGTGCGCAAGCCTTGTGCGGTGGCTGCGGCTCTAAGGTGGGCAGCGCAACCCTGCGCGGGGCGCTGTCGCTGCTGCCAGATGCGGCCGGAGAGGTCGTGGCCGCGGCGGGAGATGACGCGGCCATATTGCGCCGCCCCGGCGGGGGATTTCAGGTGATCAGCACGGATCATTTGCGCGCTGTGGTGGCCGACCCGGTGGAGATGACGCGGATTGCAGCGGTGCACGCGCTTGGCGACGTTTGGGCCATGGGCGCGCGGCCGCAGGTGGCGCTTTGTTCGGTGATCTTGCCGCAGATGTCGGCGGCGTTGCAGGCGCGCACGCTGAGCGAGATCACCCAAACGGCGCAGGATCTGATGGCGTCGGTCGGCGCACAGGTGGTCGGCGGGCATACCAGCATGGGCGCGGAGTTTACCATTGGGTTTACCGTTATTGGGGCGCGCGAGGTCATGCCGCTGACCGTGGCGGGCGCGGCGGCAGGCGATAGGTTGATCCTCACGCGGCCCATCGGTGCGGGTGTTTTGCTGGCGGCGGAGATGCAGGGGCGCGCTGCGGGCGGCGACATCGCGGCGCTCCTATCAGCCATGACAAGGCCTCAGGATCGCGCGGCAGAGATACTGGCGGGGGTGGCACGGGCGATGACGGATGTGACCGGTTTTGGTCTTGCCGGACATGCGCAGATGCTGGCGCGAGCGGCCGGTTTGGACGCGCATCTCAACAAGGACGCGATACCGCTTTATCAGGGCGCGCGCGCATTGAGTGATGCGGGCGTTGCCTCAACGCTCATGCCGTCCAACAAAGCCGATGCGCCGGTGCTGGGGCGCGACGATCCATTGCTCTATGACCCGCAAACGGCGGGCGGCTTGCTGGCGGCTGTGCCAGCGGCGGCAGTTGCGCCAACGCTTGCGGCGCTTTCCCAGGCGGGCTGCCGGGGGGCCTTGATCGGCGAGATGAAGCGCGGGGCCGGCCGGGTGCACCTCAAGTGACTGCGTCGATGATGTCGCTTGCCGTCTTGGCGAGTGCCGCGGGGTCGAGCGCATCGAGATGGAACCGGTGCAGCGGGGCCGCACGGCGGGCCGTGGCTTTTGCGTAGCGCGGATCGTAGTGCATTTCGATCAACTCAGCGGCCAGCACGTGCCAGTCCTTTTGGTCGATCAGGGCGAACCACCGATCAATCAAAGCGGCAGGGTGATAGCTGCGCAACTGCGCGATCACGCAGGCAAGTTGTGCTGGATCATCCGTGAGGTCGCTGTAGGCCCCAGTGAGATGGGCGGCACGGGCGGCTGGTGCGGCGGTGATCTGGATCCGAGTGGCGGATGTCATGGCGGCCCAGAGCGAGGGGGGCAGCAGACGCTCGCCAATCTTGCTGCTCTCCGCCTCTAAAAAGGTGACCTGAGCAGGATCAAGCGCGATAAGGTTTTGCGCGAGCCGGGTTTCAAAGAGTTTTTGCGCGGGCTGTGCGGCGCGCGTTGCGCCAAAGAGCGATCCGCGGTGTTGGGCAAGCCCTTCGAGATCGAGCGTCTGCGCACCTGCGGCGGCCAGTTGGTGCAAAAGCGCGGTCTTTGCCGTACCGGTCCCGCCGTCGATCAGGATAAATCGATGATGCAGTGGTGCCTTGTAGAGCATGTCGACAACGTGCCGGCGGTAGCTCTGGTAGCCGCCCTGCAAGACCTGCACACGCCAGCCGACCTGCGACAGGATGGTGGCAAATGCACCAGAACGTTGGCCGCCGCGCCAGCAGTAGACGAGGGGTTGCCAAGCGCCATCGTGTGACGCCAGCGCGTTTTGAAGGTGCGCCGCGGCGTTCTGCGCAACCAACGCGCCGCCAATTTTGCGCGCGGCAAAGGGGCTGTCTTGCGCATAGATCGTGCCGACACGGGCGCGCTCCGCATCGCTGAGGACAGGCAGGTTGATGGCTCTTGGCAAATGATCCACGGCAAACTCCGCCGGTGCCCGCACGTCGATGATCGTATCGGCCGTCTGGCAAGACAGATCTTGCAGTGAATCGAGGGCAAAAGTGGTGAGCATCTGAGGTGTCATAGACTGCTTCTCGCTCAAGAGCCACGCCAGCGCGGTGTTGCGCCTGCGCCGCAAGCAGCAGCTGTCCCTTTCTTGCGCCACACAAGCGTCATCACGGGGCCATATGGGCTTGCTCAACCTTCTAAGGACACATGGAGGGATCTCAGAATGGGCAGAACTTTCGAAGGGGCGCGCCTGGACGTGGCGGCCCTGGCGGGCTCAATGCCCCCGGGCGGCGACCTGGCGATCAACACGATTCGAAAGTCGGACCTCAAGCGGCTGAACGGGTTGCAGACACTGCCGCTCTCGACGCTTTCCCTGCGCTGGCTCTCGGCCGTCGATCTCACGCGCATTCCCCTGCCACCGAGCCTGAAAACGCTGCGGATCTGGCATTCTGGTAAGCTTGTGAGCCTTGCGGGCATTGAGGCGGCTGAGCGTCTGCAGACTGTCTCCCTGCGGGGCAATGGCGCTTTGGAAGATGCGATGCCCCTGCGCGCGCTCGCGCATCTCAAAGACCTTTCAATCCAGGGTGAGCCCACGTCTTTGCAAAAGATCAGCACGCTTGATTTTCTAGAAGGCCTCGCCCTGCACCGCCTCAGCCTGCGGGCTGTAGAAGGCACGCACTTAGACCTGGGATCGGTGGCCCGTCTGAAGCGGCTCGAAGAGATCGATCTGCACGGACCGAACTTCAGCCCGGCGGAACTGGCGAAGGTTGCAGCCGCGCGTCCGCATTTCCTGAAACAGCTCATGCATTTGCCAACCAGCACCCTGCCGCGCAGCGCCTGCCCAACCTGCGGCGGCGCGCGCAAAGAGCTGTTCATCCGCTCTCAAAAGGGTCTGTGGTGCCCATCCTGCGAAGCTGCCGCGTTGGACCGCGAGCTCAATCGCTTTCTCAAGCTGGTGACCGCATCCCGCGTCACCTCTGCGCCCCGATGGGTCGTCGGTTGACGCTCTGAGGATGTGAGACTTGGTCGATCGGCCGATTGCACGGCGGACGGATCTTCGCTGAGATGGTGGTGGAGCATAGCGGGATCGAACCGCTGACCTCCTGCATGCCATGCAGGCGCTCTCCCAGCTGAGCTAATGCCCCGTTTGGCGTCAACGCCTTGGGTAAGTGGCGTTGGAGTAGTGGGAAGCGCGGGTGGGATCAAGGGAAAATCGTTCGCGCCCTAATGCTTTGTCGGTTGACGGGCCTTGCGTGGCCGAGGCCGGTGATGCCTTAGGTTTCGTCGTCTTCCGCCGCCACGTCTGCGATGTCTTCGAGGGGCACGGTATCATCGTCGTCATCGTCGTCGTCCAGGATATCATCATCCAGCTCCACATCGACGTCGTCGTCATCCTCCATCAGATCCTCTTCCTCTTCCGCAGCTGCCTCCTTCTTGGCCTTTGCGGTCACAGCGTCTTCGGCATCGGCGGCGATCATCCGGGATTTGGACGCGTCAACCTCAAGCACTTCACCGGTGTAGGGGCTCACAATTGGATTCTGGTTCAAGTCATAAAAGCGCTTGCCCGTCGTGGGGCACAGACGCTTCGTTCCCCATTCTTCCTTTGGCATCGGACCCCTTTCTGATCGAATTCAACATGGATAAGTTCGCGCACCTGCCATATGATGACGAGACTGTCAAAGGCTTTGGTGGCCTGTAAACCGAACGGCTGAGGTGGGGCCCGGCGATGAAGGACATCACGCTCGACGGGGACCCGCCGATCTTGCTCAAACTGCGGCGTTCGGCGCGGGCGCGGCGCTTGTCCTTGCGGGTGTCGCAACTTGACGGGCGGGTGACGCTCACATTGCCTGCGCGGCTCCCCGAAGGAGAAGCGCTGTCTTTTGCGCACAGCAAGCAAGAGTGGATACGTGATCATCTGGCCGCACGCGCCGCTGATGTCGTGGTGGCATGGGACGCGCAGGTGCCGGTGGCGGGGGACTTGCGGCGCGTGGTGCCGGGACGCGGGAGGTCTGTGGTCCTGGGCGCGCAACAGATCGGTGTGCCGGGCAAGGACGCGCAGGTGGGGCCACGGCTCGCCGCTTATCTGCGCGGACTGGCCCGCGATCAGCTTGTCATAGCCTGCGACGCCTATGCGGCGCGGTTGGGGCGCCCTTACGCGCGGATCACCTTGCGCGATACGCGGTCACGCTGGGGCTCCTGCACGAGTACGGGCAATCTGATGTTTTCCTGGCGGCTGATCATGGCCCCGCCGGAGGTTTTGGCCTATGTCGCCGCGCATGAGGTGGCGCATCTGGCGCAGATGAACCACAGCCCCGCTTTTTGGGCGGAGGTTGAGCGGATCTATGGGCCTTACGCCGCGCCGCGCAAGTGGTTGCGCGTCCAGGGGGCGCAGTTGCATCGCTACCGATTTGACGCAGTACGGGGCGACGGTTGACCTCTAGGTGGTTTGTGATCACAAAGCGCCATGACCTTTGTCACCCGCCCCCCTGAGCCGTCGGCTGTTGCGCACGACCGCGTTTTTCGCGATTTGCGCAGCCGGATTATGCACGGGGATCTTTTGCCCGGTGCCGCGCTCACCCTGCGCGGCGTCGGCAAGAGCTACGGCGTGTCCACTACGCCCGCGCGGGAGGCGGTGCGCCGCTTGGTCGCTGAAGGCGCGCTGACGATGTCGGTCTCTGGCCGGATCGCAACCCCGGAATTGAGCAACGACCGGATTGAAGAGTTGGCCGCACTGCGCGCGCTCTTAGAAGTAGAGCTTGCCAGCCGGGCCCTGCCGCGCGCGCACATGGCGCTCATCGACCGCATGCAGGCGATCAATGCGTCGATTGCCGATGCGGTCGGGCGCGGCGATGCGGTGAGCTATATCCGGATGAACCTAGAGTTTCACCGCACGCTTTACCTGCGCGCGCAGGCGCCTGCGATGCTGGCTATGGCCGAGACGGTGTGGCTGCAGATGGGGCCGACGATGCGCGCGCTCTATGGGCGTTTGCGCCGCACCGAGCCACCGCAGTTTCACCGCTTGATCATCGCGGCGCTTAAGGCGGGGGATGAGCCAGGGCTGCGGCTTGCGGTGAGATCTGACGTCACGCAGGGCCTGCGCATGCTCGCCGGGTGAGGTACGCCTGACTTTTAGGCCGCGATGCCGCTGCTTCCCATGGTGAGAAACTTGCGTCGGCGTTCGGCGATCAGGCGATTGGCGTTTTTGCCATCGGTTTCCTTTAGCATTTCGGAGATCGCGCGGCGCACAGCGGCAAAGATCGCCTCAGGGTCGCGGTGCGCCCCGCCCATGGGTTCGGGGATGATGCGGTCCGTCACGCCCAAGCGCCGCAGGTCTTCGGCGGTGAGGCGCATGGCCTCTGCGGCCTCGCGCATCTTCTCCGCATCCTTCCAAAGGATCGACGCGCAGCCTTCCGGCGTGATCACCGAATAGACCGCGTGTTCAAGCATGGCGACCTTGTTGGCGGTGGCAAAGGCCACTGCACCGCCCGAGCCGCCCTCTCCGATGATCACGCTCAGCAGCGGCACACCGATCTGGAGGCATTTCTCAGTGGAGCGGGCGATGGCCTCTGATTGACCCCGCTCTTCGGCGCCTTTGCCGGGGTAGGCGCCCGGCGTATCGACCAGCGTGATCACCGGCAGGCCAAAGCGGTGGGCCATATCCATAAGCCGCACGGCTTTGCGGTAGCCCTCAGGCCGGGCCATGCCGAAGTTATGCTTGAGGCGGGACTTGGTGTCGTTGCCCTTCTCGTGCCCGATCACCACAACAGGCCTGTCATTGAAGCGCGCGATGCCGCCCATGACCGCCACATCATCCGCAAACTTTCGATCCCCGGCGAGCGGCATGTAGTCGGTAAAAAGCGCCTTGATGTAGTCTTGGCAATGCGGCCTGTCGGGGTGGCGGGCGACCTGACATTTGCGCCAGGGGGTCAGCGATTTATAGAGATCTTGCAGAAGCTTGGCGGCCTTGTCATCGAGCGCGCGGGCTTCGTCTGTAATGTCCATTTCCGCATTGGCGCGGGCCATGGCGCGCAATTCTTCCGCTTTGCCTTCGATCTCGGCGAGCGGTTTCTCGAAATCGAGATATTGGGTCATGCCGGCCTCCCATGCTCGCGCCTATATGGCGCGCCGGGCAAGCCATTGCAATGCAGTGGCCGCTGTCCGGGGGTCGGACCTTAGCCCGCGATCATCTCGGCCTGACGCACGATGACCTCGGCCTGTTTGATGCTGGCGATGTCGACCAGGCGGCCCTTGTAGACGGTAGCGCCCTCGCCGTTGGCCTTGGCGGTCTCCATGGCGGCGAGGATTTCGCGTGCTTCGGTCACGGCCGCCTCGGAGGGGGTGAAGACCTCATTGGACAGCGCCACTTGCTTGGGGTGGATCGCCCATTTGCCCACCATGCCCAGGGTGGCAGAGCGGCGGGCCTGGGCGCGGAAGCCTTCGTCATCGGAAAAATCACCAAAGGGGCCGTCAACGGGCAAAACGCCGTGGGTGCGGCAGGCCGCGACGATGGCCGATTGCGCCCAGTGCCAAGGGTCAGACCAATAGTTGGCCCCCTCATGATGCATGTAATAGCCCGCCTGCGTGCCGCCGATGCCTGTGGTTTGCATGCCCATAGACGCGGCGAAATCCGCCGCCCCGAGGCTCATCGCCCGCAGCCGCGGTGAGGCGGCGGCGATTTCTTCGACATGGCTGATGCCTGCCGCGCTCTCAATGATGACCTCGAAGCCCAGTTTTTTGTCCCGACCTTTTGCAGCTTCGACCGCTGTGGCCAGCGCATCGACGGCGTAGATGTCCGCCGCGCAGCCGACTTTGGGGATCATGATCATGTCGAGGCGTTCGCTGGCCTGTTCCAAGAGATCGACCACGTCGCGGTACCAATAGGGGCTGTCGAGGCTATTGATGCGCACCGAGAGGGTTTTCTTGCCCCAATCGATCCCGCTGATCGCCTCAATCACATTGGTCCGCGCGCCATCCTTGTCGGAGGGGGCAACCGAATCTTCCAGGTCGAGGTTGATCACATCCGCGTCCGATGCGGCCATTTTCTCAAAGATTGCCGGGCGGGAACCGGGTCCGAAAAGCTGACAGCGGTTGGGGCGGGCAGGGGCAGTGGGCTGGATGCGGAACGACATGGGGAGACCTCAGCGACAGATTGTTGCGGAACGTGCGATCAGGCTGGTATTAAATTGCGCGGCTGGCCGCAAGCGGCATTTCGCAAGCGCAGCATTCCAGATGCTGACTGCAAGATTTTTGCGCTTAGGTCGCGCACAGAGCAATATCCTCCTAGGAATTCTTGCCAACAGCCGTAAAGCGCGACGTCTTTGCGGCGTTTGTTGCGCATACTGTACCCGCCGTTTGCTGTGGGGATGCATCATGATTGAGACACCGTATCTACTCTTTTTGGGCGATGCGCCCGATCAGCTTGCCGCGAAGGTGGCGCAGGGGATCAAGGATTGGCGGCCTGACAACGCGGTCGGGCAGTTTCGCATGGTGGGCTGCAAAGCGGATTTGGGCCTGACAGATATGACGCTGGCTGAGGCCAAAGCGGCGGGGGCCAAGACCTTGGTCATTGGTGTGGCCAACCGCGGCGGCGTGATCAGTCAAGCCTGGAAAGACGTGCTGATCCAAGCGCTTGAAGCGGGCTATGATCTGGCCTCAGGACTGCACAACTTGCTGCGCGATGAGGGCGATCTGGTGGCGGTTGCAAAGGCTCAGGGGCGCAAGCTGCATGACGTGCGGGTGCCCGCTGTGCAATACCCCATTGCGGACGGCAAAAAGCGCAACGGCAAGCGGGTGCTGGCGGTGGGCACGGATTGTTCGGTTGGCAAGATGTACACCGCGCTGGCGCTGGATGAAGCGATGCGGGAGAAGGGCATGAAGAGCACCTTCCGCGCGACCGGACAGACTGGGATCTTGATCACCGGCTCTGGTGTGCCGCTGGATGCGGTGGTTGCTGATTTCATGGCAGGATCCATCGAGTATTTGACGCCTGACAACGACGCTGATCACTGGGACATCATCGAAGGTCAGGGCAGCCTATTTCACGTCAGCTATTCCGGCGTGACGCTGGCGCTAATCCATGGCGGTCAGCCGGATGCGCTGATCATCTGTCATGAGCCGACGCGCGCCCACATGCGGGGCCTGCCAGAGTATCAACTGCCCAGCATGCAGGCGGTTGGTGAAACAGCGCTTGCCTTGGCACAGGTCGCAAACCCGGACTGCAAGATTGTCGGCGTCTCGGTGAACACCCAACATATGTCACAGGCAGAGGCGGAGGCCTATCTTGTCGAAGTTGAGGCGGAGATGGGCCTGCCTGCTGTTGATCCTTTCCGCCAGGGGGCCGCGCCTTTGGCGGCGGCTCTCGAAAACCTCTGAGGGCTGTGATTGGAGGTTCTGTTGCGGTGAGTTGTAAGGGAAAGATGAAGGGGGCGGAATGGACATCACGGTGACGCCGGAGACGTTTCGGCTGGCGGAGGTTTTTACCATTGCGCGGGGATCTCGCACGCAGGCGCAGGTGCTCACGGTGCGGGTCACGCAAGGGGGCGTGAGCGGTTGGGGCGAATGTGTGCCCTATGCGCGCTACGGGGAGACGGTGGTCTCCGTCACGGATCAGATCGAAGGGCTGCCGGAGGATGTGACGCGCGAGGCGCTTTACGATCTGCTGCCCGCGGGTGCCGCGCGCAATGCAGTGGACTGCGCGCTGTGGGATTTTGAGGCCAAGAGTGCGGGCAGGCGGGTTTGGGCGCTGGCGGGACTTGCCGCACCGGGCCCTGAGATCACCGCTTACACGCTGTCTTTGGCGGCACCCGAGAAAATGCGCGCGCAGGCGGCGGCCCATGCGCATCGGCCGCTTTTGAAGATCAAGTTGGGCACGCCGGACGACATGCCGCGGCTCGAAGCGGTACGGGCCGGTGCGCCGAAGTCGCAGATTGTTTTGGATGCCAATGAGGGGTGGTCGGCGGAGATTTATGCCGACCTTGCGCCGCATCTGCTGCGGTTGGGCGTGGCGATGGTGGAGCAGCCTTTGCCGGCGGGCGAGGATGCGGCGCTCATCGGGATGGAACGCCCGGTGCCTTTGTGTGCGGATGAGAGCGTGCATGACCGCGCCTGCCTTCCTTCGCTCAAAGGCAAATACGACATGATCAACATCAAGATCGACAAGACCGGGGGGCTGACCGAGGCCCTGCGGCTGAAAGAAGCGGCTTTGGCGGAGGGCTATCAGATCATGGTCGGCTGCATGGTTGGGTCGTCTTTGGCGATGGCCCCTGCGACACTGGTGGCGCAGGGTGCGGCAGTGGTGGACCTGGACGGTCCGCTGCTCTTGGGCGAAGATCGCGACAACGCTTTGAGATATGACGCGGATGGGGTGCATCCGCCGACAGCAGCATTATGGGGTTAGCCATGCGCACAGTCTATGTGAACGGGGAGTATTTGCCGGAGAATGAGGCCAATGTCTCGATCTTCGACCGGGGTTTTTTGATGGCGGATGGCGTTTATGAGGTGACCTCGGTGCTGGATAGAAAGTTGGTCGATTTTGAGGGGCATGCGGTGCGCTTGGCGCGGTCGCTCAGCGAGCTGGACATGAAAAACCCGATCTCGACCGAGGGTCTTTTAGAGGTGCACCGGGAGCTGGTGCGGGTCAATGAGATCGACGAGGGGTTGGTCTATCTGCAGATCACGCGCGGCTCGGATGGGGATCGTGACTTTGCCTTTCCGGATCCTGAAACGACCACGCCCACGATCGTGCTGTTCACCCAAAACAAGCCCGGTCTGGCGGACAGTCCGGCGGCAAAGCGCGGGGCAAAGATCATCTCGATTGAGGACATCCGCTGGGGTCGGCGGGACATCAAGACGGTGCAACTGCTTTATCCCTCGATGGGCAAGATGATGGCCAAGAAAGCGGGCTGCGATGATGCTTGGATGATCGAGGACGGCTTTGTGACGGAGGGGACGTCAAACAACGCCTACATTGTGAAGGGCAACAAGATCATCACGCGGGCGCTTTCCAATCAGATCTTGCATGGGATCACCCGCGCAGCGGTGCTGCGCTTTGCCCGCGAGGCTCAGATGGAGGTGGAAGAGCGCAACTTCAGCATCGAAGAGGCCAAAGAGGCGGATGAGGCCTTCACGACCTCGGCCAGTGCTTTTGTGATGCCGGTGGTGGAAATCGACGGGGTGGCGCTTGGCGCGGGTGTGCCGGGCAATGTGGCGACGCGCATGCGCGAAATCTACATCGATGAGATGCGCAAGGCCGCGGTTTAGAGCCTCGAGAGCATAACACCCCCTGCGACCAGCCCTGCGGCGAGGAGTCTGGTCGGGGTGATGCCCTGCACGGCGAGGCCCAGCATGCCGGTGCTGTCAATCACCAGCGCGGCGAGCATCTGCCCCAGGACAAGCGCGCTGACGGTGGTGAGCGCCCCTAAGATCGGCACCGCCCAGAGGGCAGCCCAGACGAAGTAAGCCCCGATGGCACCGCCGATCAGCAGGATCGGCGCGGCAGAGGGCACGCGGGCGAGACTTTGGGCTTGGCCCAGCACTGCGGCGAGCGCCAAGAGCACCACAAAGCCCACGCCGAAGGACACAACCGCCGCCGCGATGCCGCTGCCTAAGTGGCGGGCGAGCGCGGCGTTGATCGGGCTTTGCGTTGCAACCGCACTGCCAGCACCGATGACGATGAGGATCGCGATGAGGGGATGGGACATGCAGCGTGCCTTTGGTCTTTTGACTTCGCTGCATCTGATGCGCAAGGCGCGCCAAAGGCAAGGGCCTCAGCCCTTTTCGACGTTCTCTTCGAAGGCGGTTTTGAAAGCCTTCTGCTGATCAGGCGTCGCTCCGGTCTGATGGTTGGCTTTCCACTCGGCCATCGTCATGCCGTAGAAAAGCTCCCGCGCTTCTTCCTTGTCCATCTCGATGCCGCTCGCATGAGCTGCCTCTTGATACCAGCGAGAGAGGCAGTTGCGGCAGAACCCGGCGAGGTTCATCAGGTCGATGTTTTGCACGTCGGTGCGGTCTTGCATCAGGTGTTGCTGAAGCCGGCGGAAGGCCGCGGCTTGCAACTCGATCTCTTCTTGGCTTGGCATGGGCACCTCCTGATCGCTCATTTGGTCGGCAGAGGGAGAGGTGTCAAGCAGCGCGCGCATCTCAGCCCTAGTATCCCAGTCACAAGTGTGAAACGTTTTACGCGCATGTCGTGAAGGAGACGTCCATAGGCGATCTGTTATCGCTATCATGGGCGGGGGAACACAAATTGGGGGGAACAACATGAGACGGATGCGCAGCGTAAAGATCGTCGCGACACTTGGGCCTGCGTCAGCAGATCGCGCGATGATAGAGGCGCTGCATAAGGCGGGTGCGGATGTTTTCCGTCTGAACATGAGCCACGGCACCCATGATGAGATCCGCGACAAGCATCGGATCATCCGTGAAGTTGAAAGGGACATGAGCAGCACCATTGGCGTTCTGGCAGATCTGCAGGGGCCAAAGCTGCGCGTTGGGGTCTTTGCCGATGAGGCTGTACCGCTTGAACCTGACGCCCCGTTCCGGCTGGACCTTGACGAGACGCCGGGTGACGGCGCGCGGGTGTGTCTGCCGCATCCGGAAATCTTTGAAGCTTTGCTGCCGGGGGCAACGCTGTTGGTCAATGACGGTAAAATCCGGCTGAAGGTCAATGACTGCGGTGCGGATTTTGCCAATTGCACGGTGGTGACGGGCGGCGTGATCTCCAACCGCAAGGGGGTCAACGTACCCGACGTGGTGCTGCCGCTCGCGGCTTTGTCCGAGAAGGATCGCACGGATCTGGAATTTGTCTGCGAGCTTGGGGTGGATTGGCTCGCGCTCAGTTTTGTGCAGCGCCCCGAAGATGTCGATGAGGCGCGGTATCTTGCCAAGGGGCGCGCGGCGCTCTTGTCCAAGATCGAAAAGCCTGCTGCGGTTGAGCGCTTCGATGACATTTTGGCGGTGAGCGACGGGATCATGGTGGCGCGCGGGGATCTGGGTGTCGAGCTGCCGGTTCAGAATGTGCCGCCCATTCAGAAGCGGCTGGTGCGCAAGTGCCGGACGGCGGCCAAGCCGGTCATTGTCGCCACACAGATGCTGGAGAGCATGATTGAGAGCCCAATGCCCACCCGTGCTGAGGTATCAGACGTGGCCACGGCCATTTATGAAGGCGCGGACGCGGTCATGCTGAGCGCGGAATCAGCTGCGGGCAGCTACCCGATTGAAGCGGTGAGCACGATGGATAACGTCGCCCAGGAGGTGGAGCTTGACCCCACCTATACGCAGATCATCGAAGCCTCTCGCGTTGCTGACAGGATGACGGTGGCCGACGGCATCGTGGCCGCTGCGCGCGAAATCGCTGAGACAACAGACATCAAGGCGATCTGTTGCTTTACGCACAGTGGGACCACAGCGCTTTTGACCGCGCGGGAGCGCCCGCGCGTGCCGGTGATCGCGCTCACGCCCTTTGTCGGTACAGCCCGGCGTTTGGCGCTCAGTTGGGGCACGAACTGCGTGATCACAGACACGGTGAACCGCTTTAAGCAGGCCGTTGTCTCGGCTGTGCGCGCCGCGCGTGAGGAAGGTTTTGCCTCAGAGACAGATCATGTTGTTGTCACGGCGGGCGTGCCCTTTAACGTGACCGGCAGCACCAACATCTTGCGCGTGGCCCCTTGTGACGAACGTTTGATTTTTGCCGCCGACCCAGAGTAAACTTGTTACGGCAAGTAAGGAGCGGTGCCATGGAACCCGATTTAGCGCTGAGCATAGGTGTGCTGGTCGCTGCTTTTTCTATCCCTGGCATTCTTTCGGCGCTCTCTGACAGCCGCGCGCCGCGGGCCTCGGCGCTCACGATCCTGATCGGTGGGGGGTTGATTTTATACGCCCTGCGGATGCAACCCGGCGGCTATACGCTCGGCGAAATACCAGACGCCATGATGCGGGCGTGGAATGCCTTCTTTTAGATAAGGCACCGCCCAAGATCCTACCACAGATTGAAATTATCGCATGTTTGACGCCACTTAGAAGGTGATCTAGGGTCTCGAGATATTGTTTAACTTTTTGGAGAAAAGCTATGTCTCAAGATCCTTTGCGGAATTGGGAGCGCATCAAAACCGATAAATGGGCGATTTCAGGTGGCGCAGGTCTTGAACTCGGCGCCATTTTGAGCGGCAGCGCAAAATTATTTACGTTTCAGCATATCCCGTTGAAAAAAACCAAGCGTTTTGTGCTCGTGAGCGCGGGAGTGGGTGCCAAGCTCGAAGCTTCCTTTGAGGCAGGGTCAATCGCGAAAGGTGCGATGGACTCGGGCGGAAACCTCAAGCGCTTTTTTGGCGTCACGGGAAATCCGTTTACGGTTTCGGAAGCCAATATCCTGAATGTGCACAAACCGTTTTGCATCCAAGATCTCTACATGGCGACGGCGTTTGGGATTTCGACTGGTGTTGATGCGGCGCTGATGACCACGACAACGCAGGGCATTAATTTCCGTGCGCGCAACATGACGAGCCTGTTTACCCTATCAGGGGTGCAGATCGAGGCGATCATTGGCATCGGGATCAACATTTACACGCTGCAAGGCGGCGTGTTGTTCGGCGACGCGCCCGGTGATGTCAAACTGAACGCCAGAGAGCGTCAGGACCTGCGGGATATGCGCCGTTTTGGCATGCGCGCCCATGCCGGGAAGATTTAGCACTTAGCCACAGCCCGCCTCTTGTAAAACGGCGGGCTGCGCCGTAAAAGCCCCGCTCACGCTGCGGGACCGGCCCAATGGCATGCCGAGTCGCGCATTCACCGTTCATCAAATGGAGACGGAAATGCCAAAGATGAAGACAAAGTCGAGCGCCAAGAAGCGCTTTAAGATCTCTGCCAAAGGCAAGGTCATTTCAGCCCAGGCGGGTAAGCGTCACGGAATGATCAAACGCACCAAGAAGTTCATCCGCAACGCACGCGGCACGACGACATTGTCGGAGCCGGACGCACGTATCATCAAGGGCTTCATGCCCTACGACCGCTAAGAGGAGGCCCGCCCATGTCACGTACCAAAGGGGGCACGGTAGCCCACGCCCGTCATAAAAAGATCGTCAAGGCTGCAAAAGGCTACTACGGCCGCCGCAAGAACGTCTTTAAGGTTGCCACGCAGGCGGTCGATAAAGCCAATCAATACGCCACCCGAGACCGCAAGGCGCGCAAGCGTAACTTCCGCGCACTCTGGATCCAGCGGATCAATGCGGCGGTGCGGAGCCATGACGACTCGCTGACATATTCGCGCTTCATCAACGGGCTGAACCTGGCTGGGATCGAGGTGGACCGCAAAGTGCTCGCCGATCTTGCGGTGAATGAGCCGGAAGCTTTTGGAGCGATTGTGAAATCAGCGCAGGATGCGCTGGCGGCCTGATCGTCTCACGCTGAAGACACCGCAAAGCCGCCTCCGACCCGAGGCGGCTTTTGCTTTTTTGGAGAGGTTTGAAGCGGCGGTGGCCAGATCGCGGCGGGTGGTCGTGACCTCTTCGCACCGCCGACGCCTTGCATTCGCCAAACCGGGCCAGTAGCAGAAGCGCAACCGATCCCAAGGGGGCTCACATGGACGATCTCAAGCTCAAGTTCCTCGACCAAATTGCAGATGCGCCGGATGAAGCTGGGCTTGAGGCGATCCGCGTGGCCGCGGTGGGCAAGAAGGGGGAAGTGGCGCTCAAGATGCGCGAGTTGGGCAAGATGACCCCGGAGGAGCGGCAGGTCGCTGGTCCCGCTCTCAACGCGCTCAAAGACGAGATCAACGCGGCGCTCGCAGCAAAGAAAGCGGCGCTTGCCGATGCGGCCCTTGACGCGCGGCTTCGGGCGGAATGGCTTGACGTGACCCTGCCCGCTCGGCCGCAGCGTCAGGGCAGTATCCACCCGGTGAGCCAAGTGACCGAAGAGCTGACCGCGATCTTTGCTGAGATGGGCTTTTCAGTGGCGGAGGGGCCGCGCATCGACACCGATTGGTACAACTTCGACGCGCTCAACATTCCCGGCCACCATCCGGCCCGGGCGGAGATGGATACGTTTTACATGCACCGCGCAGAAGGCGACAACCGCCCGCCGCATGTCCTGCGCACCCACACCAGCCCCGTGCAGATCCGCACGATGGAGGCGCGCGGCGCGCCCCTGCGCATCATCTGTCCTGGCGGGGTCTATCGCGCGGATTACGACCAGACGCATACGCCGATGTTCCATCAGGTCGAAGGGCTGGCCATTGACCGCGACATCTCCATGGCGAACCTCAAATGGGTGTTGGAAGAGTTCTTTGCCGCCTTCTTTGAGATCGACGGCATCAAGACGCGGTTCCGCGCGTCACACTTCCCTTTCACAGAGCCCTCGGCAGAGGTGGACATCCAATGCACCTGGGTGGATGGCCAATTGCGCATCGGTGAGGGGGACGGTTGGATGGAAGTGCTGGGCTCGGGCATGGTGCATCCCAAGGTGCTGGCTGCGGGTGGGATTGACCCCGATGAGTGGCAGGGATTTGCCTTTGGCATGGGGATCGACCGCATCGCGATGCTGAAGTACGGCGTGCCGGATCTACGGGCCTTCTTTGAGAGCGACCAGCGCTGGCTGCGCCACTACGGCTTTGCGAGCCTTGATCAGCCAAACCTGCATGGCGGTCTGTCGCGTTAGGGGCTGCTGATGAAGATGTTTGAGCATCAAACGCGGCATCTGGCACCACGATCTAAAAAGGTCTACGCACGGTTTGAGATCGCCTACACATTGGCGGATTTCCTGGCGGCCCTTTTGTTTATCCTAGGCTCGATCATGTTCTTTTCCGAGGCTTGGACGTATCTTGGCACCTGGCTCTTTCTCATTGGTTCGGTGCTTTTTGCAACCAAGCCCACGCTGCGATTGCTGCGCGAGGTGTATCTTTATCGGCAGGGGGAGTACGCAGATCTCGCTGGTGCAGTCGCGCCCCCATCAACGGATTCAGAACCGGAGGCCAGGGCGCGGGACGACCACAAATCCGAGAGGTGACTTTGGCTGGCAGATCGCTACGCTTTGGGGCTATGAGAGTTTTCTTGGCCGCTTGTTTGAGCTTTTGGGGGCTGTTGCCCGTCGCTGCTGACGCCTGTGAAGGGGAAACCGCCTGCATCCTCGGCGAACGGTCCTATCACATCCGTCTGCCCGATGGCTGGGACGGGGCCAGCGCGATGCCGGTGCTTTTGCACTTTCACGGTTGGGCGCGGCAGGGAGATCTGATCGTCAAGCATCAGCGCATTTCGGGCCATACCCGGCGGCGCGGTGTGCTGCTCATCGCGCCCAACGGGCAGCGGCGCACCTGGGACTTTTGGCGTCCGGGCGGGTCAGATGTGCCCTTTGCCACAGCGGTGTTGGAGGATGTGGCTGCCCGCTATCCCATCGACCGCAGCCAGATCTATGTCTCGGGCTATTCCTACGGGGCAGCGATGGCCTGGCGGTATGCCTGTGAGGCGGGAGATGGGATCGCGGCCCTGCTTGCCGTATCGGGCACGCTCAGTCAGTCCGAGACCTGCCGCCAAGCTCCCGATGAGGTGCGCCATGTTCACGGTCTTGCCGATACTGTGATGGATTTTCCTATTGGGCCCGCGGGCGACCAGACCTATCCTGTGAAGCTCTGGCGCGATCTTTTCGGTTGCGGCGCATCGCGTCACGTGGGGGCTTGGCAAGCGGTGGACTGGCTGACCTTCGACCGGCGGCAGTGGGACTGCGGCGGCGGGCGCGTCACGCTCGACGTGCACACAGGCGGGCATTTCATCCCGCATGGCTGGATCGGTTGGCAGCTGGATCAGCTCATGGGCCGCCCGCCGCAATACCCATGAAGGTGCATTGAACCCCGGCGCAATTGCGGATACCGAACCTGCGCATAACGCCGGAGGGGAAACCCATGAAATTCACGCTGTCGTGGCTGAAAGACCATCTAGAGACGACCTCCTCGGTCGATGAGATCTGTGAGACGCTGACTGACCTCGGGCTTGAGGTCGAAGGTGTTGAGGATCGGGGGTCAAAGCTGCGTGACTTTACCATCGGCTATGTGAAATCGGCGGAAAAGCATCCGGATGCTGACCGCCTGCGCGTCTGCCAAGTCGAGACTGATGAGGGCGTCAAGCAGATCATCTGCGGCGCCCCCAACGCGCGCGAAGGGATCACTGTCGTCGTGGCCAAGCCGGGCGTCTATGTGCCTGGCATCGACACGACCATCGGTGTGGGCAAGATCCGCGGGATTGAGAGCTTTGGCATGATGGCCTCCGAGCGGGAGATGGAGCTGTCAGACGAACACGACGGCATCATCGAACTGCCCTCGGGTGAAGTGGGTCAGTCGTTTGTCGATTGGTTGGCTGAGAACGATCCGGCGAAGGTGGACCCGGTGATCGAGATTGCGATCACGCCCAACCGGCCCGACGCGCTTGGCGTGCGCGGTATCGCGCGGGATCTGGCGGCGCGCGGGCTGGGGAGCTTGAAGGCGCGCGATTGCGATCCGGTGCCCGGCACGTTCCCCTGCCCGGTCTCCGTCACCATCGAGGAAGATACCCTGGATCAATGCCCGGTGTTCTATGGCCGCGTGATCCGTGGCGTGAAGAACGGCCCCTCGCCCGCCTGGCTGCAAGACACCTTGCGCGCGATCGGGCTGCGGCCAATCTCGTTTCTGGTGGATGTCACGAATTTCTTCACCTACGACCGAAGCCGGCCGCTGCACGTCTTTGACGCGGATAAGATCGCGGGCGATAGCTTGCGTGTGCACCGTGCGACAGGTGGTGAGACGCTCGTCGGGCTCGATGAAAAGGAATACACCTTTAGTGAAGGGATGACCCTGATCTCGGACGCTAAAGGGCCGGAGAGCATCGGTGGCGTTATGGGCGGTCTGCCGTCGGGCTGCACGATGGAGACCACCGATGTCTTCATCGAGGCCGCTTACTTCGATCCGGTGCGCACCGCCTATACGGGCCGTGCGCTCAAGATTAACTCGGATGCCCGCTACCGGTTTGAGCGTGGGATCGACCCTGCGTGGACACCGCATGGGTTGGAACATGCGACACGCATGATCCTGGATCACGCGGGTGGTGAGGCTTCCGAGGTGGTCGTGGCGGGCGCGATCCCCGACACGTCTCGCGCCTATAGACTGGACACCGACCGCGTTCAGTCCCTGGTGGGCATGTCGATCCCGGCTGAGACCCAGCGGGAGACATTGACGGCCCTGGGCTTCACGCTCGAGGGCGATATGGCGCATGTGCCAAGCTGGCGGCCCGACGTGCAAGGATCCGCGGATCTCGTCGAGGAAGTGGCGCGGATTGCATCGCTCACAAAACTTGAGGGCAAGCCGCTGCCGCGGCTTTCGGACGGTGTGCCTCGCCCGATCTTGTCGCCCGCACAGCGGCGTGTGACGGCCGCGCGCCGCGCCGCGGCTGCGCTCGGCTACAACGAGTGTGTGACCTACAGCTTCATCGATCAGGCGACTGCGGCGCTCTTCAGTGGCGGCAACGATGCCACCAAGCTGGAAAACCCAATCAGCTCGGATATGAGCCATATGCGCCCCGCGTTGCTCCCCGGTCTTTTGCAAGCGGCGGCGCGCAACCAGGCGCGCGGCTTTGCTGATATGGCGCTTTTTGAAGTGGGGCCAGCCTTTCACGGAGGTGAGCCGGAAGAAGAGCACATGCTGGTCAGCGGCTTGCTCATCGGGCGCACGGGTCCGAAAGACACGCATGGGGCTGCGCGCCCGGTCGATCCGTTTGACGTCAAGGCCGACGCCGAGGCTGTCCTGGCCGCGATGGGGGCGCCGGCGAAGGTGCAGATCCTGCGCGGGGCCAATGACTGGTGGCATCCGGGGCGGCATGGGATGATTTGCCTGGGACCCAAGAAAGTGCTTGGCATCTACGGCGAAGTGCATCCAAAGATCCTGACAGCGATGGATGTCAAAGGCCCGGCAATGGGCTTTACTCTTTGGCCGGACGCGGTGCCGCTGCCGCGCAAATCCGGGGCCACGCGCTCGGCCCTGCAAATCAGCGATCTGCAAGCGGTTGAGCGTGACTTTGCCTTTGTGGTGGACGCGGATGTCGAGGCCCTGACCCTCGTGAACGCCGCGCAAGGGGCCGACAAGGCGCTGATCGAAGAGGTGCGGGTGTTTGACGAGTTTGTGGGCGGCAGCCTCGGCGAGGGCAAGAAATCCCTTGCGATCACCGTACGGCTGCAGCCTAAGACGGAGACATTAAAGGACGCCGAAATTGAAGCCGTGGGCGCAAAGGTCATCGAGAAGGTGACAAAGGCCACCGGCGGCACGTTGAGGACCTGAGATCCTCGACGCGCGGGATCGGCACGCTAGCGCAGCGCGAATAAGAAGGAGCATGCGATGCTAAACGTCTACCTTTCCGGTGAGATCCACACCGATTGGCGCGAGCAGATCATTGAGGGTGCGGTTGGGTTGGATGTGACCTTCAGCGGTCCTGTGACCGATCACGCCGCATCAGACGATTGCGGCGTGGCGATCCTGGGCACGGAGCCTGATAAATTCTGGCATGACCGCAAAGGGGCGCAGATGAATGCCATCCGCACCCGCAAAGGGATTGCGGATGCCGATATTGTCGTGGTGCGCTTTGGCGAGAAGTACAAGCAGTGGAATGCCGCCTTTGACGCGGGTTACGCCGCCGCGCTTGGGAAGTCGCTGATTATCTTGCATGGGCCCGATCACGCACATGCGCTCAAGGAGGTGGACGCTGCTGCACTCGCAGTCGCGTCCGAACCGGCGCAGGTGGTGCGGATCCTGCGCTATGTCTTGAGTGGCGCGCTGACTTAGGGTCGCGGCGGAGTATTCATGCCTTTTTGGACCGCAGGGCGCGCACGAAAGCGGTCGAGGTAGGCCACAACCCGGCTATGCTCGGCCCAACCGACGACCTCTTTTGCGCCGTAATAGTCCAACGCGCCAAGCCACGGGGCCAACGCGATGTCGGCGATGGAGTAGTCACCCGCGATCCAGTCTTTGCCCTTCAGTGCGTCTTCGAGCACGTTCAGCAGGCGCTTGGCTTCGTTGATGTAGCGGTCTTGGGGCCGTTTATCTTCGATGTCAGCACCCGCGAATTTATAGAAGAATCCAAGCTGTCCAAACATTGGCCCGACCCCGCCCATCTGGAACATAAGCCACTGGATGATATGCGCTTTCTCTGTGGCGTTCCGCCCCAGGAGCATGCCGGATTTCTCAGCGAGATAGATCAGGATCGCCCCTGATTCAAAGAGCGCAATTGGTGTGCCGTCGGGCCCCTTGGGGTCCAGAATGGCGGGGATCTTGTTGTTGGGATTGAGCGATAGAAACGCGGGGCTTTTCACATCCGCATCCGCCAGTGTCACCAGATGCGCCTCGTAGGGAATACCCATTTCCTCCAACGCGATGGAGGCTTTCACGCCATTGGGTGTCGGAAAGGAATAAAGCTGCAGAACATCGCTGTTTTGCGCGGGCCATTTCTGCGTGATGGGGAATGCGGATAGATCAGCCATGGAAACTCCTTCATTGCTCAGCGGGGAGTCTTAACCCCTTTTCCCCGCAAGAACAGACTCCACACTGTGCGCTCATGTGTTAACCTTTGTGCAGCGTTGAACCTACGGTGGGAGTGGGGAAACGCGACACTGGAAAGGGACAAACGAATGATTCAAGAATTCAAGGATTTCATTGCCAAAGGCAATGTTATTGACATGGCTGTGGGCATCATTATCGGTGCTGCTTTCACCGCAATCGTGACGTCGCTGGTCGGCGATTTGATTAACCCCATCATCGCATTGTTCACCGGCGGCATCGACTTCTCAGGCTGGTTCTATGTTCTGGGCGACGGCGAGTACGGCTCGGTTGAGGCTGCGACAGAGGCGGGCGCTCCTGTCTTCGCGATTGGCAACTTCCTGATGGCGGTGATCAACTTTCTGATCGTGGCCTGGGTGGTCTTTCTGCTCGTGAAAATGGTTAACCGGGTCAAAGACGCCGCGATGGCTGAGGAAAAAGAAGCCCCCGAGGAGCCAAAGGGCCCCTCCCAGGAAGAGCTGCTGGCGGACATTCTGACAGAGCTGAAAAAGGCCTGATTTGGGGGGGGCACCTGGCGTGCACCCCCTGTGCACCCTGCGTACACCCCCTGCTCACCCCAAGAGAGGTCCGCCAAACGGCGGGCCTTTCTTCTGATTCAAGTCCAAGCCGAAACGCTTTAGGCTTTCAGCGCCAAGCGTGGGGAGAGGACATCGATCCCCAGCGCCTTGCCCACGGCATGATAGGTGAGCTTGCCCGCGTGCACGTTGAGCCCGTCAAGCAGGTGGGGATCATCACTGCATGCCTGCCGCCAGCCTTTGTTCGCCAGATCCAGCATGTAGGGCATGGTGGCATTGCCCAAAGCGATGGTGGAGGTCCGTGCTACGGCCCCTGGCATGTTTGCCACGCAGTAGTGCATGATGCCGTCCACATCGTAGATCGGATCTTCATGGGTTGTGGCGCGGGAGGTTTCAAAGCAACCGCCCTGGTCGATGGCCACATCGACGAGGGCCGCGCCGGGTTTGAGCTCAGCCAGTTGCGCCCGGCTGATCAGTTTGGGGGCCGCAGCCCCGGGGATGAGCACCGCGCCGATGATAAGATCGGCGTGCCGCGCAAGTTCGATCGTGTTCTGCGCCGAGGCGTAGCTGGTTTTGAAATCACGCGAGAAGCTCTCATCCAAGATCCGAAGCCGTGGCAAAGAGCGATCTAGGACGGTGACATCGGCCCCCATCCCCGCCGCGACACGCGCGGCATGGGTTCCCACGACGCCCCCACCGATGACCAGGACCCGGGCAGGCCCGACGCCCGGCACGCCGCCCATGAGCACGCCGCGCCCGCCGTTGGCTTTCTGGAGGGTCCAGGCGCCGACCTGAGGGGCCAGACGCCCGGCGACCTCTGACATCGGTGCAAGCAGCGGCAGGCCGCCATGGGCATCGGTGACCGTCTCATAGGCGATGCAGGTCGCGCCGGATTTGATCAGATCGTGGGTCTGATCGGGATCCGGCGCGAGGTGGAGGTAGGTGAAAAGGACCTGCCCCTCGCGCAGCATTTTGCGTTCACCAGGCTGAGGCTCTTTCACTTTCACGATCATCTCGGCGCGGGCAAAGATCTCTTCTGCAGTCTCAACGATCTCGGCCCCAGAGGCGCGGTAATCCGCATCGGTAAAGCCCGCGCCATTGCCCGCCTGAGACTGGATGAGGACGCTGTGACCCGCCCGTTGCGCCTCCATCGCTGCGCTGGGCGTGAGGCCGACGCGAAACTCTTGCGGTTTAATCTCCGTTGGACAGCCGATCAACATATTGGGTCCTCCTGTTTCAAAACTGCTCATAAAATAGGCAAGTCAGAGCGCAAGGCGATACAAAAGAGGTTGTCATCCCGGTTGAAGGATCGAATATTTGTGCAAGGAATGCCCTAGGGGCGCGATAGGATTGCGGCCATGAGCCTTGATGAGATTGATCGACGTCTTCTGCGTGCCTTGCAGCGGAATGGGCGCATGTCCAACGCCGAATTGTCAGAGGATGCGCATCTGTCGCCCTCCGCCTGTCATCGGCGGGTGCAGCGTTTGGAAAAGGACGGGTACATCAAAGACTATGTTGCGCTGCTCGACCCACGAAAGTTGAGCGTGCCGACAACGGTTTTCGTGGAGATCACGCTGCGCGGGCAGACGGACGACGTGCTCAATGCTTTTGAAAAATCCGTCGCGCGGATCCCGGATGTGTTGGAATGCCACCTGATGGCGGGCACCGCGGACTATTTGCTCAAGGTTGTGGCGGAGAACACGGAAGATTTTGCGCGCATCCACCGGCAATACCTCGCGCGTCTGCCGGGCGTGCAGGGCATGCAGTCAAGCTTTGCCCTGCGCACGGTCTTCAAAACCACCGCGCTGCCGGTCTGAGGTTTTCAGGGGCGTATAGCGCCCCGCCTTAAATCTGAATGGCCGATAACCTGCCACGCTTCGCGCTCTCGGGACATCGGCGATATGTGATGTTTCAAGTTAAAGGCGCGACGCCTAAAAAAACAAAACCCCCGGTGCATGTGCTGCAACTGGGGGTTCTGAACCGCGTCTGATCGCAACGACCTACATCATGCCTTCGCGTTGCGCTTTCTTGCGCGCCAGCTTGCGGGCGCGGCGGATCGCTTCCGCTTTCTCGCGCGCCTTTTTCTCCGACGGCTTCTCGAAATGCTGCTTGAGCTTCATTTCGCGGAACACGCCTTCGCGCTGCAGCTTCTTTTTCAGCGCCCGGAGGGCTTGATCGACGTTGTTATCTCTAACACTAACCTGCATGTGGTTTTCACCACCTTTCTAGATAAAGTTGCAAGGATTTGCAGGAATTAGCTCTATAACAATCACTGTACACCTTGTCGAGTCCCGCCCCCGCTGAAAAAGGAACAGATTATGTCAGATCCAAAAGAACAATTGCTGGATGCCGCGCTGATCCACGTGGCGTTTGACGGGTGGTCGGAAGCGACGTTCAAAGCCGCAATCGTCGACAGCGGCGTTGGGGATACGGTTGCACGGTCGGTCTGTCCGCGCGGTGCGGTGGATCTGGCCATTGCCTATCACAAGCGCGGCGATGCGGCGATGCAGGCGGCGATGGCGGCCGAGGATATGAGCGAGTTGCGCTACCGCGACAAGGTCGCGCGGGCGCTGCGGCTGCGGCTCGAGGCGATTGAGGACAAAGAAGCGGTCAGGCGGGGCACGACGCTTTTCGCGCTGCCCATGTATGCGCCCGACGGGGGAAAGCTCGTCTGGGGCACGGCGGATGCGATTTGGACGGCCTTGGGCGACACCTCGGATGATTTCAACTGGTATTCGAAGCGCGCGATCCTGAGCGGGGTCTATTCCTCCACGGTGCTGTTCTGGCTGGGCGACACGAGCGAAGGGCATGAGGCGACATGGGCGTTTATTGACCGCCGGATCGACAATGTGATGCAGATCGAGAAGGTGAAGTCTCAGGTGAACAACTCGCCGTTTCTGCGCCCGTTCATGGCAGGCCCGAACTGGCTGATGCGCCAGATCAAAGCCCCAACGGGGTTTCGCCGGTCTGAGTTTCCAGGATCTTG
Source organism: Pseudomonadota bacterium (assembly GCA_039197515.1). GTDB lineage: Bacteria > Pseudomonadota > Alphaproteobacteria > Rhodobacterales > Rhodobacteraceae > Sulfitobacter. Next base: position 314,538 of record JBCCUC010000001.1, on the reverse strand, counting down.
GACCGCGCCCAACAAGTAGCGATCTGGCTCAGATCAGCTTGGGTGGAGTGGCTTTCGGCTCTATCCAGTGGCCGTCTCGCTGGTGAGCGTGAGGCGCGGGGCGGCGGCAATGAGCTCTTTGGTGTAGGCATGCATTGGGGTGTCAAAGACGCGTTGCGTCGGTCCTTCTTCCACGATTTCGCCAGCGCGCATCACAAGCACGCGGTCGGTGATGGTGCGCACCACGGAGAGATCGTGAGAGATGAAGAGGTAGGTGAGCGCATAGGCGTGGCAGAGATCGGCCAGCAGATCGAGGATTTGCGCGCGGACGGAGACATCAAGCGCGCTGACCGCTTCGTCAAAGACGATGAGGTCGGGCCGGATGATCAGCGCGCGGGCGATGGCGATGCGTTGCCGCTGGCCGCCGGAGAACTCATGGATATATTTTTGAGCATCTTGCGGGGTGAGCCCGACGGCGGTGAGCGCCGCGTCAATGGCGCGCTGGCGGTCAGCGCCCTGTGGCGGCGTGCTGAGCAGATGCAGCGGCTCGGTGATCAGCCGGTCCACGCGGTGGCGCGGGTTGAAACTGCCGAAGGGGTCTTGGAAGACCACTTGCATACGGCGTCGTACGGCTACATTGGGGCGGTTTTCGGTAAAGACCTGCTGACCATCAAAGAGGATGCTGCCAGCCTGAACCGGTTCGAGGCCCAAGAGAGCGCGGGTGAGCGTCGACTTTCCGCATCCGCTTTCCCCAACAAGGCCGAGGCGTTCCCCCTTTCGAATGGCAAAGGAGACATCGTTGAGGGCGCGGAACCACTGCGGTCTGTCGAATAGGTTTTTGCGCGGCAGCTTGTACTCCCGCACCACCCCGCGCGCCTCGATCAAGGTCTTGCCGGTTTGCGTTTGGGGCAGTTGCACGGCGTGGGAGGAGGCTTGAAAGAGCATCTGGGTGTAGGGGTGCGCCCTGACACGCAAGAGCTGGGCCGTTGGCCCCTGCTCAACGATTTGGCCGTGTTGCATGACGATGATGCGATCCGCCATATCCGCCACAACCGCAAGATCATGGGTGATCATCATCAAGCTCATCGCATCCTCCGCGACGAGGCGTTTGAGCAGGCTTAGGATCTGCGCTTGGGTCGTCACATCCAGAGCGGTCGTAGGTTCATCGGCGATCAGGAGTTTGGGGCGGCGGGCGATGGCAATGGCGATCACCACGCGCTGGCGTTGCCCGCCGGAGAGTTCGTGCGGAAAGCGGCTTGGCGGGATTTGATCAGCGCTTAGGCCGACGCGGTGGAGCACCTCGGCGGCACGCTCTTCCGCGCGCATGCGCGTCATCGCTGGGTCGTGCACCCGCAGCGCCTCGGCCACTTGCAGGCCGATGGGGTGCACCGGGTTGAGCGCGGTCATCGGCTCTTGAAAGACCATGCTCATCTCATTGCCGCGCAGGGTGCAGAGGGTCTTTTCCGGCAGGCGCGTGAGCTCTTGGTCGCCCAATGTGATCTGGCCCTCGGTGGTGGCGCCCTTGGGCAAAAGCTGCATCGTGGCGAGGGCGGTCATGGATTTGCCAGACCCGCTTTCCCCGGTGAGCGCGACGATCTCTCCGGGGGCAATGGCAAGCGAGATGTCTTTGAGGATCTGATGGCTGTGGATGGCGACGCTCAGAGTCTCGATGGTGAGCAGGCTCATCGGCGGGCGCGCCTCAGCCGCGGGTCGAGGGCATCGCGCAGCCCGTCTCCCAGCAGATTGAGCCCCAGCACGGTCAGGATGATCGCGCAGCCCGGCATCAGCGCCATGTGGGGGGCGATGCTGACAAGAGTTTGCGCATCAGCGAGCATGCGGCCCCAGGACGGGGTGGGCGGCTGTGCGCCTAGCCCGACGTAGCTGAGCCCGGCTTCGGCGAGGATGCCCAGTGAGAATTGGATGGTGCCCTGCACGATCAGCAGGTTTGCGACGTTTGGCAGGATATGTTCGACCGAGATCCGCCCGGCCCCTTTGCCCGCGACCCGCGCCGCCAGGATGAAGTCGCGTTGCCAGAGCGAGAGTGCCGCGCCGCGGGTGATGCGGGCAAAGACAGGGATGTTGAAGATACCGATGGCGATGATGGCATTGACCGCGCCCGCGCCAAAGATCGCAGTGATCAGGATGGCGATGACGAGGCTCGGGAAGGCAAAGATGAGGTCGTTGCCGCGCATGATGACCTCATCGAGCAAGCTGCCCTGGCGCGCGGCGGCCCAGAGGCCCAGGGGTACGCCCAGGCCCATGCCGATCCCCACCGCGACCAGCGCCACCGCGATGGAGGTGCGCGCACCGACCATGATCATGCTCAGGATGTCGCGCCCGAAGTGGTCGGTGCCCATCAGATGCAAACTGTTGGGCGGCTGCAGCTTATCGGGGATGTTGAGCGCGGTGTGATCGAAGGGTGTCCAGGCAAAGCTGATCAGAGCAGCCAGCAGAAAGAGGGTGCTGAGCAGCCCGCCGAGGATCAGGTTGCGCGTCATGTTCGCGATCTGAGCCGGGGGTCGACGGCGGCATAGGCGAGATCCACCGCGAAGTTCACCACGATGACCGAGAAGACCAGCAGCATCACCACGGATTCCACGACGATGAGGTCGCGGGCGGAGATCGATTGGAACACGAGGCGGCCGAGACCGGGCAGGTAGAAGACCTGTTCGATGATGATCGACCCGGCCAGCAGGAAAGAGAACTGCAAGCCGATGATCGTGAGCACCGGGATGAGGGCGTTGCGGACCCCGTGCCGCCAGAGCGCTTGGCGCGCGGTGAGGCCCTTGGCGCGGGCGGTGCGCATGTAGTCTTCGCCCAGCACGTCGAGCAGGGCCGAGCGCATGACGCGCGCGAGGATCGCCGCTTGCGGCAGGGCGAGTGCGATGGCGGGTAGGGTGAGCGCATGCAGCCCGGCCCAAAAGCCCGCGTCCCAGCCGACAAAACCGCCTGCCGAGAACCAGCGCAGGTTGATCGCGAAGATCAGCACCAGCATCATCGCAAACCAGAAGTTTGGGATCGCCACGCCCAGTTGCGTGGCTCCCATGACGCTGACGTCGCCTGCGCCGCCGCGACGGCTCGCAGCGTAGATGCCTGCCGGGAAAGCGACGAGCGTGCTGAGCGTGAGCGCGTAAAGGGCGAGCGGCAGCGAGACCCAGAGACGGTCTGCGACCATTTGGGTCACGGGCGTGCGGTAGGTGTAGGAGGTGCCAAAGTCGCCCGTGAGCATGCCGCCGACCCAGGTGAAATAGCGCTGCAGCTTCGGCTGATCGAGGCCCAGTTCGGCGCGCAGGGCGGCCAGCGTTTCAGGCTGCGCGTTCAGGCCCAGCATAAAGGACGCCGGATCGCCCGGGGCCACCTCAATCACCATGAAGATCACCAGGGAGGCGAACGCGAGGCTGATGATAAGGGAGATCAGGCGTTTGAGGGCGTAGCGCAGCATGATCGAAGGGTAAGCGGGGCGTTTGAAGCCGTCCAGCCTGATTGCGCGGCCCGGGTTGGGAATGCCGCGGGGGACGCCTAAATCTGGCTCATGAACGCGCCGCGCTTTATTGGCCATGAGATTTTTCGGCATTCCAGCTATGGCACCTGGCATCCGTTGCGGGTGCCGCGGGTTTCCACGGTGATGGACCTTTCGCGGGCCTTGGGGTGGCTGCCGAAGGCGCAGTTTGTAACCTCACCCCGCGCCAAGCCTGCCGCCCTCACCTATTGGCATACGCCTCAGTATGTTGCCGCATTGCAACGGGTGGAGGCGGATCAAGAGGCGACCGCTCAAGATTTCGAGCAGCACGGGATAGGCAGCGCGACCAACCCGGTCTTTCCGGAGATCTTTCGCCGCCCGGCAACCGCGGCGGGGGGGTCGATCCTGGCAGGTGAGCTGTTGCGCGATGGCGGGGTGATTTACAACCCGCCGGGGGGCACGCATCACGGTCTGCCCAATCGCGCCAATGGGTTTTGCTATCTCAACGATCCCGTTCTGGCGATGCTGAGCCTGCGCCATCACGGTGTTCGGCGTATCGCTTATGTGGACATCGATGCGCATCATCCTGACGGGGTCGAGGTGGGCTTTGGCGGGGATCCGGAGTGCTTGATGATCTCGGTTCATGAGGCGGGACGCTGGCCGCGCACCGGGGCGCTGGCGGAGGATGCGGGGGGCAATGCGTTCAACTTACCGGTGCCCAAGGGTCTGAATGACGATGAGATGGCCTATATCCGCGATCACTTGATCGTGCCGAAAGTGACCGGTTTTGCGCCCGACGCGGTTGTGTTTCTCTGCGGGGCGGACGGGGTGGAGGAGGACCCGCTGTCCCATCTCAGCCTCAGCAACAATGCGCATTGGGAGGTTTTGCGCGCGTTGATGGGGCTTGCGCCGCGGCTCTTGGTGTTGGGTGGCGGGGGGTATAATCCGTGGACTGTGGGGCGGCTTTGGACCGGGGTCTGGGGCATTTTGAACCATCAGGCGCTCCCCGAAGTGCTGCCGCGCCGGGCCGAGGACGTGCTGCGCGGCCTGCGGTTTGAGCGCAACAGCCGGGGGCGCAATCCGCCCGCGCATTGGTTCACCACCTTGCAAGATGCGCCCCGGCCGGGACCCATCAGAGACGCCGTGCGGTCTGGGGTGGCGCAGCTTGCCCGCCGTGGGCTGCCGGGTTGACCCCTGGGCTTGCGCGCTAGGTGACCCGCCATGCCCAAAGCGCCAGATCTGAGCCCGGAGACCATCAGCGCCGTCATTGAGATGGCGCTGTCGGATCACACCAGCTTTGACACGATCCGCGCGGAATATGGCCTGCGCGAGCCGGAGGTGAAGGCGCTGATGCGCGACACCCTCAAGCCCGGCAGCTACCGCGCGTGGCGCAAACGCGTGCGCGCGTTCTCAGATCGTCGCGCGCAGTACAAGTAGCGTTCTGTCCCGCGTTACTCCGCCCAGCTGACGCCGGTGAGGTCCGTGGCCTGGGTCGGCGCGTTCTCCCATAGACCCTGCACACCTGCTTGAGCGATGGTGGGCAGCGCAAGCTGGAAGAGGTAGCCGTTCACATAGTCATCCGCGATGATCTGTTGCGCCTCGCCCAGCATCTGGGTCCGCATCTCAGGATCTGAGGTCGTGTTGAACTTGGCGATCAGTTCCTGGAAGCCGGGATTGTCGTACTGGAAGTAATACTCCGGATTGGCGTAAATCCCGATGTCGAGCGGTTCGGTGTGGCTGACGATGGTGAGGCCAAAGTCCTTGCCGCGGAAGACCGACTCAAGCCATTGCGCCCATTCGACATTGGTGATCTCCGCTTTGATCCCAACTTGCGCGAGTTGGGCGGCAATGATCTCCCCTCCGCGCCGGGCGTAGGAGGGGGGCGGCAGGTGCAGCGTGGTCTCAAACCCAGCGGCAAAGCCAGCCTCGGCCAGCAGCGCCTTCGCCTTCTCCGGGTCATAGGCCGATTGTCCGGTCAGATCGACATAGGCTGGATTATGCGGGGCGAAATGCGTGCCGATGGGGGTGCCCAGCCCGAACATCGCGCCATCAATGATGGCCTGGCGGTCGATGGCATGGGCGAGGGCCTGGCGTACCTTCACATTGTCAAAGGGCGGCATTTTGTTGTTGGTGGAGAGGATCGTCTCGCCCTCGGTGGAGCCGACGAGCACCTGAAAACGCGGATCGGCCTCAAACTGCGGCAGGTTTTCGGGCGCGGGAAAGCCGGCGAAGACATCGACATCTTCTGCCATCATCGCCGCAAAGGCGGCGGTGGGATCCGAGATGAACTTGAACGTGGCAGAGGCGAGTGCGGGCGCATCCCCCCAATAGTCCTCATTGCGCACCAGTTCGACCTTGTCGCCCTGCGTCCAGCTTTCAAACCTGAAAGCCCCGGTGCCGATGGGTTTTTGTTTGATGTTCTCGATGCTCTCGGGGGCCACGATCACCGCATCGCCCCAGGCGAGGTTGAAGATCATGTTGCCGTTGGGCTCAGAGAGCGTGATCTCAACGGTCATCGGGTCGATCACCTTGACCTCTGAGATGGCGGCATAAAGCGCCTTTTGAGCGTTCGCACTTTCCTCCGCGCCGATGCGGTCGAGTGAGAACTTCACGTCTTCGGCATCCATCGTGGTGCCATCGTGAAAGGTCACGCCGTCGCGGAGCGTGAAAGTATACGTCAGCCCATCGTCAGAGATCTCCCAAGACGCGGCCAGGCCCGGCACAACCGAGCCGTCGCTCATAAAGCGCGTGAGCCCTTCGAACACGTTGGAATAAAGCACCGAGTCGATGGCTCCCGCCGCGGCGGAGGTCGGATCGAGGTGCGGTGGCTCCAATTGGATGGCGACGGTCAGGTCGTCTTTGGCGGCGGCGGCACCGGCCAGCAAAGCGGCGGCGCTGGCACCAAGAAAAAGGCGGGTGAAGGTCATTTGCGTGTCTCCCCTGTTGGCTCTGCGCGTCAGGCTAGTCAAATCGCCATGCGCTGACCAGCCTGACGTTGTGCAGCCTTGCTTTCCCAAAGCGGTGGGATCATAGACAAGCGCCTGACATCCACCTTGAAAATCTTTTCGCCTAGGGCAGGGGGGCCGCATGACAGGCACTTTGGGCATTGACTTTGGCACCTCCAACTCGGCCGCTGGCATCTGCGTGCATGGAAAGCCGCATTTGATCCCGATGGAGGGGCAAGCGTTGACCTTGCCCACGGCTGTGTTTTTTGACTTCGACGCCCAGCAGATGCTGATTGGAGAGGCCGCGAGCGCGGCGCTTTTGAATGGCGATGAGGGCCGCTATATGCGCGGCTTGAAAAGCCTGCTCGGCACCCGCCTCATGCGAGAGCGCCGGATGTTCCTGGGGGAGCGCCTGGACTTCATCGATATCATCGCGCGATTTCTGGCGGAGGTCCGCCGGCGGGCGGAGGCTGCGACCGGCAAGACCTTTGACGCTGCGGTTTCCGGGCGACCGGTGCGGTTTCATTCCGACAATGATGCGCGTGATGCGCAGGCGTTGGAGGATCTCAAGGCCTGCTATGCGCGCGCGGGCTTTGAGGCTGTCCAGTTTCTAAACGAGCCTGAGGCAGCCGCCCTGGCCAATCGCGCCGCTTTGGCCCCCGGTGATTTGGGGCTCGTCGTGGATATCGGTGGCGGTACGTCAGACTTCACGCTTTTCCGTCAGCACAGTGCGCACAAAATCGACATTCTGGCCAGCGCAGGCGTGCGCATTGGCGGCACTGACTTTGATCGGCGGCTCAGCATTGCAAAGGTCATGCCGCAGCTTGGGATGGGCACGGCGATCCGCCATGCCTTTGGGCCGCAGACGCATGTGGCCCCGAATGCGATCTTCCACGATCTGGCGACCTGGGCAAAGATCCCGTTTCTTTACAGTCCGGAGACACGTCGCGCGGCGAAAGAGCTGCTCAAGCACGCGGTGGAGGAAAAACGTTTGGGGCGGCTGGTCAAGGTTCTTGAGGAGGAGCTTGGGCATGACCTGGCCTTCGCGGTCGAGGCGGGCAAGATCATGGCCAATTCTGCGGATGTTGAGGCACCCGTGATCGCGCTCGACATGCTGCGCTCCGGCGCGCGGCTGCCGTTGGCCTCGCAGAGCATGGCGGACGCCTTGTCCGATTTGGCAGGGCAAATCGCTGAGACTGCAGTGGTGCCGTTGTCTGCGGCGGGCCTTCTGCCTGAGGCAGTGACCAAGCTTATCCTTGTTGGTGGATCAAGCCTGATGCAGGTGGTGGAGCACGCTCTCGCGTCCTGTTTTCCGCGAGCTGAAGTGCACAGGGGTGCCGCGCTGACAGCCATTGTAGAAGGTCTCGCGCTGGCAACGGACGAGGGGCTTGGGTGGCGCTAAAGCACTGCCAGTTTAGACTGAATTGCCAAAACCCCGCGTGCTTTGCGCTCTTGGGCATTGGCGATGATATGAGCTTCAACAAAAACTGGAAGTGCTGTGGGCGGGAGGCGCGATCTCTTTCAGCGCGGTGAGCAGCGCCCGCACCTCATCCATCGTGTTGTAGTGACACAAAGAGACGCGCACCGCTGCCTTCATCCCCAGCGGGGTTAGGATGTTGCCGGAGTAGTGGTCCGCGCGGCGCAGATGGGTACGGATGCCGCGCGCATTGAGCGCGGTCACGATTTCTGCCGCGGGGTGGTCCGCAAGTGCAAAGCAAACCAGACCTTCACGGTCTGGGTTTTCGAGGCCGCCCAGCACACAGGCACCGGGCAGATCCGCGATACCTGCCAGATTGTCCACGCCGTGTAGCATCGCATGGGTCAGTGCCGCTTCGTGGGCTTTGACCGAGGCGCTTGCCGCGCGCAGGCGGGCGCGTGGTGCATGCTCTTGCGATACTTGGCCGCCCAACCAGGTCAGATAGGTGACCACATCACTGAACGTGGCGTAGGCCCCGGTGTCGCGCGTGCCCAGGCTCCAGTTGCCATTGGGCCCGCCCAGCAGGGTTTCGATGCCCGCTGATGTGAGCCGGTCTGACGCCCAGGCCACACCGTAGCCGTGGCGCGAGAACATTTTGTAAGGCGAGACGACGTAGCCGTCGATGTTATAGCTATAGATGTCGATGGCCCCGTGGCTGGCATGCTGGATGCCGTCCACGATGATGAAGGCCTCCGGTGCCGCGGCTCGGATGGTGGCAGCGATCTCTGCCACGTCATTTGCAATGCCGGTCACCGGCGAAGTGTGCAGGATGGTGGCGACGCGCACCTCCGGATGCAGCGCCTTGCCATAGGCCTCGGCGGTGACTTGGCCCGTCGCGTCGTTATGGGGGACTGAGATGTAGGGCATTTTCATCTGCTGCGCCCAGTGCTGCGCCGCGCTGCGCGAAGCGGGATGCTCCACGGTCGAGCCGAGAACCGCACCTTTCGCCACGTTTGACACCGCTGTGCGGATCAAGCGGAAGAGAAGTTCGGTGCCCGATTCCCCCACCATGAACCGACCGGCCTGCGCGTTGAAAAAGAGGCGCATGTCCTCTTCGGCCTGTGCGATCACCTCGGAGAGTGCCGCAGATGCCGGGTTGTCGCGCCCCTGGTTGTCTGGCACGGCGGCGTAGGTGGCAGAGGTGTCTACCACCGACTTGAGGGTCAGGGCACCACCGGCGTTTTCAAAAAATATCCGCGGGCCAGTGAAGGGGCAGGCGTCAACGTGCGCAAAGCGGTTTCGAATTTGGGCGGTCAAATCGGGGGAATGCAGGGTCATCGGGCCTCTCACGGTGCGCGCCGACTTTGCAACTCTTCGGGCCACACTAACTTTTGGCTAGCGTAATTCAGAGACAAGGCAGAGACCAGCCGAGATGGCCCAAGCAGAGACAGAGCCTCATCCACCGACGCGCCCCTTCGGTCGCGCCGATGTCTTCGCTGTCCTCAAGGGTAGCTTTGCGCAGATTGGCGAACGCAACATGACGTTGGTGTCAGCGGGGGTGGCCTTTTTTGTGATGCTGTCGCTTTTTCCGGCCCTTGCGGCGCTCATCGCGCTCCTCAGTTTGATCGCGGATCCGGCATTTGTCGTGGAGCAGCTTGACGCGATGCGAGACCTTTTGCCGGCGGACGTCTTTGACATCATCAAGACGCAAGTCGTGACCCTGGTGAGTGCGAATTCTGACCGCCTCGGTTGGGCTGGCGTTCTGTCGGTCTTGCTCGCGCTTTGGTCCGCCCGCTCTGGCGTGGGTGCGATGATGATCGGGCTCAACGCGACGCAGAACGCCCGCAATCGCGGGACGGCTGGCCATTATGGGCGTGCGCTTTTGTTGACGCTGGCATTGGTATCCGTCGCACTGACCGCGCTGCTCAGTTTGGTTGTCACGCCAATTGCGGTGGCCTTTTTCCCCATTGGCATCATCGGGTCGATCCTTGTTGACGTCCTGCGCTGGATCGTGGCGAGCAGTGTTCTGTTCGTGGGCATTGGCCTGCTTTACCGCTACGGGCCAAACGATCCGGGCAAACCTGTTGCTTGGTTTTCGCCAGGTGCGGTCTTATCGGTTGTGCTTTTTATATTCGTTTCTATTGGTTTTTCATTCTACGTGGCGAACTTTGGTAATTACAATCAAGTCTATGGCTCTATTGGCGCAGTCATTGCGATGTTGGTTTGGCTTTGGCTGAGCAGCTTTACAGTGCTCTTTGGTGCTGCGCTGAATGCGCAGGTTGAGGATGTGCTCGCGCGAAAAGAGGAGTGAGCCGTAGACTTTAAGATGGAATAGCCGGCTCATTTATTGAACTGAAAAGACAGAAATAATTCTCAAATTGTAGAAAAATCCCTACCGCGCACCAGGTAATTATATTTGGAAAACACGCTTAGCGGGCAAAGCGACCTATTTCATTTCAGCTTTTCAACACATTTTCGACAATTTTTTCCTGCAGGAAGAGAAAAAAGAATTGGAGCAGGTTCGTGTATCCCGCAGCACTCGACATCGTTTTGCAGAATGGATCGTGTCGGTGCGCCTTTCAGGTGCACGGCGACGAGATGACACCGCTGAAAAGCGGCGGACCCGAAGCGGGCGCAGGGGCGGTGCGCACGCGCGCGCTCTGGGCCAGTCTGGGAAGCTACTTGCAGTCCGACGGCGTGATGATCGCAAAGAGGGATGGCCAGCTTTCAATTGCATCGCACAAAGGTGGGATCATTCTGGAGACCAGCGGACCGGTCAATATCGGCATGCTGAAAGCGGCTTTGCAGCACGAAGCGGTTGTGCGTCCCACGGTTCTCAAAGGCGAGAAGGCATCACTTTGGCCTGCGCAACGTGCGCTGTGGTCACTGGCGCGATGGATTGACGGCACGGAGACAGCGCGGTTTTTGCAGATCACTGCTGGTTCTGCCGCGTTCCAAATTGCCGCGCGCAAAGGTGCGTTCTGCGAGGTTAGCGGCGCTGAGCCTGCTGCGATTGTTGCCGCCTTTGAGCAGGCTGGTGCGGAAGGCGCGGCTGTCATGTTGGCCTATGCTGACTTGCCCGATCCTTGGCCCGCGATGACACATCAGCCGATCGACCTGCTGTGCAAGGTAGAAAAAGACGCGGGAACGCTCACCATTCGCGCGGCGAATACGCCGATCTCTGTACCTGCGCCGGTGAACTTGGAAGAGGCCATGGACTTTGCCCGCTTGGCAGGCCCCTTGAGCACCTGGGGCAACGGCGATCCGTTCGAAATCATCTATCTGCCTGAGGGATCTCGGCAGGAAACCATCGCCCGGTCCGACGGCCCGGGTCACATAGAGTTAAGTCTACGCCGCGCTCCAATTGCCGCGGAGTGACCCAATGAAGCAGGACGGTTTGACATGTCACAAACGCAATTGCTGAAGTTCCTTAAGCCTGTTCAGAAGTTATCTCCCGAAACGGAGGAGCTTTGCGCCAGTCGTGAAGACCTTTGCAGCGCGCTTCTCGCGCTTGAGAGTGCGGTCGTTCCAGAAGATGTTCCCAGCATTACCGAATTGAGCGATGCATTCAGTGATTTTGCCGTCAAGGTTTCGCTGATTGGGCAGGTGAAAGCTGGAAAAACCGCTCTGACCAATGCGCTCTTGGGCGAAACGGATTTATTGCCGTCGGATGTGAACCCGTGGACATCCGTCGTGACCTCGATGCACATCAACCGCATTCCACCAAAGGGAAAGCGCGCGATTTTCAAGTTTTTCGATGCAACGGATTGGGACGACCTCGTCTCAGACAGCGGTCGCATCGTGAAACTTGCACGAAAAGCCAAACTCGACTCTCGGGTCGATGAATTGACCAGCCAAATTGAAGAGTTGAAAGCGCGCACCGAAGAGCGGCTCGGCCGCAATTTCAAGATGCTGTTGGGAAACCAGCATTCCTTCTCCAGCTTTCAAAGTGATCTGGTCAAGCGCTATGTTTGCCTTGGCGAAGAAGATGGTTCCGAAGAAAGAGAAGGCCGCTTTGCTGATCTTACAAAGTGTGCGGATCTTTATCTTGAGAACGACAATTTCAACTATCCAATCTCGATCGCCGATACGCCGGGGGTGAATGACCCTTTCCTGGTGAGAGAGGCCGCGACGCTGGATAACTTGGGCAACTCCGATATCTTTGTCGTTGTGCTAAGCGCGCATCAAGCGTTGAGTTCTGTGGATCTGGGTCTGCTGCGCCTTCTGAAAAGTCTGCACAGCAATAGACTCATCGTTTTTGTGAACCGGATTGACGAGTTGCAGAATCCGCAAGAGCAAATCTGTGAAATCCGCTCTCATATCTCATCTGTATTAGAGCAACAGCGCCTGAGCGGCGACATTCCGATCATCTTTGGCAGCGCGGCCTGGGCGGATGCTGCCGTGCGGGATGGTTACGAGCATTTGCCCGGAGATTCGATTGGGAGCCTCGGCAAATTGGTTGAAGCCCGCGAAGCAAGCTTGGACGCGGGTGCAACCGACGTGGAGAACATCGAAAATCTGACTGATGTCAGTGGTATATCTGCGCTGCGTGCGATTATTCATCGTAAAGCCTGGGATGAGGTTTTTGACCGAGAAATTTCGCGGCAAGCCAATCGGGCGCGCCAAATCGCGGACCGCTCCGCGATGTATCTCTCGCAAGTTTCTGAAGGACCAAAGTTCCAGCCGGATGTGTCGGGTATTCAGAATGCTGTGGAGCAACTTGATAAAGGGACAGCCAAGATTGCCGCAACACTGAGCAAGGCGCAAAAGAGCTCTCAGGATAAGATCAAGATGGATATGGCGGCAGCTTATATGTCGTTTATCAAAAAGGAAAAAGCTGCTCTGAATAACTGCTTGTCTACGTCGGGAAAAGTTGCCGATTGGAGCCCCGATACGGAAGGCCTGCGCAGTGAATTGAACGGGATTTACGCCGAGTACACGCAAGAGACGATGCGCGGTGTTAACTCGATCAATGCGCAGCTGATATCGCTTATCAATGAAGCCTATACATCCGCACTTGGGACGGCGGAGGGCTTGCGTATCACACCTCTGACAATTCCAGATGTTCCAATTCCCCTCGCTTTGATGCGCACGATGAGCATCGATATGCGCGCGAGCAGCTCTTTGGAATGGTTGCGCCGGAAGCTCGATAAAGCGATCTATTCTGAGCAATTGGCGTCAATCGCAAGCGCAGATCTTCGGTCGACGGTCCATGAGATTTGCGCCGATGCGGTTGAACCGTACTTTGAAAAGACCACGCAGGCGTTTCAGGATTTGTTGAAAGATCACCGCGAGACGATCTCGGCGCTGGCGCGCACGGGTGACGCGTCCTTGCAAAGCAAGTTGAAAGACCTGCTCGAGAAAGGCGACGATATCTCAAGCCGCTTGATGACATTGAATGCGACAAGCGACATTTTGCATGCGTTGGAGAACGCCTCTCTTGAAGATACGCGGGTTGATTTGGATGCATTTGTTGCAGCGCCTGATGAACCGCTGGAAGCGGCAGAATGAGCCGGATCAGAATCTCTGACGCAGCGTATGAAACGCTGCAGGGATGGTGTGGACCCGTTCCTGTCGCAAGCCTCATGGGAGAGTTCAGCGCAGGAAAGTCAACGCTTCTGAACCTGCTGTTGGATCATGAAGCAGCGCCAACCAAAGTCACGGCAACGCATCTGCCGCCAATTTGGTTCACCCATAGCGACACGTCGAGCTGTTTCGGCGTGACCTGGGACGGTGAGGTTCATTCGGTTGACTTGACGTGTCCCGAAACTGATTTTCGTGGTGACTATCTCATGCTTCGCATGGGGATTGACGCGGAAATCCTCAAGCAGGTGGAGCTCATAGACGCGCCCGGCATTTCAGACCCGGGCTTGCGCAAGGATGCCTTGCGATTTTTGTCACGCTACATGGACTTTGCGATTTGGTGCACCGCAGCCAATCAGGCGTGGCGCCAGACTGAAAAGGCTGCTTTCGAGAAATTATCGAAAGCCATTCAAGCGCATAGCGTTTTGATTATCACCCGGATGGATAAACTTCGGTACGAAAAAGACCAAGCCAAAGTTCTCAAGCGGGTGCAAAACGACGCGGGAGATCTTTTTTCACGGGTGATCCCTTTGCAGACACCAAAGGCGGCGTCGGTGCCCAAAGAGGCGCGCACAGAGGATGCCGCCGGGCTTTGGGTGCAATCGGGGGGTGCCGGGCTCTTTGATGCTCTAGAGGCATCTGCCGCGGCTTTTGCGGGACGGGTTAGAAAAGCGCGGCGGGATAAGCCGGTAGCGCCGCCAAAGCCGGTTGAGAACGCAATCAGCGCGCCAAAATCGCCACAATCGGACAACCAGAAAGAGCATAATCCACTATCTCTGAACAGTATTGTTGCCGAGGCGAAAACCACTTTTGCGGAATTCAAGTCAATGCCCGCAAATGGTCAATATTGTCAGACAATTGATCATTTGATTGCCTCAATTGAATGTCAATTATCGCAAAGCGGGCAGAACAAAGCCGCGCTGGCCCATTGCTTACGGATCGAACGCGATGACATGGAAATTGACAGACTTGTTTCGCAAATCGAGCGAGAGCTTAGCGTCTTCGGAACCGAAAGTCACTTCCGGCTCGACGCTTGACGATGCGTCAGAAATGCAACCAACGCTCCACGCAGACCCCGGCTTGGAGATCTTACTAGACTCCCCTGAAAACACTGAAAAGGACAACACCATGGCAAGTACAGACATCACAGGCCTGAACGATATCACTGGTTTCATCGGCGCATGCCTCGTAGACACCGAAACCGGATTGATGATGGCATCCGAGGGTGGCGACAACTTTGATCTCGAAACCGCAGGCGCGGCCAACGTTGAGGTGGTCAAGGCGAAGATGAACGCGATGCAAATGCTCGGTCTGGACGAGAAGATCGATGACATCCTCATCACACTGGGTTCCCAGTTCCACCTGATCCGTCCGCTTGAGGACACGCCAAGCGTGTTCCTTTACACCGCGCTGGACAAGAAAGCCGCCAACCTTGGTATGGCGCGTGTGCAGGTGAAGAAGGTCGAGAGAACACTCGAACTCTAAAAGCCTGTACCTCATGATGAACGGGGGCGCTGCCATTGCGTCCCCGCTTATGTTGGGGGCAGGCGGCCTGCATCAGTCCCCGAGTTTTGCATGTACCTCTTCAAGATCGATGTCACTCTTTGGTGCGCTCCGTGCCGGATCGTCGATATCGTATTTGAAAAGCTCAAAGTCGCGATGATACATCTCTCGCACGAGATGCATGGAAAGATCGTCGAAATAGGCGTCGACCGTGTGAAGCCGTTTGGGCCCATGGTCGGTGCTCTCATTAAACCGCGGTATCGACTCCAAAGAGACCGGATGCTGCGTATCCACAGCGTTCAGCACGTTTTGCATGCCGCCGTTGAAGTCTTCGGTCCAGAAAATCTGATCGTAGGTGCCGCCGTTGACAATGAACGTGCTGATATGCCCGGACATGGCGGACCAGTGGATGTCCGGGTCCATGGGCTTGCGAAATCGAATGGTGTCGCGGGCGAAGAGTAAAAAGCGGCGAAAGCTCTTGATCTGATCGAAATCCTGATCCCCCTGCGGGCCGCCCACATCGATCCCATACTTTTGCATCAACTGGGGCACTAGGTTGCCGCGGTAGCGTCGGCCATTGCGTTGGATGCCGCAGATCTTGTCAAAGAAGGATGACAGGATCCGCCGATAGGGATTGCGCACACAGGTGAACGCCAGGGACTTATGGCCAGCGACATTGGCGCTGATCGCTTGTTGAGAGGCTTCGATCCCCCATTTGTGCAGACCCGCCTGGGCGTCGTGAATGTCACCGTCAAAGAAGGCACCGTGGTCGGAATAGTACAAGATCTGCCCGATCGTCGAACAGGCGCATTTTGGCACAACGCGATAGACCATGCTTTCGCTCAGCGTCATCCAGGTCCCTGGAAATCCCATTACTGCCCTCTGCTTGCCTGCTCTGGTTCGTGTCAGCCTCTTCCAAAAAAGGAAAGGACTGGTGTTTATTCAGATTGTATTCACAAGTATCACCATAAAATCTTAGGGACAAAGCGGTCTTTGAGGGCTTGAATGGCAAAGATTGCCTACATTTTGCTGTGCCACAAAGATCCCGATGCGGTGATCCGGCAAGCGCAGCAGCTTACGGCTGCGGGTGATCTTCTGGCCCTGCACCTTGATCGCTCCGCCCCGGCAGCGATGTTTGCCAAGCTGAAAGGGGCGTTGGCGGATAACCCGCGGGTCGTATTCGCGCGCAAACGGCTGCGGTGTGGATGGGGGCAATGGTCGTTGGTCGCGGCCACGCTCGAAACGCTCGCCACAGCCATGCAGGCATTTCCATCCGCAAGCCACTTTTATCTGCTCTCAGGCGACTGCATGCCGATAAAATCTGCCGAATATGCAAGGGCTTACCTCGCAGAAAATGACGTTGACTTCATCGAGTGCGAGGATTTTTTCAGCAGCAATTGGATCCGCACCGGCTGGAAGGAAGAGCGGTTGATCTACCGCCACTATGTCAATGAACGCTCAAATCGGCGGCTGTTCTATTTTCTGTTTAAGGTCCAAAAACGCCTTGGCCTGCGCCGGAACGTCCCATCAGGTATCGAGGTCAGAATTGGCTCGCAATGGTGGTGCCTGCGGCGCGCAACGGTGGAGGCTGTGCTGCGCTTTATCGCTGAGCGGCGGGATGTGGCGCGCTTTTTCCGGACAACATGGATCCCCGATGAGACGTTTTTTCAGACGCTTGTGCCGCATCTTGCCCCACGCGCCGAGATCCATGCGCGCACGCTGACCTTCCTGATGTTCACCGACTACGGGATGCCGGTGACCTTCTACAATGACCACTACAATCTTCTGCTGGGCCAGGATTCGCTTTTTGCGCGCAAAGTGAGCCGGGAGGCGCATGACCTCAAAAGGCGCCTCGGTGAGCTGTACGCGGCCACGGACGTGCAGTTCCAAATCACCGGAGAAGGTCGCAAGCTTTTTGCGTTTCTCACGGGGCAAGGCCGCATTGGTCGCCGTTTTGGTCCTCGGTTTTGGGAAAAAGAGAGTACGCTTGGGCGTGAGCGTGAGTTGATGATCGTTGTTTGCAAAAAGTGGCACGTGGGGCGGCGCATTTTGCGCCACATCACAAAGGTGACGAATGTGCCTGCGCTGAACTATCTCTTCAATGAAGAGGAGGCGGGTCTGCCCGACCTCGGGGGCATCGCAAAGTCGATGCAAAAGCGGCATCGGCACCGTCGCGCGCTGATGCGCATGCTGTTTGACTTTTACGAGACCGATCGCATGCTCATTTGCCTTGATCCCAGCAGCCTGGATCTGATGAATGACTTCGATCAGGATCGGTCGGTGACCCGCATCTTGGACGTTGATTGCCAGTTCTCAGACTCGGATCTGATTGGCCACGCCAAACGCGTCGGCCTCGCAGGGTCGCAGACCGCGGATGAAAGCGTGGCCCATATCTTGCCCACGCTCCGCAACGATTTGATCTTTGAACGCGACCGTATTGGGGATGCAGGGTTTCAACATGTTGAGCGGTTGAGCGAAACCGGCAGCGCGGCCGAGAATGTCGCAGCCTTGGCCAGATTTCTGGCAGTGCCACAAGAGCAAGCGGCGCAGATTGCCAATGCGCCAGGTCTTTTCGCGGACTGACCCCCGGCCGAGGCGCGCCTCACGTCCTTTTGCGCCAAGACCCCATCCAGCGTCGGAAGGCATCTCCGCGTTCTGCCATATCGTCTTCGATTGCTTCGAGCGTGGGATCAATCCGTCTTTCCCTGAACCGCCGCCAGCGCACCCAAATCGCCCAAACGACCGCTGCGAAACCGCCAATGATGAGGATATTCAGAATGGGGATCCCTTTTGACGCGTCGGGCCCGTCCACGGGTCTGATCGAGATGGCGTTCGGGAAAATAGAAAAGAAATTGATCCGCCATCCATAGTGTTTGATGGCAACAAACCGTGGGTCATTTGCGGTTGAGCGTGCATCTGCCGCCTCCGTCTGCAGATCGTTGGTGTCAAACTTGAAATAGGGTGGCCAGCCCCAGCCTGTGTCTTCGTTCCGGTAGACCATCACCCGGCCATCCGCGCGCACCGTCTGGATGAAAAAGACGTCGCGGTTCTGCAGCGTGTTGTCCATGCCTGCATCGGCCTGCGCCCAGAACAGCCGGTTGCCACTGATGTCTTGGCGCCGGTTCTCCGTCTCCGTGACCCGTACAATGTCGGTTTGGGGCAGGGTGTAGTGGAAAATCGCAATCACCAAGGTCCAGAAAGTGACCAGAAGCACCCATTTTATGGTTGTGAACATCGCGGCCCCCTCTCAGGTGAAATTTGTCAGATAGACGATCACAATGATTGTCACGATCGGCACGACATACACCCCAAGCAAGAGCTTTCGCCGCACCGAACCATCGTAACGCTCCAAGCCGCGCTGCACAAATGTGTCTCGGTCAGTGCGCCTTTGACCCGCTTCCCATTTCTCGTTGAGTTTGCCGCGCCGGACCGACCGGGAATAGAAGGACAGGCACACGTAAATCAGCGTGAGGACGACGAAAAGCATCACAAAAAAACGAATGAAGCCGATCATTTCTGCCCCCCTGTCGCGCTTTGCAAGTCACGCCACTCGCGTAAGCCTACTGCGATTTTGCGTTGATTGCTCAAAGCCGAGTTCTTAGGTGATGCATATCTTGGATGCGCGCCGAAGGGAAGTTCCAGGCGCTCATTGCCAGCCCGCAGGCGCGTGAAATTCAGGACTATGCCGCGACCAGCCAGAGACACCCGCTGAGGCTTCTAGATGGGCCTAATCCGTCGAG
The DNA here is from genome assembly GCA_039197515.1 of Pseudomonadota bacterium. Taxonomy (GTDB): domain Bacteria; phylum Pseudomonadota; class Alphaproteobacteria; order Rhodobacterales; family Rhodobacteraceae; genus Sulfitobacter. Next base: position 295,911 of record JBCCUC010000001.1, on the reverse strand, counting down.
CAGCCGTCAGAGGCCGCGAAGACGTAATGCGCATCCAGCCCAGGATGCGCCGCGCAGTGCTAACGCGCTAACGTGCGATTTCGTCTGAGCCGTTGCGCCATGCGGCAAGGCCGACAAAAAACAAAAGCACACTGCCCAAAATCAGACTGGCAACGCCGAAGATCGACCAAAGCGTCCCCGCAAATTCAGAGATGGGCTCAACAACCGTGCCGGCACCTGCACCCACAATAAATGCCAAAACCAGCGGCACGCCGATCATTCCCAGCGCCGTGTAAAGTGGGGCGCGCAGTCTATCAAAAGGTCCCATTTTGAGCTCCGTAAACGTTGCTATCTTCACCGCTCCGGCCACCTTCTACGACAGCCTTTCCAGCCATCCGGCTGGGAACCGTCGAATTGTAAGCGACCGCAACCAATCCTTTGAGTGCTGGCCTTATGGCAAGCTGAGTAGCCCCGTAGGAGCACACCTTATCGAGTAAAGAGATAGGCGGCCATTCCCCTGAGGCAACCGGCAAATCCAGCATCTTTAGCGCAGATTCGATAGAAAATCGCGCGCAAGCTGCGGTATGACCGGTCAGCCAAGCCTCACTATCGGGGCATGTGAGTGCCACCGCCTTTCACACGCAACGCTCGAAATGATGCCTGGACAAGGCCCGTCATTGTTGAAATGCAGCACCAGCGAAATGTGAAAGGAGGGCATCATGCTCGACGGAACAGATCTTAAATCCATGCTGAAAGACCCCGAATTGCTGGAAACCCGCGCCTACATCGGCGGCAAATGGGTCGCGGGCGAGGCAGGCAGCTTTGATGTCATCAATCCAGCGCGCGGTGACGTGATCGCTCAGGTCGCCAATTTGAGCCGTGCCCAGGTTGCGGATGCAATTGCGCAGGCGGAAGCGGCGCAAAAAGACTGGGCGACTTGGACCGGCAAAGAACGCGCCGCGGTGATGCGAAAATGGTTTGACCTCATGATGGCGCACCAGGACGATCTGGGGACAATTCTGACCGCTGAGCAGGGCAAACCGCTGGCGGAAGCCAAAGGTGAGGTCGGCTATGGTGCCTCTTTCATTGAGTTTTTCGGTGAGGAGGCAAAGCGTATCTATGGCGAGACCATTCCAGGCCATCAGCGTGACAAGCGCATCACGGTGCTCAAACAGCCGATTGGCGTCGCGGCCTCCATCACGCCCTGGAACTTCCCCAACGCTATGATCACGCGCAAGGCGGCCCCCGCTCTGGCGGCAGGCTGCGCCTTCGTCGCGCGCCCCGCGACCGAAACGCCGTTGAGCGCGATTGCCATGGGCGTCTTGGCTGAGCGTGCGGGCATTCCGGCGGGTGTTTTCAATGTTTTGCCCTCCGCCTCCTCTTCTGACGTCGGCAAGGAGTTCTGCGAAAACCCAAGCGTGCGCAAGCTCACCTTCACCGGATCGACGGAGGTGGGGCGGATTCTTTTGCGCCAAGCCGCGGATCAGGTGATGAAGTGCTCGATGGAGCTGGGCGGCAACGCGCCATTCATCGTGTTCGATGACGCCGATCTCGACGCGGCCGTAGAAGGGGCGATCTTGTGCAAGTTCCGCAACAACGGGCAAACCTGCGTTTGCGCGAACCGAATCTATGTGCAGGCCGGGGTCTATGATGCCTTTGCTGAGAAGCTGACCGCGCGGGTGCGCAGCATGAAAATCGGTGACGGTTTCGAAGAGGGCGTGGAGCTCGGCCCGCTGATCAATCCTGCAGCGGGTGACAAGGTGAAAGAACACATCGCAGATGCCACGGCGAAGGGGGCGAGGATTGTCCTTGGCGGTGAGGACACGATGGAAGGCAACTTTATGCCACCCACCATTATGACCGATGTCACCCAAGATATGCAGGTCGCCCAGGACGAAACCTTCGGTCCGCTCGCACCGCTTTTCAAGTTCGAGACCGTCGAAGACGTGATCGCAATGGCCAATGACACGATCTTTGGCTTGGCCTCGTATTTCTACGCAAAAGACCTGAGCCGCGTTTACCAGCTCTCGGAAGCGCTTGAATACGGCATCGTCGGGGTCAACACCGGTATCATTTCGACCGAGGTTGCGCCATTTGGCGGGGTAAAACAATCAGGTCTCGGCCGCGAAGGGTCTCATCACGGGATCGAAGACTATCTGGAGATGAAGTACATCTGCATGAGCGTGTGAAACTTCGGGGCCGCCACGCGCGGCCCCGTTAACCACTGAGTCATGAATCAATATTTGTATTGAGTTTTTTGTAATAGCACTCGAGTAGTTATCGCGTTTTTTCGACATCTGGGAGGCTACATGGCCGCCACACCTGAACATGCTGCCCGTGTCCTTGGCCTTGATGTCAAAACCACTTTGTCTGAGATCAAACGAGCCCGGCGCGAAATGGCTTTCAAGTACCACCCCGACCGGACCGATGATTTTCAGCGCGCCTCGCGCCACATGGCGCGCATCAATGCTGCCGCAGATACGTTGACGGCGCATGTGCTGGACGAAGCGGGTCGCTTGCGGCAGCGTAAGCGGAACCGTTATGCAGACTTCTCCCATCTGCATCGCAACCCGGGCAAGGCGCAGGCACCCGAGCAGAAAGAAGCGCCCAAAACGGCCTCGGCACGGGATGCGAACGCGGCGCAGAAAGACACTCAGACGGTCGAGCAACCAGCCCTGCGCAAACGCGTTCGTCCCAAAAGGCTCGATCAGATGGCACTCTTGGCGCAGTTTGCCTCTGCTGCCTACGCGCAGACCCTTGCGCACATTGGCGTTGCAGTGGCTGATCCCGTGATCGATGTGCGGCTGAATTCTTAGCCTGTTTGCACGGGCCGACGTGGCACCCCGTGCCCTCTCGGGGTGCCGCGCCAGGGATTCGGATCGCACGAGCGCTTTTCGATTTCAATTTGGGACAACGCAGTTCGCGATTGTCGCGTGAGGCCTAAAGCCAACATTCGCAACCGAACGCTAAACGGCCACGCTTGGGAAGCCTGAGAGGCGGATTTATCCGCGCGGCGGTTCAATCTGGCGCATCACTGCGTCAAAACGTGCCCACGTGATCGATGCCTTGTTGCCTGCGAAACCGTGGTAGTGCGACTTGCCGCTGGAATTCGGGAAACCAGCCCAGATCTTTGCCAAGTTGTTCATGAATGCCGTGCGGCTCAAAGCCCCTGCGCGGAATTGCTGGAACCCCGCCTCCGCCAAGAGCACGTCCGCGAGCCGGTCTTGCACGCGCGCATCAAAGCGCCCGTTGAGCGGCGTGCCGGTTTTCTTGACCACGCGGCGCAATGTTGCAGGAATGAACTGATAGCGCCCAATGGCATGCGGCTGGCCGGGCGTTTCGTCAATCCACTGGTAGATCTCGGCGAGCGTCAATTGTGTCGGCGGCTTAGGTGGCTTGATGCGCGCGCCCCACTGAACTGCGTCATAGCCCCGGCGCCGCGATTCCGCTTCTTGAATGAGCGCGCGCAGGATCTGGACGTCCGTCCCTCGCAAGCGCGCCACTGGCGCGTCTTTGTAGGCAGGTTCATGCGGCGGGGGATCGGCGAAAAGCCCGCCTTCCGCACGCCCGACAAAAAGCGCGGGTGAGGCAGCGTTCGGTGCCGCCCGTGCGCCGCCAGGTGCGGCGAAGACTCCTCGACCGCTCTCCCCCAAAAGCGATCGGACTTGCGCCTCGGCCACGCCAACTGAAAGCGCGCATACGATAAAAACGGTCCAAAACTGTCTCAAGCATTCTGCCTTTCAACCACCTGCTGAGGGTGCAGCAGAATAGTTGCAAACCCGTAAGGCTCGGCCGCCATGCGCGCATTATTTATGACGTTTGTGCCGTATCACTTCCGCACGCGACGCTCTTGCCACAGCAAAACTGCGCGGTGACCATGGGCCCTGCTGCAGAGCTTCCGGAGATTTGGTGGACAAAGCGAAGAGCGCTCGAGAGAGCAGCGATGAGCGCCCCTTGTGACCTACATCATATGTGCGTTTGGAGAGCGGGCAGTGAACACGCGTATGTAATCTCCCGGTGATGAGCCAGCCCAATAGACCATCAGTTTGTGCGGATCTTCGGGGTCGATCCAAACGCGGTCGCCCTCTTCGATCCCGCGTAGCTCGGTCGAGATGTAGTTGACCCGCGTGTTGGCGAGAAAATCTGTCGCCGCCATCGTGTCTTGATAGGCGGCAACCCCCAAAATGGGCGCGTCGAAATAGACATAGCCCAAGTGAATGCCAGAATAGCTGTCGAAAAACACATAATGGCTGGCGACAACCGTACCCCCTGGGATGACCCCCACTTCCCCGCCAATGTCTACCCGGATCGCCCGCTCAAGTGTGATGTTCTGATCTTCGTCGAAGGCATAAAGGTGGTCGGTGTTGAAGTTGTCAGCGCCAACATCAAAAGGCTGATCCGTCTCAAGTTTGACAAACTGACCGCTGCCGTTCTGTTGAAGGATCGCGCCGTCCAGCACCATCGCCTGCGCGCCAGACGCTAACAGCGCCCAAAGGATCACAATATGTTTCTGACGCATCACCTGAACACCTCCCAGCCCCTAGGATAGCAGCGTTTCAGCCGCTCGCCCCAGTGCCGCCGCACGTGCTCGCGATGATGTTACCAAATTGCCAAAAGGCCCGGTCGCCGTGACCGGGCCCCTGGCGTTTCACTCTGTCACCTGCAATCCGCCGATGACGGTCGTGGGCTTAGTTCACAGACGTCGCATCCACGACGTCTTTTTCAATCGCGCGGGTGTCTTTGGCGATGTCAATGCGGCGCGGCTTCAGCGCTTCGGGGACCTGGCGTTCAAGATCAATGTGCAGCATGCCATCGAGATGCGCAGCGCCAGTGACGCGCACATGGTCTGCCAGGTGGAAGCGACGCTCAAACGCGCGGGTTGCAATGCCGCGGTGCAGATAGGTCTTGTCCTCACCCTCTTCGGCTTTGCGCGCGGAAACGATCAGCGCTTTCTCGCGGACCTCGACGCTGAGATCCGCATCGGAGAATCCGGCGACAGCAATTGAAATCCGGTAGCTGTCGGCGTCGCGCTTTTCGATGTTATAGGGGGGGTAGCTCGAGGTGGTGCCCTCGGTGCTCAGAACCCGGTCCATCAGGCTGGCGATTTGGTCAAAGCCAACGGTAGACCGATAAAGTGGTGCAAAATCAAAAGTACGCATGTGTCATCCTCATCTTAGAGCGATTGTGTGATCGGCCCTCCATCTCGGACGGACCGTAGGTTTGTGTTCCAACCCTGTGCGGCATTGGAACATCCGAGAGATGGGAAGCCTCTCGCGCGCTTTCAAGACCCGTTAGGGGTCACAAATTTCGCGCCGACCGAGGATTTGTTGCTGCCGCCACCCAGCCTGCGCACTGTCGCGACGGGTCGCGCTTTGTTGGCACGCATTTGACGTTTGAGGTCGTTCAGGAGCGGAGGCAAAGACATGCCAAAGGCAACCTCCTGATCTCCGTACCGGCCGCCGCCCGAAATGACCGAGACAATCTGCCCCCGCCCATTGACGTGCGTGAAAACCGGCGCGCCGCTTGACCCGAAGGTTACGTCACAATCCAGCGCCAGCAGGCGATCCCGTCGGCCCAAAACGCGGCATTCCCTTTGCCGAGAGAGCGCGTCAGACCGCCCGCGCCCGTATGAGACCACACTCACCGGACCGTTCGGGGCAATGCCCGAAAAGACCGCGAAAGGGTCAAGCACGGATGTCGGGATCGGCTCTGCCAGGCGCAAAAGGGCCAAGTCATGCCGGACATTGTGACCGTTGTGCCCCCGTTTCGGATCATATCCTGGGTGCGCCTCGATCTGGCTGATGCTGCGACGGGCGCTCGCGGATCCGTTTGTTAATCCAGCCTTGAAGGAAATCTCGCCTGCCGCAACCAAACTGCCCCGGTGAAAAACACAATGCGCGGCTGTGAGCACCAGATCCGGCGCAATCAGCGTCCCGGTACAAAACCCCGATCCTGAGATGTCGAGCCGACCGACGGATTGCCACGCGAGGGCGTCGTTTTCAGTCGCAAGCCTGCGCAGATCTGTTGATTGCGCGGCGAGGCTGCCCGTCATCAAAAAGGCGGACAAGGCTAAACTTGCAAGCCGGAACAACCGCGTGCGCATCCAATCATCCTTTCTCAAGGTTTAACGAATTTGGCCCCCGTACCGGCGGGGGATTGCCCAACCAGCACACGCTTGCGCTGAACACCACCGCTCGGAAAGGTGCCCTTACCCGCGACCAGTTCTGCTTGCAGCAGGGCGAGTGTTGCCCCCAAGTTCGTGCCAAGGGACACCCGCTTCCCTTCCACCTCAGCCTTTGCGGAGACGACCGAAACGATCTGCGCTTGCCCTTTGACCATGCTGAAGATGGGCGCGCCGCTTGACCCAAAGTCAACCGCGCAGTCGGTCACGACGACGCCGTCTTGTTGTGCGAGAACTTGACACACTTCTTGCAGCGAAGGCGCTTCTGCGCGGTGTTTGGCATAGGAGACTACGCCGACGGACTGCCCTGGGCGTGGTCGGGGAGCGGTCTGAAAGGGACGGATGGTTGTGTTGCGAATGGGTTGCTGCAGCTCCAACAACGCCAAGTCATGCCGCACCCGTTCCGGCGACACCTCCCCGCCGTGCACGTATTGCGGGTGCACCACGGCGCGCCGCACATCGCGGTACGCCCCCGCACGCCCGTTGCGCCAACCGGCCAGAAATTGGACCTTGGCGTGATCAATGCGCTCTTTTGTGTCAGGGTCGAAAAGGCAATGTGCCGCTGTCAGCACGAGCCGCGGTGCGATCAGGGCACCGGTGCAAAACCCGCGTCCAGCAATGTTGAGCCGCCCGACCGCCTCCCAGGCGCGCGCGGCATCGCCCGAATCGAGCCGCTTAAGAGCGGCCTCGTCTGCCGCAGCAGCCGTCAGTGAAAGGGCGGTAACAAGAGCAGACAGAAGTAAGCGGCGCACAGACGATCCTCAAAAAAGACCAGCGCAAGGGTTACGCGGGCGTTTGGGCGAAATTGCGGCAAGATCTATCGGAAACTGAGGAGCTTTGCGGTTCATTCTCTGACAAGCTACAGCGTTTTGCCCTTGCGGGTGCCAGATTTGTGAAATCAACGCGGGCGAAGCCTTCCCGTTCAGGCGGCTTTCAACACTGCAATCCCCTCTGGTGAGGCACATCATATCGGCGTAGGAGGCACCATGGATCTGCCATACTCCCTTGCGCTCTTCGCGCCGCTCGATTTTGCTGCCTTGGGCGTTCTCTTTGGCAGCTGGGTCCTGATTGGTTGGCGGATTGAATACGCGGGTGCCAAACACCCTTCGGTATCTCGGCTGATGGCAGATTTTCGTCGCCAGTGGATGATGCAGATGCTGACGCGCGTCCCCCGGATCTTTGACGCGCAGATCATCGCGACACTTCGACAAGGGACGTCCTTTTTTGCCTCGACCACGATCATCGCAATCGGTGCGACACTGACCCTTCTGGGCAATACGGATGGTCTGATGAACGTGGCCGAGGACATTACACTGCAAAGCCAGCCCCGCCTGGTCTTCGAGGTCAAACTGCTCACGGTCGTGTTTTTTCTGACAAACGCGTTCTTGAAGTTTGTCTGGTCGAACCGGCTTTTCGGTTATTGCTCCGTACTGATGGCGGCCGTGCCCAATGACCCCGAGGATCCAACGGCGGAAGGGCTTGCGCGCAAAGCGTCTGAGATCAATGTGACGGCTGCCCGAAGCTTCAACAGAGGATTGCGGTCTGTCTACTTTGCTTTGGCTAGCCTGGCTTGGCTCGGCGGCCCGCTTTTGTTGCTCGCCGCTGCAGTTTCGACCTTAATCGTGATTTGGCGGCGCGAGTTTGCGTCTCAGTCCCGGCGCATCCTCTTGGAAAAGTGACACATCTCTATATATTGGGTGTCGGTCATTCCGACCTGTAGAGCACGCCGCATGTTTAGATATGCACTCATACCCCTGATGATCTTCGCAACCCCCGTGTTGTCCGACCCGCCCAACATCGAAGGCGTCGTTGTGCGCAAAGACGGTGCCAACTGGCGCTTTGACGTGACGCTTTCACATGCTGACACGGGCTGGGATCACTATGCCGACGGCTGGCGCGTTGTTGATGGCAGTGGGCAGGAACTGGGCATGCGGACCTTGGCGCACCCGCACGTGAACGAGCAGCCTTTCACGCGCTCCTTGTCAGGCGTCGCAATACCCGCGGGCACGACCGAGGTCGGCATTCAAGCGCGCGACAATGTCACGGGATGGGGGCAACAAATCCGCCGGGTGCGCTTACCCTAAGCGCGCGCTGCACCTCTCCTCAGCTTTCAGGTCCCCCGCTTCGGTTTGTCGGAAGTGAGACAATCCGACGGATTTGCCGTCATTTATCTCAGTTTTGCCATAAATTCGACCCATGCCTCACGGATCAGTGTTCAGCAATCTGGGGCGCGCGGAACGCGCCCGTTTCGGCGTTAGCAGATAGCGCCGAAGAACCTGGCGAACTTAGAGGACACTGAAATGAAGAATTTGCGCAGATTGAAGAATACGAGCTTTTTGTGCGGTATGACGCTGGTCGCGGCGACACTCTTTCCTGCCAGTTCGAATGGCGAGACCATCAATCTCAGCTCCCAAGATGGATCGGTGAACATCACCGGCGAATTCGTCGCTTTTGAGGACAACATCTATCTGATCCGCACACCTCTTGGCGATCTGCGCCTTTCGGCCGAGCGGGTTCGGTGCTCCGGTGCCGCCTGTCCATCATTTGAGAGCATTGAGGCGGACGTGACATTTGCCGGGTCCGACACCATCGGTCTGGGTGTGCTGCCCCTCATCATTGAGGGCTATGCGGTGCATTTGGACGCCGAGTCTACCGTGGTGGCGACAGGCAACGGCACAGAGACGGTTGCAAGCCTCGTCGGTGAGACAGGCTATGGCGAGGATATCGGCGCTTTTCGCATTACCGCCTCGTCTTCTGGAGATGCGTTTCGGGCGCTTCTCGGCAGCGAGGCTGAGATCGGTATGTCCTCTCGCCGGATCTCGAGCCAAGAGGCGCAGACCCTGCGGGCCGCGGGTGCAGGTGACATGACCGCGCCCACGCAGGAGCACATTGTGGCGGTGGATTCGATCGTCGTAATCACCCATCCCGATAACCCTGTTGACAGCATCAGCATGGCCGATCTGGCCAAGATCTATACCGGTCGCATCACCAATTGGGCGCAGGTCGGCGGCCCAAACCGCGCCATCAAGGTGATTGAGCGCCAGGATGAGGCGGGCACCCGCGCGGTTTTTGCGGACCGGGTGTTCGGGGCAGCGATCCGCAACTTCGCCGGCGCGGAAATCGCTTTTGACAATGCAGAGATGGCAAACCTTGTTTCAGCGGACGAAGGTGCGATCGGATACACCGGTTTTGCATTTCAGCGCGGGACCAAGCCCGTAACGCTGGTGAACGAATGTGGCCTCGGTATGCTGCCGGACGCTTTCTCAGCACGGACCGAGGAGTATGCGATCCAGCGCCGGATGTATCTTTACAACCGCGCGGATTTGACATCACCGCTGGCGCAAGATTTCTTGGACTATGCTATGTCTCCTGAGGCGGATGAACTTGTCGCCAAGGCCGGTTTCATTGATCTGGGTGTGGCGCGGCGCAGCCAAGCCGCCGACAGCGAGCGGGCGCGCCAGATGCGCACGACACAGGTGCCCAATTCAGAGCGTCGCTATGTCAGCGCGATGATGGAGGCGATGGAGACCTATGACCGTCTTTCCACAACCTTCCGCTTCCGCACCGGCTCATCTCAATTGGATGAGCGGGCAGTGGTCGATATGGAGCGTTTGACAGCCTATCTCGAAACCCAGCCTCCCGGCACTTCGGTAAAGCTCGTTGGTTTCACCGACAGCGTCGGCAAGTTTAGCAACAACTTGCGCCTGGCCACGGGCCGTGCGGCGCAGGTGCGCGACGCTCTGCTGGCCCATGCCGGAAACCGGATCGCAGATCTGAAGCTCGAGACGGCAGCCTTTGGCGAGATTGCGCCGGCAGCTTGCAACATCTCTGACAGCGGTCGCGCGATCAATCGTCGCGTGGAAGTCTGGATCGAAGCGGACAGCGCGACACCGGCCGCGAGCTAAGCCAACTGCTCAGAACGTGGAAAAGGGGCCGCCTCAGGCCCCTTTTTTGCATTTGGACGGGGCGAGGTCATCCGGTATCGCACCGGGCCTGCGATTATCGACCCGTCTATGCAGCGCACCGCTGAACACGGACGAGCGACTGAGGCAGATGGAAACGCGCGGTCGGGTGAGGGATCTAAAGGCGGTGATAGGGCCCGCCTGAGAGGATTGATGCTGCGCGGTAGAGTTGCTCGGCCAACATGACCCGTACCAGCAAATGCGGCCAGACCATCTTACCAAAGGACAAGGCATGCTGCGCCTGCGCTCTCAGGCTGGGGTCGATCCCATCCGCACCCCCGATCACGAATGCCACGTCCCGGGCACCCTGATCGCGCCAAAGCGACAGCCGATCAGCAAACTTGGGCGAGGTTTCCTGCACGCCGCGCTCGTCTAGGACGCAGATCAGAGCACCTTGCGGTGCCGCGCGCAAAAGCAAGGCTGCTTCGGCAGTCATCCCGCCCCCGCGCTTATCCTCAACCTCAACCATGTCAGCGGGACCGAGACTGAGCTGTCGCCCAAGCCTTGAAAAGCGTGCGAGGTAGTCTTCCACAAGCTCCTTCTCAGGACCCGGACGCAGACGCCCTATCGCGCAGATATGTACGCGCAAATGGGTGCCTCAGCAGGCTCTAGGCAGAGGGCGCGGCGATCTCACCACTGTCCATCCACATCTTTTCGAGTTGATAAAACTCGCGCACTTCCGGTCGGAATACATGGACAATCACATCACCTGTGTCGATCAGGACCCAATCCCCAATCTCTTTTCCTTCCACTTTGACGGTTATGCCAAAGGTTTCTTTGATCCGCTGAGCGAGTTTCTCTGAAATGGAAGACACTTGCCGGGTGGAGCGACCAGAACAGATGACCATGTAATCGCCAATCTCTGTTTTGCCGCGCAGACTGATCTGCACGATATCTTCGGCTTTGTCTTCGGTGAGGGAGTTGAGGATGCAGGTCAACTGCGTTTCGCTGGTGACCGTGTCAGAAGCTGGCACCATCAGGGCCGCTTCGGATGGGGCAGCAGATGCTGCATGTGTGTCGAGAGCCAGAACATAGACCTCCTTTTGACGCGCCGCCGATCCCCGACGCTGGGATATCACTAGGTTAGCAACGCCTCGGCTACATTTCAATGATGCGCTCTGCGGCCAGGGCACGCAGCGGAAAGCCTGCAACACCTGCTCGGCGCGTCCCCGCCTAGGCGGGGGCCGTTTGTGCAAAAAGGGTGCGCCAACCTGAGTCCAGCGCGTCCAGTGCCGCGATGTCCATGCACGCCCCTGTCGGGTCATACCGCCCGTCTGGTGTGACGTATCCCAGGGCGTCTTCTTTCGCGCGCAGTTTAGCCACGGCGGTGTGATCAGCGGCGCAAGGTCGCGCCGCGCGCAGGCAATCGGGGGGGCAGCGGGGAAAGAGCAGCGATGAGGGATCTGATGACAGATTGACGCAGGCGCAGTCCTCTCCTGCTGCCAACAGCGCCAACCGCGCTGATTTCGCTGCCAGATCACGCAGTGACACGTCATCGCGCAGCGGATCGGGAGCGCCTGTCCCATAAAAGTGCGTAGGCCCGGTTTTGGGGTACATCATATCGCACCCCATAAAGGCCATCACCGCGGGCGCGCGCGCTGCCAAGACCCAGTAAGCCGCAGTGTAGGCCATCGTGGCACCGGCAAAGACAAATCCGCCAAAGGCATTTTGCGCCGGCACAAAGGCGTCCGCTTCTACAGATCGTTGCTCCGCTGAGAAGCGGGGAGGGCGACGGTCCGGCGGGAAGTCCTCGGGAAAGACGATCACGTCCCAATCATCGCGCACCCGCCAAGCGTTGTTGATCACGACAATCTCGTCGAACCAGGCCTTAGGCCAAGTGGCCGCAGTGACGGCATTGGGACCGCTGCCCAGGATTAAGACTGCTGGTCGCCCCTCCGTCATGCGTTTATCCTTACTCTCCTTGCTGGCCTGTGGGCTAGCATGCGTTGACCCGGACGGCCAGACGGGAGCCCGCACCAAGCCCTTGCCAGACGCATCTCTGCGCGGTATCCGTGCTGTGCTATGCGAATTTTCTTTGCAGCAGACCGTGCGCGATTGCGCGAACGCTTTTTTGGTTCTGACCAAACGGCGCTGGCGCGACTATAGCCCGTTTCAGCCGCGGCTGAGCGGCTTTTTCACGACACGTTAGCCACAAGAACCGGAGAGGACCCATGTCCCCCAAGACGCTTTATGACAAAATCTGGGACGCCCATGTCGCCCATGAGGCTGAGGATGGCACCTGCCTTCTCTACATCGACCGCCACCTGGTGCATGAGGTGACGAGCCCGCAGGCTTTTGAGGGTCTGCGCATGGCCGGGCGCACGGTGCGCCGGCCCGATCAGACAATTGCCGTGCCCGATCACAATGGTCCGACGACGGCGGGCCGCGAAGATCCGAAAAACATGACTGAGGACAGCGCGATCCAGGTGGCGGCCTTGGATAAGAACGCGCGCGATTTTGGCATCCACTACTATCCCGTATCCGATGTGCGCCAAGGTATTGTGCATATTGTGGGGCCCGAGCAGGGGTGGACCCTGCCGGGGATGACGGTGGTTTGCGGCGACAGCCACACCGCCACCCACGGTGCTTTTGGCGCACTGGCCCATGGGATCGGCACGTCCGAGGTTGAGCATGTGCTGGCCACGCAGACGCTGATCCAGAAGAAATCCAAGAACATGAAGGTTGAGATCACGGGCAAGCTGCGTCCCGGTGTGACCGCCAAAGACATCACGTTGAGCGTGATTGGCGTGACCGGCACCGCTGGTGGCACGGGCTATGTGATTGAGTACTGCGGCGAGGCGATCCGAGATCTGAGCATGGAAGGCCGCATGACAGTCTGCAACATGGCGATTGAGGGTGGCGCGCGCGCGGGCCTCATCGCGCCGGATGAAAAGACCTTCGCCTATTGCCAAGGCCGCCCCCACGCCCCCAAGAGCGCACAATGGGAGGCGGCGCTGGCCTGGTGGAAGACGCTTTACTCCGACGATGACGCGCATTGGGATGAGATCGTTACGCTGAAAGGCGAGGATATCGCGCCCGTGGTGACCTGGGGCACGTCACCCGAAGACGTCTTGCCGATCACCGCGACAGTGCCGCGGCCCGAAGACTTTGAAGGCGGGAAAATCGGTGCCGCGCAGCGCTCATTGGAGTACATGGGTCTGACCGCGGGCACGCCGCTGTCGGAGGTTGACATCGACGCGGTCTTCATCGGCTCCTGCACGAATGGCCGGATCGAAGATTTGCGCGCTGCGGCGCAGATACTAAAAGGCAAGCGCAAGAAAGACGGCATTCGCGCGATGGTCGTGCCCGGCTCCGGCCTCGTGCGCGCCCAGGCCGAAGAAGAGGGGATCGCCGATATCTTCAAAGAGGCAGGCTTTGAATGGCGTCTCGCCGGGTGTTCCATGTGCTTGGCGATGAACCCCGACCAGCTTCAACCCGGGGAGCGCTGCGCCGCCACGTCCAACCGCAACTTCGAAGGCCGACAGGGTCGCGGGGGCCGCACGCATCTGATGAGCCCCGCCATGGCGGCTGCAGCAGCCATCACTGGGCGTCTGACCGATGTCAGAGAGCTGATCAGCTAGATCCGGCGCTTAAGATACTTCAACCGCCTCTGAGGAGGACCGCTATGAACAAGTTTACGACGCTGACCGGGATTGCGGCCCCGATGCCGCTCATTAACATCGACACGGACATGATCATCCCCAAACAGTTTTTGAAGACGATCAAACGCTCAGGGCTCGGCGTGAACCTCTTTGACGAGATGCGCTATGATGATGATCGCAATGAGATCCCCGATTTCGTCCTCAATAAGTCACAGTATCGCGACGCGCAGATCATCGTGGCGGGCGACAACTTCGGCTGCGGCTCCAGCCGGGAGCATGCGCCTTGGGCGATTGCCGATTTCGGGATCACTTGCGTGATCTCCACCAGCTTTGCCGATATCTTTTACAACAACTGCTTTAAGAACGGGATCCTGCCGATCATCTTCCCGCAAGAGACGGTTGATGTGTTGATGCAGGACGCTGAAAAGGGCTCAAACGCGCGCATGACCGTTGATCTTGAATCGCAGGTCGTCACCACCTCAGAGGGGGAGACATTTTCTTTTGAGATCGACCCTTTCCGCAAGCATTGCCTGCTCAATGGTCTGGATGACATCGGGTTGACGCTCGAAAAAGCAGCGGCGATCGACACCTTTGAACAAGGTGCAGCTCAGGCCCGTCCCTGGGTTTAGCCAACCGCCTGTTATCCGACTTCGGCGGCCTTTGCCGTCTCTCTTGCAGCATGGCCAGACCACCAGATGGGTACGCACGCCTCTTTTCCGCCCGCAAAATGATGCAACAACGCACCACCTTCACCCTCATATCGCCTTAGATTTCACCCATTCTGGCCCCGATGCTTGAGCGGTGTGGTGAAAGAAGGCACAAATTGGGCGTAATTGAGGCAAGGCGCGCGGCCACGCGTGCCAGCAAATTGGGACAAGCGCGCGGCTGTGTATCGCTGCTGACCGGTTTGGAAGGGTGTAAGCAGTGATTGGACGTATGACAGGTGCCGCCCTGCGCGGTCTTCTTGTGGCAGCTTTGATCGCTGCGCCGTCGCTTGTGCTGCAAGACGGCATATCCGATGCCCCCCAAGTCGTTGTTCTCATTGCGATCTTGGCGAGCTTTTTGACGTTTGTTGAGTATAACTCGAACTTCCCGAGCATCGTTGAGTTTCGCTATGCGCCGCCGTTCAATCGGCTGCGGTTCGTTGCGTTGCTCTCCACTGTGCTCACGCTCACACTGATTATTCGGGGTCAGACCGACCCCACGCTGTTGACCGAAGCGCTCACGTCCATCGGCTTGATTGTCGGGAACGCGATCGATTTTCCTTACTCTCCGGTGCGCCTCGTCGTGCTGATGCTGCCAGCGGAGGCGGAGCAGGCGTTGGTCTCCACCGTGCGCACCGCTGCGGGCATTGCTTATCTCGTTTCGCTGATTGCCATGACGGCCTTCTTGGTCCTGGTGCGGATCTTGGGGTGGCCGGTGCGCAAGGGTGCCTTCAACGTTTGGGTGAACCTGCCGCTCTTCGATCCGACCTCGGGGGGCGACGTCTTGGCCCGGCTGCAGCGCGATGCGCGCATCAACATCGCCATGGGCTTTTTGTTGCCCTTCATCATTCCCGCAGTGGTCAAGGCCACGTCTGATCTGATAGATCCCATGGCACTTGCCAACCCGCAGTTTTTGATCTGGACGATGAGCGCATGGGCCTTCCTCCCCGCCAGCATGATCATGCGCGGCATCGCGATGAACCGAATTGCCGAAATGATCGAAGACAAGCGCCGCCGCGCCTACGCCGACGACACAATGCAAGCCGCCTGAGCGGGCGCAGCTTCCTCGTTGCCCTGCTGTGCTGGTTCTCCTGCGCAGCCAGTGCCGAGACCTTTCGGGTCGCCACCTACAACACGGAACTCGCGCGCAAGGGGCCTGGTTTGCTGTTGCGCGACGTCCTGAGAGGGGAGGACGCGCAGATCGAAGCGGTCCTTGCCCAGATCGCGCTTGCCGCGCCGGATGTGATCGCGCTGCAGGGCATCGATTATGATCTTGAACTGAGGGCCCTCACAGCGCTGCGGGACCGGCTTGCTGAACTGGGTCAAAGCTACGCTCACGATTTTGCGGCCCCGCCCAATGCGGGTCGGATGACCGACCGCGACCTCGACGGAGATGGAGAGATGGGCGGGGCAGGCGATGCCCAGGGCTACGGCCGTTTCTTCGGCCAGGGCAGCATGGCGCTTTTGTCCAAGTACCCGGTGTTGCAGGCCGAGGTCGAAGACTACAGCGGATTTTTGTGGCGCGGCCTGCCGGGTGCACTGCTGCCCGAGGTTGACGGTGCGCCTTTTCCCAGCCTTGAGGCCCAAGTGATCCAACGCCTGCCTGCCCATGGCGCTTGGGTCGTGCCGGTGCAGCATCCCAGCTTCGGACGCGTTTCCGTGATGGTTTATCACGCAAGCCCGCCGGTTTTCGATGGGCCCGAGGACCGCAACGGCAAGCGCAGCCATGATGAGACGCTGTTTTGGCTGCACCTGCTCGACGGTCGTCTCGGCGTCAGGCCCGCGGGGCCCTTTGTGCTTTTGGGTGACGCCAACCTCGATCCTGCCCGCGGGGACGGGCGGCGTGCGGCGATGCAGCGGCTCCTGGCCCACCCGGCGCTGCAAGACCCTCTGCCGGGGCAAGCAACCGTTTCCTTTCGCAATACGGGGCCTCTCAGGGTCGATTATGTTTTGCCGTCCTCGGATTGGACAGTCGTTGGCGCAAAGGTGCAGCCCGTCGATCCAAATGCGAGCCGCCACAGCCTTGTTTGGGTGGATCTCACGCGCTGAGCCGATGTGCCGTTCTTGACCCGCCTGCGGCGGCGCGTTACGCCGCGCGAGGTTTGAAGATAAGGAGCGTGTCATGGCCAACCCCACTCTGCTGATCCTTGCCGGTGACGGTATTGGCCCCGAAGTGATGGCGCAGGTCACGCGGATCATCTCCTGGTTTGGAGAGAAGCGCGGCCTTGCCTTTGACGTGGAACACGACCTTGTGGGCGGTGCGGCCTTTGACGCGCATGGCACCCCGCTTCACGACGACACGATGGCCCGCGCTTTAGAGGTGGATGCTGTGCTCTTGGGTGCGGTTGGTGGGCCAAAATACGATGATCTCGATTTCAGCGTGAAGCCGGAGCGGGGGCTGTTGCGGCTGCGCAAAGAGATGGACCTTTATGCCAATCTGCGTCCCGCTCAGTGTTTTGACGCCCTCGCTGATTTCTCATCTTTGAAAAAGGATGTGGTCGCAGGTCTCGACATCATGATTGTGCGCGAGTTGACGTCGGGTGTCTATTTCGGAGAGCCGCGCGGAATCATCGAAGAGGGTAATCAGCGCGTGGGCATCAATACGCAGCGCTACACCGAAGGTGAAATTGACCGCGTAGCCCGTTCGGCGTTTGAGCTTGCGCGGCGGCGCGGGAACAAAGTCTGCTCTATGGAAAAAGCCAACGTGATGGAAAGCGGGATCCTCTGGCGCGAAGTCGTGCAGCGCGTGCATGACGCGGACTACGCGGATGTGGAGCTGAGCCACATGTACGCCGACAACGGGGCCATGCAGTTGGTGCGTGCGCCCAAACAGTTTGACGTGATCCTGACGGACAACCTTTTTGGGGACATCCTGTCGGATTGTGCCGCGATGCTGACCGGATCGCTGGGCATGCTGCCCTCGGCCTCATTGGGCGCGCCAAATGCCGACGGACGCCCCAAGGCGCTTTATGAACCGGTGCATGGGTCCGCACCCGACATCACCGGGCAGGGCAAGGCCAATCCAATCGCCTGCGTGCTCAGCTTCGCGATGGCGCTACGCTATTCCTTTGATCAGGGGGATGAGGCGACGCGTCTTGAGAGCGCGATTGAGGCCGTGCTGGCAGGCGGTGCGCGCACCCCAGACCTGATGGGGCCAGAAGGCGGCACGCCGATCAGCACGTCTCAGATGGGTGATGCGATCCTGGCGGCGCTTGACGGCAGTTTGTGATCTAAGGCCTAGGCACTTGCTGAACCCTGCCGTCTTGGACCTCTGCGTTAGGCCGCACCACTGAGACCAAGTTCTGGGCAGTCAGAACCGAACCTGCGCCAGAGATCAATGGGCTTGGTTTTCCGCTTCCTGGCGTTGTTACCGGCGCGCCAAATCCGGCACATTCGCGGTCATTATGCATCTCAGCCTGCGCTGGCCAAACTGTAAATTTCAACTTACAGTATATATGTCAGCTTTGGTGGAGGTCGTCATGTCAGAAATCTTGTCCGATTTTGAGATTGACCAGGCCTTAAACAGTTGCGCGGATGAGCAGATCCACACTCCCGGCACCGTGCAAACCTATGGTTGCCTGATCGCGGTGCACCCGGAGACCCGCGTCGCCCATTATGCCAGCGCCAACACCGAAAAGTATCTCCGTGTGCCTGCTGAGCAACTCTTGGGCATGGACCTAGGTGACTTCCTTGGCAACACGCTGTGGCACAGCGTGCACAACACGGTCGCCCGAAGCGACAGCACGGAATGTGCGGCCTACATCGGAGATTTCCAGATCCGCGGGCGCGACCTGGCCGTGCATGCCTTTGTCAGCCAAGGACTGATCATCTTGGAGTTGGAGCCGACCCAAAGCACCGGTTTTTCCGGTCCGGACGGCCTGCAGAAGATCGCGTTTCTGATGGGACAGGTTGAGCGTTGCAAATCGGAACAGGCGCTCTTTGATCTGATGACACGGCTCTTGCGGCATATGACTGGCTATGACCGCGTCATGGTTTACCGCTTTGATACCCAGTGGAATGGAGAGGTGTTTTCAGAGGATCGCAGGCACGGGCTGCAGAGCTTTCTGGGCCTGCGCTTTCCCCATTGGGACATCCCGGCACAGGCCCGCGCGATGATGGCACGTTTGCCGGTCCGCTTCATCGCAGATGTTGAGCAGACACCGGTGCCGCTTCTTGGCGATCAGGCACAAGCAGACGCCCTAGACATCAGCCTCGCCTTTGGGCGTGGGGTCTCGGGGGTGCACATGGACTACCTGCGCAACATGGGCGTGGCCTCGACCATGACCCTGAGCGTGAAAATCGAAGACCGCCTTTGGGGCATCGTCTCCTTCCATCACATGCAGCCGCGGGTGCCTTCACCTGCACTTCGCGATCTGCTCGTGCACGTGGGGCGGATCTTTTCCACCAAGATCCGTGTGTTTGAGCAAGAAAACCGGCTGCGGCTGGTCTCCAAAGTGGATGCCTTCAAGGATGATCTTTTGTCACAGCTTGGGGCCGATGGGGCGTTTGAGCCTTTTGGAAAGTCGATCTTAGACGTGCTGGATGCTGACGGGTTGGTGATCGAGTACCAGGGCAGCCTTTATCAATTTGGCGACGTTCCCGCCGATCCATTGCTTGAGCAATTGCATGCCATCGCCCGCGACGGCAAGGCCATCCAAAGTTATGAAAACCTGAAAGACGCCTTTCCAAGATTGGCCAATGCGACGAAGTCAGTGGCGGGCGCATTGGTGTTTGTCGCAAAAGAAGATCGCATGCTCATGGTGTTTCGCAAAGAACACCTGCGCGAGGTCGCTTGGGCGGGCAATCCGAAAAAGAAGATCGAAAACCACAGTGGTGCGTTGAGGCTCTCTCCGCGCGGTTCTTTTTCTGCGTACCTCGATCAGATTGATGGGTCAGCCAAGCCCTGGTCAGACCAAGACATGTACTTTGCCAGCCGCATTTGGACGCTCGTGAATGCGTTTGAACGGCAGCAGTTGATCACGCAGCTCAACCGTCAGCAGAAGGTCCTGATTGATGAGCTGAACCACCGCGTGCGCAACATCAGTGCAGTCGTGCATTCGGTTTCGCGCCAGGCCAGCAAAAGCAGCCATGGCTCAATTGAATCCTACGCCAAGTCGCTTGAGGCGCGGATATCCGCGCTTGCCGTGTCCCACGATTTGGTAGCCGGTCAATTGGTGACATCGGTCCCGGTGCATGAGCTGATCTCACGTGAGTGCGCCCCGCACATCGACGAAGATGGCGCGCGTTTGACGATCAGCGGCCCGCGAAAAGCCATCCGCGGCGAGGTGGCCCCAATCTTGGCGCTCGGCATCCATGAGCTTGTCACGAACGCGGTGAAGTACGGTGCATTCTCAAACGACGCTGGCACGATCACTGTGACCTTCAAGGACCGCGAGGACGCGGGTCTTTTGCTCGAATGGCGTGAACAGGGCGGGCCAACAGTCAGCAGGCCGACAACCCGCGGCTTTGGATCCTCTCTCATCCTTGAGGCGGTGCCTTATGAACTCAACGGCAGCGCAAAGATTGACTTTGCGCCTGATGGGCTGAGGGCAGATATCACACTGCCCGCAGAGGTTTTTGAACCGTCAAAAAGCGTGATGGATCTCGCAACTTTGGAAGGCAAAGCCGCGCCTGAGACTGTTGACCTGGTTTTTGATCAACGCCTCCGCACGGCGAGCTGTTTGATCCTTGAGGACAATTTTCTGATCGCGTCTGAGACCCGGGACCAATTGCTTGCCTTTGGCATTCAATCCGTGGAACTGCAGGCCAGCGTTGAGGCGGCGATGAGCTTTCTTGACGCTGTGCGGCCAACCTTTGCCCTTTTGGACATGAACCTTGGCAACAACACGGTCAGTTTTCCCGTCGCTGAGCGGTTGATCAAGGAGAAAATCCCCTTCGCCTTTGTCACGGGCTATGGCGATAGCACCAAGGCGGGGGGAAGGTTTCGAGAAATCGCTAGGCTCACGAAACCCGTCACGCCCGAAAAACTCATCCATGCTGTGGTGAAGCTTTTACGAGATGGTTTGTAGATGCCACGCCGCGAAAGGCTGCGCGTCAGCGATGCCGCTTTTCCGGAGGATGGCGCAGCCGCTTTGTCAATCCTGTCGGCTGACGTTCCGATAACATGGAGATTTCAGCCAAGAATTGCTCTTTCTGAAAGGGCTTTTTTAGGGTGCGTTCCGCCCCAAGGCTCTCAGCGACCGCCAAAGCATAGCGTTTACCTTTGCCGCGGATAACGCCAGAGATCGCAAGGATCGGGACATCCCAGGGCGTGCGCAACTTGAGGTTAAAGCGGCCCATGCGCAGCGCGGCGATCAAACTGATGCCGCCGTCCTGTGAAATTTGTCCGTCTTCGTAAATGTACATGTCTGCGATGACCAAATCGTAGCAAATGGTCTCAAGCGCTGTGATGGCGTCAGCGCCGGAGGCGCACCAGTCAACAAGGTGGCCTGCCGCTTCAATCCACGAGCGCAGGCGGAATGCAAACTCCATGTCGTCTTCGAGCAGGAGAATATTTGCCATTTCAACTTCCGGTTATGTTTACCCCACAAGCTCGATTTATAGTGACTGGATGAAAGTCAACTTAAGAGTGTATGATTATTTTTTGCGACACCAAGGCTGTAAACCTAGCTTGACAGATCGCCTCGGCGCACGCAAGTTTGCATGCGCGCATCTTCGTCAGGTCTGACCTGTTACATGCGCGGGAGTTCTTGACGCAGATTTGGTGCCCTATGGACAATCGTGCTTTCCTCAAGTCAGCCACGCGCGACGTTCACCGGCGCACAGAGGCGCGTTGGGTCGGATCTGAGGGGTTTTCGGATCGCAGGGCGTATGAAGACTGGTTGCATGCAATGCTTGCCGTGCACAGTTCGGTTTCCTTGCCCGCCGCGCGTAAGCTCGCGCGGAGGGATTTCATCGCTGAAGAGCATCTGCGGCTGGATGCCTTGCGGCGGGATTTGGATCAACCGACATTGCTGCCAACGCCGCCCTGCCGCCATTCAGACGCTTGGGCCTGGGGCGCGCAATACGTCGTGAACGGCTCTGCGATGGGTGCGTGCATCCTGTTGAAATCTGGCCAGGTCGATGTGCGATGGCCGCACGCCTACCTAAAGGTGATGAGCGGTTTTGCAAAAGGAGGCGCGCTGAAAGGTTTTTTTGAGGAGCTTGATCAGTTGGCCCTCAATCGTGATGAGGCGCTCGCAGGGGCTGAAGCGGCATTCCCAAGAGCGGTCGTCCGGGCGGCGTGAGGCTGCACACCCGCGCGTGACTGGTGGTTCGATGAGCGCAATGGAGCCTTGGGCGCTGCGCAGCCTTCCTTTGCATAAAGTCCAGGGAACTTGATTAAGCTCTTTCGTCGTCGCAGGGGCAACCAGGAAAATTGCCTGAGCGGGGCCTCGCCATGCGTGCAAAGCGTGCTACCTCCCCCGCGTGGTTGAATTTCTCGACAGAGCTTATGAGCGATTTTCTGCGGTCATTGCCGCGGTTTTGTTGGTTGGTGTTCTCGTTGTCGTAGTGCTTGCCGCCCTCAGTTTCTTGCGCTTGACCTTTGAGGTGGCCCTGTCCAATTCCACGGATGTTTCCTTTACGCAGCTGCAGGGGCTCTTTGACCTTTTGCTCGGGGCCATCATCGCGCTGGAGCTTGCGCATTCCGTGCATCTCATGGTGACCGGCCAACGCGGGTTTGCGCAAGTACGCATCGTGCTGATCATCGGCATCCTCGCGGTGGTGCGCAAACTCATCGTGATTGAAGTGGACGACGTGTCGGGCTTTCTTTTGCTTGGTCTTGCCGCCGCCATCATCTCCCTTGGCTCAATTTTTGCGCTGCTTCTCTGGCTCGACCGCAACGCGGCCGTGCCGCACGATGATTAGGCAGTGTTGGGATTAGGTAGTGTTGGGATTAGGCAGTGCTGGGCACTTGAGCGCGTAGAGTAACCGGTCAGCTTGCCATGAAGAGCGGTGTTGATGCCGCCAACGCCCAGGCCAGGATCACACCTGTGGCAAGCGCGGGGCCCTGCGGTCCGCTGCGCGCTTCTGCCCAGTGCGCCATGGTGCCGTAGACCAGGAAAAACAGCACCAGGACGGGGAGCACGGTAAAGACCATGCCCATGTTTTGGGGTTGCACGAACATCAGTGCAATCACCGTCGCGAGGATGGGCAGCCGAAAAAGCGCGCGACCAATGATGCCGCGCCCGGCAATCAGCATCCGGTCTGCAAGGCCAAAAATCACCGTTGCGGGCAACAAAAAGAGCATCAGCCCTAACCGGGGTCCGGTCGGGACAAAGGCTGCGCCATACCGATCAAGTGCGAAGGCGAAAACAGCGATGCCCCAGAAAAGCAATACAATGGCGGAGAGGGCGTCCGTCGTTCGAAAAGAGACCGGAGGCCGCAGGACGGCCAGTGTGACTGCACCCCAAGTGATCAACAGAAGCGCAAGCGCGCCGAACCCTGAGACGCCAAGGGCTGACCCGGCGAGCGGGGTTGCGGCAGCGGCGCTACCTGACGCCGCAAGGACAGCGATAAGAGCCCGTTTCAGCGGCAGGGCGGCCTGCTTCTCCCCGCGCGGCAAAAGATGGCTCACCGGCCAGAAGAACACGATCAGCGCGGCCAGCAGCGCGGCGATCCAGCCACCACTCTTTACGGGAGACGCGGGCCGGCCAAACCAGTCGGTCGTCTCTGAAAGCGTCGTGCTGGACCAAAGCACGCCCACGTGCCCGACCCAGGGCGCAACAGCCGCACGGCGGCTGATCCCATCGCGCTCAAGCGTGACGCCTTCGGCGGCTTCACCCAACTGCCCAACGGCTTCAAGTGCCACGGCCCGCAGCCGTTCCTCCTGCGCGCCTGAAAGGATCAGGAGCTTTTCGGGATGCTGCGGTTGCACAGCTTCGGAGTACATTGAAATTGCAACGACCCCTGCGACGCTGTCCAGCCGGTCCGCGGCTCTGATCACGACGTCTGTGGCCATCGAATGCCCGACAAAGGCAACGCGCTTCAACCCGGTGCGTGCCCGCGTTTGCGCCGCCACATCCAAGGTCTGTTGCACCAAATCTTCGGTCGTTCCGGTGATGCGGGTCACGTCTCTGGAGAGCATGCCAGGATGTCGTCCGTGCCCCGCAAAGTCGAAGGCCACAACCGTATGCCCGGCGCGCGCCAGCGTGAGCGAGATCGCCTCCATCATCTGGCGAGACCCGGCAAAGCCATGCGTGACCAGCACCAGCAAATCCGTCTCAGCGCTTCCGCGGTAAAGGCTCACCGGCGTGTCACCGAACTTGAGGTTTTGAATATCGAGATCGGCCCGCAATTGCTCCAGCCGAAACAGCGATGCCAGAGCCACTGCGAGCGCGATTAAAGCGATGACGAAACGAAGTCGGAAGAGCTGCATGCCCTCTATATGGCGCGCAGCGCTGCGAATACGATCTTCGGCACCAAGAGCCTTACGGCACTTAGCGCTTTCTGCGACGCAACCTCATCGTAGGGCGCGTTCGACCAAAAGGAGAGACAGCGTTATGCGATTCAAATCAAACGCAAAGCGCTTTAGGGTTTGGGGACGTCTTCTACCGGGCCGCCCTTCTCCGCCCAAGTTGAGAACCCCTCTTTCAAGTGCGCGGCGTCAAATCCCATGTCTTGCAGCGTTGCCACTGTCAGTGCCGAGCGCCAGCCCGAGGCACAGTGAAAGACATATTTTTTGCCCTCCTGCGCAAAGACGTCCTTGTGATATGGGCTATCGGGGTCGACCCAGAATTCGATCATCCCGCGCGGCGCGTGTACCGAACCGGGGATCGCGCCACTGCGCTGGCGCTCGCGAATGTCTCGGATATCCACGATCACCGTGTCCGGGTCATCTACCAGGGCAATCAAATCGGCCGTCTCGACTTCCTCAATCCGAGCACGGGCGGCCGCAACCATGTCTGCAGCGGAGACTTTGAGCATTTCTGGGTTCCTCGCCGTTTACTCAACTCACCGCCGTAGATTGGCCCAACGCGGGGCACTCCGCAATATTGCGCGAGCGGCACGCTGTCAGCGCAACACTTCATTACCGTGGTGGGATGCCCCTTGGGGCCACGGATCAAGAACCGCCAAGACGTGCGACGTAATGACCCATCGCGCGGAACAGAGCCAGAATGTTGACTTTTTTGCTTGGGTTTAGATTTCGCGAGCGCTAGCAGTGCCCCTGTAGCCAATAGGAGAGTCTGCTATGAACATGCGTTTCATGAGCGGCTTTGCCCTTGCGCTTGCAGCAACCGTGACTTTGATCACGCCAGCAACATATGCCCAGGCCGAAGCCCTGACCTTAACCGACATCGCCGGTCGCGAAGTGACGTTGGATGAACGTCCCGACAAGATCATTCTGGGAGAAGGGCGGATGATGTATGCCATCGCCGCGATTTCCGACGAGAACCCGTTTGAAAAGATCGTGGGTTGGAAAGATGACCTTGTTCAGTTTGATCCCGACGCCTTCCGCAAATTCGAAGCCGCTTTTCCGAATGATACGGCGCGTATGATCAACTTCGGCAATCCCTATGCCGGCGATTTCAGCATCGAAGCGGTGCTGGAAGCGGATGCCGATCTCGTCCTGCTCGACAGCGGGAACCTCTTTAAGGCGGAGGAGACCGGCCTCATTGAAAAGCTCGACAAGGCGGGCGTGCCGGTCGTCTTCATCGATTTCCGCCGGAATGCGACGGAGAACACAGTGCCGTCGCTGCTGATCCTCGGTCGGATCCTTGGGGAAGAGGGGGGTGCCGCGAAATTCATCGATTTCTATATCGCTGAGATGCGCAAAGTGACAAATGTGGTCGACAACATCCCTGCCGATGAACGACCGCTCGTCGTGATTGAGAATGCAGCCGGCTGGCAGCCCGATTTCTGCTGCTGGTCTTTTGGGCCCTATAACTATGGAAGGTTTGTTGAGCTTGCCGGTGGCAAGAACTTCGCCTCCACACTGGCGAACGCCTATTCGGTCACGCTTTCGATGGAAGGTGTGATTGATGCGGATCCCGATCACATCATCGGAACCGGTGCGAACTGGGCCGAAGCGAAACCTGAAGTGACCTCAACTCTCTTGGGGTATGAAGGCGACCCCGCGGTGAATGCTGAGAAGATCAAAGCCCTGGCCGGGCGCCCAGGCTTTGCAGATCTGCGGGCGGTGAAGGAGGGAAACTACCACTCCATCTACCACCAGTTCTACAATTCGCCTTACCATTTCGTCGCGGTGCAGCAGATTGCAAAGTGGCTCTACCCGGACGATTTTGAGGATCTTGATCCGCAGGACACCTTCAACCGGCTGCATGACAAGTTCATGCCCTACGCCGCGTCTGGCCAGTTCTGGCTGAGCGCAAACTAAGAAGGTTAGGCACGCCGCACAGGTCGCGGCGGGCCACTCTGCATGGCTGAGATGTCCAACACACCTAGCGTCGATGCGATTGTCGGCGGCTACAAGCGGCGCTCGCTCTGGCGCGTGGCGCTTGTGCTCGGGGCCGCGCTGGCGCTGCTCACAACCGTCATCATCGATGTGATCACTGGCCCCGCCGATCTGAGCTTTTGGCGTGTCGCCCATGTCATCTTCCAGCCATCGGTCGCCTCTGCAAAGGAAGAGGTGATCATCTGGGACCTGCGTCTGCCCGTTGCCATGATGGCAGTTGTCGTCGGTGCCATGCTTGGCGCTGCAGGGGCAGAGATGCAGACGATCCTCAACAATCCGCTGGCCGATCCTTTCACGCTGGGGCTGTCCTCGGCGGCGAGCTTTGGCGCGGCGGTGGCGATTGTCCTGGGTTGGTCGGTGATCCCCGGGGTCGGCGCGCTCTTTGTGACGGTGAACGCTTTTGCCTTTGCGATGACCGCCTCAATGGGGCTCTTTCTGTTCACCAAGCTGCGCGGGGTGACGCCGGAGGCGATGATCCTCGTGGGCATTGCCATGCTTTTTACCTTCAACGCGCTGTTGGCGTTCTTGCAATACGGTGCCTCTGAGCTGCAATTGGCTCAGTTGATCTTCTGGCAATTGGGTTCGCTCGCCCGCGCCACCTGGGCCAAGGTGGGGATCTGCGCCGTGATCCTCGCGATTGTCCTGCCCTACTTTCTCAGCCGCTCTTGGGCGCTGACCGCGCTGCGCATGGGCGAGGACAAGGCCGCCGCCCTAGGCGTCAATGTGAACGCGCTGCGCCTTGCGGTGCTGGCGGGGGTCTCGCTTTTGTCGGCGGTCGCGGTCTCGTTCGTCGGAGCGATTGCCTTTGTCGGTCTCGTGGGACCGCATATCGCCCGCATGATCGTGGGTGAAGACCAACGCGGCTTTCTCCCGCTCTCTGCTTTGGCCGGTGCTTTGATCTTGTCGGGCACCTCCATCGCGTCCAAAGCCATCACGCCGGGCATCGTCTATCCCATTGGGATGATCACCTCTCTGATCGGGATCCCGTTTTTTGTGAGCCTCATTCTGAGCCAGCGCAAAAGGCATTGGCAATGACGCTTGCGGCACGCAACCTGACCTTTGCCTATGGCACCCGCCCCATCCTGCAGGATACCGGCTTTGCGCCGCTTGAACCTGGCAGGCTCACAGCGCTCATTGGGCCGAATGCCTCGGGCAAATCCACGCTCTTTCGGGTGATCGCAGGGCTCTTGAAGGCGCAGGGCACCGTTGTTCTCAATGGGACCGACCTTGCGACCCTATCACCCAAAGAACGCCTTCAGCGCGTGTGTTTCATGCCGCAATTCTTTGCCGCAAACGCCGCGCTCACCGTCTTTGACGTGGTGATGATGGCGCAAAAGAACCTCTCGGGCTGGCGGGTGACCTCCGAGGATATGGACAAGGTCGGAATCGCCCTGCATGACGCGGGCATCGGCCACCTCTCAGAGGCCTACATCAGCGAGCTTTCGGGCGGCCAGTCGCAAATGGTCTCGGTCGCGCAGGCGCTTATCCGGCGGTCTGAGGTCTATCTTTTTGATGAGCCGACCTCAGCGCTCGACCTCAACCACCAGCTCAGCGTTCTGTCGCAGATCCAAGCCGCGATTGCGGCACGCGGGGCCATTGGGGTCGTCGCCCTGCACGATCTCAATCTCGCGGCGCGCTATGCCGATCACCTGATCCTGCTGCGCCAGGGGCAGGTTTTGGCTCAGGGCGCGCCCGCAGAGATCCTATACCGCCCTGAAATCGCCGAGACCTACGGCGTCGATATTCACATCACCACCGGACCAAAGGAGGATTTGGTTGTTCATGCCTACGCCAATGCTTAACCGCCGCGCTTTCACCCTTTCCCTGGGCGCACTGGCCAGTGCCACGCCCCTTCTCGCAGCTGGCGTTGTGCCAGAGGCGCAGGGCGGGCAGCACTCAGTTCTGATGCTGAACGCCGATTGCAACGACAGCAACCTGGTCAATGTCTTTGAGCCTGCGATCCTCAAGGTGAAAAGCGGCGACAGCGTGCGGTTTTTGGCCACCGATGGCGGGCACAACTCCGCCTCCAAGCGGGGGATGATCCCGGAGGGTGCAGAAGGCTGGAACGGTGCGCTCGACGAAGAGATCAACGTGACCTTCACGGTCCCTGGGATCTATGGATACATCTGTCTCCCGCATTATGAATGGGGTATGGTGGGGCTTGTCGTCGTGGATAACGACCTATCCAATCTGAAGGCGGTAAAGAAACTCCGTCACCCCGGGGACGCGCGCAAAAACTTCCGCGCGCTTCTCAAAACGCTTGAGGCTGATGCTGCTTAGATGACTGCGCTAATCGACACCTGGTCTGCTAACCCGAAAGAAGATGACAGCATGACCGATGGGCATGCGTGGATTTGGCATGAGATGATCCGCACCAGCGCGGCGACCGATCTAACGCAGGCCAAGGTTCTGGATGTGGGCTGCAACCAGGGTGGCTTTCTGCGCCTGCTCTATGACGCGCGCCCCTTTGCGCAGGGCGTGGGAGTTGATCTGGCGAGGGACCGCGTTGCCCTAGCCAATGAGGCCAAAGGACAGCGGCCCATCACCTACATCGCGACCGCTCATCCGGCGGATGCGGCTCAAGACTTTGATCTCGCCTTCAGCCACGAGGTGATCTACCTCGTTGAGGATCTGGAGGCGCATGCGGCCAGTGTGGCAGCCGCCTTGAAACCGCATGCTATCTACGACGCCGTCACGTGTTGTCACGCGGACAACCCGCTGTGGGACCGGTGGCATCCGATGATTTCCTCTTTCTCCAACATCCCTGTGCCAAGCCACACGGTGGCAGACATTCAAAGCGCCTTCCGCGCCGCTGGTTTCGACGTGTCCGTCTCTCGCTTTTTGGCCAACGCGTATATTCCAACGCAGCCGGCCAGCGCGTATTTCCCGACGGAGTTGGACCTGCTTGAGACCTATACAAAGTGGAAGCTCTGCTTTCGCTGCCAGAAGCGCTAGGCCAGGGAAGGCCGATGCGCCTTTCGCGTGGGCTATCCCCGGTGTGACAGGCCGTGTCAGCGGCGACGTTGTGGGCTGCTCCGCCTCTTGATAGCGCCCCGCCTTGAACTCGCATCGCCGATACCCTGCCACGCTTCGCGCTCTCGGGACATCGGCGATACTTGATGTTTCAAGTGAAAGGCGGGACGCTTTAGAAACTCTGCGGCGGTTTTGCGCGCTCTGGGCGCGGTGGTCTGCTGCGACCGTAAGATTGATGGGAAGAAAAGCGGTTCAGGCACAACATCGGTCTCGACCCAATGCGCCAAAGCTTCCGCAGCGCTTGCGCCTATTTCCTGGGCAGCCAAGCGGTTGGTGGACAATCGCGGGGCCGTCGCCCGTGCTGTGGGCGCGTTGTGGATGCCCATCACCGAAACCTCCCCTGGTACGGTCACGCCGCCGCGCAATTGCGCGCAGGCCGTTCCAGCTTGCTGTGAGTGAAGCGATTTTGGGCCGCCTGACCCTAGTCGATGGCGAGGGTCGCCACGGTCTTGGGCCATGGGTCTTCGAAGGGCGCACCAGCCTGCCAGGCGGCAATCTCCGCATCGCTGCAAAAGCACTCTTCTAGTGCGTGCACAAAGGCGTCGAGCTCTGCCTCTTGCCCGATGATTGTCAGCTGACAACGCCGATCGCCAAAAAGCGGATGTTGGCCTGCCAGCTTTTCGCGCATCGCTGTCTTCTCGGCTTCTGTGAGGTTGAGGCTGCCATCCTCAAGCGCGGTGATCTTCCAATAGTTGAGGATTTCCAGTCCGACACTGCCGCCGGTTTGGTTCCACAATAGGACAAGCCTGTCCCGCGTGGGCAGCCAGAAAAAGCCTTTGCTGCGGTAAATCCCGATCCCAAGGTGCTTGTTATAGACTTCCCACAGCCGTTGAGGATGAAAGGGGCGCGGATCGCGCAGCACGCGGCTCCCAATTGCATAGGTTTCCGGCTGCGCCAAAGGTGTGCTGTGATGCGCCGCGTCCCAAGCGGAAAGCTCCGCCGCCAGGGTCTCGACGAGTGCAAAGTTGTAACGCGGCATGCTCAGGATCTGATCCAACCTCAGGTTGCCCCATTGCATCGCGATCACATCCGCGTAGGGGTTGAGCGGGTGCACCGCCTGCGCAATCTGTTTCAATACCGCGCTCTCAACCCGGTCTGCTTTGCTCATCAGGAGGCGATTGGCGAACATGATCTGCTCGGCCAGCAGGTTTTCAACCCCTCGCCGCCCCGCCTCAAGATTGGCACTGGCAATCTCCTGAATGGCCCGACCCGCGTCATGGTCTTGCAAAAGGACCACGGTATCGATGACCGCCA
The DNA here is from genome assembly GCA_039197515.1 of Pseudomonadota bacterium. Lineage (GTDB taxonomy): Bacteria > Pseudomonadota > Alphaproteobacteria > Rhodobacterales > Rhodobacteraceae > Sulfitobacter. The sequence continues at coordinate 265,780 of JBCCUC010000001.1, read as the reverse complement.
GCATACCGCGCAGCTCCAACGCCGGCATGTCGCGGATTGCAGTGAGCAGCGGCCAGGGATGTGTGCTGCCCGAGGTTTCAATGAGCAAATGCGTCACCTCGCTGTCCGCCAGCACCTGCTCGACCGCCTCAGCAAAGCGGCCGAGGCCCGCCGCGCTGCTCACGCTGCCTCCCGGCAGGCTTTCGAAATGCGGGCTCTTGCGGGAGATGACTTCGCTGGTGTCCAGGACCGAGCCGTCGATGTCGAGCGTGCTCATCTCATTGACCACAACGCCGAATGTCACATCGGGTGCCTTTCGGGCTTGCACCAAGAGGTTTTGCAAGAGGGTTGTTTTCCCCGCGCCCAAAAAGCCGTTCAAAATCGTTGTGGGAACCGCCATCCTCATCCTCAGCACACCAGGAGCAACCTGAGACCGGCTTTACCGCGCGCCCGAGGCTGCGCCTATGAAAATCTACGCGACTGCTGGCCGGTTTGCGCCCCCTTTTGCGCGCCCCGCACTTTATCCCGCGGTCATGAACTATGAGAGCGCATTGCGCATGTGGCGCAGCGGCCAACCGCGCTGCGGAAGGGGAGCAGGGTGATACCCCGCGCGATCGCAGGTAAACTGTCTGGATAACCTGAGATTGAATTCACTGTTGACGCTTGCCGAACCATCCGTAACCTTTGGCGCGTTTCAAAATGGATTTTATCCCCTAGCTGATTGAGGAAAGCGCGTGCTCATCAAAAAGCCTGAGTTGCCTCGCTGGGCAAAGCGCGAGACGTTTTCATATCGGCACGGGTATGAACCGGCTATTCCAAGCAATTGGAAACTTGCGGCACGTGTGTTTCTGGCCATTGTGCCGGTCTTGGTGGTGCAATTCCTCTTCTATCTATTGTTCTACCACACAGAGCAAATGCGGGACATCCTCAGGTCGATTGAGGACGAGACGACGCTGCAACGCCACTTTAACTACGGGTTCTTGGCAAATGTCTTTTTGTCATCCGTCATCGTGGTTTGGCGCATTCACCAGGTTGAAGCGTCGTTCTTAAAGCACAATCTGAAAGATCGCTTTTTTCTGTCGGCAAAGCGCGCCGCCATGTTTGCCATGTTTATCTGCGCGGCGGTGCTGAACCCCTTCACGCTCAGCCTGTTCAGCCCTGAGGTTAGTCGCAGCTACTGGGAACTCGCTGTCACTGTTTTCTATTTTGGCTTTTACGCTTTTGTCGCGACACCGGCACTACATGAGAAACGGCGCGGCCAAGACTGGACGGTTGAGCTTTTGGAGGCGTTGAAAGACCGCCGGCCGTTTGCGGTCTTTTTTGCGCATTTGAGGGGGAGGAGCAGCAACCTCCATTATGCGGTTCTGACGGCTGCTTTGGCGACGGCTGTTGCTTTTACTGTATTGCCAGGCCTTTTTACGCAGTATTCAGGCGCGCCAACGGCGCTCTTTACATTCGTGTGGTGTGCTTTTGCAGCCGTCTTTTGGATCGCCGATCATTCATCTTGGGTGCGGATGATCGGCTTTGTTTTGTTTTTGATGATCGCTACGGGGTCTTCTTACGGCGTCCGTGAGATCAGACAAGATCCCGTGCTTTCAGTTGAGCGCGCGCCGCTTGAGGTGCCGCCGGATGGGCCAGTTTTCATCGTCGTGGCGGACGGCGGCGGTATTCGTTCTGCCTATTGGTCGACAGCCCTTTTAGACAGTATCGCCGCGCATCAGGACTTCCCAGATTTCAAAGGCCGGATCGTTGCCTATGGCGGCACATCTGGGGGCAGTGTGGGCGTTGGGTTGTTCGCCGCGCTGGTACTGGCCGATACCCCTCCTTCGAAGCTGCGCGAAAAAGCAGCCTCCATTCTCTCGATTGACTACGTCTCATTGGCGGCGGCACACTTGTTTTGGCGTGACTTCGTTGTCAGCGCATTCTGCCTGGGCAAGTTTTCCAGCATCCTCACGTTCTGCTATAGGATCAACGACCGCATCACGGCGCTTGAACGGCGAATGGAGCAGGCGTTTGAAGCGGAGACGGGACACAGCATTCTTTCAGGTGCGGTTCCGTCAAACCCGCGCATGTTCTTTGTTGCAACCGAGGTGGGGACAGGCCGCGCCTATGTGCTCACCTCCCAAGATGCGGGTTTTCCGCGCTCCGATACTGGCGTGCGCAACCCCGCAACTTTGATCACCGATCGGGTGCCGATGTCGACAGCAATGTTTGTCAGCGCGCGGTTCCCGGTGATCAGCCCCGATGGCCGCATCACAGTGATGGAGGACGGCACCGTCGCGCGACCGGCCTCAGGTGAGGGCACGCGCAGGCTGGACCTGATTGATGGCGGCTATGCCGACAACACAGGATCCATCGCGGTCCCAGCTTTGCTGGACAGCCTCGACGGGCTCTCCGACCGGCTGCATGTGATTTCAATCACCAACAATCCGCTGCGCGATACCCCGGATACGGCTCCCTTCGAAGACCTGATCGCCTGCCCCCGCGGAACGCGCGAAGAAACAGACAGACGGTTTCGGCTCTTAGGTTCTCCGCTCAGCACATTGGAAGGGGTGCGGTCTCGGGCCAGTGAAATCCTGCGCGAACGTCTGCGCGAACGGTTGGGCCCGGCGCAGTTCATCACCGTGCCCTTCATTGAGTGTGAGCAAGGGACCGCGGTGCCGCTGGGCTGGACCTTGAGCAGGGCGGCGCGCACCGAAATGACACAGCAAGTTGACACCCTGGTCAGTGACAGATCACCCCTCATCAAATGGTTGACTGCAGCCTACGAACGATAGGGTTTGCGCCGCGGTCGCTGACCGTCGGCGCGGTGCGGATGATCGATCCCAATGAGCACAGCGTGCTGCAGCTTGCCTCCTATGCGCGGTTCAATCAGATTGAAACCGACCTTCTGGCGCTGGCCGCCCGGCTCATTGGTCTAACGCTCCCGATGCTTTGGCGGATGCGCCATCGTCTGGACAACTTCGCCCTCGGGCGTGAGGCCGCGATCAACCTGGGCGAGGATCCCCGGCGCGGGACGCTTGAGGTGCTGGCGCTGATCCCGGTCCTGGTGGCGGTCTCCACCGCCTGCGTAGGGCCCGTTGCCTTTATGGATCTCTTCGCGTAGCTGATGCGGCGCTGATTGACGAGGTTTTTGGGACGCGCACACAGGTCGTGGACCCCGGTCAGACCAAAAGCGTGGCTGCGTGACCTCAGGGCGCGTTCACTGGCGGGTTGCGCCAGGTCGTCGGGGCGAAAGGCGCTCGTATCGCGCGCTCCACCAATGCGAGGTGGTCCTGGCCGTAAAACGGATCGCCATCGACGATGTAAGTCGGCGAGCCAAAAACATGCGCGGCGCGCGCCCAATCCGTATTGGCATGCAGTTTCGCCTGGATCTCTGCGGATGCGGCGCGGTCGAGCAGGCGCTCAGCGTCGTGCCCCAGGTCCGCCGCCAGCTGGCGAAGCGTGCCTACATCTGAGAGGTCGGCATCGTCGCGCCAATGCGCCTGAAGAAGGGCGAAGGCCATGGCGTCGGTCTGCGGGCCCTTGTCGCCGAGGGTCAGGATCATCCCCGAGGCAAGGCTGTAGTCAGCGTCATGATATGTTGGTCGGTGACTGATCACGGGCACCTGCCGGTGGGCCGCCCAACGCTCAATCTCGCGGCCGAAAAAGTAGTCGACATGCGCTTGGGTGCGGTCGCGAAACGGCAGACTGCCCTGCGCCTCCACCACCGGGGTCAAGAGGACGGGCCGGTGCACCAGCCTGACATCATTTGCGGCACAGATTCGCGCTAACTCTCCGGCACCGAGGTATGCGTAGGCCGAGTGGGCTGAGTAGACATATTCGAGTGTGATCATGCTTGGCAAAATGCCTCTATCCAGAACCAATGCCCAGTGGAATTTTGCCAGGCCTCTCGCATGTGCCAATGGATGTGAACCATCAAAGCCCTGGGGCGGCGATTCAAACGGGTGGGCCGCGAAAGGCATATGTTTTGCCGGATAAACGGTATACATTCGTATACGGTTTGCGCTCGCCGATCCTTGAGTTAAGAAAGCGTGACGTAACGCACAGGAGATTCCCATGGTCGACATCGTTTACACCAAAGTCGACGAGGCGCCCGAATTGGCCTCCGCCTCTTTGCTTCCCATCATTGAGAAGTTTGCCGCCGCGGCGGAAGTCACCGTGGGAACCAAAGACATTAGTCTGGCTGGCCGCATCCTGGCGGCCTTCCCCGATCATTTGACTGCGGCGCAGCGGCAATCGGATGATTTGGCCGAGCTTGGCCGCTTGGTGAAGACGCCGGATGCCAACGTGATCAAACTGCCCAATATCTCTGCTTCCGTGCCGCAACTTTTAGCGGCCATTCAAGAGCTTCAGTCCCAGGGTTTTGCGCTACCCGACTATCCTGAGGCACCGCAGTCAGACGCGGAAAAGGCGGTCCGCGCTGCCTATGATGCGATCAAAGGCTCTGCCGTGAACCCGGTGCTGCGGGAAGGCAACTCCGACCGGCGTGCGGCCAAAGCGGTGAAGAGTTTTGCCCAAAGCAATCCGCACCGCATGGGGGAGTGGACGGCCGACAGCAAAACAATCGTGTCGTCCATGTCGGCTGGCGACTTTTTCTCAAATGAAGTCTCCGCAACGCTTGAGACAGACAGCACCGTCAAGATCGTGCTCGAGACGGCAACCGGTGAACACGTGTTGAAAGACGGCATTGCATTCCCGGCAGGCACCGTTGTGGACGCCACTTTCATGAGTGCGGCAGAACTCCAGAAGTTTCTCGCTGAGCAGATTGCCGCGACAAAAGAAGCTGGCACGCTCTTCTCGCTGCACATGAAAGCCACGATGATGAAGGTCTCGGATCCCATCATCTTTGGTCACGCGGTCAAAGCCTTCCTTGCACCCGTTTTCGAGAAACATGGCGCGGCGATGGCCGATCTCGGCGTGAACCCGAACCAGGGGCTGGGCGATTTGCTGGCCCGGGTCAAAGATGACGCGTCGATCATGGCAGACATTGAGGCCTGCATGGCCGCGCGGCCACCGATGTACATGGTCAACAGCGAAAACGGCATCACCAATTTGCATGTCAGCACAGACGTGATCATCGACGCCTCCATGCCCGCCCTGATCCGGGCAGGCGGCAAAGGGTGGGGCCCTGACGGGAACGAAGCGGACACGAACTGCGTGATCCCGGACAATTCCTATGCGCCGGTCTATGACGAGACGATCAAGTTCTTCAAAGAAAACGGCAAACTTAACCCTGCGACGGCGGGCACGGTGCAAAACATCGGTCTGATGGCGCAAAAGGCCGAAGAGTATGGCTCCCACCCCACAACGTTTGAGATCCCGGAGGCGGGCAGTGTCAGGATGGTGCTTGAGGATGGCACGGTGCTGCACCAACACCAGGTCGAGGCGGGTGACATCTGGCGGTCTGCCTCGGCGCGCAAGGCACCGATCGAAGACTGGGTAAACCTCGCCATCGACCGACAGCGGGCCGAAGGCTGCCGGGCGGTCTTTTGGCTCGACGCGGATCGCGCGCATGATGCGGAGCTCATCAAATACGTTCAACCGCTCCTTGAGGCGAAGGGCGTTGGCGACAAGTTTGAAATCATGGCCCCGCGTGCGGCGACGCGCGCCGCGCTTGAGACGATCACCAAAGGCGACAACATGATTGCGATCACCGGCAATGTGCTGCGCGATTACCTGACAGATCTCTTCCCGATCCTTGAACTTGCAACCTCGGCCAAGATGCTTTCAATCGTGAAACTGATGCAGGGCGGCGGTCTGTTTGAGACCGGCGCGGGCGGCTCGGCACCAAAACACGTGCAGCAATTGCAGGAGGAAAACCACCTGCGTTGGGACTCCTTGGGTGAGTTTTGCGCCCTTGGGGAGAGCTTTATGTTCTTGGCTGACAGCAAGGGCAATGCAAAGGCGCGCGTCTTGGGTGCGGCTGTTGACGCCGCCACGCAGGGTATTCTGGATCACGGACGCTCGCCATCGCGCGAGGTGGGTGAGCCGGACAATCGGGCCAGCCACTATTGGTTCGCGCGCTACTGGGCCGAAGCCCTCGCGGCGCAGAGCGATGATGCGCAGTTGGCCGCGCATTTTGCCCCGATTGCGGAAGCGCTTGCCAGCAAGGAAAGCGACATCCTGGCGGAATTGGCCAGCGTGCAAGGCGCGCCTGCTGACCTTGGGGGGTACTACCACACTGACGCGGTGAAGACCGCGACCGTCATGCGGCCCTCCGCCACGCTCAACGCGATCATCGGCTGATCGGATCCCGGTGCAAGGCCCGCTCTGGCGGCCGTCAAGCCTGGAACTTGCGCGGTGACGGACCAAGCGACTGCAAGAGGTCTTCGAGCGGCATGGGTTTGCCGTGCAAGTAGCCTTGCTGGATCGGGCAGCCGATGTCGATAAGGAGGCGCGCAATCTCCTCTGTCTCCACCCCTTCTGCCAGCACGTTCATTTCAAGGGAGGCGGCAATGTCGATCACGCTTGTCACGAGTTTCGTTTGCCCCTCGCGCTTTCCAAGAGGCAGGATCAGTTCGCGCGCAACTTTCAGCCGGTCGGGGCTGATGGCCATGAGACCCAGGATAGACGTGCGTCCTGTGCCAAAATCATCAATCTCAACCGCCACACCCGCGTCGCGCAGCGTTTCCAATTGCCACAAGAGCAGTTCATCTGGCCGGTCGATAAAAGCGGTTTCAAGAAGCTCGACGGTGATGCGCGTCTGACTGGCGCGCGCCAGTTCTAGGATGCGGTCAAGATAGCCCTCTGATGCCAAGCTCTCTCCGGACACGTTGATCGACAGGCTGGGCAGGGCATCCGGGTACTGCGCCAAGAACGCTGAGAGCTTTTCGAGGACAATTGTGTCGATCTGAGTGATCAGTCCCGATCTTTCGGCAATCGGTAAAAACTGTCCTGGTGGCACGATTGTGCCGTCAGGTTTGATCCATCGGACGAGGGCCTCCACGCCGATCAACGCGCCGGTGCGCGCATCGACCTGCGGCTGGCCAAAAGGCTCAAACTCTTTGGCATCTGTCGCATCAAGCAGGGCCTTGACGGACAACCGATTTTCATGAGCGCGTTGCCGGATCTCGGCAGAGGAGGAAACGGTGCAGTTGCGCCCAGCGTGCTTTGCCTCGTAGAGCGCGTCATCTGCGGCTGAGACCAACATATCCGCATTGGTGAAAGCCTCCTTTTCGGCCGTGCTCGCAATGCCAATGCTGACTGTGATGCGGCGTGCAACGGTAGAGTGCTGATGCTCTATGGGGGCGGTTTCCAGTGCTGCATGCACCCGCGCGGCCAAAACTTCTGGCGTGCCGGGCTCTGCGCGCAAAATGCAGACGAATTCCTCTCCGCCGTAGCGCGTCATGATGCAGCCGGTCTCGTTCTGAATGTCGCGCAGCAGTTCGGCCAAGCGCACCAGCGCTGCATCACCTGCTTGATGTCCGTAAAAGTCGTTGAAGGGCTTAAAGTGATCGACATCGATCAGCAAAACAGCAACCTCATCGGCAGAGTGCTGACACGCCGTGAAACGTTCCGCGAGCAAGCGGTCAAAGGACGCACGATTGAAGAGACCCGTGAGCGCGTCGTGATCTGCCATGCGCCGCAATCGCCGGTTTGCTCTTTCCAGTTCCAGCGTGCGATCTTTCACCCGTTCGGAGAGCACTTGATTATTGCCGACAACGTGATCGTGCGATCGGCGGACCCTGTTGAGCGCACCATTGGCCAGCTCGGTGAGTTCTGAGACATGCTCGCCCAGGCTCGCAACCTCCGTGTCGCGCAAGATCCCGGGCACGGTGGGGATCTGCACGCGGTCGCTGCCGGGCTGCCACATCTGGATGGACCTCGTCAGAGCAGAGATGTGGCGTGTGAGAACGTGAAACACAGCCCAGAAGAGAATGAGCCCGAAGGCCGCGTTCTTTGCAGTTGTGACAACAAAGAACGTAAAAAGGCGGGCAACAATCTCCGGGGCGACAAGGGATTTATCAACCTTGATGGAAAGCTCGCCGATGGGTGGGCTGTCGCTTGCTTCACCCGGTTCAAAGAGCTGCTGGGAAAGTTCAATCTCATCGCGCGCCCCGATACCCAGGAACTGCGGCAACGTTGGATCAACTTGTCTTTGCTGCGCCACCATGACCTCACCATCGTTGATGATCGAGATCGCGATAATCGCCCGTTTGAGGAAGAGGCCATTGGCCACTTGTTTTGCAGCCTCATCATCAAAGTTATAGGCTGCCGCCGCTGCTGAGGGGGCCGCGCTTTGCATGAAATCGTAGGCAAGGTTTTCGACAGCGTCTTTCTCGCGTTTGAGATCCACCCAGATCGTCGCAATTGCCGCGGCAAGGCCAAGCGATAGGGTGATCACAAATGTCAGACGCAAGAGCACGCCACTGAGGGAGCGCACCTTTGTCTCGATAGCTTCTGGCACGTCCGTTTGCATCGCGGTGCTCAAATCGGATTGGGCGGCAAAAGCAGGGTCGCTGCCCTATTGATATCGCGCGACAATGGCGCTTTGCGTGCCATCGTTGATCATGCTCGTCATGGCAGCGCGCAAAGCGGCCACCATGCTGTCTTCTGTTTGCGGGTTGCAAGCCAGCGCGACTTCCAGCGCGGGCAAAGCCAGGGCAGAGACGACCGGCACGCCGTCCTCGCGCAGGGCCTTAAAGTACAATTCGGGCACGGCCATCAGGTCATTGCGCCCCGCGAGGAGCTTTTTCAGCGCGTCGGCCATGGAGGGGGCTTGCTCCACCTGCGCAAATCCGGCGGCCTCAAGAATGCCCACGGTGAACTCACCCGTTTGCGTTCCCACAGAATACTCCAACGCGTCCTCAAGCGTGTCCAGCGCGATGTCGCTCTCCTCGGTTTTGATCAGCAGTGAACGATCCTCCGTGAGTGGCCCGATCCAAACAAACGCCGCCTCCCGATCGGCCGTGCGGAAGGTTGAGAAGACGCAGGTGTCGGGATTTCTGCGCGCCAGCCCAATGGCCCGGGACCAGCGCGTAAGCTCAACGTCGTAGGCGAGGCCCGCGCGGTCCATCAGTTCAAAAACCTGCTCAGCCCCCATGCCCACAATCTCATCGCCCTGCTTGAAGTTGTAGGGCGGGTATTCTTCCGTCATCAAATTCAGCTCAGCAGCAAAGCTCGAGCATGCCATGACACAGGCGGCGGCGGCGGCAATCATCGTTCTCAGCATCTGAAGACCCTCGTTGAGCGTTTGCACGAGGATCTTTGAGCAAGGCTAACGGCGCGTTTACGACGGCGGGAGAATGTTTCGATTTTGTTCCGAATTGACCGGGCTCTTCTGAGCGGATCTGGGCGCAGGCCAAATCGGAGCTTGGCGATCTATGTCAAAAGCAAAGAGAACCGCGCGGTTTTGGGCCAACCTCGCCTAAAACCGCCTCATGTCAGTGTGTGTCTTTCGCGCCCGTCACGCAGTCTGACGCGCGAAATCTTCAAGGCTGGCTTCAACGATGGCTAAGATGTCCTGTACCTGCTGCGATGTCACGATGAGCGGGGGGCAAAACGCCATGGCGTCTTGCATGTTGCGCGACACCAAACCGTTTGCGAGAAAATGTGCATTGAGCGCGGCCCCAAGCAAACCAGGGGCAGGGACCTCTTTCGTTGCGTCTGACGGCACGATTTCCAGCGCTCCGATCAGACCGACGCCGCGGGCCTCTCCGACATTTGGATGATCGGTGAACTTCGCCAACCCAGCTTGCAGTTCGGCCCCGCGTTCAGCCGCGTTCGAGACGAGGTCACGCTCCTCGATGATTTTGATGTTCTCCAGCGCCACCGCCGCACCCACCGGATGCGCGCCCCCGGTGTAGCCGTGCCCAAGCACGCCGATCTCGCCGCTTTCATCCGCGATGGGGCCATAGACCGCCTCGTTCATCAGGATCGCTGAGAACGGGAAATAGGATGAGGTGATCTGCTTGGACAGGGTCATGATGTCGGGCCTGATCCCGAAGGTCTCGGAGCCGAACATCTTCCCCGTCCGACCGAAGCCGCAGATGACTTCATCCGCAACCAGCAAAATGTCATACTTGTTAAGGACCGCCTGGATCTTCGTCCAGTAGGTCGCAGGGGGGACGACAACGCCGCCTGCGCCCATGACGGGCTCAGCGATAAAAGCGGCAATGGTGTCTGGCCCTTCGTCTTGGATCATCCTGTCGAGATCGCTGGCACAGCGGCTTGCAAAATCCTCTTCGCTTTCGCCGTCGCGACCCTCGCGCCAGTGGTGCGGACATGTGGTGTGCAAAACACCGTCTATTGGCAGGTCAAAGGAGCGGTGATTGTAGGGCAGCCCGGTCATCGAGCCTGAGGCAATCGTGACCCCGTGATAGCCCCGCAGCCGAGAGATGATTTTCTTCTTTTCCGGCTTCCCGAGGGCGTTGGACCGGTACCAAAGCATTTTGAGTATGGTGTCGTTGGCCTCTGACCCGGAATTGGTAAAAAAGACCTTGCTCATCGGAACAGGCGCAAGCGACACGAGCTTTTCAGCAAGAGCGATGGCCGGCCCGTGCGAACGGTGCCCAAACGTGTGATAGTACGGCAGCTTTTGCATCTGCTGTGTCGCGGCGTCGACCAAGCGCTGCTCGTGAAAGCCAACCGCAACCGACCAGAGCCCGGCCATCCCTTCGATGTAGCGGTTGCCCTGGGTGTCAAAGACATAGACCCCCTCACCCCGGTCCAAGACCATTGGACCTTTCTCCTCATGCGCGCGGGCATTGGTGTAACCGTGGAAGTGGTACGCGATGTCGCGGGCTTCATCGGAGTTTGGGCGCATGTCCATAGGTTAGATCTTTCGCGAATGCTCTGGCCGATGTAGAATGCTAGCGAGGTTCATGCGGATGTGGCAACTGGTTTTCCTGCGGCAAATTCTCGAAAATGCCCATCAACGCCAGCAGGCTACCCGACCGGTTCGGCGGGCCGCACCGCCGGGCATGTGTCGCGCCGCGGGGTGCTCCGATAGGCCAATGATCGGCATGTCATTCAGCCGTAGCGATTTGGCACAATGCTTTGCTGTAAGCACACTCGTTATCCCAGATACGAGGCGGCCAACCGCGCAAACCGCGTTATCGCCAGCAGCACGGCCCACCGTGCACGGGAGTAAAACATGAAAATGCATCTACCCGGCCTTGCGGCCGCGTCCTCACTGCTCACGCCAATTGCAGCCTTCGCGCAGACCGAAATACAGTGCTGGCGTGCCCTTACGGGCCGTTTGGGAGAGTTGGTCGCCGATCAGGTGGACGCCTTTAACGCAGGCAAAGCGACTACACCGTCTTGCAGAGCCACAAGGGCAACTACTCCCAGACATTAATGCCGGGATCGCGGCGTTTCGCACGCGAGAGCAGCCGCACAGTCCGATGGGCTTTGAGGTTGGCACGACTACGATGGTGGCGGCTGGCGGTGCCATTCGACCGGTCTATGAGGTGATGGCGGAGAACCGGCTGTTTTTCTCTTCGATGAGCCGTTGTCAAACTTGGACGCCAAGTTGCGCGTTCAAATGCGTCTTGAGATTAGGGAGCTTCAGAACAACCTTGGCATCAGATCGCTCTACGTGACCCAAGATCAGGTGGAGGCAATGACCATGGCGGACCGGATGATCGTGATGAACAGCGGGCAGGCTGAGCAGATCGGCACACCGCTGGAAGTCCTGGAAGTCTATGAGAAGCCCCAGACACTCTTTGCCGCGCAGTTCATCGGCACCCCTGCGATGAATGTCTTTGAGGCCACCGACGCAGATGGTGCGGTCAAGCTGGGTTAGGTCAAAATTGGACCTGCTCCGGCTCAAGCGGATGCGCTGCGGCTCGGGCTGCGCCCTGAACCTCTGATTACAGGGCGCGTTATACCAAAGGGAGAGACAGCGTTCTGCGTTTCAAATCAAACGCAAAGTGCTTTAGACCACCACTCAATACGCAAACCTCTCTCTTTTCAGGCTGATTGGAACCGCTTGCCATGTTTGTTGCCGTATTTCTCAGCGCGCCCGCGCAAAAGCCGCTTGATGCCGCTTTGGTCGAGCGCTTTCGGAGCGCATGGGGCGGCGGGGCGGTGCGCTGGCTGGCAGCCGGTGAGGCGGCGGAGTTTGGCGTACCGGCCCGGCCCCTCACGTTCGAAGCGGCCTGGCAGGAGTGTCAGGTGGCGCAGGTCGATCTGCTGATCGTTCCCGAGGCAGGACGGCGCAAGAAAATGCTCTTGGCCGATATGGACAGCACGATGATCGAGCAAGAGTGCATTGATGAACTGGCCGAGGCGGCGGGTGTCGGGGCAGAGGTCAAAGGAATCACCGCGCGGGCCATGAATGGCGAATTGGATTTTGAGGGGGCGCTGCGCGAACGGGTGGCGCTTTTGCGCGGGCTTGAGGCGACCGTGATTGAGACCGTCTTGGCCGAACGGATCACGCTGATGCCCGGCGGGCCCGTGCTTTTGGCCACGATGAAGGCCCAGGGGGCCTATGCCGCGCTGGTCTCTGGCGGCTTTACCGCCTTTACATCGCAGATCGCTGCCCGCTTGGGCTTCGACACCCACCGCGCCAATACGCTGTTGATCGAAGACGACAGTCTGACCGGCGAGGTGGGGCTGCCCATTCTAGGACGCGCGGCAAAGGTTGCGGCGCTGGAAGAGATTACCAAGGCCCAGGGCATCTTGGAGGCCGATGTGATGGCTGTCGGTGACGGGGCCAACGACTTAGGCATGCTGGACCGCGCGGGCATGGGCGTGGCGCTGCACGCCAAGCCCGCGGTGGCCGCCGCCTGCGATCTGCGTGTCTCTTTTGGCGATCTGACCGCACTTCTCTACATCCAAGGTTACCGCAAAGCGGAGTTCACCCACTGAGCCTCCATCGCGTCGGGAAGGGGTTCAGCCCGCCCAAAGTTCTGCCGACGGGCGCAGGCTGCCGGTCTCGATGCCCCGCCAATTGCGGATCGGCGCGTTCATGCGTTTGCGCGCGGCGGGGTGTTTAGGATCAATGGCCTTGAGACGGGCTAGGAGCGCTGTGATGGCGCATTCGGCCGCGCGTGTGGTCCCGCAGGCCGCTTTCAGCGCCACGCCCATGCGTTTTTCCGGCAGGATCGCGACAAAAACGCCCTCCGCTCCGGTTTTCAGCGCCACTTTTCCGTCCGTCGCGTGCATCAATTCGGTGCAGGCGCGCCCTTCTCCCGCGACCAGTTCGGGATGGCGGCGCATTGCCTGGTGCAACTGCGTCTCCGCGCTTTCTGCCGGGGCGGCAGCGAAATGGGCCATCGCGCGCGCCAATCCGGTGAGGGTGAGCGCGAAGTTGGGGGCTGAACAGCCGTCGATGGCATGGCCCGGCGAGGTCTGCCCGCTTGTGCGCTCGATCTCTTCAAGGCAGGCGCGCTGCACCGGGTGGTCTGGCGCGATGTAGTTGGGCCCCGCACCGAGATGCTGGGCCAGGGTCAGAAATCCCGTGTGCTTGCCAGAGCAATTGTTGTGGATTTGGCACGGTTCCAGCGCGCCGCGGATCAAACCGTCGCGCGCCTCAAGATCATTGGGCGCTTGCGGCCCGCAGCGCAGCGCGGTCTCATGGCAGCCAATGGCGCTGAGCCAGGCCTCGACCCGGTTGGTGTGCATGACGGCCCCCTGGTGTGACGCGCAGGCAAGGGCCAGATGCTCAGGCGTGAGGGAGAGGGCCGCAGCGGCCCCCGAGCGAATGAGCGGCAGGGCTTGGATCATCTTCGCGGAGGAGCGCGGCAGCACCGTGAGATCCGGGTCCCCCCAAGCCTCAACAATTTGGCCCGTGTCGTCGCAGATCACCGCATGGCCCAGATGCTGGCTTTCCAAAAAAGCCCCGCGCCAGACCTGCGCAAAGGGCACCGGTTGCGTCATTTTTCCTCCCCTCGCTTGCGCGATTTCCCGCCTTTGAGGCTTTTGTCCCCCATAGGTTTTCCTGTAGTATGCTGTGAGGCGACCAGACAAAAGATGCATTGGACAAGAGCAGGCCAAAAGGGCCGCCAATCGCCTGAGGCAATTGAGGTTAGGACAGCTTGGAGGCTGTGGTGATGAGAATACTGAAAACGGGCCTGGGTGTGATCGCCGCTTTGGTCGTCGCGGGCGCGCCCGCGGTCGCTCAGGAGCAGAGCACGAACCGGGTTGCGGCAAAGACCGATTGGAGCGTTTTTGTCGAGGACGACCCCACAGAGTGCTGGGGCGTCTCCACGCCAAAAGAGACCGTGAACTCGCGCGATGGCCGCGTCGTGGCGGTGAACCGGGGGCAGACCCTTTTGATGGTGTTCTATCGCCCCTCCGCAGGAGCCAAGGGCCAGGTCGCCTTTACCGGCGGCTATCCTTTTGCGGATGGGTCGACCGTGAACATGGAGATATCCGGTAACTCCTATGAGCTTTTCACCGAAGGCGAATGGGCTTGGCCCGCGACGACGGATGAGGACACGCGCATCATCACGGCGATGAAGCGGGGGGCAAGCGCCGTGCTCTCCGGCGTATCGGGCCGGGGCACCAACACCAAAGACACGTTTTCACTGCTGGGTTTCACCGCTGCGGTGGAAGATGCGGCGTCGCGCTGCGGCAGTTGAACAAGTGCCCGCCGCGTTGCGATGCGCTGCGCTGAGAACGTCCGGCGTTGCGCGCGGGGCACTTGAGGGTCATGAGTTGTACTGGAAAGATGAAGCGGGCCGGTGCCCTCTTCGTCGATCTTTGTTTTGTTTTATCTTTCGGGTGCGGGCCTATATGGCACGCGAAGAAGTCAAAAGTGAGCCAGCATGCCAGCCAACGCGCCGATCACACAAGATGTTTTGACGATTCCTCGCCGCTTGCCCGAGGGACCCATGAACCTTGTGGGGTTAACGCGGGCGGACATGCGGGAGGCGCTCATCGCCCAGGGCACGCCAGAGAAACAGGCCAAGATGCGGGTGGGCCAGATTTGGCAGTGGATCTACCAGTGGGGCGTGCGCGACTTTTCATTGATGACAAACCTGGCCAAGACCTACCGCGCCCAACTGGCAGAACACTTTGTCATTGAGGTGCCCGAGGTGGTGCGGCGGCAGCTCTCTGAAGATGGCACGCGCAAGTATCTCGTGCGGGTCGCAGGCGGGCATGAAGTTGAGGTCGTCTATATCCCCGAGGAGGGGCGCGGCACGCTCTGTGTCTCTTCGCAGGTGGGCTGCACGCTGACCTGTTTGTTTTGTCACACTGGCACGCAAAAGCTTGTGCGCAATCTCACAGCCGCTGAGATCATTGGGCAGGTTATGGTCGCGCGAGATGATCTCGGGGAATGGCCCAGGATTGGCGCGCCGAAGGATGAGACGCGGCTTTTGTCCAACATCGTGCTGATGGGGATGGGGGAGCCGCTCTATAACTTCGAGAACGTCCGCGATGCGATGAAAATCGCCATGGATGGTGAGGGCATACAATTGTCGCGGCGGCGGATTACGCTTTCCACCTCTGGCGTGGTGCCCGAGATTGCGCGCACAGCAGAAGAGATCGGGTGCCAGTTGGCGGTGAGTTTTCACGCCACCACCGATGAGGTGAGAAATACGCTGGTGCCGATCAATCGGCGTTGGAACATTGAAGCGCTGCTGGGCGCGCTCAAGAGCTATCCAAAAGTTTCCAATTCTGAGCGGATCACATTTGAATATGTGATGCTCGACGGTGTGAATGACAGTGATGAGGACGCGCGCCGGTTGATTGAATTGATCGACGGGATCCCGGCCAAGATCAACTTGATCCCGTTCAATGAATGGCCAGGTGCCCCCTATAGGCGGTCATCGAACAACCGCATCAGGCGGTTTGCCGACATCATCTACAAAGCGGGCTATGCCTCCCCGATCCGCACGCCCAGGGGCGAGGATATCATGGCGGCCTGCGGGCAGTTGAAATCGGCGACGGAACGCGCGCGCAAGTCCCGCAAGGAGATCGCGGCGGAGGCTGGCCTGCGGGCGTGACCCACCAGCGCTACCCGGTGCCCTGTCCGCATGGTGCCCTGTCGATGATGGCTTGCCCGCCCGCCGCGGGGCGGCAGCAACGCATCGGTGATCTGGCCGCGCAGGGGGTCACACATGTTGTCTCTTTGTTGAGCCCTGACGAAACGCGGGCACTGCACATGGCCGACATGCCGGGGATCTGTACGGACTTGCATATGCAGCATTGGTGGTTTCCCATCGCAGATTACGCCGTGCCTCAGATGGCTGATTTCAAGGTCTTCATCATGCGCATCTCAACCGCGCTACAGGCCGGGGCCAGTGTTGTGATCCACTGCCGGGCAGGTGTGGGCCGGTCGGGCTTGACGGCCGCTTGCACCCTGGTGGCTCTGGGGCAAACACCCGACGCCGCGCGCCAGATCGTGAGTAAGGCGCGTGGGATGCCCACGCCGGAGACCCCCGCACAAGTATCGTTTATCTCGGGCTTTGCTGAAAATCTTCGGCACTGAAAGGCGCGGCGGGCTTGAAATCTCCTGTTACAGCTTTTCGGGTTTTACCTGAGCCACCAAGTATCGCCGATGTCCCGAGAGCGCAAAGCGTGGCACGGTATCGGCGCGTCACGTTTAAGTCGGGGCGTTGTAAGCGTCGCGTTAACAAATGTGTCCAATCCGGTTGACGACGCCTAAAATGACCCCGGTTCTGCCCCAATACGGCAGAAAAAGCGCCACTGTGCACGCGCAGGCTTCAACCCAGCCACATTTCGTCAGGAGAAGTTGGATGTCTGTACACTACACCCAAGAGCACTTTGATGTGCGAGAGGTCATCGACCTGGTTTTGCGAGAGCGTGCAAGCTCGCTTTCCGCGCGCGAATGGAAGCACCGGATCGCCGGCTACGGCTACGCGGTGACAGAAACGCTGCGCGGCCAGGTGGTGCAAAAGCTGCCCCATGGGACCGAGATCTGCGTGCTGCCGGCGCCTGAAACGGCGTAGGTTAACGCCCCGGCACGGCCTCGCGCCTGCCGGTGTCGTCCCAGGTCTCGATCAGCGTAACCGCATCTGCTGCTGTTTCCACAAAACGGAAGAGGTCTATGTCCTCGTCCGAGATGGTGCCCGCGTCTGCCAGCGCATCCCAGTTGATGATCTTTTGCCAGAACGCCTGACCAAAGAGCAGGAAGGGCACGCGCTGCATGCGCCCGGTTTGGATGAGGGTCAGCGCCTCAAAAAGCTCATCAAGCGTGCCAAAGCCGCCGGGAAAGACGCAAATCGCCTTTGCCCGCATCAGAAAATGCATCTTGCGGATCGCAAAGTAGTGAAAGTTAAAGCACAGCTCCGGCGTGACATAGGCGTTGGGGGCCTGCTCAAAGGGCAGCACGATGTTGAGCCCGATGGACCGCCCGCCCGCGTCCAAGGCCCCTCGGTTGCCAGCCTCCATTACGCCCGGGCCGCCACCCGTGACGATGACGCCTTCCGCGCCGCCGCTTTCCATGGATTTCAGCGTCATCAGCCGGGCAAACTCCCGCGTTTCGGCGTAAAAGTGCGACAGGTCGGCCAGCGTCTGCGTGCGCGCGCTGTGCTTTTCTTCTGGCGCGGGGATGCGCGCGCCGCCAAAGAGCACGATGGTGGAGGTGATGCCCTCCGCGTCGAGCATGAGTTCCGGCTTCAAGAGCTCCAACTGCAACCGCACCGGGCGTAATTCATCGCGGCACAAAAAATCGTCATCGTTGAAGGCCAAACGGTAGGCAGGCGCGCGGGTCTGCGGCGTGTCGGGGGCTGCTTCGGCGGCTGTCCGGTCGCTGTGCGCGTCGCGTAGGGGATGACGGCGGTTGTCGTCTTTCACGGATCTCTCCTCGTCGGTTGACGGCAGCGTGGCGCGGATCCATGACAGTTGCAAGGATTACAGCCTTTCCAGTTTTTGTTGAAACTCAGTTCGTCTCCAGTGTCGCGAGAGCCCAAAGCGCGGCAAGGTATTGGCGATCCAATGTAGACTCGAATTGCTTTAGCACTTGACCGATCAGGCCCAGCCGCACACGCTTGGCGGGAAGTACGAGGGGGATGACCATGCGACAGCATTCTGAGATCTGTGACTTCGGCTGGCCTGCGCCGAACTTCGCGCTGCGAACGCCGGAGGGGGCTGAGCACAGCCGAGATTTGGTGATGGGGGAGAAGGGCCTTCTCATCGCCTTTATTTGCAACCACTGTCCCTACGTGATTGCGGTCATCGACCGGTTGGCAGAGGATCTGAAGGCATTGGAGGCTGAGGGCATCGGCTGTGCGGCAATCATGTCGAACGATTATGCCGCCTATCCAGCAGACGCGCCCGACCGCATGGTGGATTTCGCCAAGGTGCACGGGCTGAGCGTGCCCTATCTCGTCGATGAGACCCAAGATGTGGCGCGCGCTTACGGTGCTGTTTGCACACCCGATTTCTTTGGGTTCGACGCGCAGGGCGGGCTGCAGTATCGCGGGCGGCTTGATGACATTGGCATGCGCGGCGATCCAGCAAAACGCGTGCCAGAACTGGTGCACGCGATGACCGAGGTGGCCCAGAGCGGCAAAGGTCCCGTGGCACAGCAGCCCTCGATGGGCTGCTCCATCAAATGGCGGTGAGCGATTGCGCAAGGGGGCTGCGGGCGCTATAGCGCCGCTAACACCCTGCGAGGAGCCTTTCCGATGTCCAATGCCGCCCTTGAGACCGCCATCGAAGCTGCTTGGGAGGCGCGGGATCAGGTCACATCTGCCACCACCGGGGAGACCCGTGAGGCCATCGAAGACACGCTGAACGCGCTTGATTCGGGCAGCCTGCGCGTCGCGGAACGGCAGGAGGATGGCCGCTGGCACGTGAACCAATGGGCCAAAAAGGCCGTGCTCTTGGGCTTTCGCATCAAGGATATGGAGCATCAGGCGGGCGGGCCGCAGGGCGCGGGCTGGTGGGACAAGGTCGACAGCAAGTTCAAGGGCTGGGGCGATGCCGAATGGCAGGCCGCAGGCTTTCGCACGGTGCCCAATTGCGTGGTGCGCCGCTCTGCTTTCGTTGCGCCCGGCGTGGTATTGATGCCCTCTTTTGTAAACCTCGGTGCCTATGTGGACAGTGGGACGATGGTTGATACCTGGGCCACGGTCGGCTCTTGCGCGCAGATCGGCAAAAACGTGCATCTGTCGGGCGGCGTGGGGATCGGCGGCGTGTTGGAGCCGATGCAGGCCGGACCGACGATTATTGAGGACAATTGCTTCATCGGGGCCCGCTCCGAAGTGGTCGAGGGCTGCATCGTGCGCGAAGGCTCTGTGCTGGGCATGGGGGTCTTCATCGGTCAATCGACCAAGATCCTGGACCGCGAGACCGGAGAGGTCGTCTACGGCGAAGTGCCCGCAGGCTCTGTCGTGGTCGCGGGCTCCATGCCCTCCAAGAACGGCGTGCACCTCTACTGCGCGGTCATCGTGAAGCGTGTGGATGAAAAGACCCGCGCCAAAACCTCCATCAACGATCTGTTGCGCGACTGATCCCATGGCGAAAGCGCCAAAGGGGACAAAGAAAAGGCTCCAGCAGGTCTTCACCCTGTTGGTGCAGGTCGGGCGCAAATCAGGCGACGGCCTGCCCGAGGATGCCACAGGGGCCGCGCTCATCTGTTTTGCGGCCGGAGTGGATGAGGCGGAGGCCGTGCGCGAAACCGTGGCGATCCTGAAACAGGCGGAGACAAACCCGCTCGACGTGACCGGCTACGGCACGCTGGCAGAGCGGGAAGCCGAGGGCCAAGAGATAGAGGCGGACGAACGCAGGCTCATGCAGCGCGCTTTGGAGGAAAACGCGGTCATCGTCGCGCAGATGACGCCGTTTTATGACTGATCGCGGGTCTTTAGAGCGTCGCGCCTTAAACTTGAGGTAAATCGCTCCGAACAATGCACCCGCGCAACAGGCACTGTTGCGCCGCGCCGTTCCGCCCCGTCATGCCGGAGGCGTGCTTGCAGCACGACGGGGCGGCGCGATTGCACAACCCCTCGGAACGGCGCTTCTAAATGTCGGTTGAGTATCTCCGGTTTAAGGCGCGTTGGTTTAGAGCGGGTTTCGATAAACTTGAACCACTCAACCCTGCCTGAAATCAAAGATTTCGACGCGCTAAGTGACACGTCGTGTGGCAGGGTAAGTCGAGAACGCTTTGGATCAACAACGTCATCCGCTTTTACGCCGCGCGCCGCCGCGCGAGGTGGATCGCGTCGTGCCAACGCAGCACCGGCCAAGCCAGATGCGCGTGCTCTGGCAGACGGTCGCGCGGATAGTCCGCGAGCAGGCTCTGCGACAGCAACGCCCGCTGACGCCGGATGCGCCCGAGGTAAAGGCTTTCCACCTGTGTCCCCGCCACCATCAGCGTGTCATGCCGGGGCAGGATCACTTGGGTGTATGTCGCGGTCGGGCCACAGGTCTCTTCCACCGCCATGCGCCCATTCACCAAGTGCCGCGCTGGGACGAGGACCGCTTCGCGCCCAAAAAGGTACTCAACCTCCGGCCCGTCGATCACGAGACGTTCTTCTGGGCTGACAATGATGTCTTGGCGCAGGCCGAAGTAGGGGGCCCGCAGCCGGATCGGGCGAAAGCTGCCGCGCGCCGGGACAGTGCGCCTGACGGGCTGCAAGACGGGCACGAGGCCGCTGTCGCGCGTGCGCAGGATATCCCCGCGCCTCAAATCGCCAAGCGGTCTGAACCCCTCTGCCGTTTCAATCGCTGTGCTGGGCAGCAGTCCTGGCATTGGGCCAATCGGCTCAACCCGGTCGGACAGCGCGGCAAAGATGACCTCGGGCGCGCGCCGCGGCGCGGCACGGCCAAGCATCAGGTCCCGCACATCCCCCAGCGTGAGCGGCATAGGATGGTCGACAAGGGCGGAACGGGCGCCGATCTCTCCCGGCGTTTCGACGGTGAGCTGCGCCCAATTGCGGTAGAAATCCCACGAGAACGTCAGACGCAGCACATCCGTCCGGGCAGAGGATTTGGCCGCAAGCGCTGCATGGCCGATGCGGTCCCCCTGCACCTGTACCAGTGCGATCCCGCCTCCGGGCCGCGCCTGCAGCGTCAGACTGCGCCGGTCTGCCGCAAGCCGCTGATAGCCAAACAACACGTCGGGCCGCCCAGCAGTTGGTAGCCGGGTCTCTAGCATCAGTGTGCCGTGCAACAAGGGAAAGGCCGGATCATCCGGGACCACCGGCAGCGCTTGCTTGTCGTCACCAAGGCCCCAGCGGGACAGCCGCCGCTCTTGGGCGTCAACCAGCGCCAGCCAGGTCATGCCGCGCGTCCGCTCGCTTGCATCAGCACCTCCGCCTCAAAGCGCCTCAGACACCGCCGCGCGGCGGGGCCGTAACCTTGGCCCGTATCGGAGTTGATCTGGGGAAAGAGGCTGAAGATCTCCTCGACCATGGCTGCCTCAAAGCTGGGCCGGGTCTGGGGCCCAGGCAGGTAGCTTTCCGTGCGCAGGCCATCGGCAAAGACGATCTGATGCCTCTCAAAGAGCAGATGCACATAGGTGACATCGCCGCCCTCTTCGCGCTGCGCACCGCCGCCCGAGACAAGATCGCGCGCATGGACCAAGACCTCCGCGTCGCCAAAGAGAAGAGGTGCCCGTGGGTCGCGCAGCAGCACCCGGTGCAGCGGGGAGAGCAAGACATCACGGCGCAACGCAAATTCGTCCGAACGCAGGCGTATGGGTGCGAACTGACCCGAAGCCTTGACCGTGCGGATGCCCACCCACCGCAGAGCTTGCGCGCCTTCGTCTTGGGTCAGCACAAGATCGCCGGGCGCTAAGTCCTCGACGGAGCGCTCTCCAAAAGGGGTGGCGATCTGCGTCCCCGCGACAAAGCAAGGCACGCTGCTCGCGTTGACAAGACCCACGTCTGAGGTGAACCCGTCAAAGATCGTATAGGTAAAGTTGAAATCCTCAACGTCCCCATCCCCGGCGACCTTCAGCGTGCCATCAGCGTTGAGCGTGATGGTCTGGCCCGTGGGAAGGGTGACGCTCTGCTCCGCCACCACATCCATGCCGTTGATCTGCGTGATGCTCAGCGTGCTGCCAGACGCGGAAAGGTCGTTCGCCAAGACATCTAGATCTTTGTCGCCTGCGGGGTTCAGCGTCACGCTGTCGGTCACCGCGACCACCTCGGTCTGTACCGCATCGGCTGCGATCAACAGGTTGGAATCGTAATTCTCGTCCGCGACGTCCGCGATTGCGATGCGCAGGGAATTCACGCTGCCCGGCGTAACCTGCATGGTGAGGGACAGCGTGATGGAAAAGCCGTCCATCTCGGTATTGGCGTCGCTCTCCTGGTTGTCGACGTGCATGTTGATATTGTTGGAGGAATTGATGTTGCCAGGGTCAATGTCACCGTTGCCCACGTCCATCGTCACCCTGTTGCCATTGACCCAGACACCGACGAAGTCTTGATAAATCGAGTTCTCGAATTCCTGGTACTCCTCAGACGAGAAGATGAAATCGAGTGTCAGCACCGGGGCCGTGGGGATGAAATCAACGTCCAGCGTTGCGGAATCAAATGTGCGCGCGCCTGCGGCCGCGTTCAACTGTGCGACATCGTCAGGCCCTGCTGTATTGGTTGAAGTGTTGACGAATTGATTGGCATCGCCGCTCTCATTGGTGAAATCTTGCGCCTGTCCTGTCGAAAGGATGATACCGGTCTCGCCCGGCACCACGCGCGGGGCCGCCCCGCCGTTGGCGTAGATCCCGGCGGAGGCGTCGTCACCGCGAAAGGTGGCAGCAGTCACGTCTACACTTCCGCCGAAAATCAACTCGGCGAGGTCGCGCGCCGATATGCCATCGGCAAGCGTGTTCACCGGCACTTTGGTGGCCTCAACCATCCTGCCTGTTCCTCTGCTCGGGTCAGGAGCGGCGAATGCGCGTTGTCCCGGATGCTGCCGGGGCGCTTTGATTTCTTGTGATTGCGGCCGCCCTGCCTCAGTATTTGTCCGTAAAATAGCAATCCGGCGGGCTCTTGTTAACCATTTGGCAAGGCCGCCCCCTTGGCACCGCGCTATTTTCGCCACAAAAGGGCGCAGAATTCAGCAAAAGGAAAGCGTGCCTTGGCCCAGCCTGATCCTGTCGATCCCGTCAATCTGACCGCCGCTCTGGTCCGCTGCGCCTCGGTCACGCCTG
The DNA here is from genome assembly GCA_039197515.1 of Pseudomonadota bacterium. Taxonomy (GTDB): domain Bacteria; phylum Pseudomonadota; class Alphaproteobacteria; order Rhodobacterales; family Rhodobacteraceae; genus Sulfitobacter. The sequence continues at coordinate 242,781 of JBCCUC010000001.1, read as the reverse complement.
AGAACGCGGGCGCGCTTGAGATTTTGGAGACGCTTTTGAGCGGCGCGGGGTTTGACTGCGCCTGGGCGGATCGGGGTGGCGTGCGCAACCTTTTTGCGCGTTGGGGCCCGCCTGGGCATGCGCGCAGCTTTGGCTTTAACGGCCACACCGATGTTGTGCCGGTGGGCGACGTCGACGCCTGGACGGCTGATCCATTTGGCGCTGAGATCAGGGAAGGCATTCTGTTTGGCCGGGGCAGCACGGACATGAAGTCGGGCGTCGCCGCCTTCGCCGCTGCCGCGGTTGATTTCGTGCACCATACGCCCCCCGATGGTGCGATGATCCTGGCCATCACGGGGGACGAGGAGGGCGATGCGCTGGACGGGACGCTCGCGCTGCTCGATCACATGCGCGCGGCGGGGGAGCAGATGTCGGCCTGCCTGGTGGGAGAGCCCACTTGCCCGGAGCAGATGGGCGACATGATCAAGATCGGTCGCCGAGGCTCCATGACCGCTTGGTTCGAGGTGCAGGGCAGGCAGGGCCACGCCGCTTATCCGCATCGCGCAATCAACCCGGTGACCGCGATGGTCCGTCTATTAGACCGTCTTGCCAGCCACGAACTGGATCAAGGGACTGCGCATTTCGACCCTTCCACGCTGGCCATTGTCACGGTCGATACCGGCAACCCGGCGACCAATGTGATCCCGGCCAGCAGCAAGGCGGCGGTAAACATTCGCTTCAATGACGCGCACTCCGGCGCGTCGCTCACCCGCTGGCTGGAAGCGGAAGCGGGCAAGATTGAGGCGGCCTTTGGCGTGCGGGTGGAGATGCGGGTCAAGATCTCTGGCGAGAGCTTCATCACCCCGCCCGGGGCCCTCTCTGATTTGGTGGCCGAGGCGGTGACGGCCGAGACCGGCGTGACCCCCGTGCTTTCCACCTCCGGCGGTACATCGGACGCGCGCTTTATCAAGGCGCATTGCCCCGTGGTGGAATTCGGCCTGGTGGGCCAGTCCATGCACCAAGTGGACGAACACGTGCGCGTGGAGCACATCCACCAGCTCAAGGCCATCTACAGCCGCATCCTAGGGGGCTATTTCGCATGAGCCTGCGCATCGAATTGACCGAGGATTTGGCGGCCTGCCATGCGCTGCGCCGCGAAGTCTTCATCGAAGAGCAGGGCGTCTCGGAGGCGGATGAGCGGGACGAGCTTGACCCCCAATCGCTTCATTTGATTGCCTTTTTGGCGGATGTCCCCGTGGGGACAGCACGGATCTACATCAAAGACGGCGTGGCCAAGATCGGGCGGGTCTGCGTTTTGCGCGCCCAGCGTGGCGCGGGGCATGGCGCTGCGCTCATCGTAAAATCGCTTGAGGTGTCGCGGGGCCGCGCGCATCAGGCCAAACTCGGGGCGCAGACCCATGCGATTGGGTTCTACGAAGGGTTGGGGTTCACGGCAGAGGGCCCGGTCTATGATGACGCGGGCATCCCACACCGCGACATGGTGCGCGACCTGTGAGGCCCACGCTCATCGTGATGGTCAAAGAGCCGCATCCGGGCCGGGTGAAGACCCGCCTGGGCCGCGACATCGGCATGACGGCAGCGGCCTGGTGGTTCCGGCATCAGACGGCAGATCTGCTGCGCCAGTTGCAGGATCCGCGTTGGCGGTTGGTGTTGGCGGTGGCACCGGATGTGGCAGGCCTGCAGTCTCGGGTCTGGCCCGCAGATCTTCAGCGCTGGCCGCAGGGGCAGGGTGATTTGGGCGCGCGCATGGCGCGCATGCTGCGCCGCGCGGCACCGAGGCCTGCCTGTCTCATTGGCGCGGACATTCCGGGCATCTCCAAGGCGCATATCGCAGAGGCTTTTGCCGCCCTTGGCCCGGCGGATGCGGTCTTTGGCCCCGCGCACGATGGCGGCTATTGGCTTGTCGGGCTAAAGCACCCGACGCGGCAGTCCCGTCAGCTTTTCCAAGGCGTGCGCTGGTCGACGGCACATGCTCTGACCGATACCAAGGCCACGCTGCCCGGCTACCGCATCGCGGAGGTCGCAAAGCTTCGGGATGTGGATAGAGCGGCGGATTTGGCGCAGATTTGACCATGACGCCCCGGGGACGGCGTGCTACCTCACCTCCTATGAGCCGTCTCCCCACAAAGCCCGAGATCCTCGATTGGATCGAACAAAACCCAACGCTCACGGCCAAGCGGGACATCGCAAAAGCCTTTGGGATCAAGGGCGCGGCGCGCATCGATCTCAAACGCATGCTGAAAGAGCTTGAGGCTGAGGGGCATCTGGAAAAACGCAAACGCAGCTACCAGGATCCGGATCGGCTGCCGCCCGTTTCGGTGCTTGTGGTGACGGGGCCGGATGCGGATGGGGATCTTTTTGCTAAACCGATGGAGTGGCACGGCGCGGGCGTGGAGCCGCGCGTGCTGGTGATCCCCCGCGCCGCGGACCCGGCCTTGGGCGCGGGCGACCGGATACTGGCGCGGCTGACGCTGGTCAAAGGGGAGGATCACCACTACGAGGCGCGGCTCATCCGGCGCATCGGGACAAACCCCAAAAAGGTGCTCGGCGTCTTCCGCAAGGGTGCTGAGGGCGGGCGGATCCTGCCCATTGACAAGGGTGCTGACAAAGAATGGATTGTGGCGGCGGACGCGATGGGCGGCGCGAAGGACGGTGAGCTGGTCGAAGCCGAGCAGGCCGGGCCCAAAGGCCGCATGGGCCTGCCGCGCGCGCGCATCATCGAGCGGTTGGGCGATCCATCCGCCCCTAAGGCGGTCTCGCTCATTGCAATCCATCAACACGGGATCCCCGATCATTTTCCCGATGACGTCATTGCAGAGGCCGATGCTCAAGCGCCGCTTGGGCTGGAGGGGCGGGAGGATCTGCGGGACCTGCCGCTCATCACGATCGATCCGGCGGATGCGCGCGATCATGACGATGCTTGCTATGCCCATGCGGATGACGATCCGAAAAATGCGGGCGGCCATGTGCTTTGGGTCGCGATTGCGGATGTGGCGGCTTATGTGACGCCCGGCGCCGCCCTCGACCAGGAGGCGCGGCGGCGCGGCAATTCCACCTACTTCCCAGATCGCGTGGTGCCGATGTTGCCGGACCGGCTGTCCGGCGATCTTTGCTCGTTGCACGAAGGGGTGCCGCGCGCCTGCATTGCGGTGCGCATGGTGCTGGACGCAGGCGGCAACAAGCTGCGCCACAGCTTTCATCGGGCCCTGATGCGCTCGCCCGCTTCGTTGCACTACGAAGAGGTGCAGGCCGCCATGGACGGCGCGCCCAACGACCGATGTGCGCCGCTTTTGGGGTCCGTGATCAAGCCGCTTTACGCCGCTTTTGCCGCCTTGCAGGAGGCGCGGGCGCATCGCCAACCGCTCGATCTGGATCTGCCGGAGAGGCGGGTGGAATTGGCCGAGGATGGCACCGTCACCTCGGTCAACTTCAAAGATCGGCTCGACGCGCATCGCCTGATCGAAGAGTTCATGGTGCTCGCCAACGTGGCGGCGGCAGAGACTTTGCTGACCAAACGGGTCCCGCTGCTCTTTCGCATCCATGAAGAACCCACGCGTGAAAAGCTTGATGCGCTGCGCGAGACGGCGCAAGCGGCGGGCTTTGTGCTTGCCAAGGGGCAGGTGTTGCAGACCACGCATCTCAACAAGCTTCTGAACGATGCGGCGGGTACGGATGACGCCGAGCTCATCAACATCTCGACCCTACGCTCGATGACGCAGGCCTATTACGGGCCGCAGCACATTGGGCATTTTGGCCTCGCGCTGCGGTCTTACGCGCATTTCACCTCGCCCATCCGGCGCTATGCCGATTTGATCGTGCACCGTGCGCTGATCCGTGCGCATGGCTGGGGCGAGGATGGCCTGCCGGAGAGCGAATTTGACCGGCTGGAACAGATTGGCGCGCATATCTCAGCCACCGAGCGGCGTTCGATGACCGCCGAGCGGGAGACGATTGATCGATACTTGGCGGCCTATCTTTCCGAACGGATCGGTATCGAGATGACCGGGCGGATCAATGGGATCGCCCGCTTTGGGGCCTTTGTGAAACTGGATGAGACGGGGGCCGATGGGCTCTTGCCCATGCGGGCCTTGGGGCGTGAGTATTTTCACTACGACCGGGAGAGCCAGACCCTGATGGGGGCCGACTCGGGCATGTTGATTGGCTTGGGCCAGCGGGTGAAAGTGCGGCTGGATGAGGTGACGCCGGTCACGGGGGGCATTGCGCTGGAGCTTTTGGAGCTGGAAGATCAGAGCGTGTCTGGTGCCGGGCCTGCCCGGCCGCGACACGGTCGGGGGCGGCGCGGGCACAAAGCGAAGCGGCGGGCCGATAAGCCAAAGCGCAAAGTGTCGCGTAAACGCCGGTAGCCGGGGCTTCATCGCTGCTCGCGCTGCTCTTCAGCAGGGCCGCGCACCTTGCAACGGCGGAGGCTGGCGCAGGCGTGACTGGGGGCTTCCGTCATGATCAGGAGCGGGATAGCCTACCGCAGAGGCAGTGACATGGAGAGGGCTGGACATGCGGTTTCGACTTGGCATCGGTGTGCTTTTTCTTGCGGCAGGGGTTGCGGGGCAGGCGTTTGCCGTCGGGCCAGAGACCTCAAAGCGGCCTGTCCCGCGTGTTGCTGACACCGCGGAAGTGGCTGCAGATCCGGTGCCGAACGCGAAGTTCGAGGCTTGGCAGGAGGGGTTTCGCGCCCGCGCTCTTGAACAGGGGCTGACACCCGAGTTGCTGGCGGCGGCGCTGTCCGGCCTCACCTATGATGCCAGCGTCATTGAAAGAGATCGCAATCAGGCGGAGTTCTCCAAGACCATTTGGGATTATCTCGACACCGCTGTCTCCGATCTGCGCGTTGAGAATGGCAAGAGGGCGCTCGCGGAATGGGCGGAAACGCTTGACGAGATTGAGGCGACCTACAGCGTTGAGAAAGAGATCCTGGTGGCGATCTGGGGGCTGGAAAGCGCCTATGGCGCGTTTCGCGGCTCTGAGCCGGTGATCAACGGGCTGGCCACTTTGGCCTTCGACGCGCGGCGCGCGGCGTTCTTTGAAGGGGAGCTGATCGCAGCGCTGAAGATCTTGCAGACAGGCGACACAGTGCGCAGCCGTATGGTAGGCAGTTGGGCGGGTGCCATGGGGCATACGCAGTTTATGCCGTCGTCCTATCAGGCTTACGCAGTGGATTTCGACGGCGACGGCAAACGCAACATTTGGGAGGATGATCCGGTGGACGCGCTGGCCTCTGCGGCGGCCTATCTCAAGCACTTTGGTTGGCAGGCGGGGCAGCCTTGGGGGATTGAGGTGCGCCTGCCCGAGAGCTTTGATTATGCACTGGCGGCGCGTAGAGTCACTGGGTTGCCAAGCGCTTGGGCAGAGATCGGGATCGAGCCGGTGCGCGGCGATTTTGATGATGCGCATGGGTTGGGATCGATCCTCTTGCCCGGCGGATCAGAAGGCGCGGCTTTTCTGATTTTTGAGAACTTCTCGGTGATTGAGAAATACAATACCGCCGATGCCTATGTCATCGGCATCGGGCATTTGGCCGACCGGATTGCCGGTGGTGCGCCGATTGAGCAACCTTGGCCGCGTCGCTTGCGGGCGCTCACCCGGGATGAACGGGTGGAGCTGCAAGATCGTCTCAATACGGCAGGGTACGGTGAACTTGTGCTCGATGCAAAGATGGGCCCGCTTACGGTGAACGCGGTGCGGGCATTTCAACGCGCGCAAGGTGTGACGCCCGATGGCTACCCTTCGCTGGATGTTTTGGAGCGTCTGCGCGCGCTATGAAGCGGCGCGCAGCATTTCCTGTTCTTTGAGATCGCTGTAGGTCGCATCCAGCGCTTTGAGCGCGCGGGCGGCGAAAATCTCAATTTCCTCTGGGGTGATGATCAAGGGCGGAGAGACGATCATGCGGTCGCCCACGTGCCGCATCACCAAGTTGTTGGCAAAGCAATGCTCGCGGCAGATCAGGCCCACGGTGCCCCGCTCGCTGGCGAAGGCGGCGCGGCTCTCGCGATGTGGGGTGAGCGGCAAGGATGCCATCATGCCACAAGCCTGCACCCCGCCCACCAGCGGATGGTCCGCCAGCCGATGAAGGGCGGCGTGCAGCGCGGGCATGGCCACGCTGCGCACGTGGCTCAGAATGTCTTCTTCCTGCAGGATGCGCAGGTTTTCCAGCGCCACGGCCGCGCACATCGGGTGGCCGGAATAGGTGTAGCCGTGGTTGAATTCGCAGGCGTTGATCACCTCGGCGATCGCGTCAGAGACGATGGAGCCGCCGATGGGCGCATAGCCTGAGCTGAGCCCCTTTGCCACGGTCATGATGTCGGGCGTGATGCCAAGGGTCTCCGAGCCAAACCAATTGCCGGTCCGGCCAAAGCCGCAGATCACCTCATCCGCGATCAGCAGCACGTCATGCTTTTTGCAGATGCGCTGGATCTCTGGCCAATAGCTGTCCGGGGGCACGATGACGCCGCCCGCCCCCTGCACCGGCTCACCGATGAAGGCGGCCACGTTGTCGGCCCCCAATTCGAGGATCTTCTCCTCCAATTCCTGCGCGCGGGCGCGGCCAAAGTCCTCTGGCGTGAGATCGCCGCCTTCGCCCCACCAATCGGGCTGGCCAATGTGGTGGATCGCTGGGATCGGCATGCCGCCTTGCGCGTGCATGAAGGCCATCCCGCCGAGCGAGCCTGAGCCCACGGAGGAGCCGTGATAGGCGTTGCGGCGGCTGATGATGTGCTGTTTTTCAGGCTTGCCAAGTTCGGCCCAGTAGGTGCGCACGAGGCGGATGTTGGTGTCATTCGCCTCCGAACCGGAGCCCGCAAAGAAGATTTGGTTGAGGTGGGGTGGGGCCAGCTTGGCCAGTTCAGCGGCGAGCGCGATGCCGGGCACATGCGTGGTCTGGAAAAACGTGTTGTAATAGGGCAACTCATTCATCTGGCGCGCGGCGGCCTGGGCGAGTTCGGGGCGACCATAGCCGATGTTCACGCACCACAGGCCCGCCATCGCATCCAAGATCTCATGCCCATCACTGTCGGTGAGATAGACCCCCTTGGCCCGGGTGATGACCCGCGCGCCCTTCTCCGCAAGCGCGGTGCCGGTTGTGAAAGGGTGCATGTGATGGGCGGCGTCAAGTGCCTGCAACTCTGCCGTGGGCAGATGGTTCGTGATCTGAGACATGGAGTGCTTTCGTGAAGAGGGGCTTGTCGAGCAGAATATGATCAAATTTCAGCCCGTCAATCGAATCGATGCTCTGGCACCTCTTCGCGCAGGGCCGCCGCGATCTGCCGCATGCCTTGATCAACATCGCGGGCCATGGCCTCCGCTGCCGCTTCGGCGTCTTGGGCGGCGAGGGCTGCAAGAACCGCGCGGTGCATGTCCGGCAGGCTTGAGGTGCCAAAACGGCCGCAGACCACGCGCAGAGAAGGGCCAAAGCGCAGCCAAAGCTGATCCACCGTCGCGTGGATGATCGGTGCGCCCGCGCTGGCATAGATCAGCGCGTGAAATCTATGGTTGTGCGTCAGATAGCCCGCGATGTCGCCCTGCGCGATGGCAGTGTTGAGCCGCGCGTCGGCGTTGGCAATCTGCGCCAAGCTCGCCGCGTCCAGACGGCCCGCCGCGCGGCGCGTGAGCTCAGGCTCTAAGCTGCGGCGCATCATGCAGAGTTCATCGACGCCCTCAGCGCTCAGGACCGGCACGCTGACCCGCCGATTGCCCTGATGCAGGAGCGCGCCTTCGGCAATAAGCCGGCGCAGCGCTTCGCGCACCGGCGTCATGCCCACCCCCAATTGCGCCACCAGCCCGTGGATCGTGACCGCCTGCCCCGGCGCGAGATCGCCATAGAGGATCAGCGCGCGCAGCCGGTCATAGACTTGCTGGTGCGCTGCTGTCTTTGCGCCGTCAGAAGGCGCAGGGTCAGCGGGGGGAAAGGTGATATCGACACTCATCTCAGGATGCCTCAAATCTCGCCAAAACGATGTGCCTTGCGCGTGCTCTGGTCGCGTGAAAGCATAGGACATCTTGCCGCCAAGGGCAAAACTTGATCAAATCACGCTATGACGGGGTCAACCCCGCACAGTGAAGGGAGTACATCATGACAAGACGTTTTCTAAGCGGGGCCGCGGCCCTCGCGCTGGCCGCGAGCATGGCCACGGCTGATGAGGTGCGGGTCTATAATTGGTCCGATTACATCGACGAAGGCCTTTTGGAAAAGTTTGAGCAAGAAACCGGGATCGAGCTCATCTATGACGTGTTTGACAGCAACGAGGTGCTGGAGACAAAGCTGCTTGCGGGCGGGTCCGGCTACGATGTTGTGGTGCCGACGGCCACCTTCATGCAGCGCCAGATTGCGGCCGGTGCGTTTCAGGAACTGGATAAGTCAAAGCTGCCCAACATGGAGAACATGTGGGATGTCATTGCGTCGCGCACCGACACCTATGATCCGGGCAGTGTCTATTCGATCAATTACATGTGGGGCACGACAGGGCTTGGCGTGAATGTGGGCAAAGTGCAGGAGATCCTGGGCCCCGATGCGCCCATTGGATCGCTTGAGCTGATCTTCAATCCCAGCAATATGGAAAAGCTCGCGGGTTGCGGCGTCTACTTCCTCGACGCCCCGTCTGAGATGATCCCGGCGGCGCTGACCTATGCGGGCATGCCGTCTGACGCCAAAGACGCGGACGCGCTGGCCAAGGCCGAAGAGGTGCTGATGGGGGTGCGCCCGCATGTGCAAAAGTTCCATTCCTCTGAATACATCAACGCGCTGGCCAACGGCGACATCTGCGTGGCTTTCGGCTGGTCAGGTGACGTGCTGCAGGCCCGCGACCGCGCGGCCGAGGCCGACAACGGGGTTGAGATTGCCTATACCGCGCCGAGCGAAGGCGCGCTGATGTGGTTTGACCAGATGACCATACCGGCGGATGCGCCAAACCCTGAGGCGGCGCATACCTTCCTCAATTTCATCATGGACGCGCAGAACATGGCGGCGGCCTCAAACTACGTCTATTTCGCGAATGGCAATAAAGCCTCGCAAGAGTTCTTGGCCGAGGATGTGATCGGCGACACCGCGATCTATCCCGACGCGGCGGCGCTCGAAAACCTCTACACCGTGACACCCTGGAACGCCCGGGACCAGCGCAACCTGACGCGCACCTGGACCCGGATCAAGTCAGGGACTTAAGACCAAGCGCGGGCGCGGCTGAGACCGTCGCGCCCGCGTCCTTTCGCCGATGGGGACCCTTTGTGAGCCAAACCGTCTTTGCCCCCTGGGACGATCCTGCTGAGACACCGCTGATCCGGTTTCAGAACGTGAGCAAAAGGTTCGGCGATTTCACCGCCATCGCCGATCTCAGCCTCGATATCTTCGAGCGCGAGTTCTTTGCCCTCTTGGGCCCTTCCGGCTGCGGCAAGACCACGATGATGCGCATGCTCGCCGGGTTTGAGAGCGTGAGCGCGGGTGTCATCGAATTGGCAGGCCAAGACATCGGCCCGGTGCCGCCCAATGAACGCGCGGTCAACATGATGTTTCAGTCCTACGCGCTCTTCCCGCATCTCACGGTATGGGACAACATCGCTTTTGGCCTGCGGCGCGACCGTAAATCCAAGGCGGAGATTGAGGCGCGGGTGGCAGAGATGCTCAAACTCACGCGGCTGGAGAAATTCGCCCGACGCAAGCCGCACCAGATCTCGGGCGGCCAGCGCCAGCGTGTGGCCCTCGCCCGCTCGCTCGCCAAGGCCCCCAAACTCCTCCTCCTCGATGAACCATTGGGGGCGCTCGACAAAAAACTGCGGCAAGAGACGCAGTTTGAGTTGATGGACATTCAGGAAAAGACCGGCACCACCTTTGTGATTGTAACCCATGACCAGGAGGAGGCCATGACGGTTGCCAGCCGCGTGGCGGTTATGGATGAGGGACGGCTTATGCAAGTCGCCACGCCGGGGGACATCTACGAATACCCAAACTCCGTCTATGTCGCTGATTTTATTGGCGATGTGAACATCATCGAAGGGCGCGCTCGGGCGTCCGGCGACAAGGAGTATCACTTGACATGGGCCGACAGCCATGCGCCGATCCTGGCCACCTCCGCCGCACCCTTTAGCGACGGGCAAAAGGCCCATCTCGCCATCCGCCCGGAAAAGATCCGCATCTCTTCAGACAAACCAGCAGAGGCGGCGAACGCACTGCAAGGCAAAGTTCTCGACATCGCCTATCTCGGCAACCTTTCCACCTATCACGTCGAACTGCCGGGCGGGCAGATCATCAAGGCTCAAACCGCCAACACCCAGCGCATCGCCCGCCGCGACATCACCTGGGAAGACCACGTTTGGATCTCCTGGAGCGCCAGCGCCGGCGTGATGCTCGAAAAATGACCCAGGCCCGCCCCTTCATCTTTCCGAACAACTCCGGGGAGCGCGAGGGGCTGGCCCCTCGCTTCGGTCGGGTGACGCCAGGAACCCGAAACTGATGCGCCGCGCCACCCTCATCGCGGTGCCCTATCTGTGGCTGCTGGTGCTCTTCCTGGCCCCCTTCCTGATCGTGCTGAAAATCTCGCTGTCAGACACCGCTTTGGCAATCCCGCCCTATACCCCAACCATGAAAGACGGGCTGGCCGCGCTGATCGGGCAGCTTGATTTTGAAAACTTCGTCTTCCTGACCGAGGACGATCTCTATTGGAAAGCCTACTTCAGCTCGCTGCGCATCGCGCTCTTGTCCACCGCGCTCACGCTCTTGGTGGGCTACCCCATTGCCTACGGCATGGCCAAAGCGCCGGAAGAATGGCGCGCCACGCTGATGATGCTGGTGATCCTCCCGTTCTGGACCTCTTTTCTGATCCGCGTCTACGCCTGGATGGGCATCCTGAGCAATGAGGGTCTGCTCAACCAACTCCTCATGGGGCTCGGCCTGATCAGCGCGCCACTCACCATCCTGAATACCAATTGGGCGGTCTACATCGGCATCATCTATACCTATCTGCCCTTTATGATCCTGCCGATTTATGCCGCGCTCGACCGGCTGGACAGTTCCCTGAACGAAGCAGCTGAAGATCTGGGCTGCACCCGCACCCAGGCCTTTTGGCTCGTCACGATCCCCCTCTCCCGCAACGGCATCATCGCCGGTGCCTTTCTCGTTTTTATCCCCGCGCTTGGCGAGTTTGTGATCCCTTCGCTGCTGGGCGGTTCCGGCACGCTGATGATCGGCAAAGTGCTTTGGGAGGAGTTCTTTAACAACCGCGATTGGCCCGTGGCCTCCGCCGTGGCGGTGATCCTCCTCCTGATCCTTGTGATCCCCATCGTGCTCTTTCAGCGCAACCAACAGCGCCAGCAGGAGGCCCATCAATGAGAGGGCTCACCTGGTTCAATGTCACCGCACTGACGCTGGGGTTTGCCTTCCTCTACCTGCCGATGATCGTGCTGATCATCTACAGCTTTAACGCCTCGCAGCTTGTCACTGTCTGGGCCGGGTTCTCCACCCGCTGGTACGGTGAGCTTTTCCAAAACGAGGCGTTCCTCGATGCCGCCTGGGTCACGCTGAAGGTCGCTGTGATCTCATCGACCTTTGCCACCGTGCTGGGAACGATGGCGGCCTATGTGCTCGTGCGCGGCGGTCGGTTCATGGGCCGCACGCTCTTCTCGGGCATGATCTATGCGCCGCTCGTTATGCCCGAGGTGATCACGGGGCTGTCGCTTTTGCTTTTGTTCATCGGGATTGGTCTCGACCGGGGGGTGCTCACAATCGTTTTGGCCCATACGACCTTTTCGATGTGCTATGTCTCCGTTGTGGTGTCCTCGCGCCTGGTCAGCTTTGACCGCTCGCTTGAAGAGGCCGCTTTGGACCTTGGGGCCAGCCCGTTTGACGCTTTCCGGCTCGTCACGCTGCCGATCATTGCGCCAGCGGTGATCTCAGGTTGGCTCTTGGCCTTTACGCTCAGCCTTGACGATCTGGTGATTGCTTCCTTCACCGCCGGGCCTTCGGCCACGACCCTGCCGATCAAGATCTTCTCAGCCGTGCGGCTTGGCGTCTCGCCGGAGATCAACGCGCTCTCAACCATCATGATCCTGATCGTAACGTTCGGCGTGATCACCGCGTCGCTGGTCACCAAACGCCAGGCCATTCTTGCCAAAAGAGACGCGCAGGCCGCTGCACGCACCGCCTGATGCGCCGGATCTTCGGAGAGTTTGCCTATTCGGATGCGCCACGGGCCAACTGCTGGTGGGATGAGACCTGCACACCGCCCTCCCGGCCTGCGCTCATAGGGGACAGTCAGGTCGATGTGGCGATCATCGGGGGCGGCTTCACGGGCCTCTCAGCCGCCTTGCACCTCGCGGAGGCGGGCGTGTCGGTCGCTGTGGTTGAGGCGCAGCATATCGGTTGGGGGGCCTCGGGGCGCAACGGCGGGTTTTGCTGCCTGGGCGGCGGCATGCTTAGCGATGCCGCGCTTGATCGCGTCTTCGGCAAGGAGGGCCGACTGGAGTGGCGCGCCTCCGAGGTCGCCGCGGTCAGGTTTGTGCATGACCTCATCACCCGATTTGGGATCGATGTGGATCGGCATTCCGATGGCGAAACGCAAGTGGCGCATCGGCCAAAAGACTTCGACGCGATGCAGGCTGAGGCCGCGCATTGCGCTGAGAACTACGGCCTTGAGGCGCGGCTCACCGCACCCAAAGACATGGAAGCGGAAGGCCTGGCCGCTGGTTTTCACGGCGCGATCACCGTGCCCATCGGTTTTGCGCTCAACCCGATGAAGTATGTCACTGGCCTTGCCGCGGCAGCGGAGCAGGCCGGGGCGCGTCTTTTTCATCATTCCGCTGTGACGAGGTTGGCGCAGGTGGGGCAGGGCTACCGGCTTTGCACGCCCGCAGGGTCGGTGTTGGCGCAAAAGGTGCTCATTGCCACCAACGGGTATTCTTCGGAGGACCTGCCGGGCTGGCTGGCAGGCCGCTACATGCCGACACAATCGAGCATTCTGGTGACCCGGCCGCTCACGCAGACGGAATTGGGCGCGCAGGGCTGGACCAGCGGTCAGGCCTGTTATGACACGCGGCACCTGCTGCATTACTTTCGGCTGATGCCTGACAACCGCATGCTTTTTGGCGTGCGCGGGGGGCTTTTGGCCAGCGCGGGCTCTGAGGGCCGGGCTTTGGCGCGCGCGCGCAGAGATTTTGAGCGTTTCTTTCCGGCCTGGCAGCAGGTGGAGACATCGCATGCCTGGTCTGGGCTGGTCTCGATCGCGCGGGATCGCATGCCATTTGTGGGGCCGGTGCCCGGTGCGCCGGGTATTTTTGCAAGCCTTTGCTATCATGGCAATGGGGTCGCGATGGGCAGCTACTGCGGCGCGCTTTTGGCTGATCTGGTCACCGGCGGGACGGCCCGCATCCGCCCGCGCGCGGTAGAGCGCCCGCTGGCGCGCTTTCCCCTCGGCCCGTTGCGCCGCGCCGTGATGCCCTTTGCCTATGCGGGCTTTGCGCTTGCCGACCGGTAGTTTAGCTGGCCGCGGGTTCAGGCGGGGCGCGCAGGCCGCTGACCTCCTCCGCGCTGATGGTCGATCCACCGGCAAGCACCAATTGCGTCGTGCCATCCAGCAGACGCGCCTCGGTCACCCGCGCATAGGTGTCCACCGCGCTCGTGCTGATCGATTGTCCCTGCCTCCGGCTGTCGATTTCAAAGCTGTAGGCACCCGCAGGAAAGGGGGCCCCGCTGTCGGATACCCCGGCCCAGAGCACGGGTTCGGAGGAGACGGGGATCTGCGCCTGCTGAACAATCGCGCCGGTGCCGTCCCGCACGATCAGGTTGACCTGTTCAGCGCCGGGCGCGGGGCTGGGATAAAGCGTGAGGGGGCTGCCATTGAAGCCAACGGGCGCGCTTGTGCGCGCTTCCATCCCGATCCAGCCTGCAAGCTGTGTCACGTTGCCCGCGCCAAGCTGCGTGGTGAGTGACGTGAGCAGGTCATTTGAGAGGACCTGCTGCTCCACCATCGAAAACTGAGCCAGTTGTGCGGCGTATTCTGACGAATCGATGGGCTCCAGCGGATCTTGGAAGCGCGCCTGTGCTGTGAGCATCTGCAAGAAGGTCTCAAAATCAGACGAAATCACCGCGTTTGCCTCGCTTGAGGCGACGGCGGATCGTGCGTTATTGGTTGCGGTGGTTGGGTTAATCTCCATGGGGATCCTCTATAGGCGAATGTCAATTCCGGTGAGCGGGGCAGATTTGAGGTGGATGGCCACCGGATCGTCGGACGCGGTAAGCGCCGCGGTGCTGCGATCAGATTGCTCTTTCTTTGCGCCTTCGCCCGCGTTGTCCTGCGCCGTTTGACCGCCGCCGAAGTCAAAGTTGATGCCGTTGTAGCCAAGCTCTTGAAATGCGCTCTCGAGCGCGGAGATATGGCGGCGCATCAGATCGCCCGTCTCAGCCCGTTCGGCAAAGATGGTGACCACGATGTTGCCCTCCGATGCGGACAGGCCAAGCCTGACCCGACCCAACTCCTCTGGGCTCAAGGTGATCTCAACCGGGCGGTTGGGGGCGTTGTGAAAGGCCTCCGCCATTTGGCGAGCGACCTGTTGCGGCAGCGCCTGGCGGGCGGGCAAAGACGTTGCGGGCAGCGTTGTTGCGCTTGCAGGCGCATCGCTGCGCGGGGCGATGGACAGATCCGCATCCACCGCAGTGCTGAGTTTCGAAGGCTCCGTCGTGCTGGTGTGGATCACCTGCGGCTGAACCATGGTAGGCGTCAGTGTTTGCGCTGGCGCTGGCTTTTTCAACTTAACCGTCGGGGCTGCGACAGGCTCAACCCGTTCTGGCAGGCCCTTTTTTGCGCGCGGGGGCGCGGGTGTGATTGCCGCCGCTGACGGGGCGGGCGTGTCGGCAGGCGACAGGGCAGAAGGTGCTTTCGCAGCAGCCGTTTCAGTCGCTGTTGCGGTGGGCACTTCGGCGGATTTCGTCTGCAGTTGCGCGGCAATCGCATTTTGCTGCGGCGAGGCAAAGGCAGGCGCGGCCGCAGCGGGGCGGGCGGTGGTTTGCGCCGTGCTTAGCGCCGCAGGCGTCGCTACGGGCTCACCGCCTCTGCCGGAGGTTTGAGACATGCGCGGCGTGGTCAAGGCGTCGCCCTCGATGGGCGGGTCAGCGGGGCCTGTGTGCACCTCGCTGACGGGAATTGCTGGATTGACGGGCGCGCGCGCGGGTGTTTGCGCGTTCGCGATCTCAACTGATTGCTTCGCGCTAAAGGGCCCGCCCGTGGCGGCCACTCCTTTTGCCGAAGCGTCTGAGGTGCTTGCGCCCTTCACGGGTGCTTCGGGATCGCGTGTCCGTTCCACAAAGGCTGCCCCCTCAGGTTCAGCGGGCTCCGCCGTCACCTGCGCTTTGGCTTCCGCCTGCGGCTCTGCCTCACCGGGTTCTGCGCCCTCTGGGTCGGGGGAGGTGAATGCCTCCTCCCGCGCTGGGGTATCTGCAGCATTTGTTTCCGGCTCCGCACCGCCTGCAGTGTCGTAGGCCGCGTCAAAGCCAGACGCAGGTGCCGACGCATCGGTGTCCGCAGGGGTTTGGGCCGCAGTTGTGCTGGGCTTTGGGGCAAGGACTTGTGTCAGAAGGGCCTGCATCATCGTCTCCGGGATTTCTTCTCCGATCCCGTCGATATGCGTCGATATCCTTACCGGTTGTTTACGATGCCTAGCGCATGCTGCGCAAAATACGACGCAATTTAGGAAGTTTGCCATGGATGCGATAAGACCCGTCGCCGCCCCCGCGGTGCCCAACGCTCAGGAAGCGGCCCTGCGCGAAGCTGCGCAGGAGTTAGAAGCGAGTTTTTTGGCGGAGATGTTGAAATCTGCAGGTTTCGGCAAAAGCAGGGAGAGCTTTGGCGGCGGCGCGGGAGAGGAGCAGTTCTCTTCTTTTCTGGTGCGCGAGCATGCAATGGCCCTCGTAAACGCGGGAGGCATCGGGCTGACAGAACATATCTTCAACGCACTCAAGGAGCGAGATAATGGCACAAAGTAACACGGCACCAAAGACGGTTGAAGCACTCAGTACGCTCTTGGACATCGAGCGAGAGGCGCTTTTGCAGGGCGATTTGGAGCGCTTGGCGGATCTTCTGAAGGACAAGGAGGCGCTGATCGACGACATGAACGCGACGCCGCAGTCCGATTTGGACGCGATGCAGATGCTCGATGGGAAGGTCAAGCGAAATCAGCTCCTGCTGGACGGCGCGATGGAGGGGATCCGCGCGGTTGCTGAACGTCTTGCGCATCTGAGAGAGAGCAAGGGCGCGTTTGAAACCTACGGCCCCGATGGCAAGCGCCACGATATCGCGCTTGGGCCTCAGAGTTCAGTCGAGCATCGCGCCTGAGGGTATTTTGCATCCGGGCGCTGGCCGATTTGATTAAAACCCGGCTTAGAAGGGATGGGATTGTTCAGAGTTCCTTAATGCCAAACGGCCAAATCAGGGGCTGCATCCGAGGTCGGGTGGCACAGTGCGCAGATTGACGCGGCTGTAGTGGTCAGAATGGCTTTTCGTCCAGCCCCTGGGGGGTGGGACATCACGGACGCAAAGCGTCACGAATTAAGGATTGTGCTATGTCAAGCATTCTTACCAACAACAGCGCGATGATTGCGTTGCAGACCCTGAAGGGCATCAACAAAAACCTCAACATGACCCAGGAGCAGATCTCCACCGGTAAGGAGATCGCCACCGCGAAAGACAACTCCGCTGTCTGGGCGATCTCCAAGGTTATGGAGTCCGACGTCAACGGCTTTAAGGCCGTTTCAGACAGTCTGAACCTTGGTTCTTCCACCGTCGCTGTGGCGCGGAACGCGTCTGAGACGATCACCGATCTTTTGACGGACATGAAGGGCCGTATCGTTGCCGCGCAGGAGGAGAATGTTGACCGGACCGCGATCCAGCGGGACATCGACGCGCTCGAAGATCAGATCGGCGCAGTGGTCGCGGCTGCCCAGTTCAACGGTCAGAACCTGATTGATGGGTCGAGCAGCGTTGATATGTCAATCCTGTCATCCCTGGACCGTTCGTCTGACGGCACTGTGTCCTCAAGCACGATCGACGTGGTCCGGCAGAACCTCTCCGTCACGGATTCCACCGGCACCGCAGTGCTCGGTACTGCCGTTGGTGGCGCCACTGATGCAGATGCGACGGCTGCGTTCACAGTGCGCGATGATGCCGCCACACTCACGGACGGCGCAGATACGACCGGTACAGGTGTGACGATCTTGCGTCAGGCGGAAGACATCACGGATGAGGGTACAAACGCGCCAACAGTGTTGGGTGCGGGCGGCGCAATCGCTTCCTTCTCTGTCAACGAGGTGCAGGCCGGGTCTTCGTATCAGATTTATCTGAGCGATTTGGAGATCAATGTCGTTGGCGGTGGGACCACCACCGGTGCGCGGACATTCAGCTACGTCGCTTCGGCCACTGACTCTACGGTTGACGTTGCGAATGAACTGTCTAGCCAGATCAATGCTTTCTTTGGTGCCGCGACGAATGGCGATTACACTGTCTCGATCAACACGACCACCAACGCGGCTGGTCTTGCAAACAACAGCGAGATCTTGATCACCAACAATTCTGCAGCCGACATCAACTTTAACGCGAAGTTGAACCAGGGCGGTACACCTGGCACGAATGCGTCTTCCGGTGGTCTTGGTGCGTTGGCCTCGATTGATGTTGTGAACAATGCCACGGGCGCCCTGACGGCCATTGATGGTCTGATCCAGCAGTCCATTGATGCTTCTGCGTCCTTTGGTTCGGTACAGAACCGGATCGAGATCCAGGATGACTTTATCTCAAAGCTCTCGGACTCGCTGAAATCCGGTATCGGCTCGTTGGTGGACGCGGATCTGGAAGCCGCTTCGGCCCGTTTGCAGGCGCTGCAGACCCAGCAGCAGTTGGGCATTCAGTCGCTTTCCATCGCGAACCAGGCACCACAGGCGATCCTGTCGCTGTTCCGGTAAACTGATCTTGGCGTGGGGCCCGATAGGGGCCCTCGCCTCCTCGAACTAGAAAGGTGAGGGCACTGACGTGAACGCAAGTGCAGCGGCAATTCGGGGGTATGGTGCCAACGCCACCTCCACGCAAAGCGACCGGCGCGGTGAGTACGAGACGTTTGCGCGCGTCACTAAGAGGCTTCGCGACGCGGCGATGTCCGCCAAAGAGCACTATCCCCTGTACGTCGAAGCGCTTTCCGACAATCAGCGGCTTTGGACGGCACTCGCCGTTGACGTTGCAGACAAAGAGAACGGCCTGCCTGATTCACTCAAAGCACGCATCCTGTTTCTGGCCGACTTTACACGCGTGCACACGCAAGACGTCCTGACAAAAAATGCGTCTGTCGTTCCGCTTTTGGAGATTAACATCGCAGTCATGCGCGGTCTCAAGGGCGATGGTGTCCAGTCGTGAGCGGCCTTGTCCTCAAACTCAGCCCAAAGGAACGTGTCCTCATCAATGGGGCGGTGATCGAAAACGGAGATCGCCGCAGCAGGCTTTCCATCGTCACACCAGACGCGCATATTCTGCGTCTGCGTGATGCAATCCATCCTGAGGATGCCACAACACCGGTGCGGCGCTTGTGCTTCGCCATCCAGCTTGTGCTGTCAGGGGATCATACACCTGAGAAGGCGCAGCCCGGCTTGATGCGACAGATCGAGGCCTTGAGCCAGGTTTTTCAAGATAATGACAGTCGTCGGCTTCTCGACGATGCGAGCGATGCTGTCCTCCAAGACCAGCACTACCGTGCTTTGAAAGCCGTGCGTCTGCTCATCCCGCGCGAAGACCGTGTCTTGGCCGTGAGACCAGAGTGAGCCCTTCCGACCGCTAGAACGCTGCGGCAGTCTGCCGGTTCGCCATGCGCACACTTGCACGCTCATGCGCGCATCAACGCTTCATCGTCCTATTTGCGCGGCGTTTGCCGGAGCGAACCAGCGCGCCGCAAGATCAACTCCAACTGCTTGAAACTGTGCGCGCACCCCTGTGGAGAGACCTGCGCAATGTACTGATCTAGCGCGGGCCACAGCGCAATGGCCTGGTCCAACTCAGGATCGCTACCCTCCGCATAAAGACCGGCGCGGATCATGACGGCATTGCGCTCATAGACCGCCAACAAGCGCCGCGCGTCTTGGAGCAGGGCGTTTTCAGCGTCTGTCGCCGCGGCAGGCAAGCTACGCGAGACCGATTGCAGCACATCAATCGCCGGATAGCGACCGCGCTCAGCGATGGCGCGGTCCAGCACGATGTGCCCGTCGAGCACGCCGCGCAGAATGTCGGCGATGGGTTCTTCCATGTCAGAGCCCGCAACCAGCACTGAAAAGACCGCGGTGATATCGCCCTGTCCCTCTTGCCCCGGTCCAGCACGTTCGCAGAGGGCCATGATCGTGTGCGCCGTAGAGGGCGGATAGCCTCGCAGAACGGGGGCCTCGCCTGCGGCAACCGCGACCTCGCGATGCGCCTCTGCAAAACGCGTGATGGAATCGGCGAGAAAGAGCACTGATTTCCCCTGATCTCGGAAATGCTCCGCCACTGCCATGCCAGTCCAACCACATCGGCGTCGTTGCAGCGGGGATTCGTCTGAGGTGGCGGCAATCACAACGGTCCGCGCCATCCCCTCCTCGCCGATCATGGTATCGACAAAGTGCCGGACCTCGCGCCCGCGCTCCCCAATCATCGCGATCACTACGACATCTGCATCGATCTGCCCGGCGAGTGCGCCCAAAAGACTGCTTTTCCCAACGCCGGAACCGGCAAAGAGACCCACCCGCTGGCCTTGGACAATGGGCAAGAAGGTGTCCGTGACGGTAAGACCCGTGTTGAGCCGCGCGCCCAAATCACGTCGCGCTCCCGCTTTGGGTGGGGCGGCTGTGAGCGGACGCGCTTGGGCACCGCCCAGCAGTGGTTTCCCGTCAAGCGGTGCGCCCGAGGGATTGATGATTCGACCCAGCCAGGCGTCCGCAGGTGCGATTTCACCGCGCCCCCAGTGAACTGCACGATCTTGAAGGGCCACCCCATCTGGCTGTTCTTCAGGCAGCGCAATGAGGCGGTCACCAGCAAGTTGTACAACTTCGGCCATGATGGGTTTGCCGACCATGCGCCGCACCTTGATCCAATCGCCAAGGCGCGCATGCGCGGCAAGACCGGCAACTTCGACGGTTCCAGCCCGGACGCGGACCACACGGCCCACTGGCCGCACCGCTGTGAGCTGGGTGATCTGCGCCTGAAGGGCGCTGAGATGGCTCGGACTGGTCAAGGTGATCCTCTCTTAGCTGCACACTGTTTCTAAAGGAATCAGCGTTAAGCCATCATTGAAATTGGTCGAGGGAGAAGCCCCGATGTTTGAGAACATTTCCGCCTTCCGGATGTCTGCCGCTTTGGCAAAGCACGCAGGCACAGCCCAAGCCGTGGTGGCGCAGAACATAGCGAATGCTGATACGCCCGGATACATCGCGCGCGGCATGCCAGCCTTTGCGACGGTCTATATGCCCGCAAACGACGCTGGGAACCGCCCTGCCCAATTCTTACGTGCTTCTCGCCCTGGTCATCTGCATGGGACGCAAGACGGCAGCATGGTCGCCGAACCCCAAGAGATGAAGTCCATCGCTTCCCCAAATGAAAACCAGGTTTCGCTGGAAACTGAAATGCTGAAATCGGTGGAGGCGAAGCGGCAGCATGATCGCGCTTTGGCCATTTACAAAACCAGCCTCACAGTGCTGCGCGGCGTGATGCAGACGAGGTAACACAGATGAGTGATTTTGCGACAGCTTTGAGCATTTCATCGAGCGGCCTTCAGGCGCAAGCGGCCCGGTTGCGACATTTGTCAGAGAACATTTCAAATGCTGACACCCCTGGCTACAGGCGTAAGACGATCTCATTTGAAACTGAGATGCGAGCAGCCTCTGACGTGGCAGGGGTTGCGCCGGGTCGTGTGCGCCTTGACCGCTCTGAGTTAGAGCGGATCCATGATCCAGGGCACCCCCTCGCGGATGAGACAGGTCATTACGATGGGTCAAACGTCGATTTGTTGATTGAGCTTGCGGACGCGCGCGAGGCGCAGCGTAGCTACGAGGCGAACCTCAAGATATTCGAGCAAACCCGAAAGATGTCCTCGGGCCTCATGGAGTTGCTCCGCCGCTAAATCCAAAGGTCCAATTTAGAAACGAGTACAGGAGATCCAGAATGGAGATCAAAGGCATGATGGCCGCGCAAAAATACGCGGCTGCAAAACCGGTGACAGATGCCCGCCAGCCTGCCAGCGCAATGGAAGCGGCGCTGCAAACAGCGCAAGATTTTGCCGCGACCTTGGCGCGCGGCGAAGAGACAGCGACAGCGTCGATGGTCGGCGGCGCTGATCCGCATTCCCTCGTCACTGCCCTGGCGCAAACAGAATTGGTCGTCGAGACGGCGGTCACCGTACGCAACCGTGTGGTAGAAGCCTACCAAGAGATTTTGAGGATGCCTGTCTGACCATGGATGAGGTGATCTTCTTTGATACTTTGCGTCAAGGTCTTTGGGTGTCTGTGGTGATTTCACTGCCAATCCTCGGCGTCGCCTTGTTGGCTGGCGTGGCCATCGGCCTGGTGCAGGCTCTGACCTCAATTCAGGAAATGACGCTCACGTTTGTGCCAAAACTGGCGGCGATCGGGGCGGTCTTCTGGCTCTCAATGGGGTTCATGACGCAGATGCTGGTCTCGTTTTTCCACGAACGCATCATCCCTTTGATTGTTGGAGGATAGATGGATCACGCCGGATATACGACGCTGAGCCGCCAGCGCGGTCTCGCGCGGGAAATGCAGATTGTCGCGAACAATATCGCGAATTCAGCGACCACGGGATTTCGCGCGGAGGGGCTGATTTTCTCGGAGTTTGTCAAGGCCGTTGACAATGGCGCGTCCTTGTCGATGGGCCAAGGCAACATCCGCAACACTTCATTTGCGCAGGGCACGCTGACCCAGACAGGTGGGACTTTCGATCTCGCGATAGAAGGTGATGGGTTTTTCCTCATCGAAACGCCCGATGGAGAGCGGCTTACCCGGTCTGGTGCTTTCAGCCCGAGCGCTGAAGGTGATCTTGTCACGGTCGATGGTCTGAGGGTTTTGGATGCAGGCGGTGCGCCGCTGTTTGTGCCACCAGGTGCGAGTATCGCGGTTGCGGCGGACGGAACGGTGAGCGCTGATGGAGATCCGATTGGCCAAATTGGCGTAGTCCGCCCGTTGGACCCCCACGATATGGTGCGTGAGACAGGCGTTATGTTTCGAACTGACGCGGGCTTTGAGCCGTCAGAAAGTGCCCGGGTTGTGCAAGGGTTCATCGAAAATTCTAATGTAAATGCCGTTCTTGAGATCACCCGGATGATTGCGGTGCAGCGCGCATATGAGTTGGGCCAAAGCTTTTTGGAAAGTGAAGACGAACGTGTGCGCGCCGCGCTGCGCTCGATCATGACGTAACTTGCGCAAAGGAAGATTGTGATGCGTGCTCTAAAGATTGCTGCGACGGGAATGTCTGCCCAGCAGATGCGGGTCGAAACCATTTCGAATAATCTCTCGAACATGTCGACGACGGGCTACAACGCCCGGCGCGCTGAGTTTGCCGATTTGCACTACCAGCAGATGTCGCGGGCAGGTTCTATCAACGCGGCGAATGGTGCAGTCTTGCCGACCGGCGTGCAGCTTGGCCTTGGCGTACGTCCTGCAGCCATCTCAATACAACTTGCGCAGGGGGGGCTATCTGAAACCGGTGGCGATCTTGACCTGGCTATTGATGGCATGGGCTTTCTTGAGGTGACGCTGCCCTCTGGTGCGGCAGCCTACACCCGCGATGGCGGTCTGAAGCGGACCGGAGAGGGCCTCATCGTCACCGCGGAAGGTTTCCCGGTTGTGCCTGAGATCACCGTTCCCGCTGATGCTCGCAGCATATCGATTAACCGAGAGGGGGAAGTCTATGCTTACTTCGAAGACGCGGCGGCCGGCCAACTTCTGGGACAATTCAACCTCACCGGCTTTAGCAATGCCAAAGGATTGGAGGCGCTTGGTGGCAACCTCTTTTCTGAGACTGAAGCGTCGGGCCCGCCCCTCGTTGGCACGCCAGGGCAGGACGGATTGGGCGCGCTGAGGCAGGGGTATCTTGAGGACAGCTCTGTCGATGCAGTGCGCGAGATTACCGAGCTCATTGAAGCGCAACGCGGCTATGAGATGAATGCGAAAGTGATTTCAGCTGCCGATCAGATGATGGGCGCGACCACGCAGGTCCGCTAATGCGCGCGTTGATCATTCTCGCCTTATTGATCGGATCAACCGTCTGGGCTGACACTGTCGTTCCGACACGGACCATTCGTGCCAATGCGGTGATCAGCGAAAAAGATGTGATGCTGCGCGCGGGCCTAGACGTAACCAGCGGCCTGCGGATGGAAGACGTTCTTGGCCAAGAGGCGCGCGTTGTTCTTTATCCAGGACGCCCCATCCGCGCGGATGACATTGGTCCGCCCGCCGTTGTGCAGCGCAATCAGACGGTGCGGGTGCACTTCAACGCAAATGGCGTGCAGATCTCGACAGAAGGACGCGCATTGGAACGTGGCGGTGTGGGAGATCTGGTGCGCGTTATGAACCTTTCTTCCCGTGCGACCCTCTTTGGTCAGGTGCGTGGAGACGGCAGCATTCAAGTCAACCCCTAGGAGCCTCATCGTGCAAATCCGTATCTTGAACTTTGGAGCCGTGCTTTTGCTTTGCGGCTGCACCGACCTCAGCACTGTTGGGCAACCGCCGGAATTCACACCCATCACGCAAACGCGCGGTCATTCAGCAATGATCAACCAAGCGCTACCGGTCTCATTGCGAGACGAATCGGCCGTCGACCGCGCATCGCTTTGGTCCGGTGAACGTCAGTCGCTGCTTGGCGATCGGCGCGCGATGCAACCGGGAGACATCCTGACCGTAGTGATAGAGATTGATGATCAGGCTGAAATTTCCAACGCCACCCAACGCTCTCGCTCCGGCAATCAAAACTTGGGTGTGCCCGATTTCTTCGGCTTGCCGCAGCGTTTGGACGAAAGCCTCCCAGAGGGTGCCGCAACAGAACGATTGGTTGGGATCAATGGGGCGAGCAATTCTTCCGGGGACGGCTCGGTACGCCGCAATGAAAAACTGACACTTCGGGTCGCGGCCACCGTTGTTGAACGGCTGCCAAACGGTGTTCTTGCAATTTCGGGCACGCAGGAATTGCGCGTCAATTTTGAACTGCGCGAGCTGCTGGTCACCGGCTATGTTCGGCCCGCCGACATCTCCCGTCAGAACGAGATCACATATGATAAGATTGCGTCCGCGCGGGTTTCCTACGGCGGCCGAGGTCAAATCACCGATGTGCAGCAACCGCGTTACGGGCAACAAATCTTAGACGCCGTACTGCCATTCTGAGGGGGCGATAATGCTGAGTAAACTTCTGCCTTTGGTTTTGTTGCTGATCGGCGCTGGTGCAGGTGTGGGGGCCGGTATCTTTCTACGCCCAGAACCTGCGCCAGTTGAAATGACAGAGGCTGAAAAGAAGGAAATCGAGGCAAAGAGCGAAGAACCCTATGGCCCCGACAATCCAGCGCCTGCAATGGAATACGCAAAGCTGAACAATCAGTTTGTCGTTCCTGTGGTGAAGGACGCGGAAGTTGTGGCGCTGGTGGTTCTGGCGTTGAGCGTTGAGGTGCCTGAAGGGACAAAGGAAAGTGTTTTTCTACGCGAACCGAAATTGCGGGACAGCTTTTTACAAGTCCTATTTGACCACGCAAACATTGGGGGTTTCGACGGCGCATTTACGTCGGCTGATAACCTGTCAGTATTGCGTACGGCGCTTAGGGAAGCAGGCCAAAAAGATTTGGGGGAAGACATCGTGAATGATGTGCTCATTCTGGAGATTGCCCGTCAAGATTACTAATTTCCAGCGACGAACATGCCAGTTGATCCATTGTCGCGGTCATGCGTTGCTTTGTGAGGTGCCTGGTGTTTTCAGATTTCGCATCTGCGATCAGTTTTTCAATCGCTTTAAGCTTACCAAAAGCGCGCCGCACTTGATCCTGGTGCCGCGTTTTCCTGGCGAGAATGCGCGCTAGGTCCTGATTGATGGCTGATTTCGACCGCGACAGCCATCCACGCCACAAAACGTCAGCGCCGATGGCCCGCATGTCCCCGAGCGTTTCGGGTGTCTGCATGAGTGGGGTATCAAGGTCAGATATGCGCTGAACCTCCGCTCGCAGTCGCCGCTCCTCGAGCAAAATTTGAGCGAAACTCCGGCGCTCTTGCTCATACTGAGCCTGAGCCACGCTCCAAAGCGGATCGAAGTCCATCAAATCTGACCTTTCGCGCGTTGCCGCATGGTCTCCGCAAAACGAATTGCCGCCGCGACAGCGCTGTAAAAGTCAGGCTTAATCTGATCCCCAATCTGCGTACTTGCGTGCAACGCGCGCGCTGTTGGTGGGTCAGAATGGATCGGTACACCGGTTGACTGCGCGATTTCCCGAATTGCCTTTGCGATCTCATCGACTCCTTTGGCGACACATACTGGTGCCTCTCCCGGGGCACGGGTCCATGCCAAAGCAACCGCGTAGTGGGTCGGGTTTACAATCACCACATCAGCGTCGGGCACATCTGCCATCATCTGGTTTTGTGCCACCGCCAATGCCCGCTGTCGGCGCTCCTGCTTGAGGTGTGGATCCCCTTCCGCCTGCTTTGTCTCATCCATAATCTCTTTGTGAGACATTCTATTTTTGCGAAGGTGCTCGGCATGTTGCCAGATCGCATCGACAATTCCTATCGCACCAGCAATCAAGACAACGGTGAACAAAAAAGACATGCAGAGTTCGGCGAGCAATGTGAGTACCAGGCTCGGTTGGGTTTGCAAAACTGCGACCATTTCATCCATCCGGTTGGCAATGAACATGCCAAGCACCGCAGAATAGAGGGACAGTTTGGCAAAGCTCTTGACCCACTCAAAAATGCCAGATCGGCCGTACTTGTTCTTGGCATTTGCAATCGGAGAGATCCGGGAGAGTTTTGGGGCGAGCTTCGAAGGCGCAAAAACAAATGCCCGTTGCGCAAAAATGGAAAGCACGACAGCCGCAAATGGCAGAGCAAAAAGGGCGGCGAAACCATTAATCACTGGTAGCATGAGGCCCGCCATCGTCGCTTGTGGGTTCCCATCAAAGAAAAGGGGCGCAAGTGAGCTGGCTTGATCGATCGCCAGCATCATGCCAGTCCCTGCTTCTCGGATGCCCCAGGTTCCCGAGGCGAAGAAGGCGATCAAAAGTCCGGCGTAGCCCGCGGCCGTCATCAGATCAGTTGAGCGTGCAAGATCTCCCTTTTTGCGTGCTTCAAGCAGTTTTTGAGGCGTAGGATCAAAAACCTTTGCGCTGTCGTCTTCTTGTGATGTCATCCGCGCGCCTCATCTGGGTTTGCCAGAAAAAGGTCAAGCGCCCGCATCCATTGCTCCAGCATGTATGGTGCAGCCAACATGAGCACGAACAGCCCGCCTGCAGTGATAACTGGCGCACCGACAAATGCGACCATGAGCTGGGGCATAGCCTTGTTGATTGCGCCTAAAGCCAAATTGTAGATAACAGACAGGATCAGAAAAGGTGCCGCCAGCGTGAAGGCCAGCGCGAAGGCCTTACTCACCTGCGCGACGCCCCATGTCGATACGAGCGTTCCCGTTGGGAATTCCCCCATAGGCAAAAGATCGTATGATACAATTAGAAGTTCGGCGGCTTTGACGTGAAGCCCAGTCATGACGGCCAACGCAAGCCCCGCAATGATCAAGATATAGCCCATGGCGGGCAGTGGATCGACGGCGGCACCGCCAAGGATCTGTGACAGTGAAGTCGATTGGGCGGCAATAGATCCTGCTGTCTGCAAAGCCAAAATGAAGAGACGGACCCCGAGGCCGAAGAGGGCCCCCACGAGAACCTCGGTGAAGACCAAGTGACTAAGTGTGTTTAGACCCGGCTCCAAATCCGTGCGCGGAACCGCTGGTGCAACAATAAGCGTGAATGCAATGGCTACGCCCAACTTTACCCGCATCGGCACAGATTGCTCGCCAAAGGCAGGCAGCATGCTCACAAGCGCGCCGACGCGCAAAAAGACGGCTATGCCATGCCAAAGGTAATCTCGAGATATCTCCAGAAAGCTCACCAGGGCAGTGCTCATGCGGCAATGGTCCCGACCAAAGCGGGCTGCGCGTCTATGCCGATTTCTTCGAATGAAAGCACCGGTGCAGTGATCCCTTTGGCGCGCATCACGGTGCGTAGAAAGCGGCGGCGCCGCGTGTTTGTGACGAGCGCGGGGTAAATGCCGTTTTGGCCTGCATCATTGAGCTTTTCAGAGGCGCGCTCAGCGAGCCGATTGAACAGATCCGGCGGCAGGGCGATGTCGAGGCCGCGGTCACTTTCAACCTGATAGGTGGCAAAAGTCTCTTCCCATTCTGGGGCCAGCTGAATTAGGGGCAATGTTCCATCAATGCGGCGCATCTCAGCAACCATTTGAAACCCAAGGCGCTGGCGGACGTGTTCGCAAATCGCCTCAGGCTGAGCCGATTGCGTGCGGACTTCGGCGATCGCTTCAAGGATCAGCGGGAGATTGCGAATGGACACTTGCTCATCCAATAAAAGCCGCAAAACCGCGTGCAACATGTCGATGGGGACTTTGTCGGGGATCATTTCATCCAAGAGCTTCCTGTTCGCCTCCGCCCGCGCAGGATCTGAGATATTGCTGAGTTCTCTGAGCGTTGTACGCAGCGATTTCAGCGTGAGCAGACGGCTTAGGTTGTTTTTGATGACTTCCAAAAGATGCGTCGCCAAGATTTCGTTTGGGGTGACGATGGTGACGCCGGACAGGGCCGCACTTTCTTGATCGCTTTGGTTGATCCAGCGGGCAGGCGCGCCGTATACCGGTTCGGTTGTGTCCGTGCCCGATGGCATGTTGCTTCGGTCTTCGGGTGAGAGGGCGAGCACCTGGTCGGGATTGAGCTCGGCGCGGGCAAGTTCGACGCCTTGGATGCGTATCACGTAAGTGCCGGCACTGTAGCCTGCGTTGTCGGTGAGACGAATCTCCGGCATAATGAGGCCGTAGACGGTGGCGATATGGGTACGCATTTTGGTAATGCGCGCGTCAATCCCCGTGCCCGGATCCAGTACCATGTTGACCAGATCGGGAGCAAACTCGACGTGAATATCGTCCAATTCTAGGATATCGCCGAGTGACTTGGCAGGTGCAACGCGTTCTTCTGGGTCTCGTGTTGGTTCTGCCGCTTTGGTGCGTTCCTGCGTGCGAAACACCGTATATGCAGCAGCCGCTAGAGCCAATCCGCCCAACATGAATGGGAAAAAAGGCAGGCCCGGAAACAGACCAAAGGCGACCATCAGGGCAGCGACGGTGGCCAAAGCGGAGGGGTGTTTGCCCAATTGCGCGAAGACCGCCAAGTCAGTCGCACCCTGGGTGCCACCGCGCGCCAGGAGCAAGGCTGCAGCAATCGAGATGATCACGGCTGGAATCTGCGAGACGAGCCCATCGCCCACGGTTAGGATCGCGTAGGTCTCAAAGGCACTCCCAAGGGGCATGCCATGCACCAAAACGCCCATGATCAAGCCTGCGACCAAGTTCAGGAGCGTAATAAGGAGCCCAGCGATCGCATCGCCTTTCACGAACTTTGATGCACCATCGAGGGAGCCGAAAAAGGTGGTTTCTTGCTGTTCACGCTCACGTCGTTCTCGCGCTTCTTCATGTGTAATCGCCCCCGCGGACATGTCGCTGTCAATCGCCATCTGCTTGCCGGGCATGCCGTCCAGCGCAAAGCGCGCCCCGACTTCTGCCATGCGCGTAGCTCCTTTGTTGATCACCATGAAATTGACAATCAAAAGCACGCAAAAGATCACCAGACCAAGGAAGACCGAGCCGCCCATGACAAAATTCGCAAAACTCTCGATAACGTCGCCTGCGGCGTCCGTACCGGTATGCCCTTCACCAATGATCAGCTTTGTGGAGGAGACATTGAGAGAAAGGCGCAGCACGAGCGACGCGAGAAGGATGCTGGGAAAGGCGCTGAAATCTAGCGGCCGCTCGATAAAGAGCGTCACGGTAAAGATTAGGATTGCGAGTGCGAAAGACAGCGCCAATCCGACGTCGAGCACCCAAGACGGCATCGGTAATATCATCATGACGATCACGGCCATCAAGGCAACCGCCAATAGGATCGTTGGATTAAATCCAGCGCCTAACGTCTTCAAAAGAAAGTCTCGCCCGAAAAGCGCGAAACGTTTGAAGATGATCTAATTGGCATTCTGCTCACCGGGTACATCGTCAACCTGTTGTGAGCCTACGTTCAGTTCCTTTATGGAAAGTAACTTTAGACTAGGTTTGTTTTGCTATTGCGCTTGTTCCGAAGTTTCGATCTCCAAGCGGGGTGTGCTCAAGAGGTTCTCTAGGGCTTGTCTGGCACTTTCACTCTCTTCCAGAGCGCTGGCGGTGCGTGCAAGCATGCCGTCTGGTGATTCCGAGATATCGTAGGGCAGATCCGAAAGAGCCAGAACGGGACCAAAAAGTGGGTCGTCGCGTAAACTCTGAGATGTGGCACCATCGGCTAACCAAGCGGCCGCTACCGCTTGCTCAGGACGGTTGATACGCTGAAAAAGTTCGTAGGCTTCACTATGCGCGCCAGCCATCAGCTGCGCTTCAGCGCGTAGCGTTTCCGACGCTTCGTCGGTCATATTGTCCAGGGCCAACAGCGCCGCTTCGGGCTGTTTCAAATCTAGGGCTGCGCGCGCTGCGAGCATCTGCCGAGCCGGATTGAGGGGTCTTTGGGGAACACTTTGCAAAATAGCATCTACCCGTTCTGGAAATCCAAGCTCAAGCAGCCGTTCTGCGAGGGTGAGTTTCGGTCGTGGCGCAAGCGCGTTTATGTCATTCAAATCCTGCGCGAATACATGCTCGAGGAACACCACATCTGAGGCAGCAGCGACCACTTCTGTCGTGACTTGCCGACGCAATTCAATTGAATCAGGATCATTGGCGTCCGCTCCCAGCTCTCTCATCGCGGTAAAGGCGAGGTCAAATTGGTTCGACTTTACAAGCGCTAAGACATGTGCGCGACGCAGCGCGGGACCGATATCTGCCGTCTGCAACTCCTTTGCGTAGGCTTCGATTAGGCCTGCCGTTTCCGCGTCAATCGGTTGATTGGTGGCGAGTTTGGTTTCGACCAATCGAATCAAGGCTTCTGGTGATTGGATCGCGTTATCATCAATTACGTCTGCAAGTGTGTTAGTGCCTTCGCTCAAGTCGCCCCGATCAAGTGCAAGTTCTGCTTGCGCCAGCTTTCCAGCAGGTTGAAGCGGCTGCGGCAACCTTTCAACATTACGCAAGGCTGCAGCTGCAGCAGATGTGTCGCCGTGGGACAATAATCGTTGACTTAAAGCGGGGGCGAGAAACGTTCTCAAATGTACCGGAAGTCGGCTGAGTGCACGCAAAGCCGCGCGTGCGTCGACCCTGTTTAAGGTGTCGAGCTCCTCGTTTGACAGCATCGCCCACAGCGCGATGTCCGTTTCACAATCAAGCAATCCGTCGATCGAATTCTGCTCGGGTGCAATACCGTGTTCTAAGATATGTGCGATGTCATAGAGATAGGGTTTTTCTTGGGCGATCTCACCTCCGAGTGACAAAATCTGTAGCGCCTCCGCACCAAAGCCGTAGTGCAGATAGATCTGAGTGAGCGCGAGCGCTCCTGCAGCGTCGAGGCGGTCAAACTCGGCGAAGAGCTGCTGTCTCGCGATGCCAATTTGGACATGAAAGGGGCGATCATCGGCCCAAGCCGCTAAATCCACTTCTTGACTCGTCGGGCAGCTTTGACCGGTGAGCGATTGCTCTCGATCGCCGCTCTGAAAAAGCATGGGCAGATCATTGCTTGAGGTAACGCGCAAGTTGTTCACGTTGCCCAAAAGTTGCTCTGGTGGCGTGTTGGGTTCAGGCGCTTCCTCTTCGGCTTGGTTGTTGGGTTTCATTGTGTCTAAGGTCATGACTTCCGGCAGCGCGCGGCCCGGGACCGGATTGAGAACGCCGCGGGTTGCGGCAGTGCTCAATTCTAGCGCCAATCGCTGCTGCATATCGCTGAGCGCAGTCGGATCTGTCTCGTTGCGCGGACCACGTGCGCGTCGGGGAAGATCAGCGGGTTGCAACTGCGGCGACAAAGACGGACCTGTGCGTTCAAAAACCAAAGGTAATGTCACAATCTCACGCTTGAGCCTTTCAGAAGGTGCGGGAAGCGCCTCTTGCGGATCGCTGGGTTCGTCGGCAGTTGAGACTTCTTGCGGGATGGGAAAAGAAGAGCTTCGTCTGGGCAAGATCACAGGTTTGGGAACGAGGGGTCCTTCGCCTTGGGTATCATCGTCAAGCGCCGAAGGCACCGCGGGGTTTTTTTCGATCGCGGGTGCTTCAAGCGCGACATTTTTAGCGGCAAAATCCAAAACGACGAAGCGATCTCGGGCGACAAAGGGGGCGACTTGGCAGTCACAGCCCAACGAAAATGAGACTGTATTGCCCGAGACGTCGACGGCCGTCAGCCGGTCGCGGGGCACCAAGTCGAATAGGCGAGACGCGTCGAAGGCACCCGAAAAACTAGGCACAGAGAGTGCGACGGTGTCTCCTTGATGTGTAACAAGCCAATCAGCACCTGGTGGGACAGGCACGACGACCCGCGTGAAATCTGCGTGTTCTCCCGATTGCAAAGTTGCAATTTGAGCCTCAGCAAGTACGGGCGCGGTGCTGATTGCAAAAGTAAACAGGAGCGTTCGTGCTGTCATGCGGCCTCTTGTTTGATGGCTTTGAGGGCTTCTTCGAGATCAGAAAAACTCGGGCGGCGATGGGAGGGTGTGTTTTGGCGGCCGACTTCTATGCAGATATTGGTTGCATGGTTATGCAGATTTGCGACCAAAACCTCTCGGATGAGTTGATAAAAGTGCTGCTCATCTTCAGTTACGTCTTTCACTTTGGCCGCAAAGGGGCCAACTATACCATAGGCTAGAAATACGCCGAGAAAGGTGCCGACGAGGGCACCGCCAATCAATTTCCCCAGCACCTCGGGTGGCTGGTCGATGGAAGCCATCGTTTTGATTACACCAAGCACCGCGGCCACAATACCCAAAGCTGGTAATCCGTCGGCCATGGTCTGCAGCGCGTGGCTGGAATGCAATGCGTGATGGGCATTTGCCTCCATCCGCTTCTCCAGAACTTCTTCGACCTGATGCGGGTCGTCGTAATTCATTGATGCTGAGCGCATTGTATCGCAGATTAACGCAATAGCTTCCTTATCTGTAAGGATTTTGGGATACCTTGAGAATATCGCAGAGTCAGTTGGCGCTTCGATATGTTCCTCGATTGCAACCGGATTTTGACGTGCCAACCTAATTAATTCAAAGAGCAGGCATAATAGGTCGCGATAGTCATCTGGCTTCCATTTTGGGCCTTTGAATACTTTCCCGATATCTTTTACTGTGTGTTTGATGGCTGGGCCATCATTGCTGATCAAAAAAGCACCAATAGCGGCCCCTCCGATCATCGTCATCTCGAATGGCAAAGCTTTGATAATAATACCGAACTTTCCTCCGGCGGCTAAATAGCCGCCAAAGACCATGACAAACACCGTCACAACACCAATTATTCCGATCATGATGCCACCCTCTGTCCACTGCAGGTCTAGCCTGTCACAGACCGATTAAGAAAACGTCAGAATAGATCATGTTTTTGGAACATTTGCATTCCGACCCGCCAAGATTACGCTTATAGAATAAGCAATTTCTGGTGGGAGTCCCGCCATGATTGACGCAGCCGCATCTGGCCGCATGCGACCGAGAAAGCCAGCGGCAAAATCAGGCTCCATCGTTGCAAAAAGGTCTGCTGCTTCTTTCGGCTTCATTTGCTCGTACACAGCGGTAAGTCGGGCGAGATCATCCTCTGCGGCACCATCCGCTAGCGCCAAAGTCTCTCTCAGATTGGCTTCGGTCTGCTCCAGGATCGCCAAACGCTTGCGCACTTCCGCATCTGCAACTTCGAGAGCTTTGCGCCGCATTTCGATCTGCGACTCTAACTTTTTAACTCTCATTTCGCGTTCGCGCAGAGATGCCAGCAGATTGCTCATCTCAGTGCGATCTGCTCCGGTTTTACTCGCATTTTCGACCACTGCTTTGTCCAAATGGTCCTCGGACATTGCTGGCGCTGTTGGTTTCATTGGCTGGGTAAGCGCTTGTGCGATCGCTTGGCCAGTGTCACCGCCTAAGCGCAAGAGAGCCGAGGAAACCAACAGCGCCGCAATAGTCAGCACAACACCGCGCCCCTTAGCGCGAAATTTGGTCCGTTTTTTCGTCATCAAAAAGGCTCCTGACTAGGCGCGTCGCCGCGTGAACATTGGCTCGATAGGTTTTTCGATCTGCGGCGCGACTGGTGGCACTTCTTCAGGCAGATCTTTTGTCGGTGGCGTGTTCGGACTGATGTCAAAGTCATGCAAAGACGCCATTTGCATCTCAAGCGTGCGCGTGGCTTTCTCAGATCTTGACACCAAGTCTTCCAAGGTTTGAGCGGAGTGAGCGGCAGACTTTTGCGCCGCTTCCAGGGTTTTAGTCAATTCATCTACTTGGGCAGAGAGCACAGCCACCGCTCCGCCGACGCCTTTCTCCAGATCGTTGAAACGGTTCAAACGGCGCCCCAGTACAACGCAATAAAGGCCGGCACCGAGGGCGCCAGCGACAAGAAGAATGTCAGCGATCAGTTCCATTTCCGCGTCCTCACGTCAGCACAAATTCCATGATGAGTAGGTCGTTGACATTTCCAGGTCCGGTTACCACTTGAACCCGCCGCAGCATCTGTGATCGCAGACGCGCCAAGGCCGATGGATCCTCAAGATCGGATGTTTCCAATGCCCGAAGATAACTGTTCAGGACATCGACAACGCGTGGCAACAGCACATCCACTTTCTCCTGCGCGCCCGGCGGTACCTCAAGCTGCGCTCGAAACCTCAGATGACGTGACTTTGCACTTTCCGGCAGAGATATGACCAAAGGGTCGATTGCCACATACGCAACTGATGGCCCTTCATTTTCTTCGGAGACGTCCTTTTCCTTTGCAACTTCGGCGTTGGGCGCAAGAATCATGCCGCTCCAGGTCGCGAAAAAGCCACCGCCTCCCCCGACGAGTGCAAGCACCAGCCCAATGATCAGCGGCATTTTTGATGGTTTTTTCGGTTCGTCTTCGGCTTCAGGGGATGCGTCTGCCATGTCCAGTCCATTTGCTGCTTCAAAGGTATGTATAGACCCGAGTGCACTAACCGAATGTTAAGCCCGATGCGCCAATTGTCTGGTCAGTCCCAGCAGAATGATGGGTGTGACGGAGGCAATTGTGCAGCAATTACTGAATGTCTGGATGCAGCTTGATCTGCGTCGGCAATTGATTGTGATTATCACGACAACAGCAATGTTCTTGGGCATTTTACTGATGGCACGGGTGGCGTCTGCGCCAAGCTTGACGCTGCTCTATGCGGGCTTGGAAAGCAGTGCTGCGGGAGATGTTGTTCAGTCTTTGGAGCAACGAGGCGTTGCCTATGATGTTCGGGGTGGCTCTATATTCGTTGATTCATCGCAGCGTGATGAATTGCGTTTGACTTTGGCCAGCGAAGGCCTGCCCGCAAACGGCAATCGGGGCTACGAACTTCTAGATACGCTGACCGGTTTTGGCACCACCTCACAAATGTTTGATGCCGCGTACTGGCGCGCGAAGGAAGGTGAATTGGCGCGCACGATTGTTGCAAGTCCGCAGATTTCGATGGCCCGCGTACACATTGCCAGCACCGGATCAAATCCCTTTCAGCGTGGGGTGACGCCCAAGGCCTCAGTCTCCGTCAACTCAAATGGGAATGGTGTCACCGCCGCGCAAGCAAAGGCCGTGAGATATCTGGTGGCCTCAGCCGTCGCGGGGCTCTCGCCCGACGACGTCGCGGTGATTGACGCAAACGGATCGCTGATTGGGCAAGTTGATGACGCCGCACCCGCAATCGGCGGCGATGACATCTCGCAACTTTTGCGCGATAGAGTGCAACGCTTGCTTGAAGCAAGGGTCGGGTTTGGCAATGCAGTCGTGGAGGTGAGCGTTGACACGGTAACCGAAAGTGAAGCGATCCGCGAGCGTCGATTTGATCCTGAAGGCCGCGTTGCGATCAGCACCGACACGGAGGAACGTAGCAATACGTCGCAAGATGCTGGCGGCGGTGACGTAACAGTGGCGAGCAATCTGCCGGATCAAGAGGGCGGCGGCGCTGGAGAAAGCTCTTCTTCACAAAACAATGAAACGCGAGAGCGGGTAAACTATGAAGTCTCCGAGACTGAGCGTGAGATTGTTAGAGCACCTGGTGCGATCAAGCGCGTGACTGTAGCAGTATTGGTCAATGAGCCGACCACCACCGATGCGGCCGGGGCGGTGGTACCTGCGCCGCGCGGTGCTGAAGAACTTCAGGCCCTTCGTGAACTTGTGTCTTCAGCAGTCGGCTTCGACGAAAACCGCGGTGACATTATTACCATCAAGTCTATGGCGCTGCTCTCAGTGCCACCAAGCGGCACAACTGTGGAGAGTTCTCTCTTCAATGTCTTCGAGATTGACGTGATGTCAGCGTTCCAAATGGCGATTCTAGCGTTGGTCACGCTTATTCTCGGTCTCTTTGTGGTGCGCCCGATTCTCGCGCGACCCTCTTCGCAATCCCCCGCAGATGTGCCTGCGCTCCCACCGGCCGAGGGTGATGCGAGCGGAAGTGCACCAGCGCTGAGCGGTGAGGTCTCCAATGACGAGTTTGAACTGCCGCCACTGGATATGAATAGCTCCTTTGCCGGCGATCTAGATCCGCTGCCAGATCTTCCGATGATGAGGGGCGGGATGGCTGAAGACAATCCGGTTGACCGTCTGCGCAATATGATCGGTGAACGTCAGGATGAAACGGTTGAGATCTTGCGGGGTTGGCTAGAGGACAAAGAGGAGAAAGTGTGATGTCTGTTGCGCACCTCTATACGGACTTTGGCGGGCTCATCCCACGTCTCCCGGCCCCGTCTGAAGCCGTGGACATTGATGTTGAAGAAGCCCAATTGACAGGTTTTGAAAGCGGCTATCAGGCCGGATGGGATGACGCCGTAAAGGCAAAAGAAGATGAAAATCAGAAGCTCACTTCAGAGCTCGTGCAGCGTGTTCAGGACATGTCCTTCACATATCATGAGGCTTATAGCAAAGTGACAACCGGGCTGCGCCCCTTGATGTCTCAGATTGCAACTTCTCTTCTGCCGCCGATGGCGAAAAAGGCATTGGAAGCGCACCTGCAGGATCAGGTTGGAAAACTGCTTAAGGACCAGTCCCACGGGATGATGGATCTCGTGGTGCCCGCGGGACTGCGCCCAGAAATTGAGGAGCTTTTCACCAAGACTGTTGGCGTCCCTTTTACCATAGCGGAGGACCCGACGTTAGGTGGTGGGCAGGTCTATATGAGCGTGAACCAACAAGAACGGGAAATCGACCTGGACGCAATGCTGGCGGATATCAATGCCGCACTTGACGCTTTCTTTCATAGGTCCGAGCAGGAGTTGAATCATGGATGATGCCGATATCTCTAAGGCGCAGGCCGTTGACCCTAACAATCCATTCACCGCTGTGCCAATTGAAGTCACAGTCTGTGTCGGGCGCGCTCGACCGCTCATTCGTGAGTTGGTGGCAATGGGCGAGAACGCCTTACTTACGCTAGATAGCCGGGTAGATGATCCGGTCGAGCTCTACGTTGGCGAACGGTTGGTCGCCCGCGGCATGCTCGAAGAAAAAGAAGATGATGTCAGCGGGCAGCTTGCGGTAAGGCTCACCGAAATTCTACAAATTCAGCCAAATTCTTGACCGGCATGCCGCGCTGCATCGTTCTTATCGGGACAATCTGTTTCGTATCTATTCTACCAAGCATCAGTTCTGCTCAAGACGTTTCTATTTCTCTGGGAGATGGCTCGTCGATTTCCGCGCGTGCCATACAGCTTTTTATCTTAATCACAGTGCTGAGCCTAGCGCCTGGCCTTGCAATTATGGTGACCTGTTTTCCCTTCATCGTGACGGTGCTCTCGATCCTCCGCACCGCGATCGGGTTGCAGCAGTCTCCGCCAAACATGCTGATCGTCAGCCTCGCGCTTTTTTTAACATACTTTGTGATGGAACCGGTCTTCACGCAAGCGTGGCAGTCTGGCATCGAGCCGCTTACAAATGAAGAGATCGACGCTGAAACAGCCTTTGTCAGAACTCTTGAGCCGTTCCGGGCATTCATGGCGGCGCGCCTTGATCCAGGGACCTTTCGCGCGATGGCGGAGCTGCGGCCTGACACGTTGACGACCCCACTTTCACCTCAGGCACCGCTGTCGGTGCTGATTCCAAGCTTCCTGTTGTCGGAGATTGCGCGGGCCTTTCAAATTGGGTTTCTGATTTTCCTGCCGTTCCTCATCATTGACCTCGTGGTAGCAGCGATCTTGATGTCAATGGGCATGATGATGGTGCCGCCCGCTATCGTCTCTCTGCCCTTCAAGCTGGCCTTTTTCGTTGTCGCTGACGGCTGGAGTCTGATCGCGGGCAGCCTAGTGCGGAGCTACTTCTAGCAAAAACACCGAGGCACTGAACCTTCTGTAAAGCGTACCATTAGGTCCCTCATTTACCCGGCATCCTTCCTCGATACTGCGAAGAGATCATACTCCGCCTACTCAACCTCGATGAAATAAATAGCTCATTTTTTTGATCGGGTCTTTTTCTCCACCGTTCTGGCGAAGGGGAGAATTCGCAACACCCAAAGGTGCCCGACATTCGCGCCTCGCGGCAACTGATTTCGACCTAGGGCTGATCCGCCAGCGAGAGTGTCCAAGAACACCGAATTAGGTATACGCGCCAAAACCGCCGATCCTATTTCACGATGAACTCAGCATGCAACGCTCCGGCCGCCTTGATGCTTTTCAAGATATCGATCATGTCTCGAGGGGCGACACCGAGGGCATTTAAGCCGGCGATCACTTCAGATAGGGATGTTCCCTCTTGAACTTCTGCCAAGCTGATCCCCGGTTCCTCATCGATGGCTGCATTTGTGCGCGGCACGACAACGGTTTCCCCCGCTGCGAAAGGGTTAGGCTGTACAACGATTGGCGCTTCTTGAACCCGCAACGTGAGGTTCCCTTGACTGACGGCCACGCGGGAAATGCGGACGTCTTCGCCCATAACGATGGTACCCGAACGCTGATCCACGACCACCCGCGCCCGACGCTCAGGTTCAACGCGAATGTTCTCAATCCGGCTCAAAGCATGCGCAACCGAGCGCATGCCCATGCGCGGTACGTCCAATTGAACTGTCCCGCTGTCCAACATTAACGCGACACGCCGACCAAAATCTGCATTGATCGCACGCTCAATCCGGTCCGCGGTGGTGAAATCCGCGTCGCGCAGCGCCAAGCGCAGATCTTCGAGTGAGCTCAACTGAAAGGCAATCTCGCGCTCCACACTCGCGCCGGATGGGATTGAGCCAGAGGTAGGCACACCTTGCGTGACTTGGCCACCGTCACCTTCCGCAACTGCGCCGCCCGCGATGATGGTGCCTTGCGCGACCGCGTAGATCTCCCCATCCGCCGCGTTTAGAGGCGTCATTACCAGGGTGCCACCCAAAAGACTGCTCGCATCGCCTATCGCAGACACCGTAACATCAATCCGCCCGCCCATGCGCGCAAAGGCTGGAAGGCTCGCCGTCACGAGCACCGCCGCCACGTTTTTCGGGCGGAACTGCTCACCAGTGACATTTACCCCGAGCCGCTCAAGAATATTTGTCATGATGTCTTCGGTAAATGGCGCATTTCGCAATCCATCGCCGGTTCCGTTCAAACCGACAACCAACCCGTATCCCACCAGATCATTGCCACGCACACCATCGAAATCCACCAAGTCCTTGATCCGAACCGGATTGGCGAAGGCCGCCGTAGACCACAGGACCAGCGCACATAAGGTTGCCAAAACAGCTTTCATAGGAAATTCACCAGACGCAGTTGTGAATTGCGCGCGGTCACGGTGTAGAGACTTTGCAACTGGAACTGCGCGGCTTCCAGCTTCGTCGCAGCCTCAAAAGGATCAACTTCCAAGAGCGCAGCCCGTGCAAACTCCAAGCTAGAGAGCTCGGCCTCGTTCCGGGTGATCACTTTATCGATCCGAGCCTCAACAAAACCCACGTCCGCGCGCAGCGTTATGACATCATCTTGCGCGAGAAGCAGCGCCTCCCCTGTGCGACGAAACATTTCCCCTTGGGCTGGCACGTCAAAGCCGAAAGCGGCATCATCTGTCAGCGCGGCAAGCGCTGTGTACATCAGCACCTGACGCAGGTTGGGGTCCAGCGCTTTGACATCGAGTGCGACCGTTTCCGCTTGCGACAATGGAAAGGGGCCCAAGCTGTCTGCGCTGCCCTGATAGATCAGCGCCTCAAAGCCCGCGGGGTCGTCGAACCAATTCTGTGCCTCGGTGAAAATGTCATCTGGTGCCGTTACCCCTGCTGTCACAAGCGCTGTGCGAAGTTCATCAATGATGCGCTGGGGAGCGGCGATGGGAGGCTGGTCCGTCGCCGTGCCTGAAAAAAGAAAGCGACCTGCGACGCGGGTGTTCATCTGCCCGACCATCCCCGCAAGGGCATTGCGCGCCTCAGCGGCCGTATCGGTGCCCGCCACGCTGGAGGGGCTGGTGCCAGTTGTGATCAGGCTCAACGCCAGATCATTGCCGAAGGACTGATAATTGTCCAAAGCAAGCTGCGCGTTCGACGCGTAAATCGTCGCCTCGGTGGTGGCCGTGTTGTAGCCGTCGAGCACGGCCATGCGGCGATCAATGTCGGTGAGCGTGCTGTAGCTGCCTGCCAAAACATCCCGCAAATCGGAGACGCGCCCGGTTGAGAGTTCTTGGCTCAGTTTTGAGATTTCATCGCGGAGCGCCACTGTTTGCCGCCGCGTGGTGATGGAGGAGGAAAGGTCGCCAAGGTTGGTTAAAAACATGATTTACAGCCTTAATATCTGTTGCAGCATCTCATCTGCGGCTTGGATCAGCCGTGTATTGGCGGCGTAATTTTGCTCCAAAACCAGAAGCTTGCCCAATTCTGCGTCGGTATCCACGCCATCTGCCAGTTGTCGATCTGTCAGATCGGTGAGGCGGGTCGCAGCAAAGCTCAGCTTTTGTTCGATGCTGCTTCGATCAACGTCGATGTTAGAGGTTATGGTGGCGGCCAGGTCGACCGCCGTAAACGCGGCCCCGCCAAAGGCACCAGAGCCGGTCGGCCGTGGGTCGGTCATCACCTCTGTAAGGGCCTGCAGGATTGTCGAATTGCCGGGTTGCCCAGGCACGACGGCGTTCATCCCGTCACGCAGGCGCCAAAGCTCACCGCCTTGGTTGGGATCGACAGCGGCGTTGATCTGAATGCGTTCTGACAGGCCAACCTCATCGACAGGATCAAAAGGATTGCCTTCATCCGTGAAAAGCCCGGCGTCTCCAGGTGTCAGCGTTGGATCCACCGCAGGATCCTGGAAGCGCTCTACAAGGTCGCGCGCAATCATATCCAGTTGCGTTTGCGCTTCGACACCCAATTCATCGCGGATCTCAAACTGCGCGCCGATGCTGCCGCCGCGCAACACGCCTTTGTCGCTGTCAGAGCGTACCGGCGTGCCATTGATGGTGAGCCCTCCCAGGGTGCCTGCGCCAAGCGTCATGTAGGGCGTGACGACATTTGTGGTTGTAAAGCCAATTTCAGCCGCGCCGCCATCCACCAGGATCGCGCCGCCCGCGGAGTAGAGCGCGACCTGACCTCGGTCCCGTTGCACCTCGCGCACGGGGGCAAGCGTGTTGATCTCATCAATGACCCGCTGACGTTGGTCTTGTAGACCTGCGATATTGCCCCCTTGCACAAGCGCCGCCGTGATCTGATTGTTCAACGCGACCACCTCATTCAGCGCCAGATTAAGGCGCTCAACCTGCTGTCCGATGGACCGGTCAGCAATGCTGCGATCATTTTGAATGCCGCGTGAGGCGTCATTGATTGCAGTGGCCAGGCTCGCTGCCTCCGACACAGAGGCGCGAAGACGCTCGGGTGCGTCTGGGCGGCTGGTGGCGGCGATCAGGCTGTTTTCAAAATCAGCTAGGCGGGCCGTCAGAGCATTTGGCGTGTCCGGCGTGCCGAACAGCTCTTGCACGCGCAACAGAAAATTGGCGCTGCTTTGCAGGTTCAACTGTTCTGCCTCTGCAACACGGCGGTCTGCCAAGACGCCGGCATCGACGATGCGCTGGATGCCATCCACACGCACACCCCCCGAAGCACCAATGCTGGAGGAGGACAATTGAATTTCGCGTCTTCCGTAACCTGGCGTGAGCGCGTTTGCGACGTTGGATGAAACGATCTCCGCCCCGCGACCGGCAGCGCGCAGGCCAGAGAGCGCGCTTGAGAGTGCGCCTGAAATGGTCATGATACCATCCTTTTACTCTGATTTTATCCCGTGCCGGATCAGCGTTTGATGTTGGTGGTCTCTTGCAGCATTTCATCCACGGTCTGGATGACCTTCGCGTTGGAACTATATGCCCGCTGCGTTTGGATCATCGAGGTCAACTCACCCGCCACATCGGTGGTCGATTCCTCCAAGGCAAAACCCAGAATATCGCCTGTTGGACCGTCACTTGCGTCCCATAGAAAGTAAGATCCACTCTCCACCGAGGGTTGATAGGTCTGCTGGTCCAGCGCCACCATGCCGTTGGGGTTTGGCAGATCGACCAATGGCACTTGATAGATTGTGCGCGTGATCCCGGTGTCGAAGTTCGCATAGACAAAACCGTTCGGGTCCACCTCGACGCTGGTCATATTCCCCACCGGTGACCCATCTTTGAAGATATCGATGGGCGCAAAATTGTCAGAGAGCTGTGTGAGACCGTCGCTCGCCCCGAGTTGGCCGATGTTAATCTCAATGGGCCCACCTGCTACGTCAACAATGATTGTGCCCGTCGCAGGGACGTAGTCGTTGTAGCTGGGATCGGTGCGGGTGACAGACTGCAAGGTGCCACCCGAGATACGGTCATCGTTAAAGACAAGGGTGTATTCGCCAATCGTGACGGTGGGGTCGACAGAATCAACCATTGTCATCGTCCAAGTGTTGGACGAGACAGCACCGGGGCCGACCGTTGGCACGCTTGGTGTGAAGGTGACATTCACACTCTCCGAAGTGCCCAAGTTGTCGTAGTACTCAACCGAGAGCTCGTAAGGATCGCCATCTGCGCCGGGATCCGTCTCAACCGCTGGGAGGTTGACACCAAGGGACATCCGCGTCGTGGGTTCACCTGAGAATTGATTGACGTTGATCTGTACCGGCTCCAACCCGTCGTCAGTGTCACGCGGATATGTGGGGATGGAGCCATCAGGCAGCGCCGGCCAGCCCAGCAAAACGAGGCCTGAATTTGTGCGCAGATACCCTTCTGAGTCCGTCCGGAATGAGCCCGTTGTGGTCAAAAACATCGGCGTATCGCCGTTTTGGACCTCGATCTGTGTCGCCTGCGCCACGGGCAAGAAGCCGCGCCCGCGTACCGCGAGGTCGGTCGCATTGGCGGTCGTCACGAGCGAGCCGCGCTGATCGATGAGACGCTCCGAAACGGAGCGAACGCCCCCCGCAGAATAGGCCCCGCCGGTGGATGAAATGACAACCGAATGAAAATCAGTCTCCACCCTCTTGTACCCCATCGTCGAAGAGTTCGCGATGTTGTCAGAGATGGTGGCAAGTCGTGTCGCATTGGCCTGTAGGCCGGAGACGCCAGCGTTCAGTGACGAAGATATGGTCATCCTGAGCGGTACCTTTCTGGTATGAGAAGCTTCGCATCTTCTTAGAATGCGCGGACTTAATGCGGCGCTAACAGATAAAATGCGGCTCTTTTTCTTTCGCGCCACACCGCTCCTCCGGTGATGTTCTCACCGCGGCGTTTCTGACATGCGTGATGAAGCGGGCACCATGCAGCGAACGCTCCAGGCTGGCGTGATGACGGGCCGCACTGCTTAGCG
The DNA here is from genome assembly GCA_039197515.1 of Pseudomonadota bacterium. Taxonomy (GTDB): domain Bacteria; phylum Pseudomonadota; class Alphaproteobacteria; order Rhodobacterales; family Rhodobacteraceae; genus Sulfitobacter. Next base: position 199,699 of record JBCCUC010000001.1, on the reverse strand, counting down.
GCCCGCATCCTCACGCAGCAGAACCACTTCTATGCGATTGTTGCGCAGCGCCATTGTGTTCTCCAACACCGGCTCACGATCAGCGTGACCCGTGACCCGCGCAATGCGCCCTGGCGCGATTGCGGCGTCCTGTAAGAGCAACCGCATCGTTGTGGCGCGTTCGGCTGAGCGCTCCCAAACCGGGCTGTTGGCCACCACAATAGGGTTCGCCCGGACATGTCCGCCAATGGCGATATCGTTGGTGACTGTCTGCGCCGTGCTGGCAATGAGGGCGGCAAGATCGCGCAAAAGCTGGGTCGGCTCGTCATCCGCACCCATGAAAAGCGGCGCGTTCTCAAGTTCGAAGAGCTCGATCACAAGCCCCTCGTCTGTGATCCGCGTGATGATATGGCGCATCAGGTTTTGCATCACGGCAGATTCGCCGCCACGGCCCATCAGCAGATCTTCGGTCTCTTTCAGATCGTCTGGTCGCCCCTCTTGGCCAACCTCTGCGCCGCTGTCACCGCGCGAGTTCTGCTCTTGCGCGGTGCGCGTGTTGGTGCCGCCAGTGCCTGTCCGTGGGAGCGTCTCTTCGGAAAAGATGCTGTCGCCGCCAAAGGCTCCGTCGCCGCCGCCCGAGACCCGGTTGATTGGAATGGTTGGCGTAAAATAATCAGCAATGCCCTTGCGCTGCTGTTCTGTGGTTGCATTGAGCAGCCACATCAACATGAAAAACGCCATCATCGCTGTCACAAAGTCTGCATAGGCCACCTTCCAGGCACCGCCATGGTGCCCGCCGCCGCCAACAACCTTTTTGCGCTTGATGATAACAGGCGCCTCATTCGCCTGTGCACTCATAACCACCACCTTTGTCCACCCGCGATATGGATACAAAGCCCGCGCTAAAGGAGGCTTAACATTTCAAATTGTGGGTATTCCGGCGCATCGCTTGCCTGCAGCCTGGCTTCAGGCCTTGGCGGCCCGGACCTGCGACAGTCTGATCTGCTTTTGGCGCTCGCGAAATCGGCCTTTGTCCCAGTCGGAGGTCTGGTCCGCGCAGTGGTGGCAGCTTACCCCCTCTTCGTACTCGGGTCGGGCTTTGTCTTGGGGCAGGATAGGCTGGCGGCAGCCATGGCACAGCAGATGCGGCCCTTCCGTTAGCCCGTGCCCCACGCTCACCCGCGCATCAAAGACAAAGCAGGCACCCTCCCAGGTGCTCTCTTCTTCGGGCACCTCCTCGAGGTACTTCAGGATGCCGCCTTTGAGGTGATAGACGTCTTTGACGCCTTGACCCAAAAGATAGTTGGTCGATTTCTCACAACGAATCCCCCCGGTGCAGAACATCGCGATCTTCTTGTTGTGAAACCCGTCTTTGTTGGCCTCCCACCAAGCCGGGAATTCACCGAAGCTCTTGGTTTGCGGGTCTATTGCCCCGTCAAAGGTGCCAAGCGCGACTTCGTAGTCATTTCGGGTATCGATCACCGCGACATCAGGGCTTTGGATGAGAGCATTCCATGCGGCGGGATCCACATAATGGCCAACGCGCGCCGCTGGATTCACGTCTGGCTGGCCCATGGTCACGATCTCGCGCTTGAGCCTCACCTTCATGCGCGGGAAAGGCGGCACCTGAGAAGTTGCTTCTTTCCAATCTAGATCGGCGCAACCCGGCAGACCGCGCAGGTGGTCAAGCACTGCATCTATCCCCGCGCGCGGCCCCGCGATGGTGCCGTTCACACCCTCGCCCGCGAGCAAAAGCGTGCCCTTAACACCAGCCGCCAGGCATGCTTCTAAGAGCGCGGGTTTCAGCGCGGCAGGGTCATCAAACCGGGTAAAGTGGTAGAGGGCGGCGATGGTGTACATGCGCGTGGAAATACGCGCCAAGCCCCCTGTTGTACAAGGGCCGGACCGGCTAAAACTGGCGTAAAGACGAGGGGAAGGCTTATGCAAGCGCTCATTGTGATCGATGTCCAAAACGATTTCTGCCCAGGTGGCGCGCTGGAGGTGCCGGAAGGCGGGACAATTGTGCAGGGCATTAATGCACTGATGGCAGAGCATGGCGCGGTGATCCTGACCCAGGATTGGCACCCGGCGGGCCACTCCTCCTTTGCCTCAACGCACGCCGGGAAAAAGCCCTATGACATGACGGAGATGTCTTATGGGCCGCAGGTCCTGTGGCCCGATCACTGCATTCAGGGCAGCCCGGGAGCCGCGTTTCACACGATGCTGCACCAAGATCGTGCGGATCTGATCATCCGGAAGGGCTACAACCCCCTGGTCGACAGCTATTCAGCCTTTTTTGAGAACGACCACAAAACGCCCACGGGGCTTGAGGGGTATCTGCGCACGCGCGGGATCACATCGCTCACATTAGTCGGGCTCGCGCTTGATTTTTGCGTGAATTACTCAGCCGTGGATGCCGCAAAGCTGGGCTTTGCGGTGACTGTGAGGGAGGATCTGTGTCGGGCGATTGATCTGGAAGGATCCCTCGCCGCAGCGCGGTCTGGAATGGCCGGGCTCGGGGTGAAACTGGCTTAGCGTGCCTCGCGTAATGGGAGTAAGCGATGGCAATTGCCCGCTTCCAGCGTTCTACCGGGGCGCATAGTGGCCTTTGCTGCGGCGCTACATTCCCTGCAGCACCGGGTGACCATCCGCCAGAATGCCTTTGAAAAAGCGCACCTCATATCCTGCCTCACTGGTGTCTTCAAAATAGTCATTGGACACCACGGCCAGGCCATGGTCGCGCGCAAAACCCATGATGAACTCATCCGCCTCGGTGCGGTCCGGGCACAGCATCACGCGTTCCTTCTTCAATCCCAGTGCTTTGGCATAGCCTGCCTCATCCAGCACATTGTCTCGGATCAGATGCCGTGATGTGCCGTCCAGGAAGACATAGGGCATGAAGCCTTTGGCTTGCAGATAGTCGACCACGAGGCGCAAGGAGGCCAGGCTGGGGCGTCCATCCCAGAAGATCACATTGGTGCCGTCCACGATAATGTCCCGTTTCGGCGTGATCTTGGAGTTTTTCATCTTGCGAAACTCGATCACGTAGGATTCGCGTTTTGGCAACAAAGACATGGCCAAGATTGCAGCGGCAAATAGGCCAGTGCCCGCACCCCAATAGACGATCTGCTCCGGGTCATAGGGCGTTGAGGCCCATACGAGGTAGGAGAGTACCAATGTCAGCACGATCGCAATCCAAAAACGACAGGAGAGTAGCCAGACATAGCCCATGAAGGCCAACAGCGCGATAACGGGGGTGAGAATGACGGTAGGTGCCACGATTTTTCCTTTCTGCCTGCTCTACGATTGTCGGAAAATTTGGCGTGGTTTTGACGCTCTTTGGGCGTTTTTCAAAACAGGCTTGCTCCCGCCGCACCGCATTTGCGACAAAGAGGCCGCGACAGGGAGGGGCACCAATGGTCGATATTGCCGCGCGCGTTTGGAACCACAAATGGAAGATCGATCCGATTGTGCGGTCTCTGATCGACACGGATTTCTACAAGCTGCTGATGTGTCAGTCGATCTTTCGCAATAAACCTGACACGCAAGTCACCTTCAGTCTGATCAACCGCTCGACCCGGGTGCCCTTGGCCACGCTTATCGATGAGGGCGAACTGCGCGAGCAGTTGGATCATGTGCGCTCGATCTCGCTCAGCCGGGGAGAGAGCACTTGGCTGCGCGGTAACACGTTTTACGGCAAGCGGCAGATGTTCCGGTCCGATTTTATGGAGTGGTTCGAGGGGCTCCGCTTGCCGCCCTATCATCTGGAACGCAAGGGGGATCAGTATGAGCTGACCTTTGAGGGGCGCTGGCATGAGGTGATGCTGTGGGAGATCCCGGCGCTTGCCATCCTGATGGAGCTGCGTGGGCGCACTGTCCTGAACGGCATGGATAAATTTGAGCTTCAGGTGCTCTATGCCCGCGCGATGACACGCGTGTGGGAAAAGATCGAAGCATTGCGGACCTGTGACAACCTTTCGATTGCCGATTTTGGGACGCGGCGGCGGCACTCCTTCCTTTGGCAGGATTGGTGTGTCCAGGCAATGAGCGAGGGGCTGGGCAATGCTTTTACCGGCACCTCGAACTGCAAAATCGCGATGAACAGGGAGGTGGAGGCGATCGGCACGAATGCCCATGAGTTGCCCATGGTCTATGCCGCTCTGGCTGAGGATGACGCGGCCTTGGCGCAGGCCCCTTACGACGTGCTCTCCGACTGGCATGAGGAACATGAGGGAAATCTGCGTATTATCTTGCCCGACACCTATGGAACCCCAGGGTTTCTTGAGAGCGCGCCCGATTGGCTGGCGGGGTGGACGGGTATCCGCATCGATAGCGGGGATCCAGCAGCAGCGGCGGAGATCGCGATCAAATGGTGGCAATCGCGGGGAGAGAACCCACTGCACAAGCGGGTGATCTTTAGCGATGGGTTGGATGTGGCCAAGATCAAAGAACTGCACCGCCAATTTGCACACCGGGTGAACGCTTCTTTCGGCTGGGGCACGCTGCTCACGAATGACTTTCGCGACCTCGTGCCACGCGACGCGCTGGCCCCATTCTCGTTGGTGTGCAAAGCCGTGGCAGCCAATGGTCGGCCCACGGTCAAGCTGTCGGACAATCCCAACAAGGCGATGGGGCCTGAGGCAGAGATCGCCCGCTACAAGCGCGTCTTTGGCGTTGGGGCACAGGTCGCCGAGACGGTTGAGGTCTAGCGCGCGCGCAACCGCCGCTCGCGCCAGATGATGATGAGCCCACCGCCAACGATCAAAAGTGCGCCTGGAAAGAGCTCATCCCACGGGGCCTCCCCGAAAAAGATCCAGCCCATGGCAAAGGCAATGGGGATGCCAAAGTAACTGAAAGGTGCCAGATCGCTCTGCTCAGCCATGCGGTAGGCGGTGACGAGCAAGAGAACAGCCGAGCCGCCAAACATGCCCATCGCAAAGATCCATGCCAGATCTTCAACCCGCACCAACGCCGTGAACCCGCCAAAAAACGGCACCAGCAGCACGGCGCAGACCGATGCAACGCTCGCCGATGTGAGGTTGATGAGGGCCGTCGACACATCCGCGTCGAAGAGCCGTGCGGTGACCCCAACGAGCGCATAGCAGAACGCCGCGCAGATCGGCAGCAATGCCTCAAGTGTAAAGGTGTCTTGTCCCGGCCCCACCACCCAGATCACCCCTCCAAAGCCGAGCATAACTGCACCCCACCGCACGGCGCCCACTTTTTCGCCCAAAATTGGGACGGCGAGGGCCACGAGAAAGAGCGCGTTGGAATAGGTGATGGTGGAAGCTGTGGCAAAGCTCAGCGCGCCGAGCGAGAGATAGAACGTGAGCTGCGCCCCCGTCAGCACAACGCCGCGAAACGCGGCAAGCCGCCATTGCCGCATGCGCAGCACCCGCCCGCCTTCGTGCCAAGCGGGGGAACGCCAGAGAACTACGGCGGCCGGCAAAAGACCAAAGATGTTGCGATAGGCCGAAAGCTCTGCTGCGGTGTAGTCGGGGGAGAGCCTTTTGATGATCAGCCCCATGGCGTCCAAAAGCACGATGGAGATAAGCAGATAGAGGATCGCGCGCGTGAAGGGCCTGAGCGGCATGGAAACGCTCCGTCTATTGGCGCGTGGAATCGTGACAGCGCGGCGTTCTAAGAAGCATATGCGCAGGAAGCTCAACAAGATGCCAGAGACAGCGCGGTTCTGGCTGATGGGGCGTCGCAAATTGGCTTGCGCGCTGCGGGGCAAAGTGCGACATCTCAAACGCTTGGTGTTTCGTTCCGGAAGTGTCCCGGTAGAGACCGAAGAGGGAATTCAGTGCGGGCGATTGCCCAATGCTGAAGCCGCCCCCGCGACTGTAAGCGGTGAGCCTGCCCCAAAATGCCACTCGTCTTTGTGACGGGGAAGGCGGGAACAGGTAACGACCCGCGAGCCAGGAGACCTGCCAGGCCCGAGCAACTTAACACACTGTCGGGTGAGACGGTGAGGAGATTGAAGATGACAAAGACAGACCCTGGTCGGGCTGACCGCCCCTCGTCGTGCGGCGGTGTGGGCATGTTTCCGATGAATCTTACAGATGGCACACAAGCGATGGCCCTCGGTGGCGCGTCATGAACGCCAAACTCTATGTCTGTCATGCCTGCAAGGCGGGTGAAGTGCATGAGAACGATGCGGATCGGCCCGGCGCGCGGCTCTTTGCGGCGCTGCAGGATTTGCCCGTCCCCGACGGCGTCGAGGTTGTCGGCGTTAAGTGTCTTTCCGCGTGCAGCCAGGGGGCGGCTGTCGCGCTCGCAGCACCCGGAAAATGGAGCTACGTCTACGGCCGCATGGGGGCCGAGGATGCTTCTGATATCCTGACAGGCGCGGCCGCCTATGCTGCTTCATCTGATGGTCTTGTGCCCTGGCGCGAGCGCATCCTGCAGTTTCGCAAGCAGAGCCTTGCCCGTGTTCCACCCATGCCGTTGGAGGCGCTGACATGAACGATCTGTCGAAAATCCCCGTTACTGTGATCACGGGCTTTTTGGGCGCTGGCAAGACGACGCTCATCCGGCACCTGATGGCCAACACGGGCGGGCGCAAGCTCGCCGTTTTGGTGAATGAGTTTGGCACGGTCGGTGTGGACGGCGAAATCCTGAAATCCTGCGCGATCCCAGATTGTCCCGAAGAGAACATCGTGGAGTTGGCCAACGGCTGCATCTGCTGCACGGTCGCAGATGACTTTATCCCGACCATCGAGACGCTGATGGATCTACCGGTCAAGCCCGACCACATCTTGATTGAGACTTCGGGGCTGGCCTTGCCAAAGCCTCTTTTGAAGGCTTTTGACTGGCCAGCCATCCGCTCAAAAATCACCGTGGACGGAGTGATTGCCTTGGCGGATGCCGAAGCTGTGGCTGCCGGGCGGTTTGCGGCAGACGAGGCGGCCGTTGACGCGCAGCGCCAAGCGGATGAGATCCTTGATCACGAGACCCCGCTGTCCGAGGTCTTTGAGGATCAGATCAGCTGTGCGGACATTGTTTTGATGTCGAAGGCGGATCTTGCGGGCGATGCGGGCTTGGGCAAGGCCCGCCAGGTGATTGAGGACGAAGCGCCACGCCCGGTTCCAATCCTGCCGATGACCGAGGGTGTTATCGACCCCAATGTGGTGCTGGGCCTCAACGCGGGTGCTGAGGATGACCTTGCCGCGCGACCCTCCCATCACGATGGGCACGAGGACCACGAGCATGACGATTTTGAGACCATCGTCGTGCCGATGCCTGAGATCGACGATCCCGCCGCGCTTGTGACGGCAATTGAGCGGCTGGCGACGGAGCAACAGATCTTGCGGGTCAAGGGCTATGTGGCAGTCTCGGGCAAGCCCATGCGGCTGCTTGTGCAAGCGGTCGGTGCGCGGGTCCGGCACCAATACGACCGGCCCTGGGGTGCCGCCCCGCGACAGGGCCATCTCGTTGTGATCGCGGAGCATGATCACATAAATGCTGCCGCGATCCGGGGCGTTTTGGGCGCTTAGCACGCATGCATGTCGTCTTTCGCGAAAGCCATGGGTTAGAGGATACCGAAACCCCGTATGATCCCGGGCAAACGCCCGCGGATCTGGTGGTCCTGTCCTTCTCTGACAGCGATCTGGGCGCTTTCGCGGCGGGCTGGCATCGCGGCGGTGGGCCTGAAGGGGGCCTGCCAACCTTGAGGCTTTGCAACCTCACAGCACTGCGGCACCCGGCGTCCATCGACACCTATGTTGAACAGACGTTGCAAGGTGCCAAGGGCATCCTCATCCGGCTGATCGGCGGGGAGAACTATTGGCCTTACGGCATTATGCAGGTGCAGGATCTGGCGCGCAGCAAAGGCATCGCGCTCGCCGTGTTGCCCGCGGATGGCCGCGAAGACCCGTCCCTTGATCAGCATTCCACGCTGCCGGTTTCCACGCTGCGCCGGTTGAGCCACCTGTGTGAAGCGGGCGGGGCTGTGGCGGCGCAAGCCGCATTGGCGCAATTGAGCCTTGCGGCTGGGATCTATGCGGGACCAGTCAGTGGAACCAAAACCGTCCCGCCAGCCGGATACTACAGGCCGGCAAAAGGTGTTACCTCCGCCCCGCCTGCTGATGCTGAGGGTGACGGCGATCTGGTCGCTGTCACCTTCTATCGAAGCTATCTGACCGCGGCTGACACCGCCCCCATCGATGCGCTGATGCAGGCGCTTGAGGCGCAAGGCTTCACCCCTTTTGGCCTATTTGTCCGCTCCTTGAAATCAGAAGCCGCACAGCGGTTTTTGGCTGCCGCTTTCGCGGCGCACCCGCCTGTCGCCATCGTAAACGCCACTGCGTTCTCCGGCCAGGGGGCCAGTGGGGCCTCACCTTTGGATGCGCCTGGCTGTCCAGTGTTCCAAGTGGCGCTTTCAAACAACCGTGAAAAGGAATGGCTTGATAGCGCCCGCGGTCTCTCGCCTGCTGATTTGGCCATGCACGTCGTGTTGCCTGAGGTGGATGGGCGGGTCTTCACCGGTGTCGTGAGCTTCAAAGCGCCAGAAAAGAAAGACCCGCATCTGCAGTTCTCGCGCTTTGCCCATCGCGCCTATCAGACCGGCGTGCAAGCGGTGGCGGCACGGGTTGCCGCCTGGCACCGTCTTTCAGGCAGGCCCGAGGCGGCGCGGCGCGTGGCATTGGTGCTCTCCACCTACCCGGGCCGTCCCGATCAGATCGCCCATGCCGTGGGCCTTGACGCGCTGGCCTCGGCTGAGGGGATGTTGGATCTCTTTGCTGCAGTAGGCTATGATGCAACCTCAATCCGAGGGCTCGGGAAACACTTGCTCAGCCGGACAGTGGCATGGCCCCTGGCTGACTACCACGCGGCTTTGGCGGGTCTGCCGGAGGCTTTGCGGGCGGACCTCACTGCCGCCTGGGGGGATCCTACCGCGGATCCGCTGGTGCAGGACGGTGCTTTCCATTTTCCGGCGCTCACGTGCGGCGCGTTGCTTGTGGCGCTGCAACCCGAACGCGGCAGCATTTCGCAGCGCGACACCGATTATCACGACCTCGCCCGTGTGCCGCGCCATTCCTATGTCGCCTTCTATCTATGGCTGCATGCGCGCGAGACCCATGCGCTCATTCACATCGGTGCGCATGGCACGCTGGAATGGCTGCCGGGCAAAGCCGTGGCCCTCTCGCAAGACTGTTGGCCCGAGGCGCTCATCGGCGCGATGCCGGTGATCTATCCCTTCGTCGTGAACGATCCGGGTGAGGCGGCGCAGGCCAAGCGGCGCATCGGCGCCCTCACGCTGGGGCATTTGCCGCCCCCCATGAAAGACAGCGCCACGCCGAGCGGCATGCAACAGCTTGAACGCTTGCTTGACGAATACGCTACCGCCGACGGGCTTGATCCCGCGCGCCGCGACCGGCTGGTGAAGACCATCCTGTCCGAAGCGCAGGCCGCAGGCGTCGAAGACGACCTGGGCCTCAATGAGGACTGCGGCATGGCCGAGGCTTTGACCCGCATCGACCGCTTTGTCTGCGACATTAAAGAGAGCCAATACGGCGATGGCCTGCACATCTTTGGTACCGGTGACGGCGAAAGCGCAGGGCTGCTCGACGCGCTCAACGGGCGTCGCATCGCGCCGGGCCCCTCAGGCTCGCCCTACCGTGGTCGCAGCGATGTGCTGCCCACGGGCCGCAACCTTTTTGCCGTCGATCCTCGCAGTGTGCCCACTCGCGCGGCCCATGCGCAGGGTGTGAAGCTCGCCGAAGAGCTCATCCGTCGCCACCTCCAAGACGAGGGGTGCTATCCAAGCGGGATTGTCGTGGATCTTTGGGGGTCCGCCACGATGCGCACAGCAGGCGAGGAGATCGCGATGGCAATGCACCTCGCCGGTCTCGCGCCCAAGTGGGACAGCGGATCGGATCGGGTGAGCGGCTTTGACATCTTGCCCCTTACTCTGCTTGACCGGCCGCGCATCGACGTGACGCTGCGGGTTTCTGGCCTTTTCCGCGATGTCTTTCCTGGCCTCGCCCAGCTTTTTGAGGCGGGGGCCATGGCCCTTGCAGAGCGGCCCGAAGCGCATGATATGAATCCCTACCGGGTCAAGACGCCGCGCGTCTTTGGCCCCAAGCCGGGACTTTACGGGATGAACATGGACGCCGCGATGGGAGATTATTCGGAAGCGGGGCGCGCCGCCGCGGGCGAGGCCTGGCTGCGCGCGTCTGAATGGACCATTGATGCCCAAGGACAGGCGCGTGCCGATCGTGCAGCACTTGAGGCGCGCTTGCACGCCGCTGATAGTTTCGCGCATGTCCAGGATCTGGCCGAAAGCGACGTCCTTTTGGCGTCCGATTATGCCAGTCACGAGGGTGGCTTTGCGGCGGCTATGGCCCATCTGGGGGCCGCCAAACCGCAAATGTACCACGTGGATAGTACGCGCCTAGATGCCCCCAGAGCGCGCAGCATGACTGAGGAGATCGCGCGCGTTGTGCGCGCCCGTGCGGCCAATCCAGATTGGGCCAGCGGCATGATGCGTCATGCCTTTCGAGGGGCCGCTGAGATCGCCGCAACGCTCGACAACCTCGCTGCTTTTGCCCACCTTACGCGCGAGGTGCCGGCGCATCTTTTTGATCTTTACTACCAGGCCACGCTGGGGCGCGCAGACCTCGTTGCTTTTATGCAGGAAGAAAACCCAGACGCGCTGCAAGCGCTCCGGGATCGGTTTGCGGCGCTTCATGCGGCGGGCCTTTGGGTCTCACGGCGCAATGCAATTGTCGCCCATATGGATGCCGCGGAATGACCGCGCCCCTGGTGAAAGGATACTGCCCAGGTGCACTTCGCCCGATGCGCGCGGGGGACGGGATTTTGGTGCGCGTGCGGCCCTTTGAGGGACGGCTCACCGCCGATCAAGCCCAGGGGGTCGCCCGTTTGGCGCAGCGCTTTGGCAATGGCTGCCTAGATCTTTCGTCGCGGGCCAATCTCCAGATCCGCGGTGTGTCCGAGAAGAATTATCTCCCACTGCTCGACGGCCTTCTGTCGCTGGGCCTTCTCGATAGCGATCCGCAGGTTGAGAGCCGGCGCAACATTCTAATCAGCCCCTTTCACGCCGACGGGGACGGGACCGCTGCACTGGCGCGGCGCTTGACACGCGCGCTTGCCAGACAGGATGCGCCGCAGCCTTCTGGGAAATTCGGCTATGCCCTTGATGCGGGCCCCAAACCCATGCTCCAAGCGGCCTCCGCCGATGTTCGGATTGAGCGGGACGCGGCAGGCGGTTTGATCCTATGCGCCGATGGCGCGGCGATGGGCAAGGCCGTAAGCGATGAGACAGCGGTGCGCGACGCTCTTGAGCTTGCGCAGTGGTTTATCGCTGTGCGCCGCGATCAGACCCGCATGGCGCAGCTTTGGCCGTCTGGCTTTGAGGTGCCTGCGGGCCACGATGTGCCGCGGCAGGCGCATGCGCCTAAAATAGTGCCAGGCTCTAGGGCAGAGGGCATGCTGGTGGCGCTCACTTTCGGCACACTTTCTGCGGAGACCCTGACTGCGCTGGCGATTTGCGGTGCCCTTCGTCTCACGCCGTGGCGCATGCTGCTGATCGAAGGCGCGCGCGATGTGCCCGAGATCGACGGGATCATCACGCAAGCTGCAGACCCCTTTTTGAGCATCACTGCTTGCCCCGGCGCGCCGAAATGCGCGCAGGCCCACGCATCAACGCGGACACTTGCGCGAGACCTGGCACCGCGACTTCGGGGGCGCGATCATCTGCATATCTCCGGATGTGCCAAAGGCTGCGCGCATCCGGGACGTGCGCCTGTTACCTTGACCGCGACAGCGGAGGGCTTTGACCTCATCCGTGAAGGCCGTGCCTCTGATGCGCCTGCGCTCACCGGGCTGAAGCGCGCCGATGTTTATAAGGCAATTTGATGGTGCACCACTACATCACCGACGGCGCGGAGATCTACCGGCAGTCCTTTGCGACGATCCGCGCTGAAGCGGCACTGGCGCGGTTCACGCGGGAAGAAGAGATCGTGGCGGTGCGCATGATTCACGCCGCAGGGATGGTGGGGCTTGAGGCGCATGTGCATTTCTCCCCCGGGATGGCAATTGCAGCGCGGTCTGCTTTGGAAGCGGGCGCACCGATCCTTTGTGACGCCTATATGGTCAGCGAAGGGATCACCCGCAAACGCCTCCCTGCTGAGAATGCCGTAATTTGCACCCTCAGGGAGGCCGAAGTGCCTCAACGGGCGAAAGCCATGGGCAACACCCGCTCTGCTGCTGCGGTTGAACTTTGGCGGCCGCATCTCGACGGGGCGGTTGTGGCCATTGGCAATGCACCCACCGCGCTCTTTCATCTGCTCAACATGTTAGCTGAGGCGGATTGTCCGCGCCCTGCTGCGATCATCGGGTGCCCTGTCGGTTTCATCGGAGCCGCGGAATCAAAAGAGGCGCTGATGCAGGACTTGCCGGTGCCCGCGATGATCGTGCGGGGGCGGCTCGGCGGTTCCGCGATGACGGTCGCAGCGGTCAACGCTTTGGCCAGCCGGGTGGAATAGCGATGGGCCGGGTCATTTGCGCGGGGCTCGGCCCTGGCGATCCTGAGTTGATGAGCGTGAAATCAGACCGGGTGATCCGGTCAGCGCGGCATCTGGCATTCTTCCGCAAGAAAGGGCGCAGGGGCCAAGCGCGCAGCATCGTCGAAGGTATGCTGCGCGCTGACGTGACCGAATATCCGATGGAGTATCCGGTAACGACCGAGGTGCGCTTTGACAGCGCTGCTTACCGCGATGCACTGGTGGGTTTCTACACCGAATGGGCTGACCGCCTGACCGCGCTGGCGCAGCGCGACGACGTGGTTGTCCTGTGCGAAGGGGATCCGTTTTTCTACGGCTCTTTCATGCACCTGCATACGCGACTGCAGGGGCGCGTGGCGGTTGACGTTTTGCCTGCAATCCCAGGCATGGTGGGCTGTTGGAACGCGCTCGATCTGCCGGTGACTTGGGGAGACGACGTGATGACGGTGCTCATGGGGACACTGCCCGAGGCCGACCTCGTACGCCACATGCGCACGGCTGACGCTCTGGTGGTGATGAAAACGGGGCGCAATCTGCCCGTCGTAAAACGCGCGCTGAAGACGGCAGGCCGCCTAGATCAGGCGTGGCTCGTTGAAAAAGGGACGATGCCGGATCAGCGCGTAGCCCGTCTGGCGGATGTGGCGGAGAGCGACTGCCCCTATTTCGCGCTTGTGGTTGTGCATGGTCAGGGCCGGCGCCCTGAAGCGGCAGAATGACCGGCTGGGTGAGCGTGGCGGGCCTCGGCCCCGGGGATCCGGCGCTTGTGACGCCAGAGGTCAGCGCGGCACTGGCGTCGGCCACGGATGTCATCGGCTATATTCCTTATGTGGCGCGCGTGGCCCCGCGCGATGGGCTGACGCTGCACCCTTCCGACAACCGCGAGGAGATTGAGCGGGCGCATCATGCCTTCGATCTCGCAGCCAAAGGCGCGCGGGTGGTGATCGTATCCTCAGGCGACCCCGGCGTTTTTGCGATGGCTGCGGCGGTCTTTGAGGCGATGGAGGGCGCAGCAAAGGAGGTGGACGTGCGCGTACTGCCAGGGATCACCGCGATGTTGGCCGCCGCTGCTGCTGCGGGCGCGCCCTTGGGCCATGATTTTTGCGCAATAAACCTCAGCGACAACCTAAAGTCTTGGGATCTCATTTCGCATCGCCTGCGCATGGCGGCGCGGGGTGATTTTGCAATGGCATTCTACAACCCGCGCTCAAAAGCGCGACCAGAAGGCTTTGCCAAGACGCTTGATCTGTTGCGCGATGAATGTGGGCCCGCCCGGCTCATCACTTTTGCTCGGGGCGTCAGCACGCCGGATCAAAAGATCACAACCACCACGCTCAGCGCGGCCAAGCCTGAGATGGCGGATATGCGCACCGTTGTGTTGCTGGGCAACAGTGCAACGCGCCGGGTCGGGCGCTATGTCTACACGCCACGGTCTGCGACATGATCCAGCCAGCGCAGCACCTCGTAGGGCGTGCCAGCCGTTGCGGTGCGCGGCAAGCTTGGACGGTCCGCCATCAGCACCGGCAGTTGCAATGCCCGCGCCGCGTCAAGCTTGGCCCGGGCACCAGTGCCACCGCTGTTTTTGGAAATGACATCAGTGATGGCCCATTTCTGCAACAGTGCGAGATCGCCTGCGACGTCAAAAGGTCCGCGCGCGATGGTCACATGCGCATGGGGCAGGGGCAGATTGCCCCGCGGCGGGTCGACAAAGCGCAGCAGGTAGAAATGCTCGGACCGGCTGGCAAAAAGATCAATCTGTTCTTTGCCAATCGCCAAGAAGATCCGCGAGGGGTTCGGCGGCAAGGCGTCTACGATGTCCTCAAGACTGGTAAAGCGATGCCAGATGTCCGCCGGCCCTGGGGCCCAAGCCGGGCGCTCCAACCGAAGGAGCGGCAGATCGAGGGTCCCGCAGGCCTCAAAGCAATGCCACGACATCTGCGCGGCAAAAGGATGCGTCGCGTCCACAACGTGGGTTATCTTTTGCGTCATGAGGTATCTGCGCAGGCCTTCGATGCCTCCAAACCCGCCAATGCGCGTGGGTATGGGTTGGCTGGGCGGGGCCGCCGTACGGCCCGCATAAGAGTAGATCGCGTCACACCCCCGCTTAGCAAGCGCGTCGGCCAGTGCGCCAGCCTCGCGGGTGCCGCCGAGCAGCAATATGCGCATGATCGCTGATCCTTGGCTGACAATCATCGGGATGACTGACGATAGCGCGGGTGGCCTCGCGCCTGCAAGCCGCACCGCGCTTGCACAGGCTGAGGTGATCATCGGCGGCGCGCGCCATCTTGAGTTGGCAAAGGCAGGCCCGCGCGGGCTGGCCTGGCCCGTGCCTTTTAGCCTTGCCCCCGTGTTGGCGGCCCGCGGGAAACGGACTGTTATGCTGACATCGGGCGATCCTTTCTGGTTCGGGGCCGGGGGACAATTGGCCCAAGAACTGTCTCCGGCCGAATGGCGGGTACATAGCGCGCCCTCCACCTTCAGCATGATCGCCGCGCGCCTGGGCTGGCGGTTGGAAGAGGTCACCTGTCACGGCCTGCACGCTGCCCCCTTCGCCAGGTTGCGCGCTGTGCTGGCCCCGCGGGCGCGCATGATCTGCCTTTTGCGCGATGCTGCGGCACCTGCGGCATTTGCAGAATGGCTCACGAGCCATGGTGCGGGGCAAGCGGTGCTGCACATCTGTGAACGGCTCGGTGGACCCAAGGAGAGTGTGCGCAAAACCACCGCTGCCGCATTTGATGTGACCGAGATTTCGCCGCCGGTTGCCGCTGCGGTCGAACTGCCCAGCGGTGTCGGCCTATCGCGCGCCTCTGGGCTTGCGGATGATCTCTTTAGCCATGACGGGCAGATCACAAAGCGACCCGTGCGTGCCTTAACGCTCAGCGCCTTGGCCCCAAAACCGGGTGCGCGGCTTTGGGATCTGGGCGCGGGGTCTGGCTCGATTTCGGTCGAGTGGTGCCTTGCGGGCGGGCAGGCCATCTCGGTCGAGCGACGCGAGGACCGGATGGGCCACATACTTGAGAACATTGATCGTTTTGGGCTTGATCACCGGATGCAAACGGTGCTCGCTGACGCCCTGCCGTTTGTAAAAGAGGATGAGCCGCCGGATGCCGTTTTCGTCGGCGGAGGGGCGGGTGCCGCGCTTTTCGACGCCTTGTATGCGCGGCTTGAGAAGGGCAGCCGCCTTGTCGCAAACGCCGTCACGCTGGAGACCGAGGCGCTGCTCACCCGATTGCACGCTGACAGGGGCGGAGAACTTATGCGCATCGACTTGAGCACAGCGGGACCGCTTGGCGGCATGCGCGGGTGGCAGGCGGCCAGGCCGGTTGTGCAATGGGCGGTCACGCTTTGATCGTGGCGGGGATCGGCTTTCGCGCGGCGGCAGATTTGGCCAGTTTGCAAGACGCGCTGACACAGGCCCTGGCCTCCGCGCAAGACCCACGATTGGACGCATTGGTGACAGAGGCGGCGAAATCGCGTGAGCCACTCTTTCGAGAGCTCGCAATGCTCATGCAGGTACCGGCCCTGGGTGTGCAGCCTGACGACATTGCCACGATGATCACCCCGACGCAGTCGGACCGGATTCTGGATCGGTTTGGGACGGGCTCTCTGGCAGAGGCCGCCGCTCTGGCCGCTGCTGGTCCCCAAGCACAGCTCTTGGCTTGCCGCGTCGTGTCACGCGATGGTAAGGCCACGGCGGCCATTGCCGCGGGTGAGAGGAGCGCAGGGTGACAGTTCATTTCATTGGCGCGGGCCCAGGAGCGGCAGATCTCATTACGTTGAGAGCGCGTGACCTGATCGCGGCCTGCCCCGTCTGCCTCTATGCGGGCTCGCTCGTGCCCGAAGCTGTCTTGGCTTTTTGCCCTGCAGATGCGCGCATCGTGAACACGGCGCGGTTGTCTCTGGATGAGATCATGGTTGAGATTGAAACGGCACATGCGGCGGGACTGGACATCGCGCGCCTGCATTCGGGTGACCTTTCCATCTGGTCTGCGATGGGCGAGCAATTGCGCCGATTGAACAAGAAGGGCATTCCATTTGATGTAACCCCTGGTGTGCCTGCTTTCGCCGCGGCGGCGGCAGCGCTTGAGACAGAGCTCACGTTGCCCGGTGTGGCGCAATCGGTCGTGCTCACCCGGACCTCCGGGCGTGCCAGCGCGATGCCAGACGGCGAAACCCTGGCTAATTTCGCCCGCACTGGCGCAACATTGGCCATTCACCTGTCAATCCATGTGCTGCAGGACGTTGTCGTTGAGCTCTTGCCCTTTTACGGCGCATCCTGTCCGGTTGCGGTGGTCTGGCGCGCGTCCTGGCCCGACCAACGTGTGGTGCGGGCCACGCTGGCGACTTTGGAGACCAGCATGAGTGAAGAAATGGCGCGGACGGCGCTCATCTTGGTCGGGCCGGCGCTTGATGCAACGGATTTTGATGAAAGTCGGCTCTACGCGCAAGATTATGACCGCCGGTTCCGTCCGCAGGGGCTGCAGCCCCGGTTTCCGGAGACGCGCGAGTGATACCGCGCGGGCTTTTGATCTCTGCACCGGCATCAGGGACCGGCAAGACAACGCTGATGCTGGGCCTTCTTGCAGCCCTGGGCCGGGACGGCGTGACCGTGCAGCCCTTCAAGAGCGGTCCGGATTACATTGATCCGGCTTTCCATACGGCTGCGTCCGGCAGGCCGTCCTTCAATCTTGATAGTTGGGCGATGCCGCAAGACGGTATTGATGCCCTCGCCGCCAATGCCGATGGGGCCGATTTGGTGCTGGCTGAAGGCTCCATGGGCCTTTTTGATGGTGTCGCGTTGCCTGGGGCCAGCGGGAATGGAGCGAGCGCGGATGTCGCGGTGCAGATGGGGTGGCCGGTGGTCCTGGTGCTGGATGCATCGGGCGCGGCCCAGTCCGTTGCCGCGACAGCGCTTGGGTTTCGTTCGATGCGTCCGGAAATGCCCTTTGCAGGTGTGGTGCTGAACCGCGTCGCTTCGGCGCGGCATGAGGCTTTGATCCGAACAGGCATGCAAGCCGTTGGCATTGATGTGTTTGGCGCGCTGCCACGGCAGACGGATCTTGCCTTGCCCGAGCGGCACCTGGGCCTTGTTCAGGCGGGAGAGCAAGAGAATTTACCTCAGATCCTGGCAGCCGCTGCCGACTTTGTCAGTGCACATCTCGATCTCGAAGCGCTTCGGGCCGCGGCAGAAAGGCATGCGAGACCCTCAAAGGGCAGCTTCTCCGCCCCGCCGCCTGGACAGCGCATCGCTCTGGCGCAAGACAACGCCTTTGCGTTTGTCTATCCGCACCTTTTAGCGGCCTGGCGGGAGGCCGGGGCAGAGGTTCTGCCCTTTTCGCCGCTTGCCAATGAGGGACCAGCGCCAGAGGCTGACGTTTGTTGGCTTCCCGGAGGCTACCCTGAATTGCACGCAGCACAACTCGCCCATGCGGATCGATTTCGGGAAGGCCTGCGCATGTTTGCCGAGACGCGTGCCGTGCACGGTGAATGCGGCGGGTACATGGTGATGGGCGCAGGCTTGGTCGACAAAGACGGCACGCGCCACGAAATGGCCGGGGTTTTGGGCCTTGAGACATCCTTTGCAAAGCGCAAGTTCCACCTGGGATATCGGAAAGCCGTCCTGGCCGAACCGATCCCTGGGTACGCTAAGGGCACGGCCTTGCGCGGGCATGAGTTTCACTACGCCACCATCCTCGCAGAGCCCGATGCGCCCCTCGCCCGGATCACGGACAGCAATGATGCGCTGGTTGCAGAAACCGGCTCGATGCGGGCTTTCGCGGGCGGTGGGCGCGCAACGGGAACCTTCTTTCACCTGATATCCGACGCCTGATGTCGGGCTTTGTCTCTTTTGTGTCCTCTGGTCCCGGCGATCCTGAGCTTTTGACGGTGCGCGCGGTCAAGCGGCTTGAAACCGCCGAGGTGGTGCTCTTTGACGATCTGAGCGCGGGGCCAATCTTGGAACATGCCAATCCGGAGGCAGATCTGATCGGCGTTGGAAAGCGGGCCGGGTGTGCGTCGCCGAAACAACACCATGTGAGCCAGGTTTTGGTAGATCATGCCGCCGCTGGCCTGCGGGTGGTGCGGCTGAAATCCGGTGATAGCGGGTTGTTCGGTCGGCTGGAGGAGGAGATTTTGGCTTTGAGATCAGCTGAGATCCCTTTTGAGATCGTGCCAGGTGTCACCTCGGCATCGGCTGCTGCGGCCACTGCTGGTTTACCGCTGACCCGCCGCCTCACGGCGCGCCGCGTTCAGTTCATCACCGGGGCCGATGTCACCGGGGGGCTGCCGGAGGATGCGAATATGGAGGCCCTTGCCGATCCTTTGGCCACGACCGTTGTCTACATGGGAAAGCGCACCTTCCCCACGCTTGCCGCCCGGCTTTTGGAGGCGGGCCTATCCGCTGAGACCCCAGCGATGCTGGCTGAAGCCGTCTCCACCCCCGCCGAACGCATCCGGCGCATGACCCTTTCCGAGTTGGCCGCGCATTTGGAGAGCACGACGAGCTCAACACCCGCCCTGATCCTTTATGGACCGTTGGCCAGCGTGGAGGCTTAGTCGAAATGGGGCAAGCGGCCGAGATTGGAGTGCTGACGCTCATCGGCATGGGGTCAGGCAACCCAGAGCACCTAACACTTCAGGCGATACGCGCAATCAATGCGCAAGACGTGATCCTCATCCCCCAAAAGGGTGCCCAGAAAGCAGATCTAGCAGAACTGCGTTTTACAATTTGTTCCGAGGTGCTGACCAATCAGGAGACGCGGGTCGTGACCGTTGATCTGCCGCAGCGGGATGAGACCATTGCAGATTACCGTGCACGGGTCGATTTGTGGCATGACGCGATCGCGCGAAGCTGGCAAGACGCGCTGAAAGATCAAAACAAATGCGACCGCGTGGCGCTTTTGGTTTGGGGGGATCCGTCTCTTTACGACAGCACGCTGCGCATTGCCGCGCGTCTTGCCCCCGCCCCTGAATTGCAGGTGATCCCAGGCATCACCTCATTGCAGGCCTTAACGGCCGCGCATCGGATACCGCTCAACGAGATCGCGGAACCGTTTATGGTCACAACCGGGCGGCAACTTCGCGCCACGGGTTGGCCGCCCGGTGTGTGCACGCTGGCCGTGATGCTCGATGGTGCCTGCGCTTTTCAGGGGCTTGACCCCGAAGGTCTGCATATCTGGTGGGGAGCTTATGTTGGTATGCCAGAAGAGATTACACGCAGTGGTCCCTTGTCAGCGGTGTCAGACGAGATTGTCGCGACCCGGGCTGCCGCCCGTGCCCAGCATGGCTGGATGATGGACATTTACCTTTTGCGCAAAGCCGCGTCGCTCACTCCGGATCCACCGGACCCCGCAGCGACTTAATCTCGCCTCGCGCCTTCTTGGCCTTCAGACGACGCTTTTGTGAGCCGAGCGTGGGTCGCGTCGCGATGCGGCCTTTTGGTGGGACCAGCGCCGATTTGATCAGGTCTTTGAGACGATCGCGGGCGATGTCGCGGTTGCGCGCCTGGCTGCGCGTCTCGTCGCAGTGCAGAACCAGCATGCCGTCTTGTGTCCACCGCCGCCCGGCCAAGCGCTTTAGCCGCGCCTTTACCGGCTGAGAGAGCGCTGGTGAGGTCGCCGCTGCAAAGCGCAGTTCAACGGCGGTGGAGACCTTGTTCACGTTCTGGCCCCCAGGGCCGGAGGCGCGCACAAAGCTCTCCGTGATCTCCCAGTCGGCGATGGTGATCTGATCCGTGATACGCAGCATAGCCGTCTTCTGACATGCTTACTGGGCCGCGTCAAAACGGCAGCGCGACGCGAAAAGGGCCGCCCCAGCGCGGGACGGCCCAATCGAATGGTTTTAGGAGGGGATCGGTGAGGCCGATGCCCACTCGGGCGTTTCAACCGCCAAAGGTTGCTTTAGCGGGAAACCTCCCAAGCTGTTCCGACACCTCTCTCCAATACCTTTCTCGACACTGGATCACCTCCTTTCATTTGTTAAACACACTCAGACGGTGGCACATGTCCGCGTCATCGCAAAGCGTTTTCTGTGCCGCCGCCTGATTTATGCGCTTTGCAGCATGCGTTTGGTGATAAAACGGAAGGGGATCAGGGCAATGAGCGCGATGCTCAGCTTCACGCCCCAATCCGCGACCGCGAGTGAGACCCAAAGCGGCAGCGCCGGCCCTGCGCCCAGAAGCGGGACAATCTCGCCTGCCCAAGAGACATCCGTGTCTGGGTGAATGAAACTGAGGCGCGCGGAGAAGGCGATGGAAAAAAAGAGCACCGTATCCAGCGTTGAGCCAATGATCGTGCTGATCAAAGGCGCGCGCCACCAGCGGCTGTCCTTGATGGCGGCAAAGATCGCGACATCGGTCAGTTGCGCCACCAGGAATGCGATGCCGGAACCGATGGCGATGCGCAGGGTCACCAGCGGGCCGAACTCGCCGATGATCTGCGTCCCGATAAGCGAACAGATGAGCCCCACGGCAAAGCCCACCAGCACAACGCGCCGCGCAGCCGCGCTGCCATAGACCCGGTTCATCACGTCGGTGACCAGAAACGCGAGCGGGTAGGTAAAGGCCCCGTAGGTCAGCCAATCGCCGTAGAGGAACTGAACGAGAATGTTGGAGGCCACAACGATGGCGGCCATGGCGAGGATGCCGGGAAGATGGGTGCGTGTCATATCTCTAGAACCGTTTTGAACAAGAGTGCGGCGACTTGGCCCGCGCGGGGCGCAGACGGCGCGGGCTTAGAGCTTTCGCGGCACGCCTGCAAGCCCTAGTCGTCGAGGACCGCCTGGCATTGCGCAGGCAAGTCAGCCAACACCAACTCCCGCCGGGGCTTTGCGGGCTTTGCGTTCGGGTTCGGCGGCGGTGGGTTGAGGATGTTGCGCTGCCACTCTCGCGCTTCGGCGCAGCCATCGCCAGAGGGAGGGGCGGCTTGGTTCACACAGCCGCGCGCGCCACGCGGGCAGGAGATCCGGATGTGAAAGTGATAGTGATGCCCCCACCAGGGCCGGATCTTGCGCAAATAGCTGCGGTCGCCGGTCTCGTCCTCGCACATCTGTACCTTGGCCCCCGGGAACACGAAGATCCGCGCGGTGCGTGGGTCTTTGGCGGCAGCTTTCAGAATTTCGTGGTGCTGGCGTGTCCAACGGTCATTCACGTAAGCGCCATTGGCGCGGCGCAGTGAAATCGACGAAATGCTCTCTCGTTCCGCGCGGCTGAGGGCCAGCGATTGTGGGGGTAGCATCCAGATATCGGCATCCAGCCCGATCTGGTGGCTGCGGTGGCCTGTGAGCATTGGCCCCCCGCGCGGCTGGCTCAGATCGCCAACATAGAGCCCCTGCCACCCCGGTTGTGTGGCTGCGAAGCGCGAGAGTTTTTGCACCATGTCCACCATCTCGGGATGTGCCCAATTGCGGTTGCGCGACAGGCGCATCGCCTGCCAAGTCGGTCCCGTCTCCGCCAGCTGCACGCCGCCGGGCATGCAGCCCTTCGCGTAGCTGCCAAAGGCCGTTGGGGCTTGGCTCGACGGGCCGGTCTTGGCGCCAAAGAGCTTTTTGGCCTGCACATTGCTGCGCGCCCCGCCCGACGTGCCGATGGTGGGCAGTACCACCCGTTCGCCACTGATATCGCGATCCTCGGTGTTGCAGGAGGCGAGAGCAAGCGTCAAAACGGCGCAGAAAAGAAGTCGGACGAGAGTCATGAGGCGAAATCTCCATCACGTTTGACCCATGCTAGCAGGATCAACCCAAGGATGAATAGCCCAATGAGCGGGGTGACACCCAATCTCTGATCCCCGGTCACCTCGCTGGTCACGCTGATCAGCAGGGGGGCCAAAAAAGATGTTGCTTTGCCAGAGAGGGCATAGAGCCCAAAAGCCTCTGTCATGCGCTCAGGATCCCCTTGGCGCGTCATCATGTTCCGCGAAGACGCCTGCAAAGCGCCACCGGCAGCGCCGATGAGCGCGCCCGCGAGATAAAACATCACGTCAGGCAGCGCGGATCCCACAGTAACGGGCATCCAAAGGACGGACGTCGGCGTGAGCGAGACAATGAGGATCGCGGTCAGAATGAGGATCACGCAGCAGAAGACGATGACCGGCATCGGGCCCACCCGGCGGTCCACGCGGCCCCCGACCCAGCAAAACACCGCGCCCGAGACCGCGGCCAGAATGCCAAAGATCCCAATATCGATGATCGACCAATTCAGCACGCCCAAAGCGTAGATGCCGCCAAAGGTGTACATGCCGTTGAGCGCGTCGCGGTAGAACATCGATGATCCAAGGTAGGCCAAGAGTGAGGGATGCTGCGGCAGGCCGCGCAAGGTCTGCATGAGATCGCTCAGCCCTTGACCAAAGCGGTATGTCCGGTGGGTGCGCGCGGGATCATCGCGCATGTAAAGAAAGAAAGGCAGCATGAACACGGCAAACCACACGGCGGCGAGCGGCCCTACGATCCGAGTATCCGCGCCAGTTTCGGGGTCGAGGCCAAAGAGCGGGGGTAGCCCCGCCATCGTGAGGCCCGTGTCCCCCGCCTGAAAAAGCGCCAGCATGACGATCAGCGCCGCAACACCGCCCACATATCCAAAGGCCCACCCTGAGCCTGAGATCCGCCCGCGTTCGGCTGGATCGGGATCCAATTCAGGCAGATAGGAATTGGTAAAGATCGTCGCAAACTCCATCCCGATGAGCCCGATGCCAAAGAAAAAGAGCGCCCACAGCACGGAAAAATCCTGCGGCGCGGTCCACCAAAGGCCAAAGGCACCGATGAAGTAAAGCGCTGAGAACACCCAGACCCAAGGCATGCGCCGACCTGTCGAATCAGCGATGGACCCCAGGACCGGGGCGAGGAGCGCGATGCTCACCCCCGTGATGGTCAGCCCGTAGCCCCAATAGGCCTGCGCTTGGGCTTCTGCCGCGGTTTCGCTCATACCCTGCGCCATCAGCTCCGCCGCTGTGGTCTGTGCGAAGTATGGCCCGAAGATGAAGGTGAGGAGCAGCGTGTTGTACGGCTGGCTTGCCCAATCAAAGAAGTACCAACCCCAAATCCGCTTGCGCACTGATGTTTCCGCCATGCCGCCTCCCCGCCATGCACATGGTAGAGCAGGCGGCACGTGCTCGTGCAAGAGACGAGATGCGCCTGGCCCGCGCCGCTTGCCGATCTTGCCTAAGTTCTCGGAATTACGACTTGAACCCGGCGGATCAAACCGTAGTCTGGCGCGGTATGCACACCAACTTCATCAGGGTCGATCTGTGATCCGCCTTCTCTATTTCAGCACCGCACGTGGTCATGTGGGGACCGCCGAAGTTGATGACATCGTGGCACATGCCAGTCAAAAGAATGAGGCCTTGGGGATCACCGGCGCGCTTGCCTATAATGGGCGCAATTTCTGTCAGCTACTTGAGGGAGAGGAAGGGGCCGTCATGGGCCTGCTGCAGGAGATTGAAGCGGATCCACGCCACGGCGGCTTTAAGCTTCTGGATCAAAAAGAGATCCTCAAGCGGCACTTTCCGGATTGGTCGATGCGGCGGGTGCGCGATCTCGACTTCTCGGTCGTGATCAACGCGATGCATGCCTGAGGCTTAGGGTCAGGACCCATCGGAGAGGTCCCAACCGCGTCATCTCAGTGCCTTGGATCGCTCGAAAATAGCCGCACTGGTCTTTGTGCGCTCATAACCTAGGCGATCTAAACCGTTTCAGGTTTAACTCGAGACACGACTACCCTGCCACGCTTGCAGCGTTCTGGCGACATTCGCGTCACATGGTGTCTCAGTTAAAACCCGAAACGCTGTAGTGGTTTTGACACCAGCGCTACAGGCTTGATGATTCCTGCGCCTGAACAGCCGCATCCTGCATCGGCGGCCAGGGCCTGGCCTGATCTGCAGTGGCCCACCTCGCGATCCACTCAGGCATCTGGGGCGACGCCATGTTGGGCTGATCCATCGCGGCCAGCACGCGCTCGGGGCCCACGAGTCCGTCTTTGTCGGTAACAGCCGCCCGGTAGAGCACGTGGCTCGCGCAGACGCCGCCCTTTTTCCACATGCTTTGCTCTAGATACATGAACTTGTCGTCCCAACAGACAGCGCGGCTGCGCATGTCAAAGCGCTCAAAGGCGCGGATGCGGGCGCGGAACCGCACGCTCGCCCCCGCCATGGTCAGCGCCCAGCCTTCCTTGCGGATGGTCGCGATGAGCCCCCCGCGGAGCGCGCCTGCAAAGCGGCCCGTATCATAGAGCGTGAGCACTCGCCCGTTGTTCATCTCCAAAAAGAAGTCGAGATCATGCGGCCAGCAGATGTGGTGGCTCACATGGACATCTGTCACGTTTTCCAGCGCGGGCATGCGGGAGGCACGGATGAGTTCTTTGGCGGCGCGGATGAAAGGGTACATGGCGTTTCTCCTCACCGCGCAACCTGGGCGCGGCACCGCGCGCGTCAACCATGAACCTCCCGTCAGTCTTGCAGATGACGCCGCGTGCGCTTAGATGACCGCAGCGCGCCACCATAAGGACATGTCCAATGACCTCTTTGTTCCAGATCCTGATGCTGTTGTTGAACATCGCCTACTTTATCATCATCGCGCATGTGATCATGTCCTGGCTGATCAACTTTCAGGTGCTGAACCTGCGCCAGCCGCTTGTGGCGCAGATCTGGGACGGTCTTAACCGTCTGTTAGAACCGGTCTACAGCCGGGTGCGCCAAGTCATTCCGGCGATGGGCGGTATCGACCTTGCCCCGCTTGTGGTGCTGATCGGTGTGGCGATCATACGCATTATTTTGATCAACAATGCGGGTTTCTTCCTCTAGATCTGGTAGTCACTCACCCTGAGACCACTCAGTGGTGATTTTCTGTTGTTCATGATTTGTTAATGTGGGAGTCTGCGTCAAAAGAGCAGACAGAATGACAGGGTCCCACGATGATTGAGGCTGCGGCGCGGCTGAAAGATGTTTTTGGGTTTGACGGTTTCCGGCCGGGCCAGGAGGAGATCGTCGACGCGGTAACAGCCGGGGCCAACGTGCTCGCGATCATGCCAACGGGTGGCGGAAAATCACTTTGCTTTCAATTGCCTGCGCTGATGCGAGATGGGGTGACGGTCGTCATCTCACCCTTGATCGCGCTGATGCGAGACCAAGTGCGGTCTTTGCAAGAGGCCGGCGTGGGGGCCGGCGCGCTCACCTCCGGCAATACGCTCGAAGAGACCGATGCGGTCTGGGAGGGGCTCGAGGCTGGCACGCTGAAGCTGCTCTACATGGCACCGGAGCGGCTCGCCGCGGGGGCTGTGACGGGCATGCTAAAACGTGTGGGCGTCAGCTTGATTGCGGTCGATGAGGCCCATTGTGTCAGCCAGTGGGGCCATGATTTCCGGCCCGACTACCTGCGCATCGGTGCGTTGCGGCGCGCGCTTGGCGTGCCGATTGCTGCGTTCACCGCCACCGCAGATGCCGAGACCCAGGGCGAGATTGTTGCAAAGCTCTTTGACGGGCAGGCACCGCAGACCTTCTTGCGCGGCTTTGACCGGCCCAACATCCATCTCGCCTTTGCGGCCAAGAACAAGCCGCGCGAACAGATCCTGAGTTTCGCCGCCGCCCGAAAGGGGCAATCCGGCATCGTCTATTGCGGCACACGGGCCAAGACTGAAGCGCTGGCCCGCGCGCTGAATGAGGCGGGGCTCAAAGCCATCCACTATCACGGCGGCATGGAGGCGGAGGACCGGCGTATCGCCGAGGCGCGGTTTCAGCGCGAGGATGGCCTCATCGTCTGCGCCACGGTGGCGTTTGGCATGGGGGTGGACAAACCCGATATTCGCTGGGTGGCGCATGCCGATCTACCGAAATCGATCGAAGCCTATTATCAAGAGATTGGCCGTGCAGGGCGGGACGGCGCACCCGCTGAGACACTGACGCTTTTTGGTCCCGACGATATCCGCCTGCGCCGCAGCCAAATCGACGAAGGGCTCGCCCCGCCGGAGCGTCGCGCTGCGGATCACGGCCGTCTGAACGCGCTCTTGGGGTTGGCAGAGGCGCTAGAATGCCGTCGCAAAACGCTCCTGGGATACTTCGATGAGAAAGAGGTCACCTGTGGCCGGTGCGACCTCTGTGACAGCCCGGCGGAGGTGTTTGACGGCACAACAGCGGTGCGCAAAGCGCTCTCGGCGATCTTGCGCACAGAGGAGTGGTTTGGTGCCGGGCATCTCATTGATATCCTGCTTGGGGTCGAGACGGACAAGGTGCGTGCACGCGGACATGCGGCCCTGCCGACCTTTGGCGTGGGGACAGAATACGACCGCCGCCAGTGGCAGGCGGTGTTTCGACAGATGATGGGCCGCGACTTGATCCGTCCGGATCCAGACCGCCACGGGGCGCTGCGCATGACCGATGCCGCGCGTCCGCTCTTGCGCGGGGAGGCGACGATCAGCCTGCGGCGCGACAGCATCAAGGCGGAGGCGCGGCCCCCCGCGGTCAAAGCGATGGTGAGCGAGGAGGACGCACCGCTCCTTTCCGCGCTGAAGGCCAAGCGTCGCGCCCTCGCGGAGGCTGCGAAAGTGCCCGCCTATATCATTTTCACCGACCGCTCGCTCATTGAGATGGCGGAGATGCGGCCCAAGACGCTGGACCAGATGGCGCAGATCTCTGGCGTTGGGGCCAAGAAGTTGGAGACCTATGGCGCACAGTTCCTTGCGGTCATCACCGGGGAGGCGAACGTCATGCACCCCTCTCGGCTCAAGCTGGCTGGGCGCGCGGCCGGGGACATCTATGATCAGCTGTTGCAGGTGCAGGCGGATCTGTCCCGCGGCGCGGCTGGAACCGAGAAACCGCTCAGTTGCTCAGCCTCACTTCTGGCGAAGGTCGCGCAGCTGCGCAACCCAGATGCGGGCGCGATGATGCGGCTTTTGGGGGAACGACGCGCGGATCGCTTCGGTCCGGCTTTCCTTGATGTGCTGCGCGCGGCAAGCTGAAGGGGCATCTTGTGCGCTGAGGCCAGGGATCTACATCCGCGGGAGACAAAGGGGAGTGACGGTATGTTGGTGGTGATTTCACCGGCCAAAAGGCTTGATTGGGACGCGCGGGATGTGACGGCCACGCAGCCCGCCTTTCAGACAGACGCTGTTCGGCTGGCCAAGACGGCGCGCAACTTGACTTTGGGCAACCTGAAAGCGCTGATGGATCTCAGCGATGATCTGGCGCGGCTCAACCGCGACCGCTTCAAAGCGTTTTCCGAAACGCCTGAGGACGAGACGACGCGGCCCGCGGCGTTTGCCTTCGCGGGCGATACGTATCAAGGGTTGCAGGCAGCAAGCCTGTCGGAAGAAGAGTTGACCTGGGCGCAGGCGCATTTGCGCATTCTTTCTGGGCTTTACGGGGTGTTGCGCCCATTGGACGCGATCCAACCCTACCGGTTGGAGATGGGCAGCAAGCTGAAGACCCGTCGCGGCACCACTCTGTATGACTATTGGCGCGATGGATTGAGCAAAGTGCTCAATGCGCAGGCGGTGCATTTAGGGACTGACACCCTGATCAACTGCGCGAGCCAGGAGTATTTTGGGGCGGTGGCACTAAAGGCGCTGAAACTCAACGTCATCACGCCCCAGTTTCTGGAGGATAAATCGGACGGGAAAGGCCCCAAGATGGTGAGCTTTTTTGCTAAGAAAGCACGCGGGTCCATGGCGCGCTTTATCATCCAAAACAGGCTGAAAAATCCGACAAGCATCTTGGACTTTGACACCGGCGGCTATGCTTACGATGCCGCGCGTTCTAGCCCTGAAAAACCAGTGTTTGTCCGCGACTACCCGGAGGCTTGAGCCTTTTCTGGCTCCTCTGCGAGCAGTGGTTCGAGCGCGTCGGTCCAGGCGGCCTCAATCCGTTCGATGATGGCTTTTTTGTTCAGCGGCTTTGTCAGATAGTGATCAAGGCCGACAGCGAGAATGCTCGCCTGATCGCCGTCCATCGCATGCGCGGTGAGCGCAACGATGGGCGTTCTCTGATCGCTCTCTAGCGCGCGTATCGCTGCGGTCGCCTCCTTGCCATCCATCTTGGGCATGGAGATGTCCATAAAGATGATATCGGGCGCAAGCTCTTGGTAGCGTTGAACGGCTTCTTCTCCGTTGTTGGCGAAGGTCAGGGCGATGTTGAGCTTTTTCAGCATCTTACCCAAAACAAGCTGGTTGGTCTTATTGTCCTCGGCCACAAGAACACGCATCTGGCGTGGTTCCGGGGCCGGGCTGGCAAAGGTCAGTGTGCCCAGAAATTCAACGAGGGCATGTCGGATGGGCGGATTGTCTAAAACCCCGATGGCATGCTGTTCAAGCGCTTCATCCACATCGGCGTTGTGCGGTTTAACAAGTATGACCGGGACATCCCGCAAAAGCTTGGTGCCAAGGCCCATGTAGTCTGTCATCGCTTTGGCGTCGGCCACGACCAAATCCACGTCCTTGTAGAGCGCGGGCAGCCCCTCGGCCAAGGTGCCGCAGGCCGTCACGTTGATGCCAAGCTGGCTGAACTGGCGCTCCAATATGCCCCGGTTGGCGGGGTAGTCGTTCACGACCAAGACATGCTCAAGCCCATCGGGTGCCTCCCAAAACGCCTGGGCTTGCTCCGCCATGCCCAGATCCACGCGCAAGCCAAAGCAGGACCCGACGCCTTCTTCAGACCGGACCCAAATTTCCCCCTCCATAATCTCGATCAACTGTTTGGAGATGGCCAGACCAAGTCCCGTACCCTCAAACTTGCGGTTGCGCTCAGCCTCAACCTGGTTGAATTCTCCGAAGATGTGGTCGACCATATCTGCGGGGATGCCGATCCCGGTGTCCTCGACAAGCACGTGCAGCGCCAATCGCCCCGCGTCCTCATCGGTGATCCCCGTGACGCGGATCATGACGTGCCCCTCGGTGGTGAACTTCACGGCATTGCCAATCAAGTTGGTGAGGACCTGGCGCAGTCGGCCAGGATCGCCCACCACCCGCGAGGGCAAGAAGACGTCGTAATCGAGCAGCAGCGCCAGGTCTTTTTCTTTCGCCGATGGCTGCAAAAGCATCAGCACTTCGCGGATGGCGCGCTCAAGATCAAAGGGTTCAGGATGCAGCTCAAGCTTTTTGGCCTCAATCTTGGAATAGTCGAGGACGTCGTTGATGATCACCAGCAGCGCCTCGCCTGAATTGATGATGGTCTCAACATAAAGCTCTTGTTCGGCGTCGAGTTCGCCCTCTGCCAGCAGGTTGGCCATCCCAATGACGCCGTTCATCGGGGTGCGTATCTCGTGGCTCATGTTGGCCAAAAAGGCGGATTTGGCGCGGTTGGCACTCTCTGCCACGGCCCGCGCGTGCTCTAGCTCTTTTTCATATTCAACCGAGGCTGTGATATCTTGCCCGAGTGAGACAACATCCCCTTCCGCGCCGCGCTGATCGGTGAAGCGGATGATCTGTCCATTCCAGAGCACGATGTTGATGGGGTCTGGCGATTTTTCGTGAAACCGGTGGGTCATCATCCGCCGCCAGTCCGCTGGCGCGAGCTCGCCCGTGTTCACGATGCCCTCGTCGGTCATGATCTGCAGGATGGTGACGTAATTCACGCCCGGCTTAACCACCTCAATGCCGTCAAACATGGATAAATAGGCGTGGTTGGCCATGATCATCTGGTTTTCCGCGTCAAAGAAGGCAAAACTGTCGTCGAGTGTTTCGATCGAATGCCACAAGCGGCGTTCGGTGATTGCGACCCGCTGATTGGCAGCGCTCAGGTCTGATTTGACTTTCTGGTTTTCCCCGCGCATCGTTTCCACGACGGCGCGGGTTTCGACAATCTCTTCGCTCAATTGCTTCGCGTGGATGCCCAACTTGCGGTTCGCCGCAAAAAGCTCCGCCTGCTTGAGTTCAAGCAAGCGTTCTGCGGCGAGCCTCTTTCGGCGTTCATCCGTCAGTCTGTTGGCTAGGCTCATCCACGGCTCCGGCAGGACGCATTCCGCGGCCAACCAGTGCCGAAACGGTATGAAAATCCGCTTAAAGTTCTGCGCTTGCCCCCGGAAACTGAGGCTTTTGCGCGCACGTCGCTGCGCCCATGTCGGAAATGGCTGCGGGCACGCACTTCGGCAGTGGTCTTGCTGGATCAACGCGAGCGTGTCAGGCTTTTGCCAAGCAGACCGGAGGATTTTGCGATGACCTGGCTGAAATCCCTCATCTTATCGGCTTTTATCAGTGCTGCAGCGATTGCTCAGGCTCAAGAGATTCTGCCCGAGCATCGGTATCTGATGTCGCGCGATGTAGACTTTTTTGGCGCTGATCTCGGTCGTCTCTTCGACGCGTCTGAGGCGGCCTGCGCACGTGCGTGTTCAGCTCAAGACACTTGTGTGGGCTATACCTTTAACACCCGGAATGGGGCGTGCTTTCCAAAGTCGGAGATCACGGAGTGGCGGGCCTATTCCGGTGCTCTCTCCGCAAGGAAGGTGCGCACAGCTTCAGATTTTCATGCGCGCGCGGCGGAGCGCCTTGCCGATCTTGGCGACGTGACAGCGGCGGATCTCGACGCTGCCCGGACGTTTGTGCGCACCAACGCGCGGCGATAGACCTTCGGCCAAGAGAACCCGCAAGATATCGAAGATGCCATGCGCCAGGCAGAGCGTGACGGCAATCTGCGCGCCGCGCTCACCTGGGCGGGAAAGGCGGTGGCCTTCTCAGATACAGCCAGGCTTTGGACGACGTACGCGCGGCTTGCCTTGGACGCGGCGCAAGGCGGTGATCGCGCGCAGCGGCGGCAGCGCCGCACAGATGCGCTGCGTGCGGGGCTCAATGGCTATCTGCGCAGTCACACATCAGCGGCGCAGGCCGAGGCTCTGCGCGTCTTGGCAAAAGCGTTGGAGGAAAACAGCCGCGGCCGGGACATGATCCCGGCCCTTCGATTGGTGCAGACGCTTGCGCCGAGCGAGGGGAACGCGGCGGCGCTTGATACTGCGATTGCAAGGCACGGCTTTCGCATTTTGGCGTACCAGATTGACAGCGATGCGGCAGCGCCAAGAATTTGCGCGCGGTTCTCAGAAGATCTTGTACCCGCCGGGGTCGATTACGAGCCTTTTTGCGGCGTGAGATCCGCGGCTTGGTCGCGAAGGTAGAGGGCCGCCAGATCGGCTTAGACGGGGTGGCCCACGGCGAGAAATACACTGTCACCTTTCGCAGGGGCCTGCCTGCTCTGTCCGGCGAAAAGCTGCATAAGGATGTGACACTCACGCTCTATGTGCGCGACCGCGCGCCTTCTGCGCGGTTTGCGGGGCGCGGCTATGTCCTGCCTCGTACCGCCGGGGCGGCGCTCCCTGTGCGGACCTTGAATGTGGGTCCTTTGGATCTGACGCTCTGTCAGATCAGCGATCGCAATGTGATGCGTGCTTTGCGCGAACGCTTGTTCGCCCGCCCACTTGCACGTTACGAGATGCGTGCTTTTGAAAGCGATCTGGCCCAAGAGATTTGGAACGGTACAGCAACGGTGCAGAACACGCTCAACGTTGAAATGACGACCCGCCTGCCACTGAGCGCGCCGCTCTCGGGACGTCCCCCCGGGCTTTATGCTCTGCGCGCCTTGGTCCCAGGCCAGGATAAAAACGCGGCACCTGCCACTTTGCAGTGGTTCATGCTCTCTGATCTCGGCGCATCCTCGTGGTCAGGTGTGAATGGTCTGCACGTCGCGGTGCGTATCTAAGCGATACACGGGTGGCGGCTGGTGCCAGCGTTAGCCTCATCAATCGCGCCAATGGGGTGCTGGGCAAAGTTGAGACAGACGCAGAAGGCTTCGCCACTTTTCCCGCGGGCCTCGCGCGGGCCACAGGGGCCACTGCGCCAGCGGTGATCTTGGTCGAAGACGGCGACCGGGATGCGGTCTTTCAGCCGCTCGACGGGCCCGCCTTTGATCTGTCTGATCGCGGCGTCGCAGGAAATCCTCCCGCGCCGCCCATTGATGCGTTTCTGACCACGGACCGGGGTGCCTACCGCGCGGGCGAGACCATTTACGCGACCGTGCTCACAAGAGACGCGCGGGCAGCAGCTTTGCCGGATCTTCCCGTCACTGTGGTGCTCTTTCGTCCCGACGGGGTGGAGTATCGCAGGAAGCTTGCCGAAAAGAGCGTTTTGGGAGGGCACATATTAGCGCTGCCGCTGGCCGCTGATGTGCCGCGTGGCACCTGGCGTTTGGAGATCTTTGCAGATGTCCCGCACCTCCCGTGGCGCGCGAGAGCCCGCTGGTGGAAGACTTCTTGCCTGAGCGCATTGACGTTGATTTAATCCTTTCAGATGCGCCCATCCGGCTTCAGGATCATCCATCATTGTCGGTGGCTGCGCGCTATCTTTTCGGAGCGCCGGGTGCCGATTTGCGCGTCACCGGCGAGGCCCGTGAACAGCTATCAAAAGAACGCGCGGGCTGGGAGGGCTACTCTTTCGGGCGTTACGATGTTGCATTCGATACGGAAACACGCGCCTTTTCCGCGGCACGGACGGGGGCAGATGGGCAGGTCAGCATCCCGCTGCCGTTTGAAAGACCGGCCGAGGATCCAAACCTGCCGCGCGATCTTGTCGTCACCCTCCGCGTTGCGGAAGGGTCCGGCCGTCCGGTCGAACGTCAGATCCGCGCGGCGATCGCTGCGCAGACGCCCCTGATCGGTATCAAACCAGGCTTTAACGGCAGCCTAGAGCGGGGCGCGTAGCCGCGCTTTGAGCTCATTGCGGTAGGGCCAGACGGCCAGGCCACGCCGATGGCGGTTCGCTGGACACTCAACAACATTGAGACGCGGTACCAATGGTATCAGCTTTACGGCAATTGGGCCTGGCCCATGCCGCGGTGGCTACAGGGCCAAAGTCCCTTCTGGTTGCAATCAACGCGGCGGAGGCGGTTGGCGGTCAAAGCGAGACCTTCGAGGCGGCGATCAGGGTTGAGGGCCTTGCGGAGGGTGAGGCTGCCTATCTCACCTTGGCCGCTGTCGATGTCGGCATCCTCAATCTGACGGGGTTTGAGGCCCCCGATCCAACCGGCCATTACTTCGGTCAGCGGCGTCTAGGCATTGAAATGCGCGATATCTCCGGCCGGTTGATCAACGGGTTCAACGGCGCATTGGGTGAAGTACGCTCCGGCGGAGATCTGAGCGCGGGTCTTTCGCGGCTGTCTCCACCGCCCAGGGAGGCCCTGATGGCTTTCTTCCGCGGCCCTGTTCAGGTTGGCACCGACGGCCGCGCCGTGATCAAGGTTGCCAAACCGAACTTCAATGGCACGATAAAGCTGATGGCGGTCGCTTGGTCCGCGACCCTCGCCGCGGGGCCGCTCGCCCGGCTCGACCTGCCGGGGCTCTTGCAGCAGTTGGACAGGTACCCCTACGGCTGTACAGAGCAGGTCACTTCCGGAGCGCTGCTGTTGCTTTACCTTGGGCAGGTGGCCGCGCAAGCAGGTCTCGGCGCGCCCGAGGAAATCGATGCCAAGGTCAATGAAGCGATTGCGCGCGTTCTCAACCGGCAGACCAGCAATGGGGCCTTTGGGCTGTGGCGCGCGCAAACTGGTGCCTTTTGGCTTGACGCTTATGTCGCGGATTTCCTGTCGCGCGCGCGGGCTCAGGGCTACGCCGTGCCCAACCGAGCCTTCGCACTCGCCCTCGACAACCTGCGCAACCGTGTGAATTACGCCCCTGATTTTGACCGTGGGGGAGAAGATATTGCCTATGCGCTTTTGGTACTGGCGCGCGAGGGAAGCGCTGCGGTAGGCGACCTGCGTTACTACGCGGAAACCAAGGCGGAGGCCTTTCGCAGGTCGACGGCAGTTGCCCAACTTGCTGCGGCCCCTGCGTTTTACGGCGATCAGCTGTGCGCGGATGCGCTGTTTCGGCGGGCAGCGCAGCGCCTGACCGCCACCTCTCAGGATCGGGGCTGGCGAGAGAATTTTGGTACCCCGCGCTGGGATGCGGCCGCTGTTTTGAAATTGAGCGCTGAGGTGGGCAGTTCTGCCCTTGATCCAGCTCCTCTTCTCGCATCGATCCAGCGCAGCGCGCGTCTTTCCACGCAGGAAGCCACACAGATGGCGCTCGCCGCGCATGCACTTGCCGCACCAGAGGCCAGCCCGGTCGTCGCGGTGGATGGGACACCGCGCCCTGAGGCTTTGATCAAGCGGCTGCGTGACACGGATGCTGGGGGGCGGTGATCGAGAACCTGACGGACGCCTCTCTCGAAGTGACGCTCACAACGTTTGGCGTGCCTGAGGTGGCCCCAGATGCGGGCGATTACGGCTGCAAAATCACGCACCGCTACTTCACTTTGGGCGGGGTGGAAGTGAGCGAGCCGTTAAATGCCGGCACACGCCTTGTGGCCGTTTTAGAGGTCACACCTTTCGAAGATCTAGCGGCGCGGCTGATCCTGGATGACCCGCTGCCAGGGGGATTTGAGATCGACAATCCGACGCTCATCCGATCCGGTGATGTGGGCGCGCTCAACTGGCTGGAGACGGCAGAGCTCGCGCATGTCGCGTTTCGTTCGGACCGTTTCATTGCCGCTGTCGATCCGCGGACCGCAACGCCCTTCAGACTGGCCTACACGCTGCGCGCCGTCACCCCGGGGCGCTATCACCACGGGGCCGCCACGGTTGAGGACATGTACCGCCCGGCTTTCCGCGCGCATACGGGGTCGGGACGTGTTGAAGTGACACCGTGACGCGCTTCATTCTATTCCTGGTGTTCCTGCTCTGGACGGTGGGCGCGTGGCGGCATCAGTTTGATCGCTGGGTAGATGGCACGCGTCTTCCGCCGATACTTGCTTAGACCTCGGTAGAGGTGCGCGACCGCCATGGTGCGCTGCTGCGGGTCTACCCGGTCGAAGACGGACGGATCCGCATGGCTATGTCGCTTGCCGCGGTGAATGATGACTTCAATGGGATGCTCATCGCCTATGAGGACAACCGGTTTTACAGCCACCCAGGCGTCGATGTTATCGCCCTTGCCCGCGCTGCTGGGGACGCGATTTGGTGGGCGGATCGTCTTTGGCGGATCGGCTTTGACCATGCAGGCGGCGCGACTTCTTGAAAACTCGGGCACCGGGGGATGTCGCGGCAAGCTGCGACAGATGCGGGTGGCCTTGATACTGGAGCGACGGCTGAGCAAAGATGAGATCCTCGCCCTGTATTTGATGCATGCGCCCTAAGGTGGCCGCGTCGAAGGGGTGCGCGCGGGGGTCTGGGCCTGGTTTGGAAAGGAGCCGCACCGGCTCACGCGCGCGCCATCCGCGCTGCTGATCGCGCTGCCGCAGTCTCCAGAAACCCGCCGCCCGGACCGTCACCCGGATCAGGCGAAACCGGCGCAACGACGGGTTCTGGCGCGGCTTGGCCTTGCTGGCTCCGCAAGACACGCACAAACGCCCCTCCAGGTGCGCGCCTTCCCCCGCCTGGCCCCACATCTGGCAGACCGGGCACGGGCAGAGGATCCTGCGGCGTTGCGCCACGATCTAACCCTAGACGCGCAGGTGCAAACCAAGATGCAAAACCTCGGAAAGCGCGCCGTGCTGGGACACCCGCAGGGCCTCTCTGCTGCGATTTTGGTGGCGGATCATCAGATCGGCGAAATCTTGGCCTGGTTTGGCTCCCCCGCTTTCACCGATCCGGACGGGATGCGTGGATATGTGGATATGGCCAATGCGCCGCGCTCTCCCGGCTCAACGCTGAAGCCATTTATCTACGGAATGGCGTTTGACCAAGGCTTGGTGCACACCGATACGCTGATTGAGGATCGACCGGTGCGTTTCGGCCGTTACGCGCCGCAAAACTCTGATGGCGTCTTCCGAGGGCCTGTTCGGGTCGGGGATGCGCTGCAGTTGTCGCTGAACATACCGCCCCTGTTGTTGACCGAAGCACTCGGACCCGCGCGGCTGATGGCACTGATGCGCAAAGCGGGCGCGCGGCCTCAGGTGAACGGCGGTCCGCCTGGGCTTGCGGTCACTTTAGGCGGCGTTGGCATGACGCTGCGGGACCTTGTCCAGCTCTACGCCGCCCTGCCCAACGGCGGGGTGGCGCAGCCGCTGCGGTGGCATAGCGTGTCGTCGCCTGATCCCAAACGGATCATGTCCGCCGTCGCAGCATGGCAGATTGGCGACATCCTGGCCGGTATTGCACCGCCCAAAGGACATGCGGCCAAGGCGCGCGACATCGCTTACAAGACCGGAACATCCTACGGTCATCGGGACGCCTGGGCGCTAGGTTACGACGACCGATATGTGATTGGCGTTTGGCTGGGCCGACCTGACGGGACGCCCGTGCCAGGTGCCTTTGGCGGAGATCTGGCGGCACCCGTCCTCTTTGAGGCTTTCGCCCTCCTGAAAGCGCAGCCGGGGCCGTTGCCCCCGCCGCCAGCGGAGACGTTGATCTTGTACAGTGCGGAATTGCCGCCACCGCTGCTCCGGTTCCGCTGCGCCGGAGCCGCTTTTGAAGGGTCTCCCGGTGGCCCAACCGTTGCGTTTCCTCCTTCTAATGCGGTTTCGCTGCTCAATCGCGAGGGTCTGCCGCTCAAACTACGGGACGGCACCCCACCTTTCACCGTTCTTGTCGACGGTGCGCCATTGCGGCGCGGTGTGCAGGCGCGCGAGATGGTTGTGCCGCTCACCGAGCCTGGATTTACGCGGCTTTCGGTCATTGATGCGGAGGGGCGGGCGGCATCGGTTAAAATCCGCCTGAGTGCGTCTGCAGGCGTGCAAATATACCACTGAGCGTTGCGGATACGCGCCCGTGCGGGTATGCAAACAGGATGAAGCGTGCGATTTCTTTCATTGTCTGTTTGCTTGCCGCGCCGGTCAGTGCGCATCCGCATATCTTTGTGGACACTGGCCTTGATCTCAAATTCGACGCGCAGGGGCGGCTGACTGAAGTCACGGTCACCTGGGCCTATGATGACTTCTATTCGCTTCTCATCACCGAAGACCGCGGCCTCGATCAAGACTACGACGGCGAGATGACGGATGCTGAAATCGCCCAGCTCACCGGATTCGACATGCAATGGATCGAAGGGTTCAATGGCGATTTGGTGATCATGGCAGGTGGAGAAGAGCTTGCCCTGTCAGGACCGCAATCGCCAACGGCGACCTACAGTGCGGGCCGCATCACGACAACGCATGTGCGGCAGGTCCTGTCGCCGATGCAAGAGGCGGCGGCGCTAGAGGTGAAACCCTACGACCGCACATATTACACCGCCTATGACATCAGCTTGCCCGTGCGGGTCGTCGGATACAGCATCTGCCAACATTGGCTCGAGGTGCCTGATTTGGATACCGCATTGCTAGGCGTGCAAGACGCACTTTTGGCGATGGATACGATGGCGATGACGCCCGACGATGCCCTGCCAGACATCGGCATCGGATTGGCCAGCACAGTGCATGTGTCATGCGCGTCCTCCTAGCGCTTGCCGCGGGGGCCGTGCTGCTGCTTTACGGCTGGGCCTGGGCGTCTGGTGGGCTCGACCGGTTCCTTCTTTGGGCTGCGGCTGAGCAACGGGCATACCAAAACGCCATTGCGGGTGCTTTGCGCAGCGCGAGAGCCGGGGAGGCGGGCGCGATCATGGCGCTGTTGGGGGCTTGTTTTGCCTATGGGCTCGCCCATGGTGCGGGGCCTGGTCATGGTAAAGTCCTCATCGGCGGTTACGGGTTTGCACGCCGCGTGTCGATGCTGCGGCTCGCGGGGATCTCGGTTGCGGCCTCGCTGATGCAGGCGATGACCGCGGTGGCTTTGGTCACGGCCGGCATCCTTCTCTTCGATTTTGGGCGTGAGGTGCTTATCGGGGCAACCGAGGACGTGCTGGCGCCGGTCAGCTATGGGATGATAGCCCTCGTCGGTGCTTGGTTGATCTGGCGCGGCGTCCGTCGTCTGTTCCAGCGCTCGGAAACAGCTGCGCAAAGCCATCATGGAGACGTTTGCGGCAGTTGCGGGCACGCGCATGGCCCGAGCTTGGAGCAGGTGGATCGCGTCTCAACCCTGCGCGAAGCGCTGGTGCTCGTCGGAGGGATTGGGGTGCGGCCCTGTACCGGAGCGCTTTTCGTTCTCCTTATCACGTGGCAGATGGACATCTACGCAACTGGCGTGGCCGGTGTGTTTGCCATGGCCCTGGGAACCGCATTGGTTGTCGTTTTCGTCGGTCTGACGGCCAGCGGGTTGCGGGGCAGCATGCTGGGTGGCATCGGCAACTCTGCGGTGATGGCAAGAGGGGTCGCCGCACTTGAGGTGCTGGCGGGGGGCGTGGTCGTACTGGCCGCTGTCGGTCTTTTGATGCGCGCCCTTTAGGGGGACAGTTTAGGCTGCTCGCTGCTACCTGACACCGCTTGTTTTGCGGTGCTTGATCACTCTCGGCCTTCCCGTAGCCATGCGAATGTGATGAAGCTTGCAGAAAGCAGCAAGACCAACCAACCGGGCAAAAGAGCGGTCTGCCGAATATCGCGTGTCTCATACGCACCGCGCGGGGTGAGCCCGATCCATCCGCGGCCCGCAGCGGGTCGGCCTTCGCGCACGTTGCGCAGACGTGGCAAACCCTCTTCCAGCCGCGCAACACCGCCTCTAAGCGCCTCTACCAACGGGGCCAAAGCCACATCGCTTGCAATGGTATCGACAAACTCGCGCGGCGCGGCCGGGCCCAGACCGATCACGGCAGACTGGTCCCCGTTCTCCAAACGGTAAAGCCCAATCTCAGCCCCTTGATAGTCGCCCTCATAGAGCCCCGGTGCCATCTGTTGCATCTCGACCTCAACGGTTGAGCCATCGGGCGCGGTCACAGTCACCGAGGAAACACTCTCGCCCAACGTGCGCCGCTGGATGCGCATGCTTTGACCCTCAGCCAAAGCCGTCAGCGTTTCTTCTTCCAGTTCCGGCTCTTTCATCATCCAATGGGCAAGACGGCGCAGCAGTTCGAGTTGCGGCCCGCCGCCCTCGTAACCGCGGCTCCACAGCCATGCGTGATCAGATGCCATGAGCGCCACGCGCCCCTCTTCAACGCGGTTGAGAATAAGGAGGGGTCGCTCATCAATCCCCTGCATCACAACGCTGCCTTCGGGCTCAGCGACATCAATCTGACGCAGCCAGCGGCCCCAATCACCTGCATTGGGCAGATCTGTTGTGACCGGATGCCGGTCTCCTAACTCGCTCACGGTTGGTGTATAGGCCTCCTCCAGAACGCGTGCGGTGGGCGTTGCTGGGATCACGGTGCCCAAGGGAGAGCGAAAAAGACTGTCCGCGGTGGCAAAGTCGGGTCCGGCGGCCACCAGCACGGCACCGCCTTCGCGCACGTAATTGGCCACGTTGTCCAGATAGAGTGCAGGCAGAATGCCGCGTCGCTGGTAGCGGTCAAAGATGATCAGATCAAAGTCATCGATTTTCTCCATGAAGAGCTCGCGCGTCGGGAAGGCAATCAAAGAGAGCTCATTCACAGGCACGCCGTCCTGCTTTTCTGGAGGGCGCAGAATGGTGAAATGCACGAGATCCACCGAACTGTCAGATTTGAGCAAGTTGCGCCAAGTCCGACCGCCAGGGTGCGGCTCTCCGCTGACCAACAACACGCGCAAGCGGCCCCGCACGCCGTTCATCTGGATCAGCGCGCTGTTGTTGCGCTCCGTCAACTCACCCTCTGCTTCCGGCACGGTGAATTGAATCACGTTGCGCCCGCCGTGAGGCAGCGTAATGGGCAACTCCAAGTCCTGTCCAATGGGCACCTGATAGGTCTCCGGCGTGTCGCCGTCGATTGAGATGTTGAGATCCACGAGCCTTGCCTCAGGCGCGGCGCCAAGGTCGTCAATCCGCAGGGTCAAAGTGACCGGCTCGTCAATGATCGCAAAGGCGGGCGCGTTGCGCACGGTCAGGCGGCGGTCCCAATCACTCTCTTTTCCAGTGAGCAAAAGGTGCATCGGCGCGGGCAAATCCACAGGCAGATCGGCGTCGTGAATGCGACCGTCGCTAACGGCCAGAATACCCGCAATACGGCCGCGCGGCTCTTCGGCTAGGGCATCGGTCATCGCGGTCAAGAGCTGCGTGCCTGCGTCGCCTGCCCCATCTGGGACAGCGATCCTCCGGACCTCGGTGTTGGCCCGCGCCGCGATCTGCGCGGCGAGCGTGTCGCTCGCGCTCTCGGTCTGATCGGCGCGGTCGGCAAGTCTGCCGCTGGCGCTTTTGTCTTCGAGCAGGAGCACGATGTCCGTGAGCGGCGCGCGGTCCTCTTGCTGAACCGCCGGGTTGGCGAGCGCGCCCAGCACAACGAGGGCGGCAAGACCTCTGAAAGGCCAGCCCTTTAGACCCCGCAAAACGGCGAGCAGCACGCCGATCGCGGCGATCATCGCCACAACGACCAGCAACGGCAGCGGGATCAGTGGATCAAAAACGATGGATGCTGTCATTGGCCCAACCGATCCAAGAGCGCAGGCACATGCACCTGATCTGATTTATAGTTGCCCGTGAGCACATGCATGATGAGATTGACGCCAAAGCGATTGGCCAGCTCCCGCTGGCGCTCACCCGCATAGCCGCGCCCGATGGGCACCAGCGGGGCACCATCCGGGCGCACGGCCCAAGCTGAAGCCCAATCGTTGCCGCCAATCACCACCGGTGTGACGCCGTCATTGAGGTTGCGAAAAGGCATCCCCTCGATCTGTTCTGCATCCGCTGGTGCGGCTTCAACCCAAACGTCGCGGCTGTTGTGGCGGCCTGGGAAGTCTTGCAACAAGTAGAACGTGCGGGTCAGCACATGATCCGCCGGAAGCGGCTCAAGCGGTGGGATATCAAGAGGTGCCGCCAAATCTTGTAATTTGCGTCCATTGGGGCTGGCCCCGCCAAATCGGGCAATGTCCGCATCGCGGGTGTCAAACACGATCAGCCCGCCGGAGCGCAGATACTCGTTTAGCTTGGAATAGGCCTCTGCCGAGGGGCGCGGTTGATCGGCGGTGATGGGCCAGTAGAGGATCGGAAAGAAAGCAAGCTCGTCCAATTCAAGATCAACGGCTGTTGCGGGCGCAGGCTCAACCGAGGTGCGGAAAAAGAGCGTATCGGCGAGGCCATTCAGACCAGCTGCCGCGATTTCATCCACGCGCGCATCACCCGTGATAACATGCGCCAGAGAGACCTCCACCGTCGCGGAGAGCGCAAATTCCTCTGTGGATTGCTGCGCCTGGCCGGTGTTTGGTGTCAAAGCGGGCGAGAACAGGCAGATGGCAAGTGCTGCGATGCTGTTGCGGTTCAAAAGTCGGCCTGAAAGCGCAAGGGATGCGACGATATCTGCCAGCAAAAGCAATACAGCGAGGCTGAGCAGTAGGCCCGCAACGGGCTGTTCTGGCGCGACGGCCAGGCCACGCACGGGCACGCCAGCGGGCCACGTGACCGGCGTGAGACTGCTGTTGGCCGTAAAGACATTGCGCGCCAATCGGCGGTCACCGCTGGCATAGATCCCCGGTTGGAGCGCAGGGCTCGCCGGTGCTTCGATCAGATCTTGACCGTCAACACCCAGAAGGTTGCCCGCATCGCTGAGCACGCCGTAGCCGTCCATGACCCTCAGCGGTGTCCAAGTGCTCCCCGCCAGTTCCCCCGCATCCGGGCTCGCAGAAGACGAGGAGATGGAGAGCCTCTCAAGCATCTGAACAAAGAGCCCTGAGAGCGGCAGAGTTGACCATTCCGCCGTTGCGGTCACGTGAAAAAGCACGATCTGCCCTTGACCCAGAGACTTGCGCGTAACGAGGGGTGTCCCATCGCTCAGCGATGCGATGACCCGTTCCGCCAGCGTTGGATCGGGTTGCGCGACCACCTGCGCGGTGACTACGACGTCATCAGGCACGGGCAGGCCGAAAAACGGTGATGTTTCCTTGAACGGGGCCAGCGATTTCGGCTCGCCCCAACTCATGGCACCCCCGACGCTGCGCCCCCCGGCGCGCAGCCGCACGGGCATGAGGGGATCCTCGGCAAAGCGGCTGATGTCACTTGCAGCAATGCGCGGCCCTGC
The DNA here is from genome assembly GCA_039197515.1 of Pseudomonadota bacterium. Classification (GTDB taxonomy): domain Bacteria; phylum Pseudomonadota; class Alphaproteobacteria; order Rhodobacterales; family Rhodobacteraceae; genus Sulfitobacter. The sequence goes on along the minus strand of JBCCUC010000001.1, from coordinate 157,262 downwards.
AAAACGCACCAGCATGCCGCCGTCCGCAATCCACTCGAGGAGCGGTTCGGCCTCAGCTTGCGCGAGGGTCGCGACATCGGCCAGCACCATGACGTCTGGGTTGGCGGGCAGGACAGTGGTGATCGACCCGTCGATGAGATCGGCGCTCGGCTTCAAAGCCTGGGCGATGTAATGGAGGGGAGAGAGCAACTCCAACCCCTCGCGGTCGCTTTCGGAGCTGATCAGGGCCACTTCGCGGCGGCGCAGGGCGTCGTCGACCAAGGTCTTTGCCCCCGCGGAGCGTTGGCCGAGGATGCTGAAGCTCGTGATCCGCGCGCGCAGTTCAGCGGGCAGAGAAATCTCCGCTTTCGCTTCGACGTCCCCCGCCTCAAACGAGGCGCTTGCTGTCGCCAATATACGTGCGTTTCCTGCCGGATCTCGCCCTTCGACTCGAAGCACCACGTCCCGTGCCACGCCGGGCTGTGCGCGGTGCACCGTGAGCCCAACGACATTGTCCGCATAGGTCGCTGGCGCAAGCGCTAAGACATTTGCCGCTGTCTGATAGATCTCGACGTCGCCTTGCGCCTGCATTTGGGCCAGAAGCGCCTCGCGACCGTCGAACGCCAGCGCATCGCTGAACCATAGCGTGTCAAACGCAGGCAGGGCAGCCATGATTTCTTGGGCCCGTGCGACGTTTTCAGCAGAGGGTTGCCACGCCTGGGGCGCAAAACCGGCCAAGCGGGTCCGCCACACATCCGCGGATTGAAAGGCTGGGGCCTCAGGCCGCGTCAGGATGAGAAAGCCAACCGGACGAGAGGCGCGCCCGGCGCGCGTAAGCTGCGCCTCAATCGCTTCAGCTTGGGCGGGCCAGCGGGTGGCACCGGCCCATGTTCCATCCACCACGATGAGCAGCGGCCCATTCCCATCCGCACGGTTGGTTTCGGGATTGAGCACTGGCCCTGCCAAGCCAACGATGATCAGCGCGACAAGCAGCATGCGGATCAGGAGGAGCCACCAGGGCGTTTTGTCAGATACGGTGTCGTCATCGCTCAACCCCAGAAGAAGCGCGACACCGGGAAAGCGCCGGCGAATGGGGGCCGGAGGAACGGCGCGCAGGATCAGCCATAGGATGGGCAAGGCGAGCAGCGCCAAGAGCAGCCAAGGCGTTGTGAAACCGATGCCGCCGAGGACCGTCATGCTGCCAAACCCGCACGGGCATCAAGCGCGCCGTAGAGCCACAAAAGCGCGGTTTGAGCCGCCTGATCGCTGTGGTGCAGTCCGTATTGCCAGCCGGTGAGGGCACAGAGCCTTTGTAACTCCGCTTTACGCGCGGCCAGCCGATGCAGATAGCGGTCTTTCAGATCGTTGGCTTTGAGCGTTTCGTGCCTCAGGGTGCCGCCGACGCTTTCAAAGATTGTGCGCCCTGAAAACGGGAAAGCCTCTTCACTCGGGTCAAGCACGTGCAGAACAACGCCACGGATACCGCGGTCTGCGGCTTTGGTGAGAGCGATTTGAACATCGTCCAGCGGGCCTAAGAAATCGGAAATGAAGACGGCGCGCGCGTTTGGGATCATCGCGCGGTGCTCGGGCGGGGCATAGTCACTGGTGTCGTCGCGCGAAAACATCTCAGCCAGGCGCAGGATTTGAGCGTTGCCGCGCCGGGGCGGCAGGGCGGTGCCGGTGAGGCCAACCCGCTCGCCCCCCCGCACCAAGAGGATGGCCAGGGCCAGCCCCAAGAGGCGGGCGCGATCTGCCTTCTGAGGCAGATCTTGCGCGGAAGCAAATCGCATGGAAGCGCCCTGATCGACCCACATCATCACGGACTGGGCGATCTGCCACTCCCGCTCTCGCACGAACTGTTGATCGCCGCGGGCGGATCGGCGGTGATCGATCATCCGCCGGCTGTCCCCCGGTTGGGCGGGGCGGTACTGCCAAAAGTCATCGCCCATCCCGGCGCGGCGCCGGCCGTGCGCGCCCAATAGCACCGCACCCGCAAGATGCTCGGCCCGCGCGAGAAGCGCGGGCAGGCGTGAGGCCTCGCCCTCCGCGTCCGCGCGCAGCACCGTTGGCCTGTCGCCGAGACTGCCTTGTCTATTGCTCACGCAGCAGCCTGCGTTTTGCCCAGGCCGCCTGCTGTCTCGTCTATCAGGTCATAGAGACTGTCCCCGCGCGCCCGCGCAGCAAAGTTAAGCGCCATCCGGTGGCTGAGAACGGGGCGGGCCATGTTGATCACATCTTCTGCAGAGGGAGCGAGGTTGCCTAAAAGCAGCGCCCGCGCACGCACAGCGAGCATTAGCGCTTGCGCTGCACGCGGGCCAGGCCCCCATGCAACGGTGTCGCGGACTTGTGGGCTGACATCCGGTTCATCCGGGCGGAAGGCGCGCACAAGATCGAGGATCATCTCAACCACAGACTCGCCTACCGGCATTCGGCGCAAGAGCCGTTGCGCCGCCAACAGCTCCTCTCCGGTGAAGACTTGCGTTGATTCTGCCTCAGCATCGCCCGTGGTGGCGAGCAGAATGTCTCGCTCCGTCTTACGGTCGGGATAGAGCACGTCGATCTGCACGAGGAAGCGGTCAAGCTGCGCCTCCGGCAGGGGGTAGGTGCCCTCCTGCTCGATCGGGTTTTGTGTGGCGAGCACATGAAATGGCGTGCCAAGGGGGCGGTTTTCGCCCGCCACCGTCACTGTCTTTTCTTGCATCGCCTGCAACAGAGCCGACTGCGTGCGCGGCGATGCGCGGTTTATCTCGTCGGCCATCAGAAGCTGACAGAAGATCGGCCCTTCGACAAACCGGAAGGCGCGCGTGCCATCCTCCTCCGTATCCAACACCTCAGAGCCGAGGATGTCTGCGGGCATTAAATCAGGCGTGAACTGCACCCGGCTCCCGTTCAGGCCCATAACGGTGCTCAAGGTTTCGACGAGCCGGGTCTTTCCAAGACCGGGCAGGCCAATGAGCAGCCCGTGACCGCCACACAAAAGCGAAGTGAGCGTCAATTCTACAACGCGTTCTTGACCGATAAACCTGTTGGTGATCGACGCTTTAGCCGCCGCCAGCTTTTCTCCGAGTGCTTCAATCTGGCCCACCATGTCATCGGTTTCGGTCATGACAATCGCCTCTCTGTGTCTATATCGTCAGAATGTAATGCTAACTTTGAAACAGAAAATGGCAAAAGCGATGAGTGGACAAAAAACTGTGACACCAACCGCGATTGATCTCGCAGCGTCTGCGAATGCCGCAAAAACACGCGGATTGCCGCCGCTTGAGAAATGGAACCCGCCGTTTTGCGGGGACATCGACATGCAGATCCGGCGCGATGGGACATGGTTTTATGAAGGTTCGGCCATAGACCGTCACGAGTTGGTCAAGCTATTTGCATCAATCCTTTGGCGCGAAGGCGACCGCTACTTTCTTGTCACCCCCGTTGAAAAGGTGGGCATCCAAGTGGAGGACGCCCCCTTTATCGCGGTAGATTTCGAAATCAAAAACACAGGTCCGCAGCAGACCTTGGCCTTTGAGACGAACCTCGGCGATCTAGCGCTTGCCGGTCCGGACAATCCGCTGCGATTTGTCCAAGATCACGAGACTGGAGAGCCCTCGCCCTACATCCGGATCCGCCGCAACCTCGAGGCTTTGATTGACCGCAAGAGCTTTTACCGGCTGGTAGAGTTGGGCGTGCATCACGAGGGGTGGTTCGGGCTTTGGTCGGGTGGTGCGTTTTTCGGGATCATTCCCTCAAAAGAACTGGCTGAAGACGCGTAGGGCTCGTGAAATTCGCCGCCAACTTGAGCCTGCTCTGGTCAGACCTCCCCTACCTCGATCGGTTCTCGGCCGCTGCAGATGCCGGGTTCGAGGCCGTCGAAGTCCTTTTTCCTTATGAGATTGCCGCCAAAGAGACGCAGCGTGCGCTCCTGACCCATGGTCAGCGCATGGTGCTCATCAACGCACCACCGCCAAACTACACGGGCGGCGCGCGTGGCTTTGCAGCAGTGCCGGATCTGGCAGGTCGCTTTCAGTATGATCTGCGCCGGGCATTGCGCTACGTCGAGGTTCTGAAAGTGCCCATGTTGCACATCATGTCCGGTGAAGCGGAAGGGGCGCGGGCAAAAGAAACGCTCATCGAAAATCTCACCTGGGCCGCCAAGGCCGCCCCCAAAGGCGTGACCCTGACGATCGAGCCGCTTTGCCCTGAGACGCAGCCCGGATACTTCTTGCAAGACTATGCGCTTGCCGCCGAGGTGATCGAGGCTGTCGCGGCCCCAAACGTGGGATTGCAATACGACAGCTTCCACGCCGCCATGTTGCACGGCGACGCCGTAGAGGTTTTTGAAACCTACGCGCCTCTCATCAAACACATCCAAATTGGCGATGCCCCAAACCGCGGCACGCCGGGCACTGGAAGGATCCCATTCCAGGAGCTCTTCGCGCGCATCGATGCGTCAGATTACACGGGTTGGATCAGCGCAGAATACCTTGTGGAAGGGCGCACAGAAGACACGCTGCGCTGGATGCCATCTTAGGGTTAAAGTGTGCAGGATAGGCCGCGCCGACACCGCCAAACAACCCGCCCCCTAAAGCGTAGTGCCTTAAACTTGAGATAAGTCGCTCCGAATAATGCACCCGCGCAACAGGCACTGTTGCACCGCGCCGTTCCGCCCCCACCGGGTAGCGCGATTGCGCCACCCCTCGGAACGGCGCTTCTAAATGTCTGTTGAATGTCTCAGGTTTAAGGCGAGTTGGTTTAGTGCGCCTCCGCCCAATTCTTGCCCTGTCCTGCGTCCACAGTGAGCTTCACGTCGAGCTTCACCACAGGATCATTGGCCCCCTCCATGACGTCGCGGGCCGCTGCAATCAGGTCATCCTCGCGGCCCTCTTCGACTTCAAAGAGCAGCTCATCATGGACCTGCAAGAGCATCGCCGCTGGCAGGTCTGCGATGGCAGCGGGCATCCGGATCATCGCCCGGCGGATGACATCTGCCGCGGTGCCCTGGATTGGTGCGTTGATCGCTGCCCTGGCTGCAAAACCCGCACGCGGGCCTTTGGACGCGATCTCTGGCGTGTGGATCTTGCGCCCAAAGAGCGTTTGCACGTAGCCGTTCTTCTTCGCAAAGGCCTTGGTCTCATCCATGTAGGTGCGAATGCCGGGAAACCGCTCAAAGTATCGGTCGATAAAGCCCTGCGCCTCGCCCCGCGGGATGCGCAGGTTTCGTGCGAGGCCAAATCCCGAAATGCCGTAAATGACGCCGAAGTTGATGGCCTTGGCCCGCCGCCGGATCTCCGGCGTCATCTGATCCATCGGCACATCAAACATTTCGGAGGCAGTCATTGCATGAATGTCATCGCCCCGCGCAAACGCGTCCTTGAGCGCCGGGATATCCGCAATATGTGCCAAAATGCGCAACTCAATCTGCGAGTAATCAAGCGCCACCAGCGTCTTGCCGGGTTCCGCGACAAAGGCTTCACGGATGCGGCGGCCTTCCTCCGTGCGGATCGGGATGTTCTGCAAATTGGGATCCGTCGAGGCCAACCGACCGGTTGAGGCACCCGCGATGGAGTAAGACGTGTGCACGCGGCCGGTATCCGCGTTGATATGGTCCTGCAGCGCATCGGTATAGGTCGACTTCAACTTGCTCAACTGCCGCCAGTCAAGCACCCGGGCGGGCAACTCATGCAGCGTTGCCAGATCTTCCAACACATCTGCGCCCGTTGCATAAGCACCTGTCTTACCTTTCTTACCGCCCTCCAGCCCCATCTCGTCAAAGAGGATCTCGCCCAATTGCTTGGGCGATCCGACGTTGAATGTGCGCCCGGCAAGACTGTGGATCTCATCTTCCAGCCCCGCCATTTTTTGCGCAAAGGCATTTGACATCTGGCTCAGCGTGTCGCGATCAACTTTGATGCCCGACCGCTCCATCTGTGCCAGCACCGGCACCAAGGGGCGCTCCAGCGTCTCATAGACACGGGTGACCTGCGCGGTATGCAACTGCGGCTTCAAAAACTGCCATAGCCGCAGGGTGATGTCCGCATCCTCTGCGGCATACTTTACGGCATCCTCCAGAGCCACTTTGTCAAACGTGATCGCGGATTTGCCGGAGCCCAGAAGCGGCTTGATCGGGATCGGCGTATGTCCCAGATAGCGTTCGGAGAGCGCGTCCATCCCGTGATTGTGCAGCCCCGCATGCTGCGCATATGACATCAGCATCGTATCATCAAAGGGGGCCAAAGTGATGCCGATCTGGGCAAAGATTTTGGCATCGTACTTCATATTCTGCCCGATCTTGAGAATGCTCCTGTCCTCCAAAACCGGCTTCAACAGCCGCAAGGCGGTCTCAAGCGTTATTTGCCCCTGGGCCAGTTCATCCCCGCCAAACAGATCATCGCTCCGATTGGCCTTGTGCGTGAGCGGGACGTAGCAGGCTTTCCCCGGTTCAGTGGCCAGAGAAACGCCGACAAGCTCGGCAGTCATTTCATCAAGCCCCGTCGTCTCCGTGTCCACAGCGACGTAGCCCTGTTCATAGATCGCATCGATCCAGCCCTGCAAGGCTTCGGCATCCGCGACATGCGCGTAACCCTCTGCAACAAAGGGAACATCCGCCACAGAGGGCGCATCGGGCAGGGGCGCATCGGCAATTGTCGGGGCGTCTTGACCCAGTCCCTCTGCAATGCGCCGTGTGAGCGTGCGAAACTCCATCTCCGCCAGAAAGCCCAGTAGCTTTTCGGGATCGGGCGCGCGTACCTCCAGATCATCGAGCGTGAAATCAATCGGGGTATTTTCGTCCAAGAGAACCAATTGTCGCGACAGCCGGATCTGCTCTGCATGATCGATCAGCGTCTGGCGCCGCTTGGGCTGTTTTATCTCCTCAGCACGGATCAGAAGACTGTCCAAATCGCCGTATTCATTGATCAACAGCGCGGCCGTTTTGATCCCGATGCCAGGCGCGCCGGGTACATTGTCCACTGAATCCCCGGCCAGCGCTTGCACGTCCACGACGCGCTCGGGAAAGACACCGAACTTTTCAAACACCCCATCACGGTCGAGCCGGACGTTCTTCATGGCGTCCAACATGTCCACGCCGTCCCCCACAAGCTGCATCAGATCCTTGTCTGAACTGATGATCGTGCAGCGCCCACCGGCGTTGCGTGCCTGAACGGCAAGGGTCGCAATGATGTCGTCTGCCTCATACCCTTCCATCTCCTCGCAGGCGATGTTGAAGGCTTTGGTGGCGGCGCGGGTAAGGGGGATTTGCGGACGGAGATCTTCCGGCATCTCTTCGCGATTGGCTTTGTATTGATCATAAAGATCATTGCGGAACGTATGACTGCCCTTATCAAAGATCACCGCGACATGTGTCGGCGCATCCGGCCCCGCGTTGCCCTCCACATAGCGGTGTAACATATTACAAAAGCCGGAGACGGCACCGACCGGCAGGCCGTCTGATTTTCGCGTGAGCGGCGGCAGCGCGTGATAGGCGCGAAAAATAAAGGCCGAGCCGTCAATCAGATGCAGGTGATGACCTTTGCCAAAGGACATGATGCGCTCCCCCGTGTTGTGCCATCTCCCCTTGTGCCATGAAGCGTTCCGCACCACCAGCGATCACAGCATCCTAAAAACCGCCTGTTGCTTCATCTTTCCCCTACAACTCAAATCCAACGGGTGACCCGAGCCCATTCCTCACACCTTCGCGCAAACCGTATCTTCACACGCCAAACCAGCCCTCGCTGTTGCGGACGTTCTGAGGAGAACTGCCGCCAAACCCACGGATGATCTGGTAAACCTGCTCGCGCTTTCCTGCAGCGTGTCAGGTCTACTTGGCAGGGCAATGGGCCTTGCGCGCCACGCTGTCTTTGCGGGAGCGAAAAATCACTATTCACCCCCGACCACCTGCTGCCCAGAGCACTTTGCGCTTTACGTGAGGCAACCTAATCGCAGGGCGCGTTCGACCAAAGGGAGAGACAGCGTTCTTCGATTCAAATCAAACGCAAAGTGCTTTAATAGACGTGCACCGCCGCAAAGGAGCCGCCGCGCATGACCCCGCCAAAGCCTGTCGTACTTTGTATCCTGGATGGCTGGGGCTTGAACAAAGACCCCGTTGGCAACGCCCCGGCCCTCGCACTAACGCCGAACATGGATCGGATCATGGCAGAATGCGCACACGCGACGCTGATCACCCATGGACCCGATGTGGGCCTGCCGCAGGGCCAGATGGGCAACTCCGAAGTGGGCCACACCAACATCGGCGCGGGGCGGGTGGTCGCCATGGATCTCGGTCAGATCGACCTCGCGATTGAGCAGGGCACGTTTGCCACCCATCCGCCGTTCCAGAACTTCATTCAAAAGCTGCAAAAGTCCGGTGGCACCGCCCACCTTCTGGGCCTGATTTCAGATGGGGGTGTGCACGGGCATCTTTCCCATATGGGTGCAGCGGCGCAGGCGCTTGACGCGGCTGGCGTGCCGGTCGCAATCCACGCGTTGACAGACGGTCGCGATGTCGCCCCGCGCAGTGCACAGAGATTTCTGGAAACACTCCTCGCTGCCCTCCCAAGCATCGCTCAAATCGCAACACTCTCCGGGCGCTATTACGCTATGGACCGCGACGCCAGATGGGACCGGGTCGAAAAAGCGACCCGTGCCATCCTGCACGCGGACGGCCCCACCGAAGAGACCGCCGAAAGCGCGGTCGATGAGGCCTACGCCCGCGGCGAAGATGACGAGTTCATCTCGCCCACAGTCATTGGCGGCTACCAAGGTGCTCGAGCGGGGGACGGCCTTTTTTGTCTCAACTTCAGAGCTGACCGGGCAAGAGAAATCCTGGCGGCCCTCGCCGATCCGGATTTCCAAGACTTCGACCCAGGGCCGCGCCCGGCTTGGAATGGCCTGCTTGGCATGGCACCTTATTCAGATCGGCATGAGACCTACATGACCACGATGTATCCGAAACCGGACTTGCCAAACACGCTTGGCGCTTGGGTGGCGCGGCACGGTCTGCGGCAGTTCCGGCTTGCAGAGACCGAAAAGTACCCACATGTGACCTTCTTTCTCAATGGTGGCACCGAAGAGCCGCATCCCGGTGAGACCCGGCGCATGCCAAAATCGCCCGCCGTCGCCACCTACGACCTCAAACCTGAAATGTCGGCGGCAGAAGTCACACACCACCTCGTAGCGGCCATCAACGAGCGCTATGATCTGATCATTGTGAACTACGCAAATCCCGACATGGTCGGACATACCGGTGATCTCGATGCGGCCATCGCCGCCTGCGCGGCGGTCGATGTGGGGCTTGGCGGCGCGCTCGACGCGCTCCAGGCTGTGGACGGCGCCATGCTCGTGACGGCCGATCACGGAAACTGCGAAGTGATGATCAACCCGCAGACCGGTGCGCCACATACCGCGCACACCCTCAACCCCGTGCCGCTTGTTCTTGTTGGCGGTCCTGCGGGCGCTGGTTTGAAATCTGGGCGCCTTGCGGATCTTGCGCCGACCGTGCTTGCGCTCATTGGGCTCGCGCAACCCAGCGAAATGACCGGACAGTCGTTGCTGACATGAGACGTCTTGCCGTGCTTGTTTCTTTATGCGTCGCAAGCGGTGCGCAGGCGCAATCCACACAGTCTGGAGCCGCACTGGCACAATCCACATTTGCCGGAGACACAGCCCCGCCCGCGCAAGCGCTTTCGGCGGCAACAGCGATGCTCAACCGTGCCACGCATGCGCAACAGCGCGTAGAGGCACTGACGCACACCATCAAAGTTCTCGAAAACGGTTTGGCTGGCATGCGTGACGGCCTGCGGCGCGCCGCGCTTCAAGAGGCGCAGGTGCGCGCGCGCCTTGAGACCCAAGAGGCCGAGGTGGCTGAACTGCTCGCCGTGCTCTTTGCAATGGATGGCGCGCGCGCACCGGTGGCTTTTCTGCATCCCAACGGGCCTCTCGGCACGGCCAGGTCGGGGATGCTCTTGGCTGAGATGACACCCGCTTTGAATACCAAAGCCCAGCAGCTGCGGACCGATCTTGAACGGTTGGCCGATCTGCGCAGGCAACAGCAAGACGCCGCCCTTGAGGTGCAATCTGCCCTGCAAGCTGTGCAAAATGCCCGCACCAAGCTCAATCAAGCCATGGCCAACCGCACGGATCTACCGCAGCGTTTCACTGCTGACCCGGTACGCATGGGCATCTTGATCGCCTCGGCGGAGACTTTGGCGGCCTTTGCTTCCGGGTTGCGCGAAACCGTGGCCGAGGAGCACATGTCCTTTGCAATACCGGTAGTGGACCAACTGAGAAGAGCGCAGCTGCCGCTCCCGGTAAAGTCCGTCCTTTTGCGTGCGGCGGGGACACCTGATGCGGCTGGGATTGTACGCCCCGGCATTCTCTTGGCCAGCTATCCGGGTGCCTTGGTCACAGCGCCCACAACCGCGACCATTCGATATGCGGGGCCGCTCTTGGACTTTGGCAACGTGGTCATTCTTGAACCCCGGCATGACACGCTGTTTATCTTTGCGGGTCTTGGGGTGGCCTACGGACAGCCGGGCCAAATTGTCGGCGCGGGTACGCCCGTTGGATTGATGGGCGGGACCGCTGCTGCAGAGGGCGAAGAATTGTCACCCCTGCGTGAAGGGGCTGGTAGAGCGCGTTCAGAAACGCTTTATATTGAGGTGAGACAAAATAATCAGACACATGACCCGGCTGAATGGTTCCGCACGGGCGAGGATGGGTAAACGTATGAAAAAGTTTCTGATGGCTGCGGTAGGCGGCACGGTCGCAGGCGTTGTCGCCACCACGCAGATTGCCGCACCGCTTTTGGCTCAGGAGAGCGCGAAAACCGAGAATGTCTATGAACAGTTGGACCTTTTTGGCGACATCTTTGAACGGATCCGCGCACAATATGTCGAAGAGACCGACAGCAGCGAGCTGATCGAGGCAGCCATCAACGGGATGTTGACGTCACTTGATCCGCATTCAAGCTACCTCAGCCCCAAAGACGCCGCGAAGATGCGCGAACAAACACGCGGTGAGTTTGGCGGTCTGGGCATCGAAGTCACACAAGAAGAGGGCTTTGTCAAAGTTGTCTCACCCATCGACAGCACGCCCGCGGCAGAGGCCGGCATTCAAGCCGGTGACTTCATCACGCACGTTGATGGTGAAAGCCTCTTAGGGTTGGTCTTGGATGAGGCCGTCGAATTGATGCGCGGCCCCGTTGGATCTGAGATCGTGATCACCGTGGTACGAGAAGGCGAAGATGAGCCGTTCGACGTCTCGATCATACGAGATACGATCCAGTTAACCGCCGCGCGCGCCCGCACAGTGGGCGATACCGCGGTGCTGCGCCTGACGACGTTCAATGAACAGACCTATCCGAAGATGAAAGAGGGCTTGGAAGCGCAGATCGACGCCGCTGGCGGCATTGAAAACCTCAACGGCATCGTGATCGACATGCGCAACAATCCAGGTGGGCTTTTGAACCAGGCGATCGCTGTCTCCGACGCTTTTTTGGAGGAGGGCGAGATCGTCTCTACCCGTGGCCGTGAATTGGCGGACGGAGACCGCGTGAATGCAACGCCGGGCGATTTGGCCCGCGGTCTGCCGATTGTGGTACTGATCAACGGCGGTTCTGCGTCCGCGTCAGAAATCGTGGCAGGTGCCTTGCAAGATCATCGCCGCGCGATTGTGATTGGCACAAAGAGCTTCGGCAAAGGCTCGGTTCAGACGGTAATGCCACTGCGTGGAAATGGGGCCATGCGTCTCACAACGGCGCGCTATTACACCCCGTCAGGGCGGTCTATTCAAGCCTTGGGTGTATCGCCGGACATTGTCGTGGCGCAGCCGCCCGTGCAGCCTGATCCCGAGCAAGACGAACCTGCGCGGCCGTCGCGATCAGAAGCCGATCTCCGTGGCAGCCTTGGCAACGACAGCCTGACCGAAGATCAAATCGACCAGATCATGGAAGACCGCGAAAAGGCGGAAAAGGCGGCCGAGCTGCGTGAAGAGGATTATCAGCTGGCCTATGCCATCGACATCCTAAAGGGCCTCTCCGCACTGGGATCTGAGTGAGACATATCGCGTGACTTTCGACAAAGAGCCTGCTTGGCTGCGGGCTCTTTTGACGGCCTCTCGGAGACTGTATCTTGAAGTAAGGTTGCTAAGCGCGGGACCGGCTTTTCAGCTGTTCGTCGACTTGGGTAAGGCCCTGATAGCAGCGCTAGAGAGGTCGACTGCAGCGTCCTTGCGGTGTTACCTTGCCCTTGGGCACGTAAGGGTTACGTCAAGCACATGACATTACAACGGGAGGAGAAGACTTTGTTCAAATTCAAAATGCTGGCCTCGGCCGCCGCGATCATCACATCGGCAAGCTTGGCTTTTGCCGACACGTGGACGCTCAATGGAGAGGCCTCGCATCTCGCCTTTGGGTCGATCAAAAAAGAGAGTTTTGGTGAGGTGCACAGCTTTAGCGGGCTCTCTGGCAGCGTGTCGCCAGACGGCAAAGTGATGCTCGAGATTGATCTGGCAACGCTGGATACGCAGATCGAGATTCGCGACGAGCGCATGAAAAAGCATGTCTTCAACAACACGCCCAAAGCCACGGTGATGGCAGAGATCGAGATGGAAAACGTCTCTGAACTGGCCGTTGGTGACAGCACCGTCGTCGATGCCTATGGCACGGTGGCGCTGGCAGGCAATGAGACCGAGGTCTTCACCGAAATGTTCGTGATGCGCCTGAATGAAGAACAGGTGTTGGTGACCACAAACGGGATGATCATGCTGAACTTAGAGGACTTCGGCCTGACAAAAGGCATCGACATGCTGATGCAGATCGCGGAGTTGCCCAGCATTACCCGCGCCTCGCCCGTCACGATGCGATTGATCTTTGATCGCACTGCAAAAGAAGCGGGTCTCGGCCAGAAGGCGCCCCAGGGCGGCTGATCACGTCGTCTCTTGGCAATGTCTGCGAAAGGCGCGTTTGAGCATGTCGAGCTCAGCGCGCAGCAAGGCGATGTCAGCGCGGATATCCTCTGACAGCGGTGCGCCAGCCATCAGTGTGATCTGACCGATCTGTTTGTCTGTGGCGGCATCGCGAATGAGCAGCACCTCGACACCGTCCGCGATGGCGGCGGGCGGGATCGGAATGAGGAGGCTCCAGTGACCTCGCTGCGCGATCCATTCCAGGGTGACATCGGGCACTTGAACACCCTTGTGCCGCACCGTGATCTTTGGGGCATCCCCGGCGGTACCTTCGATAACGCCTTGCCAAACGCCATTGCGGAGCGCCACCTTACTCAGCCTGCGGTCCGCCATCGTGCCTCCTTAAAGCTGCGCCCGGGGACGCCGCGAGACACAAAGATCGTGAATCACGATCTGGTTCATCCGAGGATGTTGAAAGATCAGGTCAATCCAGCCCCGTTCGACTCGGTTTTGACCCAATGCGCTGTAGGCGAGATCAAATTCCGCCCGCTGCGTGCTTTGCTCGGCCACATGATCTTGTACAAGCGGTTCGGTGTTGGGCCCGTAACAGAGGTTGAGACGGGAAAACACCTCTATTGGGGTTTCTAGTTGCAACTCAAAGTCGAGCTGTACCACGGCGTTTGTGGTCATCCCGTCTGTGGCCTCTTGGGGGAGATCGATGACGAAAGACAGAAAGCTGCCTTCAAACGCATAGATGTCCAGCGCCAAGGCGAAGGGGCCGCCCTCTGCCCGGGCCAAGGCATCTGTCTGACTGATACAAAGCTCCGCGGTGGGGCCGTCGAAGAACATCTTGAGCCCGTCGCAGATCTGCGAGCCCGTGGCAAGCTCGCTCTGGCCCAGCAGTCCTTGCGGTTTGGTCCAGAGGGGAGGCCGCCATGCCCAATCGGCGTTGAGCGGGGCCTGCGCCGGCATTGCATCTGCATATCGCGCGGTCAGACGCGCATCCGCAGCCTCAATGAGCCTGGTGAGATGGGATTTCAAAAGTCGCGCCTGCGCGCGCCGCGCATCCAGCGCTGCCATGTCGGTGGAAGCTACCTCATCGGCACGCGCCTTCCATCGATCCACCTGCCGTGAAAGGATCTTGTCGCTGAGCGTTTCAAAACTGATTTTAGCCATGCGTGTTGTCCCGCAGCGGGCTCGCCTTAAAGTGGTTTGCGCCAGAGTGCTTGGAAACGCCCGGCTTGGCAATATGGGCGGTGCAAAAACTCACCAGCTTGGTCGGGGGGGTGTTACGGAAGCGGTGACGTCCCCGTCAGCACATCATTGAGCAGCGCACGGCCATCGGCACGGATCGCGGGCCCAGCTTTTGGACCATAGAGTGCGAGACCCATCAAATGATTGCCCACCCGCGCGGTGGCGCGCCAATGATCTGCGGCGGTGCCTGCGACGCTGGCATCGCCCGTGGCGCGAAACGTAACGCTGCGCTCGCTCACTTCGGTCTCTGAGATGTCGCGCAGATTGAGCGCCGCGGCGGTGACCGCAGGATCCGGCAAGGCTTGATCCGCAGCCAGCGGTGTGAAGCTTGCAACAATGATGCCCAAGGGCACATCGCCGCTGACTGCTTTGGCACCCAAAGTGTCACAGCGGCTCATGACGGCGAAGTGATCCTCAAGCGATCGTTTGTCGATACAATATCCCTGCGGCGGTCTCAGCATCACAGCGCCCGACATCATAGAGGCCCGGGTCAGCGCCACGTTGCGTTGCGGGGGGCCCAGTCTACTGAACAGATCAACGCTTGGCGCGCTGTCGCAGCCTGCCATGAAACTCAGCGCAAAGGGAGCTGCGAGTGATCTAGAGCGCCATGTATTCATGCGTTTCCGCACTGGCTCCGGGATGTGTGACTGCCCCGAGATAGGTCGGTCCGACAAGCTGGGCGTACTTCCAAAGTGCGCCGGATGCGTAGTTGGTGGGCCGCGGCCCGGCCCAATCCGCCTTTCTCGCGGCCAGTTCAGCCTCTGAGAGATCCACCGTGATACTGCCGTCGATGGCATTGATCGTGATCATATCGCCGTTCCTCAGCAGACCAATTGGCCCTCCCATGGCGGCTTCAGGCCCGACGTGACCGACGCAGAACCCGCGTGTCGCACCCGAAAAGCGCCCATCGGTGATGAGTGCGACCTTCTTTCCCATGCCCTGACCTGAGAGCGCCGCGGTTGTGGCGAGCATCTCTCGCATACCAGGCCCACCGCGCGGCCCCTCGTTGCGGATGACAAAGACGTCTCCCTCGTTGTAGGTGCGGTTTTGCACCGCTTCAAAGGCGTCCTGCTCGCACTCGAAAACCAGCGCCGGACCTGTAAATATGATGCTGTCCTCGTCCATGCCCGCGATTTTCACGATCGCACCCTCCGGCGCGAGGTTGCCTTTCAGCCCCACCACGCCGCCCGTTTTCGAAAGCGGCGTGTGCACCGAATGGATGACTTTGCCATCCGCATCGCGCTCCACCCGGTCGAGAACTTCGCCCATGCTCTCACCCGTCGCGGTCATGCAGTCTAGGTGAATGAGACCCGCGCGGCGCAGCTCTTTCATCACAACGGGCACGCCGCCCGCCTCATAGAGGTCTTTTGCCACGTAAGAGCCGCCGGGTTTCATGTCGACGAAGTAGGGCGTGTCCCGAAAGATCTCGCAGACGTCATCAAGCAGGAACTCAATTCCCGCTTCATGCGCCATGGCAGGCAGGTGTAGCCCGGCGTTGGTTGAGCCTCCGGTGCAGGCGACAATGCGCGCTGCATTTTCAAAAGCCTCGCGGGTGCAGATGTCGCGCGCCCGGATGTTCTTCTCCAAAAGGGTCATCACCGCCGCACCGGAGGCGTAACCATACTCCTCCCGATCCTTGTAAGGCGCTGGCATACCGGAAGAATTGGGGACTGCAAGGCCAATCGCCTCAGACACGCAGGCCATGGTATTGGCCGTGAATTGCCCCCCGCAGGCACCGGCAGAGGGGCAGGCGACGCGCTCAAGGATTTCGAGTTCAGCCTCAGTCATGGTGCCGTTCTGGTAATTGCCGACGGCCTCAAACATATCTTGCACGGTGAGGTCGCGCTCAGCAAAGCTCTGCGGCACATCGGCGTCCTTCGGCGCTTTGCCGGGCAGGATCGAGCCGCCGTACAGGAACACAGAGGGCACGTTGAGCCGCAGCATCGCCATCATCATGCCGGGGAGCGATTTGTCACAGCCCGCAAGGCCCACCAGCGCGTCATAGCAATGCCCGCGCATGGTCAACTCTACCGTGTCGGCAATCGCCTCGCGCGAGGCCAAGGAGGAGCGCATGCCCTCATGGCCCATCGCAATGCCGTCGGTCACGGTGATCGTGGTGAACTCACGCGGTGTGCCTTGCTCGGACTTCACGCCCGCCTTCACCGCTTGCGCTTGCCAATTGAGCGCGATGTTGCAGGGAGCTGCTTCGTTCCAGCAGGTGGCCACGCCGACCAGCGGCTGGTGGATCTCCTCCTCTGTCATGCCCATGGCGTAATAATACGAGCGGTGTGGCGCGCGTGCAGGGCCCTCGGTCACGTGGCGGCTGGGCAGTCTGGCTTTGTTAAAGCGCTGGTTGTCTAGCATTGCTGGTTCCCTCGAAATCGTATCTCCCCGCAATAATCGGGTGGCCAGCGGGCCGCAAGGTGCGGGCCTCATGTTGTAAAGCCGCAGAAGCCGCCCTAGGTGTTCTGAAGTCCCATTCCGGAGAGCGTCACGCCACTCTCTACTGACAAAGGCCATGGCATGGAACGCTCCATCTTTGCATTCATCTGGAAGCACTCCCAGCGCGAGCAACTGGGGCTGTTGGTCTTTACGCTCTTCACCTTCCCATTTCTCTACGCGACGCTTGAGCTGCCAAAGCGGATCATAAACGACGCCATAGGGGCGGAGAGCGAGGTCCTCGAAGTCTTCGGTTTTGAGGTGAGCCAAGTGCAGTTCCTGATGGCGCTTTGCTTTGGCTATCTGGGCGCAGTCTTGGTGCACGGGCTGTTGAAGATGCGGCTCAACACCATGAAAGGCGTGCTGGCTGAGCGCCTTTTGCGGCGGTTCCGCTACCAGCTCATCGGCCGCATGATGCGCTTTCCGCGCAGTTATTTTCAGAGCACAAGCCAGGGCGAGTTGGTCAGCATGGTCACCTCTGAGGCGGAGCCGATGGGCGGGCTGATGGGAGACGCGGTGGCGCAGCCCGTGTTCCAGGCCGGGCAAATGCTGATCATTGTGGTCTTTTTGTTTTTGCAATCGTTCTGGTTCGGGCTGGCAGGCATCGCGCTCATCCCGCTGCAAGCCTGGCTGATCCCGCTCTTGCAGCGTCAAATCAATCTTCTGAACAAGGAGCGGATTGGCCAAGTGCGTCAGTTCGCAGGTGAGATCGGAGAGACGGCAGCGGGCATTACCGATCTGCGCACCAACGGAGGTTGGCGATACCGTCTGGCCGGATTTACGGACCGGCTTGGCCGGCTCTTTGATGTGCGGTTTCGGATCTATCAGAAAAAATTCTTCATGAAGTTTCTCAACAACTTCATCACACAGCTGACCCCTTTTTTCTTTTATGCGGTGGGCGGCTACCTCGCGATCAAAGGCGAGATCACCGTGGGCGCCCTGGTCGCGGCGCTCGCGGCCTACAAGGATCTCTCCTCCCCCTGGAAAGAGCTTTTGGCCTATTACAATCAGACCCAAGACATGGCGTTGCGGTGGGAGATCGTGACCGAGCGCTTTCAGCCCCAAGGCATGATAGAAGCGGAGCAGTTTGAGAACCCGCCGCAAGAGATACCGCATCTGAAAGGAGACATCGTGCTCAGCAATGTCTCGGTGCGCGGGATGGCTGATATGGTCTTACGTGACATCTCTTTGCAGATCCCGGCGGGGTCACAGGTGGCGTTGCAAGCCAGCAGCCAAACGGAGCGGCAAGTCCTCGCTGACCTGCTCACTCGAGAGATCGAACCTACCCGCGGCCGCGTAGAAATTGGCGGCCAGAACCTCGCGGATTTGCACCACAGTGTGGTGGCGGCGCGCATCGGCTTTGCCTCGTCGCAACCCTACCTTTTTCAGGGTACGATTGGTGACAATCTGCTGATGTCGCTCAAGAACACACCGTCGGAGCCTAAGGCCACGCGCCGCCGCCGTGACCGTGTCGCACAAGAGGCGCGGCGTTCGGGAAACAGCCAGGACAGTCTGGAAGGCGATTGGCTAGACGCTTCGCTGGCTGAAATTCAGGAACGCGACGGCATTTACACGCATTGGTTCCAGGTGGTTGAGGCGCTTGGCACGTCGGACGTGATTTTCAACCGCATGTTGGAGTCGCGCATGGAGCCCGACAAGCATCCGGAGTTGGCGCGCCGGATCGTGGAGTTGCGCGATGAGATGCATGATGCGTTGATCGAAGCCAAGCTTGACGATGCGGTTTGGCGCTTTGATCCGGATCAGTTCAATCCAACCGTCCCGCTCGGCGGCAACCTGATGTTTGCCGCGCCGGTGCGCCAGATCAGCCAGCAGGAACTCGTCTCAGAGAAAGGTTTTCTTGCGATGGTTATGGATCAGGGGCTCGCGGCCACGGCCATTGCGATATCGCAGACCTTGGTTGAGACGCTGCATCAGACGTTTGGGCGGGACGGCACGGACCACGTGCTTTTCACGGCGCTCGACATTGATGAGGCGCTTTACGAGCGTTTGGTTGACGTCGCGCATCGCCGCCGTGACGATGGCGATGAGGCGCTGAGCGAAGAGGAGTTTGCCCTGCTTCTCACAGTGCCCTTTGCTTTTACGGCCGAGCAGATCGGCCCCGCCTTTCCCGACAGTTTTAAGGAAGAGATTGTGCGTCTGCGTCAGTCCAATGGCGCGCGCATGCGGACAATGGCCAAGGATCTCTTTGTCCCCATTGAGCCCACCGTCTATCTGCCGCGGTTGACCATTCTAGAAAACCTGCTTTACGGTCGCGTTTCTTCCATGGCCGGCCTGCAGGCGGATCTCGTGACCGATCTTGCCGCCGCGCTTTTGGAGAAACACGAACTCAAACGCTTGGTCTCGGTGACACTTTTTGATGTATCCACTGCGATTGGCGGCACCAACTTGCCGCTGTCGATCCAGCAGCGCATCGCCTTTGGTCGCGCCGCCATCAAAAAACCGGACGTTCTGGTCTTGAACGGCACGTTGGCCGGTCAAGACATGACGGATCAAAAAGCGATCCGCCAAAGGATCAGCTTGCTGTTGCCCAACACGACGCAGATCCACATCAATGAGCGATTTGATAAACCCGAAGAGTTTGACCTGCATGTTCAGATCAAGAACGGCAGGATCGACGGCCTGGCGCAGGCCGATCCACACGAGGAAGAAGATGCGACATCCGGAGACCTGCGTCGCAAGCTACGCATCATCGGGCGTAATGATCTTTTTGCTTCGCTCGATGCACGCAACAGGCGGCTTCTGGCCTTTGCGGCGCAATGGTACACCGCTGAAAAAGGCACCACGATTTTCAAAGAAGGGGACCGGCCTGATGCGGCCTACCTCTGCTTGTCAGGGTTGGCGGAGCTTGGATTGAGAGACGATGGCGGGGTTTGGCGGCATATCTCAGACGTGGAACCGGGCAGGCTCATTGGTGACTTGGCGATCCTGCTTGATGCGCCTCGGCAGATGGATCTGGTTGCGACGGAGCAATCCAAGTTCTTACGGATTGGTGCGGATCAGTTTCGCTCCGTCGTCGAGAGTGACAGCGTGGTGTTGATGAGCCTTTTGCGCACGGTCGCGGGCTACCTCACAGGTGCAGCCGAGCTCATGGTGGCCGCGGGCCTGGAAGTGCCGCGGGATTTTGGGCCACCGCCGCCGCCGCTTCAGGTCAGTGAGGCTGGCGAATGAAGCAGCCCCTGGCGTACAGCCCGCACGAAGGATTCATTGCACCGGCCCGCTCGCACGCTGAGATTTGGCGGCTGGTGGCTGGTCTCTTCCTTGCCTTTGTCGCCTATGTCCTTTTCAACACGGTGTTTTTTGAGCTGATCTACAGCTTTCTGACCCGCGACCCCGATCAGTTCCTGCGTGAAGTGCAAAGCGGTGAGACGCCGCGCGCGATGTACTTCATGCTTTTCAGCTTCGTTTTCATGAGCCTCTCGGTTGGCCTTGCGGCACAGCTTTTGCACAAACGGCGATTTCATACCTTGCTGGGTCCGCTCAATGCCTGCGCGCGTGATTTTGGGGCGGTGTCATTCCTTTTGCTGATTGTGATGGCGGTGACCTTTGTGCTGCCCCCCTGGGGGATGGGCGAGCCTTTGATCCCCAATGTGCCCGTTGGCACTTGGATCATGCTGCTGGCCCCCTCATTGATCTTGGTGCTGATCCAAACGAGCGCTGAGGAAATTGTCTTTCGCGGCTATGTCCAGCAGCAGTTGGCGGCGCGCTTCGCCTCGCCGCTTCTCTGGATGATCCTGCCTGCCGCACTTTTCGCCATTGGCCACTATCTGCCCGACACTGCCGGTGAGAACGCGCTGCTGATTGCGCTTTGGGCGGGGGTTTTCGGAGTGCTTATGGCGGATCTGACTGCGCGTGCAGGCAATCTTGGCCCGGCGATAGCCGTTCACTTTTGGAACAACGTGGCCGCGATCTTGATTATCTCATTGCCAGGTAACCTCTCGGGCTTGGCACTTTATCACGCGCCATTCTCCGCCAGCGATGTCGATGAGATGCGCGCATGGCTGCCCGTCGATTTTGCGCTGATGGTGGTTTTCTGGTTGACGGCCCGCTTGGCGATCAGGCGGTAAACCGCGTCGGGGAATGCCGCTCTCGGCACGCGTGACCTGACGGGGGCTGATTGCATTTCGCGAGAACGCAGATTATTTCCACCGCACCGCGATTGAGAAAGTGCCTGCATGAATTGGATCACGAATTATGTCCGGCCCCGGATCAACTCGATTTTCTCGCGCCGCGAGACGCCGGACAACCTGTGGACGAAGTGCGATGCCTGCGGCACGATGCTTTTTCACCGGGAGGTGTCCGAGAACCTGAATGTCTGCACCAACTGTGGGCATCACATGCACATCGCGCCGCGCGACCGATTTCACGCCTTTTTTGACGGCGGGGTCTTCGTAGAACTCGACGTGCCTGTGCCGGTCGCCGACCCGCTGCAGTTTCGCGACCAGAAAAGGTACCCCGACCGTCTGCGCGCCGCACAAAAGATGACGGGCGAAAAGGAGGCGATGCTGGTCGCCAAAGGAGAGATCGGGCGCACGCCGATTGTGGCGGCCGCGCAGGATTTTTCTTTTATGGCGGGCTCCATGGGCATGTACGTGGGCAACGCGATCATCGCTGCGGCCGAAGAGGCCGTGCGTCTCAAGCGCCCTTTCATCCTCTTTTCCGCGGCGGGCGGTGCCCGCATGCAAGAGGGAATATTGAGCCTCATGCAAATGCCGCGCACGACTGTAGCAGTGCAGATGCTGAAAGAAGCGGGCCTGCCCTACATCGTGGTGCTCACCCATCCGACAACCGGCGGGGTGACGGCGAGCTATGCCATGCTGGGCGACATCCAAATCTCAGAGCCCGGTGCGCTGATCTGTTTTGCCGGGCCGCGGGTGATCGAGCAGACAATCCGCGAAAAACTACCGGATGGATTTCAGCGGGCGGAGTACCTCTTGGAACACGGCATGCTCGATCGGGTAACTGAGCGCACGGATATCAGGGACGAGTTGATCGATCTTACCCGGATGCTGCTCAAACTGCCGCCGGCAGTGCGGGGCGACCTACCGCCGCCTGCTCCGCTTCCGCCGGGTCCTGCAAAGACGGACGCGCCCGAGGATGCGCCGAGCGAGACATGAACGCCACGACTTCGGACGTCATCCTTGACCGGATGATGGCGCTGCACCCCAAGATCATTGATCTCACCTTGGACCGCATGTTTCGACTTCTGCACGCGCTAGGCGATCCGCAGGAGAGTTTGCCGCCGATCATCCATATCGCGGGCACCAACGGCAAAGGCTCCACCCAAGCCATGATCCGCGCGGGACTGGAGGCCGCGGGCAAAACCGTTCATGCCTATACCTCGCCCCATCTCGCGCGCTTTCATGAACGCATCCGCTTGGCTGGAGATTTGATCACTGAAGAGGCGCTGACCGAGGTGTTGGACGAATGCTACGGTGCCAATGACGGGGCGAACATCACCTATTTTGAGATTACGACCGCTGCCGCCTTGCTCGCGTTCGCGCGGACACCGGCGGACTACACGCTGCTTGAGGTGGGTCTGGGCGGGCGGCTTGACGCGACAAACGTGACCGATGATGTGGCACTCAGCATCATTACGCCCGTCTCTCTCGATCATCAGCAGTTTCTCGGAGACACCGTTGCCGAGATCGCAGGCGAGAAGGCGGGGATCATCAAGCGGGGTGTGCCCTGCATTGTTGGGCCGCAAGAAGATGCCGCGCTCGACGTGATCGAAGCCCGCGCCGCGCAACTGGGCGCGCCGCTTTCGGCATATGGCCAGCACTGGCACATCGGGCAAGAGGCGGGGCGGCTCGTCTATCAAGACGAGACGGGGCTTTTGGATTTGCCGCTGCCCAATTTGCCAGGAGGGCACCAAGTGTTGAACGCAGGAGCCGCCCTCACCGCGCTGCGCCACCTGGGCTGCGATGAAGCTGCCTGCACGGCGGCTGTCACGGGGGCCCAATGGCCCGCGCGCATGCAACGCCTGCGCCAAGGACCGCTGGTCGAGGCGGCACCCGAGGCTGAGATTTGGCTCGACGGCGGGCACAACGCCGCCGCGGGCGTGGCAATCGCCAACCTTTTGGGTGCAGGAGCCGCGCGGCCCGCATATCTGATCTGTGGAATGCTCAAAACCAAGGACGTGGCAGGCTACATGCGCCCTCTGAGCGCGCGCGCCGCGCATCTCTACGCGGTATCGATTCCCGGTGAACAAGCAACGCTCACAGCAGCCGAAACCGCCGCATTTGCCCGTGAAGCGGGCATGCAGGCCGAAGAAGCGACAAGTGTTTTGGCCGCAATTGGGCTGATTGCGCGAAACAATCCGCAGGCCAAGATACTGATTTGTGGCTCACTTTACCTCGCGGGTGCAGTTTTGCGAGAAAACAGCTAAAATTCCCCATTTATTGCTGCACAAATCAAGAACATTTGTGTATATTCTTCGCATTAGCTCGCGGTGCTGTCGCACCGAATTTATTATTACATGAGGAATTGAAACATGACCGAGAAGGTTAATCCGTCTGCATCTCCAGCGCCACGTTTGTTGCCGCAAGCTCTGGTTATCGGGGTTGGCGTGGCAATCATCGTCAGCGGCGCGTGGTCTCTTTACATGACCGATGCGCCCTACCATCCGGCTGGTGAGATCACGATCGTCAGCGCAGATTAGTGGTTTGGGGCCCTTGAAGGGTTTCATGCGGTGCTGGTTCTCCAGCGCTGACGTCCCCCCAATAAACTTGGCGCGATTTGGATCGCCCATCGCCGCCTTGATGCTCTTCAGTCGCCCCACCCTTCGGACTGCATCTCACGCAAGCGGGATGCAGTCCGTTCAAACTCAAAAGTGCCTTCCCCTTCGAGGTAGAGCATCTCCGGCGTGGCTGCTGCTGAGCAGATCAGCCGGACGCGCGCTTCATAGAGCGCGTCGATCAGCGTCACGAAACGCTTCGCCTCATTGAAATTGCTGCGACCGAGCGCGGGGATGTCGTCAATCATGAGCACCTTCACGACATCTGCGACCGCGAGGTAATCAGCCGGTCCCAGCGGGACGCCGCAGAGATCATGAAACCGCGCCCGCGCCGTGCCGTTGCGATAGGCGGGCAGGGTGACCTCTCGCCCTTTGACCTGCAGGATGAGCGGCGCGCCCGGCCCGCCGGCAAGGTCGTGCCAGACGCTGTTCATTGCCGCCTGAGCCTCGGCATTGGCGGGCGTGAAATAGACGGGGCTGCCCGCCAGCCGGTCTTGTCGATAGTCGGTTGAGCTCACCAACTCATGCACAACCATCTTTGACTTGATGAGCGCGATGAAAGGCAAAAAGAGGTTGCGGTTGAGCCCGTCCTTATAGAGGTCATCGGGGATCCGGTTTGAGGTCGTCACCACCACCACCCCGCCAGCGAAGAGCGCTTCAAAAAGCCGTCCGACAATCATCGCGTCGGTGATGTCCGTGATCTGCATCTCATCAAAGGCCAGGACTTTCACCGCGGCGATAACCTGCGCGGCCACCGGGGCAATCGCGTCGTCGGCCCCGGTTTTGCGCACCTCATGCATGGCGGCGTGGATCTCTTGCATGAAGGCATGAAAATGCACCCGCCGCGCAGGAACGTCGCCCAGGTTCTCGACAAAGAGATCCATCAACATGGATTTGCCGCGGCCCACGCCCCCCCAGAGGTAAAGACCCAGCGGCGGGGCGGGCGCTTTGCGAAAGAAGCCCTTTTTGGCAGGTGAGCGAAGCGCGGTGCCAATGCGCTCAAACTCCGGTAAAACGGTTTCCTGCGCCGGGTCAGGGCGCAGGGTGCCTTGCCTAATCAGGTTTGCATAGGTGTCGCGCAGCGGTTTCATGGCCGCGTGATAGCTTAGCGGAGAGGGCTTGGAAACGCGCAGTCATTCAATTTCGTGAAATGTACCATGACAATAGAGCGTTTGACCGACCGCAGCGAGTGCGTAGTCTGGCGCGTATGGAACACCGAACGCCCCTTTTTACACCTGTTCTGATCGTCGGATGCGTGATCATCATGGTCAGCTTTGCGGTGCGCGCGTCCTTTGGGGTTTTCCAGATCCCCATTGCGGATGAGTTTGGCTGGCTGCGCAGTGAGTTCTCCCTCGCCATTGCCATCCAAAACCTCGCTTGGGGGATTGGCCAACCGATTTTTGGCGCGGTGGCTGAAAAGATCGGCGACCGCAAGGCAATTGTGATCGGCGCGATCACCTATGCCCTGGGCCTCGCGCTTTTGGCGAACTCTGTCACACCGCTAGAGCACCAGGCCTACGCGTGGCTTGTCGGGTTCGGGGTGGCGGGCACCGGGTTTGGCGTGATCCTGGCAGTTGTGGGGCGCGCGTCGTCAGATGAGAACCGCTCCATGAGCCTTGGGATCGCAACAGCGGCGGGCAGCGCGGGCCAGGTCTTTGGCGCGCCCGTTGCTGAGTGGTTGCTGACACTCGTGTCGTGGCAAACTACCTTCTTGATCTTTGCGGTGGTCATCCTTTCGGTCATCCTCACCTTGCCGCTCATGCGGGCACCAGCGCTTGCCAGCAAACAGGAATTGGAGGAAAGCCTGGGCGAGATCCTGGTCAAAGCGTTCAAGGATCCGTCTTACACGCTGATCTTTCTTGGCTTTTTCTCCTGCGGCTATCAACTCGCTTTTGTCACCGCTCATTTCCCTGCATTTGTGACCGAAGTGTGCGGCCCGATTGAGCCGGGAGGCATGCTGCACGGGTTGGGCATCACCACGACTTCGGCGCTTGGGGCGATTTCCATATCGCTCATCGGCTTGGCCAATATCGCGGGCACCTTGGCGGCAGGCTGGGCTGGCAAGCGGTATTCAAAGAAGTATCTTCTGGCGGGGATCTATGCCGCGCGCACCATCGTCGCATCGCTCTTCATCGTCTTCCCGATGACCCCTGCGACGGTGATCGCTTTCTCCATCGCGATGGGGGCACTTTGGCTTGCGACGGTACCGCTGACCTCGGGGCTTGTCGCGCAGATTTACGGGCTGCGCTACATGGGCACACTTTATGGGATTGTCTTTTTCAGCCACCAGTTGGGCAGCTTTTTGGGCGTTTGGCTCGGCGGGCGCATGTATGATGCCTTTGGCAGCTACACGGCGGTCTGGTGGGTCGGCGTTGCGGTGGGGGCGTTCAGCGCTGTCGTGCATTTGCCGATCAAAGAGCGGCGTCTCGAAGGACTGGCAACCGCGTGATGGGCGCGCTGCGCGGGTCTATATCAACCATTTGCGTATGTGGGCCAGAACCTCGTCAGTGTGCGTGTAGGGCAGGCCGTGGCCTGCGTTTGGCACGACGACTTGATCAGCTTCGTGGTTCCATTCGGCCAACTGGTCTTTGGCGTTGAGCGAAATGACGTCATCGTCGCTCCCCCAAATGGCCAGTACGGGGATCTCCCATTTTGCGATCAAGCGGTGATCCGTCGAGAGACGCGTTGCAAGGATGCCCCGCAAGCTGGACAGCACCGCGGGCAGAAAGCCGCGCCGGGTAAGTTCCGCCCGCTGTAGATCGTTGATGCCCGGCACGCTGGTCTCCAGATCTCGCTCCGCATCAAGGCCACGGCGCAAGATGCCGGGATAGGCGGTGTGCATCAGCCAGTCACCCACACCCGGCAGGACTCTGACCAGACGAACAAGGCCGCCGGAGAGCTTTTGCATGCCTGCTGGCGCAATCAAAACCAGTTGTCGCACGCGCGCGGGATGCATGCTTGCAAAAGCTGTCGCGATGGCGCCGCCCATTGAATAACCGATGATCGTGATGTCTTGGCCAACCCCTTCACGCGCCAAAAGCTCTGTGAGCTGACCCACGAAAAAGTCACGGTCTTGCAGCCCCTTCGGCCGGTCCGAGAGGCCACGTCCAAAAAGATCGTAGCGCAGCACCCGGTAGCCGTCCGCAGCCAATGCCTCGGCGATGCTGAGCCAGACGAAACTGGGTGTGGTCAAGCCGTGCACCAAGACAATCACATGCCCTTGGGCGGGTCCTCGCCACTCAAAATAGGTCAGCCCGTCTTGTAGTTGGGCAAACTGGCCAGATGCGCCCTGACGCTCTTTGTCCGATAGCTTAGGGCGGAGCGCTTCGCGAAAGAAGGGTGCCAAAGCCGCGGCCAGAAGGAGCGGCCCCAGACCACACCAGACCAGCCAACTCACGCCGCAGCGACCCAGCGATCCAAGATGTAGCGGGCGGTCATCAAATCGAGATGCGCGCCGCCGCCATTCTTAAAGAGTGTGATGTCGCTGTCGGTTTGGCGTTCAAACCGGTCCAGCGTGTAGTAGTCTGCGATCAGGTCACCCTGGGTGATCACACCAGTCTCAATCGGGATCTTGATCTCTCCGATGTGCCCCACGGTGGTATCAAAGCTATCGACAAACAGGCGCGCCCGGCGCAGGGCGGTGTCATCGACCTCACGCATATCAGGGCGATAGGCCCCGATCAGGTCCACGTGCTGACCCGGCTGCAGCCATTCTCCCTTGATCAGCGGCTCGGTCGTCATGGTTGCACTCGCGATGATGTCAGCCTCGGCGACGGCTGTTGCGAGATCAGAAGCCACGGTGATGCCTTGGCGTTCTTGCGCTAGCCGGTCCGCGTTGGCGGCAGTCCGGTTCCAGACGCTGAAGGCCGCCTGCGGGAAGACGGCGCTATAGGCTGCGTGCAGCGCGCGCGCTTGCGTGCCCGCCCCGACGAGCAGGATGCGCTTGCTGTCCAGCCTGGCAAGGTGGCGCGCCGCCAAAAGGCTGTCGCCCGCTGTTTTCCACTTTGTCACGAGGTGAAAGTCGATGATGGCGCTGAGGCTGCCGTCAGCGTCCCCGTAAAGGTTGAGCCCGCCGTTGATCATCGGCCTGCCTTGCGCCGGGTTTCCGGGAAAGACGGTGGCTGTCTTCACCGCCATGCCCAACCCGTTGATCCAGGCCGCGCGGCTCAGCAGCGTATCATCACCGCGGTAGAGGAATGTGTCGCCGATCTCTGCCTTGGGGAGGCGATGGCCGGCGGCGAGCGCATCGGTCAAACCGATCCAATCCAGCAGCGCCTCGCCTGCCTCGAAGCTGATCATCGGGATCTGAGTCATTCAACTATGCTTCCTGTGGCACGACAAGAGACGTCAAATGGCCTGGATCTATGTTTCATGTCACCCCCGCCGCCCGCGCGCTGCGCAGCACCTTCTCCAGTGCATTCAAAAAACGGGACCGGTCCCTTTTTGTAAAGCTCTTGCCGCCGCCCTGGCGAAAGGGATCCGCGGCCCTGAGATCCGCCATCAGATCACGTGTGGCCAATACGTTGCCGATGTTGGCCTGGGTCAGCATGGTACCGTCATGCTTGATGACCTGCGCCCCGGCCTCAATGCACCGCGCCGCGAGGGGGATATCGCCCGTCACGACGACATCGCCCGTCCCGCAGCGCGCGGCGATCCACTGGTCAGCAACATCTGCGCCATCGGGCACGATGATCGTTTCGACAAATGGGTTTTGCGACGGGCGTAGCCCGCCATTTGACACGACATACATTTTGATCTTGTGCCGGGTCGCGACGCGCTCGGCCTCTGCCTTCACAGGGCAGGCATCGGCATCAATGAAGAGCGCTGTCACGCCTGCTAGACCGCGCCGAGCGCTTCCGCGTGGAACGCCACGTGATCTTGCATAAAGCTCGATACGAAAAAGTAGCTGTGATCGTACCCGGGCTGCATGCGAAAGGCCCCAGGTTGACGGCGCACACCCATCGCGGCGGAGAGCTTTTCAGGCATCAACTGCCCCAAGAATTGATCGGACGCGCCCTGATCCACCAGCAGGGGACCGTCAAAGCCCTGCTCCACCATGAGCAGCGCACTGTCGTGTCTGGCCCAGGCACTGGTATCATCGCCGAGGTAGGCCGTAAGCTGTTTGATGCCCCATTCCCCCGCCGTTGGGTTTGCGATGGGCGCAAAGGCCGAAGCAGAGCGGAATCGCCCCGGCAAGCCCATCGCAAGGGTGAGTGCACCGTGACCTCCCATGGAGTGCCCGGTGATCGCTTGGCGGCTCATATCGATGGCAAAGTGTTCTGCGACCAAGCTTGGCAGTTCTTCAGAGACATAATCCCACATTTTGAAGTGGGGGGCCCAAGGCGTCTGCGTGGCGTTTACATAAAAGCCTGCACCCTGACCAAGATCATAGGCCTCGTCATCGGCCACCCCATCGCCGCGTGGAGAGGTATCGGGAAAAATCAGCGCCAACCCATGTTGAGCCGCCCAAGCCTGGGCCCCCGCTTTGTTCATAGCGTTTTCATGCGTGCAGGTAAGGCCCGCCAGAAACCAGAGCAGAGGTACGGGACCGTTCTGCGCCGCCTCGGGGAGAAAAAGGCCAAACGTCATGTCACAGGCGCAGGCAGATGAAGTGTGGGTATAGACGCCCTGCGTCCCGCCAAAGCAACGACTTTCAGAGACTGTTTGCATCCATACTCTCCCCGGTTCATGCACGCGCTGCGGCGACACTAGCGGTTAAATCTCGGACACCCAAGCGACAACGAGGCTGACCGTCAGGATGCTGACGGCGGTTGAGACGAGGATTGCCGTCGAAACCCGCTGCGGTGCCACGCCGTAGTGCTGCGCCAGCATGTAGACATTCCCTGCAACCGGCAACGCGCAGGCGGCGATGATCACGCCTGCCACGTAGGCCTCCACCTGAAAAATCACCAGAGCGGCAAAAGCAAAAAAGATCGGGTGAAGCACGAGCTTGCAAAAGCTGAGCCAGGCCGCGACAGAGAGCCTTTCGGCTGATTTCGTGGCCAAAGACGCCCCGATGGCAAACAGAGCCCCCGGTGTCGCCGCAGCCCCGAGCATGCGTACGAAATCCTGCATGGGTTGCGGCATGGGAATGCCCAGGCCGGACCACAAGAACCCTGCACTGATCGCAACGATCATGGGGTTCTTGATGAGCCCAAGTGCGATGGCGCGGAACGCGGCGAGGCTGGACTGGCCGTCGCGCGCGGCCGTAATCAAGATGACGATCAAGCTTGAAAAAATGATGAGATCGATTGAGAGCGTGAGCAACATCGGGCCCGCCGCCTGCTCGCCCAAAAGCAAGGTCAACATCGGGACGCCGAGAAAGCCCACATTGCCGATCACGGCGCATTGCGCCTCAATCGCGGTGGTCGGCACATCCAAACCGCGAAAGAAAGCGATCAGGGTCGCGATGCCGTAGACGAAAGCGGTTGCCCAAAGATAGGCCATGAACAGCGACAGGTCCCAAACCTCCGACAGCGATAGGTTGGCTGAGAACTGGAACAGCATCGCTGACAGCGCAAAATAGAAGACAAACTTGGTCAGATAGGCCGTCGCTTCCGGCGTAAAGAACTTCGTCCGGCCTGCCCAATATCCCAAACCGATCAGCAAAAAGAACGGGACGGTCTTCAGGAAAATGGCCAGCATGGCTCAGGGGTAGCGGGCAGGGTCGCAGGGTGCAAGATCTGCCCTTGTGCCGCGCTGCCTGCCGTGAGGCGTTCGGATTTAGAGCTTGGAACTGAACCGTTCAGTTTATACTGTCCTGGTCTATCCAATGAGGATTTAATGACTGCGACCGCTCATGCCATCCGCCGAGGGCGCAAGTACGACCAGGTGCTTGCGGGCGCGCGCCGCGTCTTCATGGCGGACGGGTTCGAAGGGGCCAGCGTCGATGAGATTGCCCGCGCCGCTGCTGTCTCAAAAGCAACGCTTTACAGCTATTTTCCCGATAAGCGCCTGCTCTTTATCGAAGTGGCGCAGCAGGAATGCGCCCGCCAGTCGCAAGAGGCGATTGATAACATCGACACGGATGCCTCACCAGCGGTGGTTCTGAACCAAGTGGGCCACCATTTTCTGCGGTTCCTTACATCGACGTTCGGCCAACAGGTGTTTCGCATCTGTGTGGCTGAGGCGGATCGCTTTCCTGAGATTGGCCAGCAGTTTTATGCCTCCGGTCCTGCCGTGATGCGCCAAGAGATGGTGGCCTATTTCCGCGAAGCCGAAGCGCGGGGCGAATTGTCGATCTCCGATTACGCGCTGGCGGCGGATCAGTTTGGCGAATTGTGCAAGGCCGATATCTGGCCGCGGCTCATCTTTGGGGTGAGCCAGAGCGTGTCGGGCGCGGAGATCGAGCGTGTCGTTGAAGGGGCAGTGCAGACGTTTCTGGCGCGCTACGGCGCGCGCGGTTAGCCTTTGGGGCGCTTGTCCACGATCCGTACGGCCTTCCCCTGAGACCGGGCGACCCCGCCCACATCCGCCACATCAATGGCGACGCTGAGACCCACGGTCTGTTTGATGTGTTCGGCCATCTGCCCTGCGGCGGTTTCGCGGGCCTCATCGCCCACGGCATCATTCGCACATTCACACAAGACCCGCATTTCATCCATCCGGTCCGGCCGCGAGAGCTCAATTTGGAAATGCGGGGCCAATCCGGGCGTCGCCATCAGAGCCTCTTCGATCTGCGTGGGAAAGACATTCACGCCGCGCAAGATGATCATATCGTCGCTGCGCCCGGTTACCTTTTCCATGCGCCGCATGCTGCGCGCCGTGCCGGGGAGCATGCGGGTCAGGTCGCGGGTGCGGTAGCGGATGATCGGAAATGCTTCTTTGGTGAGCGACGTGAAAACCAACTCTCCACGTTCGCCTTCGGGGACCGGGGCACCGGTGTCGGGGTCCACGACCTCTGGGTAAAAATGATCCTCCCAGATATGCAGGCCGTCCTTGGTTTCCACACATTCCATGGAAACGCCCGGCCCCATCACTTCAGAGAGCCCGTAGATATCAAGGGCGTGCATGTCAAAAGCCTCTTCGATTTCCCGGCGCATTGCATTTGTCCAAGGTTCTGCGCCAAAGATCCCGACCTCAAGCGAGCACGCCCGCGGGTCGAGGCCCTGGGCCGCGAATTCATCGAGCACAGAGAGCGCATATGAGGGGGTGACGGTGATGCCTTTGGGTTTGAAATCTTCGATCAATCGGACCTGTCGCGGCGTCATCCCCCCGGAAATCGGATAGGTCGTGAGGCCCATCGCATCGGCACCGAGGTGAATGCCGAGCCCGCCCGTGAAAAGCCCGTAGCCGTAAGCGTTGTGCAGCAGATCGCCTCGCCGCAGCCCTGCTGCACGCAGGGAGCGGGCCACCACATTGGCCCAATTCTCAAGGTCTTTCTGGGTGTACCCCACTACTGTGGGCTGACCCGTGGTGCCAGAGGAGGCATGGATGCGCGCGACCTTTTCGCGCGGGACGGCGAACATTTTGAAAGGGTAGTTGTCGCGCAAATCAGTTTTTACGGTGAAAGGGAATTTCGCCAAATCTTCTAGAGACTTGAGATCGTCTGGGTGTACGCCCGCTGCGCTGAAGGCATTTTTATAGAAAGGCACGTTCTCGTATGCGTGCCCGAGCGACCAGCGCAGACGCTCAAGCTGGAGCGCGCTGATCTCATCCCGGCTGGCAACTTCAATCGGATCAAGCGTGATGGCGTCTGGCGTGAGATCTTTCATGGGTCGTCCTCCTCAAAATGCTGCCCCTTGATGGTGCGCGACAGCCCGCGCATCAAGGCGATCACCCGGCCATCGCCGCCGGTCACGGTGATGTCGTAGATGCCCGAGCGCCCCGTCTTCGACACTTCAACGGCGGACGCAGTCAGTATCTCATCCGGGCGGGCAGGGGCGACATAGGTGACCTGGTTCTGCTGCGCGACCGTGACTTGGTTGTAGCTGTTGCAGGCAAAGGCAAAGGCGCTGTCGGCCAGCATAAAGATGTAGCCGCCGTGGCAGATGCCGTGACCGTTGAGCATCTGTGCTGTGACGCGCATCTCAAGCGTGGCCATGCCCGGGCCGATCTGGGTGATCTGCATGCCCAGATGCGCGGAGGCAGCGTCGCTTTCAAAGAGCGCATCAGCGGATCGGCGGGCGCGGGCCTCAGGGGTCATGGCTGCTCTTTATGTTTCATACTCGCAATTGATTGCACCATTTTGTAACGCTTTCAACTCTAGCCGATGCAGAACTCTTGATTTGAGCGGCGAAGGCGGCGACTGTACACATATGACATATCAAAACCCGCCGCATGTGACGCCGATTGGCCGCCCGCCAGAGCAAGTCTCTTTTCACCGCACAGAGTTGTCTTTGATCCTGTCGCTATACGGGCGCATGGTGGCAGCCGGGGAATGGCGTGACTACGGGATTTCGAGCTTGCGGGAAGTCGCCGTGTTTTCGGTGTTTCGTCGGACCGCAGAGTTTCCGCTCTACCGGATCGAAAAACGTCCGCGGCTGCGCATGAAACAGGGCATGTACGCCGTTATCGGAGCGGATGGTCAGATCTTGCGCCGCGGCCATGACCTGAAAACTGTTCTGCGTGTTCTGGAGCGCAAGCTTATTCGGGCGGTAGAGTGAGCCGGCGGTGCGCAGTTGGCTGCCCGTCGCCCTGCGCCGCAATACGCTTGATGGCGGCGTCGATCGGCTCATACACTGTGGCCATGGCACCCGCGTTGGCGTGAATAAGCGTTTCGGGGTCTGAGATCAGGGCCACATGCCCTTTCCAAAAGAGTAAATCGTTCGGTTCATAAGAGCCATCCATGACCGCTTCGCCCAAAAACTGCTGCATATCGCTGTCGGCGGGGCAGGGTGCACCGCAGGCGTGCAGCGCGGCCTGGACCAGTCCTGAGCAATCGATGCCCGCGCGCGTGTTCCCGCCCCAAAGATAGGGCGTTCCGAAATACAGCGCGGCAACCGCTGCCGGATCGCTGTCGTAGTGATCTATGGGCACGGCGTGCTGGACGGGCAAAAAACCCTCTGCTGTTTCTAAGAAACGGCCCTCTTTTGACTTCACGTTAAGCTGGCTGCCGTGAAACCGCGTCCCGAGATCCGGGGTTCTGAAATCGGGGTCCGCATAAAGCGTTGTCGCGGGCGCTGAAATCCGGTGCGTGGCCAGGCTCGGCGCGCCGAGGTGGGTTGCCGTGATGTAGCCGACATAGCCGTCTTTTGCGTTCTGTACGTAGGCAAAACCGTCTTGCACTGACAATTGAACAACTTCTGCGCCAAAGAGCAATTGGCGGTCTCTAGGCCAGCCTGGCTGCCGACATAGATCTGCGTAGGGCTGGATAACCCGCCGCACTGTCTTTTCCAAAACGCGGGACGGATCTGGCGTGAGACGCGGATCGCTCACAGTTTGAGTAGAGGGCCGAGCGCGGCATGCAGCGCGCGCGTGCCCTGGCCCACGCCGCCTTTTGGGCGTCCCGGGGCCGCGCTGGGTTGCCATCCATAAATGTCGAAATGGGCGTAGCGGCTTTGGGTGACGAAGCGGCGCAAAAAGAGTGCGGCGGTGATGGAGCCAGCAAAGCCACCTTTGGGCGCATTGTCGAGATCTGCGATACCCGGCTCAATTTGGCTTTCGTAGGGGTCGTAAAACGGCATGCGCCAAACGGGGTCGGCTTCTGAGGCGGCGGCCGCTTCCAAGGCACCGACAAAGGCCGGGTCATCGCTGTAGTAGGGCGCAAGATCGGCGCCGACTGCGATGCGGGCGGCCCCCGTGAGGGTTGCCATCGAGATGATTTGTTCCGGTTCTTCTTCATCCGCCAGGGCAAGCGCATCTGCCAGCACCAAACGTCCTTCTGCGTCGGTGTTGTTGATCTCAACCGTCAGCCCCTTGCGAGAGGTGAGGATATCCTGCGGGCGAAAGGCATTCCCCGCGACTGAGTTCTCGACGGCGGGGATCAGAACGCGCAGGCGCAGTGGCATGCCGGTGGCCATGATCATATGCGCCAGGCCCAGCACCGCTGCAGCACCGCCCATGTCCTTTTTCATCAAGCCCATTGATGCACCCGGCTTGAGGTTCAGCCCGCCGGTGTCGAAACAAACGCCCTTGCCGACCAGCGTGAGGCGCGGTCCCGCGCTCCCCCATCGCATGTCGATCAGCCGTGGTGCGCGGTCATTGGCGCGTCCAACCGTGTGGATCATAGGCAGATTCTGGGCCAGGAGGTCTTCGCCGGTGATCGACGTGATCTCGGCCCCGTGTTCCGCTGCCAACCCGCGCGCGGCCTCTTCTAGATCAGGCGGGCCCATATCGGCGGCGGGTGTATTGATCAGATCGCGCGTCAGCGCCTCACCCGCCGCAATGGCCTCCACTCGGGCTGCGTCAATGCTGTTGGGCGCGCGTAACCTTGCTTTCAAAGGTTTTTGCTTTCGGTAGCGCGCAAAACGGTAGCTCGCCAAGAGCCAGCCGAGCGCCTCCGTCGCCAGATCGCAGGGTGCCAGATCGGTGTTCAGCGTGTAGGCGCCCTCTGGCAACTTTGAAGCCGCGGATGCCAGATGAAAGCGCCCCCTACGCCGTGCGGAAGCTGTCCCGTAGCCGGCAACCGCCATTATCGGCCGTCCGTCGGGCCCCGCCACTGTCGCGGCTTGACCGAGGGCACCGGTGAACCCCGCCGCGCCAAGCGTTGCTGTGACCACGTCCGACTGGCCTGCGCACCAGGCTTCAAAATCGTCGGATGAGACCAGATGTAAATCAATGGCAGGTGTGGAGGCCTCGGCAAACAGAAGTGGCATTACGCAGAACCTCGTCTTGGTGCGAGGTTCAGCCTGTCGGTTTTTGCTTCCGCCTGCAAGCTGCGCAGAGCTTAAAGTGTCACAGCGGCACATCCTGCATGTCCCAAACCGCGATAAGGGACCTTTCCCCAATGCGGATGAGACGCGACAATGTTGCGGCAAGCGCGACAGGATCATTTCGATCAATGCAATCGGTGACCGACCGGGCCGCAGTGCTGAGCGCGGGCATTCCGATTTGATCGGAAATGGCGATCAGCGAACGCGCGTTTTTGCGCAGATCGGTCAGCGCACTCTCCCGATAGAGCACTTCGCAATGAGACAGCCGCAACGCCAGTTCTTCGAGCGCGCGACACACAATGTCCTCGGCGCCCGATGCTCCCAATTGCGCATAAAGCGCGCCTAACCTGTCATGGTCGACGCGCACCTTTTCCATTGGCTTTATGTGCAAAACCTGCAAACCACTTACCCTTTCTCGCCCCCACGGCTGGTGCGGAAAGTGCCCATAAAGTGTAATGAAATGGTTTCAACAGATGCTCTGCTTCCAGCGAATAAGGCGAAAATGCAAGCGACTGCCTCGCGGCCCTGCCGCTCCTCTTGCCACGGCGGAAGGATAACGGCCCGAGCAGACGATAGCACTACCGGTTCTCACTTTGGGCGTGCACTGAAACAAGAAAAACATGGGCCGTTGCGGCGTAAGCACTGCGCATCTGCGCAGATGTCAGCCTTGCAGGCTGCGCTCTGGTTCCCGGCGCGCTTAAGCGCTACACCCTCGACAAAATGGATCTTTGAGTGTGCCGGTTGGGGCGCATTAGGGGGCAAATGAGATGGAGAACCTTCTTTCGCTCGCGGCGGACAACCTCTTGTCGCCGATCATCTTGTCGTTTGCCTTGGGGGTTGGCGCATCGCTGGCGCGGTCCGACCTGAGCATCCCCGAAGCCGTGGCCAAAGGCATGTCGATCTATTTGCTCTTTGCCATTGGCTTCAAAGGCGGCGTCAGCGTTGCGGCCCATGGGATCGATCTGCGGCTCGGGTTGGCGCTCTTGGCCGGTATCGTCCTCTCTGCTGTGATGCCGTTTATCGCCTTTGGCCTGCTGCGGGTCATGACAGGCCTGAGCCGCCTCGACGCGGCTGCCGTGGCGGCGCACTACGGATCGATTTCCATTGTTACCTTTGTGGCTGGGACATCCATATTGGAGGGCCGCGGCATGTCCTCCGAAGGGT
Organism: Pseudomonadota bacterium; assembly: GCA_039197515.1. Taxonomy (GTDB): domain Bacteria; phylum Pseudomonadota; class Alphaproteobacteria; order Rhodobacterales; family Rhodobacteraceae; genus Sulfitobacter. The sequence goes on along the minus strand of JBCCUC010000001.1, from coordinate 120,971 downwards.
ACATGGTCGCGGTGGCGGCCGCGATGGAGGCACCCGCCATCCTGTCAGCGCTCTGGCTCGTTGCGCGTAGCGGCGGAGCGCGAAAAATGGACGCCGGATTGCTGCGCGAGATCTTGTTGAACGGATCGATTGTGTTGCTCGTCGGATCCTTTGTAATTGGCTGGGCTACCGGTGAGCCCGGACTTGAAGAGATCTCAAGCTTCATCGTTGCCCCGTTCAAAGGGGTTTTGTGCCTGTTTTTGCTCGATATGGGGCTTGTGGCGGGGCGTGGCCTTCGGGAAGGCGGACGGATCCTCCGGCCAGGCGTGCTGGCGTTCGGTGTGCTGATGCCGGTCCTGGGGTCTGCGCTCGGGCTGGCCGCCGCCATGGCGCTCGGGCTGAGTGTCGGAGGCGGGATGCTTTTGATGGTACTGTCGGCTTCAGCCTCCTACATCGCCGTGCCAGCGGCCATGCGCGTGGCATTGCCGGAGGCCAATCCGACGGTTTATCTGACGCTGTCATTGGGGGTTACTTTCCCCTTCAATCTCACCCTCGGATTGCCGCTTTATCTCGCAATGGCACAGACGATGATTGGAGGCTAGGAGATGCAGACCCATCAGGCAAAACGCGTTGAAATCACCATTGAGGCCGTTATGCAGTCACGGCTGACCGATGCGCTGAATTCGGCTAGCGTCACAGGCTATACCATTTTGCCCGTTTTGGGAGGGTCTGGGCGGTCGGGTACCTGGAGCAGGGCAGGGCAGGTCAGCCGTGCCTCTGGTATGATCCAGGTGATCTGCATCATCAAGCCCGAGCGCCTTGATGGTCTTCTGGACGCGGCCTTTGAGGTCGTAGAAAGGCACATTGGCGTTGTCAGCGTGGTTGATTGCGAAGTCTTGCGCGCCGAGCGATTTTAGTGGGTTAAGGGTGCGTTAACCGATTCCACCCCAGCATCGGGTGATGGAGAAGGTAACGCTTCAACTGCCCGATGCGCTGCTTCGGGATGCGTCCCGCGTCGCGGCCGCCCAAGATGTCACAATCGGGCATCTCGTGCGGGTGCTTTTGCGGAAGGAAGTTGAGCGTCGGCTCAATCCGAAGACGCCCATGCGGGCGGATGAGACGCTCCTCGCCGCTTTGCAAGCGCTCCTCGCGAGAGACATGGCAGAGGCGGAGAACTGGGAAGATCTCGATGCGCGCTTGTCATGCCACGGCTACATGCTCCGCCCAGCGGGTGGCGGGCTCACGCTCTACAAGATTTCCGACGGGATGCGGGTCTGCAAAGCCTCTGAGCTAGGGTTCTCCTATCCCTCCCTGGTTAAGCGGTTCCAAGCGGCTCTGCCCGGCCATCCCTTCGGCACACTTGGGTTGGTCGCGCGGCATCCCTATGCCGATGTCAAACCGCTGACCCAAGCAGAGCAGCAGCGGTTGGTAGAAAGGCTGACACCGCATTTCAACGCCGCGGAAAGTTGGCAACAGCTTGCAGAGGCCCTGGGCCAGCGCGGGTTTGATTTGCGCCCAACGCAAACTGGGATTGCCCTTTTCAAAACAGGGCAGGGCCGCCACATCTGCGATACTTCGGCCCTCGGTTACAGCCTGGCGGCATTGATCCAACAGTTTGGAGAGCTTTGGCCTGACGGCCCAAGCAGTGACAAACCGCAGAGTGACAGGCAGGACGCACTGATCGCGCAGGCACCCCCCGCCGTCCCTCATGCGGTCGCGCGTGATTAGCCCTTTTTCAGCACTTCGCGCCCCAAAAGCTCTGCGATCTGCACCGCGTTGAGCGCGGCCCCTTTTCGCAGGTTGTCGCTCACACACCACAGGTTCAGCCCGTTATCGATGGTGCTGTCCTGCCGGATCCGGCTCACAAACGTCGCAAAATCCCCCACGCATTCGATCGGCGTGACGTAGCCACCGTCCTCGCGCTTATCGATCACCATCACACCGGGTGCCTCGCGTAGGATGTCACGCGCCTCGTCCTCGTCGAGATGATCTTCAAACTCGATGTTGATTGCCTCGGAATGTCCCACAAAGACCGGCACGCGCACACAGGTCGCCGTCACTTTGATCGCAGGATCAACGATCTTTTTGGTTTCCGCGACCATCTTCCACTCTTCCTTGGTGGAGCCATCCTCCATGAACTTATCAATGTGGGGGATCACGTTGAAGGCGATCTGCTTGGTGAACTTTTTGGGCGGCTTGTCGTCGGTCGGGTTGTAGATCGACTTGGTCTGATCCCAAAGTTCATCTGCCCCCTCTTTCCCCGCGCCCGATACAGATTGATAGGTGCTCACCACCACGCGCTTGATCCGGGCGCGGTCATGCAGCGGTTTCAGCGCCACGACCATTTGCGCAGTCGAGCAGTTGGGGTTGGCGATGATGTTGCGGTGTGCCACATCGTGGATCGCTTGCGGGTTCACCTCAGGGACAATCAGCGGAATGTCATGCGCGTAGCGATAAAGCGATGAGTTGTCGATGACCACGCACCCCGCCTTGGCGGCGCGCGGCGCATAGGTCTCTGTCGCTTCTGAACCAACCGCCCACAATGAGATATCCCAGCCTGAAAAATCGAAGCTGTCCAGGTCTTTGCATTTCAACGTCGTATCGCCAAAGCTCACTTCCGTTCCAAGGGACCGGCGGCTGGCCAGGGCCACCACCTCGTCCACAGGAAACTGGCGTTCTGCCAAGATGCTCAACATTTCGCGGCCCACATTCCCAGTGGCTCCGACGACGGCGACACGGTAACCCATCACATTGTCCTTTCACGGCGTATCGCGGGGCGTGTAGCTCAGCAGGCGCGCAAGGAAAAGGGTCGCTGCGCGGCCGTAAGCTCTAGGCTTGCCATTTCGCGCTCAGCGTGCGCGCGCTGTTGGCCAGCAGCAAGACGTCAGAGCCCACTGCAACGAACTGCGCGCCCGCCTCAAGCGCGGCCTGAGTCATCGGGTCATGGGTGGAAAGAATGCCGGGGGCCTTTCCGGCTTTTCGAATTCGGCGCAACGCATCCATGATCACCTCTTGCACATCTTCGTGCAGCGCGTTGCCCATGTGGCCCATATCCGCGGCAAGATCGGCAGGGCCAATGAACACACCGTCGACGCCTTCAAGGGTCAGGATATCGTCGAGCGCTGCGATCCCCTTGAGATTTTCCACCTGGACGAGCAGACAGATTTCCGCATCCGCCGTCAAACCGTAGTCTTTGATCTCAGCAAAACGAGACGCACGGGTGAGCGCATAGCCAACCCCGCGATCGCCCGTCGGTGGAAAGGTAACATCGCGCACGAGTTGGCGTGCCTGATCCACACTATCAACCATGGGCACCAGCACTGTCTGCGCTCCTGCATCCAGAACTTGTTTAAGGATGCGAGTATCGCCAATCGGCACCCGCACGACTGGATGGCTTTTGCTGGCGGCCAAAACCTGAAGCTGCGCCAGAATAGAGCGCAGGTCATTTGGTCCATGTTCCCCATCAACGACAAGCCAATCGAAGCCTGCCGTGCCCATAACCTCAGCGCTGAAGGTGTCCCCAAGCCCCAGCCAGCAGCCATAGACCGTCCGCCCAGCTTGGAGCGCGCTCTTAAACAGGTTCTCTGGCACGGGCATCGAAGGTCTCCCTCATAGGTTTGCGGCGCACCTAAACAGAGGCGTTGCCCGATGGCCAGTCAGATCACTTTGATGACATCTTTATCAATCGCGAGCATGTATCCCCGCCGCGCGATGTTTTTGACCAAAAGCTCGCTGACGATCTGGTTGCCCAGCGTATCGCGCAGCCGCTTGATGCGGGTGGCTCCCGCCGCTTCATCGCAGTCGCTGGTGTCGCGACCGGAGATGACGCTTTCAATCTCCACACCCGACATGACATCGTCATCCATGCGCGCTTCGGCCAGCACGCTCATGGTCTCCATCGCCGCGTCGGTGAGCTTAAATCCAATGTTGTTGAGATAGACTGTGTTTTCCTCACGGCTGATCAACAGGGAGTTGACCTGGATCCCGACCCGCTCAATCTGCGCCATGCGCCGGTTGAAGGTGATCAACATGACCAGAAACACCAGCGCCGCGATGAGCATCGCAGAAGCGAAGAGCAGCAGCACGAAGATCACCATCCGGTAGCTGGCCAATGTGTCTGAAAACGCCGTGCCGGACTGCGCCAGGATCTCCAGCAGCTTGATCTCGGCACCCGCGGTGAGATCGTCGTTTTCGACAAAGATCCGCTCGACCTGCGCGTTGAACAAGTTGGCATCGGGCAGCGTGCCGAAAAGCACAACGGCCCCGGTGATCAGCAAGGTCACAATGCCCGCGATGCCGAATCCGACAAAGCGGCGCATCTCAGAAGCGGAGGTAGTTCGGTCCTGCACTGGCTTTCCTTGAGGCGAGGCCCTCCTCACCGAACACGGTCAAAACATTTAACAGCGTCCAACCCTGTGCGGTGAGCCTGGGGGCAAGTTCCGAGGCCGCCCCCCCGACGGTGCAGGCACCGCGGATTTCGGCCACACCGTAGTGCAACCGTAGCGGATTGTCCTGCTTGGCCTTGTAGTCCGCGTAGCAGTTCGCAGCCTGCGCGGGCAGCGCCACAGCGATGGCGAGTGCAAGGGCACATGAAAAACGCATCATTCTCATGGCCGCAGTCATGGCCGCTCTGTCCGCGTTATTCAATATCTAGCGCCGGGGAGGCGGGTTGATATCCGATAGCAGCCCCGCGTTATTGCCTGTCTTTCAATGGAGATCGCAGGTTGACCGCATCACCAGCACCTCTTTTGAAAGGAAACCCCATGCACCGCAGATTCATCGCGATGATCACTGCCGCCTCTATCGCCCTGACCGCCTTTGGCAGCACGCCCGTTCAAGCGAGCGACCGCGATACCCAGCGGGCGATTGCCGCCATTCTCGGGCTGGCGGCCTTGGGCGTGATCGTGCATCAGAACCGCAAGGACGATAAAAAGCAAAAGCAACACTACCTGCACGAACCTTTGCGCAAGAGTAAAAAGCACGTGCACCAGCCACCGATTTACAGTGTGCCCAAACCCCGGCCGTTGCCGGATCGCGCGCACCGCAAGCTTTTGCCGAAGGACTGCTTCCGCAGCTTTGAGACACATCGCGGCAAGGTGCGCATGTTTGGCGCACGCTGCTTGAACCGCCACTACAGCTTCAGTCACCGACTGCCGCGGGAGTGTGAGTACCTGTTCAACACGTTGCGGGGTGAGCGGCGCGGCTATGAGGCGCGCTGTCTGCGCGATCGGGGATACCGTTTGGCGCGGGGTTAACACCGCGCAACGCTCTGAGATGGCGCACCGTCTCAGAGACCTGTCTCAGGGCGATGTTCGGGCATCGCCCCTTTTTCATTGCGTTGGCCTACGACATGCGCTTTCCCGACAGCATGGCACCGGATTTTGAGATGGAGCGGGTTTTGAGGGCGCGCGGCTATCGGCGCGTGGCCGGGATCGACGAGGTGGGGCGTGGCCCTTTGGCTGGACCGGTGACGGCGGCGGCGGTCGTTTTGGACCCCAGGCAGATCCCTGATGGGCTCAAAGACTCCAAAAAACTCACCGCGCCGGCCCGTCAACGGCTGCGCGATGCGCTTTTTGCGGTTGCTGAGGTCAGCATCGGTCAAGCCAGCGTAGACGAGATCGACCAAATGAACATCTTGCGCGCGTCCCATCTGGCAATGCTGCGCGCGCTTAACGGTCTTTCAACCCCAGCAGATTTCGCGCTGATCGACGGCAATATGCTGCCCCGTGGCCTCACCATTCCTGCTCAGGCTGTTGTGAAGGGGGACAACCGCAGCCAGAGTATCGCGGCGGCCTCGATTGTGGCGAAAGTCAGTCGAGATTGTGTCATGTTGTCTTTAGCGCAACAGCATCCCGGCTACGGATGGGAGACAAACATGGGATATGGATCAAAAAGCCACATCTTAGCGCTGCGCAGATTGGGCCCAACCCCACACCATAGGCGTTCGTTCAAACCCGTACACCAGATGTTGTAGCAAGAAAATTTCTTAAAACACTGATTCAAAAAAGAATTTGACCCCGAATCGCCTTTGACTCATGCTGAGCGCAACCGACGAGTGCGCAAAGCACCGGGGACAGAGGCAGAATTGAATGACGACGACACAGGGCGCTTCTGCGCTTCCGGCAAACACGATCCTTGCGGGCGACTGCATTGAGGTGATGGCAGCGCTGCCAGCTGCCAGCGTGGATCTGATCTTTGCCGATCCCCCGTACAATCTGCAACTTAAGGGTGATCTTCGGCGTCCAGACAATTCCCGGGTCGACGCGGTGGATGATGCTTGGGACCAATTTGCGAGCTTTCGTGCCTATGATGATTTTACCCGCGCCTGGTTGAGCGCTGCGCGGCGTCTGCTAAGGCCCAACGGCGCGATCTGGGTCATCGGGAGTTACCACAACATTTTTCGCGTCGGCACGGCGCTGCAAGATGCCGGGTATTGGATCCTCAACGACGTCATTTGGCGAAAGTCCAACCCGATGCCGAACTTCCGCGGCAAGCGGTTTACCAACGCGCATGAGACGATGATTTGGGCCGGGCGCGATGAAAATGCGAGGTACACGTTCAATTACGAAGCGCTGAAGGCGCTCAATGAGGGCCTGCAGATGCGGTCCGATTGGGTGCTGCCGATCTGCACGGGTCATGAGCGTCTCAAAGATGAGTACGGAGAGAAGGCGCATCCCACGCAAAAGCCCGAGGCCCTCTTGCATCGGATCTTAGTAGGGTCCACCAATCCGGGTGATCTGGTGCTGGACCCTTTCTTCGGGACTGGCACGACGGGTGCTGTTGCCAAGATGTTGGGCAGAGGTTTCGTTGGCATCGAGCGGGAGGCTTCCTACCGTGAGGTTGCTGCCCGGCGCTTGGCCGAGGTGCGCCAGCTGGACCCGCTGGCGCTTGAGACCACAGCGTCAAAACGCGCCGCGCCGCGTGTACCGTTTGGCCAATTGGTAGAGCGTGGCCTCCTGCGCCCCGGTGAAGAGCTTGTGTCGATGAACGGTCGGCACAGGGCCAAGGTGCGCGCGGATGGCACGCTCATCGGTGCGGATGTGAAAGGATCCATTCATCAGGTTGGCGCGGCCTATGAGAGGGCCCCAAGCTGCAACGGCTGGACATATTGGTGTTTTGAGCGCGGTGGAGAGCAAGTCTCAATCGACGTGCTGCGCCAGCAGATCCGCGCCGAAATGTCAGACTAGATCAGAACACCGCCGGTGCCTGCGGCCCTGCCCAAGAGGGGCGTTGGCACTAAACTGAAGCCCCGCCCTTGTGGCGGGGCCTTTTTTTTGAGCGCTACGCCTTTTGCCGACGTGCCACTGCCAGAGCGCCCAGTCCGAACACCAAGAGCGGCAATCCGGCGGGTAAGGGTACGGGCGAGACTTCTACGCTGATGGAGTAGTCACGCGCGGTCGAGCCGACACCAGAGAAGGAGGCACCAACGGTTGGGGCCGTTGGAAACCCGTCCCGCGCGCCGAAGATCTCATCATTTGGACCGGAGACGAAGTCGAAATCGACCTTACCCGACCCCTGGTACAGGCCCAGGATCTGTCCCGCGGAAACCGCGATGGATGTCATGAAGTTGTTCAGACCTGCAGCAACGTTTTGCACTTCAACCGCCGCGACCTCAAATGTGTTTGGTGCTACCTGGTCCAAAACAAGCAAAGCGATGTCGCCCGCGCCGCCGGCAAACACGGACCAATCCGTGATGGTGCCGTCAATGAACGTGTCGTTGGTGAAGGCAAAACTAAAATCTGACCACGTATCGACAGTGGCACGGTCAATCACGTCGTTGCCAACAGTTGCTGCACTGGCAGCGGCCGTAAGGCCGCCTGCAAAGGCCGCAGCAAGCCCAAGTGTGCGGAGCATTCTCATGAAGCTATCCCTTAAAGTGTAAACATTAAGGAGAATTGCCAGCAAACTGCGGCAGCACCGCACCTTTTTTATGTCGAGAATGAGACCGCGCGAAAACAAAGTGTTTCCACTGCAGCGGTTTTCTACGGTAAGCCACCGCCGCGGCCGGTCATAAAATCCTCCCAGATCTTTTCGCCGATGCGGCAGTCGCGGGGATCCCGCGCTTGCACCCTTTGGATCTCTTCCTTGGGCACCAGGTCAGCGATCTCTAGCACCAGCTTGCGACGGATAGCGTCAGCGAAGTCGGGCCAGTCGTAGACAGGAATAACAAACGACCCCGCGCCCCCGATCACGCAGGCCTCATAGTAGAGATCCAGATTTTCGAGATGAAAAAAACTGCTAAATCCGTCGTTTGTCATCAAAGGCAGGCCATTGATCACAATGCCCTTCATCAGCACCTCATCGCGTGCACGCGTTACGTTAATGCCCAGATTGTTCGGCCCATCACCGGAGACGTCAATGACCCGGCGCAATCCTGCAAAGTCGTTGGTCTCGATCCGCTGCGACCCAAACGCCAGTGCCCCGGATATTGAGGTCCGGCGCAGGGCATTGTCGTAGCGGGTGACAAGTGCATCCGCAAATGCGGCGAGATCATCTTGCGAGTCGATCAGGCGCCAATCGACAATGACCTCTTCGTACCCCGCCCATTCGATGTAGGTGAGCGCGATGGTCTGCAACAGACCAGACTGCACAGCGTCCCAGACCTCCTGCGACTTGAGCGCCTCGGCGTATCCGCGACGCTGCAACTCCAACTCCGCAGGCGACATTGAGCGAGAGACATCGACCATCAGTGCCAGTTCTAGGTCGACTTCAAGTGGTTCTGCCGCGCATAGGGTCCCGCTCATAAGGCACATGGCCGCCGCCAAGCACCAGCGCCGCATATCGCACCCAAAGTCGCCTAGAAATAAGCTATGCGCCATCTCAAACGTCCCAAACGTTTCAGAGACCTTAGGCTAGCCCTGAGCGATACCCATGTAAAGTTGTGTGGCTCAGTCCGGGGGGCGTCCTAGCTTGCGCGCCGCCTCACCCGCGTGTTGAGCGCGGCGCTCAGAGCGCGGCCATCGAACTCCTGTTTGCTCATGGTTTTGATGACGCCGGCGCGTTCCGCTTTTTGCCACATGAAGGGCGACGGCCAATCGCTCACAATAACGATTGGGATTTTCGACCACTGCTTCACCTGGGCAAGCTCCAGCGCAAATTCCGTACCCCAGCCGTCTGGCAAATTGTTGTCCAGCAAGATCAGCGCGATCCCGCCTTTTTCCAGCGCGAGACGGGCACTGCGCAGGGTCTTTGCCGTTTCAATCGGCATTTTCGGGCGACACTGCCGGACAACGCGGCAGAGCCTTTCAAGATCAAACGCGCTGTCCTCGACGATCAGGCAGGCCGGTTCGGCGCTGTTGGTGTTCCATCTGGTCTGGCGTTGAGAAACCACGGCATCCCCCTTCGTGTTGTCCAGAGGTTCTCAGGAAAGCCTTAAAATCAGGTGTCTTATCGCGGCATCTGGGTTAGATGTTTGTTGTAGGGTGCCCAATCTGCAATGTCAGGGTAATGCTGCTTGCGCCAGGCGCGGACCTTTGGGTTCATCACGCGGCGCCAGATCGGCGGGATCATCGCGGCCATGGTCATCACCGGATAGCCATAGGGAAGCTGCGGGGCTTCTTCGGCGCTGTAGTTTTGCAACACGGGAAAGCGACGGTTCGGCTTGAAATGGTGGTCCGAGTGCCGCTGCAGGTTGATCAGCAGCCAATTTGAAGCGCGGTGCGCGGCGTTCCAGGAATGGCGCGGCTTCACGTGTTCATAGCGCCCCTCTCCCAAGTGTCGCCGCGTGAGCCCGTAGTGTTCAATGTAGTTCACAAGCTCTAACTGCCATATTGCCACGCCAGCCTGAATCACAAAGAGTGCCACGCCGAGTGGGCCGCCCAACACCAGTGCCAGGGTGACGCAGATCAATTGCAGCCCCCAGTACTTCCAGAACGGGTTGCTTTGATCGCTCCAGGGTCTTTCTTTTCGGGCCAGCAGGCTTGCCTCAGCCTCAAAGGCGGAGCGCCAGCATTGCCAGAGGACGCGCGGATAGTAGCGGTGAAACCCTTCGTTGTAGCGCGCAGTCACCGGATCGCGCGGCGTGCCAACGTAGCGGTGGTGCACCAGCAGGTGCTCTGAGCGGAAATGGGAATAGAGCACCATTGCCAGCAGCGCGTCCGCAAGAAATCGCTCAAACCGGTTGCGCTGGTGCATGAGCTCGTGGGAGTAGTTAATCCCAATGGTGCCGGTCAGCACACCAACCCCGAAAAAAAGCGCAAAACGCTCGCCAGTGCTGAGATGTGTTGCTTGGGGCACGTACCATAGGAGCCCAAAGAGCGTGAGTGCCTGCGCCGGCACCCAGATCAATGTGACCATCCTGTACCAATAAAGATCGCTTTCGGTCGCCTCTATATCGGCGTCCTCAAGGTTCAAACCAATGGCGGCATCTAGCAGCGAAAAGAGACCCCAGGTGACCAGCGGGACCAACACAATGGCCCATCCACCGACATAAGCACAGGCCCAGACCAGTGGGATCAGCGTCAGGGACAGCCAAAACGGCAAAGCGCGCGAAAACCGCGCTAGTTCAGGTGCTGTGACAGCCGATTGGGTCATGTTCCGTCTTTGCGCTGGTGAAGGTTAACGCATCTTTAAGCTAGCAGAGACAGATCACCGCGCCTATGCGGCATTCTTCACAAGATCAAAGGCCTTGCGCATGGCCGTGGGCAGATCTGCGGGGCGAAAATGATCGCGTGCCACGAAAGCACCGCTCAGGGGCGTCGCATCCATCGGCACCTTGGCAAACCGGATGCTCAGCAGAAGATGGAAATGGGTGAACGTGTGGCGCACCTCACCGGGCATGTCCTGCCACTGCGCATCAATTGGTGGGCTGCCCATCGGGCGCTCATGGCGCGTGTCGATCCAATCAGAACCGGGCCAGCCCAGCATGCCGCCCAGGAGCCCCTTTCCGGGCCGCGTTTCAAGCAACCAGGCACCGTCGGTCCTTTTCGCAAGATAGACAGTGCCGTGCCGGATGGGTTTCGCCTTTTTTGGGGCTTTCTTCGGCAGGTCGGTACACGTCCCTGCCGCGCGCCCCGCGCAGGGGTCGCGCCAGGGACAAATCCCACACGCAGGAGACTTGGGTGAGCAAATTGTCGCGCCAAGGTCCATGACCGCCTGCGCATAGTCCCCCGGCCGCAGATCGGGTGTCAGCGCTTCGGCCCGCGCCATCAACTCTGGCTTGGCCTCTGGCAGTGGCGTGTGAATGTCGTAAAACCGCGCCATGACGCGCTCAACATTGCCGTCAAGCACCGTGTGGGGCAGATCAAAGGCAATCGAGGAGACGGCGGCGGCGGTGTATGGCCCGATCCCCGGCAGACGGACCAGCGCGTCATACTCGGCTGGGAAATGCCCATCATGGACCTCTGTCACGGCCCGCGCGCATTTGAGCAGATTGCGGGCCCGCGCGTAGTAACCCAAGCCTGCCCAGGCGGCCATCACACTGGCATCCTCAGCCGCGGCGAGGTCTCGCACAGTGGGCCAAGTCGTGACAAACCGCTGAAAGTAATCGCGCACCGTCGCAACAGTCGTCTGTTGCAACATGATCTCGCTTAGCCAGACGCGGTAGGGATCAGGCCGCACACCCGATTTGCGCGCAGCGGGTCCCACCCGCCAAGGCATCGCGCGCGCATGCACGTCATACCAGTCGAGCAGCACATCGCTTAGCCGTTCTTCGTAACCGGAATCACGCAATGTTTATGGCTCCCCCTGGCCGGTTTTTCTGGTGATGCGAGGCCAACACGTTATGGTGATCGCAATAGGGGAGATATAGGGCGATGGCGCATCGGCGCACCAGCACAAAAGGATTTAAGCGTGCCGACAGCTTGTTATCGACGCAGATAAGGCGTGCCTCTGAGACGCGCGGCTTTGCGCAGTCCCGCTTGCTGACCAGATGGGCTGAAGTTGTCGGGGAAGACATGGCTGCCATCGCCCAACCGGTGGAAGTGGGATATGCCCGAGGTGGTTTTGGCGCGACGCTCACGGTTCTAACAAAGGGGACCCATGCGCCCGTGCTGGAGATGCAAAAAGAAAAGCTGCGTGAGAAGGTGAACGCGGTCTACGGCTACAACGCCATATCGCGGGTTCGGATCACACAGACCGCGCCAACAGGTTTTGCGGAAGGGCAGATGACTTTCGGGTCCAAGCCGCCCGCTGCTCCCAACTCGACGCCCCCGGCGCTACAGGAAAGCGCGGCGGCAGCGGCCCGAGATGTCGCTGATGAGGGCTTGCGCGCGGCGCTCGCGCACTTAGGTGAAAACGTATTGGCCAAAGGTAAAACCTAAACGGCTTGAGAGGAGATAAACATGCAACGCAGAAACCTTATCCTAGGTGGCGTCGCGGTCGCCGGATTGGGCGGTTGGGCCCTGTCTAGCCAAGTGGTCGGGCGCAATGGCCCCGCCGTCGATACGCCGATCCCCGGTGCCGCGCAGGCGCAAACCGCGTCGAGCGAGTTCGACACGGCCAGCATCCCCGACATGGTGCAAGGCAATCCCGATTCTGCCGTAACGTTGATTGAGTATGCCTCTTACACCTGTCCGCACTGTGCGACCTTTCATGCAGGCGGCTATAAGCAGCTCAAAGAAGAATACATCGACACCAATAAGATCAAATTCGTCTATCGCGAGATCTATTTTGACCGTCCGGGGCTTTGGGCCTCACTGGTGGCGCGCTGCGGCGGGCCTGATCGGTTCTTTGGCATCAACGATCTGATTTACCGCGGACAGTCGACATGGGCGCGTGCCGGTGAGCCTGCGGCGATTGTCGAAGAGTTGCGCAAAATCGGACGGCTGGCCGGGCTCGACAATGAAACCCTTGAGGGGTGTCTGCAGAACGCCGAGATGGCGCAGACCCTGGTTGCCTGGTCGCAGGAAAAGAGCCAAGAACATGGCGTGCAAGCCACCCCAAGCTTTAACCTGAATGGGACGACGCATCGCAACATGGCCTACGCTGATCTCAAAGAGCTGATCGAAGCTGAATTGGGCAGCTGATGTCCGGCCCGCCACTTGCCGGGCTGAAGGTCATCGAATTGGCCCGCGTGCTCGCAGGGCCTTGGGCGGGGCAGACACTCGGCGATCTCGGCTGCGACGTGATCAAGGTCGAACGGCCCGAGGGGGATGATACCCGGCAATGGGGCCCGCCTTTTGTGGAGCGGGATCGGGATGTGTCTTCCGCCTATTATCACTCGGCCAATCGGGGTAAATCCTCTATAATCGTCGATTTTCGCACCACAGCGGGCCAAGAGCAGATCAAAGCCCTCTTGCAAGACGCCGACATTCTCGTTGAGAACTTTAAGACCGGCGGTTTGGCAAAGTACGGGCTTGACTACGACAGTCTGAAAGACGCCTTTCCGCGGCTCATCTACTGCTCCATCACAGGCTTTGGGCATACGGGTCCGTATGCACATCGCGCTGGTTATGACTTCATCATTCAGGGCATGTCGGGGTTGATGTCCGTCACTGGAGAACCGGATCGGGATCCGCAAAAGTCAGGGATCGCGATCACGGATGTCTTCACCGGGATATACGCCACGACTGCGATCCTCGCGGCGGTGCACCAGCGCCAGCAGACAGGCCGTGGGCAGCACATCGATATGGCGCTGATGGATTGCGCGGTGTCGATCATGGGCAACCAGGCCATGAACTACATGGTCACGGGCGTCCCGCCGCAGCGCATGGGCAATGCGCATCCAAGCCTCACACCCTACGAAGTCTTTGCGACGTCGGATGGGCATATTGTGATCGCAACGGGCAACGACGGTCAGTTTCAGCGGCTCTGCCGCCTCCTGGAGTTGGCCGATATGGCGACTGACCCAGACTATCTGAAGAACGCAGATCGGGTGGCGAACCGGCCCGAAATGAACCGGCGGTTGCGGGCGGCAACTGCCAAATGGACGGCGGCGGATCTCTTGGCAGCCTGTGAGGCGCACAGCGTTCCAGCGGGTCCGATCAACGACCTGGCGCAGGTGATGGCCGATCCTCAGGTCCGCGCCCGGGGCATGCGGATTGAGACAGAGGGCATACCCGGTCTGCGCTCCCCCTTCAGGTTCTCGGACGCGACGCTCAAGCTTGGCCGCCCGGCCCCAAAGCTGGGTGAGGACGGAAGCTAGGACGTCTTTTTCACGCCAAGCTCCGCCAAGCGGTCCCACAGCGCGTTCTTTGCTGGCAGCGCGAGGCGAACGGGCAAGGTGATCACTTTGGACCGGAAGGCGGGCGAAAGGCGGACGGCGTCCTTTTCTGTCGTCACCAATTGTGCATTCAACGCGAGCGCATCAGCTTCGAGCCGCGCCATAAGCGCTAAGTTCAGGGGTTGGTGGTCATCAAGGGCCTCTGTCCTGACCAAGGTTGCGCCGAGGGATTTCAAGGTGGCAAAGAACTTTTCCGGGTGGCCAATCCCCGCAAAGGCAAGGGCGCGGGTGTCCGACCAGTCCATCCCGGTTTCCAGCGGACGCAGTTCGGCTGTGACATGCGTAAGCTCTGCGGGCAGCGACGTGCGACTGACAAAGCGACTTTGACCCTCGCTGCTGCCAATCGACAAAAGCAGATCAGCGCGTCGCAAACCCACAGCCGCAGGCTCGCGCAGTGGCCCTGCAGGCAGGCAAAGACCGTTGCCAAACCCTTTAGCGGCGTTCACCACGACCAGTGCAAGATCATGGTGCAGCGCGGGGTCCTGAAACCCATCGTCCAACACGAGAACCGTCGCCCCCGCCGACTGCGCCGCCCGGGCTGCGGCCAGGCGGTCTTGCGCCACCCAAACTTCGGCAAAGGCTGACAGCAACAGCGGCTCGTCACCGACATCAGCAGCGGTGTGTTTTCTTGGATCGACCTGCATCGGACCTTTCACCCGCCCGCCATAGCCCCGTGAGATGATATGCGGTTGGTGAAAACGATCACGAAGCTGCTCAACAATAGCGATTACTGTTGGCGTTTTACCGGTACCGCCCACGTTGATGTTGCCCACGCAGACAACAGGTACGTCGATACGCGCGCGCACGCCCTTTGACAGCCGCCGCGCGGTGGCTTGGGCGTAGAGCGCCCCGAGCGGTCGCAGAACATGCGCGCGCCAATCGGTTTCCGCTTTGTCCCAAAAACGTGGGGCCCGGCTCACCTTTGTTGATCCTTGGCATCAAGTGTGTCTTGCAAGATTTGCAACACGCGATCCGTGAGGGCCGCCCCTTGGGAAATCACATCCCATCCTGCATGCGCCATGGTCGCCGCTTGATCCGGGGCGATGAGCCTTGAGACGGCGCTGCCCAGCGTCTCCGCATCGTTCACGATCCGCGCTGCCCCCGCCGCCGCCAGCCGCGAGTAAGACGGCAGAAACTCCCGCACCCTGGGGCCATAAAGCACCGCGGAGCCTAGCGCGGCGGCGTCCAGCGGATCGGCCCCGTCTGCGCCGGACACGAGGGTCGTTCCAAGAAAAGAAACCGGCGCCACCCGAAAGAACAGCCCACGATCCCGGGCGTCCGTGGCGATGAGCAACTGCGTGCTTTCATCGGGATACTCACCCTCATCCCACGCCGCAAAGTTCATGCCTTGGGCCTCGGCGAGGCGTATCGCCGCCTCTGCCGTCTGCGGGCGTGCCGGTTGCAGGATCAGAAGCAACCGATGCGACAGCCGCATTGCCATTTTGTGCGCCTCAAAGATCGGCGAGAGCTCTTCGGGGACCACTTCTGATGCAAACCACGCTGGTCGGCCCCCCATCGCACTTGAAAGTTCCGCGAGGTCACTTTCGAGCACTGGCGGCGGAAACCCCCCGGCCAACAGCGGCGGCGTTTGCTCCAGGCTGCGTTCGACCGCACCCAAAGCCCGCAGGCGGCGCAGACCCGGCGTGGAACGGCAACAGATTTTGTCAAAGGTGCCCAAGACCCGCCGCGTCACGGCTGGCAGCCACTTGCCTTGCGATTGCTCAAACCCGCTGGCATCCGCATCGATGAGCAGGCAGGTGCAGCTTTGCTCCGCAGCCTCAAGCAGGAGGTTTGGGCGCAGATTGCCCCATGTCCATACGCAGATGTCTGGTTGCCAATGCTGCAAAAAAGCCGCCACCGCTTGCGGATGTTCGCTTGGCAAAGAAGCGAGGATCATCTCTTTTTCCAGGCGCACACGACGCATCTTGTCGGTCTGCGTGACCAAAATAGTGTTGGTCGGATCAAGTGCTTTGGCGCGTTTTGCCAGATCCTTTAGGGCCAAGATATTGCCCGGCTCACCCGCATGCATCCAGATCAGGGAACCCGCGGGGCGCTCAATCCCATCGGCATCATACTGCGCCTCGCCGCGCCGCGTCATCGCCCGGTAGGCGGCCAGTCCCAACGAACGGGCCATCAGCTTTTAGCGCAACTTACTGGGCGCGGGGCCTGAATTGTAAATACCCGCTACATCTTTTGTGATGCCGCCCTGTGCGATCCCCTCGCGATGCATGCCACCCAACTGCGGGAGTACGGCGCTTTCGTTTTTGTCGGAGTAAAGGCGCATGCAACAGATCATTGAAAATCATCCTTCGGTGAAAAACCTGGCTCAAGGCCTACCCAGATGGGTTCTTTCACGCAAGAGCGTCCAAAAGGGCGGTGCAGACCGGCGGGCCGCCTGCGATAATCCCGTTGAGCCGCGGGTCGCGGTTGTTGAAGCTGAGATCTTGGCCGCGTCGGTCTTTTGCTTTGCCGCCCGCTTCGGCTGCGATCAATACCCCTGCTGCGATGTCCCACTCCCAAGTCTGGCGCAGCGTGATCATCGCATCAAACCGACCCTCAGCGACCAGCGCCATGCGATAGGCCAGTGACGGGCGGTACGCCCGCGCGACCTGCGGAGCGGCCCCGCTGGTCCAGTTAGCGGGCTGAAAGACCGGTTTGGCGGCCAAAACGCTCACCTTGCTCTGCATGTCTGTCACGGACGCGGCGATCGGCGTTCCGTTGAGTGTGGCCCCTTGGCCAAGAGCGGCCGCGTAAAGCTTGTCGCGCAGTGGCAAGTAGATCACTGCTGCAGTCACCGCGCCGTCTTCTGCGACGGCAAGCGAATGGGCCCAGGTCTTTGATCCATCAATGAAACTGCGGGTGCCATCGATGGGATCAATGATAAAAACCCGCCGGGTGTGCAGCCGCGCGGTGTCGTCTTCCGTTTCCTCAGACAGCCAGCCGTAGTCTGGGCGGGCGTCCCGCAGAAAAGCAAAAAGCATGGTGTTTACGGCGAGGTCGGCTTCGGTCACCGGGCCTTGTCCCCCCGGCTTCTCCCATTTCACCGCCGCTGGGCCAGTAAAACCTGCTGCGATCTGGCCAGCCTTCTGGGCGGCTTTTATCAAAAGTGGCAGATCATGCGCCGGCAAGGGTCATTTCCGGCACAAGCAGAGAGGGAACAACGCGGCTGAGGTGCAAACGCGCGTCGTTTGCTGGCACAATGCTGCGCAGCATGTCGCGCAAATTGCCCGCGATGGTGCATTCGTTCACGGGATAGCTGATTTGACCGCGCTCGACCCAAAAGCCAGCCGCGCCGCGAGAGTAGTCGCCGGTATTTGGGTTGATCGTGCTCCCAATCATCGATGTGACAAAGAGCCCTGTCCCCATCTCTCGCATAAGGTCGTCTCGGCTTTGATCGCCCTGCGTGAGGCTCACGTTCCAATTCGTGGGCATGGGGCCAGAGGAGGTGCCGCGCGCTGCGTTACCGGTCGGGGCATGCCCCAGTTTGCGGGCCGTTGCGAGATCGAGGGTCCAGGCCTGAAGTGTCCCGTCCTCTACAATTTTGCGTTTGGACGTGGGCAGCCCTTCGCCATCAAAAGGACGCGAGCCGAGCGTGCGAGGGCGCAGGGGATCTTCGATCACCGACAAACCCTTTGGCAGAACCTCCTGGCCCATATGGTCGCGCAAAAAGGAGGCGCCGCGCGCAATTGCAATGCCATTCACCGCTGACAAAAGATGCCCGATGAGAGAACCAGAGACCCGCTCATCAAAAAGTACGGGATAGGTACCGGTGGGCGGCTTTTTTGCGCCAAGGCGTTCCACGGCGCGCTCCGCGGCGCGCGCACCGATCTCAGCGGCGGCGCGAAGTTCAGACTGAAAAACCCTGCCGTCGCCGTCATAGTCGCTTTCCATCCCCATGCCGATTCCCGCGATTGCCGCGCAAGAGATACCGTTCTGCGTGCGGGCGTAGCCCCCGTCAAAGCCGTTGCTCATCGAGGCGTGCATTTCCTGCAGCGTGTAGCCGGCGCTGGCCGACTGCACCTGGCTCACGCCTTTGACTGCGAGTGCCGCGGCCTCGGCAGCGCTTGCGGCCTCTTGCAACGACTGTGGCGAGGGCTCAGGCGTTTCATCAAAAAGCGCAAGTGCGTCGATGTCCCAGGATGTTGCGAGTTGCGCGGGATCTGCGAGGCCCGCATGCGGATCCTCTGGTGCCTCTTTGGCCATCGCGACCGCCCGCGCCGCCATTTCCTCTATCATCCGGGTCGATAGGTCAGAGCCTGAAACAACCGCGCTGCGGTGTCCTACAAAGACCCGCAGGCCAATATCCGTGCTCTCAGAGCGTTCAGCTTGTTCCAGCGCGCCGCCGCGGACTTCGACCGAGGATGACGCCATGCGCAAAGCCTTGGCGTCTGCCGCATCGGCACCCGCTTCTGTCGCGGCGCTCAGCAGGGCTTTTGTTAGCGCGTCGAGGGGTTGAGACATAAATGGGTGTTCCTATCGCCTTACCGGCGTGAGGTAGCGGCAGCCATGCACAACGGCAAGGGGCGCAGCCTCTTTCACCAACGCCCCACTGAATTGACCGGCCAGAAATGCCTTAGCGGATCCGCTGACCGTTCGCGAGGATCTGCCCCTCTTTGGTGAAGTCGATCTTGGATTTCAGCGTATCGGGCCCATCGCCAGGCACTGCAAAAACACCCATCATCATGCGCGCGCCCATCGCTTGCTCCTGAGGCAAAATGCCCATCGCGATGAGGGTATCGATCAGCCCGTTCGCACCGCTGAGGGCAAGATCGACAGATCCGACCGGGCTGCCTACACCTGGCACAATGCCAGGGGCGTCGCCGTCCATCGTGATCGCACCCGACCCTTCCAGCTTTGCGCCAACCGCATCGACCAGCACCTGGTTGAGGTTAAGCGCCTTGAGCTCTCCAGGTGCGCCCATCATGTCTGGTCCGGCGCTTGGATCCATGAAGTCTACCAATAGCTTCATTTGCCCTGTCAGATCGAGTGCAATCGTTGCTGGGTCGCGCGGCAATTGCGCTTGAGGGTCAAAAAAGCCCCACAAGATCTCTGACATCGTGAACTCGCCCATCTTGACCCCAACGGCGAAATCCTGCGGCTCCTCGGCCTTTCTGACCGGAAAGCTGAGGTTAAACGCATTTTCCGCCATCGCAAACTCGACCGGAAAAGGAAAGGTCCCGCCTTTTGCGGATATCTGAAGATTTTTCTGCTCTCCTGCGTAGCCGAGCGCCGTATCGTTAACGTTGACGGAAAAAGCCCCGCTTTTCGAGGATGTCTGAGCGCTGAAGTTTCCGTCCTCGGGCGTCTGAGCATCAATTTGGCCGCTTCCGTTCTGAAAAGAGATCGTGGCGACCACATCGAGGCCTGCGTCGAGCAGTGTCACCATATCCGCGGCCTCAGGAATGGTGAGGGGGATCTGGCCTTCGCCCGTCACGGAAAGACCTTGCAGGGTGCCTGACATATCGACCTGTTGCCCGCCATCCTCCGGCGTGTCGACGGCGAGGGAATAGCTGACTTCTTCAATCGAGCTCGATTGTTTGTAGTTCCGCATCTCTCCTAAGATCATCGTGGTGGTGTTCGAGACCGACGTTCCAGTCACATTCATCTTGGCGGTGCCTGCCTCCACCGCGTCGCCATCGACCATCACTTGATCGAGCGACAGGCCAACAGTGGCTGCCTCGTAAGCGTAAGTGAGATCATTGGGGTCGCCGCTCGCCACCATGCTGTGACCCGATTGGGTCAGGACCATCGAGATATCTATGGCGTCACCGCCATCAAACCCTTCGGTGCCGCTCACCTTTATGGGTAGCGTATCGGGGAAGACAATCGCGACACTGCCGTCTCCGTTTTGCTGGAAAGCGATCTGATCCAGCATCACCTCCATGTCGCCCTGACCATCTGGTGCGTCAAAACTCAGCTTAATCTCGCTGATTGTCAGATCACCGCCGCTGACACTCTCACTGCCTTCAACTGTGTAGCCGACCCCCTGCATGTAGGTTTTCCAGTCCGTCCAGACTTGCTGGGGCGTGAGGTCTGCAAAGGCACCTTGGCCAGCTAAACAAAGGGGCAAGGCAATCCCTGCCGCGAGTGCGAGGGTACGGGGCATAACAAAGTCCTGTATCGATAAATGGCGTCTATTCACTAGAGTCTGGCAATTGCTGCGGCGGGTCAAGGGCGCGCTGCAGGGCTGGACCCCTTCTTAATTGAAGACTACCAAGGTGCGGATTCAAGGGGCCGCGCGCTGCTGCGTCAATTTTCTGAGGATGAACGTCATGGATATGACCGATAAAACCGTCATGATCACGGGGGCCAGCCGCGGCATCGGCGAGGCTTGCGCGCATGTCTTCGCTGAAGCCGGTGCCCGTGTCGCGCTCCTTGCCCGCTCCCAAGATGACATTGGCCGCATCGCTGGGAAAATCGGGGACAAGGCCATCGCGATCCCCTGCAACGTTGCAAGATTTGGCGAAGTCGCGTCGGCGGTTGAGTCAACTGTGCAAGCCTTTGGCGGCCTTGATGTCTTGATCAACAACGCGGGTATCATCGATCCGATTTCGCATCTCACGTCCTCAGATCCTGAGGGGTGGAGCCAAGTGATCGATATCAACGTGAAAGGCGTCTACCACGGCGCGCGCGCCGCTTTGCCCGTGATGAAAAAGGCGGGCGGTGGCTCAATCCTCACAATCTCGTCAGGGGCGGCGCATAACGCCATCGAGGCCTGGAGCCACTACTGCACGTCCAAAGCAGCGGTTAATATGTTGAACAGGTGCATCCACAAAGAAGAGGGGCCGCATGGGATCCGCGCCATCGGCCTGTCGCCCGGCACTGTCGCCACTGAGATGCAGCGCGAGATCAAAGCATCTGGCATCAATCCGGTGAGCCAATTGGCGTGGGAGGATCATATCCCAGCCGATTGGCCGGCAAAATGTCTTTTGTGGATGTGCAGTGCGGCCGCAGATCCCTACCTCGGCGATGAGATATCGCTGCGCCAAGAAGACGTTCGGCGTGCGGTCGGCCTGGTATGATTGAGCTGGACCAAGACGGCGACATCTGGACGGTCACGATCAACCGTCCCGATAAGGCGAATTCCCTCACCCACACGATGCTCAGCGACTTTGCGGAGGTCATGGAACGCGCCGTTGTGGCCCGCGCGGTGATCCTCACCGGCAGGGGCCGTGTTTTTAGTGCGGGTGCCGATCTTGATGAGGCGCGCGCCGGACTTGCCGTTTCAGACGTCTGGGAACGCTTGTCGGGCGCGGTCGCTGCGCTGCCGGGGCTCAGCATTGCCGCTTTGAACGGGACCCTGGCTGGCGGGGCGTGCGGCATGGCGCTGGCCTGCGACCTGCGCATCGCGACCGCTCACGCAAAGGTATTCTACCCGGTTATGAAGCTCGGTTTTTTGCCGCAGCCATCAGATCCTGCGCGCATGTCCGCCCTGATCGGCCCTGCACGCACCAAGCTGATTTTGATGGGCGGGCAGAAGATCACCGCTGAAGACGCGCTTGGCTTTGGCCTCATCGACCGGATCGTCCCGCAAGAGGATCTGCTGCAAGAGGCGAAGGCCATTGCCGCCGACAGCGTGGCCGCAGATCCTCAGATCGCCCACCAGATCAAGCGCATGTGCGGCGCGTCAGATCAGGGGGACAAACGGCACATCACAGGCGGATAGGGCCACAAGAACAGCGGTGAGCACGCATAGACGCATTGTGGGTCCCTCCGGGTAAATAGCTTGGAGCGGCCATATCGCCGCAGACATTTGCAAACAAGAACCGCATCGCAGCAAAAGCATGATTTGACAACGCTCTAGAAACTTCATTGCGATATGCGCGCCTGATATCTCGGATGAGGCGACCGACCATGAGCATGAAGCGACTTCGACAAACGGCGCAGGACCGCGCGGTGAAACTCCCAGAATTCGTGAGCATTCTCATCGTGGATGATGAACGCTATGACCGCGCCCGCCTGCGCCGGATTTGTGATGGCTTGGATTTTGACAGCACCATCAGCGAAGCCGATACGCTTGAGACGATGGGCTCGAAGCTCAGCGCTGACGTCTTTGATCTGATATTCCTTGATTTCAACATGCCGGATGGCAACGGGCTTCTGGCGCTCGACGCGATCCATTATGACGAGCGCAATCGCCACGCCGCGGTCATCATGGTCACGGGTGACGACGATCTAGAGGTGGCGCTTGCGGCCATGCGCAACGGCTGCGCAGACTTTGTGAAAAAGGAAAACCTGACAGTCTCGGAGATCCGCCGCACCACGGTGAACGCGCTGCAAAAGGCGGCGCTCAACCGCGGGCTGGCGCGCGAGAGCAGCAGTCGCGCGGCGGTTGAAAACGCCCTCAACGCTTTCACTGAGCAGTGCGTTCAGGAATTCAACCCGATGCTTTATCAGATGATGCGCCACGTGCGCAGCCTGCAGGGCGCGCGCGGGGACGCTGAAAAGTTTGCTAAGACTGTGCGCAAAATAGAAGATTCGTGCGAGCGGCTCTTTGACTTTGTGAAAGACATTGAAGACGCGGAGCGCAAAGACGATGTTTTGGCGCAAGTCGCGAGCGTGACCCTTCAGAACGCTCAGACCGCGCATAGGGCGACCAGGCGATCCGAAAAAGCACGGCTTTTCGGAAAACCGAACTAGCACTCCTAGCGCTTGCGCTTCCCCCCCGGCACTTTTGATCTGAACGAGGGGGGGCGTTTGGCGACCCATGCGGCAAACTTGGCAAGCCTTGGATGTCCACGCAGCGCTTCTGGCGTGCTGTAGTCCCGCGCCAGTTCCGCCTCTGTCAAAGAGGCATGCACCTCGCGGTGGCAGATGTGGTGCATCAGCACCGTGGGTCCGCCTTTGCCACCTTTTAGCTTGGGGATGAGGTGATGCAGGCTTTGCGGGACATCAGCAGGGATGGGGCGACCGCAAAGCGGGCAGATCGGGTCAGACACGGGATAAAACCTTGAATGAGCGCATTTTGGCAGGCAAGAGACTGATCCAAACGACGACGAAGGCAAGCCCATGGAATTTGACCTGTCCGCCCAGCCTGAGATTGTGCAACAGGCCGTTGGCTTTGCACAACAGGGATGGGAACTGGCGCTCACTTGGGCTTTGAGCCCGGCGGCCTGGTCGCAGTTTGGCTTGCTCATCGCCGCTTGGATCCTGGCTGTGCTGATCACCCGGCGGATGCGGCCAGGATTGGCGCGGCTGATCGATCCAGGCGCGCGGGAAAATATGTTTTCTGGCCCGCGCCGCTTTGTGCTGCAATTCCTGCCGCTGGTGCTTCCGGTGATGGCCTATGCGCTGACCGCCGTTGGTGAGAGCATCGTGCGATCGCTCTTCGACAGCGGGGCGGTGATTGCTTTTGGCAAACGCGTGTTCCTCTTTCTCGCCGCGCGCGCTTTGGTGCGCGATATCGTGAGCGAGCCCTTTTTGAAGCTCTTGGGCCGCTACGTCCTGTTGCCCATCATGGCGCTTTACGCTGTCGGACTTTTGGATGTCGTCAATACCGCGTTGACCGAAACCGTGGTGGGTGTCGGCAACATTCGGTTTTCGCTGATCACGGTTGTGCGCGGCCTTATCGCAGGCGCGATCCTGTTTTGGCTGGGGCAATGGTCCTCCGCACAGACCTCAACACTCATCACCAAAAATGAGGAGATGCGCCCCTCGATCCGTCAATTGCTTATCAAAGCCTCGGAGTTCATGATCTTCGGCGTGGCGTTCTTGCTGCTCATGAACATCATGGGCATCAACCTGTCCGCTCTTGCGGTTCTCGGCGGGGCCATTGGCGTGGGCTTGGGATTCGGCCTGCAAAAGATCGCCTCGAATTTTATCTCAGGCGTGATTCTGTTGGTGGAAGGGCAAGCGACGGTCGGGGACTACGTTGAACTTGATGGTGGCGAGCAGGGCAAGATCGTCAAGATGATGGCCCGCGCCGCGATTCTTGAGACGTTTGATGGCCGATGGATCGTTGTGCCCAATGAGGATTTCATCACGACCCGGGTGGTAAACTACTCTGACAGCGGCTCAGCCAACCGCTACGAAGCCCCGTTTTCGGTGAGCTATGACACCGACATCAATCTTATCCCGCCGCTCATTGAAGCGGCGGTGGCCAGGCATCCAGACGTGCTCGACGAGCCCTATCCACCTGATTGCGAGCTTCGCGGCTTTGGCGACAGCGGTATCGATTTC
Source organism: Pseudomonadota bacterium (assembly GCA_039197515.1). Taxonomy (GTDB): domain Bacteria; phylum Pseudomonadota; class Alphaproteobacteria; order Rhodobacterales; family Rhodobacteraceae; genus Sulfitobacter. The sequence continues at coordinate 96,652 of JBCCUC010000001.1, read as the reverse complement.
GCGGTGGAATTCTGGGTCAACGGTTTGGACGACGGACCGAACAAATACACGTCGGACGTGCTCTTTCTCATCTGGAATGCGCTGAGGGATGCGGGGGTGGAAATCCCGTACCCGCAGCGTGTTGTAGAGCTCAAAGGCGCGCTGCCCGCCACTCCTGCATGACCTCTGCCGTGGTGATCGGGGCAGGGACCGCGGGACTGATGGCGGCGGAGGCCTTGGCTTCGGCAGGCCTCGTTGTAACGGTCTGCGAGGCCAAACCTTCTTTCGGGCGAAAGTTCTTGATGGCGGGGAAGTCTGGGCTGAACCTGACGAAGGATGAGCCCGTCACGCCATTTATGGAAGTCTTTGCCGAGGCCCGCCGCCCGCTGCAAGACATCATCGCAGCATTTGATGCGCAGGCAGTGCAAGACTGGGCGCAGGGCCTGGGGCAAGAGATATTCACCGGCTCTACGGGCCGTGTCTTCCCGGTCGTGATGAAGGCCTCTCCCCTGCTGCGGGCTTGGCTGGCGAGGCTTTCCGCGAGCGGCGTTGTTTTTCAGACCCGCTGGCGCTGGACCGGTTGGTCGGAGGGCGCACTGCGCTTTGAGACACCTGCCGGTGTCGAAACGCTGGAGGCGAAGGTCGTTGTTTTGGCTTTGGGTGGTGCCAGTTGGGCGCGGCTTGGTTCTGACGGAGCCTGGAGCAAGATCCTCTCAGCGAAGGGTGTAGATCTCACGCCCTTCACGCCCGCAAATGCGGGCATCTCTGTCTCCTGGTCTCCTTACATGTCCAAACACTTTGGAAGTGAACTTAAGCGGGTTGGGTGGCATGCGGGTCCGTATGGATCGCGCGGCGAAGCGGTGATTTCTAAAGATGGCTTGGAGGGCGGCGGCATCTACAGCGTGTCGCGCGGGGTGCGGGAAGGGCATCCGCTGACGGTTGATCTATGCCCAGACCTCAGCGTCAATGAGGTGCTGACACGTCTGACAAAGCCGCAGGGCAAGGCAAGTCTGTCAAATCATCTGCGCAAAGTGCTGCGCCTCTCGCCTGGCGCGATTGCCTTGCTACAAGAGATGGGCCGCCCGCTGCCCTCGCGCCGCCGCGCGCGCGCACGTCTTATCAAGGCCTTGACGATCAAAACGCACGGCCTGCGCCCGATGGATGAGGCGATCTCAACCGCGGGGGGCATCCCTTTTGCCGCGCTTGATGCGGGCCTGATGCTGAGAGCGCTCCCAGGTGTCTTTGTGGCTGGCGAGATGCTGGATTGGGAAGCGCCCACCGGCGGCTATCTCATTTCCGCATGCCTTGCGACCGGGCGTTGGGCGGGCAAGCACGCTGCACAGTGGTGCGAAACGCCTCGCGGCTAGCCTCGCTGTGCGCCGAGCATGGCCAACCGGATGAACGCGCGTTCGACAAGCGCCAGGGCGGGTGCCGTTTGGCCCGCCGAGCGTAGGGCGAGATCGGTTTCCGTGAGCAGCCCGAGGGCGGTTTCTAACCGCAGCGGCCCCCACGTCTTGGCCTGGCGCATCGCCCGGTCCCGATCACGCACACCCCAGAGCGGTGCGCTTGGGTGAGCGGCGATCCGGTAAAGCGTGCGAAAGTAGCGTGTTGCCTGAATTGTGAGCGTTACGGCTGTGACGCCTTGGGCCCGCAGTTTCAGCATGAGCGGCCCGATGTCTCCGGCGCGCGCCTCCGCGACGAGGTGCAAAATGTCGTCGACTTCGGCCTCCGTTGAGGTCGGTGCGCAGGCGAGAACGTCTTGCTGGGTCAGTGGCGCGGCATCGTTTAGCTTGTAGAGCGAGAGCTTTTCGAGGGTCTGGCGAAAGTCGCCGGGATCCAGCGCTTGCGCAAGATCGGTGAGCAGGCCCATGGCCTCGGGGCTTGGCCTAAGATGTGCCGCTGCAAGAGCCTCTTCAATCTCATAGCGATCCGGCGGGTTATCATAGATGGCCGCCGCATACGCGGCGGTATGTGCTTCGAATGCTTTGCGAATTTTTGAGGTCTTTTTCAGATCGCCTGCCGTGACAATGATCTGCGCATCGCCTGGCTTCCATTCGGCAAGCGCGCTGGCCAGGATGGCAGCGACCGTGTCATTGGCATCTTCGACCAGTGCGGCGCGCGGGCCGGGGAAAAAACCGACAGCTTTGACGGCGTCGAGAAGGCGCGGGGGGTCCCGGCGTAACTCTGCTGCGGGCATGCGCGTCAACCGCATTTCTTCTTCCGCCCCTGGGCCAAGAAGCGCTTTGACAAAGGCCTGCCGCTTAAGAGCCACGCGCATTGCGTCGGTGCCGTAGATCAACACCCCTGTTTTGTCTGGGTCGGGGCGCTTGAAATAGGCATTTGCGTCGCGGGTGCTGAGCTTCATAGTGTTGTTGAGTAGAGCTGGGTGACGATCTGATCCGCGACGATGTTCATCAGTCTTTGCTGCGCGTCACGCTCGCCCGCTAGGGTTTCAACCGTGGTCCCTGTGGCTGAATACCCCACAAAGTTCTCCACCTGACCCGAGGTCGCGACCTGCCCGGAATTGAGATCCCGCAGGGTGTAGTCGACAACGGCAATGCGATTAAAGCGTCCCGTGTCGCCCTCGCGGTCGATGGCAAGCTGTGCGATGCTCGACTTGACGATCATCGAGAGGCTGTAGTCAGGTGCCGCACTGCGGCCCAACCGCTCTTCGATTTCGCGCACGAGGATGTAACTGTCTTGGCTGGCAGGAGGATCGACGCGCACCCGGTTCTGAAGTGCGGCCCCGCTGCCACCGGGGCCGTAGACGGGCTGAAACCCGCAGGCTGCAGGCAGCAGCATCAGCAGGAAAGCACGCCGATCAAGCAACGACATTCACAATCCGCCCCGGCACCACGATCACCCTTTTGGGTGCAGCACCGTCGAGCGTGCGGATGATGGCGTCATGGGCAAGGGCGGCTTTTTCAACCTCGTCTTTGCCAAGATCTGCAGCCACCGTGATCTCGGCCCGACGCTTGCCGTTGACTTGGATGGGCAAGGTCACAGTGTCAGAGACTAGCATTGTCTCATCCGCAGTGGGCCATAGAGCGGTGGTGATAAGACCCGTGCCCCCTTGTACGGCCCAGATGCCCTCGCTCAGATGCGGGGTCATGGGCGACATGAGCTGGGCCAGGGTCATGATCGCCTGTCTCTGCGCGGCGTGGCCGGCCTTGGATTTGGCGAGGGTAGCGGTAAAGGCGTAGAGCTTGGCGATGGCCGCATTAAAGCCAAAGGATTCAATGCCGAGGGTCACGTCATGAGTGGTTTTATGCATGGCACGCAGCAGCTCATCGTCCCCTTTGCCTTCGGCGTCGGGGCTCATCGCAGCGATCCTGTCGCTGATGCTCCAGACCCGCGAGAGATGCTTGTAGGCGGCATCGGCGCCCGAGGCGGTCCATTCAACATCCCTTTCGGGCGGAGAATCGGAGAGGACAAACCAGCGCGCGGTATCCGCGCCGTAGTTTGAGATGATGTTGAGCGGGTCCACGACGTTGTTTTTGGACTTGGACATTTTCGCAGAGGGGACGATTTCAACCTCGCGGTTGTCCTCTTTTAGATACGCTTTGCCATCGCGCAACGCGACCTCTTCGGGGTAGTGATAGATCGGGCGGCCATTTTGCTGCGGCGTTTGGTAGATCGCGTGCGTCACCATGCCTTGCGTGAAAAGCGCGTCGAAGGGCTCATGCGCAGAGATCGGCAGATGCCCGGTCTTTTCCATCGCGCGGGCGAAAAAGCGCGCGTAGAGCAAGTGCAGGATCGCGTGCTCAATCCCGCCGATGTATTGGTCGACGTTCATCCAATAGGCAGCGTCCCCCTTTGAGGTCGGTGTCTCGGCCCATGGCGCGGTGAAGCGCGCATAGTACCATGACGAATCCACAAAGGTGTCCATCGTGTCCGTCTCGCGCCGGGCGGCGTCGCCGCATTCGGGGCACGGTACCTGGCGCCAGGCGTCGTGCCGGTCCAGCGGATTGCCGGGTGTGTCAAAGCTGACGTCATCGGGCAGCTTGATCGGCAGGTTCTCTTTCTTTTCGGGCACAACGCCGCAGGTGTCGCAATGCACCACCGGGATCGGGCAGCCCCAGTAGCGTTGACGGCTAAGGCCCCAATCGCGCAGGCGGTACTTGGTTTGCCCTTGCCCCAGGCCCCGCGCTTCCATCCAATCGATTGACCGGTCGATGCCCTCTTGGCTGCTTGCCTCTGCAAGGCCGGCGAAATGATCGATGTAGACGACCTTTTCGCTTTTGGCAGGCACCAGCGCTTCGGATGAGACGGGGGAGTCGTCCCCCGGCAGATGGAACGCATTGATGACCGGCAGGTCGTATTTGCGGGCAAAATCGAGGTCGCGCTGATCATGTGCCGGACAGCCATAGATCGCGCCAGTGCCGTAATCCATCAAAACGAAGTTGCCGATCCACACCGGCAGTTGCCTGTCGGGCAAGATCGGGTGCTTGACTGAAAGACCGGTGTTAATGCCCTTTTTCTCGGCCTTTTCCAGGGCCGCCTCGGTGGTGTCCATCTTGCGGGTCTCAAGAACAAAGGCTGCAACTTCGGCGTCCTCTTCCGCCATCGCGCGGGCCACCGGGTGTTCGGCTGAGATCGCCAGGAAGGTCGCCCCGCGCAGGGTGTCGGGCCTGGTGGAATAACAGATGAAGGGTGCTTCGCCATCGGTACGCTCAAACGGGACCTCTATGCCGCGGGACTTGCCGATCCAATTCGCCTGCATCAGTTTCACCTTCGCCGGCCAATCGTCGAGGCCATCGAGCGCCTCGAGCAGATCTTCAGCATCATCGGAAATCTTAAAGAACCACTGCGTGAGCTCGCGTTTTTCCACCAGCGCACCAGACCGCCAGCCGCGGCCATTCTCGACCTGCTCATTGGCGAGCACCGTCATATCCACGGGATCCCAATTCACCACGGCATTCTTGCGGTAGACCAAACCGGCTTCGAGGAAATCGAGGAAGAGCGCCTGCTGCTGGCCGTAGTATTCGGGATCGCAGGTCGCAAACTCCCGCGACCAATCGATGGAGAGCCCCAGCGGTTTCATTTGCGCGCGCATGTCGGCGATATTGCCGTAGGTCCATTCCTTGGGGTGGCCGCCAATAGCCATCGCAGCATTCTCGGCTGGCATGCCAAAGGCGTCCCAGCCCATGGGATGCAGCACATTGTGCCCTGTGGCAATTTTGTAACGGGCGATCACGTCACCCATGGTGTAGTTGCGCACGTGTCCCATGTGGATGCGCCCGGATGGATAGGGGAACATCTCAAGCACGTAATACTTTGGTTTGTCGTCGGATCTGACGGCCTTAAAGACGTTTGCTTCGGACCAGACCTTCTGCCAGTGGGCTTCTGTTTCGGCGGGAGCGTAGCGAGACATGGCGGGCCTTTGACGCTGGAAAATGATGATGGATGCGCGACTTTCCGCGCGGGCAAAAAGTGCTTTCCTAGAAGCGGTTGTCTGCGATGCGCAGTTCGCGCGCACGGCTTAGGATTGCGTCTTCGACCGCCCGGGAGGTCGACTTGCTCACCGAGCCGCCGCCGCGGGTCTGCAGCGCCACATTGAGCGAGCGTGCATCAAGCGCCGGATCATCCACGAGGACGGTTGCGCGATAGGCGCGTCCGCCTCCGGGCGGGGTGCCGAAGCCGGTTACGATGACGCCGGTGAACGGATCCACAGTCTGGACCGGCAGAAAGCTCAGCACCTCCAGCGACGCGCTCCAAATATAGCGGTTGACCGCAACGGTATTGTCCGCCGTTCTACGGTTGAAGATCGACCAGATCGTGTTTTCAGGATTGCCCTCAATATTGCCGGGCACATTTGGGTTGGACGCCGCCGCTGAGGGGATCTGAGAACCATCCCCTCCACCGCCAATACTGCGGATCGCACCGCAGGCACTCAGCGACGCAATCAGCCCCAGTATAAGCGAGACCTGAAGCACTTTTAGACGGCCCATTTGGCGGATCCTCTGCCTGTTTTTCACTGGTCTAACTAAGCGCAGCGCTCTGAGCAAGGCATTGTTCCCAGGCGGCGCTTGGGCCTTTCCGCTGGGTGACGTAAGGGCGGCTTGATCTCGGTTGCCCGGCGTGAGGTGGAACTGTGGCAAAGCTGCACCAATGAGGCTGGCAAAAGTGATAAGCTCCTGCGTGTTCTTGCCAAAGCCCCGGCATTGGATGCAAAGAGCTTACCGTACCCTTTCCGGATTCCCCGGTCTGGGCGTTCTTACAAACCGAGGGAAAACTCATGAAAAAAGTTCTCTTCGCTACAACTGCCCTGGTTGCCACAGCCGGCGTTGCAGCAGCAGACGTCACATTCGGCGGTTATGGCCGCTTCGGTGTGATTTACTCCGACCCGGACGGAGGTGATTCCGACACAAACATCACCAGCCGTCTGCGTCTGCAGATCGATATGACAGCGGAATCCGACGCTGGCGTCACATTCGGTGGTCGCTTCCGTCTGGAAGGCGAAGAGCGCGATGCGCGGAACGGCGATCGCCCACAGTTCAACGGGGCGCGTTTGTTCGCCCGTTCAGGTGGCTTGGAAGTCGCTGTTGGTAACATCTTTGGTGCGATCGAATTCATGCCTGGTCAGTACACCATCGATCTTGGTTTGACCGGTTTGGGTTACGATTACACTGTGTACGGTACAGGTGGTGCGGACGCATTCTCATCAGGTGGTTTGGGTAACGCGGGTGACAACGGTGTGGAAGTTCTCTACTCCGCTGGTGACTTTAGCGCACACTTCTCATACTCCGAGACAAACGATCGTTTCGCAGGTCACGTGGCCTACACCTTCGGCGACTTCACCGCTGCTCTGGGTGCGCAAAGCTCTGACGACGATGGCGACACCGAGCTGTCCGTTGCTCTTGAAGGTGCACTGGGCGCGTTTGACTTCGGCGTTGCATATGCTGACAACGGCACAAACGGCGATCACTACTCCATCATGGGTCGTGTCGACGTTGGCGCATCCACCAACGTTGAGTTCTATGTTGCTGACGCGGACACGTTTGATGACACTTCCTACGGTGTGGACTTCAACCACAACATGGGCGGCGGTACATCCCTGCGCGGTGGTATTGCATCGCTCGGCAGCGGTGAAACACGCGCCGACCTCGGTGTACGCTTCAACTTCTAAGTTGAACCCGAACCGAACGTGATAGGGGCAGGCCATTGGCCTGTCCTTTTCTTTTTTGGGTAGAGTGTTGGACGCAGATGCACCTGGGGAGCGGGCCGGATGAGCCTTTCAGACATTCTGGCACGGATTGAGATGGCCGAGGCAGAGGCGGGTCGCACGGTCGGTGAGACAAAGCTGATCGCCGTGAGCAAGGTTCAGCCGAATGCCAGGGTCGAGACTGTGCTGAAAGAGGGGCACCGCATTTTCGGCGAGAACAAGGTGCAGGAAGCCGCTGGCAAATGGCCCGATTTCCGCGCAGAGTTCGGGGCTGTCGATCTCCATCTCATCGGGCCTTTGCAAAGTAACAAGACCCGCCAGGCCGTGCAGCTGTTCGATGCCATTCACTCTGTCGACCGTCCCAAGCTCGCCAAAACTATCGCGCGCATCGCGCAGGAGGAGGGGCGCTGCCCCGCTCTCTTTATCCAGGTCAACACCGGGGAAGAGCCGCAGAAGGCGGGTATCCTGCCTGCCGAGGCAGATGCTTTCATCCACGATTGCCGCGCGATGGATCTGGCTGTCGAGGGGCTCATGTGCTTGCCGCCGTTAGAAGAAGCGCCCTCCCTGCATTTTGCGCTTTTGGCGAAGATTGCTCAGCGCAACGGACTTGCGGGCCTCTCCATGGGAATGAGCGAGGATTTTGAGCAAGCCATTGCTCTAGGTGCCACGCATGTGCGCGTGGGTTCGGCCATTTTCGGCGCGCGGGTCTCGGCCTAAGTCAGCTTTCAAATCGCGCTACGGCACGATGAGCCGGGTGCGATGCTGGATCTGCCTGGCGATCTGGCGAAGATGCCCGCGCTCAAGGCCGATGCACCCCGCCGTCGGGTAGCCTGGCCTGCGCCACTGGTGCATGAAAATGGCCGATCCGCGGCCTTTCACGGCGTAAGGCCAGTTCCAATCTGTCAAGATCACCAGGTCGTACAAGGGATCCGCCCGTCGAAGTCTCTCATGACTTGATGCATAGGGCGCGCGTACCATCATGTTGTAGTCCTCGTCTGTTGGATCATCGGACCACAGATCGCCGGGCCTGATCGGCAGCGCCCAATCGGCGGGGCGTGCCATGCGTTCAGGACGGTAGAGCATGCCGACGATGCGGTGCACGCCGCGCGGTGTGGCCCCGTCCCCTTCGCGTTTGCGCCTGCTCACCCCCGTCCGTCCAATGCTGCAGGGGTAGGTGATACCTCTGAACCGCAACCCTTTCGGCGTGAGCACCATGTCCCAAGGGGACATCTTTCGGCTCAAAGCAAATGGCCTGACTTTGCCGCCTTGGTGGCCAGATAAGCGGTGTTGTGGCGGTTCTCTCCGACTTTCAACGGCACGCGCTCTGCCACCTCGATTCCGGTAGCGCGCATCATCTCAACCTTGCGCGGATTGTTTGTCATCAAGCGCGCGGACGAGAACCCCATCGCGGTCAAGATATCTGCCCCCAGGCGAAAAGTCCCGCTCATCATCTTCAAAGCCCAGTCGGTGGTTCGCCTCAACCGTATCAAAGCCCTGGTCTTGCAAGGCGTAGGCGCGCATCTTGTTGGCAAGCCCAATGCCACGCCCTTCTTGGTTGAGGTAGAGCAGGACACCTTCCCCCTCCGCGCCCATCTGCCCCAAGGCTGCCCGCAACTGGGGCCCGCAGTCGCATTTGAGACTGCCCATGAGATCGCCGGTAAAGCAGGCTGAATGCAGTCGGGTGAGAATAGGCGCATTCCGGTTCGGCCGCCCAATCTCAATGGCGTAGTGTTCTTCTCCGCCGTCATCGGGGCGAAAGATGTGCAGCCGCCCCGCCTCCGACACGTCCATGGGTAAGCGTGCATGCACCACGGGACGCAAAGGGCTGCGGGCGGCGAGTTCGGGTGCGGCGAGGTCGATATCGAGTTCTGTTAATCCATGATCGCGCGCGATCGCCGGGATCTGACCAATGTCCAAGATCACCGCGGCAGGCAGAAGGCGCGCGGCCTTCAACATCATCAAAGCGGTGCGATGCACTTGGGTCTCGCCGCCGCGCTGCGCCTTGAACGGTCCTTTCATCGGGCTGCGCAGGTCGTCCGCCGGATCGGCGACACCCTGAACCCAGGAGAGTGATGCATCTGGCGGCAGGGCGATGCGCGCAACATCACCGTCATACACATTGATCTTGAGCGTCTCCGCCCGCCGCGCGGTGATCGCAATTACAGGCGTGCCACCCAATGCCAAGATATCTGCCAAGCGTTGATGGGAGAGTGTTTCACAGGCAAAAACCAGCACACGGCTTTCGCCGGTCAGCACCACCGGCACCCCCATGCGCAGGTCAGCACGGGCGCGGGCAAGCCTTTCGGACGGAGAGGGCGACAGAGCCATTTTGTAACATCTCCTCAGAGGTCTGGCATTGGCTTACGCGTTTCGCACGCAATTTGAAACATTTGCCCGCCTTCCCACACATGGACGTGAGAGACCGCGCAGAAACCTTGTCGGACGGTCATGGGACGCGCATCTGTGACCCTAGATAAGGGGAGAGACCCGATGCCACAATTGAAGAAAATTCTGCTCGTCGATGACGATGACGATCTGCGCGAAGCTTTGAGCGAGCAATTGATTATGACCGATGACTTCGACGTCTTTGAGGCGGCGAACGGGGCGGATGCGATGAAGCGCGTGAAAGAAGCGCTTTATGATCTGGTGATCTTAGACGTCGGATTGCCCGACACCGACGGCCGCGAACTGTGCCGCCTGATGCGCAAACAGGGTGTGAAGAGCCCGATCATGATGCTCACCGGTCACGACGGCGATGCAGATACCATCCTGGGCCTTGATGCGGGTGCCAATGACTATGTCCCCAAGCCCTTCAAGTTTCCCGTGCTGCTGGCCCGAATTCGCGCGCAGATGCGGCAGCATGAGCAATCTGAGGATGCGGTGTTTCAGCTTGGGCCCTACACTTTTCGCCCGTCCATGAAGCTTTTGGTCACCGAAGAGGAGAAAAAGGTCCGGCTCACAGAGAAAGAGACCAACATCCTAAAGTTCCTCTACCGTTCTTCCGAAGGCGTTGTGCCGCGGGATGTGCTCTTGCACGAAGTGTGGGGCTACAACGCTGGCGTGACCACTCATACGCTTGAGACGCATATCTACCGCCTGCGCCAGAAAATCGAACCAGATCCGTCAAATGCCCGCCTTCTTGTGACCGAATCTGGCGGCTATCGATTGATGGCGTAGAGTCGGAACGCACGCGGCGGGTCCGCGTTACAGCAAAGGGCACTGTCCCGCATTGAGATCCCGAAGCTTGTGTCCGGGTTATGACACATACCTCCCTGTTGAACTGGCCGGGCTTTGAGCCCGGCCTTTTTTTTCGCCGACGTTGCGTAGCGCGCTGCGACAGGACTGGCCAAGTCTTGCGCATCCTCGCATGATCTGGAGGGAGGAGTGCAATCAAATGAAAAAAGTGATCTATGAGCGCTTCGGCAACCCGGTGGAGGTGCTGAAGGTCGTGGAAGAGCCATCCCCGCCTTTGGGTGCGGGGCAGGTGCGGGTTGAGGTGTTGCGCGCGCCGATCAATCCTTCCGATCTCATCCAGATCGCCGGCGACTACGGTGTGAAACCCCCGCTGCCCGCAACCGCAGGCAATGAAGGGCTGGGGCGCATTGTGGAAGGCGCGGGTGCGGGCCAACTGGTCCTGCTGCCCGCAGGCACTGGCACATGGGTGTCGGAGATGATCTGCGATCCAAAGACCCTTGTGCAGATGCCAGAGGGAGATCTTGATCAGCTTTCGATGCTTTTTGTCAATCCAGCCACCGCGCATTTGATGCTGAAGGAATACGTGGACCTCAAAGAGGGTGAATGGGTGATCCAATCGGCAGCGAACTCGGCGGTGGGCGGCTATCTGGTGCAGATCGCCAAGGCGCGGGGGATCAACCTGGTAAATGTGGTGCGCCGCGAAAGTGCGATTGCAGGGCTCAAAGAGTTGGGCGCAGAGGTGGTGCTGGTGGACGGTCCCGACCTCGCCGAGCGTGTCAAGGCGGAGACCGGCGCCAAGATGCGCCTGGCGATTGATGCGGTCGCTGGGAGTACGGCAGAGCGGCTCGCCGCGACGCTTGAGCGCGGCGGCACGCTGGTCAACTACGGCGGCATGTCCAACGAACCGGTGAGTTTGAACCCGGGTACACTGATTTTCAGTGATGTCACCGTGCGCGGCTTCTGGCTGGTGACTTGGATGAACAAGGCCGACCCAAATGCACAAAATGCGCTCTATGGCAAGCTCGCGGGGCAAATCATGCAAGGCAAGCTTTATGCGCCGATCGACAAGCACTTTACACTCGATGAAATCACCGAGGCTGCCGAGTACTCTTGGGCCGGGGGGCGCAGTGGCAAGGTGATGATCGCGCCGAATGGGATCTGAATTGGCCATGGCGGCTCTGGGCCGCGCGGGGTAGTCTCGCGCGCAGATCACAGCGGAGCTTGGCCGATGCCCTTCACCCTTGCCACTTGGAACATCAATTCGGTCCGCCTGCGCGAGGCGCTTGTGCTGCGGATGTTGGCGGAACATGGCCCTGACGTTCTGTGTTTGCAGGAGTGCAAGAGCCCGGTTGAAAAGATCCCGGCAGAGGCTTTTGCCGCGGCGGGGTATCCCCATATCGTGGCCCGGGGGCAAAAGGGGTACAACGGCGTGGCCATCCTGTCAAAACTGCCGCTCGAAGATCTGGGTGACCACGACTTTGCCCAGCTGGGTCATGCCCGCCACGTCGCCGCGCGGTTGGAGAACGGCTCAGTGATCCACAACTTTTATGTGCCCGCCGGGGGCGACAAGCCGGACCGCAAGGTCAATGAGAAGTTTGGGCAAAAGCTCGACTACCTCGCGGATATGCGCGACTGGTGTCATAGCGATAAACCGCAGAAAGCAATTCTGGTCGGCGATCTGAACATCGCGCCGCGGGAAGACGACGTTTGGGATCACAAAAAGCTCCTGAAGGTCGTGAGCCATACGCCAATTGAGGTCGAGGCGCTCTCAAGCACCCAAGAGGCGGGCGGTTGGATCGACGTCACGCGCCAAGACATACCAGACGGCCGGCTTTACAGCTGGTGGTCCTACCGCTCCCCCGACTGGGATGCGGCGGACAAGGGCCGCAGGCTCGATCACATTTGGGCCACGCCTGACATCGCCGGCGCCGCGCATGCCAGCCGGATTGAGCGGCCCGTGCGCGGTTGGGAGCAACCCAGCGACCACGCGCCAGTTTTTGCGACGTTTGATCTTTAACTTGAGGCTGTCTGCGGACATATAAGGCGCAGCTTAGACGCGAGGACTTACCATGGAACTGAACCTAACGGGCGCGGGCGAGAGCAATGATGCTGATCTGATCAAAGACAGCGATGAGGCGACATTCATGGCCGATGTGGTCGATGCGTCACAATCGGTGCCCGTCCTGGTGGATTTCTGGGCCCCTTGGTGCGGCCCCTGCAAGACGCTAACGCCTGAGCTTGAAAAGGCAGTGCGCGCCGCAAAGGGTGCGGTGAAGCTGGTCAAGGTCAATGTAGATGAGGCGCAGATGATCGCCTCGCAATTGCGGGTGCAGTCGATCCCCACGGTGTTTGCATTCTACAAAGGGCAACCGCTCGACGGGTTCCAAGGGGCGCTGCCACCGTCGGAATTGAAAGCCTTTATCGACCGTGTGATCCAGAGCGCGGGGGGCGACGCCAGCGGCGGGCTTGATGACGCCATCGCTGCGGCCGAAGAGATGCTGGCCGAAGGGGCCGCAGCGGATGCAGCACAGACGTTCGCAGCCGTGCTGGGCGAAGATCCGATGAATGCTGCGGCCTATGCCGGTGTTGTTCGGGCGCATATCGCGATGGACGAACTTGATCAGGCGGAGGCGTTCCTGAACGGCGCGCCCATCGAAATTTCCACTGCGCCGGAATTGGAAGCGGCGCATGCCCAGTTGCAACTCGCCCGCCAAGCCGAAGATGCGGGGCCTGTGGGTGAACTCACCGCGGCGGTGGAGGCTGAGCCCGGCGACCTGCAAGCCCGCTACGATTTGGCACAGGCCCTCTTTGCGCAGGGCGACGCAGAAGCGGCGGTTGAACATCTCTTGACGCTCTTCCAGCAGGACCGCGAGTGGAACGATGGTGCTGCGAAAACTCAGCTTTTTACCATCTTTGACGCTCTCAAGCCCAATGACCCCGTGGTCCTGAACGGACGGCGCAGATTGAGTTCTTTGATATTTGCCTGACGTCAGGCCAGCGCTAGCTTTATCAGATATGAGAAAGCCAACAGACTTGCCGGATACGATTGCAATTTTTCCGCTGGGCAAAGCATTGCTGCTGCCCCGGTCGCGGCTGCCACTGCACATCTTTGAACCGCGTTATCTGCAGATGGTTGAAGACGCGCTCAAGACCGACGAGCGCATCATTGGAATGATCCAACCAAATCCCGTGCCCGGGCGGGAAGGGCCGGGGCTGCACGCCATCGGTTGCGCGGGGCGGATCACCCAGTTTTCGGAAACCGAAGACGGACGATACATGATCACACTCAGCGGAGTTTCGCGCTTCCGCGTGCAAAGAGAGCTGGAAGGGTTTGCGCCTTACCGCAAGTGCGATGTGACCTGGGAAGGATTTGACCGCGATCTAGGACGTGAAGAAGCCGATAAGTCCTTTGATCGCAGTGGTTTTTTGAACACACTTGGGCGTTACTTTGATACGCGGGGTCTGTCTGCCGATTGGGATACGCTGAAAGAGGCAGACGATGAATTGCTGATCAATTCCCTTTCCATGATGCTCGACTTTGATCCTGAGGATAAGCAAGCGCTGCTCGAGGCACCGTCTTTGGAAACGCGACGCGAGACCCTCGTGACGCTGATCGAATATGCGTTGCGGGGAGGGCAAGACGAGGGTCTGATGCAGTGAGCGACGCAGACCCGCAGCTTGACCGTCGTATGTTGGAGGCTCTGATCTGCCCGCGCAGCCACGGCACGTTGCGCTATGACGCGGCGCGCAGTGAGTTGGTGTCGGAGGCGGCGAAACTAGCATATCCCATCAAGAACAGCATTCCGATCATGTTGATCGATCAAGCACGCGTTTTGGAATAGGGTGCTCTGTGGCGAAATACAGAAAACCTGAGCGATAGCGCATCACTGAACTCCTTGAAATAGCTGATTTCAGCCAGGCTTGGGTGAAACAGACTTTTTCATTTCTACTTTAGAGGCTCTCACCCCGTAACAGACGCGGCAAGGTGCCCGTCAGCCCCGCGGCCTCACGGATGAAACTGCGCCGGAACAGTGGGGCCGCGTTCACGACGCCCATGCCGATACCGCGCACCGTGCGAATGACTGGGTTGTCATTTGAAAAGAGCCGGTTAAACCCATCTGTCGCCATGGCAAGCGCTGCATTGTCAAAGCGCCGCCACTGCTGGTAACGCACGAGCACATCCAACGCGCCAAAATCTTCGCCCCGTCGCTTTGCATCGCTGATCACCTCGGCCAGGGCGGCGATATCGCGCAGGCCCGCGTTAAGCCCCTGGCCTGCGATGGGGTGCACGCCATGTGCCGCATCTCCAACCAGGGCCACCCGGGTCGCGGTCATTTCCTGGGCCAATGACAGGTTCAACGGATAGGTGTACCGCGCACCTGCGAGTTCAAACGACCCCCGGAAACCGCCAAAGCGCGGGCGGAGGATCTCAATGTAATCTGCGTCAGAAAGCGCGTTGATGCGGGCCGCCGTTTCGGCAGTTTCGCTCCACACGATGGAGGCGCGGTTGTCCCGCAGCGGTAGGATCGCAAGCGGGCCGGGCGGCATAAAGAACTGATGCGCAACGCCGTGGTGCGGGTGCTCATGCGCGATAGCGCAGACCAGTGCGGTCTGCTGATAGCTGCGCCGGACATACTTGATCCCTGCGCGCGCCGCCGTCCCGCTGTCGCGCCCATCGGCGGCAATGGCCAAGCGTGCGCGCAAGGGCCCATCTGTTAGTTGCAGGGTAATCCCGCTCGCAACAGCCTCTTGGGCAATCACCGATGTCTCTGGGCGCAGCGCGACACCATCTGCGCTTGAGACCGAGGCGCGCAAGACACGCCGCAGGTGGCGGTCCTCCACCATGTGTCCCATGGGGCCTTCTTCGATCTCGCGGTGATCAAAGTGCATGAAAAGCGGTGAGGGCCCTTCACCTGCGCGCCCGTCACTGACCTTGATGTCTAAAATTGGCTGGGCCGTGTCCGCCAGTTCATCCCAGATGCCTAGTGCTTGCATCAGTCTAACCGATGAAAGCGCCATAGCGTAGGAGCGCCCGTCAAACGTCGGATCGTCTTGCGCGCCTGCTTTCTGCGCGTCAATTACTGCAATCTTGAGGCCTGTCCCAGAGAGCGCGAGGGCCATCATCGCACCGTTCAGGCCGCCTCCAACAATGGCAATATCTGTATCGAAACCCATAAGGCTCGATATGGTCGACCGCTGGGGATTGTCCATGTGCGTAAGCGTCGCTACCGTCACGGGGAAATAGCTCAGGGGAAGCGCATGCAGGACTGGCTTGGTATGACCGCCGCGGATCTGGGGCGCGGGATCGGCACGGGTGAGATTAATCCAATCGCCCTTTGCCGCACGTACCTCGACGCTGTTGAGGCCCACCCGCTGAAAGACCGGATCTACGCCCGCATGACCGAGGATCGCGCGCTGGTAGAAGCGGGGGCAGCCGCCGCCAGAGCTGCCTCTGGGCACCGACTGTCTTTGCTCGACGGCGTGCCTATCTCGTGGAAAGACCTCTTTGACACGGCGGGTGTGGTGACTGAGGCGGGGTCGATGCTTTTGAAAGGCCGCACGCCGTCACGCGATGCGTTGGTTTTGCAAAACGCAACCGCGGCGGGCTTGGTGTGTCTTGGAAAGACCCACATGAGCGAATTGGCGTTCTCCGGCCTTGGCTACAACCCAATGACCGCAACGCCGCCTTGCGTGAATGACGCGGAAGCGGTGGCTGGTGGCTCTTCATCCGGTGCGGCGGCGTCTGTCGCCTTTGGTCTTGCTGTCGCTGGCATCGGCTCCGACACAGGCGGTTCGGTGCGGATCCCCTCAGCTTGGAATGATCTGGTCGGGCTGAAGACCACGGCGGGCCGCGTCTCGCTTGAAGGCGTGGTGCCGCTTTGCAAGACCTTTGACACTGTGGGGCCCCTGTGCCGCTCTGTAGAAGATGCGGGGCTCTTGCTGGCCGCTCTTGAAGGAAAAGCTGCTCCCGACCTGAGGCAGGCAGACGTTTCGGGCAGCCGCTTCGCCGTGCTGCGCACGGTCGCCTTCGATGACATTCGCGACGCGCCGCTCGAGGCGTTTGACGCGGGCATAGCCCGGCTTGCCGATGCCGGAGCCAAGATTGAAGACATCAGCGTGCCGGAAGTTGACGAGGCGATGACGCTCTCACCTATGCTGATCCCGCCAGAGGCTTACGCCCAATGGCGCGACGCGATCGAGGCCAATCCCGAGGCGATGTATGCCGAGATCTTGCAGCGGTTTCGCATCGGCAAAGAGGTCAGCGCGGCGGATTTCATCGCCGCAGGGCACAAGCTTGCGGCGTTGCGCGAAGCCTATCTGCGAGCGGTCGCAGATTATGACGCGGTTCTCATCCCTTCGTCTGCAATGCTGCCCCCGAACTTGGCGCGGCTTAACAGCGATCACGAATATTACGTCAAGGAGAACCTGCTCGCGCTGCGCAACACACGCATCGGCAATCTCATGGGACTTTGTGCGCTCACCTTGCCGCTGTCGCTGCCCTCTTGCGGGCTCATGCTGATGTGCGCGCCCGGCAGAGAAGAGCGTCTCTTGCGGCTCGGTGCAGGGGTGGAAGAGGCACTGCGCTGACGCTGGCGGAAATGCCACAATGTTTGCGCAGGGCTCAATCCTTATGGACGCGCCCGGCGCGCTTGCGCTACTCTCCCGCCAACGGGGCAAAAATGATCCCGATCAGAGGCAGATTTGATGGTGTATCCTGAACGGTTTTCGAACCTTCCGGCTCATGCTTGGCCGCGCCTGCGCGCTCTTTTGGACGTGCATGAAGGCGGTGGGCCGCTCATCCAGATGACAATTGGTGAACCAAAACATGCGTTTCCGGCGTGGGTCACGGATGTCATTGCAGAGCACGCCGCTGGGTTTAACAGCTATCCGCCCAACGATGGCTCGCCAGAACTGAAACAAGCGATCAGCGGTTTTATTCAGCGCCGCTACGGCCTCAGCATGGATCCAGAAACTGAGATCATGGCGCTCAATGGCACGCGCGAAGGGCTTTACAACGCCGTTGTGGCGCTCTGCCCGGAGACAAAGAACGGCGTGAAGCCTGCTATTTTGATGCCCAACCCCTTTTACCAAGTTTACATGATCGGCGCGATCTCAGGGGCATCCGATCCCGTCATGGTCAACGCAACGGCAGAGACCGGGCATCTGCCGGATTTCTCCAGGGTGCCCGAAGAGACGCTGGAGCGGACGACGGCCGCCTACATTTGCTCACCGGCCAACCCTCAGGGTGCTGTGGCAGATGAAGCGTATTGGGCCGCGCTCATCCGCTTGGCAGAGCGCTATGATTTCAAGGTTTTTGCCGATGAATGCTACTCAGAGGTCTACCGCGACGTCGCGCCCCGCGGTGCAATGCAGGTGGCTGAGGCCATCGGCGCGGACCGCAACCGCATCGTAATGTTCCACTCGCTCAGCAAGCGGTCGAACCTGCCCGGGCTGCGCTCGGGTTTCGTGGCCTCCGGGCCAGAGACGATCCGCGAGATCAAGCAGTTGCGCAACTACGCCGGCGCCCCGCTGCCACTGCCGTTGCAACAAGCTGCTGCAGCGGTCTGGCAAGATGAAAGCCATGTGGATGAGAGCCGCGCGCTCTACCGCGAGAAGTTCGCCATTGCAGATCGGATCCTGGGTAATGTGCCTGGATATCAAAGCCCGGAGGCTGGGTTCTTCCTCTGGCTGCCTGTCGATGACGATGAGGCTGCGGCGGTCAAACTGTGGCGGGAGACCGGCGTAA
Source organism: Pseudomonadota bacterium (assembly GCA_039197515.1). Lineage (GTDB taxonomy): Bacteria > Pseudomonadota > Alphaproteobacteria > Rhodobacterales > Rhodobacteraceae > Sulfitobacter. The sequence continues at coordinate 78,566 of JBCCUC010000001.1, read as the reverse complement.
AGGTGCTGCCGGGCGGCTATCTCGCGCAAGATGTGCCGGGACAAGCCAACCCCGGCAAAGGCTACATCCGCGCGGCCCTGGTGGCCCCAAAAGAAGAGACAGAACGTGGTTTGGCGTACATCCGCGACTGCCTTTACGGATAGTGAGTAAGAAGGGACGATCATCTATGGCATACCAGACGCGCGGCCGTGATCCGCTGCTCGACAGCAACATGGCCGAGGCCATTGAGAAGCGCGGCAAAGAGCTTTTGGGGCTCGTGCTGATCCTTCTTGGCGTGTTGGCTGCCATGATGATCGGCAGCTATTCTCCCGATGACCCCAACTGGATGATCTCCACCGATGCGCCGGTACAGAATTGGACGGGCCGGATTGGGGCGTCCATCGCTGCGCCGCTCTTTATGATTGTCGGCTGGGGGTCTTGGGGCATTGCGGTGGTGCTCTTGGCCTGGGGAGTGCGGTTCTTGGCGCATGCGGGTCAAGAACGCGCGGTGGGTCGGCTCATCTTTGCGCCCATCGCGGTGGCCTTGGGCTCAATCTATGCGGCGACATTGATGCCCGGACCAACCTGGGTCAGCACGCACAGCTTCGGCCTCGGCGGGCTCTTTGGCGATACCGTTGTGGGGGCATTGCTTACCCTTCTACCGGTCAGCAGCACTTTTACCGTCAAGCTCATGTCGTTCCTGATGGGCGTCGGCATCCTCACCTTGGGCGCCTTCGTTCTCGGTTTCACCCGGGCCGAACTCAGGCGCATCGGCCGCTTTCTCCTGGTCGGGCTGATCCTTATCTATGCCGGGATTCGGGCGTTGCTGGGCCTCGGTGTCAGCGGAACGGCGCAAGCGACGCGCGGCCTGCAAGCGCTTGTCGCGGCGCGGCAAGAACGCAAGCGCCAAGCGGCAGAGGCGGTGGCCCGTGAGGCTGGCCCGCCTCTCTCCCCAGCGGTCCCGCGGTTCGCAGCCCCGGAAATGATGGAGAGCCAATCTGCGCCCAAGCCCGGCCTGCTCGCCCGCATGCCGGCACTGATCAAACGGCCTGACGAAACAGCCGCTGAGAATGGTACAAGCCCGCTCACGGCCATCGAAACAGATGACCTGGTCGGTGAAGACCGCATCCGCTCCAAGATCGCGCATGTCATCAAGAGCCGCGCGCGCAGCACGACGGCTGTGCATACCCAAACGACCGCACCTTTGACCCGCGGTCGCGGACGCGGTCCGGACGCTCTCTTGCTGGACACATCGCGCCCATCCGGTGCCCGCGCTGAGCCACCATTGACCGCTCCGCGGGCCAACGCCATTGCCGATGAGACTGTGGCGGCAGAATTGCCGTTGCAGATCGATGAGGCTTTACCCTTCACACCCGTTTCAGATCCCGCGCCGCGGCCCGTCCCGATTCCCGAAGCGCGCGCCATCGTAAAACAGCCGACACGCAAACCGGCCAAACCCTCAAAACGCGCCCAGGCTGAGGCGCAGCCGAGCTTGGGGTTTGAAGACACGCATCCAGGCTACGAATTGCCGCCGCTCAACCTGCTAGAGAACCCGGGCACGATTGAGCGCATGCATCTGAGCGATGATGCGCTGGAGGAAAACGCGCGCATGCTCGAAACCGTGCTTGATGACTACGGTGTGAAAGGGGACATCATCGCCGTGCGGCCCGGACCCGTGGTGACGATGTATGAGCTTGAGCCCGCGCCTGGACTGAAAGCCTCCCGCGTGATCGGCCTGGCAGATGACATTGCGCGCTCCATGGCGGCCCTTTCCGCGCGCGTCTCTACCGTGCCAGGGCGTTCGGTCATCGGGATCGAACTGCCCAATGAGCACCGCGAGAAAGTGCTCCTGCGAGAGATTCTCAGCGCGCGCGATTTTGGCGACAGCAACATGCGGCTGCCCATGGCCCTAGGCAAGGACATCGGGGGTGATCCGGTTGTGGCCAACCTCGCCAAAATGCCCCATCTTTTGATCGCGGGCACCACGGGCTCTGGTAAGTCCGTGGCCATCAACACGATGATCCTCAGCCTGCTCTACAAGCTTACGCCGCAAGAGTGCCGCTTGATCATGATCGACCCCAAGATGTTGGAGCTCAGCGTCTATGACGGCATCCCGCACCTGCTGTCACCGGTTGTGACAGACCCCAAGAAAGCCGTTGTTGCGCTGAAATGGGTCGTCGGCGAGATGGAGGAACGCTACCGCAAAATGTCCAAAATGGGCGTGCGCAACATCGAAGGCTACAACGGTCGCGTGTGCGAAGCGCTGGACAAGGGCGAGATGTTCTCGCGCGTGGTGCAGACCGGTTTTGATGAGGACACGGGCGAGCCCATCTTTGAAACTGAGGAAAGCACGCCCGAACTGCTGCCCTTTATCGTTGTGATCGTCGATGAGATGGCCGATCTTATGATGGTGGCGGGCAAAGAGATTGAGGCCTGCATCCAGCGCCTTGCCCAGATGGCCCGGGCATCCGGCATTCACCTCATCATGGCAACCCAGCGACCGTCGGTGGATGTCATCACCGGCACAATCAAGGCCAACTTTCCCACCCGGATTTCTTTCCAAGTGACATCAAAAATCGACAGCCGCACCATCCTCGGAGAGATGGGGGCCGAACAGCTTCTTGGCATGGGCGACATGCTCTACATGGCGGGCGGGGCAAAGATCACCCGGTGTCATGGTCCATTCGTCAGCGATGAAGAGGTTGAAGAGATCGTCAATCATCTCAAGCAATTCGGCGAACCAGACTACGTGGGCGGTGTGCTCGAAGGTCCGGCAGAAGACTCGGAGGCAAGTATTGATGCTGTCCTAGGCCTTGGCGGAAACACAGACGGCGAAGACGCACTTTACGATCAAGCCGTGGCGATTGTGATCAAAGACCGCAAATGCTCCACCTCCTACATTCAACGTAAACTTGCCATCGGTTACAATAAAGCTGCGCGGCTGGTGGAGCAGATGGAGGATCAAGGCCTGGTCTCCGCCTCAAACCATGTCGGCAAACGCGAGATTTTGGTGCCCGAACAGAGCTAGGCTTACCTCCAAGGAGCTTGTTGTGGCACATCTCTACCGCCGGGGTGCATATCCCCGGCGGTTTTTTTCTGAAAACCCGCCGAAATTGGCGCGACGTTATCGCATATCAGACGCGGGTCGCTTATCTCACGGATGCAAAGATACAGGTGGTTTATGCGGTTTTACTTGTCCCTTGTGGCCTTTTTTCTGGCCCTTCCTGCAACGCAGGCTTTCGCTGAAAAGCTGCCGTTGCAAGAGATTTCACGCTATCTCAATGACCTGCAGACGGCGAAAGGCGCGTTTACGCAGATCAATGGCGATGGGTCGATCAGCACCGGCACCATATACATCAAAAGGCCCGGGAAGGTTCGCTTTGAGTACAATCCGCCAGAGGCCGCACTCGTTGTGGCCGGCAGCAATACGGTTGTTATCTATGACAAAAAATCCAACCAACCTGCGGAAAGCTACCCGCTTTCCCGCACGCCCCTGTCGATCATATTGGCGCGCCAGGTTGATCTTGGGGCCGCCAATATGGTGACGGGCCACAGTTTTGACGGAACGGCAACGGTTGTCACGGCGCAAGATCCGGAAAATCCAGACTACGGCAACATTCAGTTGAAGTTCACCGGCACTCCGGTAGAGCTGCGCCAATGGGTGATCACGGACGGCGGCGGGACGCAGACGACAATTGTGCTGGGCGAATTTGAGCGGGGCCAAAACCTGCCCAACCGGCTTTTTGATGTGGGCAGCCCCGGCAATTTCGAAAGCCGCTAGGGTTTCTTAGAGGCGCAAACGGCAGCCTTGCAGCTGCCCCTCGTACATTTCCGCGCGCGCTTCGACCTTGCGAGAGATGTTCACGAGCCACGATTTGCGGGTGTAGCTGCCCCTGGCAAAGCCGGTGTGCCCTTCGTGGTAGGCCAGATACTGATTGCGTGTGTCATCAAGCGCCACGCCGTTTCGTCGCTGCGTTTCGTTAAAATACCAGCCCATGAAATCGCTGGCGTCGCTAATCCGGTTGCGCCGCGCGCCGCGTTGATTTTGCTTTTGCCGATACTCATCCCAGGTCCCATCAAGCGCTTGAGAGTACCCGTAAGCGCTCGACTGCCGCCCCATCGGGATCACGCCGAGCGTGTAGCGAAATGGTGTGCGGGCGTTGGCGATAAACTTGCTCTCTTGATGCATCGTGGCCATCAGAACATGCACGGGCACGTCCCATTTGCGTTCAACCTTGCGGAAGGCGCGGGCATAGCTGGGACGTTCGCGCAAAAGTGCGCAGGCGTTGTCGAGGTTGCGCGGTGCCGCTGACTGGCCGCCGCCGCAGGAGGCCGCCAACAAAACCAAAATCAGGGCGCGAAGGAATTTGCTCATCTGCCACTCGCGTTATTTGTTTTTTCCCAACCTAGCTGATCCAATGACCGGCGTCACATCACAAATCACAGCAGAACCGCCAAGAGAAGCGGCAGTGCGCCGATGGAAATCACCGTTGAAACCACAACAAGCCCTGCCACGGCCACGGCCTCGGCCTCAAACTTTGCTGCAAGCATATAGGCTGTGACGGCAACGGGCGTAGAGACCTGGAGCACCAGGATACCGAATGCTGTTGGCTCTAGTGAGAATAGATGCCCGACAGCCCAGGCGCAGCCCACGCAAAGCGCAAGTTTTAGCACGCAAAGCACACAGGCGCGGCCAATGCCGGATGGCGACAGGCGGGCCACCGCGACGCCCAACGTGATCAGCATCAACGGGATGGCCATCTGCCCGATCAAGGCAAGCGTATTGTCCAGAAAGGTAGGCAAGCGCCAGCCCTGCCAAAGGAAGATTCCGCCCGCCAGCGTCGCCCAAACCAGTGGCTCTGAGCCCACTTTCCTAATCGCCCCAGACCCCGCACCCGCCACAAGCCAAATACCGAAGGTGAAAGAGATGATCGCCATGACCGCAAAGACCACCACGGCGTAGTCAAATCCGACCTCTCCAAAAGCAAATAGCGCTAGGGGCAGGCCTAAGTTTCCGGTGTTCCCAAAAATCAATGGTGCGGCGAACGTGCGTTGGTCGAGCCGCATGGCGCGCACAACCAAGAGTACCGTGATCGACAGCAGCGCGTAGGCGGTGAGTGCCGCAAAAATGAGCGTTCTTAATGCCGCAGGGCTGACGGAAGTATTCACCAGTGCGGTAAAGATCAAACAGGGCACCGCCAAGCTCATCGCGAGCTGTGTGACAAAGGCCAGCCGATACTCGAGGCCAAGTTTCACCCAGACAAAACCGATGCCGGCCAGCAGGAAGACGGGGGCGACGATCTCTAAAACTTGAAGGACCAGCGTCAACGGTTTGTTTCCTCTGTTCGGCGGTGTCGTGATTGGACAAACTGTCCTTGAAGCCGTTACAAATGCCCAGTAGGGGCAGGCAGAAATGATACGAACGCGCGCGAAATATCACTTGGGTCAAGTAGTTCGACACCGCAAACACCCCTTCAGGGGTGTGATTTTTGATGTCGATCCCGAATTTGCGAATACCGAAGAATGGTACCAGGCGATTCCGGAGGACAGCAGACCCGGAAAAGAGCAACCCTATTACCATCTGTTGGCAGAGAATGAGCAAAGTTATTACATCGCCTATGTCTCGGAACAGAACCTTGTTGCCGATTATTCTGGCAAGCCGGTAGATCATCCTGACATCTCTGACCTTTTCGGCCCGTTCACCAACGGTGCTTATCCACTGCAGGTACAGATGAACTGAGCTGGCTGCATCGCATCACTGCCCCAAAAATTTTTTAGAGAATGGGGTCGCCCGCCAGTGCCTTCCTGGTTTTTGTCCTCGACACCGCGCACTGGGTGGGGGCTATAAAACGCGGTGCCGAGGGAAGCCATATGCAGCTACCCTGCCAATGTGCGATGAGACCGGGTCGAAATTATGATCAGCGCGCGCGATTCCAAGGAAATTCTGAGGCATGTTTGCGGCGAACCGGCACGACCGGGGTCTGGTCGCGGGCATCCCGTTTCAAATGGCAACTTGGCCGTAGGCCACAGCGATCCGGAGCCTTAGGCGATTTTGGTCGTCAAGGCGCTGATATTCCACGTCTTTTGCGAGATCCTTGATCAAAAACCAACCAAATCCGCCCTCCGGCAGATGGTCGGTGTCAACCTCATGGTCAGGCAACGTTCCAACCGGCAGGGCACCGTTTGGCATCGCCGCGCCACGATCGCACAGAGCAAAATGTAATCCATCGCTGAGATGCGAACACTCGATCTCAACCGGTCCGCCGTCGCCATCTGCCGGATAGGCGTGCTCCATGATGTTGTTCAGCGCTTCTGCCAGGACAAGCTCGACCGTACTTAGCTCTTCTGGCGTGAGCCCAAGCGGTGCCAGGGCATCAAAGATCTCTGCCAGGGCAATCCGGGTCGTGAACGTGTCACTCCGCAGACGCAGGGCAAAGAGCGGTCTGCCTGGGGCAAGTCCCTCCACTTCTTTTTGCGTTCCCACAACCAGCGGCTCAGACACGTTCAGCCTGCAAAGCGGCCTCAAGCGTCAAAAAGATATCAAACACCGAGTCCATTCGAGTCAGTTTAAATACCTTTTCAACGGCGGGCGTGAGCCCGGCCAGCACCAGCTTCCGCTCAGGCGCAAGATGTTTCATCGATGCCACGATTGCGCCCAGACCGCTCGAATCAATGAAGGTAACTTTGGTCAGATCGAGCACCACCTGCGCCGGGGCCTCTTCGGTGTGGCGCCGTACATCTTCTTTGAAATCTAGGGCGACCGCCGCATCAATGCGGTCTTCCCCAACTGAGATGACGCAAATATCCTCTTCAGTTTTTACCGACATTTCCATACACGTCCTCCGCAACAATGGATGCGACAGCGATAAACCGAAAAGTTTACCAAGTCGTGCACTCACAAAAGGGGGGCTGGAAGATGCGCAATGTTGTGATTTCAGGGGCCAAACGTACCTCAATGGGCGGCTTTCAAGGCGCATTTTCGCCGCTGACCGCGGCCGCGCTTGGCGGGCACGCGATCAAGGCGGCGCTCGAAGGGGCCGGGGCTGCCGCCGCCGAGGAGGTGCTGATGGGCTGTGTGCTGCCCGCTGGGCAAGGACAGGCGCCCGCCCGGCAAGCCGCCTTTGCCGCTGGTCTGGGCGAAGATGTTCCCGCCACTACGCTCAACAAGATGTGCGGCTCCGGCATGAAGACGGTGATGATCGCGGCGGATCAGATTGCGCTTGGCCAGACCGACGTCATGGTTGCGGGCGGGATGGAGAGCATGACCAACGCGCCCTACATCCTGCCCAAGATGCGTGGCGGCGCACGTCTGGGCCATGCTGGCGTCGTCGATCACATGTTTCTGGACGGTCTGGAAGATGCGTATGACAAAAGCCGGCTCATGGGCACTTTTGCTGAAGACTGCGCGGAGGCGTATCAATTCACCCGCGAGCAGCAGGATCTCTATGCGATCACCTCCCTCGCGCGCGCCAAAAGTGCGCAGGAAACCGGCGCATTTGACGCGGAAATCGTTTCTGTTGCCGTGCAAAACCGCAAAGAGACTCGCGATATTGCCGTCGATGAGCAGCCATTGAGCGCGCGCCCGGACAAGATCCCCCAGTTGAAACCAGCATTTCGAGAAAACGGGACCGTCACCGCCGCCAATGCCTCGTCGATTTCCGACGGTGCGGCAGCACTGGTGCTCGCTTCAGAAGACGCGGCGCGTGACCAAGGGTTGGAGATCCGCGCGCGTATCTTGGGTCACGCCAGTCACGCCCAAGCTCCCAACCTTTTTACCACCGCACCCATACCTGCCGCGCAGAAACTCCTGCAGCGTGTGGGTTGGCGCGTTGAAGATGTGGATCTGTGGGAAGTGAATGAGGCTTTCGCCGTGGTGCCCATGGCTTTCATAAAGGAGATGGGGCTCGATCATGGAGGCGTAAATGTCAACGGCGGTGCCTGTGCTTTGGGACATCCAATTGGGGCGTCGGGGGCGCGGATCATCGTAACCCTCCTCAACGCTCTTGAAACACACGATCTAAAGCGCGGCGTGGCCGCCATATGCATCGGCGGTGGTGAGGGCACGGCCATCGCGATTGAACGTCTCTGATCCCTGTTTCCTCCCTTTTGGGTCCGCATGCCCAAAGTTCGGGGATTATAACTTATGAAATGAAAAAAGACTGGATTATTTCACCGAATCCGGGCTCTATGAAAAAAGCGAAGTTTTTTTCATGGAACGCCCAGTGCAGCAAAGCTTGTCAGACGCGCCATCGACTCTAGGGGCAGACCTCCGCGCTTTGCGTAAGCGTCGAGGGCTCACTCTTGCGGACATGGCCACGACCCTCGGGCGCTCGGTGGGGTGGCTCAGCCAAGTAGAGCGGGACCTCTCTGAGCCGTCTCCGACTGATCTGCGCGATATCGCTGCAAAGATGGACGTTTCTGTTTCGATGCTGTGCCGCCAAAAAGCTCCGCGCGTCGAGGAAGCTGGGCATGTTGTGAGGTCAGGAGCGCGCCGTGCCGTGGGCTCGCATGTGCCCGGTCTCATTGAGGAACTTCTGTCTCCGGACCTGACCGATGACTTTGAGATGGTTCATTCGACCTTTCTGCCCCATAGCCGGATCAAAGGTCTCGTCCGGCGGCCGACCCAAGAGGTTGGCTATCTCATGTCTGGTCAACTTGAGGTCGAAATCGCCGGCGTGACGCACCAGATCGCAGAAGGCGACAGTTTTCGCATTCGGGGAGAGGCTTTTCGCTGGGCCAACCCGCACAACACACCAGCCGTTGCGATTTGGGTGATCGCACCGCCGGTCTACTGACCGATGAGTTTTGAGGCCTGGAGCATATTCGCGTTGTTCTGGGTGGTCTTTGTGACCACGCCGGGCCCGAACGCCGTAAACTGCATCAGCAATGGCATGCGATTGCCCTTCTCCCGCGCGCTCATTGGCGTGGCGGCGATCCTGACCCAGGCGACACTTTTCCTCGTCCTATCGGCCATGGGCATTACCGCGCTGATCGCCACCTCTGAGACAGCGTTTACGCTGGCCAAATACGCAGGCGCGGGCTTTTTGATCTACCTTGGGCTGCGCGTGCTGCACCAAGCGAAGACACCGGTCACGGTGGATGAGCGCCCCTCCGGCAGTATCTTTTGGCACGCCTTTGCGATAGCAACCATCAACCCAAAGTCTGTCGCGGGCTATCTTGCGGCCTTCACTCAGTTCGTTCAGCCAAGCGTACCGATCTGGGACCAGATGTTGGTCATTGTACCCACTGCGCTCACCATCACGGCGCTCAGCTACACCGGCTTCACTGCCCTTGGTGCTGGGCTTGGCCGCGCAGCCCTGGGGGCGGTCTTTAGCACGTGGTTTCGGCGCTTTATGGGCGCCTGTTTCATCCTCTACGGGCTGGCTCTGGGCACTGCGACACCACCTGGGAGGCCCGCATGATTACGGGAAGCTGCCTTTGCGGCGGGGTTCGCTTTCAACTCAAGGGTCCGCTGCGTAATTCGGTCGCCTGTCACTGCATACAGTGCCGCAAAACATCAGGCCACTATGTCTCCGCCACACAAGTCGCCCCGGATCAGCTTGTCTTTCTCCAAGACGACACCTTGACCTGGTATCACTCAAGCGCGGAGGCCAAGCGCGGCTTTTGCAAGAACTGTGGCGCGTCGCTTTTCTGGACGCACGAGGGCGACGGCGGGGCGATATCGGTGATGTCGGGCACGCTCGACGGTCCAACCGGTATAATCACTGAGAAACACATCTTCACCGCCTTCAAAGGCGATTACTATACGCTCGCGGATGGCCTTCCGACGCGCGAACACTAGGGAGCGAATGCATGTCTGATTTTCCAACCACAGCCCGGGTCGTCATCATCGGCGGCGGCGTTGTCGGGACCTCGACCCTGTACCACCTCGCCAAAGCGGGGTGGAAAGACTGTGTCCTTTTGGAGAAAAACGAACTGACCGCGGGGTCCACTTGGCACGCGGCGGGCAATTGCCCTAACTTCGCGGCGTCGTGGGCTGTCATGAACATGCAGCGCTACTCGCTGCAGATGTACCGCACGCTGGCGACGGATGTGGATTATCCGATGAACTACCATGTCACGGGGGCGATCCGTCTGGCGCATTCCAAAGAGCGGATGCAGGAGTTCGAAAAGGTCGCCTCCATGGGTCGTTACCAGGGCCTGCAAATGGACATGTGCACCCCCGATGAGCTCAAAGAGCTGAACCCCTTTATGGAAACGCACGCGCTTGCGGGCGGTCTTTGGGATCCGCTGGACGGCGACATCGACCCCGCGCAATTGACGCAAGCGCTGGCCAAGGGCGCGCGTGATGCCGGTGGCCGGATCGAGCGGTTCTGCCCTGTCACCGGCATGGATCGGGATGGCGATGAGTGGATCGTTAAGACCGAGAAAGGCGAGATCCGCGCGCAGTACGTTGCCAACTGCGCGGGCTACTACGCGCAGCGGGTCGGCGAGATGTTCAAGCCCTTTGGCGGGCGCACCGTGCCCATGGTCACCATGTCTCACCAGTATTTCCTAACCGAGCCAATTGCGGAGCTAGAGGCCTGGACCAAGGAAAAGGGCCATAAAATGCCGATGATCCGGGACGTCGATATCTCCTACTATCTGCGGCAGGATAAGTACGGTCTGAACCTTGGGCCCTATGAGCGGAACTGCAAGGCGCATTGGGTCACACCTGAGGATCCGATGCCCGATGATTTCTCCTTCCAGCTGTATCCGGATGATCTGGAACGGCTGGAGTTCTACATCGAAGACGCGATGGAGCGGGTGCCTGCTCTGGGTACCGCCGGGGTGGGCCGTAACATCAACGGCCCCATTCCATACGCCCCCGACGGTTTGCCGATGATCGGCCCGATGCCCGGCGTAAAGAACGCCTTTGAGGGACATTCCTTCACCTTTGGCATCGCGCAAGGCGGTGGTGCAGGCAAAGTGCTCAGCGAGTGGATCATGCACGGCGAGACCGAGCTTGAGATGTGGGCCGTGGACCCGCGCCGCTACACCGATCATTGCGACCACGACTTCTGCCATGTCAAAGCGTTGGAGACCTATGGCCACGAATACGCCATGCATTTCCCCTACCACGCCTGGCCTGCAGGCCGGGGCAAGAAGCTCTCCGCCAATCACGAAAGCCTCAAGGCTGCGGGGGCGCAGATGGACGCCTTCAACGGGTGGGAGCGGGCGACTTGGTTTGCTCAAGAAGGCGACGACACATCTGAGGAAGCGACCCAGACCTGGGATCGCAACGGCCCCTGGTTCAAGCGCATCAAGCAAGAGGTGCAGGCCGTCACTGATCACGCGGGCGTTCTGGATATGCCGGGCTTCTCCCGGTACGCGCTGTCGGGTGAAGGCGCGGCGGAGTGGCTGCGCGGGCAGATCACCGGCGCCTTGCCCAAGGCCGGCCGGATGAACCTCGCCTATTGGGCCGACAGCCGCGGTCGTATTCTGACCGAGATGACAGTGATCCGTTGGGGCGAGGATGATTTCTGGCTGATGACCGCCGCCGTTGCGCTCTGGCATGATTTTGAGCTTTTGAAAGCGCGACTGCCAGCAAACGGCGCGCTCAAGCTCACCGACATCACCAAAGACTGGTCGACCGCCCTTGTGACCGGCCCTGCCTCACGGGACATCCTCTCGCAGATCGCGGAAGGCGCGGATCTGGAGGCAACCTGGATGTCGATCCAGAATGCTACAGTCGCGGGCCAGCCCGCAAAGCTCTTCCGCGTGTCTTTTGCCGGGGAGTTGGGCTGGGAGGTGCATAGCGCCTTTGAGCACAGCGCGCCGGTCTATGAGGCGATCAAGGCGGCTGGGGCCAAGCCCTTCGGTATGTATGCCCTGAACTCGATGCGCATTGAGAAAGGCTACCGCACCTGGAAGGGGGATCTCTCAACCGACTACTCCATGTTGGAGGCGGGGCTGGACCGTTGGGTCAAGCTCGACAAGCCGCAGGATTTCCCCGGCAAGGCCGCGCTTTTGCGCGAAAAGCAGCAAGGTACCAAGAAGCGCTTTGTCACGATGGTCGTCGATGCCGGTGAGCAAGACGCGCCCTACATGTCCACCGTTTTCAGCAACGGTGAAGTGGTGGGAGAGACCACCTCGGGCGAATGGGGACACCGGGTCGGCAAGTCGATTGCCTTGGGCACCATCAGATCAGAGCTTGCAGATCCTGGCACCGAGCTTGAGATCAACATCTTTGGCAAGATGTGCAAAGCGACCGTGCAGCCGGACCAGCCGCTCTGGGATCCTGAAAACGCGCGATTGCGTGCATGACAGACGTCACGCTCCTCGACGGTGGCATGGGCCAAGAATTGATCGCGCGCGCCTCGGGCGCGCCGACACCGTTATGGTCCACACAGGTGATGATCGACAACCCCGGGCTTGTGGCTGAGGTGCATCGCGACTTTACCGCCGCCGGAGCGACAGTTGCGACAACGAATACCTATGCGATCATACGGGACCGTCTGGTGGGCACGCCTTACGAGGATCGCTTTGCCGATCTGCACACGATGGCCCTGGCCGAGGCGCGGTTGAGCAAACCGCGGCGCATCGGTGGGGCCATTGGCCCGCTTGGGGCCTCGTACCGACCTGATCTGCATCCAAGCGCTGATGCAGCAGCTCCCCTTTATGCAGAGATCGCGCAGATGCTCGGCCCCTCGTGCGATTTGATCATCTGCGAATCCGTGGCGTCAGTGACCCATGCGGAGGCGGTTCTGCGCGGTGCCGCGCGCGCAGGTCGCCCCGTTTGGCTTGCCTGCACCGTTCGGGACGACGATGGCACGCGGCTGCGTTCCGGTGAGCCATTGTCCGATGTTCTGCCCTTTGCCGAGGCGGCGGCAGATGCGGTGCTGATCAACTGTGCGCGGCCCGAGGTTGTGCGCGACGGGCTGGCGGTGCTGGCCCATCAAGCGCTGCCCTTTGGGGCCTATGCGAATGGCTTTGAAGAGATCAGCGGCGGTTTTCTCACCGATAAGCCCACCGTTGACGCGCTGACCGCACGCAAAGACATGACGCCAGAGGCCTACGCCGCCTATGCGATGGACTGGGTCCATGCAGGTGCCACAATCGTCGGCGGCTGCTGCGAAGTCGGCCCCGCGCATATCGCCAAGATCGCAGAATGCCTGCGCGCGGAGGGCCACACAATTGTTTAGCTCCGTCTCCCGCCGCCTCACCAACACAACACGCTGAAAGGAACGCCCCATGTCTTCGGTCCCGTCGCACGCGCGTGCAGTCATCATTGGGGGCGGCATCATCGGCTGCTCTGTGGCCTATCACCTGACTAAACTGGGCTGGAAGGATGTGGTCCTCTTGGAGCGCAAGCAGTTGACCTCCGGCACGACCTGGCACGCGGCGGGCCTGATCGCGCAATTGCGCGCCACGGCAAACATGACCAAGCTGGCGAAGTACAGCCAAGAGCTTTACGGCAGTCTTGAAGCTGAGACGGGTGTTGCGACCGGGTTCAAGCGCGTGGGTTCGATCACTGTGGCGCTCACCGACGAGCGGCGCGAAGAGATCTACCGCCAGGCCGCGATGGCCCGCGCCTTTGGCGTGGATGTTGAAGAGATCAGCCCCAACCAAGTCAAAGAGAAGTACGAGCATCTCAACATCCAAGGTGTGACCGGGGCCGTGTATCTCGACAAAGACGGGCAGGGTGACCCGGGCAATATCGCGCTATCGCTGGCCAAGGGCGCGCGGCAGAACGGGGCCAAGGTGATTGAGCGGACCAAGGCCACAGGCGTGACCCGCGACGGCCGCCGCATCACAGGCGTGGACTGGCAGAACGGGGTCGATCAGGGGCATATCGCGTGTGATATGGTCGTCAACTGCGGCGGCATGTGGGGCCATGAGGTGGGCCGCATGCTGGGCACCAATGTCCCGCTTCAGGCGTGCGAGCACTTCTACATCGTCTCAGAGGCCATCGAGGGGTTGACGCAACTGCCAGTGCTGCGGGTGCCCGATGAATGCGCCTACTACAAAGAAGACGCGGGCAAGATGATGCTGGGTGCCTTTGAGCCCAACGCCAAACCCTGGGCGGTGAAGGGCATCCCGGAGGATTTCGAATTCGATCAGCTGCCGGAGGATTTCGACCACTTCGAGCCGATCCTTGAGCGCGCGGTGGAGCGTCTGCCGATGCTGGCGGAGGCTGGAATCCATACGTTTTTCAACGGGCCGGAGAGTTTCACGCCCGATGACGCCTACCATCTGGGGCTTGCGCCCGAGATGGACAACGTCTGGGTCGCGGCGGGCTTCAACTCGGTTGGCATTCAGTCTGCGGGCGGCGCGGGCATGGCGCTGGCGCAGTGGATGGAAGACGGTGATAAGCCTTTCGATCTCGGCGATGTGGACATCAGCCGCATGCAGCCGTTCCAGGGCAATAAAACCTATCTCGCCGAGCGGAGCAAAGAGACCCTTGGCCTGCTCTACGCCGATCATTTCCCTTATCGCCAGAAAGCCACCGCGCGGGGTGTGCGGCGCACGCCCTTCCACGCGCATTTGAAACAGCATGGCGCGGTCTTCGGCGAATTGGCAGGCTGGGAGCGGGCCAATTGGTTCGCCCGCGCCGGGCAAACGCCCGAATACGGCTATAGCTGGTCCCGCCAGAACTTCTTTGACAATATCGCCGAAGAACACATGGCGGTGCGCGAAGGTGTGGGCGTCTATGACATGTCCTCTTTTGGCAAGATCCGCGTGGAAGGCCGCGATGCGGAGGCTTTCCTCAACTATGTCGGCGGCGGCAACTACTCGGTTCCTGCGGGCAAGATCGTCTACACGCAGTTTCTGAACAAGCGCGGCGGGATCGAGGCGGATGTGACCGTGACGCGCCTGTCGGAGACGGCCTATCTGGTGATCACGCCTGCTGCCACGCGGCTTGCAGATCAGACCTGGATGCAGCGCCATGTGGGGGATTTCAACGTGGTCATCACTGATGTCACGCCGAGCGAAGGCGTGCTGGCGGTCATGGGGCCAAAGTCGCGAGAGCTGTTGCAGAAAGTCTCTCCCAATGACTTCTCAAACGATGTGAACCCCTTCGGCACCGCGCAGGAGATCGAGATTGGCATGGGCCTCGCGCGGGCGCATCGCGTCACCTATGTGGGTGAGCTTGGATGGGAGATCTACGTGCCTGCGGACATGTGTGGCCATGTCTTTGAAGAGATGATGGCGGCCGGGCAGGAGGTCGGTGCGCGGCTATGCGGGATGCATATGATGGATACCTGCCGGATTGAGAAGGGCTTCCGCCACTTTGGGCATGACATCACCTCGGAAGATCACGTGTTGGAGGCGGGCCTTGGTTTCGCGGTGAAAAAGGACAAGCCCAGCTACATCGGTCGGGAAGCCGTGTTGGAAAAGCAAGAGCAGGGCCTTGCGGCGCGCATGCTCCAATTCAAGCTGACCGACCCAGAGCCGCTTCTTTATCACAACGAACCGGTGGTCCGGGACGGTGAGATTGTCGGCTATCTGAGTTCAGGGGCCTACGGTCACGCACTTGGGGGGGCCATGGGTCTAGGCTATGTGCCGTGCCCGGGAGAAACCGCAGCAGAAGTGCTCGCCTCGACCTATGAGATTGATGTGGCCGGGGTGCGGGTGCCTGCGGAGGCGTCGCTTAAGCCGATGTACGATCCTAAATCGGAGCGCGTGAAGGTCTGATGCAGCCTGTTGCGCTTGGCCAGGGAATCTGAGACCGGAGGGCATGGACGATGTCTATTGCCCTCCCGACACACCGCTCGACGTCCTGCACGAAGATGCGGAAGTCCTGTTGGTCAACAAGCCAAGCGGTTTGCTTAGCGTGCCGGGCAAGGGCGCGCATTTGGCCGATTGCATGCTGTCGCGCATTCAGACGGTCTTTCCACAGGCTTTGCTGGTACACCGGTTGGACCGCGACACCTCGGGGGTCATGATCTTTGCGCTCACGCCGCATGCGCAGCGTCACCTCGGGTTGCAGTTTGAAAAGCGGATGGTGCGCAAGAGCTACGTCGCGCAGGTCTGGGGCGTGCCAGCGGAGACGTCGGGTTCGATCGATCTGCCGCTGATTGTGGACTGGCCGAACCGCCCCCGGCAGAAGGTGTGTCATAAGACAGGCAAACCGGCACTTACAGAATGGAAAAGGCTCAAGGACGACGGTCAGACTGCGCGCTTGCGCCTCCACCCAAAGACCGGGCGCAGTCACCAGCTGAGGGTGCATTGCCTTTCCATGAGGCACCCCATTCTCGGCGATCCTTTCTATGCCACTGGTCCGGCACGGGATTATCCGCGCCTGATGCTGCACGCTGAGGAATTGCGTTTCAAACATCCCGAAGGGGGTAGATCGATCAAAATCCGTTGCAAGGCCCCGTTTTGATCTCCGCCACGCGGCCAATGTGACGCAAGTTGATCCGTCAGAGGCCGCCTGGGCGGCCCCTGACCGATGAGCGCAGCGATGAGGCTACTCTGCCGCCCAACCGCTCACCGCTTTGACCTCCAGGAACTCCTCCAACCCGTAGGTACCGCCCTCGCGACCGTTGCCCGACTGTTTATAGCCGCCAAAGGGTGAGCCTTGAGCGAAGCCTTGTCCGTTGGTCTCCACCATGCCGGAGCGCAAGCGGCGCGCCACGCGGCGCCGTTTCTCATCGTCTTCGGTCTGGATGTAGTTTGTCAGCCCATAGAGCGTGTCATTGGCGATACTGACCGCCTCTTCTTCGGTCTCAAAAGGAATGATCGACAGGACGGGGCCAAAGATCTCTTCGCGCGCGATGGTCATCGTGTTGTCCACATCGGCAAAGACCGTAGGTTTAACATAGTAGCCGCGGTTCAGACCATCTGGCCGCCCGAGACCGCCGGCGACCAGACGGGCCTCGGACATGCCCTTTTCAATGAGCCCTTGGATCTTGTTGAACTGCACTTCGGAGACCACCGGGCCAATGTGCTTGCCTTCATCGGATGCGGGACCGACGTGAGTCGATTGGGCCACGGCTGCTGCATCCTCAACCGCCGCGTCGTAGCGCGAGCGATGCACCAACATGCGCGTGGGCGCGTTGCAGGACTGGCCCGAGTTGCGGAAGCAACGGATCGCGCCCTGCTTGGCCGCCTTGGGCCCGGCATCTTCAAAGATGATGTTGGCCCCCTTGCCGCCCAGCTCAAGGGAGACCCGCTTGAGCGTGTCGGCGGCCGATTTGGAGATCGCGATGCCCGCGCGTGTGGAGCCGGTGAAGCTCACCATATCCACGTCAGGATGCGCCGAAAGCTGGGAGCCGACGCCAGCCCCATCCCCGTTAACCATGTTAAAAACGCCGGGGGGAAAGCCCGCCTCGTGCATGAACTCCGCAAAGAGCAGCCCGGAGAGCGGCGCGACTTCGGACGGTTTCAGCACCACACTACAGCCGGTGGCAATGGCGGGCACGGCCTTGAGCACGATCTGGTTCATCGGCCAATTCCAAGGGGTGATCAGCGCGCAGACGCCAATGGGCTCCAAAAGCGTCTTTTCGGTGCTTGTGTAGTCCCGCTCAAACGAAAAGCTGTCAAAGGCTTTCAAGAACCCTTCGATATGCCAGGATCCGGCACCAACCTGTTGCGCACGGCTCATGTCAATCGGGGCACCCATTTCCATTGACATGGCCTTTGCCATCTCTTCTTGGCGCGCGGCATAGATTTCACCCAGTTTGCGGATCAGGCCGACCCGCTCTTCGCGCGGGGTCTGCGACCAGCCGTCAAAGGCTGCGCGGGCCGCAGCGACAGCGGCATCGGTGTCGGCTTGACCGCCCAGAGAAATCACCGCGCATTGTTCTTCCGATGACGGGTCGATCACCGGAAAGTCATTGGGCGCCGATGGCGCAACCCAGGCTCCATTGATGTAAAAATCACGTCTTTCCAGCATTTCTCGTTGTCTCCTGCAAAAGGGTGGTGCCGCCACGGCGGCCCGTCTGACTGGCATCCTCGCACCGGGAAAAACCGGCTGCAAGAGGGGCTGGTGCATGGTCAATAAATCACTAAGTATGGCGCAGCACAAATTTTGCCTCGGGAGGTTTTCATGGGTTTGCGCATCAACGACACGATTCCTGACCTGACGGTCGAGACAGATCAGGGCAGCTTTTCACTGCATGAGTTTGTCGGCGACAGCTGGGCCATTCTGTTTTCCCATCCAAAGGACTTTACGCCGGTCTGCACGACGGAGTTCGGCGCGGTGGCGCAATTGGCAGAGGAATGGGAAAAGCGCGGCACCAAAGTCATCGGGATCAGCGTTGACGGGGTCGAAGATCACAAAAAGTGGAAAGGCGACATTGAGAAAGTCGCCGGGACCGCGGCGGGTTTTCCGATCATCGCGGATGCTGGGCTGGAGGTGTCCAAAGCCTTCGACATGCTCCCCGCGGATGCTTATCTGCCTGATGGACGTACACCCAACGATTCGGCGACTGTTCGGTCGGTGTTCATCATTGGCCCGGACAAGCAGTTGAAGCTCTCCATGACCTATCCCATGACGGTCGGCCGTAATTTCGCAGAGGTGCTGCGCGCGCTTGACGGATTGCAGACTTCGGTGGGCAAAGGCGTGGCGACACCGGCCAACTGGAATGTGGGCGATGACGTGATCATTCCGGCGACGGTGTCGGACGCAGATGCAAAGGCGAAGTTTGGCGAGTTCAAGACTGTGCTGCCCTATCTGCGGACAACCAAAGCGCCGGGGTGACGCGAGAGGCGAGACTGCCCGCGCAGCGTGAGGCGCAATGAATGAGATCGGGTCTGGCTTTTTAGCGGCACTTGAATTGCTGCTGCGCTTCGACGCGGATCTAATCGAGATCACTCTGCGCTCCCTTCAGGTCAGCCTAACTGCGCTTTTTATCGCCTGTGCCATTGCGATCCCTTTGGGAACCTGGTTGGCCATTCGGCGCTTTCGCTTCCGGCGCGCGACGATTGCAACGCTCAATGCACTGATGGGCCTGCCGCCGGTCGTGGTCGGACTGATAGTCTACTTGCTGCTGTCACGCTCCGGGCCATTTGGAGTTCTGGGACTGCTTTTCACGCCGACAGCGATGATCATCGCGCAGGTGGTGATCATCACGCCGCTCATTGCGTCGCTGACCCATCAGGCGATGCGGGATCTTTGGGCAGAATATCATGACCTCCTCATTTCGCTAAACACCACCGCGGGTCAGCGGATTGCGACCCTGGTTTGGGATGGGCGTCGGGCCCTTTTGACCGCAGCCTTGGCAGGCTTTGGCCGTGCAATTGGCGAGGTCGGTGCAATCATGGTGGTTGGGGGCAACATCGATCATGCGACGCGGGTCCTCACCACGGCCATTGCGCTTGAAACCGGAAAGGGTGACTTTGCCCTGGCCCTCGGGTTGGGATTTATCCTGATCGCTCTGTCGTTGTCGGTCAATTTCGCGACACACGCTTTGTCTCGGACCGAACAGGAGGGCAGATGGTAGCGACTGTGCCCTGGGTGCGTCTAGAGGGGCTAGAGGTGCGCCGTCGTGGCCGCCAGATCCTCGGCCCGCTGGATCTGACCCTCAAAGGAGCGGGGGTCACAGTTGTGCTTGGCCCAAATGGGTCGGGCAAAACCACGCTTTTGCGGGTTCTGCACGGGGTGGAGCGGGCGACGGCCGGCGCGCTCGAATGGTCCGTGGCAGACCCCGGTGCCCGCCAGGCATTTGTCTTTCAGCGCCCCGTGATGCTGCGCCGGACCGTCGGTCAGAACCTGGCCTATCCTCTTGAGGTGGCCCGCATCCCGCGCGCCGCGCGGACTGCGCGCGTCGATCACTGGGCGGCGCAAGTCGGTCTGGCCGCGCGCTTGGACATGGCGGCATCACGGCTTTCGGGCGGGGAGAAGCAAAAACTTGCGTTGGCGCGCGCGCTCATTTGCGCGCCAGAGGTCTTGTTTTTGGACGAGCCTTGCGCCAATCTCGACGGCCGCGCGACGCGCGAGATTGAAGAGATTTTGCGCCGTGTCGCCGCGGAAGGGGCAGTGATTATCATGAGCACGCATGATCTTGGTCAGGCGCGGCGATTGGCAGACCGGCTCGTCTTTTTGCGCAAGGGGCAGGTGGATGCGCAGGGGCCGGCAGATGTCTTTTTTGAAGCGCCGCCGAGCACTGGGCTGCGCGCGTTTTTGGATGGGGAGATTGTGGAATGAGGGGCCTCATCGTGCTCATCCTGAGCCTCTTCGGCTGGGCGGCGCAGGCGGAGACCCTGCGCATGGCGGTGACAACCAGCTTTCACCATTCGGGATTGGCGGACGTTTTGCTGCCTGCGATTGCCGACGATACAGGGATCGAGGTCCAGCTATTGATCGTGGGCACGGGCCAAGCCTTGCGGCTTGGCGCGGCAGGAGATGTGGATGCGGTTTTGGTGCATTCGCGGGCGGCAGAAGAGGCCTTTGTGGCAGAGGGCTTTGCCCCCCACCGACGAGAGATCATGTACAATGATTTTGTGCTCCTAGGGCCGCAGGAAGATCCAGCGACGATTGCGGGGGCGCGAGATGCGGTGGCAGCACTTACGCAGATTGCCCGGGAGCGGGCAGATTTCGTCAGCCGCGGAGATGACAGCGGCACGCATCGCAAAGAGCACGCGCTGTGGGATCAAGCAGGGCTTGATCCGGCCTCGTTTGGCCCCTGGTACAAAGCGGTTGGCGCGGGGATGGGGGCGAGCCTGAACACTGCGTCGGCGTTGGGCGCGTACATTCTAACGGACCGTGCGAGTTGGCTGAACTTTGCCAACAAAGGCACGCTTGCGCTGCTCTTTGCGGGGGATCCGGCGCTCTTCAACCAGTATAGTTTTTTGCCGGTGGATCCCGCGCGGCACACGCACGTGAAGGCGGAGGCGACCGCGCTGCTTGAACAGTGGCTGACCGGCGCGCGTGCCAAAGCCCTGATTAACGGATATAAGGTTGACGGGCAGGCGCTTTTTGTTTTCAACGCCCAGCCCTAATGCCCCTGCACATGGGCAGGGACCCGTGAAGTCTCCTACTCGGCGGCAGGCTCCTCTTTCTTCATCTCTTCGCCGGTCTCTTGGTTCACGACTTTCATCGAGAGGCGCACCTTGCCGCGATCATCAAAGCCCAGCAGCTTGACCTTCACCTCTTGGCCCTCTTTGAGAACGTCGGAGGGGTGGTTGAGGCGGCGGTTTTCGATCTGGCTGACGTGCACCAGGCCATCGCGCTTGCCAAAGAAGTTCACAAAAGCGCCGAAGTCGACGATTTTCACCACTGTGCCGGTGTAGATCATGCCCTCTTCGGGCTCCGCCACGATGGCATGGATCATGTCATAGGCCTTTTTGATGGCCTCCCCGTTGGGAGAGGCGATCTTGATGGTGCCTTCGTCGTTGATATCGACCTTAGCCCCGGAGACCTCAACGATCTCCCGGATAACCTTGCCACCTGAGCCGATGACTTCGCGGATTTTGTCCGTGGGGATCTGCATGGTCTCAATGCGTGGCGCGTGGATGGAGAAGTCGGAGGCACCGGATAGCGCCTTGTTCATCTCGCCTAAGATGTGCATGCGCCCGTCTTTGGCTTGGGCCAGGGCTTTTTCCATGATCTCGGGCGTGATGCCTGCGACCTTGATGTCCATCTGCAGCGAGGTGATGCCGTTTTCGGTGCCAGCCACCTTGAAATCCATGTCGCCCAGGTGATCCTCATCGCCCAGGATGTCGGACAAGATCGCGTAGGACCCGTCGTCTTCAAGTATAAGGCCCATCGCCACGCCCGCGACTGCGGATTTCAGCGGCACGCCCGCGTCCATCATCGACAGCGACCCGCCGCAGACGGAAGCCATAGAGGATGAGCCATTGGATTCGGTGATCTCACTCACCACGCGGATGGTGTAGGGGAAGTCGGTTGCGGCAGGCAGCACGGCTTGTAGCGCTCGCCAAGCAAGCTTGCCGTGGCCAATCTCGCGCCGTCCGGGAGGGCCCACACGGCCCGCTTCCCCGACCGAGTAGGGCGGGAAGTTGTAGTGCAGCAGGAAGTTCGATTTGAAGTTCCCGTGCAGCGCATCGATAAATTGCTCATCATCGCCGGTGCCGAGAGTTGTGACGACGAGGCCCTGCGTCTCGCCGCGTGTGAAGAGCGCGGAGCCGTGCGTGCGCGGCAGAAAGCCTGTCTCAGAGAGAATCGGCCGGATCTCATCAGTCTTGCGCCCATCGATCCGGGTGCCGGTTTTCACGACGTCGCCGCGCAGGATGGAGGCCTCAAGCCCCTTCATGGCGGAGCCAAGATTGGGATCCGCCTGCTCTTCCTCGCTCAGAGCGGCCATGATCGCCTCGCGCGCAGCGCCAACGGCGGAGGTCCGCTCTTGCTTGTCACCAATAGCGAAAGCCGCGCGCATCTGCGTCTCACCCGCTTTGGCGACGGCGGCGGACAAAGCTGAATAGTCCACCGGTTGGAAGTCAAACGGCTCTTTGGCAGCTTCTTCGGCCAGGGCGATGATCAGGTCGATCACGGGCTGGATGTTCTCATGCGCAAAAGTCACCGCGCCCAACATTTCCGCCTCGGAGAGCTCATAGGCCTCGGATTCGACCATCATCACCGCGTCTTTGGTGCCCGCGACCACGAGGTCGAGGCGCTGCTCAGGGTTCAGCCGCAGATCTTGCATGTCGTCGACCGTCGGATTGAGCACGTATTCGCCATCCTCGAAGCCCACGCGCGCGCCTGCAATGGGGCCCATAAAGGGCGCGCCAGAGATGGTCAGCGCGGCAGAGGCGGCAATCATTGCCACAATGTCGGGGTCGTTGACCAGGTCATGGCTCAGCACGGTGCACATTACCAGGACTTCGTTTTTGAAGCCCGGCACAAACAGCGGGCGGATTGGGCGGTCAATCAGACGCGCGGTCAGCGTCTCTTTCTCGGTTGGGCGCGCTTCGCGCTTGAAAAAGCCGCCGGGGATCTTGCCCGCGGCATAGTATTTTTCCTGGTAGTGCACGGTGAGCGGGAAGAAGTCTTGGCCCGCCTTCATGGACTTGGCGAAGGTCACATTCGCCATCACACTGGTCTCGCCCAGCGTAGCAACAACCGACCCGTCCGCTTGACGGGCAACCTTGCCTGTTTCGAGCGTCAGCGTCTCCTCGCCCCACTCGATCGATTTCTTCACTTCGTTAAACATCGACGTATCCTAGTTCGGCCCATCTGCCGGGCCTATTGCATAGGGGCCGTATTGCCCCTGACCGCAGTATCTTCGTCTCAATTGGTGCTGCGGTCTGGGCACCAACTTCCAGATGGTCCGCCTGTACAGCAGTTTCTGAGGAGTTGGAAGAGCGCCCCTTTTGGACCTTGGCCACCTTAACCTTCTGTTAACATATGCACGTAATGGTTGAGTAATGTAGATGATTGCCGCGGGGAGGCATCAGATGAGAGAGCAAGAACTGGAGTACCATATCAGAGTGCTGCGCCGTCGGTTTGAGATGTCAGACGATGCGACGCGCGCGCAAATGCGACCGAGCATTGAACAGATGGTTGGCAAACTGCGCGCGCGGGGCCGCGCTGTGCCGCCGTCGCTTAAACAGTTGGAGCGGTTTGTCCATGACGCAGAGACGGAGGACTTTTTCGAGAATTTGCCGATCTGACAGTCGGTGCGGGACGAGCGCTAGCTATCTCCCCAGGGTTTGCGGGGTGGGATGCGGTAGCTCGGTGGCGCATCAGGAAAAAGGGAGCCGGTTGCATCATCGTTGTTGGGCCTGTCAAACCGGGTCATCCAGGGTTTTGCGGCTGCAAATCGCTCACCGCGGGTCCATTCGAAGTACCCAAGTGCGCCACCGGCGGGGATCGGCGGAACAGCAACTGGATCCGCAAGGCGCAAACCGGCCTCTCCGCCGAACCATTCGCTTTCGCTTTGAGTGATTATCTCTGCCACCTCGACGGTCCCGATGATCCCCCCGCGGATCAGTTCATCCGGGCGGGGGCAGGCAACCCTGTGGCGCGCCAGCCGCCAGTGGGCATAGCGGTACTCGTCTTCCTTCATGCCGGTTGCCGCATGGATGCAGATCCGGCCCGGCACCATGCCCCCAGCGCGGATGGAACCCAGGCTGCGGTTCTCAATTTCTTTGCCGCCGTGAATGATCGCCCAGGCCCAAGGCTGACGCACTGAGAGGGCCAGGCGCGGCAGGTCGCTCATGAGAGATTGGGAAAGTAGTCCTCGAAGGTGCCTTCGCGGTAGACATCTGCGGTGCAGCAATGCAGCCCGCCGCCAAAGGCATAGGCATCCCGCAGATCGACCTCCACCACTTCCATCCCAAGCCGGTCCATCTGTTCAGCCTGATACACCTCTGACTTCTCCACACAGACCGTTTTCGGGTCGAGCACCAGCACATTCATGCTGAGCCAGACGGAGGAATAGCAGAGCGGCGGCGGTTGGTTGTGCGCGGGCTGCGCGGCATCCACAATCTCCCATCCGTTCGCTTCAAACATCCCGCGCTGGTCCTCTGGCAGGCGACGCTGCGGATTGTTGAGGATGAGCCCTGGTCGCAGCGGCGTGAAGGTCGCATCGATGTGGATCGGGTAGGGGTCGCCGGGAAAGTTCACCGCGTGGACCCGGTGGTCGGGGAAGTGACGGCGCAACCAGTCGATGCCTTTGAGATTGGTTGTAAAGCCATGCTGCACCACCAGATCGCGGCCAAAGCGCAGCACGTCTGCGGCGTCAAACAGCGGCTCTTCTTCTGTGGTTACAAAGAATTTCTCCGCCGCCCATTGTAGGCGCTTTTCTACTCCGATTTTCTCGCTCAGATAGTCGGGGTGGTAATCGGCATCTGTGAGACGCGGCTTTGGGGCTGCCTCGTGCCGGAAGTTTGGATCTTCTTCCCAATAGCGCTGCATCAGGGGCCGGTAGTTCAGGTATTCAAACCAGCGGCAACGATAGGACATCGTCGCCTCCAAGATCTCGGACCCAACGGTCAGCAGCACATCGCGCGGGGGCATGCAGCCAAACTGGCTTTCGGTATGAAAATCAGGCGTCGTGGCGGGCAGGGCGTGATCGATGGAGGTCGGGCGGTCAACGCGGACGCCGCGGGCCTGAAGCTGTGCGGCAAAGCCGTCGAGAAGTTCGTTGGCGCGGTCAATCGTCTCTTGCGGGCGCCGACCCCACTGGCC
Source organism: Pseudomonadota bacterium (assembly GCA_039197515.1). Taxonomy (GTDB): domain Bacteria; phylum Pseudomonadota; class Alphaproteobacteria; order Rhodobacterales; family Rhodobacteraceae; genus Sulfitobacter. Next base: position 53,548 of record JBCCUC010000001.1, on the reverse strand, counting down.
GCGCATATCGCTGTCCTCAGGGACCTTGGCGTCAAGCGCGGGTTCTTCGGGCGGAATGTGGCAATTGTCAGCGCGACCAACAATCACGTGTTTCAGCGGATCCCACTCGTTCCACGAGTTCACGATTGTCGCCGTCATCTGCCCCTCCCGTCAGTTTGTCGGGTGATAAAAGGATCACCAAAGGGCGGCAAGCCTCCTTCCCCCGCGCAGGGAGACTGCCAAGAAAAAAGCCGCGCTCTGGCGGGCGCGGCTTTGCAAAATGAGATCTGGCGCGACTTACAGCTTTTGGGCTTTAACCTGAGCAATCAAACATCGCCAGTGTAGGAGAGCACCGAAAGCGAGGCAGTGCATCGGTTACTCAAGTTTAACCCGAAACGCTTTAGCGGCGCAGACCGAGACGTTTGATCAGGTCTTGATAGCGCGCCTCGTCTTTGGCCTTCACATAGTCCAAGAGCTTGCGGCGCGTGGCCACCATCTTAAGCAGGCCGCGGCGACCATGATTGTCTTTCTTGTGGATCTTGAAGTGCTCGGTAAGCGTCGCGATGCGCGAGCTGAGGACGGCGATTTGAACCTCGGGGGATCCGGTGTCGCCTTCTTTGGTCCCGTATTCCTTCATGACACGCTGTTTCTCTGCAGCAGTGATCGACATCGGGGTCTCCTTTCAAAAAATGAGTGTCATGGCGCAAGCCGGGATGTCGTCCAGCACAGGCCCTTGGAGGATGAGCCGCCGGGAGATTCTCCCGACGTCTTGCGCGTATAAGAAAAGCCGCTCAGCTTTGCAAAGGGGAATGCGTGCAGATGCTCAAAGAGCATCCTCGGCTGCTTTCTGGAACGTCCATCTCACCGGTGCCTGCAGATAGGGTAGATAGAGCGGATGCTTGGGGTAGCCTGCTTTCGAAAGGCCCAGATGAAACAGCGGTTTGCCCGATTGATGCAAGCTATGTGCGACGGCTGGCCCGCGTCCCAGGTGCGCCCCGTGGGTGCCCCAGGCGGCAAGGATGTGATCTGTCCAGCCAGTTGCCATCCGAAGGGTTGCGTCATTCTCGGGGCCCACTGGATCGCGTGCCTTTTTCATTTGGGCTGGATCCGTCGCGCGCCAGGCAAAAACATTGGCCACGCACATCGCGCCATACCCCAATTGGCGTGCGCGTCGCTCGCAGCGTTCGACAGTGGGATCATTGGCGAGCTCTGTGGCCTTTGAGGGGTTCAGCATGACGAAGAGAAGTTTCGGCGCGTCGCTGTTCCATATGCGCGAAAGGCGGTAGCGGTAGCGTTGGCAGGGCGAGTAGAGCGCTTCCGAAAAGGTGCCCTGCGCTTCATGCGTTCGGGTGATCATGCAGCCCGCAGTGCCAGCCCGAGCCCCCGCGTGCAACATCAAACACGCCGCGCGGCGGATGCCGGCGCGGCGTGAAGGGTGCGGTCAGAAGGTGGGACTAGGCTGTGCGCAGGACCCTGGCTTTTGGCAGAGCGAAGACCGCCCCGCGCGTCTCAATCACAGCGGCGGCGACGAGGGCGAAGAGGATGTGACCCCAGAGCGCGACCCAGGTAATGCCGGTGAAGCCCAAGAACGCGGGCATGCCGACCACGAGATGCGCCATGACGTAGAGGGCGAAGACCCAAAGTGCGACGCCGTAAGCCGCGGCGGTCACGCTCCAATGCAGCTGCGGCAAAATCATGCGCTGCACCGGGCGGGCGATCAAGAAGTAACCCAGCGTGTAGAAGACGACGCCCGTCACCATGTGGAGGAGGTAAGCGGCACCAGCGGGGTTGGCCCCAAAGACCTGCTTGAGCGTGCCGCCCGCGAGGCCAACCGGTGCGAGTTTCGCATAGCCCAAGAGCGGGCCGATCGCTTGGCCGAAGGTGTCAAATGCTAGAGTTGCCAAAGCGCCGGCGCTGACGAGGGTGAAGAGGGACTGTTTCATCTGGATAGCTCCTTGCGGTGTGATGTCGCAGATTTGGGGAATTGAAATGCGCACGGAAGGGCCGGTCACGGGAGGGTGGTCAAAGTCGTCAAATTTGAAACAATCTGTGAAACAATCGCCGGTCAGCGCTGACGTACGCGTGTACCAGATGTCACAGTGTTACAGACCGTCAGTGGACAGGCCGTCTGTTTTTTTGCAGGCCAAAGGCTCTAGGATGAGCGGGCCTTGGTCGCGCACGGGCACTCAAGGCTTTGGTTTTGGCGCTTCAGCTTTTGATGCTGAAAACCCGGTTGGGGTGAAGCGCGCCGCCTTTGAACTGCCCTACGGCAATCGCCCGGCCCTCGAAAGCGGCCCAAGAGGTGTCGCCGTACTCTAGGTCCGACGCCAAGACTTGACCGGGATTGCCATTGCGCAGGCGCAAAGCACCGTCGGGCGTTGCGACGACTTTGGGGATTTCAGAGAGGCCAGCTTCAAGCGGCAGCACTTGCGCGTCGAGAGCAGGGGTGCGTGCCATCTCCTCAATTTGTGAAAGCGTTACCCCCGCCTCAGCCGCAAAGGGGCCCGACCAGGTCCGCCGCAGATCGCGCACATGGCCAAGACAGCCCAGATCTTCGCCGAGGTCTCGGGCGATCGCGCGCACGTAGCCGCCTTTTCCGCAGACCATTTCAAGCGTGACGTGATCGGGATCCGGTCGATCAATGAGCAGAAGGCTGTCGATATATAGATCGCGCGCCGCCAGTTGCACGTCCTCGCCGTCTCGCGCCTTGGCATAGGCGCGCACACCGTCGACCTTTACGGCTGAGAACTGCGGCGGCACCTGTTGAATGTCGCCGACATAGTTCGAAAGTGCCTCTTTGACCGCAGCATCGTCAGGGCGCAGGTCCGACGTGGCCACCACCTTGCCCGCGGCGTCGTCTGTTGTTGTGGCGCTGCCCAAGCGCACGGTGAAAGAGTAGCATTTGAGCGCATCTGTCACGTAGGGTATGGTCTTCGTGGCCTCGCCAAGGGCGATGGCCAGGACCCCCGTGGCATCCGGGTCTAATGTGCCAGCGTGACCCGCTTTCTGCGCGTCCAACGCCCAACGCACTTTGTTGACAACAGCAGTTGAGGTGATCCCCGCGGGTTTATCGACGATAAGCCAGCCTGATATGTCGCGTCCTTTGCGTTTGCGCGCCATGGTGTTCCTCGCTGTCTTTCGCGGCTCTCATTGCGGGCGATTGGCGGGCAAACGGCTGCGCGTTTATTGCCGCTGACCTGCGCCTTGCCCGTCTGGTTATGATGGGAGCGCTGCTATAGGCGCAACCGCGCGCGCTGCCCAGCGAAAACTGAGCTATTCGGCGCTTTCAATCACGCCCAGGATTGGACCCAATCGGGTGAAGCCTGTGCCGCTGCGCCCAAGATCGGGGGCGCGCAGGCGTGAAATGTTCCCGTCCAGAAAGAGGGCGTTGGGCGTCTTGAGGTGATCGCGAAAGAGCGTGCCAAAGGTGTGAAACGTCACCGGCGCATCGGAAATGGCAAAGATCGCGCGGGTGCCGTCCGCCGTGGTGCCCACGCCGCTGCGGATGAATGTCGACGTGCTGTCGACCAGAAACCGAGGATGCAGCGCCCCTTCAATGACCAGCATCGGACCCGATTGAGTGGCCGACCGGCACTTGGGTGCTGCGCGCAAGAAGGCTTGTGTTTCGTAGACATCCGCGCGCCCGTCGCGCAGACAGAAGACACCATTGGGTAAGAGCCCAAAGTTGCCCGGTCCTGCTTTGGTCACCAACGATTGCTCTTCGGTGCCGTTCTCAACGTAATAGCCGACAGGGCGGCGGTCGACGTGATACATGCCCGCGTTGGTCGCAAAGCCAAGCTTCAGCCCTTCAGCTTCGAGCGCGGCGGCGATCACACCGAAGTAGCCGTAGGGCCGCCCGCTCTCATCTTGCAAAAAGAGCTCCAGTCGGTCGCGTGTCATGTCGACTTCGCAGATGGTATACGGCGTGTCGCCGATTACTTCATTGCGGCACTCTGTTGCGCTCGCCTGCGATGCGAAGGTAAGCGCCATGAAGGCCAGCAGGCCGCGCATTATCCGGTGGCCTCATCCGGTGCTTGCGCGTCGCGCTGCACCCGATCTTCGGAGAGCAGGCGGCGGGTCTCATCCATCTGGTCGAAGGTTCTATCAAGCTGGAAACGCAGATCAGGTGCGAACTTCAACGTCAGTTTTTTTGACAAAAGCCGGCGCAGTTCGCCCTTATTGCGGGCCAAGAGCTTGAGCACCTCGTCTTGGCCCGTGCCGCCCAGCGGTAAAACATAGGCGGTCGCAACTTTGAGGTCTGGGGAGGCGCGCACCTCTCCCACCGTGATAGACATTGCGTTCAACTCAGGATCATGCACATCGCCGCGGGCAAGCAGCTCTGACAGGGCGCGACGGATGGTTTCGCCGACACGAAGTTGACGCTGCGATGGCCCAGGCCCGTCGTGAAACTTGTTTTTTCCCATGCCAGTAATCTAAGCCCTGCCAATCTCTTTGCCAAGCGGCGCGCGCAGGGCTAGTCACGGAGCAGTTGAACTGAGGAGCACAGGCATGGCTGAAAAGTTGCGCATCTTGATCACGGGTGCCTCGGGGCGCATGGGCCAGTCTTTGATCGATCTCGTCCTGGCGGCGGAGGATATGACGCTGGCGGGCGCGGTGGAGCGCGAAGGACATGCCTGGCTTGGTCAAGATATCGGTGTGGCGCGCGGTGGCAGCGCCGCGGGCGTCGTCGTGACCTCGGATGCTGCCGCTGCCTGCGCGGGCACTGACGCGATCATTGATTTCACCTCCCCGGCTGCAACCTGCGGCTTTGCACGCATTGCCGCTGAGGCTGGGCTTGTGCATGTCATCGGCACAACGGGGATGGGCGCTGATGATCTGGCGGAAATTGCGCGCTGTTCGGCGGGGGCGCGGATCATCCGCGCGGGCAACATGAGTTTAGGCGTCAATCTGCTGACCCAATTGACCCGGCAAGTCGCGGCGGCTTTGGACTCAGACTATGACATTGAGATCATCGAAGCGCATCACAATCAGAAGGTGGATGCCCCCTCGGGCACAGCGCTGATGTTGGGCGAAGCGGCGGCCCGGGGGCGGGGGCAGAAGCTCTCTGACGTTTCAGACAGGGCGCGGGATGGCATCACCGGCGTGCGCCGTCGGGGGGACATCGGATTTACGGCCATCCGCGGGGGGGACATTGTGGGAGAGCACGACGTCATGTTCGCCGCCGCCGGAGAACGGATTGTGCTGCGCCATGTCGCATCTGACAGAACGGTCTTTGCCCGGGGCGCGCTCAAAGCCGCGCGGTGGGGGCAGGCCCAAGCCCCCGGAGAGTACGATATGATCGATGTACTTGGCTTGAACCCGGGCTGAGCTCAAAGGCTCAAACAAAAACAGCGTTCGGGCGTGAACCAAAAGGGGGTCTTGAGCGTATAGTCTCAAAGCACAGTGCAGGATGTGGATTATGATGAGACGGTTGATCACAATAGCAGCGCTGGTTTTTGGTATGGCTAGCCCGGCCTTTGCTGATTTTCGGCAAGTGACGTCCAAAGATGCCTTCACGCGTCTCATTGAAGGCAAAACGCTGACGCGGCCGTTGGTCAAAATCAATGTCCTCCCGGACGGGCGGATCACGGGCAACGGCGCATCTTGGGAGGTGACGGGAGAGTGGTCTTGGCAAGACGGCTATCTTTGCCGGTCGCTTTTTTGGGGCGGTGATGATCTGGGCTACAATTGCCAGGAAGTAAGAACGAACGGCAGCAAAGTACGGATCACGTCTGATCGTGGCACAGGGCGCTCTGCGGATTTCCGCCTTCGCTAGGCGCATAACCTCCGCGGGGTTCAGAAATCGATCGCAATGCCTTTCTTTTCCCAATCGCCGTAACGCACAGGCTCGGGGCCCTCGCGTCCTCCAAGCTCCTTGGGAAGCTCAAGATCTTTTGCCTTCTGGCGGCGTGCTTCGGCCTCCGCCAAGGCGCGCTGCGCGGCGGGCGGTAAATCGTCACGCGGCGTGGCGCTGTCTGCCGGTGCTTGGTCCTTGTCGGTCAACTCGGCCTCCTCTTGAGCGTAACCCTGCTCTGATATACTGCCGCGCAGGGGCAGAACAAGCGAAAGAGGCTGCGCATCATGTCACAGATCGGCGTGGACCCCCGGCGTGGAGCAGTGAGCCTTTTGGACGGCGTGTTGGGAGAAAACCCGCGCCTCATGTCGGAATTGATCTTGTCCGATCAGCGTCTGCAAAAGCTGCGCCCAGAAGATAGAGCCCGCGCGCAGCGGTTGGCCCTAGAGACATTGCGCGGGTTAGAGCGTGCGGACCGCCTGCTCCAAAAGCACCTCAAAAAGCCGCCGCCCTTGACTGTGCGCAATGCGCTGCGGGTGGGCACGATGGAGATTTGTACGGGGGCCGCAGCGCATGGTGTGGTGAACACGATGGTCACGCTTGTGGGTCAGAACGCCCGCGCGCGCCACTTCAAGGGATTGGTGAACGCGGTTTTGCGAAAGGTCGCGGCAGAGGGGCCAGAGACCTGGGACATCTTGCGCCCGCCGCGTCTGCCGAAGTGGCTGCGCGCACCGCTCTCAGCCGCCTGGGGACCGGAGGCCATTGCCGCGATGGAGCGCGCGCATTTTGCAGGTGCCCCGTTGGATCTCACCGCGAAGTCGGACCCCGAAGCGGTGGCGGCGGCAGTATCAGGCACCGTCTTGCCCACTGGCACTGTGCGGGTCAGAGAGCCTGGGCAGGTTTCCGCCATGCCCGGGTTCGCGCAGGGCGCTTGGTGGGTGCAGGATGCAGCTGCGGCGCTACCGGTAAAAATTCTTGCCCCAAAAGAGGGAGAGGATGTGCTGGACCTCTGCGCGGCACCGGGCGGCAAAACGCTGCAACTGGCTGCGGCGGGGGCTGCAGTGACCGCAGTTGACGTCTCTGAGCATCGCATGGCGCGCGTGACGGAGAACCTCACCCGGGTCGGTCTCACGGCCAAGACGAGGGTTCAAGATGCCCTCAAGATCACGGGAAGCTTCGATGCGGTTTTGCTCGATGCGCCCTGTTCGGCCACTGGCACTTTGCGGCGCCACCCCGATCTCCCCTTTGCCAAAGACGGCTCTGAGTTTGGCGGACTCATCGATCTCCAGACAGCCTTGATCGATCATGCTTGGACGCTTCTGCGCCCAGAAGGTCGCTTGGTCTTTTGTACCTGCAGCTTGTTGCCCGACGAGGGTGAAGTTCAGATCGCCCATGCGCTTCAGCGACACCGCGACATGGTGGTCGACCACGCCAGCTTGACCATTCCTGGGATCGATCCGGCTTGGGTCACCGAGGAAGGCGGTCTGCGCCTGCGGCCAGACTACTGGCCAGATCTGGGTGGCATGGACGGGTTTTACATGGCTTGTTTGCGGAAATCTTGACCCCTAAGTGCGCGGCTTGCCTTTGGCAGTGCGCGTTGCTCTGAGAGCGCGCCGAAAGGCGGTGACAGGCGCGCATGCGCTGACTATAGTTTGGGAGAAGCGCCAAGAGAGCGTCTAGGGCAGTTTGAGAATGTTGAACCTCGCTTCGGTGAAATCGCGGCAAACTGGGTTTATGAACCGGTGGCATGCGCGCGCGGCAACGCGGCGCAAAGGCTCTGTGAAAGCGTTTGTGACAGCACCAGAGCCGCGCACGATCGGTACCTTTGCCCGGGGTCGGCAAATAATTGCCGGCAACTACCTTTTTGCAGGCACGCTGATCAATGCGCCGGGGCATGGCCTTTGGGACATCGCGCCCCCTGATCTGGCCTACGCACAAGAGCTGCACGGGTTTGCCTGGCTTGATGATCTTGCCGCCGTTGGGGATACGCCTGCACGCACGGCCGCGCAGGAGTGGCTCTGGCGCTGGATCGAGGCTTTTGGACGGGGCAGTGGGCCTGGTTGGACACCTGATTTGACGGGGCGTCGGTTGATCCGTTGGATCAATCACGCGCTGTTCGTGCTCCGAGCGCAAGCGCCTGAGGCAAGCCATGCCTTCTACCAGTCTCTAGAACAGCAAACGCACTTTTTGTCCAAGCGCTGGCGCGGGGCGGCCCCTGGTTTGCCACGTTTCGAGGCGTTGACCGGTCTGATTTATGCGGGGCTTGCTTTGGAAGGCCAGGAAGATCTGGCCGATCCAGCGATCAAAGCCTTGGCGCGCGAGTGCACTCTACAGATAGACGATCAGGGCGGCCTGCCCACGCGCAATCCTGAGGAGCTCTTGGAAGTTTTCACCCTGCTCACTTGGGCAGCGGCGGCGCTAGCAGATGTCGGTCGAAGCTGCCCCAAAGAGCACCTGGCCGCCATTGAGCGCATCGCGCCGACGCTGCGCTCGCTCCGGCATGCCGACGGCAGCCTCGCGCGGTTTCACGGCGGTGGACGCGGCATTGAGGGCCGGCTTGATCATGCGCTGGCGGCGTCGAAGGTCAAACGCACGCAGCCCAAAGGGTTGGCGATGGGCTTTGCGCGGATGACTGCGGGCCGGACAACAGTGATCGTTGATGCGTCTGTCCCACCTACCGGGGCGGCTTCGCACAACGCGCATGCTTCTACTCTGGCCTTTGAGCTTATATCGGGACGCAGGCCTGTCATCGTCAATTGCGGCTCGGGCGCAACCTTTGGCGTCGATTGGCGCCGCGCGGGCCGTGCCACGCCGTCCCATTCTACGCTCAGCCTCGGCGGCTACTCAAGCGCGCGGCTCAGTGACCCTGATCCCGCGACAGGCCAGGAAATGCTCATCGGGGGCCCGACCTACGTGCCCGTTGAAATCTCCGCCGTCTCGGACGGGACCAAGCTCCAGGCCGGGCACAACGGCTATGTGCCTTCATACGGTCTAACCCATGCGCGCACGTTAGAGCTGACGCTCGACGGGCGCGGAGTTGCGGGTGAGGACATGCTTTTGGCGATGGAGGAAACGGATAAACACCGTTTTGATGCAGCGCTGGATGCCGGTCGGCTGCAAGGTCTGCGCTTTGACATCCGCTTTCACCTGCATCCAGACGCAGATGCGACGCTCGATCTTGGCGGGTCTGCGGTCTCTGTGTCTCTCAAAAGCGGCGAGGTTTGGGTGTTTCGCCATGACGGTACCCATGACCTCGCGCTTGAGCCTGGGGCCTATCTGGAGACCACCCGGCTCAAGCCTCGCGCCGCCCAGCAGATCGTATTGAGCGGGTCGGTCTATACCTTTGCCACACGTGTGCGTTGGACCTTGTCCAAAGCAGCGGAAACTGCGATTGGCGTGCGCGATCTGGTGCACGAAGACCCCTACGCTGAAATCGACTGATCAAAGGACCCCGCATGCCTGACCTCGTCCCGCTGAAACGCGCGCTTCTTTCTGTGTCCGATAAGACGGGGCTGGTGGCGTTGGGTGAGGCGTTGGCGCGCCATGGGGTGGAGCTTCTGAGCACCGGTGGCACCGCCCGTTCGCTGCGGGCCGCGGGCCTGGCCGTGCGCGATGTGGCAGATGTGACGGGCTTTCCCGAGATGATGGATGGCCGGGTTAAGACGTTGCATCCGGCGGTGCATGGCGGGCTGTTGGCGCTGCGCGACAATTCGGAGCATGTCGCTGCGATGCAGGCGCATGGGATCGGCGGGATCGACCTCGTTGTGGTGAACCTCTACCCCTTTGAGCAGACGGTCGCGGCAGATGCTGGCTACGCTAAAGCGATCGAGAACATCGACATCGGCGGTCCTGCGATGATCCGCTCGGCCGCGAAGAACCACGGGTTTGTCACGGTTGTCGTCGATACGCAGGACTATGGCGAGGTCATCGCTGCACTCGACGCGGATGAGGGGCAAACGCGCTATGCGTTGCGCCAGCGTCTGGCACAGATCGCCTATGCCCGTACCGCAGCTTACGATACCGCTGTCAGCACTTGGATGGCGGATGAGATCGGCGCTGTGCCACGCCGCCGCAGTTTTGGAGGCACGCTCGCGCAAGCGTTGCGCTACGGGGAAAACCCGCATCAACGCGCGGCTTTCTATACCGATGGTAGCACGCGGCCCGGGGTCGCGACTGCCGTGCAGCATCAAGGCAAAGAGCTCAGCTACAACAATATCAACGACACGGATGCGGCCTTTGAGTTGGTCTCGGAGTTTGACCCGGCAGGTGGCCCCGCCTGCGCGATCATCAAACACGCCAACCCCTGCGGCGTTGCAGGTGGGGCAAGCTTGGCCGAGGCCTATGCCCGCGCGTTTGACTGCGACCGAACGTCAGCCTTTGGCGGGATTGTCGCGCTGAACCAAGCGCTGGATGCTGAAACGGCTGAGGCGATTACACAGATCTTTACCGAAGTGGTCATCGCGCCCGAAGCGCAACCGGAGGCGCAGGCAATTTTTGCCAAAAAGAAAAACCTGCGGCTTCTGACAACCCGCGCGCTTGCCGATCCGGCGGCACCCCTGCGCGCGGCCAAACAAGTTGCCGGCGGCTGGTTGGTACAAGATAAAGACGTGGGCCAGGTAGTGCCCAGCGATTTGCAAGTGGTGACCAAGCGCGCGCCGACTGCGCAGGAAATGACGGATCTGCGCTTTGCCTGGACGGTGGCCAAACACGTGAAATCCAACGCCATCGTCTATGTCAAAGACGGGGCGACGGTCGGCATCGGTGCGGGCCAGATGAGCAGGGTCGACAGCACCCGCATCGCCGCGCGCAAGGCGGAAGATATGGCGGAAGCCTTGGGCCTTGACGCGCCCCTGACGCAAGGCTCTGTGGTTGCCTCCGATGCGTTCTTTCCGTTCGCGGATGGTTTGATCACGGCGGCAGAGGCCGGGGCCACAGCGCTGATCCAGCCGGGCGGGTCCATGCGTGACGCTGAGGTCATTGCGGCGGCGGACGAGGCGGGGCTTGCCATGGTTTTTACCGGCATGCGCCACTTTCGGCACTGAAGGCGGCGGGATGCGTCTTCTCTTTGGATCTGTCCTCTTCGCTTTTGTGATCGATCAGGTGAGCAAATACGTCGTGATCCACCTGTGGGATCTGGCACGCATCCGGGCCATTGATGTCCTGCCGCCTTGGCTCAACTTTCGCTACGGTGAAAACCGGGGCATCAATTTTGGGCTTTTCGGCGGTGGGGGCGATGCCAGCCGCTGGATCCTCATTGGACTTGCCTTGGTGATCTCCGCCGCTGTGCTGGTATGGATCCGCCGAGGATCATTTGGTGCGCGCGAGCATATCAGCGCGGGGCTGCTGATTGGCGGCGCGCTGGCCAATGTCTTTGACAGGGTGGTCTACGGCTATGTGCTGGATTTTCTGAACAACTCGCTGCCCGGGTGGGAAAATCCATTTGTCTACAACATCGCGGATGTCTTCATTTTTGCAGGCGCGATCGGGTTGATCCTGTTTGCCGACGACAGCAAAGGCCCGGGCAAGGGCGGTCGGAAAAAAGCGAGGTGACATTGGCGTCTGCCCTGCGATATCAAGAGCGAAAGATCGGGAGAGACAACATGGTGCGCATCGTCTTACTTGCCGCCCTTCCGCTGGCACTGGCTGCCTGTGCGAACAATGGCTTGCGTGACATCCGTCCACCGGGCGAAGGCCCCGATGAGTTTCTCATTCAGCCCGCCAAACCGTTGCAGGCACCCACGAGTTACTCGGAGCTTCCCGCGCCGACACCGGGCGGGGCGAACCTCACCGATCAATCGGCGCTTGCAGACGGCACGCTTGCCTTTGGCGGCAGGCCTGAGCCGGAAAGCGCAGGGATCCCCGCGCGCGATGGGGCGTTGGTGCAATACGCCAGCCGCCTAGGCGTGGCCCCAAATATCCGCGCCGAGCTTGCCGTCTCAGACGCTGATTTTCGTCGCCGTCGCGGGCGGTTGACGCAGTACCGTCTCTTTCCGGTTGACCGCTACAACGAAGTATACCGCCGCCAGACCCTCGATGCGGACCGCGAGGCCATCCGCTGGCGGCGCGCAGGCGCACGCACACCCTCCTATGCGCCGCTAGAGTAAAGCGCCTTACAAATCTGTTATGCACCTTGAATGTGCGCCGCGCGGGCGTACTTCTTTGGCGTGTGTTTGCGAAAGGATGTTTGATGATCCGACGGTTGATCCTCGGGGCCGCGATGGCCGGGTTGATGGCGCCCGCCTACGCTTCAGAGCCAAAGACCGGTGAGGCGGTGACCTACTTTACGCTAGAGAATGGTATGGAGGTGGTGGTGGTCGAAGATCACCGTGCGCCGGCGGTCCAGCAGATGGTGTGGTACCGTGCTGGCTCTGCTGACGAGCCGAAGGGCGTCTCCGGGATCGCGCATTTTCTCGAACATTTGATGTTCAAAGCAACAGATTCCCTTGAGTCGGGTGAATTCTCGTCAACCGTCGCGGCCAATGGCGGGCGAGACAATGCCTTCACCAGCTACGATTACACCGCGTATTTTCAACGCGTTGCCGCCGACCGACTTGATCTGATGATGGAGATGGAGGCGGACCGGATGCAGAATATCCGGATCACGCCCGAAGACATCATCAGCGAGCGAGGCGTGATCTTGGAGGAGCGCAACCAGCGCACCGACAACAGCCCGGGCGCGCTCTTTAACGAACAGATGAGCGCGGCACAGTACCTCAACCATCGCTACGGCGTGCCGATCATCGGCTGGCGGCATGAGATGGAGCAGCTGGATCTCGATGACGCGATGGACTTTTACGATCGGTTTTATGCGCCCAATAACGCAATTCTGGTCGTTTCCGGGGATGTGACGCCCGATGAGGTGCGGACCCTGGCGGAAAAGCACTATGGTGGGATACCCGCGAACCCGGATCTCAAGCAACGGGTCCGCACCGAAGAGCCACCTCAGATGGCGGAGCGTCGCTTGATCTTCCGTGACGCGCGTGTGGCGCAGCCCTATGTTGCGCGCTCCTATCTCGCACAAGAACGTGATCCAGGGGCGCAAGAAGACGCCGCTGCGCTGACCTTATTGGCTGCGATCCTCGGTGGCGGTACCACGTCGGTGTTTGCTGAAAAGCTGCAGTTTGAAACGCAGGTGGCCACCTACACAACCGCCTATTACCGGGGCAGCACGCTTGATGACACATCCTTTGACGTGGTGGCCGTGCCCGCACAGGGCGTGAGCTTGCAAGAGGCGGAAGATGCGCTGGACGTGGCCATCGCCGACTTCATGAAAACGGGGGTGGATGCGGCGCAACTGGACCGGATCAAACTGCAAATCCGGGCGGATCAGATTTATGCGCGCGACAACGCAGAGCGGGTGGCGAACCGATACGGTCAAGCGCTGGCAATCGGGCTGAGCGTTGAGGATGTGCAAGACTGGCCAAATCTGTTGGAGGCGGTCACCGAGGAGGACATCCTCGCCGCAGCGGAGCAGGTTTTTGACAAGCGCCGCTCGGTTACGGGCTGGTTGATGAAAGAGGAGGTGGCAGAATGAAGCGGCTCATAACAGGTTTCATCCTGGCCATCTGTGCCAGCACGCCGGTGCGGGCGGAGATCGACATTCAGTCCGTCACCAGCCCCGGCGGGATCACCGCGTGGCTCGTTGAAGAGCCATCGATCCCTTTCATCGCGCTTGAGATCCGATTTCGGGGCGGGGCCTCGCTGGATGACCCGGATGCGCGCGGTGCGGTCAACCTCATGGGCGGGCTGCTGGAGGAAGGTGCCGCCGATATGGATGCGCGCGCCTTCAAGCGCGCGCAAGAAGAGCTTGCGACGTCGCTGGACTTTGACGTCTCGCGCGACGAGCTTTCCGTGTCTGCGCGGTTTTTGACGGAGAACAAAGATGCCTCGGTCGCGTTGTTGCGCGCCGCGTTGCAAGAACCGTCGTTCCCAGAGGACGCGGTGGAGCGGGTGCGCGGCCAGGTGTTGTCGATCATCCAATCGGATGCAAAGGATCCAAATGACATTGCGGGTCAGACCCTTGGGGCATTGATCTACGGCGATCATCCCTATGCCCATCCGGTGAACGGCACGTTGGAGAGTGTGAGAGGGCTCACGCGGGAAGATTTGATCGCTGCGCATGCGGGCGTTTTGGCGCGCGACCGGGTCTTTGTCGGCGTGGCTGGTGATATCTCAGCGGGAGAATTGGGGCCGATGCTTGACACGCTCCTGGGCGGGCTGCCCGAAACAGGGGCGCCCATGCCGGCACGTGCTGAGGTGGATATCCCACCGGGCGTCACTGTCGTTGACTATGCGACGCCGCAGTCGGTCGCGCGCTTCGTACAGCCGGGGATATCGCAAAAAGACCCCGACTACTTTGCCGCGATCTTGCTCAACCACGTACTGGGCGGCGGCTCATTTGAAAGCCGCCTCACGCAGGAGGTGCGGGTGAAACGCGGGCTGACTTATGGGGTTTACTCTTATCTTCTCTCGCGCGATCTCGCTGATGTCTACATAGGTGCGGTCAGTTCCTCGAACGACCGGATTGCCGAGGCCATGGAGGTGATCCGCGACGAATGGCGCAAGGCGGCCGAAACTGGGCTGAGCGCGGAGGACCTTGACGCAGCAAAAACCTACATCACGGGGGCTTATCCACTGCGGTTTGACGGCAACGTACGCATAGCCAACATCCTGGTCGGCATGCAGTTGATGGATCTGCCGATTGACTACACGGCGAGCCGCAATGACCGGGTCGAAGCCGTCACGTTGGACGACGTGAACCGGGTGGCGGAAGAGCTTCTGGCCCCCGAGAGCCTACACTTCGTTGTTGTGGGTCAGCCTTTGGGGATCCCGGCATCCTTCGGGGAGTAACCGTTCAGACATATCACGAGCCCCGAGGTCACGCGCCGTAGGGAACCCAGATGTTTTTGACCTCAGTTGCGGCGGCGAGGAAGTCCTCCCCGTGGCCTTCAGGCCCAAGCCAATCGCGTGCCATGCCGTCGTTCACCCAGGTCCGCTTCAGGTTTCGCGCTGCTCCGAATTCAACCACACCGCTGAACGCCGCCGCGCTGAAAGACCAGACGGCATCGATGTCGTGATGTCTGGCCATCGTCTCAGCCACGCCCGCATGCGGTCCGGTCAGGATGTTGACAACGCCGCCGGGCACGTCGGAGGTCTCAAGCACTTGAACAAAGTCCATTGCGGCGAGCGGAAACACTTCGGAGGCGGCGAGCACCACCCGGTTTCCCATGGCAATTGCCGGGGCCATGAGGGAGACCAGCCCCAGAAGTGGCATCTCCGCCGGGCAAAGCACAGCGATCACGCCAAGAGGTTCCTTGACGGCGAGGGCAAGCCCGCGGATGGGCACATTGTGCACCTGCCCGTCGTATTTGTCGGCCCAAGCCGCATAGGTGAAGAGCCGTTTGACACAGGCCGCGACCTCAGCAGCGCCTGCCTTTCCGCCCTGTAAGGCGTCAATGCGGGCCGCAAACTCACTGGCCCGCGCGTCCAAGTTTTCAGCGATGTAGTACAGGATCTGCGCCCGCAGATGCCCGGTGGTGCGCCCCCAAGCGGCGGCACCGCGCGCGGCCTCAACCGCATTGCGCAGGTCTTTGCGATTGGCGACGCTCGCGTGGCCCAAAAGTCTGCCCGCCTTTGCGTAGGTGGGCATAGAATATCCGGCGTCCGGGCGCGCCTGCTTCCCGCCAATGTAGAGTTTGTATGTCCGGTCGATGCCGTCTTCCTGCCTGCCATCCCCGGTATAAGCCACGAGCTGTTTTAACGGCTTTGGACGCGCGGCTGATTTGGTGTAAGCGGAGAGGCCCTCCCATCCGCCTTCCCGGCCAAATCCGCTTTCGCGTACACCGCCAAAGCCTGCTGCTGCGTCCATCATATTGGTGCCATTGACCCAAACGATGCCCGCCGCAAGGTTCGGTGCGATATCGAGCGCAAGGTTTATGTTCTCAGACCAAACGCTCGCGGCCAGGCCGTAGCGGGTGTTGTTGGCCAACTCGATCGCCTCTTTCGGTGTGCGGAATGTGGTTGAGACAAGAACCGGCCCAAAGATCTCTTCTTGCATCAGCGGATCTGCGGGGTGCAGTCCGGTGATCAGGGTCGGCGGGTAATAGCATCCCGTTTCGGGCAAAGCGGTTTCAGCAACATGGACTTGCCCGCTGGTGTGCGTCGCCACCAGATCCGCGACCCGCTGGCGCTGCACCGGATCGACAAGCGCTCCCACATCAATGCTCTTGTCCAGCGGTGATCCGACGCGCAACTGGTTCATCCGTCTGCGGAGCTTGGCGTAGAATGCCTCGGCGACGGGTTCCTGCACCAGAAGCCGTGAGCCCGCACAGCAAACCTGCCCCTGATTAAGCCAGATGGCGTCGACAAGCCCCTCAACAGCGGAGTCAAGATCGGCGTCGTCGAAAACGATGTAGGGGGACTTGCCGCCCAACTCCAGTGTGAGCGCTTTGCCAGAGCCTGCCGTCTGTTCGCGGATCTGGCGGCCGACGGCGGTGGAGCCTGTGAAGGCGACCTTATCAACCGGTGCCTTGACAATCATTTTGCCGACACTTCCATCGCCCGTCACGATGTTGAGCACGCCTTTTGGCAGCCCCGCCTGCTGGCAGATGTCTGCAAAAAGGAGCGCGGTTAGTGATGTGTATTCGGCAGGCTTCAACACAACAGTGTTGCCCATGGCCAGCGCCGGGGCGACTTTCCAAGCGAGCATCAACAGCGGGAAGTTCCATGGGATGATCTGGCCGCAGACACCGCGGGCGACCTGACCGGGCAGTGCGGTCTCCATCAGTTGGGCCATGCCAGCGTGGTAGTAAAAGTGTCTTTGCGCGAGCGGCACATCAATGTCGCGGCTCTCGCGGATGGGTTTGCCATTATCCAAAGTTTCGAGAACGGCGAAAAGCCTGCTGTGCTTTTGCAACAGGCGCGCGATGGCATAAAGGAACTTCGCCCGCTCAAAACCGCCTTGCTTTTCCCAAGCGGGTTGCGCGCGCCGCGCGGCCTTGACGGCAGTGTCCACATCCGCCTGGGTCGCCTGGGTAAGCGTTGCCAAAACCTCGCCGCTTGCCGGGTTTCGGCTTTCAAAAGGCGCACCGGGCTCCGTAAAGGCCCCGTCGATGAAATGCCCAAAAACGCCGCCTTGGTCTATGATCCAGGCGAGCGCATCGCCCTCCGCCTCGGGTGCCTGACCGTATTCCATCGTCTCAAAAATTTCTGCAACGTTCATCGCTGTGTCCTGCCCCGCGCACGCAACGCTCGATTCCTGTTGGGTACCTCATCCCATCGCGTGGCGGTGGGATGCCGAATAGCTGCCGCTCACATGATGCGCCAGCTGCCGCTCAATGTCGCCCAAGAGCGAGGACGCGCCAAATCGGAAGAGTGCGGGTTTGAGCCAAGCGTCACCCACTTCCTCTTTTATCAGCGCGAGGTACGTCAGTGCGTCTTTCGCCTTCGATATGCCGCCGGCGGGTTTGTAACCCACCTTTATTCCCGTCCGCTCATGAAAGTCTCGGATCGCGCGGATCATCACCAAGCTTACGGGCAGCGTGGCATTCACACTTTCTTTGCCTGTCGATGTTTTGATGAAGTCCGCGCCTGCCATCATGCACACCAGGCTCGCCCGGGCGACGTTGCGCAAGGTGCCAAGCTCCCCCGTGGCAAGGATTGCTTTGGCATGCGCCGTTCCACAGGCGTCGCGGAAGGCCCGCATTTCGCTATAAAGCGCGTGCCAGTTGCCGCTCAAAACGTGTCGGCGAGAGATGACGATATCAATCTCAGTGGCACCGGCAGCAACGCTCAACTCAATCTCTCGGATGCGCAATTCCAAAGGTGATAGACCCGCTGGAAATCCTGTCGATACCGCGGCGATGGGGATGCCTGAGCCCTGTAAAGCCGCGCGCGCCGGCTCGATCATGTCGTGATAGACACAAACCGCACCGGTTGTAATCGGACTCATCCCAAGCGCGGTCAGCGCTCGGGGGTCTATCGGCTGGCGCGCCTTTGCGCAGAGCCGCTCAACCCGGCGTGCCGTATCATCACCGCTAAGTGTGGTCAGGTCGATGCAGGTTACCGCCCGCAAAAGCCAGGCGGCTTGATGCGCTTTCTTCACCGACCGCCGTGCTGCAATATTGCCCGCGCGGCGTTCGATGGCCGAGGTATTCGCCTGCGCGCTCATCACCCAACGCAAGTCGAGAGGCATCCCCGGGTTGCGCTCTTCCTGCGTTGGCGTCGATGCTGAGCCAAGCTCTACGGTTCGCCCGCGACCTGCGTCCTTGACGGGGATATCCATTTTGGTCTCCGGTTCGAATGTGCCCCGTTTTGCCACGCTGCACCGAACTTTGGCAAGCGCGGGCCCAAGGACACTTGGCGAAACGGTCCCACCGCTGGGCCAAGCGGGCCACCGAGGTTGGACGCATTGCACGCTTGTTTCATAACGCGGTGGTCCTGCGTTCGGCGCTTCGCTTTGAAAAAAAGTGGTAGGTGATTCGTTTTCCTTTTGACCACCTGCAAGAAAAATGCCATATGTTGTGATGGAAGCTACAAGTAGTGGTGCTGCCGCAACCACATACCAGATCAGTTAAGAAACGAGGGACGGTTTGCGATGCGCGATCAGGCCAATAGATGCGCTGATCGCGCCGCAGGCTCACGCCCTTCCGCAATAAGGGTTAGCCCGCGCCTAATAACCCCAGGCCAACGATAAACACAGGCGCAGCAGCTGATCTGACAAACGGGCCGTCAACCCCCAGCGACGGCCCGTTTGGATCTACCGCCAAATCTGTCTTCGCACGAATCGGGTTTTGTCAGCTGACGAGCCATGCTAGGTGTAGTGGTATGATGTTGGCAGACCCCAATATAAGCGACGGCCCACCGGTCATCCGGCAGCTCGACGCCGCCGCAATCAACCGCATTGCCGCAGGTGAAGTGGTTGAGCGTCCCGCATCCGCGGTCAAGGAACTGGTTGAGAACGCACTTGATGCAGGTGCAACGCGCGTGCTCGTTGAGGTCGCCGACGGTGGGAAATCGCTGATCCGGGTGAGCGACAACGGTTGCGGCATCGCCGCCTGTGATTTGCCCTTAGCGCTCTCGCGGCATGCAACGTCTAAGATCGACGGCACGGATCTGTTGAACATCCACACCTTCGGTTTCCGCGGTGAGGCTTTGCCGTCACTTGGTGCGGTGGGGCGGCTGACGATTGCGAGCCGTGTTGCGGATGCGCCTGGGGCACAAATTACTGTCACGGGTGGCATGTCGAGCGATGTGCGGCCGGTCGCGACTCCTCGGGGCACAATCGTCACGCTGCGAGACCTGTTCTTTGCAACACCCGCGCGTCTGAAGTTCCTGCGCAGCGACCGCGCTGAGCTGCAAGCGGTGAGCGACTTGGTGAAGCGGCTAGCCATGGTCGCGCCACAGGTCAGCATCACGCTGCGCGATGCTTCGGGGTCCGGCCGCGAACTGCTGCGCGTAAGGGCGGAGCAAGGTGCCCTTTTTGATGCTCTGAAAGAACGCCTTGGCGATGTGATGGGCCGTGCCTTTGCGCAGAACAGCGTTGCGGTTGACGCGACACGAGACGGCATCCGGATGTACGGATATGCCGGACTTCCCACTTTTTCGCGCGGAGCCGCGGTGGCTCAGTTTCTATTCGTGAACGGCCGACCCGTGCGCGACAAGCTCCTTCTCGGCGCGCTGCGTGCAGCCTATTCCGATTTTTTGAGCCGGGACAGACATCCCGCAGCGGCTCTCTTCATCGACTGCTCCCCGACTTTCGTCGACGTGAATGTGCACCCCGCTAAGGCTGAGGTCCGATTTCGCGAACCCGGTCTGGTGCGGGGTCTCTTAATCTCTGGGCTGCGCCACGCGCTCGCTGAGGCGGGGCACCGGGCCTCTTCCACAGTTGCGGATGCGACCTTAGGCGCGATGCGCTCGCCTGTCACCAAGGCGCGGGTGTACCAGATGGACCGGCGGCCGCTCCCGTCAGCATCTCCGGCGCAGACAAGAGGCTTTGCGGAGACTGCCCATCCCTTTGCGCGGCTAGATGCACCGACCGAAGAGCCTGCGACGCAGAGCGATGAGGCCTCCGACTATCCCCTTGGCACCGCGCGGGGACAGGTGCACGAAAACTACATCATCGCCCAGACCGAAAAGGGCATGGTGATTGTTGATCAGCATGCCGCCCATGAACGCCTCGTCTACGAACGCTTGAAAGAGGAAATGGCGGCAAAAGGTGTTGCGGCGCAGGCCCTCCTGATCCCCGAGATTGTTGAACTGTCCGAAGCGGACGTGATGCGGCTGCTCAGCGCGTCAGAAGATCTGGCGCGCCTTGGCCTTCTCATCGAACGTTTTGGCGGCTCTGCCATCGCCGTGCGGGAAACACCCGCCATCCTCGGGATTATTGATGCGCGGGGACTGTTGCTCGACATTCTGGATGAACTGACCGACCAAGGGGAGAGCCTGCTGGTCGGGTCCCGGATCGATGCCATCCTGAGCCGGATTGCCTGCCATGGTTCCATCCGTTCTGGCCGCAGAATGCGAACAGAAGAAATGAACGCGCTTTTGCGCGAGATGGAGGCGGTGCCGCATTCGGGACAGTGCAACCACGGGCGGCCAACGTATGTGGAACTGCCTCTGCGCGATATTGAGCGGCTCTTCGGGCGGACATGATCCAGATCGGCGCGCAGACCTATTCGTTGCAAGATCCGGCTGTCATCGCCGCCCTCATCGCCGCAGCATCGGTGCTGATCATCCTGGTGTTGCTCGTTCTCGCTGTGCGTGGCACGCGCCGCGCCGCGAGGCTCTCAGAACCGCTGGGCCAGCAGATGCAGGCGTTGGGCGGTTACGTGCAGCAGCTAGGGGCCGCGCAGGAGCGTCTGCAAGGCGGGCTTCAAACGGTATCTGATACGCAGGCTCTCGCACAATCTCAAATGATCCAGAGCATGGAGGTGCGGCTCGCCTCTGTACAACAAGACGTGCAAGAGCGGCTGTCTGAGAACACGTTGCGCGCGGCCAGACGCATGGCCGAGATGCAAGAGCACATGCAGCAGACCCTGCACGGCCAGACAAAGCAGACCACGACGAGCCTGACCCAGCTGCAAGAGCGCCTTGCCGCGATTGATAAGGCGCAGGATAACATCACAAAGCTCTCGGGCGACGTGCTAGGATTGCAGGATATCCTCAGCAACAAGCAGACCCGCGGCACATTCGGCGAGATCCAGCTCAACGATATACTATCCAAAGCTCTGCCGCCGCGCGCCTACACTCTGCAGGCGACCCTGTCGAATGGGAAACGCCCCGATTGTCTGGTGCATCTCCCCAATCCTCCTGGCTCAATCGTCATCGACAGCAAGTTCCCGCTGGAGCCATACGAGGCCTTGCTTGCCGCCTACAGTGATCCTGCCCGAAAAGAAGCGGCGCGGGCGATGCGTACCGCAGTGCGGCTGCACATTGATGCGATTGCCGACAAATACATCGTGCCGGGGGAAACAGCGGATGGCGCTTTGATGTTTCTTCCATCAGAGGCCGTCTATGCCGAGCTGCACGGAAGTTTTGCTGATCTCACGCGCTACGGCTTTGAACGGCGGGTCTGGATTGTCTCGCCGACAACCTGCATGGCCACGCTCAACACCATGCGGGCGATCCTAAAAGACGCTCAGATGCAAGAGCAGGCTGGTGCGATCCGCCGCGAGCTCGGCGCGTTGCACAAAGATGTGGAACGTCTTGTGACGCGGGTTGGCAACCTCGACCGACATTTTGCGCAGGCCCGCAAGGATGTAGATGATATTCTGATCAGCGGTGAAAAAGCGGCGAAGCGATCAGGGCGGCTGCAAACGTTCGACTTCGAGGGCGCAGAAAACAAGACCGGGGGTCAAGTCGTTTCGCTCTCAAAGTCGGAGGCTTAGATGCTGATTTCTTCCGCAGGCCGCGCTTTCACTTGGTACCTGGCCATCTCAAATCCGCGCGAATTTTTGCGCCATCTTTGGAATGAGACTTTTGAATTTCAGCGGCGCCTCAGTCACGGCCAGACAGATGCAGTCTTCACCCTGCGCCGCGACCGGCCTATGGCTCACTGAGCCATCAGCCACTTCAATATCGCCTCGCGAAAACGTCTCATCCTCGTCGTGGTATGCCCCCTGCAGCACCAACACCATTTCCATGCCATCGTGGCTGTGATCCGGGATGGCGACCCCAGCTGGGATTGACAGAAGGCGTGCAGAAGCCTCATTTGACGTGGGCAATACCGCCTGTTTGACGCCCATTCCCACAGAACGCCAGGAGACCGCGTCCAGATCGCCACCCACATAGTCTTGCACAGGTCCCGGTAGTGTGCCTTGCCGCGGCGCAAAAGATGCCTCGGGCGCAACCTCGTCTAGGCTTGCAAGCGCCTTGCTCAAGCTGTCTTCTGAGAGGGCAACGCGCGCGCCTGCTTCTAATAGAGCGCCGCCAAGCGCGTCGTAGCTTTCGACCACCGCGCGGCAGTCATCACACATCGAGATGTGTGATGCGATGATCAGATTGAACGCTTCGGGAAGGTTTCCGGCCGCGTAGGCAAACAGAGTTTGATCTTCGAGGTGATGTCGTATTGGCATAGGGCTATGACTTCATCAGGTGGCGCAACCGCTCCAGCGCGAGGCGAATTCGAGACTTGATCGTCCCCAACGGGAGACCGGTGAGTTCCGCGATTTCAGACTGACTGAGATCGCCGAAGTAGGCCTTTTCAATAAGATCCCTCTGTAATTCTGGCAATCTGGCCAAGGCGCGGGTCAGTGTCGCAGTTTCCTGCTGCAAGCTCAACAGATCGGCCTGGTCAGGCTCGGGCTCAGGCCCCCAGGGGAGATCTTCAGGCTCCGGCCGCTTTCGACGGCGCAGCATATCAATGCGCCGGTTGCGCGCGATTGTGAAGATCCACGTCGCGACAGAAGCACGTGTCGGATCGAAAAGATGGGCTTTGCGCCACAGCGTTGTCATAACGTCCTGTGCGCATTCCTCAGCCGTTGTTGCATCAGCACCAGAGTTGATCAAAAAACCTTTGATCCGTGGCGCGAAGTGCACAAAGAGCGTGCTAAAGGCTTCTCGGTCCTTGTGCAGTGTTATACGTGCCACTAGGGCCGCCCAATCCGGCTCTTCAGGTGCGATCTTGGGCGCTGGTCTCTTTTGGTCGTCCAATGCGATGTTGAGCACAAGCATCTCCCCCGGCGCTGAAAATTCGGGCGCGGTGTGTTGGGTCTCTAACGATTGCTGATCAACTAGCATGCACACTTTACGCGGCAACATCGGACCCGGATCAAAAAACAAACTGAATTATTTTAGAACTACCCGAAGCAGCGCACCGTACTACCTGCACGAAATCGAAATATCGCAGGAATAAAGCAGCTTATGCCTTTCGAAGATCCAACCATCGGGCGTGTGGGCGCGCCTCTTCAACGCAGAATAGCCGTGATTGGGGCTGGCATTTCCGGGATGGGGGCAGCGCATCGTTTGGCCGATGCACACGACATCACACTCTTTGAGGCAGGGCCAAAGTTGGGCGGCCATGCGCGTACCGTCATTGCCGGAAAGCACGGGGATCAGCCCGTCGATACCGGCTTTATCGTCTTCAACTATGCCAATTATCCAAAGCTGGCCGCGCTTTTCGATGAACTTCAGGTGCCCGTCGTCAAATCGTCGATGAGCTTTGGATGCTCCATTGATGGAGGGCGGCTGGAATACGCGTTGAATGGGGTCGATTCAATCTTTGCGCAACGCCGCAACGCGCTCAATCCTGCGTTTTTGCGGATGATCAGAGACATTTTGAAGTTCAACAAGCACGCTCTGCGGCGGTCACGGGACAAAACGCTGACGATCGGTCAATTGCTCGATCGTTTGGGGATGGGAAGGTACTTTCGCAGCTATTATCTCGCGCCTTTCTCGGGGGCGATTTGGTCTACGCCCACGCAAAAGATCATGGATTTCCCGGCCTACGCGATGCTGGATTTTTTTAAGAACCACGCCCTGTTAGGCTATACCGGCCAGCATCAGTGGTACACTGTGCAGGGTGGCTCGCAGGTCTACGTCGCCAAGCTGGAGGCCGCGATGCGCGGCAAAGGGGTCGATATCCGCCTGCACGCGCCCGTGCAAAGCGTGCGCCGTACGCGCGATGGGGTCGAGGTCAAGGCATCGGGCGGCAGCTGGGAAACCTTTGACGACGTGGTATTTGCCACCCATTCAGACGACACGCTGGCGCTTCTTTCCGACCCGTCCGAGATGGAACGGGCGGCGCTTGGTGCGGTGAAGTACCAAGCAAACGATGTCGTATTGCATGCGGATGAAAGCATCATGCCGAAGCGCCGCAAGACATGGGCCTCTTGGGTTTACACCGAAGACGCCGATGCGCGGTCAGATCAGATCGATCTAACCTATTGGATGAACTCGCTGCAGCCCATCCCGAAGCATGACCCGCATTTTGTAACGCTCAATACCAAGCGGCGGATCCGCGAAGAGTTGATCTATGACCAGGTGACACTGCGTCATCCGGTCTATGATCTGGCAGCACTGGCCGCGCAGCGCGACGTTGCCGCGATGAATGGCACCCGCGGCACCTGGTTCTGTGGGGCCTGGATGCGCAATGGCTTTCATGAAGACGGGCTCGCCACGGCACTTGAGGTTGCGGAGGCGATCCTCGATGTCCCCGTGGTGCCAATGGCGGCGGAGTGATGCAGACCGTCGATCACATCGCCGGGCAGACGTTTCATGGTCGCAAGGGGGCTGTGAAAAACGCCTTTCGATACGGTGTTGACTATGTCTTGTGCGATGCGGAGGCGACTGTGCGTGTGCCTTGGCTATTTGGGCGGAATAGGCGCGGACTGACCTCGCTGCATGACAGCGATCACGGTGGCGCGCAGGGGTCAGGGACCGGTGCGAAGTGGGTGCGTGGCGTGCTCGCAGAGCATGGCATCAGCAGTGTCGCGCGCATCGATCTTTTGGCCCAGCCGCGCGTTTTGGGGCATGTGTTTAACCCGGTGAGCTTTTGGCTCTGTTGGTCGCAGGCGCAAGAGTTGAAGTCGGTCATCGCCGAGGTGAGCAATACCTACGGGGATCGCCACTGCTATCTTTGCAGCCATCCCGATCAGCGAGCCATCACACCCCGCGATGAACTCAGCGCGACCAAGATCTTCTATGTCTCGCCGTTTTTGCCAGTTGAAGGGCGCTACACCTTCCGTTTTGACATCACCTCAGACCGAATCGGCATTTGGATCGATTACGCAACCGGCAACGGTGGTTTAGTGGCCACCCTGGCGGGTAAGCGCAAGCCGCTGACCAATGTGGGGATTATGGGTGCCATGTTGCGGCGTCCCTTCGGCGCGCGGCGGGTGCTGGCGCTCATCCATTGGCAGGCTTTGAAGCTCTGGTGGAAGGGTGTCACCTTTCGCAACCGCCCCGAACCGCCGACCTCAGAGGTGACACGCTGATGCCAGCCCGCGCGCAAAGACTGCCGTCTTATGCGCTTTTTGCTGCGCTACTTTCAGCTGCGGGGTTGCCGATCTATATTCACGCGCCGAAGTTCTACGTTGATGAGTATGGCGTCTCGCTGGCTGCCCTTGGCACGGTCCTATTTGGTCTGCGCCTGCTCGACGTGGTGCAGGACCCGCTCTTTGGTCGCTGGTCTGAGCGCTTGCGCGCTCAGCGGGGGTGGGCGGTTTTGATAGGTGCGGTCGTGATGAGCGTCGCCATGCTGGGCCTTTTTGCTGTGGCACCGCCCATCAGCCCGCTTTTATGGTTTGCTTTGATGCTCTCGCTGGTCTTTTCAGGTTTCAGCTTTTTGACGATCTGCTTTTACGCGCAAGGCGTGGCCAAGGCGCGCAATCTGCCAGGAAGCGGCCACCTGGCACTCGCCCGCTGGCGTGAAACAGGTGCCCTGCTTGGGGTCTGCGTCGCTTCCGTTGCCCCGGTGGCACTTGGCTCTGTGATGGGGGCGCCTTTCGCAGGATTTGCTTTTGGGTTTGCCGTCTTGGCCATTGCGGCGATTTTGGCGATGCGCGGGGAATGGCGAGATGCAAAGCTGCCGCCATCGACGGGCTTTGGCACCGTGCTGGGCGACCGGGTGGCCCGGCAACTTCTTGTCATTGCACTGTGCAATGCGGCACCGGTCGCGGTGAGCTCAACGCTTTTTTTGTTCTACGTCGAGATTGCTCTTGAGGCACCCGGATGGGAGGGCGCGCTGCTGTTGCTGTTCTTTGTCTCTGCCGCCGCCGCTGCACCGTTCTGGGGCATGCTGGCGATCCGGTTCGGTGGAAAGCCGGTGCTGCTTGCGGCGATGGCACTGGGGATCCTCGCTTTCGGTGGCGCGCTCTTTCTTGGGCCGGGGGACGTCTGGCTCTTTGCGCTGGTCTGTTTCGCTTCGGGGGCCGTCTTGGGCGCGGATCTAACGCTGCTTCCCGCGATGTTTGCCACCCGCATGGCGCGGATCTCTCCGTCGGCCGCTGAGGGCTTTGGACTTTGGTCTTTTGTGTCGAAACTGACCCTGGCAATCGCGGCTGCCGTTCTACTTCCCCTGCTAGAGCGCGCGGGGTTGCAGTCAGGCGCAGATCAGAGCCCGCCGGAGGCGGTGCGGTTGCTGATCATTCTTTATGCTGGCGTCCCCTGCGCCCTGAAACTGATCGCCATCGCGCTTTTGAGCGGTGTGAAAGACCTAGAGGAGGCATGATGGAGACCTTGATCCTGATCATTTTGGGCGCGCTGCTGGCCCTTGGGGGCTTCGTTCTGCGCCGTCAACTCACCTCCTTTCCCGCCCAGAAACCTGATGACTACGATGAGAGCCACCCGACGTTTTCGCTCAAAGAGCATCTGAATGGCGATATGGTCTGCGAAGGCGTGATCTACGGTCCTCTGGGCCGTGTCACGAGCACCTTTGCGGCCGATTTCAAAATCGCTTGGGAAGGCGACACTGGCGTGATGGATGAGCATTTTCGATACAACGACGGATCGAGCCAGATCCGGCAATGGCGCATTTCAGCGGGCAACGGACCGCGGTTCCGGCTTGAAGCAGATGACGTGCCCGGTACCGGGCGGGGTGTGACCAGCGGCAACGCGGTGCAGATGGTCTACCGCATCAAGCTGCCTGAGGGCTCGGGTGGACACGTGCTGAGCTGTATGGATTGGATGTACCTGACCCCAGAAGGCACCATCATGAACCGCAGCCAATTCCGTAAATTCGGGATCAAAGTGGCTGAGTTGATCGCCACAATACGCCCAAAGGATGCGACGTGAGGGACTTTAACGGCAAACGTTACTGGCTTGTCGGGGCGAGTGACGGGCTGGGCGCTGCGGTCGCGCATAAGCTGAGCCGAATGGGCGCGGAGTTGATCATTTCGGCCCGCTCTGAGGAAAAGCTGAACACTTTCGTTGCAGAGTTGCCGGGTCGCGCCACAGCGCAGGTCATGGACGTGGCAGACAACGACAGTGTGATCGCGGCAGCCGAGGCGGTGGGGGATATTGACGGGCTGGTGCATCTTGCCGGCGTCTATTGGCCCTTTAGCGCAACCGAATGGAACGCCGAGCAAGCCAATGCGATGGCGGATGTGAACTTTACTGGCATGATGCGGGTGTTGGGCCAGGTTGTGCCAAAGATGGTGGCCCGCGATGCCGGGCATATTGTCATCACGTCGAGCCTCACCGGCTTTCGCGGCCTGCCGGGCTCCATCGGCTATACCGCCTCAAAAGCGGCCACGATGTCACTTGCCGAATGTATGTATGCCGATCTGCGCAAAACCGGTGTCGATGTGCAGGTGATCAACCCCGGTTTCATCAAGACCCAGCTGACCGACAAGAACGACTTCACCATGCCGTTCATTATGGAACCCGAGGACGCGGCGCATGAGTTTGTGGAGCATATGGCCGGAGACCGCTTTAAGAAGAGCTTCCCATTTGGCTTTTCGCTGGTGTTCCGGCTGAGCCAGTTTTTGCCGGATGCCCTATACTATCGCATTTTCAGCTGAGATTGCGCGGGCGCTAGATCAAACCCGAGGCGCGCACGGCCACCACCGAGGGTCGGGCCTGCATGCGGTCTAGGAATGCGGCAATCGCGGGGAAATCACCGAGGGCGACGCCATCGCCCTCAAGCCACCGGCAGACCGCAAACAGATAGGCGTCTGCGATCGAAAACGTCGCGCCTAGCACGAAATCACCGCGCAGACAGTGGCTTTCCACATAGCCGGCGGCGTCTGCCATGTTTTCGGTGACCTTGCTGCGCATGTCCTCAAAACTGCTTTCCAAGCGCGCCCAGCGGGGTCCGCGCATCTTGTGGGCATGGGCGACATGCATGGTGCTGGCCAGGTAGTACATGACCGCCCGCATGTGCGCGGCCTCCTGCGCGCCCGCTGGCACCAGCCGGGCACTGGGCGCTTGAGCGGCGATGTATTCAAGGATTGCGCCGACCTCGGTCAGGACAGTGTTCTCATCGGTGACCAAGGCAGGCACCCGTCCTTTTGGGTTGACCTTCAAGTAGGGTGCTGCGGTCTGCTCACCGGTGGCAAAATCGACGCGGATCTGCTCATGGGGAAGGTCGGCTTCTTCCAAAGCGACGGCAACTGCGACAGAGATAGTGCCGGGCGCGCAGTAGAGTTTCATGGCTGATCCCTTCAGATATGCGTTTGGGCGATCCGCCGCTCTGGCGTTTCAAGGTGTGGCACGGCGTTGAACATCACCGGTGAGAGGTGCCCACCGATTGGGAACAGGCGATGCATGGAGGTGTGTACGATGGCAAGGGCCAGTCGGGCCTGCGCTGGTATGTCCAGATGCATGGCTTGCGCCATGGCCATTGCGATCAACCCGCCCGAGGTAATCAGAAGTGCCGGCCCACTGCCGGCGGCGATCTCCTCCAAAGCGTCGGAAACGCGGGTGTGGAAGTGCTCCCAACTCTCTGGTGCGCCCTCAAGCTTGCCCGCGCGCCAGTAGCTGAAGACCGTTGGCAGGTGGGTGGCAAAAGTGCCCTGGTCCCCAGGGTGGCCGATACCGTGTTGCTCTTCGAGAAGACGGGAAAGCGTGAAGTATTCTAACTCGTTGAGGCGCGCATCGCGCAGCGGCTCGAGATCGAGCTTCATGCTGTTGGCAGTCTCGATATGGCGGGTCAACGTGCCGGTGTAGAGCCGGGTGTGGTGGGATTGGGTGCGCCGCAAATACTCACCCAGCCATCCCGCCTGCGTGTGGCCGAGCGCGCTCAACTTGTCATAGCTCACCTCGTCTTTGGCGTCTGAATTGGCCTGGCCGTGGCGGATGAGAGTGATGTGGGACATGGCGGCTCCTCGTGCTGACGCCCTGATACGCAACTGGCTGGACGGTGGAAAGGCCGGAGATCTCAGCCTCTGACCCAAAGGGCCGCCGCCCTTGATCGGGCAGGGCATTGGCAGGCTGTGGCGTGATCGAAAGGAGCGCGCAACGCGCGCGCAGGATCTATGGCATTTTCCGCCTGGAAAATGTGATATGCTGAAGCGGTAGCCGGTTCTTAGGACCATCTGGTGGGTCTTTGGACAAACGCTGCGGGCTGGCGGCAAAAAGGGCGAGGCAAGGATGCAGATTTCCGCACAGAGGTTTCTTGATGATCTGGAGAACCTGCGCCGCTTCGGGGCGGCGGGTGTTGCAAAGGGGGTGATCCGACCGGCGTACACTGAGGCGGATGTAGCGGCGCGCGCCTGGCTCGCGGGCCGGTGTGAGGCGGCGGGACTGCGCGTTGAAGTGGATCCGGTGGGCAATCTCTTTGGTTTGGCAGAGGGGCCATCTTTGCTCTTGGGCTCTCATACCGACAGTCAGCCCGAGGGCGGCTGGCTTGACGGGGCGCTTGGCGTGATCGCAGCGTTGGAAATCGCGCGCGCCGCGCGAGAAGCGGGCGGGCCGCAGATATCTATGGTGTCCTTTCAAGACGAGGAGGGACGGTTTGGCGGCCTGACCGGTTCCGCGGTGTGGAGTGGTGAAAAAACTCTGGATGCCGTTGACCGGGTGAGGGACGCCGCGGGCAAGCCGCTTAGCCAAGCGCGTCAGGCCCTCAAGGGGCTGGTCACCGGCGATGTCCCGTCCGAACAGTTCACGGGGTTCATTGAGTTGCACATCGAGCAGGGGCTTACGCTGCACGCCTCCCGGGAGCAGATTGGGATTGTGACGGAGATTGTCGGCGTGCGCGAGATCGCCATTACCTTTCAAGGCCGCCAAAATCACGCGGGCACGACACAAATGGCGCTGCGGCGGGATGCCTTTCAAGGCGTCTGTGCTTTCAATCAGGCTTTGGAGGCGCGACTCCAAGAGGTGTCTTGCGCCACCACAGTCTGGACGATCGGGCAGGTCCGGGTGCACCCCAACGCCTCCTCCATCGTGCCAGGTCGGGCTGAGATCTCGGTGCAGTGGCGGGACGGCGACGCCGCGCGGCTGCGCAAGATGGAGGAGATCGTGCGCGAAACAGCGCAAGAGATCGCATCAAAGCGCGGTCTCGCGGTCTGTTTCGGCGATGCCTGGGCTTTGGAGCCGGTGTCGATGGACTTGCATCTGCGCCGAGCGCTGCAAGACAGTGCAGAAGTGCTGGTCCCCGGGCGCTGGCGCGAGATGCCGTCGGGCGCTTTGCACGATGCCATGAATGTCGCGCGACGGATGCCCGCGGCGATGCTCTTTGTGCCCTCGATAGATGGAATTAGTCACGCCTTTGATGAGGATACTGATGTGCCAGACCTGATCGCAGGGATGCACGTGCTGGCGCATACTGTTGCCGCAGTTGCGCCAAAAGCAGCCCAGCAGGGCAATTGTGTCTCCAACTATGCCGATTAGCGCATTGGGTTCCTCATTGCTGCTTGGAAATCGATGCATCTTAGTCGTGAGACCGTTATCGGGACATCTGGTGCGGGTCTGGGTGGCCATGCCCGCGCCTGCGCGGGGATGAGACGAAGGGCGATTGGTCTGCTGCGCGCGCTCCGCGCAGATGCAAAAGCCCAGGTAAGGACCGGAAACAACTCAGAATTGACGAGGAAAAAGTTGACCTTCACGCAGCAACACGCATCCTAGAACAATGTCAGAATCGCGGGGAAGCGGTCGGCCCGCCCGATACGGGTTGGGAAAGGGAGGAACAGTTTTGGCAACGTCACAGACGCGCGCCGACGGACCACAGTCCGTTCCGGCGCTGTTGCACCGCAATGCAGCCCAGTTTCCGGACGCGCCAGCGTACCGCGAGAAAGAGTTTGGCATTTGGCAGAGTTGGACTTGGGCCGAGACCAGGGACGAGGTGCAGACGCTTGCGCTTGGGCTGCTCGAGATGGGGCTGCAAGAAGGTAATTTCCTCGCCATTATTGGGCGGAACAGACCGTATCTTTATTGGGCGATGATGGCGGCCGAGATGTGCGGGGCGGTGCCAGTGCCACTTTACCAAGACGCGAATGCTGAGGAGATGGCCTATGTCATGAGCCACTGCGGCGCGCGGTTCGCGATCGTGGGCGACCAAGAGCAGGTCGACAAGATCTTGGAGGTGCAAGAGCAGCTTCCGGCTTTTGAACAGATGATTTATCTCGATCCCCGCGGCCTCAGAAAGTATGATCACGGGGCGCTGACGCAATACGCGAAAGTGCAGGAATTGGGCGCGCAGACGGCGGCGCAGAACAAGCCTGAACTTGAGGCCCGGCAGGCGCGTCTGACCTACGACAGCATCGGCGTGATGCTATATACGTCTGGCACGACCGGTAAACCAAAGGGCGTGGTGCTTTCAAATCGCAACATTATTGAGACAGCAAAAAGCAGTTCTGATTTTGACGGGCTTCAGCAAAGCGATGACATATTGGCCTATCTGCCGATGGCCTGGGTGGGCGATTTTATCTTTTCGGTTGGTCAAGCGCTTTGGACCGGGTTTTGCACCAATTGCCCAGAGAGCGCGGATACGATGCATGTCGATCTGCGTGAGATCGGTCCGACCTATTACTTTGCGCCGCCTCGGGTCTTTGAGATGCAGTTGACGCAAGTGATGATCCGCATGGAGGATGCGGGCCGCATAAAGAAATGGCTCTTTGACACCTTCATGGCGCATGCGCGCAAGGTGGGTCCCGCGATCTTGGATGGCCAGGCGGTAAGTTTTGCGGACCGCCTGAAGTACAACCTTGGCGAGGCTTTCGTCTACGGCCCGCTCAAAAACACGCTTGGGTTCAGCCGGGTCCGGGTTGGCTATACCGCGGGGGAGGCGATTGGGCCGGAAATCTTTGATTTTTATCGGGCTTTGGGGATCAATCTCAAGCAGCTTTATGGCCAGACGGAGGCCACGGTCTTCATCACGGCGCAGCCCGACGGCGAGGTGCGCTCTGACACAGTGGGCGTGCCCTCACCGGGGGTGGAGTTGAAGATTGCGGAAAACGGAGAGGTTTTTTACCGCTCTCCGGGTGTCTTTGTGGAGTATTACAAGAACCCTGAAAGCACCGCCGACACAAAAGATGCAGAGGGGTGGGTCGCAACGGGAGACGCTGGTTTCATCGAAGAGGCGACCGGTCATCTGCGCATCATCGATCGCGCGAAAGATGTGGGGCAGATGGCTGATGGCTCCCTCTTTGCGCCCAAATACGTTGAAAACAAACTGAAGTTCTTCCCCAATATCTTGGAGGCTGTGGTCTTTGGCAATGGTCGTGACGAGTGCACGGCGTTCATCAACATCGACCTGACCGCGGTGGGGAACTGGGCGGAGCGCAACAACATTGGCTACGCGTCCTATCAGGAACTTGCACGGCATCCGCTGGTCATGGGTGCCTTGGAGCGCCATGTCTCTGAGGTCAACGCTTCGGTCGCGCAGGACGAGATGCTCTCCGGTTGTCAGATCCACCGGTTTGTTGTTTTGCACAAAGAGCTTGATGCGGATGACGGGGAGTTGACGCGGACCCGCAAAGTGCGGCGGCGGATCATTGAGGACAAGTACAGCGATATCATCGCAGCGCTTTACGATGGGTCTTCTTCGGTCAGCACGGAGACGGAAGTCACCTATGAGGACGGGCGGAAAGGGTCGATAAAGGCGACTTTGGAGATCCGGAGCGCCGAGGTGATGCCGGTGGCGCAGCGGATGGCAGCGCAATGACGGGTGACGTGCGGCTGCGCCGACACCCCACCCGCCATCCCGCAGGGCCCGCAGTTGACGTGTTGCGAGACCAGAGGACTGGGCTTTTGGGGAAGCGAGGGCGGGCGTGAAAGACACCGTGGAGAGCTATGTCACGGCCGATGGGCGCACCATCGGCGGCACTGTGATGGAGATGAAAGGCATCACCCTGCGCTTTGGTGGGGTGGAGGCGATCAAGGACATCTCCTTTGACATCCGCGAGGGGGAGATCCGCGCGATCATTGGGCCGAATGGGGCGGGTAAGTCTTCGATGCTCAACGTGATTTCAGGCTTTTACGTGCCGCAGGAGGGCGAGGTTTGGTACAAGGGCGCGCGGCGTCCGCTGATGAAACCATTTGAGGTGGCCCGGCAGGGGATCGCGCGCACCTTTCAGAACATCGCCCTGTTTGAAGGCATGACGGTGCTCGACAACGTCATGACGGGCAGGCTCACCCATATGAAGACCGGGCTTCTGAGCCAATCGCTGTGGCTTGGGCGGGCCGAGGCTGAGGAGGTTGAAAACCGGGAAGTTGCTGAAAAAATTATTGATTTTCTGGAGATCCAGGCCATTCGCAAGACCCCAGTGGCGCGGCTGCCCTATGGATTGAAAAAGCGGGTGGAACTGGCGCGCGCGCTGGCGGCTGAGCCGTCGATTCTCTTGCTCGATGAGCCGATGGCGGGGATGAACGTGGAGGAAAAGGAGGACATGAGCCGCTTTATCCTCGATGTGAATGACGAGTTCGGCACGACGATTGCGCTCATTGAGCACGACATGGGGGTGGTCATGGACCTCTCTGACCGGGTCGTGGTGATGGATTACGGCAAGAAGATCGGCGACGGCACGCCCGATGAGGTGCGCAACAATCAGGCGGTGATCGACGCATACCTGGGGGTCTCTCATGACTGATTTTGGGGGCGGCACCCTGCGTACACCGGGCGTACACCGGGCGTACACCCCTTTGTCACCCGCGCGCCGTGCCGCGCGCGGGCGGGCGCTTGCGCGACTAGCGCGTGTACATCCCGTAGGTGAAGAGCGGGGTGTCGTTGGATTTTTTGAAGTAGGTCACCGTTTCCCGATTGCCGCGGTTGGGTGCCCAGGGATCGTAGATGTGCAGGATCGTGCCGCGGCCGCTTTGATCGCCGTCCCCGCGCATGCCAACCACCACGACCATGTGGCCCGGGGAGCCTTGCCCCTTCGCATAGGTGCCAGGGCGCCACAGCATGTTCAGCATGACCGGGCTGGATTGAACGATCCCGCGAAAACCGGCGACCGTGTGGCTCATCGGGGGATGATAGCGCAACCCGTGGACCCTGCCGTAGGCTTGTCCGCCGGTGACGTGGTCGTTTATGTCGGAGTGGTTGTACAAGCTGCCATCCGACAAGAGCATGGAAGCCGGGGTTTTGGCCCGGATTGCGGCAACGGTCGAGTTTTTCATCATTGCGGTGGCCGCCGCCCAGCAGGTGGTATCGGTGGGTTGGGGGATGAAGGGCACTTTGTGCATGATGGGCGGATAGGCGTCCACGATCATCAGTGCGGCATAGGTGTTTGGACCGATGATCCCGTCAACGACGAGGCCAGCCTGACGCTGGAAGGCGCGCACGGCGGCATCTGTCAGGGCACCAAAGATACCGTCCGCGACCAAGTTCGGTGGCGGACGCAGTTTGAGGTTGAGTGCATTTTGGCAGTTAGCGACATCCGGGCCGCGCGCGCCTCTGCGATAGAGAACAGTCATAGGAAAACTCCTTGTGAACAAATATATTTTTCGGTTTTTGCGAGGTCTAAACTGCCTAAAATTGGCCGACCTCTAGAGAGAAGCCTACACGATTTGTGCGGGTTGTCCAAAGCTGAAGTTTGCCGGTCGGGCAAGGGGTTGCGCGGTGCAGCGCAGGGGGAGAGGAAGGCTTATGCCTGAACAACTGGTCTTTACGATTGAGGTTTTGCTCAACGGTTTGATGGCCGGGGTGCTTTACGCTTTGGTCGCTCTGGGCTTTGTGTTGATCTACAAAGCCTCGGGCATTTTCAACTATGCGCAAGGCGTGATGGCGCTTTTCGCCGCGATGACCCTGGTGGGAATCCAAAACGGTCAGGTGCCGTTTGCGCATCTGATCAACGCCGTTCTGGGCACGGATGTGCACAAGTTTGGCTGGTCGGTGCATTCCGGCTTGGCAATTTTGATCACCGTGGTGGTGATGATCGCGCTGGCCTGGGCCGTGCAGCGGGTGGTTTTCAAGCATCTGGTGGGGCAAGAGCCGATCATCCTTTTCATGGCCACGATCGGCTTGGCGTTTTTCATGGAAGGCGTGGCGGACCTGATGTGGGGGTCGGAGCTCAAGACCTTGGACGTCTGCATGACGGAGGGCACATGCATTCCGCAGGGCATGAACCTCTGGCTCGACGAGCGCACATTTGAGGCCTGGGGCACGGGTATCTTCATCGACAACCTCGATATCATGGCCTCTGTCGTTGCCGTTTTGTTGGTGGCCGGGCTGATCGTGTTCTCGCAGTACACCAAGCAGGGCCGGGCGATGCGGGCGGTGGCGGACGACCACCAGGCGGCGCTGAGTGTTGGGGTGTCGCTCAACTTCATCTGGATCCTGGTGTGGTCGCTGGCGGGGTTTGTGGCGCTTGTCGCGGGGATCATGTGGGGGGCCAAATCGGGTGTGCAATTCTCCTTGTCTTTGATCGCATTGAAGGCGTTGCCGGTGCTGATGCTGGGGGGCTTTACCTCCATCCCTGGCGCGATCATCGGCGGGTTGATCATCGGGGTGGGCGAGAAGCTGTTTGAGTTTTTGATTGGCGCGCCGTTCCTGGGCGGGGCCACGGAGAATTGGTTTGCCTATATGCTGGCGCTGGTCTTTTTGGTCTTCCGGCCGCAGGGGCTGTTCGGGGAGAAGATCATTGAACGTGTGTGACGAGCTCTGCCGCGCTGGGCAGATGCGGGTCGGTGGCCCGCGGGCGCGCGCTGTTGCCCGCCCTGGGGCGCTGCCCCAGACCCCGGAGTTTTACCGGAAAGATGAAGCGATGTTGGTCGTTCTGAGGGGCGCGCGTAGAGGCGCTATCGGCGCATCGGGTCGCAGGGGGGAGGGGCGTTATGTTCTATCGTGAAGCCGGGGATTTCAGCACGAGCTACGTGCAGGACAGTCAGACCTTTCCCATTCGGTTCGACCGCTACCGCTATTACGGGGTGCTCTTTATCGCGATTGTGGTGGTGCCGTTTCTGATCAATGACTATTGGGCCAATTCGCTGTTGCTGCCGTTTTTGATCTATTCGATTGCGGCAATCGGGCTCAACATTCTCACCGGCTACTGTGGGCAGGTCTCTTTGGGGACGGGCGGGTTTATGGCGGTGGGGGCCTATGCCTGTTACAAGTTCATGACCGGGGTGGATATCTGGTGGGGGGGTGAGCTGCTCTTTCGGTTGCCGGAGTTCAACATCTTTTTCTCGGTGATCATGGGCGGGGTGGTGACGGCGATTGTCGGGCTGCTTTTTGGGCTGCCATCGTTGCGGATCAAGGGGTTTTATCTGGCGGTGGCGACCCTGGCGGCGCAGTTCTTTTTGATCTAGGCGTTCAACCGGATTTCGTGGTTCTACAATTACTCGGCCTCGGGTCAGATCACCGCGCCTGAGCGGGGGTTTTTGGGCGTCTTGGTGACCGGGCCGCAGACGGCCCCCTGGGCGACTTATCTATTCTGTCTCTTCTTTACCATCGTTTGTGCGGTGATTGCGCGCAATATGACCCGCGGGGCGGCGGGGCGCAAATGGATGGCGATCCGCGATATGGACATTGCCGCGGAGATCATCGGGGTGAACCCGCTGCGCGCCAAGCTCACCGCCTTTGCGGTTTCGAGCTTTTTTGTGGGCATCTCGGGCGCGCTGTTTTTTGCGGTTTATCTGGGGGCCGTGGAGGTGGGGGAGGTCTTTGGGATTACCAAGTCCTTCCTCGTGCTCTTCATGATCATCATTGGCGGGCTTGGCAGCATCTTTGGCTGTTTTGCGGGGGCTGCGTTTTTGGTGTTGCTGCCGGTGCTTTTGAAGATTGTGGGCGTGGATTGGCTGGGGTGGCCCACGGATATTGTGGCGCATCTGCAGTTGGTGATTGTCGGCGGGCTGATCGTGGTGTTTTTGATCATGGAGCCGCACGGGCTGGCGCAACTGTGGCGCGTGGCCAAGGAGAAGCTAAGATTGTGGCCGTTCCCGCATTAGCGGCGGTCCGAAGAACGCGGGGCCAACCCGCATAACCAAAGTCGGAAAAGTCCAAGGGAGGAACCACCGATGAAGAAACTCGCACTCTATTCCACGGCTGCATTTATGGCAGCCGCGCCCGCGATGGCGGATCTCGTGATGCCGCTGTTGTCCTATCGCACCGGACCTTACGCGGCGAACGGGATCCCTTTTGCCGATGGGTTCACCGATTACTTTACGCTGCTCAATGAGCGGGACGGGGGAATTGGCGGGGTGCCGGTGCGCATTGAGGAATGTGAGACGGGCTACAACACCGAGAAGGGTGTTGAATGCTATGAGAGCACCAAGGGGGACGGCGCGTTGGTTTATCAACCGCTCTCCACCGGTATCACTTATCAGTTGATCCCCAAGGTCACGGCGGATGACATTCCGATGCACACGATGGGGTATGGCCGGACGTCGGCGAAGAACGGCAATGTTTTCAGCCATGTCTTTAACTATCCTGCGAACTATTGGGATGGTGCCTCGGGCGCGGTAAACTATCTGTTGGAGAGCAACGGTGGGGAACTTGCGGGCAAGAAAATCGCACTGGTCTATCACAACTCGGCCTATGGTAAGGAACCCATCCGCACGCTGGAGAAGCTGTCGGAAAAGCACGGGTTTGAGCTGAGCCTCCTGGCGGTGGATCACCCGGGCCAGGAGCAGAAGTCGCAGTGGCTGCAGATCCGGCGGGAGCGTCCCGATTTTGTGCTGATGTGGGGCTGGGGCGTGATGAACCAGGTCGCCATTCAGGAGGCGGTGAACATTCGCTTTCCGATGGAGAACTTCATTGGTGTGTGGTGGTCGGGCTCTGAAAACGACGTGATCCCAGCGGGTGAGGCTGCGGATGGCTATAAGGCGCTGGCGCTGCACGGTGTCGGAGATGACTTTCCCATCTTTGAGGACATGAACACCCACGTCATCGGCGCGGGCAAGGCAGCCGGTGCGGGCGATCAGGTGGGCACAGTGCTCTACAACCGCGGCATGTATGCGGCCCTGCTCGCGGCCGAGGCGGTCAAGGCGGCACAGGAGATCCACGGCGTGAATGACATCACGCCCGCGCAGATGCGTGACGGGATGGAGGCGCTGGAGATCACGGAGGCCAAGATGGCGTCGCTTGGGCTGCCCAACTTCGGCCCGTCCTTTAAGGTGACCTGCGAGAACCACGGTGGCGACGCCTTGGTCGGCGTGTCGCAGTGGGATGCCAAGGCGCAGGTGTGGAACCTCATCTCAGACTATAAGCCCACCGATGGAGAAGTGATTGGAGCGCTGATTGAAGAGGATTCAGCGGCCTATGCGGCGGAGAACAACATCGCGCCGCAGTGCTAAAATGATCCTTCCGGTGGCGGCAGAAACGCCGCCGCCGGAGGCCACAATTCATGAACAGGACCGCCATGCTTGACGCAATTGAGACCCAGACCAAGGTTCTTGAGGTGAACAATATCGAGGTGATCTACAACCACGTGATCCTCGTTTTGAAGGGCGTGAGCCTGAGTGTACCCAAGGGCGGCATAACGGCTTTGTTGGGGGGCAATGGTGCAGGCAAGACGACGACGCTCAAAGCGATCTCGGGCCTTTTGGCCTCAGAACGCGGGGAGGTGACAAAGGGCTCGATCCGGTACCGGGGCGAGGACATTGGCGAGGCTGATCCCGCGGACACTGTGAAGAAAGGCGTTGTGCAAGTGATGGAGGGCCGTCACTGCTTTGAGCATCTGACAGTGGAAGAGAATCTGCTAACCGGGGCCTATACGCGCACCGACGGCAGTGCCGCGATCCAAGAAGATTTAGAGCGGGTCTACAGCTACTTCCCCCGGCTGAAGGAACGCCGGCGAAGCCAGGCGGGTTATACCTCCGGCGGTGAGCAACAGATGTGCGCGGTGGGCCGCGCGCTGATGTCAAAGCCAGAGACGATTTTGTTGGATGAGCCTTCCATGGGGCTCGCACCGCAGCTGGTAGAGCAGATCTTTGAAATCGTGAAAGCGATTAATGAAAACGATGGTGTCACCTTTCTGTTGGCAGAACAGAACACCAATGTGGCGCTGCGCTTTGCACATTACGGCTACATTCTGGAATCCGGCCGCGTGGTGATGGACGGCCCGGCGGCAGATTTGCGAGAGAACCAGGACGTCAAGGAGTTCTACCTTGGCATGTCTGACGAAGGCCGCAAATCGTTTCGCGACGTGCGCAGCTACCGGCGACGTAAGCGCTGGTTGAGTTGATGGCGCATCTCGTGATCCGCGCGCGCGTTGCCAGGGTCGCGTCATGAGTTGTAGTGGAAAGATGAAGCGATCCGGCTCCTTCATCTTTCCACTACAACTCAAACGCACCCGATGCTGCGCGTGAAGGCATCTGCGGCTTGCGGGCGCGGGCGGACACAAGGACATGCATGATGGGCAAGGACTTTTTTGATGAGCTAGAGACACGCAGTGCCGATGCGCGCGAGAGGTCCCAGCTTAAGATGCTGACGGCCCAGTTGGCGCGGATCGGGGCGGAAATGGGCTTCGAAAATCGAACCGATTTTACCAAGCTGCCGGTTTTGAGAAAGTCGGCTTTGGTTGAGGAGCAGAGGGCCCAGCCGCCATTCGGGGGCGTCCCTGTGCGCAACATCACCCATGTGTTTCAATCGCCCGGCCCAATTTATGAGCCGGCAGGCGGGGGCGCGGATTGGTTTCGCATGGGGCGGTTTTTGCATGCTGTGGGGTTGGGACCCGGTGATACGGTGCACAACTGCTTTGGCTACCACCTCACCCCAGCAGGACACATGTTTGAAACGGGTGCGCGGGCGGTTGGGGCGACTGTCTTGCCCGCCGGTGTGGGGCAAACCGAGCTTCAGGTCACAGCCGCGCGCGACGTGGGCAGCACGGCCTATGCGGGCACGCCCGATTACCTCAAGGTGATCTTGGAAAAGGCCGATGAAATGGGCGTCGCGCTGGCTATCACCAAAGCTGCGGTTGGTGGGGGCGCTCTGTTCCCCTCGCTCAGGACGTATTACGCGGATCGTGGCATTTTTTGCCTGCAGTGCTATGCAACCGCTGATTTGGGGAGCATCGCCTATGAGAGCGCGGCGATGGAGGGGATGATCGTCGATGAGGGGGTCATCGTGGAGATTGTTACCCCTGGCACAGGAGATCCGGTGCCGGAGGGCGAGGTGGGCGAGGTGGTGGTGACGACGCTGAACCCTGATTACCCGCTCATTCGGTTTGCGACGGGGGACCTGTCGGCGGTGCTGCCGGGCGTGTCGCCCTGTGGGCGCACCAACATGCGCATCAAAGGCTGGATGGGGCGCGCGGATCAGACCACCAAGATCAAGGGCATGTTTGTGCGGCCCGAGCAGGTGGCGGCCTTGGTGGCGCGCCATGAAGAGGTGAGAAAAGCGCGGGTCGTTGCGAGCCGGTCGGGCGAGATGGATGTGATGACGGTGCATCTGGAGACACTGGGCAAAGATCCTGCGGCCTATGCGGGCACGGTGGCGGATGTCCTCAAGCTCAAAGGGGAGATCGTGCTGGCCGCGCCGGGGAGCCTGCCCAAGGATGGGTTGGTGATTGAGGATCAGCGCAGCTACGACTGATGTGCGTGCTGCTTGGTGGCGAAAGCTAAGATGTGCTATAACGCCCCATGATTTCCTTCATCAGGCAAATCTTTGGGCGGCGTGGGCCTGAGCCGGTCCTGCGCCATGCGCCTGACGGTGCGGCGGTGTGGGTGCTGTCGCTGACTGTTGAGGGCGCGGGGCATGAGGTGGTTTTGGGGACATCGCCCGAGATGACGCGTGAAGACGCGCAGCGTGCCGCGCGCAACTTGGCAGCTTGTGCGCGTGCGGGGCTTGATCCTGCACAAGAGCAGGAAAAGCACCGAAACGCTGCGGCGCGCAACCTGCATCAATTTTATTGTTGATGCCGGGCTGGTAACACTTCCAGCATACATCGCATCGCCAATGCCTTGCCGCGCTTTGCGTCCTCAGGATATTGGCATGCCATGTTTTTCACGAAAACGGGAAGTGAGTTAAACTGCCGTTTTCGCCTCCGTTGGCATTTTGTCTTGCGTCTTCGTCTCGAAGTCTGACGCGTCGTGGCGTTCGTGTAGCTGCAACGAGAGGTCGTCGCCGAAGGCGCGGTTGACCATGCGGCCGCGGGTGACTTGGGGCCT
Source organism: Pseudomonadota bacterium (assembly GCA_039197515.1). Taxonomy (GTDB): domain Bacteria; phylum Pseudomonadota; class Alphaproteobacteria; order Rhodobacterales; family Rhodobacteraceae; genus Sulfitobacter. The sequence continues at coordinate 12,348 of JBCCUC010000001.1, read as the reverse complement.
TGCGTCGATGGCTTCGGCCCAGCGGAGCACATGTTTGTAGGATGTCACGTCAAGGAATTCAGCAGCGCTGTAGAGCCGTCCCAGCACCAGCTGACCGTACCAGGACCAATTGGCCATATCGGCGATGGAGTATTCACCGGCCAGCCATTCTTGATCGGCGAGGCGTTTGTCGAGCACGTCAATTTGGCGCTTTGTCTCCATGGTGAAGCGGTTGATGGCGTATTCGTCCTTGTGGGGGGCGTAGGCGTAGAAATGACCGAAGCCGCCGCCGAGATAGGGCGCGCTGCCCATTTGCCAAAAGAGCCAGCTCAGCGCTTCTGTCCGAAGCGCGGGATCTTTGGGCATGAAGGCCCCGAACTTTTCGGCCAAGTAGAGCAAGATCGCGCCTGATTCGAAGACCCGCTGCGGCGTGGCACCGGAGTGGTCCATGAGCGCGGGGATCTTGGAATTGGGGTTGGCGGCGACAAAACCGGAGGTGAATTGCTCGCCTTCCAGAATGTTGATGAGCCAAGCGTCGTATTCTGCCCCGCTGTGCCCGGCGGCCAGAAGCTCTTCTAGAAGCACGGTGACTTTCACACCGTTGGGTGTGGCAAGGGAGTAGAGCTGCAGCGGGTGTTTGCCGACGGGCAGATCTTTTTCCGAGGTGGCTCCAGAGATCGGGCGATTGATCGCGGCGAAGCGGCCCCCGCTTTCAGAATCCCACGTCCAGACTTTTGGGGGGGTATATTCGCTCATCGCCCAGGTCCTCCTTTGCGTTAGGGTGTGCATTGGCATTAAACGATCTGGTGTGGGAAGTGCCAGAGCGATCAAGGAAAGGTGTTCGGGTGGGCAAGCATAGGGTCTTTTTTGCGCGCGCGGTGGCGCTTTTGCTGGCGGCCGTGCTGCTGGGCGGCGCGGCGCGGGCGGAGGTCGCGCGACCCGCGCATGGGTTGATGTGGAACAAGACGGGGCTGCCGTTGGTCTTTCCGCTGCGCATCAAGACCGGGGCAGGCCAGGATTACTTCGTCGTTTTGCGGGATGCGGAAACCGACAGTCGGGCGCTCGCCGCGTACATCCATGGCGGTCGGTTCTTCCGCGTGTTGGTGCCGCCGGGGACCTACCAGGTGCATGTGGCCTATGGGGCGGCCTGGCGCGGGGAGGAGGCGCTTTTTGGCGCGGGCACCAGAGCGGTCTTTGTTGACCGGCCTCTGCGCTTTGCGGTGAAAGGTTTTGACCGGAAGGCGGGGCATCTTCTCGATCTCACTGAGCTGGCACCGGGCCAAGAGGCGCGCGTTGCGCCGCAGGCGTTGACGATCTGCCAGCATCTTGTGCCGCTTCTTCAGGACGGGGCGCTCCCGCCTACGTTTGACGTCGATGCACGTGATCAGCGGCCCGACACGCTGCGCTTTTTCGCCGACCCGCTGGAAACGCTTCGGGAGGCAGCGGATCTGCCGGTGGTTCGGCTGCGCGCTGAGGGATCAGAAAAACCGCGGCGGCCGGCTGGATTTACTGTCGTTGATCGCCTCTGCTAGGCGCGAAACGCGATAAGCCGCCCATTGGGCGGCTGCAAAAGGCATGTCTCAAGCGGATCTTAACCCTGGCGGGCCTTAAACTTACGCTGGGTTTTGTTGATCACGTAGACCCGACCCTTGCGGCGCACCACGCGGCAGTCGCGGTGGCGGTTCTTGAGCGAGCGGAGCGAATTGCGAACTTTCATGTTCCAACCTTCCTATCTGGGCTCGATCCTGCGCGTTCTGCAGGCTCTCGCCGGGTTTCGGGGGTTCCGGCGCGCGGAACCGATCAAGTGCGTGGTGGGCGATACTGGGATCGAACCAGTGACCCCTTCGATGTCAACGAAGTGCTCTACCGCTGAGCTAATCACCCGCTATGGCAACGCGTTCCCCTGCCCCAAAATAAATGGGCCGCGAACCACCGCGCCGTTGCGTGGCTATAAAAGGAGTCGTGCGCGCGATCAAGGGGCTTTTGGTTTCGGTGACTTATGCGCTATTTAACGTCGAGAAGGAGCCCCTGAATGTCTCATCCCGCCTACGCAGTTTTGCAACCGGACCAGGATCCTTCTTGCGTTGTTGTCGCGTCGCCGCATTCGGGTCGCGCCTATCCGCCCGACTTTCTCGCAGCGTCAGTCCTTGACGAGATGGAAATCAGATCTTCCGAAGACGCATTCGTCGATGCTTTTTTTGAGTGCGCGCCCGAGTTTGGGGCGGCCTTTATCAAAGCCAGCATGCCGCGCGCCTTTGTGGATCTCAACCGCGCCAAAGATGAGCTTGACCCCGCATTGATTGAGGGCGTTCGGCGGCGGGGGCATAATCCGCGCATCGCCTCCGGGCTTGGGGTGATCCCGCGCGTGGTGGCCAATGGCCGCGCGATTTATCGTGGCAAGATCAGCGGTGCGGACGCCAGGCGGCGCATTGAGCTTTATTGGCAGCCCTACCACGACCGGCTGCAGCAGCTTTTGAACCGCGCGCATCAGCGGCACGGGCAGGCGGTTTTGATCGATTGCCATTCCATGCCGCATGAAGCGATGGATAACGTGGTGCGCAGCGGTGCGCAGCGGCCCGACGTTGTGTTGGGCGATCGGTTTGGTGCGGCCGCCAGCGGTGAGGTGGTTGATCAGGTGGAGGCGGCGCTGCGGCGGGCGGGGTTCGTTGTGACGCGCAACACGCCATTTGCGGGTGCCTACATCGCGCAGGCCTACGGCCGCCCCGTGCGCGGGCAGCATGCGGTACAGATCGAGATCGACCGTTCGCTCTACATGGACGAGGCCACGCTGCGGCCCAAGGGTGAGTTCGAAGAGGTGCGTCGTTTGATGCGGCTGGTGATGGCCGATATCGCCGAGATTGGTCAGGGGCGTATGCCGCTGGCCGCAGAGTAGGGCGGCGCTCAAGCGTCTGATCGTGAACTTTCACTGGACTTTGGCAGGCGGGTGCTGCCTCACCGGGTTTTGTAGCCGCACGTTTGCCGCCGGGCGCTACCGCAGAGCGCGGCCTTTCACGATGGCTTTGCTGCCAAAGCGGTCGCGAATGCGATCGGTGGCCCGTTCCGCCGCGCTGCGCTGGGCGGCACCAGGGTCGAGGAGATCACCGGCCAGATCGGCGGTCTCCGCGGGGCTGAGATCAGAGATCCCGCACCCGATCAGGCGGAAGGGCCCGGGATCTTGCAATTGCTCAAAGAGCGCGCGCGCCTGGCGGTAGATCCGGTCGGTGAGCTGGGTCGGATCGGTCAGAGAGACCCGCCGGGTGAGCGTTCTAAAATCCGCGCGCTTAAGCTTGAGCGTAACGATCCGCCCGGCGAGCCCTTTCGCCTTGGCCCGGTCTGCCACCTGTTCGGAGAGCCGCCAGATGTGGCCGTCGAGGATGTCGGGATCGGCGGTGTCCTCGCCAAAGGTGGTTTCCTTTGAGATCGATTTGACCGGTTCATGCGCGGAGACGCGCCGCCGGTCCTGCCCGCGCGCCAGATGCCAAAGGCGCTCCCCCATGCTGCTAAAGCGCAGGGTGAGGTCGGTTTTGTCCCACCGCAAGAGGTCAGAAAACGTGCGGATGCCAGCCTTTTCCAGTGCCGCCTGGCCCACGGCACCCACACCCCAGATGAGTTTCACGGGCTTGTCGCGCAAAAACGCCTGGGTTTCGGCCTTGCCGATGATGGAGAACCCATGTGGTTTGTCAAAATCCGAGGCGACCTTGGCCAGAAACTTGTTGTGGCTGAGCCCGATGGAGCCGGTGAGGCCCAGCTCATCTTTCATCCGGCGCACCAGCCGTGCGAGCATGACGGCAGGCGGCGCGCCGTGCAGGCGGGCGGTGCCGGTCATGTCGAGAAAGGCCTCATCCAGTGAAAGCGGCTCAATCGCTGGGGTCAGTTCCTCCATCATCGCGCGGATGGCGCGGGAGGCTTCGACGTAAGCGTCCATGCGCGGCTTGATGATCACCGCCTCGGGGCAGAGTTTGAGCGCTTGAAACATCGGCATGGCGGAGCGGACACCGCGGATGCGCGCGACATAGCAGGCGGTGGAGACGACGCCGCGCCGTCCGCCGCCGATGATCACGGGCTTGCCTTCCAAGGCGGGATTGTCGCGTTTTTCGACCGACGCGTAGAAGGCGTCGCAATCCATATGCGCGATGGTCAGATCGTCGAGTTCAGGGTGGGCGAGCACGCGTGGGCTGTTGCACCGCGGGCAGCGGCGCCCGGGCGGAATATGGGATAGGCAATCGCGGCAAAGGGCGGCCATGGCTTGGGTCCACTGCGGGGACAGATGTGCGTGCGGATGTGATTTTGATGCGACCGCACGCCTCAAGTCTACAGGGGCGTTTTGTGCGCGGCAATGTCTCACCGGCGTCGGCGCGGCGGAACGGATGCAGGGCTTTTAACAAAGAAGGCCCCCCGCTGCCTTAAGCGGGGGGAGGTGACGAACATCAGGAAGACCGCGTTCGTCGGGGAGTATCACCTATTTCAAACTATCACTTGGCCAATGCTTCACATAGTCATGATTTCCTGACCAGTTGGACAAAAGTGGCGTTGTGCCTCATTTGCTACAGTCAGAGGTTGAATCTCTCATCGGGCAGGCTGTCGATGATGCTTTGTGCGGCAACCGCGGGGTTTTCTGCCTGCCAAATAGGCCGTCCCACGACAATGTGGTCTGCCCCGTCGTTTACTGCTTGGGCGGGGGTTGCCACCCGCTTTTGGTCGCCCGTCGCCGCGCCGGGGGGTCTGACACCGGGTGTGACGATCAATTTCTGCGCGGCCTGCGGAAGAGCGCGCAGCCCCGCGGCCTCGCGGGGGGAAGCGATGACGCCGTCGGCACCCGCGTCAAAAGCGCGGGCTGCGCGGTCGGCCACGATGTCTTGCACCTCGCCCGGCACGATCAGCCCCGCATCGAGATCCGCGCGATCCAGGGAGGTGAGCACCGTCACGGCAAGGATTTTCAGATCGCTGCCGCTGGCCCCTTCTTTCGCCGCGCGCACCACATGAGGGTCCCCATGCACGGTGAGAAAGTCGAGATCGAACTGCGCAAGGCCGCGCACGGCGGCCTCCACGGTGGCCCCGATGTCAAACAGCTTCATGTCCAAAAAAATGCGCTTGCCGTGATCTTGCTTGAGCTCATTGGCCAGGGCCAGCCCGCCCCCGGTGAGCATGCCAAGGCCGATCTTGTAAAAGCCCACCGTCTCGCCCAAGCGTTCGGCCAGCGCCAACCCAGCCATCGCGTGCGGCACGTCAAGCGCCACGATCAGTCTTTCATCCGGCATCGGCCCTCCAATCTGCGCAGTGTGTCCGAGCACTGCCGCAGTCGTCTACCGAGGTCAAGCGCGCGCGGATGGCCCAGGAAATCCCGCGCCCTTGCTTGAATACGCGCGCGCGCTCTCCCACATACCTGGTGAGGCCGTTAAGACAGGTGCCGCCAAGCGGGCCAATCAGATGAACGGCGCTTAGCATGAGGAGAATGCCATGGACTTGTCGAAGTTCACGGAAAGATCGCGCGGGTTCATCCAAGCTGCGCAGACGATAGCCACCCGAGAAAGCCACCAACGCCTTGCGCCCGAGCACTTGCTGCAGGCGCTTTTGGACGATGAACAGGGGTTGGTCAGCAACCTGATCACAGCCGCTGGCGGACAGCCTGACCGCGTGCGAGAGACGCTTGCGCTCGGGCTGGGTAAGATCCCACGGGTGACCGGCGACGCGGGCCAGATTTATCTTGACAATGCAACGGCCAAGGTCATTGCCGAGGCCGAGATACTCGCCAGCAAGGCGGGCGACAGCTTTGTGCCGGTGGAGCGTCTGTTGATGGCGCTTGCCATGATCAAGTCGGGCGCAAAGACAGCGCTGGAGGCGGGCAAGGTGAGCGCGCAGGCGCTCAACACCGCCATTAACGATGTGCGCAAGGGGCGTACGGCGGACACAGCCTCAGCCGAGGATGGCTACGAAGCGCTGAAAAAGTACAGCACCGATCTGACCGCCCGCGCGCGTGAGGGCAAGATCGACCCGATCATCGGGCGCGACGAGGAGATCCGCCGCGCGATGCAGGTGCTGAGCCGTCGCACCAAGAACAACCCGGTGCTGATCGGTGAGCCCGGCGTGGGCAAGACCGCCATCGCCGAGGGCTTGGCCCTGCGGATCGTGAATGGCGATGTGCCAGAGAGCCTGCGCAACAAGCGGCTGTTGTCCCTCGACATGGGCGCGCTCATTGCCGGGGCGAAGTACCGCGGGGAGTTTGAAGAGCGTTTGAAGGCCGTGCTCACTGAGGTGACGAACGCGGCGGGTGAGATCATCCTTTTCATCGACGAAATGCACACGCTGGTGGGTGCGGGCAAAGCGGACGGGGCGATGGACGCCTCAAACCTGTTGAAACCGGCACTGGCGCGTGGTGAACTGCACTGCGTCGGCGCGACCACGCTTGATGAATACCGAAAGCACGTTGAAAAAGACGCGGCGCTTGCGCGGCGGTTCCAGCCTGTGATGGTCTTGGAGCCGACGGTGGAGGATACTGTTTCAATCCTGCGCGGCATCAAAGAAAAGTATGAGTTGCACCACGGCGTGCGGATCAGCGATACCGCGCTGGTGGCCGCCTCAACGCTCTCGCACCGCTACATCACGGATCGGTTCCTGCCCGACAAGGCGATTGATCTGGTCGATGAGGCGGCGAGCCGTCTGCGCATGGAAGTCGACAGCAAACCTGAAGAGCTCGATGCGCTCGACCGGCAGATTTTGCAGATGCAGATCGAGGAAGAGGCGCTGAAGCTGGAGGATGATCAAGCCTCCAAAGATAGGCTGGAGACGCTGCAAAAAGAGCTTGCAGATCTCAAGGACCAATCGGCCGAGATGACCGCGACCTGGCAGGCGGAGCGCGACAAGCTGGCCTCCGCCCGCGACATCAAGGAGCGGTTGGACCGCGCGCGTGCCGATCTTGATATCGCCAAGCGTGAGGGAAATCTCGCCCGCGCGGGTGAGCTGAGCTACGGCATTATCCCCGGGCTGGAAAAAGAGCTGGCCGATGCCGAGAGCCATGCCGATGAGATGATGGTCGAAGAGGCCGTGCGCCCCGATCAGATCGCCAGCGTGGTGGAGCGCTGGACCGGGATCCCCGCGGGCAAGATGCTGGAAGGCGAGCGCGACAAGCTTCTGCGCATGGAAGAGCAGTTGCATGCCCGGGTGATCGGTCAGGATGCAGCCGTGAAAGCGGTGGCCAATGCGGTGCGCCGCGCGCGGGCGGGTCTCAACGATGAGAACCGGCCGCTGGGTTCGTTCCTGTTCCTCGGACCTACAGGTGTTGGCAAGACCGAGCTGACGAAGGCCGTCGCCGAATTCCTCTTTGACGATGACAGCGCGATGGTGCGGATCGATATGTCCGAGTTCATGGAGAAACACGCGGTCGCGCGGCTGATCGGTGCGCCTCCCGGCTATGTGGGCTATGACGAGGGCGGTGTCTTGACCGAAGCGGTGCGGCGCAGGCCCTATCAGGTTGTGCTCTTCGATGAGGTCGAAAAGGCACATCCGGATGTCTTTAACGTGCTTTTGCAGGTGCTTGACGATGGCGTGCTGACCGACGGTCAAGGCCGCACGGTGGATTTCAAACAGACGCTCATTGTGCTGACCTCTAACTTGGGCGCGCAGGCGCTGAGCCAACTGCCCGAAGGCGGCGATATGGCGGCGGCGCGGCGTGATGTGATGGACGCGGTGCGGGCGCATTTCCGGCCCGAGTTCCTGAACCGGCTGGATGAGACTATCATCTTTGACCGGCTGGTGCGCAATGACATGACCGGCATCGTCGATATCCAGCTCGCGCGTCTCTACAAGCGGCTGGCGGGACGCAAGATCAGCCTGTCTCTGGACCCGGCAGCCAAGCAATGGCTGGCCGATGAGGGCTACGACCCTGTGTTTGGCGCGCGGCCCTTGAAGCGGGTGATCCAGCGCGCGCTGCAGGATCCGCTGGCGGAAATGCTGTTGTCTGGCGATGTGAAGGACGGCACGCAGGTTGATGTGACGGCGGGCGTTGACGGGTTGATCATCGGCGACCGGCTCGCGGCGAGCAATCGGGCCAAGCCCGATGATGCGGTGGTGCATTAGTCGCCCTGAGCTGCGCTGACAGGGCCGCGCTTTGGCGTGGCCCTTCGTTGGGCGCGTGGGCCCCTGGACATGGTCGCACAGTTCCCTGAGGCTAAAGGGCCAAGGGGGAGCGAAGATGAAGCATGTCACTGTCGAGCGCGAAGGCGCAATTGCGATTGTCACCTTTGACCGAGGTGCGCCGGCCAATGCGCTGTCGCTGGGGCTCATGCGAGAGCTTTTGGAAGTCGCGCGCGGCTTTGAGGAGGATCACGAGACCGCGGCGATCATCCTCAAGGGGCGGGCTGACAATTTTTGCCTGGGCTTTGATCTGGCGGATCCGATCCTGGGCCAATTGGCCGAGATGCCATTGGCCGAACAGCGCTTGGCCTTCAGCCTCGGTAAACGCATGTGCGCGGCCTGGGAAGCGTTGGAGCCTGTGACAATCTGCGCAATCGAAGGCTGGTGTGTCGGCGGCGGGCTCGCCTTGGCGGTCAGCACGGATTTGCGGGTGCTGAGCGACGCCGGTGGGATTTTGATCCCCGAGGTGGCGCGCGGGCTCAACATGTCGTGGGGGTCGGTGCCGCGGATCACAAACTTGGTTGGACCGGCGCGCGCCAAGCGTCTGATCATGCTTGCTGAAAGCCTCAGCACGGAGGATGCGTTGAACTGGGGGCTGGCAGATGCGTTGACACCCGCGGGCGGCGCAGAGGCCCAAGCGCGCAGATTTGCTGAACGTGCGGCGGGCCTGCCGCGGGCGGCGTTGCGCCAGTGCAAACAAAGCATCAACGCCTATGCAAACGCCCTGGCGGCGGTCGCAAGTCACGCAGACCACGATCAATTCACTCTCATGATGGGCAGCGCGGATGCAGTGGAAGGCCGGGCGGCTTTCTTCGAAAAACGCCCGCCTCGATTTTCAGGTCGCTGAGGGCGCGCGGCGGCGCATCACGCCAAAGCCTGCCAAGGCTAGAGCCAGCAGGCTGAAGCTCGCCGGCAGTGGAATGGCTTTCACATCCAGGTCAACCGGATCGTCGCCCACGTCACCGGCGACGTCCGAGGCTGTGATCCTCAGGTTCTGGATTTGCATGAATTTGGGGGTGTTTCACGGTGTGGCGCACGTGCGACCGGCTGGGTCGCGACTGAAAATCTGCCGTGGGCCAGTAGCCTGCCTGGCGACATCACCAGGCAGGCCGAGGAGTGCCCTTTTAGCTTGAGGGCAGGATCACTTTGTCGATGATGTGGATCACGCCGTTTGACGCCTCGACGTCAGCAGTGACGACGCTTGCGTCTTCTACCATCACGCCATTGTCCAGATCGATGGTCACAGACGCGCCTTGCACGGTCTTGGCTTCCATGTCGTCTTGCAGATCGGTCGACATCACTTTACCCGAAATCACGTGATACGTGAGGATCGCGGCGAGCTGGTCCTTGTTCTCGGGCTTCAGCAGGTTTTCCACGGTGCCTTCGGGCAGCGCTGCGAAAGCCTCATCTGTTGGCGCGAAGACTGTGAACGGGCCGTCAGACTTCAGGGTGTCGACGAGACCAGCAGCTTCGGCTGCGGCCAAGAGCGTGCTGAAGCTGCCAGCGGCGCTGGCAGTATCGACGATATCCTTCGACATGCTGCCGGCGAAAGCCGAGCTCGCGATCATTGATGTCGCGGTTGCAAGAGCGAGTGCAGTTGTACGGAACATAACTTCCTCCTTGAGTGCATAAATGCCGAACTGGCATATTTGCTTTACGCACGGGGCGGGCATTGGTTCAGATGGGATTTTCCGCTGATGCGCCGATGCGAAGCATTGAAGCGCAATGGCCCTGCACTAAGCCCCAGGGGCCTCCTGCTTCCAATCACAAAAGGTTGAAAACTGCTTCGATTTTTCTGCGGAACCCGCGCCAAGAGATGAAACATCCGCTGACATTTGAGTGTGACCGGTGAAATCATGGCCAAAAAATTTGGTGCGCTCAGGATCTCACCTTACCTCTGAGATCAATGAAGGAGCGTGTGACATGGCAAACCGTTGGAAAAATACCCTGAGCGACAAGGATGTGACGCCGGAGGCTGTCTATCTTAACCGCAGGCAACTGGTCGCCGGGCTGGCGGCGGGTGTCGGGCTGGCGGGTCTGGGGGGCCAGGCGCGGGCGGCGGAAGAGCTCGTCCCTAACAGCTATGAAGACATCACGAGCTACAATAACTTCTATGAATTCGGCACAGGCAAAGACGATCCGGCCAGATATGCGGACCGTCTGACGACATCACCGTGGTCCGTGCAGATCGACGGGCTGGTTGACAAGCCCGGCGCATACGCTTTCGAAGATATCATGACCGCCATGACAGTTGAGGAACGGATCTACCGGTTTCGCTGCGTTGAGGCTTGGTCGATGGTGATCCCTTGGAATGGATTTGAGCTGGCCGATTTGCTGAACATGGCGGGCGTGCAGTCGGCGGCGAAATACGTAGCATTTGAGACCGCGCTGCGCCCGGATGAGATGCCTGGCGTGCGCTTTCCGGTGATCGATTGGCCCTATGTGGAGGGTCTGCGCATGGATGAGGCCATGCATCCGCTCACCATCATGGCGACGGGGATCTATGGAAAAGACATGCCCAACCAGAACGGCGCGCCCCTGCGTCTGGTGGTGCCGTGGAAGTATGGCTTCAAGTCGATCAAATCGATTGTGCGCATCAGCCTCGTGGAAGAAGAGCCGCCGACCGCCTGGAATAAGGCGAACGGTCGGGAGTATGGCTTTTACAGTAATGTAAATCCTCAGGTGGATCATCCACGTTGGTCGCAAGCCAGCGAACGGGTGATCGGCAGCGGCCTTTTTGCGCGCCGGCAACCGACCTTGATGTTCAACGGATACGAAGAAGAGGTCGGCGACCTTTATGCCGGGATGGACCTCACGAAATTCTATTGAGGCAGTGGGAGCGCGGCAGAGCACTGAGCGAGGGTAGAGATGAAGCAGAGCATAAACACCGTGGCACGCAAGATCCCGACTTGGGTGATCTATCTCGCCTATATGCTCCCCGCGCCGGTTCTGTTTTACTGGGCGCTCACCGGCAGCCTGGGTCCCGATCCTGTCAAAGTTCTTGAGCATGAGTATGGCGAGATCGCGCTACAGCTGTTGATCATTGGTTTGTGCATCACGCCGCTGCGACAGTATCTGGGCGTGAACTTGCTGAAGTTCCGGCGCGCGATCGGCGTGCTCGCCTTTACTTACGTTGTTTTGCATCTTCTCGTCTGGGCCGTGCTTGATGTGCAGACCTGGGACCGCGTTGTGCAAGACATCTGGAAGCGGCCCTACATTACCATTGGGATGGCGAGCTTTGTTTTGCTGATCCCGCTTGCGCTTACCTCTAACAATTGGTCGGTGCGCAAAATGGGCGGTGCAGCCTGGCGGCAACTGCACAAACTGACCTATGCGGCGGTGCTGCTCGGGGGGCTGCACTTTGTCTGGCAGGCGAAGGGATTTCAGCTTGAGCCGATGATCTATCTGGCGGTGATCCTGCTTCTGCTTGGGCTGCGGATCAAGTGGCGGGTGCGCAAGGCCGCCTGACGTGGGCCATGCGCCGCGCGAGGTGACTCGCAATGTGAGGGGCGATTGAACCCGAAAACGCGGTGAGTCTTGCTTTTGCTTGGGGATAGATCTGTGGACAACACAATATCTGGGAATAAACGCGCGGATTTTAAGAAATGCAAGGTGGTGTTGCGGGGACTATCGCCGTCCGAAATCGTGGTAAGTATATGAATTTGAACAGATAAAAATGAAATGCTGAAAAAATGCCGTTTTCTCAAAAAAAGGGGTTGCGGGTCCAGGCCGCTGAACGTAAATACCCCTTCAAGGCGCTGAGGCGCTGATCGGTGCGCCGAAGAGGCAACAACGAGGCAGACGCCAAGGGGTTGCAGGCTAGGCAGACAAAAAATCTGAGGTACCGAGGCGGGGCGCGCCAAGAATATAGGGCGCATCCAGTCACTTTTGTCTCTACGCTGTTTGAAATTTGAATATCTGAAGAGATATGTGGGCGGTTTGGTTCATTCGATGGATCAACGTCTGTATATCGCGCTCTTAGGCAATCGGCTCGTTTATAGCGAGGTACCCGGTTCCGATGATAGAGTGTCAGCTTCACTGTTTGTACGGCTTTCGGTTGTCTTTGATAACCTGAAGCACACAAACAGATGACTGTCCCGGCTATGCCAGTCGGGACGATGTGCAGAGGTTCGAACGTCAAGGTTAAGCAAGCAATTGCTTTTCAACTTGAGAGTTTGATCCTGGCTCAGAACGAACGCTGGCGGCAGGCCTAACACATGCAAGTCGAGCGCACCTTCG